>NZ_JBVFZN010000004.1:0-77500 GCF_055685835.1 Phyllobacterium sp. RCAM01083
TCTCGAGGCGGCGACTGTTGAGTTCATTCATGGCCATTTCCGTTTCGTTCTTTTCAGAGAGAAACTTATCACGAACAATGCCGGTCATGACACTGATTCGTGAATTGTCATGTCATCATCGAAATTTGTCATGTGCGCGTATTGTGCGATCCGCATATCAGTGGATCGTATTCCTCGCATCAGAGCGCTTAATGACCGACATTTCTCTTCCTTCCGTCACTGCGAGCCGCCATCCTCTGCTATGGCCACTGCTCGCCTCTCTCCTGATCATCGGATGGAGTTCAGGCTTCGTGGGCATTCGGTATGCCAACGAGGAGGCGAGCGTCATGCTTCTGCTGTTCTGGCGGACATTGCTTTCGGGACTGATCCTTCTGCCCTTCGCGTTGGCGATCGGGCCGAGCATATCCATGCGTGCGGTCAGAGATCAGGCCCTGTTCGGCATCATGGCCGTGTTCCTGTATCTGGGAGGCTTCGCGCTGGCTATCGAGCAAAAAGTGCCCACGGGGCTGGTCGCGCTCATCGCCGACCTTCTTCCGCTGGCGATCGCCGTCCTTTCCCAACCCGTCCTTGGCGAACGGCTGACCGCACGCCAATGGCTGGGCACTTTAACTGCCGTCATCGGTGTTTTGGTCGTGTCCGTCGACAGTCTCAGCTTCGGTACGGCCCCGGTGTGGGCATACGGACTGACGGTGGGTTCCATGCTGATATTCGCTGTCGCCTCGGTCCTGCACAGGAAACGCAAGACGCAGCATATGCCTGTCCATCAGAGCCTTTGCATCCAAACACTGATGGGTTCGGTTCTCTTCGGCCTGTGCGCGTTGACGCAGGGCAGCCTTACTCCACCAATGACCCGTGATTTTGCGGTCGGGATGATCTGGCTGGTCCTGATCGCGACGTTCCTCGCATACGCCGTCTACTATACCAGTCTGCGGCTATTCCCCGTGGCCAAGGTGAGCGCAGCAATCTATCTCAGCCCGCCCGTGACGATGCTATGGGCATGGATTCTATTCTCAGAACCTCTGACAGTCGCGATGTTCGCGGGGCTAGTGGTGACACTGGTGGGTGTGTGGATGACATCGCGCGGTTGAGCAACAAGCTGGGGCGGCCGGTATTTGGAGTTGTGCCGGCCGTGGTGCGTCAAGTCCGCCGAATGGCGGACCAATCCGGCGTCCAGCCGTGACGAGAAGCCATCGGCTTTGGCCGGTGGAGCATTTACTTTTCTAAAATCACACCGGTCAGGCATTCATTCAGATCCCGAAAATCGTTAACTGTCCACGCATGCGAAGGCAGCTTTACACCATTTTCTCGCAGGGTTTTGGGAATTAGATCTCCGTTTGGACGAAGTGTTACTGATGACACAATGACTCCTGGATAATCGAGCAGACGTTTCTTGAATGCTGTTCTCGTCAGGTCAGGTGTTGGGGGATCACTTTTATTCGCCAATGGTCCTGAACCTTTGGCATCGGTTCCGTGACACATTGTGCATCTTTCAGAAAAGAGCTTTTTCATTACCACTATCAGCAAAAGCGGATAATGATCCACAAAGCACGATAGAAAATGCAATGCTGGAAACTATTTTGAGTTTTATGAAGTTAGCTGGCGTGATGACGAACATAATTGAGTGTCCTGTTGCGACGCGCGCTAAACCGGGCCGAGAATACCTTGCCCATTCTTCGTTAAGGCTTAAGTAGCCTCTATGCTGGAGTGAGATAAATACCACAGCATCCCAAGGGCTGAGTCCTTACGATTGATCTTAATTTGGCCGTTTCTCCATTGCCCAAAGATGGCACCAATGGCTATTTCAGGGCAATGACAACTTTACCCTTGGCTCGGCCCGTCTCGACATAAGCCAGTGCCTCGTTCGCCTTCTCGAACCGGAACACCCTATCCACTACCGGCTTTATAACCCCTGCTTCTATCAAGGCAGTAATCTTGCCGAGCTGTCCGCCATTTGCCGTCATGAACAGAAAGGAATAGCTGACTTGATGGCGTTTCGATTTCCTTCGAATCCCAAAGCTCAGCAGGCGCATGACCTGCTGGAGCAACCAGCCTGAACCGTTCTGCTTGGCGAAGGCTGGATCAGGCGGACCGGAGATTGATATAAGCTTTCCGCCGGGCTTTAGCGCGCGGAGTGATTTTTCCAGCGTGTCCGTGCCAAGACTGTTGAGTACGACATCATAATCCTTCAGGACTTCCTCGAAATTCTGTGTCTTGTAGTCGATCACAACGTCTGCTCCGAGACTTTTGACGAGATCGACATTAGAAGTGCTCGTGGTCGTTGCGACCACCGCCCCGAGATATTTGGCAAGCTGGATTGCAATTGTGCCGACGCCGCCGGAACCTGCATGGATCAGAACTTTCTGTCCCTTTTGCAAGTTGGCCCGCTCGACAAGCACCTGCCATGCTGTCAGAGCGACAAGTGGGATCGAGGCGGCCTCCTCCATTGTCAGGTTTTTCGGCTTCATGGCCACGTCGGCCTCATTCATTGCGATGAACTGCGCGAACGCACCGATGCGGTCTTTGTCCGGACGTGCATAGACCTCATCGCCCGGTTTGAAACGGCTGACCTTTGACCCTACCCGAACCACAATGCCTGCCACATCGTTGCCAAGGATCAGGGGCAGCCGGTACGGCAGGATAAGCTTGAATTCGCCATCCCTGATCTTGGCATCGAGAACGTTGACGCTGGCAGCGTGAATCTGGACCATGACGTCAGTCTCCCGCAGCTCCGGCTCAGAAGTTTCGCCGAACCGCAAAGCAGCGCCTTTTGCATATCGATCGACCAGAAAAGCTTTCATGAGAATTGCCATTGTCTGTGAGTTAGCGATCCGCCGGAAAACACAACCCAGCGGTAAGTGTTTAGGCAGGAAGCTTATTGTATTTGCGAAGGTTTTTATCGACGAATGACTCGGGCAGGAAGCGGCGCAGAAAGTGAACTTGTCCTGCCACTTTTCCTACGGTGTAGCGCCTCTTGGGTGAAAATGCGTTTGCCGCCGTCACGACCACATCGGCGACCATCTCTGGCGTGTCCCCTGCTTCCACAATTTCACGCATCAGTCTTTCTGCGTCGGCACGAACGGTATCATACAAAGGCATCGGCTGATCTGCTCTGGTGAGGTTTTCCTCAAAAGAGGTACGAGTAGCGCCGGGCTCAACGAGAACGACGCGAATGCCTTGCGTGCGGATCTCGTGATCCAAGGATTCGGAATAGCCCTCGATTGCATGCTTTGTGGATGCATAGAGCGCGTTGTAGGGTGCAGGGATCAACCCGAGAATGGAGCTCATGTTGATAATTCTGCCTTTTCGCTGACGTCGCATGATCGGCAGGACCGTATTCGTTACCCGCAGGACGCCGAACACGTTTACGTCAAACAGAGCCCTGGCTTGCACTGCTGAGGATTCTTCAGCGCCGCCAAGCAGCCCAATCCCGGCATTGTTGACGAGAAGGTCGATCCGTCCAGTAAGACGTACGACCTCGTCGACCGCTTTCGCTACGGATTCTTCATCCGTGACATCGCAGACCAGCATTGTAATGCCCTGAACGTCAGCAACCTGCTTGCGGCTCGTTCCGAACACCCGGTAACCATCACGTTGCAGTGCTCGTGCGGTTGCCAGCCCTATACCAGAAGACGCGCCTGTGATCAGGGCAACGCCATGTTGTGTCTTGCTCATTTCATTGTCTCTCTTTTGGTCTGGATTATTGCCTGAGGATCATATACTATCGTTTCGATACTAAGTCACTATCAAAAAGATACCGACATGAAGAATCTTTCAGACCAGCCGTGTCTCATTGCCCGCAGCCTCGCACTTGTAGGCGATGCGTGGAGCATGCTCATCATGCGCGATGCCCATGCGGGGCTGACCCGCTTTGATGATTTTCGCAAGAGTCTGGGCATTGCGCCAACGATCCTGACCCGACGTCTGGCAGCCCTGACAGAAGACGGCTTGCTGGAGAAACGCCGCTACTCGGAGCGGCCGCCACGGGACGAGTACGTGCTGACGGTGGCGGGCCACGACTTTCTGCCGGTGTTATTTACAATCGGCGCATGGGGGCGCAAGCATCGGGCCGACGGAGCTGAAGTGACTCGGTTTTTTGACGCTGAATCCGGGACCGAAATCGACCCCGTAACCATCGACCGGGCGACCGGCGCGGAGATCGGCACCCGTCCCATTCGCATCGCTGAGCCTGAATGAGACTTTAAAGCGCGAATGTTTGCATTCCTGATCGACTTTATTGGCAGTGACCGCGGGACGGTTTATCAGCTCTCAACATAGCGCATACGGCCTGTTGATTTCTGCATCAAATTGACCCTCATTGCCACAGCGCGCTGACCCGACTTCTGCAGATAGCGGAGCATGCCGAATTACGGCTTTCACAACGAACTACTTTCCGATTTCCTCATCGACTGAGCGGCATGACAATTCGGACGCCAGCTTTGCTGCGCCTGCAATCCATCTTTCATAGAGAAGCATTCTATCTATTCTGCAGCCCTTGGCGTGTTCACTTCCAGTGCGCCTGCCGACACAGCAGGCCTGGGCACCTCATCCGGGGTCGGCTTGATGCGGAACCATGCGGCGTAGAGAGCGGGCAGAAAGAGGAGGATCAGCACCGTACCGGCTGCTGTACCGCCAATCAGCGTGTAGGCCATCGAGCCCCAGAACACCGAATGGGTGAGCGGAATGAAAGCCAGAACAGCGGCGAGCGCAGTCAGGATCACCGGGCGCGTCCGCTGAACCGTAGCCTCGATGACAGCATGATAATCATCAAGGCCCGCAGCCTGGTTTTCCTTGATCTGCTCGGTCAGGATCAAGGTGTTGCGCATCAGGATGCCAGCCAGTCCAATCAATCCGATGATCGCGTTGAAACCAAAGGGCTGGTTGAAAGCGATCAGCATCGGAACCACGCCAGCAAGGCCGAGCGGTGCCGTCAACATGACCATGCTCATTGTCGAAAGGCTCCGAACCTGCAGGATGATGACGATTAGCATGGCGGCGATCATGACCGGAAAGATTTTCACGAGCGCAACGTTGGCCTTGAGAGATTCCTCGATATTTCCACCCATTTCGATGCGATATCCGATCGGAAGCGAGGAGATCAGCGGCTGCAGCGCCGTCATGACCTGCTGCGAGACCTCCGGGGGCTGCGTCGCCTCATTGATGTCCGAGCGGATCGTGATGATTGACGTTCGATCGCGACGTTTGAGGATCGGCTCTTCAAATTGAATTTCGGAATGTCCGATCTGGTCGAGGGGAACCTGGCGGCCGTCCCGGCTCATCAGCGAAAAATCGGCCAACCGTGCCGGATCCAAACGGTTTTCGCCGGCACTGCGGGCAATGACAGGCACGTTGCGGATGTTCTCGCGGACCTGCGTAACGGGAATACCCGTCAGCAGCAGCTGCGTCTGCTGGGCTGCCTCTGCGGGCGAAAGGCCAATCAGATTAAGCCGCTCCTGGTCGGGGATATAGCGAAGAACAGGCGTGCGATTACCCCAATCACGGTTTGCCTGCCTGACATCCGGAACGCCCTTCATGATGTCGAGTGCTTTCTCCGAAATCTGGTACAGTTGCTTCGGATCAGGCCCCATAATACGGAACTCGACGGGAAATGGTGTGTATGGACCGAATACGAGCTGCGTGACGCGCACAAAGGCCTCCGGGGCGAGCCCTGCCGCTACTGCTTCCCTGAGCCGGTGCTTCAACGTCTCACGCGCCTCCGCGTCAGGGGTAAGCACGACCATCTTGGCAAATGCGGGATCGGGCAGCTCGGGTGCCATTGCGAAGAAGAAGCGCGGAGCTCCCTGCCCGATGTAACTCGTGACGATCTTCGCCTCGGGCTGGTCCTTCAGCCATTGTTCGAGCTTTTCGACGGAGGCGGTCGTCGTTTCGATGCTTGTGCCCTCCGGCAGGCGGACCTCGATGAGGACTTCGGGTCGATCCGACGTTGGGAAGAATTGCTGTTTCACTACCCCCATTCCGACGACGGAGAGAGCCATGATGATGCCGACGACGGTGCATGTCAGGAACTTATGGCGCACGGCATATGTGATAAGTTTCCGTAGTCGCCGGTAATTTGGAGTATTGTAGATCGCGTGGTGCCCTCCCTTCACCGGCTTGATCGCTGGCAGCATCTTGACGCCGAGGTAAGGGGTGAAGATCACGGCGACGATCCAGGAAACAATCAGCGCGAAGCCCACGACCCAGAAGATATTGCCGGCATATTCACCGGCTGCTGATCTGGCAAAGCCAACCGGCATCAATCCGATGATTGTAACGAGTGTTCCTGACAACATGGGTGCTGCGGTATGGCTCCAGGCATAGGCGGCGGCCTTGATACGATCCATGCCCTCTTCCATTTTCACCACCATCACCTCGATGGCAATAATGCGATGTCATCGGTCGCCACCCAGGGCATCTTCAAATCAGGTTTGCAGAACCAGGCAATTCGACCGTATTTGGCAACCGGCCCCGTCCACGCCGCCACATTTTCCATGAACCACGCGGCGCGCAGGTGGACCAGATCGATATTGCCGAGTTCGTTGAGCTTTTCGTCCAGACGGTGGAAGGACGCGAAATGACCCGTTGTCCCCTTCACGTCCGAACCCATGGCCGTCAGGCTTACGGCCAGTTTGACGGAGGATTTTTCGAGCGCATCGACAAAGCGCTGGGCAACAGCGGGGTAGTGTCCCTCGATGTTGTTCCAATCGGTCTTCACCATCAGGAACGCAGCATCGGCACCCTGGAAAAATTGGTCAAGGTCTCCCGCTCCTGTGTCAAAGCTTCCCAGAAATGGCTCTGCTCCGAGCGCGATCAGTGCGTCCAATGCTGGACCACCTCTCGACAACGCTCTGACCTGATGCCCGGCGCTCAGCAGGGTCCGGGTCAGCTTGGCGCCAATTCGTCCCGTTGCGCCGACGACAGAAATTCGCATGACAGTCTCCATTCGATTGTTGATCGCCCGATGGTAGACTATTGCAGTCCGCGCGAATTTGGAGATAATGCCAAATGATCTCTAAATCGGGCCAATCCGCAAATCTGCTGCGTTCCTGCTTCGATGACTTCGATCCCGATTGGTCGAACCGTCCGGCCTTCGCTGTTCGCCTCGACTTCAGCGATTATAAAGCTGAAGTGCACCGGCACCAGCATAAGCAAGGGCAGCTCATTTTGGCCCTCCACGGGGCGGTCACCTGCAAGACGGAAAACGGCCTCTGGATTGTCCCACCCGACTGCGGGGTCTGGATACCTGGCGGTGTGCCCCACAGCAACCAGGTCACGCCCAATGCGCGGCTTTCCTATCTGTTCGTTCAACCAGGCGCCGCGACGCTTCCGCAGGAGTGCTGCACTTTGTCTGTGTCGCCGATGATCCGCGAGATGACCCTCCGGCTGGCAGATGTACCCGTCAATTCTGCTCCGGACAATCATGTCGGCCGTATGGTGCGGGTCTTGCTGGACGAACTCGCGCAAATGCCGATACAGGGGCTGGATTTACCCGCGTCCAGCCATCCCAAAATCGCCGCGATCACCGCTGCACTGATGGCGGAGCCGAGCGATCGTCGCACGCTCGTAGATTGGGCGGCACACGTTGCCATGAGTGAGCGATCGTTGAAGCGGCTGATGGTCCAGGAAACGGGACTGACCTTCGGCCGATGGCGGCGGCAACTGCATCTGGTCATCGCGTTGCGCGAACTGGCCAGCGGCGCGACGGTCCAGAGGGTGTCGAGCGACTTGGGATACGAATCCGCTACCGCCTTTATCGTCATGTTCAAGAAGGCATTGGGAACAACACCGACCCGCTACTTCACGAGCTGATTTTCCGAGTAGCCGAATTTAGCAAGACTGGTCGGCCTTTGCGGCACGTGCCGTGACTGCAATGGGTCGACTGCGGACGATGAACTTGCTTCGTCCCGCTCAGGAAAAAGCTCGAAAAGAGCTCGACCTCACCCCGCCGATCAGAGAAGCGACGGTAACGCCGGGATCCGGGATCAACAGCCCTCGGCACGCGGGCCCGCTTCTCACATTCCAGAGCCACCACCTTGCCTCCATGACGGAGCCGATCAGAGAATTGGCAATTATGGGCGGAGTGACCTAAGACCCTAATCTTCCTCCAAATTTTGGTAGAGTCCGTCACACTGAGGAGACGGACAGCATGAAGCATTCACGGTTCACGGACGAGCAGATCATCGGGATATTGAAAGAGCAGGAGAACGGCCTGAGGACGGCCGACGTCTGCCGGAAGCACGGAATATCCGAAGCGACTTTTTACAAATACAAATCGAAGTTTGGCGGCATGGAGGTTTCCGATGCCCGCAAGCTGAAGGCTCTGGAAGATGAGAACGCCAAGCTGAAGAATTTGCTGGCGGAGACCATGCTGGACAACGCCATTTTGAAGGATGTCGCTTCAAAAAAATGGTGACGCCCGATGTGAAGCGGGACGCTGTGGCTCATGTCTGCGAACAGCATGGTGTGAGCCAGCGTCGGGCGTGCGAGGTTTTGTCCGTTGATCGGTCAAGCGTGCGATATCGCAGCGTTCGGCCCGATGACGCTGATATCCGTGAGGCTATGAAGCTGGTGGCATCCGAGCGCCGTCGTTTTGGATATCGGCGCATTCACGTCATGCTGGATCGGCAGGGGATCGTCATGAACCTGAAGAAGCTCCGGCGTCTTTATCGCGAAGAGAAGCTGACCGTCCGCAAACGTGGCGGGCGCAAACGGGCTTTGGGAACGAGACGACCTTTGGCACTACCCTCGCGTCCCAACGAGCGCTGGAGCCTCGACTTCGTCAGCGACGCCTTCACGGATGGTCGTCGCTTTTGGGTCTTGGCCGTTGTCGACGACTTCACCCGCGAATGCTTGGCGCTGGTCGCCGACACGTCGCTCTCAGGTCGGCGGCTTACGCGGGAACTCGATGCCGTCATCGTGCGCCGAGGAAAGCCACGAACGATTGTTTCCGATAATGGAACGGAGATGACGAGCATGGCCGTTCTCGAATGGTGCCAAGCCAGCCAGATCGAATGGCATTACATCGCGCCGGGCAAGCCGATGCAGAACGGCTTCGTAGAAAGCTTCAATGGCAGCTTCCGCGACGAATGCCTCAACGAAACACTGTTCTCGTCTGTGACACAGGCGAGGACGGAAATCACCGCATGGAAGGAAGACTACAACCGAAACAGACCACACTCTTCGCTGGGTAACATCACGCCCAGTGAATTCGCATCGAAAATAGCTCTGGAAAAACTGGCCGCATAAAGTCAGATTGAAACCCCAAGACTCTCCCGAAAACTGGAGGGAAGATGGGTCTCAGGTCAGGTGAGAGGAGAGTGGTAGTAGCGCAACATTAACCAGCAAGCGTTGCCAATCCGCCATTATCAGGTTCAGCAGTCCCAATGCTTCTATTGAGAGACGTCCAGGCTGCTCAAAAACCAACATGGCGGGCGGTTTAAATCTGCCGCCATTGCCGGGAAGCTAGTCCAGCTTCACATTCTCTCCGGCCGACAAGCCGATAACCGGTGTTCCGCTCCCACATTGTCTTCGCCGCCCTGATCTGTGATCGCCTATCCATCGACTAACAACAGCAGTTTCTCCTCGGAGAGTATATTGGAGGGTCTCACGACCAGGAAGCCTGGGGGTGAGGTTCACCGGCGCTGGCCTGGTGATGGCTTACAAGCGGCTCAAAGAACGTACCTTTACGTTGGCCAAATATTCGGGACGATCTGACGACCTTAGGGCATGCCTCGGTTCGAGGCGCTGTTTGCCGGGCTCAAGTGGCGTCGGGTTCGTACCGTTGAGACGATAGCTCCGACCGCAATCGAATAGGTGCGACCCGATGACTCGGGCCACAAATGCGAGCGGCGAGACGATGCAGGGTTTGATAAACTTCCGGCATGTTGGACACTGCCGATTTGCCGGACGATATTGCTGCCCTGAAGGCGATGCTGGCTGACAGTTGGGCGACTAGCTCGCTCATCGAGGCCTGCAAGCTCAATGTCGTCGGTGCCTTTGCCTAGCGTTGACAAAGGTCCATAGCGCTTGGTCAACGTGCGAAAAAGACACCGCCTACACAAGCCGTCTCGAAGTCGAGGTGCTTCATCCTGTTGGCTATGTTACGGCGGCATAGCCCATGGCGGGGCAAGCAGTCCGCCACGATCGCCTTGAACCGGACGACGTCGAATGCTGTACCCTCCCGAGCTAGAGGGTCGCTGAACTATGATGGCTTTTGGTCCATCGCGATCTTGGCACGCGCCGCGAAGGCGGACAAACTTTGCCGATTTTTGCAATTTTGCAAATCAAGAACCAAACGTGCGGGTTTTGTTCTTCCTTAGCGTATGATTTGGAACAGTTCTTGTCGTCGCCCCGAGTATGGAAGATTGAACTACTTGGAACGAGGCCGAGCGACTTGCTTGAGGCGAACGCCGGGCCCACAACTTCACCTGTCGCTGCTTGCACGTATGTCCGTGTCGTTTGCAATTCAAACGGAGGGAAATCTAAAACACGCAACCGCGATGCAGCGTCCATTGATACTGACCGCGAAGAGCGGATTTCTGCGAGGTACTCATCGCAGTTGACGATCGAGTGTTTCCAAATATGCGTTAAGCAGTTCGACAGATCGATCCGTAAGCTTGGCATATTGACGACGACCATCGTCCGGATCGTTCCACCGTTCGACAAGACCAGCCTCTTCCATTTCGTCCAGCCGGCGCGATGCTGTTGAGGCTGCTACGCCGGAGACGATGTAGAGGCTTGAGATTGAAACATTCCGCTCCAGCAGCATGTTTTCCATCAAGTCCAGCAACATATACCATGCCGGATCGGCAAAGAGTTTGTCGGTAAAATAGCGTGTCCGGATATCCCGCGTCTGCAAAAGCTCCAGTAAACGTTCGCGGGATGGCGTGCCCTCCTGCCCTTTCGTACCGGCCGGCGCAATCTTGCTGATTGGGGCAGACGGTTGTCCACCACCCGGAAAGCTGGTCAGCATTTCTGTAAGCCTCCGCGCTTCATCGCTGAGACGTTCCAGCCGTTCGCGGCCTTCATTCCACGCGTAGATGGAGTATTTCTGTTCTTTTGCTTTTACTACGGCCCTTTCGACAGCAGCAAGCAGTTCCTCTCGCCGGACGGGCTTATGCAGGAAATCGACCGCTTCCAGCCTCAAGGCGGCAACTGTGTTGTTAAGCGTGGCGTGCCCGGTGATGAATATGACTTGAAGCCATTTTCGATCAGCAAAGCGCTCGCGAATGACCTCCAACAAGGCGAGCCCATCCATTCCAGGCATACGGATATCGCTGACGATCACGTCAATATCCGGGGTTCGTTCGAGCAGATTGAGCGCCACGGCAGCGGCATTGGCTTTGAGACATTGATAGCCGCTGTCAGTCAATGCGGTTGCAAGCACGCCGAGCAATGTCACTTCGTCGTCGACCAACAATACAGTTGCCCGCTCGGAACTGGTCTCTGGATGAGTGTGTGAAGGATTCAATCCGTTCCCCTCTTCACCGTGCTTCATACACGAAAATCAACTGTTCGGGACCGTGCGCATGAGCACGCGGAACTCCGCTCCTGAACCAGTATTGCTCACTTCGAGGCGTCCACCAAGATCACGCGCCATTCCATAGCTCAATGACAGGCCAAGACCAGTGCCGCTGCCGATAGGCTTCGTCGTGAAGAAGGGTTCGAACAGCCGATCCAGGATGGCAGGATCAATACCGGGGCCGGAGTCGGTGATTTTGATAACAATCATTTTCTCCTGAGACACCTCATCAACGCTGATCTCAATCCAGTCATTGGCGTTGCCCGCATGGGAGGTTTGAGACTGTGCAGCCAAAATAGCATCGCGCGCATTGAGTAGAATATTCAAGATGATCTGCTCAATCAGCGTCACATCAGCCAGCATCAGATACTCGCCGGATCGATACTTTTTCCGGAGTGTAATTCCTGCATCCTTGAACTGGGCATTGGCAATGGACAGAGCGCCATCGATCGCCTGTGCGGGATCGATCGGATAGGCACTCCCGTCGCTGCGGTGGCCGTAAATGCGCATGTGGCTGACAATCGCCGCCGTACGTTCAATCTGATCGCTCACCAGCTGAAGGTTCTTGTCAACGAATTCGGGCTCGGCCTTGCCGCGCTTGATACGTGCCCGCAGATTATCAAGCGCCATGGTGATCGTGGCGAGCGGCTGGTTGATTTCGTGGGCTATTCCCGTTGCCATTTCACCGAGCGTGATCATCTTGCCGGACTGATAAATGGCAAGCTCCGCCGCCCTGCGTTCGGTAATGTCAAATCCGATGGCGACGAGGTTTCTGATTGTCCCCGCTTCACCACGAATAGCCGTTACCGTCCAGGAGAGTTCCCGCTTTTGCCCGTTGCGCGAAACCACAGTGTGATTTGCCTGATAGGGTAGTTTGCCGATGATACCCGGCAGCGCATTGCCAAGTGCATATTCAAGCGGACTGGCATGCTGGGTAGTGTTGTCGTTGCTTTCGTCAATCTGGAAGATTTTACGGAAAGCAGGATTTGCCACGACAAACCGCGCTTCATGATCCGTCACCGCAACGAGGGCACCGCCGGTGTTCAGGATTGCCTCAAGGAATTCACGCTCCTGACGTTCACGTGCTGACGTCAACGTGCTGACCAGCAGCGACGCCCGGCTATGGGTGTATTTTCCAAGGATAATGCCAAGAGCAATGAGGGCAGCAAAAAGGGCAAAGAGTGCAGAGACGACAACTGCCGACGATATGAGCCATGCCTTGTAGATTGGCGCTGTTGGAATGCCGACAAAGGCCAACAGCGGCGCAACCGATGAGCCGCTATAGGCAAATATGCGCTCTATGCCGGTTCGGATCGACGGAGCGATCTCTATACCGCTGCGATTGCGGATCTCCGCTTCGATCATTGGCTTGATATTGCGCCCGATCACCTCCGGCACATTGGACGCGCGGATAATGCCGTCATCCCCGACAATGCCGATTGTCCGTCCGGTATGCTCTTCCAGTTTTTGATAGAAGCCATAGAGAAACGGCCCGTCGACCACGGTGAGAACGTAGCCGTCAAATTCGCCCTTCGGCCCGTCGATCTTCCGGACATAGTTCATCGTCCAGCCACTCCAGTCGTCAGTTGAAGCGAGTTCCGACTGATAGGGGCGACTGATATAGGACGGTGGCCCGCCCGGTGTGCTCAACAACTTGAATGCGTCAGTTGCCGACATGTCCTTGCCCACCGGGAAAGCTTGTCCACTACTTACAATGATTTTGCCGGACTTATCGACGATGGCGATCGCTGTGGCCGCCGGTTCTGCGGCGGCGCGGCGGACCAAGACCTGCGGCAGCATACTCTCGCCGACGATCGGGTCGGCTCTATCCTCGATCACAGCGCGGCTGAGCGCATCCAGTTTCACAAAAATCTGCGTGGTGTGTTCGGCCAAAGCGCTGGCAAGGTTCATTGCGTTTTGGCCGGCACCGTCGATGCGGTTGTGATAGTCACGGGAGATCATGGTGGTCGCCCCGATCAGGGCAATCAGAATGACGAAGGCAATGGCAACCCAATAGGAAACCATGGTCCGCCGGTCGGCCTGCTTGAAGTAATCCATTGACCCACCATTCATGTCCGCCGTTCCAGTAGAACAACATCCTTTTGCTTTCAGCAACTGCCGCCGCAAACTTATGGTTTGCTCAAGGACTCAAAGTCGCTTGCGAATTACTTCGAACAGAGGGGTCATCTCGCGCTTTGCCGGATCGGGCAGACCCTTTTCCATAGCATCCCAATAAGACCAAGGGACTTTCTTCTTGCCAAGCTCGTAATCCATGGCACCCCATGCATCTTCACGAAAGCTGTAAAATGCCCAGTGATAATGTTCTGCATCGAGCAGCGACAGAACATCGTCCAGATAGGACTGGCAATCGGAAAGTTGCCTGATGCAACCGAACTCCCCGGCTGCCATTCTATTGGCGGGAATTTTGTTGAGTGCCGCCCAATCAAACGCAGAACTGAGGTAGTTCGCTATACGTGCACGGTCCCATTGCTCGATCCTCCCAGCAAAGGGGACTTTACCGGGATAGGTATAGGGTGTGGTGCGCTTGAGGTTCGGCCCGCTTGTCGCCGCATAAGGCTCGTACATGTGAAAGCTGTAAATCACACGCTTATCCGAAAGTGGCCCTTGCCAATAGGTGAAGGCGTCAGCCGCACCAAACCAGCCAGAATCCACCATGATCGGTGTCTTGGTATCGGCCTCTCGGATTGCCGCAATCACATATTCGTAGAAGGCAGGCAGATCGCGCGAACCACCCTTGTGCTTTCCATACCAGGCAAGCATTTCTTCCGCGCCGGCATGTTCGGGAAGTCCGCCTTCCCTCTCGGGGGCAGGCTCGTTGACGATATTGTAACCCGCGACGGCGGGATGGTCCTTCAATTGGCTCGCAAGGTCGCGCCAGAAGTTTGCCGCTGCTTCCCAGTTCTTCTTGTCTTCCCACAGCTGTCCGTCGAACTTTCCTCCATTGTTCTGCGACCAACGCATGAACGGCAATGACAGTGGCGCGATGACAACTTTCAAACCTGCCTCGTCGGCACGATCGAGAGTGGCTTTCAGTGTTTCAAGGTCTTTTGCGGCAAGTCCGGTATAATTATCGGCATTTCCCAGCAGGAAGTCTTTCTGCTCCGGCTTCCATTTGTCATATGATAATCGAACCCATTTCCCGCCAAAGGCCTCAAGCGCCTTGAAGTAGTCTTGATCCGGTGGGAGTCGATTGAAGCTGTTTCCCCCATGCCTGGGTACATCCCAGAAAGAAATGAGATCGGCAGCAAATGCGTTGGTGCTTGCTGCAAGCGAAATCAGAGCAGCGACAATAATTCTCATGAGTAGCTTTCCTCGTGTCTGAAAAATGGCGTTAACCGCCGATGAAATTTGAAAAGGACCTGATGCCGATCGGAAGCTCGTGGTCTGCGTAAAGTGGTTCCACGGCCATGCCGAACTCATCGATGATGGCTTCTGTAGAAGGATCAATCACTGCCATGACGGCGCGTGAAGCCAGGATGGCGAGATCAAGATCAAATCCCGCCCCCCTTGCTATGATCGAGGTGCAAACACCGCGCTTGCCTAAAATACCGCGATTGACGTGCCGAGTGACACGAATGGCGGCGGCGGCGGTTTCCGACAATCGTTTACCGCGCGGGTTGGATATGTTTTGCGCAAGATTGATAATACGTCCGGAGCCCGCCGGGCGCAGATGGGGCAGAACCGCGTGACTGACCCGGGAAAGATCGGCAACGACCTGCGAGAATGCGCCGGTTCCTTTGCTGAGGCTGAGGACGTCAGATGGTGTCTGGTAGGAAAAGCAGTTGATGACGGCATCAAGCGGACCGATCATGTTAAGCAGCACAGAAAGCAGTGGTGCGTCATCAAGAGCACGTGGCGCATTCTCGCATTTTGTACGTGCGCCTTCTCCAATGTCGTAGTGAACGACAGTGAAGGCCTGCAATTCAAACGATCTGACCAAAGCCTCGGTCAGCCGGTCTCGCTTTCCAATCAGCAGCACTTTGCGTGCGTGTCCCGTCATTGCGAAGGCCTCCCCTCTACCTCAAATGCAGCCGGCTTTCGCCTGCTGCTGGTTCACATGCCGAAGATCTGCGATGTCAGAAAATCAAAGAAGGTGTTCCGGCCGGATGGGTTGCTTAGGGCTCCGGCCGGAACAGTTTGATTACCAGGTGATCTTGAGACCGCCAGTGACCTTGCCTGCCACATCGGTGCTGCCGCCAAATTCGACCGACGCCCGGCCGAAGAAGCTGACATTCTTGGCAACCTTGGCTTCCGCACCGACACCGATGTCGTAACGGGTGCCGCGCATATCGGACCCAATCGCCGTATCCGCTACGTGGAGCCCGTTCCTGCCCTTGAATTCATGCTTCACATTGCCATCGACGAAGGTTGTGACTGATTTCACAAATTTCTTCTTCTTTGCCGGCGCAACCACGACTTTGGTCTTCATTTTGCCTTTGGTCTTGGCTTTGCCCTTGGCAGCCTTCTCGGGGACCGGCATCAGGTAGACCTGTTCGTCCCCGTCATCGCCGAAGAAGAATGTCTTCTCCAGACGGATACCAAGACGACCGCGCAGGCTTTCCGCTTCCTGGCCGTGAACAGCAATGCCATTGCCGTCCGTGAAGTTATCGGCCGTGATCTTCGAATAAGACAGCTGGGCCTGCGGTTGCAGAACGACATTGTTGCCAAGATCAAAACCATAGCCGGTCTCGATCGAAGCCGACGTGGCCTTGCCGCTATAGCTGTGACCGATCGCAAACCCCGACACGGATTTGGCTTCCACACCGAAATCCAGCCAATCCTGCTTCACAACAGCATCGACATAGGCTCCGGTACCCGGCTTTGTATCGGTTGGCACATGTTGTTGCCATGTCGCATAGGCTCCGACGCCCTTGCTCGAGATCGAACCCGATGCCGTACGGCCACGAACATTAAAGTTGGAGTGGGCATATTCACCAAACACGCCAAGGGTGAGCTTGTCACCGGGGATGAACACGCCGCCAAGCGAATAGTCGCCGCCGATCTGCACGCCGCCTGTGGTCATGTCGAAGCCATGGCCATTGTAACCGTTGACCTTCGGCGAATAGGACCCGGTCTTGCCGATACCGCGGGTCCAGGCATGGAACCCTTCGCTCATTTCTTCCGAGCGCAATTCGCCGACCCGTTCGTGAAACGTATCGAGAGTCGTCAGAACATGTTCCTGTGCGCTGGCAAGAGCGATATTGTAGCCTGGAACCGTATCCACGATATGGCCGCCAGGCGGCGGGCAGGTTCCGGTTTCTTCACAGCCCGGATCGACGGGATCGACCGGATCCTCACCTTCCGTTTGCAGGTACCAGTCCTGACCGTCAGCCTTGACGAGCTTGTAGTCATAGATGCCGACAACGGCAGCAGCGCCAAGTTCGAACGTGCCGTTGCTGACACCGCCAATATCCGTGAGCTTGATGCCGTCGGTTGCGCCGGTTCCGGTCACTGCGCCCTGTCCGCCTCTGTTGGCGATGAAGAACTTGCCGTCGCCGGTCGTATCCCCGGTCACCACGAGTTTATCCGTCTCGGTCGCAGCTCCGCCCTCATTGAGTTTGCTGTTGAAAAGGAAGGAACCATTGCGGCTTTCAAGGCTGCCGACCGTCAGTGTCTTGAACGCACCATCTGCACCGAAGGCGACAGTGCCGTTATCATTCAGCAGCGTCCCGACATTGGAATCGCCGGTGATTTGCCAGACGCTTTTGTTGGCTACACCGAGCTCATGCAAGCCATCTGTTGCGCCCTTCAGAACCGATCCCTGATCAAGGGAAATGGCGGCATGCTGACCCTCGCCGGCGGCAACATGTACATCACCTTCAAGGTAGGATCCGTTCGTCGCTTTCACATTGATGATCCGCGGATCGCCCGTGCCGGTATACTCGTTCACGTTGAGGATCTGCTTGCCAACAACAGATGAGCCATCCAGGTCAACGTCCAGATTGCTGCTGGCGACATCGATGGCCGTTCCATCTTTCACATCGAGCACGCTACCCTTCATGTGCAGCGCAGCCTGACCGTCAGTGACCACATAAAGCCCGGTTGCGCCTTCACCGGAAGCCGTGACCGACGAGTTGGTAAGGTCAAACAGAGAATTGCCGCCAACGACTGACATACCTATAGCTTTGTTATCGCCAAGGCTGCTCACCTCGACCGCGACGTTCGAACCGGTAATGGTACCGCCATAAGTCGTAGTGAGACCGGTACTGCCGTTGGTTCCGGTGACACTGACCGTGTCGAGAGTGACCTGACCGCCATAGCCGGCCTGCACGCCCGCCGTCGTGGGATTATCAACGTTTACCTCAACGTTTTTGGCATTGATCCGACCGGAGCCGTAAAACGCGGTAAGCCCGGAATTGTAACTGCCATGTGTGGTCACACGGGAATTCGACAGATTGATCGTGCCTGCGCTCGCATACACTCCGTCGGCGGTTGGACCTGAGGTGGCAATATCAACATTGTCGGCGTCGATCGTGCCGCCCGACGTATACAAGCCATGCGATCCATAGCCCGCCGTATTGATGATAGCCGTGTCGACACTCACATGGCTGCCAACTCCAGCGACGATTGCCTTAGCCCGTGGACCATGGGTCGTGATCATCACATTGTTGGCCGTGATCTGCGAGTCCGCCTCGGCGTCGAGGCCATAAGCCGTGTCGCCCTGCGTTTCAATGATAGAGTTTTCGATGTCGGCACTGCCGCCTTGAAAGGCCTGAAGACCATGGCCATACGTCCCGGTGGATTTGATGACGCTGTCACTAATACTGAGGTGACCACCGCCTTGCGCGCGGGTTGCCAGAGAGCCATAGCCAGCAGTTTCGATGAAGCTGTTTGTAACCGAAACGTCGGATCCGGCACCATCGCTCAGAACGCCGAAAGACGAGTCTCCCGTCGTTACAACCCTGCTTTGGTCCAGATTGATCTGGCCACCGCTCGCAAACAGTCCATGGGCACCCTTGCCATGTGTTGTCACATCAACATTGGTGCCATTAATCACAGCACCCGACAGCGCTTGAACACCATGCGCACCAGCACCACTCGTTTCAATTGTCGTGCCGATCAGATCGGCAAGGGCATTATTGGCCGCTTTTACACCGATTGCGTCATTTCCAGCGGAGGTAATGCGACTGTCTTTGATTTGAAAGCTTGAGCCTGCGTTTGCCAAATCCACGCCGTGCGAACTCGCCCCGGCGGTCGAAACGTCAACATCCGTGATATCGGCTGTTCCACCGCTTCGAATCTGAAAACCGACAGCGCTATTACCCGTCGTTGAAACGCTTCCGCCGTTCTGGGTGTAGGTGCTACCTGTGTAATAAACCAGCACACCATGGGAATTCGGTCCTTCGGTGCTGATACTGACATCCGTCGCTATAACATGTGCGCCATGGGACACGCCAACACCAAATGCCAATATTCCGGTCGTTTTGATGACCGCGCCTTTAACGTCAATTTGGCCGCCCTTTTCGGCTGTTATGCCATTCGCAGCATAGCCTCCGGTCGTAATGCTCAGAGGTCCGTCGGCGCGAATACTACCGTTGTTGGTTGCCCAGAAACCAGAATTGGCAGCTCCAGGTTGCGTACCCGTATCAATGACGGTACCCGGTGCCACAGTTTCATTGGTTCCGTCCGCGATGACCTGTGCTGCTGCGGGCAAACCGAGTACGGTCAGGATTGCAGTTGAAACGGCAAGACGTTTGAAACTGGACCGCAGCAGGCGGTCGGGTTTCGCGAGATATTTCGAGGTCATTTTCGTGTTCCTTCGGGTCCACCAGACCGCGATGCAGTTGCCGGACGATGGTGTTGTTTTGGTTGAATAGGGACGCAGGGATCCATGCCGCCGCCATCTATCTGGCTGCGGGCTACGGATCGGCACCCCCTCGCACAGCCAACCGATGTGGTTGACAGACCGGGCGCGATTATTTCTGGAGGGCTACAGCGCGATCGAACGCATTCTGAAAGCCATTGAGCGAGATGGTGAAATTGGCATCCTTGCCATCATCGGTGACGGTCTTGACGTTGAGAGCCTTTCCCTTGCCCAGGGAGGTTATCAATTTTGCATCGGCCGACACGTTAACGACGCAACCTGCTAGCAGACAGGTCCGGAATGGATTGGCGTCACTGGCCTTGCCATCGTCGATCTGCAGGACTGCTCCCTTATCAAGCTTGAGACCCAGTGGAAGAACAAAAACAGCTTCAACGGCCTTTTCTTTCGGCTGAATTTCCACAGCGAGAACGCGCTGGCTTGGGCCATCCTTGACCTGGCGGACCTGTTCCTGAATCAGAATGCAGTTCTTCGCACTTTTGTCGTCAACGCCGCAGATGACTGTCCAATCACCATGCTGTTCGCGCAAAGATGTAGCTCCGCCCGGCAGGCCGGCGTCAACGGCAAAGGCCGCATTGCAGAGTGCAAGAGCGGCAACGCCTGCTCCCGCAAGGGAAAGAAGAGATTTCAACATTTACATTTTCCTTGCACATGCGCCGCCTTGGGAGGTTTCAACGCGTTGTTCGAATTGGATGTGTCCCGACCTGCTTTCGCTTGACGGCGTAAGCAGGTCGGGAATGAAGGTTCCTGCGATGGGGGAATTCGCTGGTGGCCTTCTTGGATTGGGCGGGCGAGAGCCCGCCAAAGTTGACATCTGCCGCATCCCGGTCGACGGGCTCAGAAATCGAATGTGAGTTTTAGCGCCAAGGCCGAGAACAGAAGAGTAGTGGAAAGCACACCGATCCAGATGGGGACCATGATGCTTTCCAGCTTCCTGGATTCCTGGCCAAACTGATAACGGCGCGTTTTCAATTGATGCGCGCTATGCCGATACCTGAGCTCTGGATCACTCGCGGCTGCGCCCGACCAGCGCTTGGCAGCGGAACGTCCGTCTTTGATATTATGGCTTCCGTCAAATCTTGCTTCTGTCATGACAACCGCCAATCCTTGTGTTTCGGCGCGCCGGAGAAAACGGCCGTTTCGATTGGCGTGTTAATTCTATGAAAATCGGATGGAGTCATTCGAAACAGGTTCCAATCCGGATGCATTCGGGCATCAAAAACAGATTTCTTCAGCCAATTCACTGAAATTACTAGGAAAAACTACCTCCAGAATGGAAGCGATCGTTTTCTGAACACAAACCCAAGTTCGAAATACTTGAATGCCTATGAGCAAGGCATTCCAGCCATAAGCGCACACGAGACGATGCTCTCGCCTGATGAGAACCAGGGTTTACTCTCGACAAATTTCGTGGCCCGCCCTGTGCGCGGGAGAACTGCTACCAATTCGGGGGCACTTTTTCATTGGTTAATTAAATAGTTAGCAGATTGCATTCCGGATTGGCCGCACGATAGCACCAGTTTGGGAGTTGTTGGGCATGACAATCAGCCGATTAATTCTGATTTAGCCACGGTATCCGGTCGCAAGCATCTATTCACGCAATGCCTGCCGGAACGTCGCGCCTTGTGGCGCAGCTTAACCGGAGGTACCGCTACAATGACGAATTTAAAGCAGAAATCGGTCCTTTTGGTCGGTGCTGGTAAAGCACTGGCCGCTCCACTCGTTCAGGCATTTCGGACGAAAGGCTATGATGTTCATTGCGTTGGGAGTCCGTTTTCAGTTCCAACTGACGGATCGGGTGTTGTCAGCACCAAAAATGAAATCTGGTTGTCAGAAGAGGTGCTTCGCGTTTGTCAGGACGTTGGCAAAATTGACATTCTCATCAACTGCATAGCGCTTGATGGTCTCGACAAAGACATTGAACACCCCACTTTCACAGCAGTCTATGCATCCACAGTCATGCAACTGAACCGTGCGCTGAGGCCCGTTTTGCCGGGAATGATCATTCGTCAGAGTGGCCAGGTTATTACGCTTGTCGCTGGAAAGCTGGAATCCGGCAGCAAAACAGCCTTCCATGCAGCCATCACTGCGGCGGCAAGCGTGACAGACCGGATCAACAGCGCCACAGTATCCGACAACATCCGATCCAATGTTCTTTTTCATCGCGGGCCTTGTGGGAATAGGCAGTACGACACGCTTGCCGATTGCGTCATGGGGCTGGTAGCGCCGCATCAAAGGGCAGGAAATGCTCGCGTACAGCTTGTCACCAACTATCTTAAGTCGCTGACCTCTGCCATCGGGGAACCAGTTCCTGCCTAGATGATTTGAACTGGTCTTGTTCTGACCCCTAGTCCGCCAGTTGCGCAACAGTTGATGAACCTATCTAGGTAAAAGTATCTCAGTCTGAAATTCGTGTGACGATCTGTGGAACCGCCATCTCCATGACATGATCCGTTTGCGCATCCTCACCTAGCATGAACGTCTCTGCTCCCGACACGCGAAAGCCGGTCTTCTCATAGAACGCGATTGCTCGATGATTTTGCGTCCAAACAGTGAGCCAAAGCCGATCCGTTCCGCGCCAGCGGCATTCCTCAAAGATTCGATCCATGAAACGTGCAGCGAGCCCACAACCCTTCCACGGCGCATCCACGTATAGTCGCTTAAGCTGGACAAGCGTTTTCCGGGGTTATTGATCGTATTCAGGCAATTCGAAAGGACCTGGCGCCGGCTGCCGGTCGCATTGCGGATTTCATCACGAAGAATGCCGCCGACGTCGTGCACATGTCCGTGACCGAGGTCGCAGAACGGGCAGAAGTGAGCGAGGGAAGCGTTATCGGTTTTTGCCAGACCATCGGTGCCCGTGGGTTCCAACAGATCAAGCTCTCCCTTGCGCGTGAACTGGTGCAACCCGTGCAATTTATCCACGAGGATTTGACCCCGGATGACGATACAGCTGCGGTGATCGAAAAAGTATTTCAGTCGGATTTGCAGGCCTTGCGTGACACGCAGAATGCCCTCGACGTCCATTCCTTGGCCCGCGCCGTCGAGGTGACTGGATCGCTTCATCGAAGAGGATGCCGCCGTTCTCCATACCGGCATGGTATCGGCTGGCTTTGTCACTGTTGATGACACCGGTGCACGCCATGCTCGCGGTGCCGGCTACCCCCATCACGAGCGAGATAGATCGCGATTGTCGGCAGTAAGCAGTGTTGTTTTCATTATATTTTTCCAGCTGGTACGAATTTATATACCCATTAGCTTCTGCATGATGGATAAGAATGCAGCCCTGATTCACCTGGGTGAGCTTTGCGCACTTCCATTTCCCCTGTCTGCAAATTTAGTCAGCTCTGTGGCCGTCCATCTACCCGCTTATCGCGGCATTCGTGGCTTTGCTTGGCTGTACAGCGTTGCTTTTAATGAGTTTTTTGGTGCCCCCTGCCCCTCCGCTTTGTCCCATCACCCGCGTACTCGCCGGTGTTTTTCTCTTATCGGCATGTACAACTGTTCGTTTTCTCGCGTCTTGCGTGTTTGTACACATTGGATTTGCTGGGGTTTTCCGGGTGGTTTCGCCCGCGAAACGGTGTGGTTGGCGCGCCATGTCGGTGTCATTCCAGCTGCCCCTTGACCAGCCTGACATGGGTGCCATTGGCCCTGAGCTGGGCGAGCAGCATCGGCCAGACGGAGAATTCGCCCTTGGCCGCCTTGTCGGTGAGGGAGCGGAGGTAACCGCCGGCCGAATTGATCTGATCGGCCCTTTGCAGGATGCAGGCCATGGCAATGGCGGCGTTTTCCTGGCCGAGCACCGCACAGGCCTCCTCATAGGCGGATGGGCTGACGCCGAGCATGGAGCGCACGACAATGGCCGCGCCCATCAGTTCGGCCCAGCTGGCAAGGCCGTTCCTGGCATAGGCCGCGATATCCGGACAGGCCTGGCGCACCAGTCCGAGCGGAACCGGCTTTGCCTCGAAGGCCTCCGCGCCCAGCCCGGAAAGATCGATGCTGCCGCCGGACATGTCTGCCGGCATCCTCCGGCCCGGGCCCGGGTTTTCCGCTGCCTGGCCTTCCCCCTGCTCTTGCTGCGGTTCGCTCGGCAGATCCCCGTCGTCATTGTGCGCGTCGGCTTGGCCTTGGTTTTTTCTAAAGCCAGGTTCAAGATCAGATGTGGATTGGGTGTTTGAATTTTGTTTGTGGCGCTCAGAATGAGACTCTTTGGCGCTTGATTGTGTCGAATTCAGCTTATTCTGCAACAACTTGGAGATCTCCAGCTGGATGCATTCCAGGCCGTCGACAATCGGCTCCAGATCGCGGATCCTCGCCTGGCGGGGAATATCATCAATCACACCGCGAAACGCCGTGTGGTGGCCGTTCCAGTCGATGTCAGGCATTTCCTCAAAGCCCAGCTCGATCAGCTTGACGATGTCGCGGCGCAACAGCGTCACCTTCTCCTTCATCAGCTTCAGCTGCAGCCGCTCGCCCCGCACCGTCTGCGCCATAGTGTCGAACTCCTGCGCCCGCACCACCAATGGTGCCAGCGAGAAGCCAAAGGCCTCGCCGCCCTCCCCTGCCCCCGCTGCCCGGGCTTTGCGCGCATAACGCTTGCCGTTGGGGCTGTCCTTGCGGAAAATCAGGCCGGTTTCCACCAGCGCGCTCAAATGCCGGCGCAGCGTTGCCGGCGCCATGCCGTGCGCGCGCAGCGACAGCTGCACATTGGACGGAAACACCACCAGGCCACCCGCCTCGCTGAGCGCGTTCTGCGGATAGAACGTCAGCAGCGCGTTCAAAACCACCAGCGCCCGGTCGGAAATCCCGATCAGCGCCCGCGCCTCGCATAAGGAGCGAAACAGCTTCCATTTGTCGACTGAAGCTTCTGGATCGACGTCGCTCGCCTGCGCCTGCGTTGCCAGCATGCCAAGCGACAGCGATCGCCGCCCGAAGGGCGTCGTGAATGCATTCCCCGACTGCATCGTCTTCTACCTTTCAATAGGCAAAAGAAATCCGCTCGCCCAAACGACGCCAAAATGTCTTGACACTGATTCCCGGAAATGCGATTCTCAAGTTACCACACTGTGAGAAGGGCTTCCGCGACGGCAACGTTCGGGAGCTTTTTTCTTTTGCGGTGTCTAGTCTCCTGTTTCCTTCCGGAATTCTTCAAACAAAGTAAGCAGCTTGCGCTCGACAAAAGCGCCGAACTGCGCGCCACTCCGTTTGTCGAAAGCTATATTAAGCGCCGTATCGGTCTCCTTGATCTTCGCCGGAGATGTTCCGTCAGGCGCAGTCCAGGCCGTCACACGCGGCTTGTCTTTGCTGATCTTGAGGAGATCAAAGATAATCTGAAAGCGGGCATCGCTCCTGGCTGTGAGAAAATCTGCATCTTCAATGTGCTTGAGAGCCCGCATACGCTTGGCCCTGTCCTCGACCATATCAGCGATTTCTGCCCACCGTTGCCGCCCAAAAGACGGAGCCGGGCCGATCGCTTCGATCAAAGGCGATGGCACGCGCCTTACCAGGGCAATCATCCGTGACAGTGCCGCTTTATCCACGCCCAGCGACGACATGATTGTCTCGCGGCCAAAGCCCTTGGTTTCCAGCTTTGCCGCAAAATAGCACCGTTCAATGAACGACAAGTCCGTGCGGGCGTTGTTTTCCTGGCCTTGCGAGACGATCAGTTGCTCGTCCGTGAGATCGCGTACAACGGCTTTGACCGTCCCGCCGATCTCCTTGATGGCGGCCAGACGCCTGTGACCATAGGCAACCTGAAACCGCCCTGCCCTTTCAGGATGAGGGCGCACCAGGATCGGGACCTGCTGGCCGTGTTCACGAATCTGGTCGACCAGACCGGATTGATCCTCAGCATCAACACCAAGACGATCAACAACGAACGAGGCATCAACCAGCGAAGGATCAAGCTCGATGATCGCCTGCCCCTCGGCAAGGCGCTTTTCAATTTCTTCCGCGCGCTGCGCCTTGGCGGATATGCCATCCAGCGATTGGGAGATTGCACCTACGGGGCTTGCTGGGCGCAATGGACGATCAAGGCCCAGCAAAGGCCGACCGAGCGTCGTCCTGACAGGTGCCGCAGCTTCCGGTTCAGCGGTATCCGGCGTCATTTCAAACAGGTTCTTGCGCGCCATGGGTTACTTCCTTCCCCACGTTCTACGGAGCAGTTCCTCGATTTCACCATTGACCAATGTCAGGCTTTCCAGTGCGCGATCGTAGGTGCCGCGCGTGAACAGCGAACGGTCCACTTCGTAGAGCGTCTGCTTGGTCAGGCCGGCATCGGAAATCGCCGTGGACTTCAGCATTTCATTCTCAAGAACGCGATTGCCGAAAATGGAACGCATGAAGCCCGCCATCTGGTTCTGCGGGCCATCATTCGGTTCAAAGCGCGTCACCAGATAGCGCATCCAGTCATAGTCGGTCTTGCCCCCGGCATTCTCCACCACGGCAAGCAGATCGCTGGTCATGTGCAGGAACTGCGACATCGACATTACATCCAGCATCTGCGGATGAACCGTGATCAGGATGGCGGTTGCAGCACAAAGGGCCGACAGCGACAGGAAACCCAGCTGCGGCGGGCAATCGAGGATGACCACGTCATAGGCGGATTCGATATCGGCAAGACATTCGCCGATCCGCGAGAAAAACATCGTATCAGGACGCTTGTCCGCCAGAACTTTCGGCGTTTCGTGCTCGAATTCCATCAATTCCAGATTGCCCGGAATGATGTGCAGGTTCGGCGTATAGGTTGCACGGACGATTTCGGTGATATGCCTGCGGTCGGAGCCGTAGCGGATGGCGCCGTACAACGTCTCGTTCTGATCCACATCCAGTTCCGGCTGGTGCCCGAACATAGCGGAAAGCGAAGCCTGCGGATCGAGGTCGATGGCAAGCACGCGATATCCCCGCAGCGCCAGATACTGCGCCAAATGTGCGGATGTCGTCGTCTTGGCGCTTCCGCCCTTGAAGTTCATGATCGAAATGATCTGCAGCTTTTCACCGTCCCGGCGATGCCGCACATATTTGGCAGCACTCTTGCCGTTGGCATCGAGCAGACGGCGCAGTTCTTCCAGGTCATTGACGGAATAGAGCCTGCGACCATTGGGTTGCGGCGCGGGGCCATGACCATCCGCCACGATCTGGCGCAGATACCCCTCATGAATGCCGATGAAGTCTGCAGCCTCGGCCGGCGTGAAAAGACGGATTGTCTTCTGCGCAGTGGGCGGGAAAATGCGCGATTGATGAGCTTGCAGCTGCCGCGCCAAATCTTCAGCGTCAGATGCGATCAACGACCGCAACGTCGTTGCGGGCACATCTGCCGGGTTCTGATCAAGCATCTCAACCTCTCATCCGCGCATTTTGGCCCAAACTTTAAAAATATGCGCTGATTACAATATGGAGAGATTCTCCTTTTGTGGCAAACTGTTTTAGGTTAACCAACAGTTAAGTGGGCTGACGCCCCAGGAAGCCACCGCAGTTGTACGCGTACAACCAATTCCAGGAATGCTTGCCCGCGAATCCCGCACTGGCAGATGGCCGCCGTTACCGATGAGTTGTACGCGTACAACACCGGACAATCACAACATTGCGTGGTCTTCGGTAAATGAAATGGAATCACTATCCATTGCATCATAACAGGTATCCGGCAGTTCACCTCCCTTGCAAAGACAACGGAGGTGGACTGCAATTTCTTTTCACCGCAGGCAGCCTTCTTGTATGCGGCCTTGCTTATGCAATTTTATCCCATACCGGAGCCAGGCCGCTCGGGCTGACGATACGGCCGTCCGTACGCGCGAGTCCATGGATGGCCGCCATATCCGCATCACTGAGCGCAAAGTCGAAAACGGCGAAATTCTCGATCGCACGTGCCTCGCTCACGGTCTTCGACAAAGCAATCAACCCCCTCTGCTGCACCATCCAGCGCAGCACAATCTGGGCAACAGTTTTTCCTTCGCGCGCAGCAATATCCTTGAGTACGGAATCGGCAAAGACGGCGCCGTCTGCCATCGCGTAATAGCCGGTCACCGACAGGCCAGCCTTTCGCGCCGCATCGATGACGGGCTTCTGGTCGAGATAGGGATGATACTCTACCTGATTGGTCACCAGCGGTGCATCGGTCAGTGCCACCGCTTCGGCCATCAGCGCCGTATTGAAGTTGCTCACTCCGATATGGCGCACTTTGCCCTCCGCCCTCACTTCGTTCAGGGCGCCGATCTGTTCGGCAAGCGGTACTACATCATTCGGCCAATGCAGCAGCAGAAGGTCTATATAATCGGTCTTCAGTTTTTTCAGACTCTCTTCGACCGAGGCGACGAAGGCATCACGCCGATAGTTGTCAACCCAGACCTTGGTTGTCAGAAATACATCACGGCGTGCAACACCCGAATTGCGAAGACCTTCGCCGACCTCGGCTTCGTTCCCATAGATCTGCGCAGTATCGATGTGGCGGAAACCCAGTTTGAGCGCATGCGGCACCATGCGCAAAACATCGGCACCGGGCATACGGAACGTGCCAAAGCCCAGAGCGGGTATCGAGGCACCATTGGCTGAAACGGAATGCATTGTATTCTCCTGTGTTATTCCACGGTTACTGACCGACATATGGCGCAAACCCATTGCTGTTATAATGCAGTAAAATAAACTATGGTCTGTGAAATGAATTCATATGAATGGCCGAGGTGTTTGCCGTGAACAATCGCGCAGGCGAGATGGAGGTTTTCGTGGAAGCCGTGGAGCGCGGCAGTTTTACCGCCGCGGCCGAACGGCTTGGTCTGTCGCCCTCTGCCATAAGCAAGCTGATCACCCGGATCGAAGAACGTCTCGGCACGCGCCTGCTTGTTCGCTCGACGCGGGCACTGCAGCTGACGCCGGAAGGCGAGGCCTATCATCAGCGCGCGGTGCGTATCATTGCCGAAATCGAGGAGACGGAACGGCTGATGACCTCGGGCGGCGCAGCCGTTCCGCGTGGTCTGTTGCGCGTCAACTCGTCGGTGGGTTTCGGGACGCGCTGCATTGTTCCCCTGGTGCCGGCTTTCCTGGCGCGTTATCCCGATGTCGAGCTGGACCTGTCACTCTCGGATGGTGTCATCGATATCATCGAAGAGCGCGCGGATGTGGCCATCCGCACCGGCCCCATGCGCGACTCGGGTTTGAAGGCGCGCAAACTGGGCGAGAGCCGCCGCGTGATCGTGGCTGCGCCGGACTATCTGGCCAAGCACGGTGTTCCGCAGACGCCGGACGAGCTGGCACAGCACAATTGCCTGACGTTCAACTTTCGCCGCAGCATGGATGAGTGGGCTTTCCGCTACCCGGGAGAGGAGCGCATTCGCCCCGTCGCGGTGAAAGGCAACTTCAAGGCCAATAACGGATCGAGCGTGCGCCAGCTGGCGATTGCAGGACTGGGACTGGCACGCATTGGCCAGTTTCACGTGCAGAAGGATCTGGATGCTGGTACACTCGTACCGGTTCTCGATGATTATAATCCGGAAGACATGGAGTTTATCCATGCCGTCTTCGCCGGACATGAGCATATGGCTGCCCGCATTCGTGCCTTCATCGACTTTCTAGTGGAAAGTAACCCCGTGGACATGACCGTATAAGAACTATCTTGTTTTAAAATCATATAGTTAAATGGTTAACCGAAATATAGGTTCAGCCGTGTGAGAGAATATTGACGATATTTCCGAAGGGATCGCAGACATAGAAGCGGCGCACGCCCCATGGCTCATTGCTTATATCGTATGGAATCTCCAGCCCGGCTGCTTTTGCCCGCTGATAGATGATGTCGACATCATCGACCTCGATGGAAAGGGAGGGGAGGGGGGTGCCTGAACCGCCTTCGCTTGCCACACTTACTTCCGGCCTGGAGGTCACGTCAGAGGCGAATGTCAGTATCCAGCCGTGATCCATAACCACGTCGAGATCGAGCAATTCCTGATAAAACTTCCTGGCACGTTCAGGATCGGATGCCTTGAGATTTGGCACTATGCGTCGAACGGCCATCGCTTCCTCCCACGTATCGCCAGCCGCCTTCTTAGCGTTCAGCGCAGACTTGATCTATACGCCAAGTTCATTAAAAACTCTGCCCATGCGTGGCTCAACAATCGCCAAACCCGGTTTTCTCGCAGTGGCGCTGATTCTCTTCGGAGTTTCAGGATATTTGGCGATACACGCACATCGTTTCATCGTTCACGCGCAACGGGCTCAGGGGCGTGTCGTTGAAATGCTGATGGAGTCGTCCGGGAACGGCGGACCTGCTCTTTCTCGGCCATGGTCGAGTTCATGACAGCGGATGGCACCAGAATCGAATTCAAGTCGACAAGTGCTTCGTATCCACCATCCTTTGCTCGCAACGAAATCGTTACCGTCTTCTATGATCCCGATGAACCGCAATCGGCCGAGATCGATAGTTTCTTCTCCTTGTGGGGAGGGGTGGTCATCACAAGCGGGCTCTGCGTGGTCTTTGCGGGATTTACCACAGCCCTCTTTCTTCGTGTCAGTTTCGCTGGGAAAAAATCCCGACGCGAGCCCATGTCGCAAGTAAAATCATAACCGGAAAGAGCGAAGCCCCCTCGTTCCAGAGCGGGGGAGGGGACTTCATCTGCTACTCAGCTGGCGCCGTCGCCGGTTGCGTATCGGGCAGGGATGATTTCTTCTTGCCCGGGTCCTTCCAGGCGATAAGCCGGTAGAACATCGGGATGAAGAATGTCGCGATAAAGGTCGCCGCCAGCATGCCGCCGATAACGCCCGTACCGATCGCATGACGGCTTGCCGAACCGGCACCTGAACTGATGGCCAGCGGCACAACACCCAGAATGAACGCGAGGGAAGTCATGACAATTGGCCGGAAACGCAGCCGTGCGGCCTCGATGGCAGCTTCTGCCGCCGAATAGCCTTCCTGGCGTTTCATGACGGCGAATTCGACAATCAGGATGGCGTTCTTTGCCGCAAGACCGATCAGCGTCACCATGCCGATCTGGAAGTACACGTCATTGGTCAATCCGCGCAGCATAGTCGCGGCCAAGGCACCGAAAAGTGCGAAAGGCACCGCCATGATGACCGCCAGCGGCAGGCTCCATTTTTCATACTGGGCCGCCAGGATCAGGAACACCATGATGATGCCGAAAATCATCGCCTGCGAGCCTGTACCGCTCGTTGCCAACTCCTGGAAGGAGGACCCAGTCCAGGCGATCTGGAAGCCTTCGGGCAGCGTCTCCTTGGCCACTTGCTGCATGGCCTTGATAGCATCGCCCGATGTGTAACCCGGTGCCGGATTGCCGGTCACCTTGGCGGCGCTGAAGGCATTGAACCGCTCGAGCTGATCCGGACCAACAATGCGCTTGACGGTCACCAGGGCGCTGAGCGGAATCATACTGCCGGAATTGGCACGCACAAACACCTGGCGCAGGTCATCGGGCGTACGGCGGAAATCCGCTTCCGACTGCAGGTTGACCTGATAGTTACGGCCATACAGTGTGAAATCATTCACATAGAGGCTGCCGAAGGACGCCTGCATGGCATCGAAGACAGAGTTGATCGGAACATTCAGCGCCTTGGCCTTGTCGCGGTCGAGATCAAGCTGGTACTGCGGCACATTCGGATCAAACGTCGTTCTCACGCTCGTGAGTTCGGGGCGCTTGGATGCAGCCTCGACGATTTTATTTGTAGCGTCCGTGAGCTTGGCCACATCGCTCCCCGTGCGGTTCTGTACGTAAAGCTCGAAACCGCCCGTCGTACTCAATCCCTGAATGGGCGGCGGATTGAATGCCAGCACCATGGCATCCTTGATACCCGCATTCATCCCCATGATCGGGCCCGCCATATTGCGGGAATCGAGTTCCGGCGTCTTGCGTTGGCTCCAGTCCTTCAGGGTGAGGAAGGTGGTGCCGGCATTGGACTTCTGCCCGCCCGAGAGGAGATCGAAACCGGCGATGGCAAAGACGTTCTCGGCCGCAGGATGCTTCGCCAGATTCTGCGATGACTGCTCCATGGCCGCTTTCGTTCGTGTCAACGAGGCCGCCGGCGGCAGCACGGCAACGCTGAGAAGCACACCCTGGTCTTCGTCAGGAACAAGCGAGCCCGGTATCTTGTAGAACATATAGGCCGTGCCGCCGATCAGGAAGGCAAACAGCGTCAAGCCGATGGCGACCCGTTTGATCAGAAAGCGAACGCCTGACGTATAGCCTGACGCCACGCGGTCAAAAGCCCGGTTGAAGATACGGAAGGGCAGCGCCGGTTCATGATGACCCGGCTTCAGGATCAGGCCGCAGAGCGCCGGCGTCAGCGACAATGCGACAATGCCCGAGATGGTCACCGACATGGCGATGGTAACGGCGAACTGCTTGTACATGGCGCCGGCAAGCCCGCCCATGAAGGAAACAGGCACGAACACTGCGCACAGCACCAGAACGATGGCGACAACGGGTCCGGTCACCTCGCTCATCGCCTTGATCGCCGCCTCGCGCGGCGGCAGCTTTTCCGTCGACATGATGCGTTCGACGTTTTCCAGCACCACGATCGCATCGTCGACCACGATACCGATCGCCAGCACGAGACCGAACAGTGTCAGCAGGTTGATGGAGAAGCCAAGCACGTACATGCCGGCAAATGTGCCGATGATCGAGATTGGAACGGCAATGACCGGAATAAGCGTGGCGCGCCAGTTCTGCAGGAAGATGAAGACCACCAGCACGACGAGAATGATCGCTTCGATGAAGGTGGTCACGACTTCATCGATCGACGCCTGGATGAATTTGGTGGTGTTGTAGGGGATCGAATAGTCCATGCCTGTGGGGAAGGCGGCTTTCAGCTCATCCATGCGGCTGCGCACGGCTTCCATCGTGTTGAGCGCATTGGCGCCCGGCTGCAGATAGACCGCGATGGGAATAGCAGGCGTTCCATTGAGCTTGCTGTCCACCGCATAGCTCTGCGCTCCGAGCTCCACCCGTGCCACATCACCAAGCCGCAGGGTTGCCGCGTTGGGCGACGAACGCAGGATGATGTTTTCGAACGCCTTGGCATCGGGCAGGCGACCCATTGTTGTGGCGGAATAGGTGAAGGCATTGGGCTGGGGATCAGGCTGATCACCAAATTTGCCCGCGGCGAACTGGGAATTCTGCTCGCGAATGGCCGTTGCCACATCCGTCGGGGTCAAACTGTATTGTGCCAGCTTGTCGGGGCGCAGCCAGATGCGCATGGAATAATTGGGATTGCCGAGAACCTGCGCGTCGCCGACACCCGGAATGCGCTTCAGATCGTCGACAACGTTCAGCAGCGCGTAATTGCCGATATAGGTGCGGTCATACTGGCCGCCCTCGGAAAACATCGCGACAAGGCCGAGAATGGATGTGGAGCGTTTGGCGACGGTCACGCCCTGCCGGGTCACGTCCTGCGGCAGGGTCGATGTCGCGCGCTGCACGCGATTGTTGACGTTGATCGTCGCCTGGTCAGCATTGGTTCCCAGCGCAAAGGTTACCGTCAGCTGCATCTGGCCGCTGGCCGAGTTGGTCGACTGCATGTAGAGCATGTTTTCGACGCCGTTGATCTGCTGCTCCAGCGGTGATGCAACGGTTTGGGCGATGGTTTCGGCGCTGGCGCCCGGATAATTGGCGCTGACCACCACCTGCGGTGGCGTCAGTTCCGGATACTGAGCAATCGGGAGCACCCTTATCGCGACAATGCCAGCGAGAACGATGATGATCGAAATGACGGCCGCAAAAACCGGTCGATCGATGAAGAACCGGTTCATTGGGTCACCAGCGCCTGTTTCACACTGTCAGTCGCGGACACCAGTTGTCCCGGTTTGACCTTGATGACACCTTCCGTGACCACACGGTCACCCGCGGCGAGGCCGGAAAGTACGATCCAGCCCTTGTTGACCTGCTGACCGAGATTGAGCGGCCGGACTTCCGCCTTGCCTTCATTGTTCACGATATAGACGAACTGGCCTTTGGGTCCCTGCATCAGGGCCGCTTCGGGAATGACGATTGTATCGTTCACCGTCACACCCGTCACCGTCGCGCGGACGAACTGGCCGGGAAGGAGCCGGCGATCCGGATTGTCGATGATGGCACGCACACCCAGCGTGCCCGTTTCCAGATCAAGACTGCTTGAGGTGAAATCGATGGTTCCGAGATGATTGTAAACCGTGCCGTCGCCAAAGGAGAGTTTGACCGCAAGCTTGTTGGCTTCGAGCCCCTTGGCCTTGCGCTCGTCCAGCAGACGGCGGATTTCCGCCGCTTCCGTATCGGTAAAGGAGAAGTTGATATAGACCGGATCGGTCTGCGTAATCGATGTCAGCAGGCTGGAAGCCGCATCTGTTCCAATCAGGCTGCCTTCCGAAACCTGCTCGCGTGTTGTCACACCGCTGATGGGCGCAGTCACTTTCGTATATTGCAGATTGAGTTCTGCTGTCCTGACCTGCGCCTTTGCCGCGGCAACCGCTGCAGCGTTCAAATCGCGTGTCGATACTGCCGTATCGCGCGCCGCGGTGCTCTGCACTTTCTGGTCCACCAGTGTCTGCGCTCGATCCGCATCCCGTATGGACTGGGCGTACTGAGCCTGAGCCTGCTGCAGCTGGGCCTGGACGCGGGCGAGCTCCGCTTCATAAGGCGCCGGATCGATCTCAAACAGCAGATCGCCGGCTTTCACTTCCGACCCTTCGATGAAATTCCGCTTCAGGAGAATACCGCCAACGCGGGCACGCACCTGCACGTCACGGTATGCCGTAATCCGCGCCGCATATTGGTAGGACAGGTCCACTTCCTCCGGCTGAACGGCAACCGCCGTTACTTGTGGCGGGGGAGGGGCCTTGCCGCCTGCCTGCTGGGCATTAGCCGGCAAATTGAGTGCCAGCGTCGCGCCTGCAAAAAAAACGAGACTGAGAAAACGGGTACCGAGCAAAGTCATGGGAGGGTTCGCTTGTCCGAGGAATATCTGGGTGCATGTACAAACATACATCCGTGATTGTAAATAAACGAAAGCGTGATATTGTGTCGGAAAATCGACCGGACGCGATCACGTTTGGGTTATCGAACCAGCGGTACGAATGGCCGCCATCGGATAGCTCGCTGACGATGTCCCGGCATCCCCGGAGGGATCACCCGAGCGAAGGAGGCATTATGCGCAGGACCAAAGCCGAGGCAGGAGCAACGCGGGAAGCCATTCTGGATTCCGCGGAGACTGTCTTCTTGGAACATGGTGTCAATCGGTCAACCCTGAACCAGATTGCCGAACATGCCGGCGTAACGCGCGGCGCCATCTACTTCCACTTCAAGGACAAGATCGAACTCTATCAGGAGGTCGTCGAACGCGTGCGGCTGCCACAGGACGATCTTCTCACCAAGGCAATCTATTGCGAGAACGCCAACCCTCTCGATATTGCCCTGGATGCCGGTATCTATTGTCTTGAGAATTTTGCCGGTGATCCGAGAAAACAGCGGGTTTTCACCATCATCACCCAGCGCTGCGAATACGTCGGTGAAATGGCCCAGATCCTGGAGCGGTTGCGTGCGCTCAACGACGAAGTTCATCACATGCTGTTGCGTTTGACGACACTGGCCAGGAAGCGCGGCATGCTGTCATCCGCCTGGCATCCGGACATTGCGGCGCGCGCCTTGCAAAGCACGATGTCCGGGCTGCTGTTCGAGTGGATGCGGCTCGAGAAGAATTTCGACCTGGTCGCCGCGGGGACAATGACGATGACCGCCATTGTCGACTCCTTCCGCAAGAAGGACATCCCTGTTGATGCGCCTGTCGTCAGGGTCAAGAGGCAGTTGGTGGTGTCTTGATCATCCCATTGTCTCATGCTGCTTCCCCAGATAAATGGCCCCCAAGCCTAGTATCGGTGCCGCATACGGAGTAAACAACGGCTCCCTTCCTGCGCTGTCGGTCTGCTTGGCAATCCGTATCGCTCATCAGGGCGAACACGAGAGGATTGAACAATGGCCATCAAGTTTACCGCCAAAGACCCGGCAATCACCGAAAGCCCTGCACCAGGAAAAGTTGCCAAGCCTGAAAAGCTTGAATCGGCCGCGCCTTCTTCGGAAACCGAAACCGGATCAGGCGACAGTGATCTCTTCAATGCGGCACCCAAGACGCCGGCGCGCAAACGCAAGGGCAAATAAGGCGTATGGAGGCAGGCGAGATTTTTGATTGCCAATCCTGCGGCGCCTGCTGCTGCTACTCATCCCAGTGGCCGCGATTTTCCACGGAAGACGACGCGCAGCTTGCGCTTATTCCAGCCAAATATGTTGCCAGTGATGAAAGCGGCATGCGATGTGTCGGTGTCCGTTGCTCCGCGTTGACTGGTGAAATCGGCAAGACCACCGCTTGTGGAATTTACGACGTGCGGCCCGAAGTGTGCCGCTCCTGCATGCCGGGCGATCCAGAATGCCTTATGGCACGCAAGGCCCACAATCTCTGAGTTTGAACCTCGCAACATATCCCGCATGATTTCCATCAATAAGATGTGATTCCGATGTGTCCGGATCGGTCAAAAACTTGCCCCGATTGCGGCGGTAACTCCCGCAGCCTTTCGAACTGTACTGCCTGCATCCAATTCAAACTATCCGGAGAGTCATCATGCATAGAAGCAATGTCGAGCGTGAACCGGAATATGTAAGGGAACGCACCGAAGGACCGCAAAATCTGGGACGCATTTACCTGTTGAGTCTGGCACTGTGCGCCGCGTTGATTGCCACGACCGCCGTTGGATACGAATCCGAATGGCCAGATGTCATGACGATAACCGCTTCCACGGCAAATCCAGAATTTTACCAGAGGGCAGACGGCAAGACGCCCCTGACCTTCTGCAACACCGCCGAGCACACACCAGGGGCCGATCCAAAGCCGGCATGGCGCACATTTGATATCTGATACCCGGCCGCTAGGGCCGGGCAGCGTTTATGCAGTCCACTGCGGGATGTCGTCGCGCTCGCCGATGAGCGCAAGCCCATGCGCGATCGAGAGCAGTTCGCCGCCTGTCTCGATCCGGTCCTGCGCGAAACGTTCAGTGAATATGCGTCGCACGGCTGGGACAAACGATGTCCCGCCCGTCAGGAACACTTTGTCAATTTCACCTGCCACCGTATTGGTCCGCTCAAGGACATCGTCAAGCGCGCCTTCGATACGGGCGAGATCACCGGCAATCCATCTCTCGAATTGACTGCGCTTGATGAGCTTGCGGCTGCCGCGGCCGAGCGGTTCGAAATTGAACTCAGCCTCGTCGGCGGTCGATAGCGCCATCTTGGTGGCCGACACAGCCTGATACAGCGGATAACCTTCATCGTGGTCGACAAGATCGACGAAAGTCTCAAGTTTTTCCGGCTCCAGACTGGACCGCACCAGCTTCTTCAGTTCGGAAAACTCCCGGGATGTCTTGAAGATGGACAACTGGTTCCATCGGCCGAAATTGGCATAGTAGGAGGACGGGACTTCGAGTGTCTTGTCGAAGCTCTTGAAGAAACTTCCCTTGCCGATCTGCGGAGCGACGATGCTGTCGATCATCCGGTAGTCGAAATGATCGCCGGCAATGCCGACACCGGAATAGCCGATGGGCGTTGCGCTGAGCTTTCCGCCGTGCGTCTCGAAACGAATGAGCGAATAGTCGGTCGTACCCCCGCCAAAATCCGCCACAAGAACGGTCGCATCGGCCTTAAGGTTCTGGGCAAAATAGAAAGCCGCCGCCACCGGCTCGTAGACATAGTGGATTTCAGGAAAACCGAACCGGGTGAGCGCCTCGTTGTAACGCACCGTTGCCAGGGCAGGATCCGGATTTGCTCCGGCGAAATGCACCGGCCGGCCAGTCACGATGCGTTTGACGTCCGTGGGCCAATCGTTACCGGCATAGCTCCGCAACCGGCGCACAAAAATTTCCATCAGGTCTTCAAACGAATGGCGCTTTGCAAAGACAAGCGTGCCCTGGAAGAGGGCACTCGCGGCAAATGTCTTGATCGACTGCAGAAAGCGGCATTCGCCGGGGTTATCGATGAACTGCCGGATCGCCGCATGCCCGGCCTCGACCTTCAATGCCGCCGCACCGGCAAGAGGGTCCTTCATGAAGGATAGTGCCGTGCGCATGCTATCGGCTGTGCCGGTCGCATTGGTGAAGGATAGCGAACGTGTCTTTGTCCCATCCGCCAATGCCAAAACCGTATTGGTTGTGCCAAAGTCGAAACCCAGCGCCTGAGCCATTGCCGCGCTCCTTTATGCCATGAATGTCAGAAATCGGGACAAAGCCCGTCGAATGGGCTCAGCGCGCCCAAATCAAGGACGCGCGTCATGACATAGCAAACGTGCAGACGCAAGGTGCGTTTTATTCGGACAGGCTATTCCACGCTATCTGCAGCGCTGAACGGGGCATTGTCCCGGCTGTGCGAGAGAATTTCCCGCTTGCCGACATGATTGGACGGTCCGACAAGCCCTTCCTTTTCCATGCGCTCCACCAGCGATGCAGCTCTGTTGTAGCCGATCTGCAGACGCCGCTGGATATAGGACGTGGAGCACTTCTTGTCGCGCATGACCACCTTGACCGCCTGGTCGTAGAGTTCATTTCCGTCTTCCGCCGCAACAGCTCCCTTATCGAAAACCGCTCCGCCGGTTTCCGCTTCCGGTTCTTCCTCTTCGCTCTCGTCGGCAGTGACCGTATCGAGATAATCCGGACGACCCTGCGCCTTCAAATGCGCGACCACGCGCTCGACTTCCTCGTCGGATACGAACGGGCCATGCACGCGGGAAATCCGCCCGCCGCCCGCCATGTGCAGCATATCGCCCTGACCGAGCAATTGCTCTGCACCCTGTTCGCCCAGAATCGTGCGGCTGTCGATCTTCGACGTTACCTGGAACGAAATACGGGTCGGGAAGTTCGCCTTGATCGTGCCGGTGATGACATCGACCGACGGACGCTGCGTGGCCATGATCAGATGGATACCCGCAGCACGGGCCATCTGGGCGAGGCGCTGAATGGCGCCTTCGATATCCTTGCCCGCCACCATCATCAGGTCGGCCATCTCGTCGACAATGACGACGATATAGGGCATCGGCGTCAAATCCATGACTTCCTGCTCGTGAATGGGCTCGCCCGTCCCCTTGTCGAAACCGGTCTGGACGGTGCACATCACCGTCTCGCCCTTTTCCTTGGCGAGGGCAGCGCGCGCATTGAAGCCGTCGATATTGCGCACGCCCAGCTTTGACATCTTCCGGTAACGGTCTTCCATTTCGCGTACCGCCCACTTCAGTGCCATGACCGCCTTTTTCGGGTCGGTCACAACAGGGGTAAGCAGGTGCGGAATACCGTCATAGATCGACAGTTCGAGCATTTTGGGGTCGATCATGATCAGGCGGCACTCTTCCGGCGTCAGCCGGTAAAGCAGTGACAGGATCATGGTATTGATCGCAACCGACTTGCCAGAACCCGTTGTACCGGCAACCAGCAGATGCGGCATCTTGGCGAGCTCAGCGATAACCGGCTCACCGCCAATGGTCTTGCCAAGGCAGAGCGCCAGCTTGAGCTTGGTGCTCTCGAAATCCGGCGAAGCGATCATTTCGCGGAAGTACACGGTCTCGCGCGTCGCATTCGGCAGTTCAATGCCGATGACATTGCGTCCGGGCACCACCGCCACACGGGCTGATAAGGCCGACATGGAACGGGCAATATCATCGGCAAGGCCGATAACGCGAGAGGACTTGATGCCGGGTGCCGGCTCGAATTCATACAGCGTCACCACCGGTCCTGGACGCACATGAATGATCTCGCCGCGGATGCCGAAGTCCTCAAGCACGCTTTCAAGAAGTCCGGCATTCTGTTCCAACGCTTCCTGCGTAATGATCACTTCCGCGCGTTCCGCCGGTTCCTGCAGCAACGACAGCGGCGGACGCTCATACATCTCGCCATAGGACTGTACGGCAAGCGGTGTAAGGCGGGTCGGCACGATAGCGGGCTTCTCCTGGCGCACCGTTACCTGCAGCCGTGACGGTTTTTCTTCAGCGGCCGGTTCTTCCGGCGGTAATGGTGCAGCCGGAGTAGGAGCAAGGGTCACTTCCTCTTGCACATCAACCACCGGATTCATAATCGCAGCGCTTTCCACGACCGGATCGGCCTGACGCTGGGGCGTAACGGCTGCAACGGCCGCCGGTGCAGCCGGGATTACCGGTGCGGCAGGCAAGGGAACCGGCGCTGCGGGCACTGTGGTCTCAGCGGCAGCGGCATGCGGCTGCCGGAGCTCGACAACACGGAACAGCGCGGTAATGGCATCGGGTGCGATCTTGCGTACAGCCTTCGACGCAGAGGCTGCAGGGGTAGCAACAAAGCCGCCCGAGAACTCCATCGATTCCCAGAATGCATAATCCGAGAGGTAATCCAGCGTTCCGGATTTTTGTGGAATTGGCTGCGCACCGCTTGTTTGCAGGCTTGGCCTGGCCTCACGCACAACGGGAGCGGCTGGTGCGTGCGTGACGACCGCCGGTGCATAATTTGTGACGAATGCCGGGGCCCGCGGCAAACCGGACTGCGCCGGGGCAGGGGCCTTGCGAAGAACAGTCTCGCCAGCGACCGGCTTGGGAGCCGCCGGAGCAGCAGCAGGAATCTTCGGGGTTGGCGCCGGGATGGCCGCCTTTGGCGCGGCAATCGGCCTTTCCACTTTGGGAGCAGGTGCCGGCGTTGCGCTTTCGACCCCGTTGCGGTGCTTTTGCAGAACGGTATCGGGGGTGCGTGTGAAACGCACATTGGCCGACAGGGAGAACATCCGCTTTGAAATGGGCGCCGTGGGATCCGTATCCGGCTCAAGTGTGATCGGCGCACGTGCAGGCGCGCGCATCCCACCGCTGGGCGTGGTTGAGGCAGGGGCCTCGATGGAACGTCGGGTGGAGACCGGCTCATAGGGCGAAGCAGCAGGAGTGCGCATGTTTCCCGAACCGTTTGGCACACTATTTCGAGCCGCCTGGGTCGGAGCTGGCGGTTGCACCGCCTCCGGTACAGGGGGCTTTTGTGCCACAGGCGGTTGTGCAGACGCTGGCGATTCGTGCGCATCGCCATATTCGTCTACGTAATCGTCTGACTTCATTGAGAAATTTGTTCTTGGAATACGCATGATACCTGCAAGCGAAGCGATTGGATGTTGCTCGTAAACTTGCCTAATCGAATAGAAAATGAAGGTTAATAAGTTGCTACTGATGGCTGCAAACGCTCTCCCTGTTGCCGCCTCCTGACAGGGGCAGCGACGGCCCGGATAACAAAAAAGCAGCCTGTTTGAGATCAGGCTGCTTTGTTTGTCATGTAACAGTGCGAGCCGTCAGGCGGCTTCTTCTGCAATCAGCTTGCCGAGACGGGAAATCCCGGTTTCGATTGATTCCTTGTTGGGCAAGGAGAAGTTGAGCCGAATGGTATTCTTGCCGGTCCCGTCCGCATGGAATGCAAAGCCGGGAACGAACGCCACGCGCACCTTTTGCAGCGCTTGCGCGAGGAGAGCTGCGCCGTCCATGCCTTCCGGCAAGGTGACCCAGACAAACATGCCGCCCTCCGGTTTTGTCCACGTCACGCCTGGCGGCATGAAACGGGCAAGGGCATCGAGCATATAGTCGCGGCGCTGGCGGTAGCTGTTGCGCACCTTCTCGACTTGTTTGTCGAAATCCCGGGACGCCACGTGATGGATTGTCATCTGATTGATGGTCGGGCTGTGCAGATCGGCAGCCTGTTTGATCAGGACCAGCTTGGCAATCACCGGCTGTGCAGCGCAAACCCAGCCGACACGCAAGCCGGGAGTAAGGGTCTTGGAGAAACTGCCGGAGTAGACGACACGCGTGCGGTCGATATGTCCTTCACGTTCGCAATCGAGGGCAAGCATCGACGGCACGGGCTGTCCATCGAACCGCAAGGCCTGATAGGCCGCATCTTCGATCAGCGGTATGTCGAGTTCGTGCGCCAGCTCAATCAGGCGGATGCGGCCATCCCGGCTGACCGTTTCGCCCGTCGGGTTGCAGAAATCCGCCGTCAGATAGGCAAGCTGTACATCACCGCCTGCAGCCTTTGCACCGTCACGATAGGCGGCCGGCGTCATGTTTCCCTGTTCGGGGTTGAGACGGTCATAGCGCGGCTCATAGGCATTGAAGGCCTGGAGGGCACCGAGATAGGTGGGCCAGGTCGTGAGCACCGTATCGCCGGGTGATATGAACAGCTTGCCGAGGTAGTCCAGCGCCTGTTGCGAGCCCGTGGTGATGATGATGTTATCGATCGTGCAGGGCACGCTGAGCGACGCCATGTGTTGCACCAGCCATTCGCGCAGCGGGCGATATCCCTCGCTCACGGAATATTGCAGCGCGACGTCAGCATTCTGGCTGAGAACAGCCTCATAGGCTTCCCGTATCGCTTCCTTGGGAAAAAGGGCAGGATCGGGAATACCGCCGGCAAAGGAAATGATGTCCGGCTGATCAAGCAGTTTCAGCAGTTCACGTATCTCGGACGCACGCATATTTTTGGTGCGTGTTGCGTACAGAGCATCCCACTCGCCCATTGTTTCCTCCCGTTTGTTCGCAGGCGCATAGCACCGTAAAACACCAGATATGTCAATAATACTGACATATCTGGTGCCGTTATTTTGCAAGGCTTTCTGACCGTACCGATCAAGATGCGGTGAGGGCGGGCAAAGCCAGCCGCTGCGCAATCCTATTCGCCGGGAGCCTTGACCATTTTCGTGTGACCGCTGATGTCGGCCCCTGCCGATTGTGAAAAGCGGAGATTCCAGATCGTCGCGGTGAGGGAGATTGCTGTTACAACAAGAAACGCCGCCGAGAAGTCGCCAAGTTCCGGTGTCGCATGGCTTCGAACCAGCATTGAACCCGAAAGGGCCAATGCGCCGACACAGATACCGAGCGACAACATGAGCTGTTGGAATGTCGTATAGAAACTGGTCGCAGAACTCATGCGCTCCCGTCCGATCTCGTCATAGGCCACCGTGTTGTAGGCCGTGAACTGGAACGACATGAAGAACCCGCAGCAAAGCAGAACTGCGAAGATGAGGGGCAGGGGCCAGTCCGGCCGGAAGGCTGCACAAAGCGCGTAACCAAACGTCGCAATGAGGCCATTGACGATAAGGCTTGCGCGGAAACCGAAGCGCCGCAGGATTTTCGGTGCAACGGCCTTCATCATCATGGAGCCGAGAGCGGTGGCGACAACGATGCCGCCCGCGCGCGCCGCAGAAAATCCGAAGCCGAGCTGCAGCATCAGGGGCAGCAGGAACGGTTGTGCCCCCTGGGTGATGCGGGTCAGCGAGCCGGCGATGACAGACGTGCTGAAGCTGCTGACGCGCATGAGCGAGAAATCGAGAATGGGGGAGGGATGCCGTTTGGCATGTGCGAGATAACCCGCACCGAAAGCCATCCCCACAGCGACAAGAACGGCTGCCAGTTCACCTTCACCCGGGCGGCTTGCCATTTCGAAACCAAAGAGGAGAGAGCCGAGTGAAATACCGGAAAGGAAAAGACCGAGAAAATCGAAGGGACCGTCGGACACCCCCTTCACCTCTTCGATGAAGCGCCTGACAAGAATGAAACCAATGCAGCCGATCGGCACATTGATATAGAAAATCCAGCGCCAGTCGAAATAGGTGACAATCAGCCCGCCCACGGGTGGCCCGAGAATGGGGCCGACAAGCGCGGGAACCAGCAGCCAGGACATGGCCGAAACAAGATCCTTGCGCGCGACGCTGCGCATCAGCACGAGCCGGCCGACCGGCATCATCATCGCACCGCCAAGGCCCTGAATGATGCGCGCGAGAACGAGAAAGCGCAGATCCGGGGCCTGCGCGCAGAGGATCGAACCAAAGACGAAAACCGCGATCGCCGCGCTGAAAACGGTGCGGGATCCGAACCGGTCGGCAATCTTGCCGCTCGCGGGGATGAAGATGGCGAGACTGAGGAGATAGGAGGTGAGCGCCAGGCTCATGGCAGGTGGCTGAACGCCAAAATCACGTGCCATGGTCGGCAACGCCGTTGCCAGCACCGTCGCGTCGAGCTGTTCCATGAACATGGCGCTGGCAATGATAAGCGCTATGGTGCGGAAGTTCGGACCTGTTGTTTTGTTGTCAGGCGTTTGGATCGTTCGTGGCCGGGCCTGGGAGGCCTGACTGATTTGGTCCGACATGGTCGGGTTCGCTCTCGGTAGCGCGTACACATCGGAAAGAAAATGTCGCGGATTTGCAAACGGCGGCTGGCCGTGGGGAAACGACCACCGATATAAACCCGCGATTATGCGATATCCATATACAATCTCGTGATTCATTGTACCTGGTACAAAATAATCGTCCGAAATAGAGCGCGCATCTTGGAAGCAAGCCTGAACCGACGATGCACTTCGAAATAGAACCCACCCCGGCTGCCCATCAAAATCGCATAATGTATCTTATGGAACTCAAATCATCCTTGGTGAATAAAGGGCGCATAGCTTGCAGGATCAATCATAGCGGGACGCCGGTCCAAAGCGAGTGTGCTGATCCGTTCCGGCGTGCGCGCGATGACCTTGCCTGCCTTGATGACGGCAAGCCGCGTTGCCTTGAGGCGGATTGCTTCGATTGTATCGGCAGCCTGCAGCACCACCATGTCCGCCTTGCAGCCGACGTCGAGGCCGTAATTTTCCAGATTGAGAATCTTGGCAGGCTCGGTGGTAACCGCGGCAAAACATTGGCGCATGGCGCTGCGGCTCGTCATCTGCGCCACGTGTAGACCCATGCTGGCAACATCAAGCATGTCAGCCTGGCCGAGTGAATACCAGGGGTCCATCACGCAATCATGGCCGAAGGCAACGGTAACGCCATGGGCCAGAAGCTCCGGCACGCGGGTCATGCCCCGACGCTTCGGATAGGTGTCGTGACGACCCTGGATGCCGATATTGATCAGCGGATTGGCAATCGCCGCCACGCCAGCCTCGGCAATCAACGGTAGAAGCTTGCTGACATAGTAATTGTCCATCGAGTGCATTGAGGTCAGATGCGACCCCGTCGAACGGCCGCCAAGACCAAGGCGCCGGGTTTCATAGGCCAATGTTTCGATATGCCGTGACAACGGATCATCCGTCTCGTCACAATGCAGATCGACCATCAGGCCGCGATCCGCCGCAATCTCGCAGAGCGCTTTGACGCTCGCTGCGCCATCGGCCATGGTGCGCTCGAAATGCGGAATGCCGCCAACCACATCAACGCCGAGATCAAGCGCACGCTTGAGCAGGTCGACAGCGCCGGGAAAGCGATAGTAACCATCCTGCGGGAAAGCCACCAGTTGCAGGTCGATATAGGGCGCCACCTGTCTTTTGACATCGAGCAGCGCTTCAACGCCCAGCAGGCGCTCGTCGCAGATATCCACATGGGTCCGGATCGCCAGCAGCCCCTGTGTGACCGCCAGATCGCAATAGCGCAGGGCGCGCTCGATCACAGCTTCATGAGTGAGAAGCGGTTTCAATTCACCCCATATCTGGATTCCATCGAGCAGCAACCCGCTTTCATTGAGACGCGGCTGGCCGAGCGACAGCGTTGCATCCATATGAAAGTGACTATCGACAAAGGGGGGCGAAACCAGAAGACCGCCAGCATCGATCGTCTCCCCCGCCTCCCCGCCGAGATTGACGCCAACCGCAACAATGCGGCCGGATTGCACACCGATATCGAGACCTGTACGGCCGTCGGGCAAGGTTGCGTTGGTGACTTTCAGATCGAACATGGAACCTCTTTGACTGCTTTGCCGGTTGCGCTGCCTCTACTTTAACAGGCAAACACCGGATAGCTGCAACGGGCAAACAGCACTGCAGGAAACTGTGATTGACACCGGCGCATTCAACTCACGTTAGTTATTGAAGGACAACGGATTATCCCCATTCCCGCTGAGTAGTTATATAATAGGGATAATCCTTTGAATATCAACTTTCTAATTTAGTTTTACCAGTGTATTATCCCTCCCACTGCCAATAATGCAATATTTGGGGATAAAATGAGTAAATTCAGAGAATTATCTTCAGATCAAATACGCCAGCTCATTGATACGGAACAGGCCTACGATGTCTACCGGACCAGTCTGAAGGAGTATGAACAGCGTTTTTCCGGATCAATGTCGTGGAAGAAAAGCACGAATGACAAGGATTATCTCTACAAGAAGACACAGGGCATCTGGAAATCCCTTGGACCCCGCTCCGCCGAAACGGAAGTGATCTTCGGGCAGTTTCATACGGGGCGTGAAAGCGCCAAGACCCGCGTTTCCCGTCTGGCAAAGCGGCTGGATGAACTCGCCCCCGTCAACCGTGCCATGGCTTTGGGCCGGGTACCGCTTCTGACAGCACGCATTATCCGCGCGCTCGGAAAATCCGGATTGATCGGCACGGCGGTCGATGTCGTCGGCACAAATGCGCTCTTTGCCTATGAACGCATGGCTGGTGTCCAGATTACCGGCGGGCTTTTATCGACGCAGGATGTCGATCTGCTGTTCGACTCCCGGTTCAGCCTGCGGCTGATCAGCAAGGATTTTTCCCACAAGGGTTTGATCGGGCTTTTGCAAAAAATCGATCATTCGTTTGCACCGCTGGCGAGAAATGGGTATCGCGCCGCCAATCGCGACGGCTTTCTCGTCGACCTGATCAAGCCAACGCCAAAGGACCGCATGTCGACGCGGGAGAAAGCGCGCTTCAGCACCGATGATGAAGACCTGCAGGCAATCGAAATCGAAGGCCTGACATGGTTGGTCAACAGTCCGAAAATCTCGACTGTCGTCATCGATGAAAAAGGCTACCCGCTGGACTATACTTGCCCCGACCCGCGTGCCTTTGCCTTGCACAAACTGTGGTTGTCGCGCCGCAGCGACCGCGATGCCGCCAAACGTATACGCGATGAACTGCAGGCAAAAACCGTTGCCGGATTAATCCGGGCAAGACTACCGCACCTGTCCTTCGAGGCGAATGACCTGCAGGCGCTCCCCCTGGTGTTGCGGCAGCTGGCACCGGAACTTGAGCCGATGCCCGATGGCGATGTCGGCGAAGCTCTGAGCTTGACGCCGAATTGGTAAAAAAAGCCCCTCCCGGATGATCCGGAAGGGGCACTCTACTTTAGCTGTAGGCCTGCATGGGTGGGCAGGCGCAGACGAGATTGCGATCTCCGGCGACGTTGTCGATGCGCGACACCGGCGGCCAGTACTTCGGGTTCTCTTCGCTCTCGCCTGCCGGCAGGCTGGCTTCCCTGCGGGTGTAAGGATGCGACCAGTCATCGGCCAGCACATCACCGGATGGGTGCGGTGCATTGACGAGCGGGTTGTCGTCACGCGGCCAAACGCCACTGGCAACCTTCTCCGCTTCCCCGGCAATGAGGATCATCGCATCACAGAAGCGGTCGATCTCGCGCTTGGATTCCGATTCCGTCGGCTCGACCATCAGCGTACCGGCAATCGGCCAGGACATGGTCGGGGCGTGGAAGCCGTAATCGATGAGGCGCTTGGCGATATCCTCGACGCTGATCCCGGCACTGTCCTTCAGCACGCGGGTATCGAGAATGCACTCATGCGCCACGCGGCCGTTCTGTCCCGTGAACAGAACGGGATAGTGGCCCTTCAGCCGCTCCGCGATGTAGTTGGCGTTGAGAATAGCCATCTCGGTTGCACGCTTGAGGCCCGCCCCGCCCATCATGCGGATATACATCCACGTGATGGGAAGAATGGATGCGCTGCCGAAGGGAGCCGCTGAAACCGCGTGCTGCGATCCCTTGGCCACATGACCGGGCAGGAAGGGAGCAAGATGCTTCTTCACGCCGATCGGACCAACACCCGGCCCGCCGCCGCCATGGGGAATGCAGAAGGTCTTGTGCAGGTTCATATGGCAGACATCGGCACCGATATCGCCGGGACGGGCAAGCCCGACCAGCGCATTGAGGTTGGCGCCATCGAAATAGACCTGGCCACCATGCTGATGAATGACCGTGCAGATATCCTTGACGCCTTCTTCGAACACACCATGGGTCGATGGATAGGTGATCATCAGTGCTGCGAGATTGGCACTGTGCTGGTCGGCTTTTGCCTTGAGGTCCTCAAGATCGATATCGCCAGCCTCTTCGCATGCCACGACCACCACCCGCATGCCCGCCATATGGGCACTGGCCGGATTGGTGCCATGCGCCGATTCCGGGATGAGGCAGATATCACGATGCGCATCGCCCCGATCCAGATGATAGCGGCGAATGGCCAGGAGACCGGCATATTCACCCTGACTGCCGGCATTGGGCTGCAGCGAAACCGCATCAAAGCCGGTGATCTCGGACAACCAGGCTTCCAGATCGTCCGTCATCGCCTTGTAGCCAAGCGCATGGCCCGCAGGAGCGAATGGATGCACGTTGGCAACGCTGTTCCAGCTGACCGGCAGCATTTCGGCGGCTGCGTTGAGCTTCATTGTGCACGAGCCGAGCGGGATCATGGCGCGGTCGAGCGCCAGGTCCTTGTCCGCCAGACGGCGCAGGAAACGCATCATCTCGGTTTCCGAGCGCTGCTGGTGGAAAACGGCCTGGGTCATGAAACCCTCGGCCTGCCTTTCGCCGGGCAATGTTGCCTTTGCTTCCGCAGGCAGATCGGCACCGAAAAGTGCTGAGAGTGCCTTCAGGTCATCTTCCGATGTCGTTTCATCCACCGTGATGCCGAGGCGGTCCTGATCGACAATGCGCAGCAGACGTCCGCCCTTTTCAGCCTCCGCAGCAATGGAGGCTGCTTTGCCGGGAACAGTGGCCGTAACCGTATCGAAGAAATGCGATCCGGCGATGGAAAGGCCCGCCCCTGTCAGCGCAGCGGCCAAACGGGCCGCCTGGGCATGCACGCGGCGGGCGATGGCCTGAAGCCCCTGCGGACCATGCCAGATGGCGTAGGACACCGCCATATTGGCCAGCAGTGCCTGCGCGGTACAGATGTTTGATGTCGCCTTGTCGCGGCGGATATGCTGCTCGCGCGTCTGTAGGGCAAGGCGATAGCCGGCACGCCCCTTGCTGTCAACGGACTGGCCAACCAGACGGCCAGGTATAAGCCGGGTCAGCGTTTCGCTGACGGCTAGATAGGCGGCGTGCGGGCCGCCATAACCGATCGGCACACCAAAGCGCTGCATGGAACCGGCAGCAATATCGACACCGGCCTTGGCAGGCGGGGCGGTGATTGTCAGGGCCAGCGGATCGGCCACGGCGATTACCAGCGCACCAGCGGCCTTGGCCGCCTGAATGACCGAAGCATGGTCACCATAGACACCGAACGTGTCCGGCCATGGAACGATGATCGCTGCAACGCTGGCATCGATCTCGCCTTCATCCACGGTCATGCCCAGCGGCTCGGCGCGAGTCTTGACCACATCGACTGTCTGCGGATGCAGGGCACCGGTGATCGCGATGCGGGTGCGCTTCTCGCGATGATGGCGATAGGCGATGCCGACGGCTTCCGCAACGGCCGTCGCCTCGTCCAGGAGCGACGCGGATGCAACCGGCAGACCGGTCAGCTCCGTCACCAGCGTCTGGAAGTGGAACAGCAGTTCAAGGCGACCCTGGCTGATTTCCGACTGATACGGCGTATAGGCGGTATACCAGGCCGGGTTTTCAAACAGATTACGAAGGATAACCGCGGGCACGTGGGTGCCGTGATAACCCTGACCGATAAAGCTCTTGTGGGTCTTGTTCTGGCTCATCTTGGCGGCAAGCTCGGCCAAAGCTTCCGACTCATTGACAGCCGCAGGAATGTCGAGCGGCCGTTCAAGCCGGATGGATTTTGGCACAGCCTGCGCAATCAAAGTTTCCAGCGACGGAATGCCAAGAGCCGCCAGCATGGCGCGGGAGCCTTGTATGCTCGGACCGATATGGCGGTCAGCGAACGGGAATATGGTGTCTTTCATCATCATGCCTTCAGCCAATGATTGCTTTGTAGCCTGCCTCGTCGAGAAGGCCGGTCAGCTGATCCGGATTGGACAGCTTCATCTTCCATAGCCAGCCGTCGCTTGCGGCGGCCGAGTTGACCAGCGACGGATCGCTTGCAGTTGCTTCGTTCACTTCCGTCACTTCACCGTCCAGCGGCGCATAGACGTCCGATGCCGCCTTGACGGATTCAACGACAACCGCGGCATCGCCTTTGGACAAGGATTGACCGATATCCGGCAACTGGACAAAAACCAGATCGCCGAGCTGATCCTGCGCGTGATCGGTAATGCCGACCGTCGCAATGTCATTCTCGACGCGGACCCATTCGTGATCTTCGGTAAAGTAAGTGGCTGCCATCTCAATTATCCTTTGTGGTAGCGATGTGGAGTGAAGGGAAGTGAATGAATATCCACCGGGACGCGGTTGCCCCGCACCTCGGCGAAAACCTTGGAGCCCAGCGCGGACAGCTCTTTGCTGACGTACCCCATGGCAACAGGGAAACCTGCCGATGGTCCGAAACCGCCCGACGTGACCAATCCGACCTTGTTGCCATCGGCATCAAAGAGTTCGGCATCGGTGCGCACCGGCTGCCGGCCATCGGGCTTCAGGCCGACGCGTTTCTTGGCCGATCCTGTTGCGATCTTGGCGAGAAGCGCCGCAGCGCCGATAAAGCCCGCGGTCTCGCGCACCGGCTTGGCAATGGCCCAGAGCAGTCCGGCATCGACCGGATCATAATCCGGCGTTATGTCATGGCCGTGCAGGCACAGACCCGCTTCCAGGCGCAGACTGTCGCGGGCAGCAAGCCCGATCCAGGCGACACGCTCGTCGGCGAAAAGCTTTTCGACAAGCATACGGGCATCGGCTTCCGGCAGGCCGATCTCAAAACCGTCCTCGCCGGTATAGCCGGAGCGGCTCATGAACCAGCCCGGCTTCGGCTCAAATCCGTTCATGAAAGCAAGGTCAGTTCCGGCAATACCGGCATCCAGCAACACATTCACGGCCTGCGGCCCCTGGATGGCCAGGAACACACGATCCAGCGCATCGATCTTGCAGTCGAAATCCTTGGCGACACCGCGCAGATGCGCTTCGTCAGCCGCGGCATTTCCGGCATTGGCAACGACCATGAAATGCTCGTCCCCGAGACGGGTGACGATCAGATCATCGAGAATGCCTGCCTTGTCATCGAGAAAGAAGGTGTATTTCGACTGGCCCGCCTGAAGCACAGACGCATCCAGCGGGCATGCGCGTGACAGCAGTGCCGCGGCCTGCGGCCCGGCGACATCAAAGAGCTGCATATGCGAAATGTCGAAAAGCCCGGCCTTCTCGCGCGTATGAAGATGTTCCTTCATCACACCGAGCGGATAGGTGATCGGCATTGACCAGCCGGCAAAACCGCCAAAGCGCGCATTGGCAGCCTTGTGCAGATCGTCAAGCGGCAGTTGTTTCAGATTATCTTCCGTGCCCATTTTTACTCCAGAGACGTGCAAAGACCTCCGCCACACGACGGAACATTTCTTTGCCCCTCTGTCGGAAGCCTGAGAGACTCGCTCAATCAGGACCCCTGACTGAACTTACACCTTCGGCGCGGAGTTTCCCCCGACTTTCCAGAGTTGCCTTCCCGGTTTGCGGTTCCTGGTACCTGAGAGATTTCGGGCGATTTCCCCTTCGGTGGCCTGCACATTTCCATGCACGACACTCTCCCGCAAACTGACAGGGCCGAAGCCCTCGACAGGCTGGACCATAGCGCAACGGCCTCTGCCTGTCATCGTGCAAATGGCCGATTTGCCGCTTTGTGGACAGAAATTGTCTGGATGAGGATACTTCGACAGGAAGCGCCCGATGTCAGCGGGTCAGGGCCATCACCCCGAGCGCCTGCCCCCTGCCCTTGACGCCATGCATTCCAAGGTAATTTGCCTTGATTTCATTGGAGAAACTCATCCTCTGCGCCAGTTCGCTGGAGATCAAAACCGGCGCGGCCAATGTGCGGCAGAGGCTTTCCAGCCGCGCCGTGGTGTTCACCGTATCGCCGAAATAGGTGATCTTGTGGTGATCCACCCCGATCTCCGCCGTGATGATCGGGCCGCCATGCAAGGCCGCACGCAGGCGCGGCACCCTTCCGAATCGCTCAAGCCATTGATTTGCATTCTTTTCGATGCTGTCCAGAATATCGAAGACACAGCGGGCGCAACTCGCATCCTTGATGCCGCGCTCAATGGGCCATGTGATGATGGCCGCATCCCCGACATAATCGTCAATGGCTCCGCCGTGACGCCGGACAGGTTCGGCAAAGGCAGCAAAGAGCGCGCCGAGAAACTGCTGGGCCCGCAGATCGCCATGTTCTTCAGCAAACGAAGTCGACCCGACAAGATCGATGAAAAGAAACACCCGCTCTTCGGCCACAGGCTGGCGGTACCGGCTCATCAGAAGGCTGGCAAAGATGTCGCGGCCGAGAAGATCGCGCACCCGCAGGATGAAAATCATGACGGTCAGGACGGCAAGCGTGTAGAGCAGCACCTGTGGTGACAGCGTTGCTGCGCGCCAGAAAGGACCGTCAATCCAGCCGAAGCTCCACAGCGTTATCCCACAAACGGCATTGCCGATGCTGATCAGCACATAATCGGCTATCAATGCGGCGATAAGAAACCCCGTAGTCGGCAATGTGTTGATCCAGGCACGCAATTTCGGAAAGATGAGGCCACGTTCGAACGCCAGGATCGGCACACAGATGGAGAGGGCAAACACGGCCCCTAAAAAATATCCCTGCCTATAGACCAGCCAACTATAGAGATAGCCGCTTGCCGCGACTGCACTGAGAAGGAATACCCACAATCCCACTGAATTTCTGCGCATATTCCCGTTCCGATCCATTTCAAACCTTCAGGGCCGGCCTCAATGCTGCGTCCCTCCACGATTTCATTTATGCGCCGAACGATATTATCCAACCAACAGATATCCGCGATCTCGCGATATCCATCTGGAGAATTACACCAAGGATCATCCCATCAGACTCAATGCCGAGCAAATTGTCCATCGGATACGGTCAATTTAAGGCTCCAGATTGTTGGAAAATGACCATTGCTGAACAGGAGATCAACGATAAACCTCGTGCCCTGCATCCAAGCCACCAGGTTAATCCACGCCGTCAGCGCGAGGAATATTAATACAGTTTGCCTGCTGATTTTTAGCAAAGCGTTCTTTGACGGGTCTCCAAATCCGATAAAATCTGACTGCCTCTGAAAACGGAGTCCGCGCTGCCTGTGGCGACGCGTGGCTTCAATCACATGGAGGCCATACCCTAACATGGGCTACGCACTGAGTTTGCTCGATAAAAGTCCTATCCACGATGGCGAAACGGCCAGCACGGCGCTGAAGCGGACGGTCGCGCTGGCCCGCCAGGCGGAACAGTGGGGCTTCCACCGGTTCTGGGTGGCCGAACACCACGATGCGCCGACGTTGGCAAGCTCGTCGCCGGAAGTGTTGATCGCCTTCCTGCTGGCCAACACGGCGCGTATTCGCGTCGGCTCCGGCGGGGTCATGCTGCAGCACTACAGCCCCTACAAGGTGGCCGAAAATTTCAATGTCCTGGCTGCACTGGGGCCCGGCCGCGTCGATCTCGGCGTGGGCAAGGCTCCCGGCGGGTTGCCGTTTTCGACGCGCGCCCTGCAGGGCGTTGTCCCGCGGACGCAGAAGCAGGATTTTTCCGCCCAGCTCGCCCAGCTCAGCGCCTTTCTCGATAAGGGGCTGCCTGCGGATGACCCGCTTGCCGGCGTTCAGGCAACACCGCGTCCCGCCGTCGCTGCCAACCGCTTCCTGCTTGGCGCCAGTGTCGACAGCGCACTGCTTGCCGCCTCTCAGGGTTGGGACTTTGTTTTCGCCAGCCACCTCAACGGCGACGAAACGATCCTGCAGCAGACATTGGAGGCGTATCGGAAGGCGGCACCCGGCCGTGCGCCTCTCCTTGCCGTGGGGATCGTGGCGGCCGAGACGGATGCGGAGGCTGACCGGCTGGCCGGCAATATCCAGCATTTCAAGGTGCATGTGAACAATGGCCAGAGCGTCACCGTCGGCAGCGTGGAACAGGCCGAAGAATATGCGCGCCAGGCAGGTGCTGCCAATTACCGGATCGAGAAGAAGACGCCCAATGTCCTGCGCGGCGCGGCCGACACGGTTTCAGACCAGCTCGACCGGCTGCATGACCGATTCGGCATCGGCGAATTCATCATCGACACCCCCATCAATGACGCTGCGAAGCGCCTCCGGTCCATCGAACTTTTGGCTCAGGCGCAATTCGCCGCTGCCGCATGATCAAGGAGATTGAACAATGTCCAAGCGACCCATTCCGTTCGGTGTGATGCTGCAGGGTGCCGGCGGCCACATGAATTCCTGGAAACACCCGAGTTCACCTGTTGATGCCAGCGTCAATTTCGATTTCTTTGTACGCAATGCCCGCAAAGCCGAGGAGGCAGGCATTGCCTTTGCCTTCGTCGCTGACGGGCTCTACATCAACGAAAAATCCATCCCGCATTTTCTCAACCGTTTCGAACCGATTGCCATTCTGTCCGCGCTGGCCGCGACAACCTCGAAACTCGGTCTCGTCGGCACGGTCTCGACCTCCTACAGCGATCCCTTCACGGTTGCCCGGCAGTTCGGCTCGATCGACAAGTTCAGCAACGGCCGCGCCGGCTGGAACGCCGTGACATCGCCGCTTGAAGGCTCGGCCAAGAATTACGGCCGCGACCATCCCGACCATGCCCTGCGCTATGAGATTGCGGACGAACATCTCGAAGTGGTCAAGGGCTTGTGGGACTCATGGGACGACGACGCCTTTGTCCGCAACCGCGAAACGGGCCAGTTCTTCGACAAGACCAAGCTGCATCGCCTGAACCATCATGGCCGGTTCTTTAACTCGGAGGGCCCGCTGAATATCAGCCGTTCCGAACAGGGGCAGCCGGTCATTTTCCAAGCCGGATCGTCCGACGACGGTATCGACCTCGCCGGCAAGCATGCGGACGGCGTGTTCACCAACCACGTGCCGATCGAGGAGGCGCAAGCCTTCTATCACCGGGTTAAACAAAGCGCGGTTGCGCACGGCCGCAAGCCGGGCGATGTCCTGATTTTCCCCGGCATTGCGCCGATCGTCGGTGCAACGGATGAAGAAGCGGAGGCAAAGTATCGCATCATCCGCGATCTCGTGACCGTTGACGAAGCGCTTGCCTATCTCGGGCGCTTCTTCGATCATCACGATTTCAGCGCCTATCCCATTGATGCGCCGTTCCCGGAACTCGGCGATATCGGCAAGAACAATTTCCGCTCCACCACGGACCGCATCAAGCGCAACGCCAAGGAAAAGGGCCAAACCTTGCGTGAGGTTGCGCTGGAAGTCACGACGCCGCGCAATGCCTTCACCGGCACACCGCAGAAGATAGCCGACGAACTCATCCGCTGGGTCGAGACCGAAGCGGCCGACGGGTTCATTCTCGGCTTCCAGATCCTGACCGAAGGGCTCGAGGACTTTACGCGTGACGTGCTGCCGCTGCTTGAGGAGCGCGGCTATCACAACAGGGTGCTTCCCGGCACGACATTGCGCGAAAACCTCGGCCTGCCTTTCCGCGAAAGTCGCTACACCAAAGACCATCAGGCCACGAAGGAACTCATCAAAGAGACGGCACTCTGATGGGCCGGCCGGCGGATCCGGTTGAGGAAAGAATCAGCAACTATCTCGATGAGATGGTCGCTCTTCGCCACGACCTGCACCAGAATCCCGAACTGGGTTACAACGAGCACCGAACCAGCGCGCTCATTGCCGGCCGATTGCGCGACTGGGGCTATCAGGTCACCGAGGGCATCGGCAAAACCGGTGTCGTCGGAACCCTGCAGAACGGCAACGGCCCCAAACGGCTTGGCATTCGCGCCGATATGGATGCCCTGCCGATCATCGAAGCGACGGGCCTGCCCTATGCCAGCACCATACCCGGAAAAATGCATGCCTGCGGCCATGACGGGCACACCACCATTCTTCTGACCAGCGCCCGCTATCTCGCCGAAACGCGTGATTTCTCCGGCACCCTCAACGTCATCTTCCAGCCGGCCGAAGAAGGCGGTGCCGGGGCGCGCAGCATGGTTCGCGATGGCCTGTTCGAGCGCTTTCCCTGCGATGCCGTCTTCGGCCTGCACAACTGGCCGGGTGTTCCCACTGGTCAGTTCGGGTTCATCACCGGCCCGGCGATGGCCTCGGTCGACAAGGTCACCGTCCGGATTATCGGCAAGGGCGGCCACGGTGCCCGCCCCCAGGAAACCATTGATCCCGTCGTCGCCAGCGCCTCCTTCATCATGGCGCTGCAAAGCATTGTCGCCCGCAATATCGATCCGCTCGACGCCGCGGTGATTACAGTCGGCACTATTCACGCGGGTATCGCTTCCAATGTCATTCCCGATAGTGTCGAGCTGGAGCTGACGGTGCGCACTTTTCGCAAGGAGGTGCGGGAAGCCATCAAGTCCCGCCTCACCACACTGGCGAAAGCGCAGGCCGAAAGTTATGGCGCTGTCGCCGAGGTGGCATATCCCAGCGGCTATCCCGTGCTGGTCAACCATGCCGATGAAACGGCGTTCGCCAGAAACGTGGCGCTTGAACATTTCGGCGACGCGCGGATCGAGAAGGATTTCCGGCCGATTTCCGCCAGCGAGGATTTTGCCTTCATGCTGCAGGAAACACCGGGAAGCTACCTTTTCCTCGGCAATGGCGACAGCGCTCCGCTGCACAGTCCGCTCTACAATTTCAATGACGAGATCCTGCCGTCAGCCGCCCGCTACTGGGTGAAGCTGACCGAAACCTATCTCGCCAGGAATCCCTCCGACAGGCCCATCTGACAAGAACGCGAGACAATCATGACTGATGTTTTTGTTTACACGACACCGAACGATGAACGCTCACAGCCGTTGATCGAAGCTCTGATCATCGAATACGAAACGCGCTACGGCAACTTTTATGGTGAACCGGCGCGCAATGAATTGAGCCGCTACCCAGCCGAGCTTTTCGCCGCGCCGGACGGTGCCTTTCTGCTCCTGATCCGCGACGGGCAAACCATCGGCGGCGGCGCGTTCAAACGCTATGACGAGCAGACAGCCGAACTCAAACGCATCTGGACCCATGCGGATTTGCGCCAGCAGGGCCTTGCGCGCAAGGTTGTGACCGAACTTGAAGAGCAGGCTGCGCGCCAGGGCTATACGCGGATTTACCTGACCACCGGCTTCCGCCAGCCCGAGGCAAAGGAACTGTATCTGCGTTCGGGATATACAGCTCTTTTCGATGTCAATGCCGACCCGGAAGTCTATCGGCACCTGCCCTTCGAGAAGGATATCAGTGCATTGGCAGCACAGTTGTCCAAGGTTCCCGCTTCTGCTTTGCCAGACCGTAACCTTCTGCGTCAGGCCGGGTGAACTCACCGGTAGCGTGATTGCCCGGACCGTGGGATTTCATGCTCAATAAACCCGGTTCTTTGCAACAATGCTTCTCTAACCCCTTTGATTTCGCAGTCCGTCGTCTTTGACTGTTTCGCTTAAACACTACTAAATCAGTCGAGTAAAATACGAGCCCGCAGAAGATTTTCCGATACGGACTCGCTCGACTGAAAAGTGTTGCACAGGGGAATTTGCAAGCATGGCGATTACAGCAGACTATTCGGCTACACATTCCGTCCAGCCGCCCGCCGCCACAACAGAGGATTACACCCACTACAGGATTGTGAAAGCGAAATACCCGGCGCGTTTCTTCGGAACATTGTTTGCCGCGCTGATCATTGCTGTCACGCTTCAATCCGTTCTGACCAATCCGAAATGGGGATGGAACGTTTTTGCCGAATGGTTCTTCTCGGCTCCCGTTTTGGCTGGCCTGGCGCGCACGCTCCTGCTGACCGTACTCGCAACCATTCTCGGCTTCGCGCTGGGAACAGCGCTTGCACTGGCCCGCGTGTCGAAATCGCCCCTCCTGTCGGGTCTGTCCTGGGCCTATATCTGGCTTCTGCGCTCGATCCCGCTGATCGTGCTGCTCCTGATCCTCAACAATCTCGGCTATCTCTATGCGACGGTGCGCATTGGCGTGCCCTACACGGATATTCTCTTTGCCGAATATCCGACCATCTCGATCCTCAGCCCTTTTGCAGCGGCGCTCATCGGTCTCAGCCTCAATCAGGCAGCCTTCTCCTCTGAAATCATCCGCGGGGGTATCCTGTCCGTCGACCAAGGCCAGCTTGAAGCCGCGGCCGCGCTCGGCCTGCCCCGGCGCCGGCAGGCTTTCCGCATCGTCCTGCCGCAAGCCATGCGCACCATTCTTCCCACCGGATTCAACGAGATCATTGGTTTGGCCAAAGGCACATCCATGGTCTACGTGCTGGCCCTGCCGGAGCTCTTCTACACGGTTCAGGTGATCTATCGCCGCAATCTCGAGGTAGTCCCGCTGCTGATGGTGGCAACGGTCTGGTACCTGATCATCATGACTGTACTGTCGGTCGCCCAGCACTATATCGAACGGCACTTCTCCAAGGGCGCCCTGCGTAATCCTCCTGCCCCGATTTTCCGCAAACTGTTTCGCCGGCTCTTCGGTGCCCCGATTCTTGCCCGCCCGCAGAGCGTAACCGTGTCCGCCCTGCAAAATGCAGCCACGGCCAAAACCAGCGACCGCAGCATACCTCTCGCCACTTGGCGGGCGCCGGGATCGGTGAAAATCCAGGGTGTTTCCAAGAGCTTTGGCCAGCTCAAGGTGCTCGACGATATCCGGCTCGACATCAAGGCAGGCAGCGTCACCGCGATCCTCGGACCCTCCGGCTCCGGCAAGTCCACCCTGCTGCGCACCATCAACCATCTGGAACGCGTCGACGATGGTTTCATCACCGTGGACAACGAACTGGTCGGTTATCGCCAAAATGGCCGGACACTCTATGAGCTGAAGGAGAAGGACATTCTCAAACGCCGCGCCGACATCGGCATGGTGTTCCAGAGCTTCAACCTGTTCCCCCACCTCACCGTTCTCGAGAATATCATCGAGGCACCGGTGTCACTCGGCCAGCTGACCCGCCCGGAAGCCATCAGCCTCGCACGGGAACTGCTTGCCCGCGTCGGTCTTAGCGACAAGATCGACGCCTATCCGCGGCAGCTCTCCGGCGGGCAGCAACAGCGCGTGGCGATTGCACGGGCGCTGGCCCTGCGGCCGAAAGTGCTGCTGTTCGATGAGCCGACGTCCGCACTCGACCCCGAATTGGTCGGCGAGGTGCTGGATGTCATCAAGGAACTGGCCCGCTCCGGCACGACTCTCATCATCGTTACCCACGAGATCGGGTTTGCCCGGGAAGTGGCCGACACGGTGATCTTCATGGATGGCGGCAAGGTCATTGAGACAGGGGCGCCCGAACAGGTCCTGAACCGGCCAAGGAATGCCCGCACCAGCGAATTTCTGGCCAAGGTTCTCTAGCCCCAGCGCCGGTTCCGGCATGCACACATCCAAGGAAAGCAGCATGATATTTCGCCCATCCCACATCTCCTTCGCTCTGGCAGTGCTTATCGCCACCGTTTCCGGTCTCGCCATGGTTCACGCCGAAGGCTTTGACCTCAGCCCCGACCAGAGTGGCCGTATCCGCGCGGAAAAGAGCGAAAAGGTCATTGCCTCGATTCTCGCGACGTTCAAATTCGTCAGGGACGATACACTGACCGTCGGCATCAGCGTCGCGCACCCGCCGCTCAGCACCTACGCAACGGATGCCAAGACTGTGGTCGGCTATGATCCGGACTTCGCCCAGCTGATTGCCGATATTCTGGGCAGGAAGCTGGAACTGGTGCCGGTTGCCTGGGCGGATTGGCCACTCGGCCTGGAATCGGGAAAGTTCGACGCCGTCATTTCCAATGTCGGCGTCACGGAGCAGCGCAAGGAGAAATTCGATTTCTCCACCTACCGCCTCGGCCTGCATGGTTTCTACGTCAAAGCCGATAGTCCGATCGCATCGATCAAGGAGCCAAAGGATATTGCCGGGCTCAGGATCATCACGGGATCGGGCACCATCCAGGAAAAAATCCTGCTCGAATGGGACAAGCAGAATGCAGCAAAGGGGCTGAAGCCTGTTGAGCTCCAGTATTATGACGATGACGCGGTCAGCGCGCTTGCCATCCAGTCGGGCCGGGCCGATGCCGAATTCAATCCCAATGCGCCTCAGGCCTATCGCGCGGCGATCGATCACAAGATCAAACTGGTGGGAACGGTGAATGCCGGATGGCCGCTCATCGCCGACGTTGCAATCACCACCCGCAAGGGGAGCGGCATTGCCGATAGCTTGACCGCAGCAATCAATGAACTGATCGCCGACGGTAAATATGCCCAGTTGCTGGAACGCTGGAAACTCGGCCCCGAAGCCCTCGACAAATCGCGGACCAATCCTCCCGGCCTGCCGAAAATCTGACGCCACGATTGGTTCACGAACAAGCAACAAGGGCTTCTCCCATGACGAACACATCCCTCGCCATCAATCACGTCGGCTTCCTCACACCGGGTAACTACCGGGATGACAATCCATATGAAGGATTGGAAAATACGCTCCAACTGCTGGAATTCGGCGAGAAGCTGGGATTTGATAGCGGTTGGGTGCGGCAGCGCCACCTTGAGCATGGCATATCCTCCGCGGGTGTGTTTCTTGCCGCGGCAACCCAGCGCACCAGCCGCATCCAGCTGGGGACAGCCGTCATCCAGATCGGTTATGAGAGTCCCTACCGGCTCGCCGAGGATCTTTCCACCGTCGACGTCCTGGCGCGGGGACGGCTCAACGTCGGCCTGAGTGCCGGTACACCAGCCCATGCGGAGCTGCTCGGCCCGCGGGTGTTTGACGGCAACTGGAAGGAATACGACCTTACCCACGAGCGTGTCATTCGCTTCGCCGACAACCTGCGCGGTGAATTTCTCGCCGATCCCCAGACATTCATCGCAACGCCGGGCGGGCCGCAACGGCCGCGCCTGCAACCGCATGCCGAGGGGTTGGTCAACCGGATCTGGTATGGCGGCGGGTCGCTCCGATCCGTGGGATGGGCCGGCAGGAATGGCTTCAATCTGATGATCGGCAATGTAACCGCCGGTGAAAACACCGATGATTTCTACGAAGCCCAGGTGCGTCAGCTCGACGCTTACCATCACAATCTCGACGGCATCTTCCGCCGGGTATCGCTCGGGCGTGTCATCGTCCCGACTGACAGCGCGGATGCTGCAACCCGGAAGAAATATGCTGACTATGCGGCAAGCCGTCATGAGCGCACGCTGAAGCCACAGGGTGACCGCCGTACGCTGTTCCCCAGGGACCTCGTCGGGACATCCGAGCAGATCCTCGAACAGCTCTTCAACGACCCGATCGTGGCGCGCGTCGGGGAACTGCGGCTGGAACTGCCCTACGAGTTCCAACAGCACGAATATCAGCAAATCCTCTCCGATTTCATCTCCCACATCGCTCCGGAAATCGGCTGGGGCAATCAGCCCGTGCGCATCAGTGCGGGGGCACGGCGCTGAAAAACAACCACAAACCACACTCAAGGGGTTATCCATGACAACCAGACTGCGACTTCTATCCTTTGTGGCCGGGGCATTTATTGCCGCCACGACCCATCTCGCCTTTGCTGCCGGAGACGGCTTCGATCTCAGCCCGGACCAGAAAGACCGCGTGCGGGCCGAGAAAAATCAGAAGGCAATTGAAGCTGTCTCCAAGAGCTTCAAATTCGTCAGCGACGGCAAGCTCACCATCGGGCTGCACCCGTCCAACCCGCCGCTCAGCACCTATGCCAGCGATGCCACCACCGTCGTCGGCTTTGACGTCGATCTTGCCCAACTGGTGGCGGACAGCCTCGGACGCGAGCTGGTACTGGTACCGGTCGCGTGGGCCGATTGGCCGCTTGGGCTTGAATCCGGCAAGTTCGATGCGGTGATTTCCAACGTCACCGTTACCGAACAGCGTAAGGAGAAGTTCGATTTCTCCACCTATCGCAAGGATGAGCTTGGCTACTACGTCAAGGCGGACAGCGCCATCAAGGCCATCAAGGAACCCAAGGATATCGCCGGGCTGAAGGTGATTACCGATGCCGGCACCAATCAGGAGAAAATCCTGCTGGCCTGGGACAAGGAAAATGTCGCCAAGGGTCTGAAACCCATCGAAGTCCAGTATTATGACGATGATGCGGTGAAGTATCTGGCAATCGAATCCGGGCGTGCCGACGCCGTCTTCAGCGTGAACGCAACCCAAGCCTATAAGGCCGCTGTCAACGGCAAGACCAAGCTCGTCGGAACCGTCAGCGGCGGCTGGCCGATCACCGCTGAAGTGGCAGTAACAACCCGCAAAGGCAGCGGCGTGGCGGACGGTGTCACAACGGCGCTTAACGCCGTCATCGCCGACGGCAAATACAAAAAGGTGCTCGATCGCTGGAATCTTGACTCGGAAGCCATCGACAAGGCAACCACCAACCCGCCCGGTCTGCCAAAGAGCTGAGACCGTTCACATCGAAAGGCCGCACCGGTATATACCGGTGCGGCCTTTTGCTTGGCCTATTCGCCGTAGGGGACCCAGATATTCTTCACCTGGACGGCGCGGCGCAGATAATCCTTGCCCTGCCCCTGCTGCGTGTTTGCCCAGTCGCGCTGGCGGCCATTGTTGACCCAGGTGGCTTTCAGATTGCCGCACGATGCCTTTTCAACCATCGCACTGCCTTCTTTGGAGCCCACGTACCACAGCGCATCCACTTCGTCGTGTTCAGCCAGGGTCTTCGCCAGAACATCGCGTTCGCCGGTGACGATATTGACCACGCCGCCCGGAACATCCGAGGTGTCCAGCACCTGATAGAGATTGGCTGCGAGCAGCGGATGTCTGGCGGATGGTACGGCCACGACGCGGTTGCCCATGGCAATGGCAGGCAGAACCAGCGAGATGAACGCGAGCAGCGGCTGGTCATCCGGGCAGACGATACCGACGACACCCCACGGCTCGTTCATTGCCAGGGTCACGTGGCGTGACTTGGTGGAATGCACGGCGCCGTCATATTTGTCGGACTGAGCGGCATAATAGAATATGCGGCGAAGCGCAGTTGCGAATTCTTCTGCCGCCGTCTTTGCCGAAATACCGGTGCTCTCCACCAGCAATGCTTCAAACTCGGCCTGCCGCGCGCTCAAGTTTTCGCCGAGATAGTACAGCACCTGTGCCCGGTTATGCGCCGTGACACCACCCCAGGAACCGGCCTTTGCAGCCGCTTCCACGGCATTGCGGATATCCTTGCGATTACTGATGCCGGCCTGGCCGATGATCTGGCCGCCCTTGCCGACGACCGAATAGCTGTAACCGCCATCGGGGCGTGCCTGCTTGCCGCCAATGTAGTTCTTGACGGTGCGATCAATTGAACCGCCAAGCGCCATTTTTGCCTCGCCGTCCGGCGCTGCCGATGGCTTGAATGCCTGTTCAGCCTTGCCGGCTGGCAGACGCTTCTCCCAATCTGCGGTCAGGTACTCATAGAGCCCTTCACGTCCGCCTTCACGGCCATAACCGCTCTCGCGATACCCGCCAAAACCGGCACCCGCATCCAGCAGGTTGGTGGAATTGATCCAGACCACACCCGCCTTGACGCGGGCGGCCATGTCGAGGGCCAGATTGATGTTTTCCGACCAGACGGAAGCCGCCAGTCCGTATTTGGTGTTGTTGGCAAGGGCGATGGCTTCATCGGGTGTGCGGAACGTCGTTGCGGTGGCAACCGGTCCGAAAATCTCCACTTCGCACACGGTCGACGCTGGCTCGACATCGGTGAAGAAACCCGGTGCAAAGAATGCACCCTTGCTGGGCAGTGTTACCGGCGCCTGCCAGAGCGTACCGCCCTCTGCCTTGCCCTGCTCGACCAGCGATGTAATGCGCTTCAGCTGTCCCTTGGAGACAATAGCGCCGACATCCATGGTCTTGTCGAGCGGATCACCGACCCGCAGGGTTTCCATGCGCTTGCGCAGTTTTGCATAAAACCGCTCGGCAATGCCTTCCTGGATGAGAAGACGCGAACCGGCACAGCATACCTCACCCTGATTGAACCAGATGGCATCAACCACGCCCTCGATAGCGCCGTCGATATCGGCATCTTCGAACACGATGAAAGGCGATTTGCCGCCCAACTCCAGTGACAGCTTTTTCTCCGAACCTGCAATCTGCTCGCGGATGATCCGGCCAACTTCTGTCGAACCGGTGAAGGCCACCTTGTCGATGTCGTCATGGCCGCAGATCGCTGCACCCGTCGCGCCATCGCCGTGGACGATGTTGACGACACCAGCGGGCAGGCCGATTTCGTGACAGACTTCGGCGAAGGCAACCGCTGTCAGCGGTGTCAGTTCGGCCGGTTTGAGAACAACCGTATTACCGGCGGCAAGCGCCGGCGCGATTTTCCACGCCAGCATCAGCAGCGGGAAATTCCACGGGATCACCTGACCGCAGACACCCACGGGTGAAAAGCCCTCGAATTCTGTTTCCACCATCTCCGCCCAACCGGCATGATGGTAGAAATGCCGGGCGACCAGCGGAATATCGATGTCGCGGGTCTCGCGGATCGGCTTGCCATTGTCCATGGTCTCCAGAACGGAGAAGAAGCGCTCGCGCTTCTGGATATGGCGGGCAATCGCGTAGAGATATTTGGCGCGTTCGTGACCGGGCAGCTTCGACCATTTGCCGAAGGCCGCGCGGGCCGCCTTCACGGCCGCATCGACATCGGCTTCCGTGCCTTGCGCCACCTTCGCCAGAACGGCATCATTGGCCGGATTGATGACGGCAAATGTCTCGCGGCCCTCGGTGCCGGTGAACTTGCCATTGATGAAGTGACCAAAACCCGCCTTATTGGCATCAAGCCAGCTCTGGACGTCGGTATTGCTCTCTGGTGCCGGGCCATATTCCATCGTGCGAAGAATATCCTTGATCTGTCCCATATTCCTGTTCCTCAAGCGAGTGCGTGGCGCGAAGACGCGGCATAGCGACCCGTCACATAATGTTCCAGCTGCCGTTCGATATCGCCAAGCATCGAGCTGGCTCCAAGCCGGAACAAATCCGGCTGCATCCACGGCAACCCCAATTCTTCCTTCATCAGGATCAGCCAGTTCATGGCATCCTTAGCCGTCTTCATGCCGCCCGCAGGTTTGAAGCCCACGGTCTGGCCGGAAAGCTCGCCATAGTCCCGCAAGGCGCGCAGCATCACCAGACTGACGGGCAGCGTGGCATTGACATCTTCCTTGCCGGTCGACGTCTTGATGAAATCGGCACCGGCCTGCATCGCAACCATCGACGCACGGTAGACGTTACGCAGCGTGTTGAGATCGCCGGTTGCCAGAATGGCTTTCATATGCGCCTCGCCCGAAGCCTCACGCATCCGGGAAATCTCATCATAAAGCGCCGACCAATTCTGGGTGAGAACGTGTTCGCGTGTGATGACGATATCGATCTCTTTGGCACCCTCGCCCACCGCATAGTGAATCTCGGCCAGGCGCTGCGGCAGCGGTGTCAGGCCAGCTGGAAAACCGGTGGCAACGGATGCAACGGGAATGCCCGAACCTTCCAGCGCCTTGACCGCGTGGGGAACCATCGTCGGATAGACGCAGACCGCACCCGTTGTGATATGCGCATCGGCAAGCCCGAGCGCTTCCAGAATGTCGTCGCGCACCGGCTTTTTCGCTTTGGCGCACAGGCGGCGGACGCGGCCCGCCGTGTCGTCACCGGCAAGAGTCGTCAGGTCGATGCAGGTGATCGCCTTAACGAGCCAGGCTGCCTGATACTCCTTCTTGACCGTTCGCCTGGTGGTCAGTGTCGCCGCCCGGCGCTCCGTAGCCGAACGGTTGACCGCGATGTCCTCGAACCAGTCCGGCAGAAGTTTCGTACCGGTATTGCGCGCGTGGGAATGTGGCATTTGGATTTCCGTGCCCTTTTGGACCAATGGTTGTTGCGTGTTCATCCCCGACCCTTCCTATGATCGATGAAGCGATTGAGCAGGATGGCTGCAACGATGATAATACCGGTGACAGTCATCTGGTAGAAGGAGCCCAATCCCAGAAGATTGAATATGTTGCGGAGAACCTGCAGCAGCATCACGGCAAAAAAGGTACCGAGCACGCCGCCACGTCCACCGAAAAGGCTTGTACCACCCAGCACAACTGCAGCGATGGCGTCAAGCTCAAGCCCCTGCGCCGCTGTAGGCTGGCCAATGCGCAGGCGCGATGTCAGAAGAATACCGCCCAATGCTGCCATGAACCCAGACACCGCGAAAACCGCCGTGATCATGAACCGGGTCGGCAGGCCGGACAGCCGGGCAGCTTCCGGATTGCCGCCCGTCGCGAAGACATATTCGCCGAACACGGTGAAGCGCAGCACCAGACCCGCGACAATGCACAGGACAACGAAGATCAGACCCATCGACGACAGGGAGAAGCCGGGCAGAAGCGGGATCATCGTCGAGCTGATCGACGCGAAACCCTGCGGCAGACCGCTCACGGGTACACCGTCGGTCATCAGGTAGGTGATGCCACGGAACGAGACGAGCCCGGCCAAAGTCACGATAAAGCTCGGCACCTGGGCAAGCGCGCTGATCGCCCCCATCCCGGCGCCGCAGGCCGTCCCCACCAGTGCCGTTATCGCAACCGCCACGAAGGGATCAAAGCCGTGCGACATCAGCACGGCGACAAGCATGCCGCAAAGCGCAACGACACTGCCGACAGACAGGTCGATATTGCCGGTCAGGATGACGAAAGTCATGCCGATGGCAACCACACCAACAACCGCAGCCTGCTGAAACAGATTGGCAATATTGGTAAAGGTCAGGAAGTTGCTCGACAGCGAGGTCGCGATAACAACCACTGCCAGAAAGATGACGATGAAGTTGTACTCGATCGCCAGATCGACAAGACGCTTGCCGAATGCCGGCGTATCGGCTGGCGGCAAGGCGGTTTCAGTGTTGGACATGATTTTCACCCAGAATTGTTGCCCTCAATATTGCGTCGCGGTCCGCAACCGAGGGATCGTATTTGCCGATGTTGCGGCCTTCATGAAAGACCCAGATCGTGTCACAGGCGGCATAAAGCTCATCAAGCTCGCTGCTGGCAACGATGACGGCAGCCCCTTCCCGGGCGAGCCTGTCGACCAGATTGTAGAGATCTGCCTTGGCGCCGATATCGAGGCCACGGCTGGGCTCATCGAGAAGCAGCACGCGCGCGCCATTGATGATCCATTTTGCCAGGACGACCTTCTGCTGGTTGCCGCCGGAAAGCTGCACGACAGCCTGCTCCGGCCGACCATATTTGGTCGACAGGCTTTTCAGGACCGGTGCCGTCTTTTGCTTTTGCTGCGAATGGCGCGTCAGCCAGCTCTCGCGCATGGATGGCAGTGTTGCATTCTTGTAGATCGGGGCGTGCAGGACGAGGCCTTCCGTCTTGCGGTTTTCCGGCACCAGGCCGATACCGCTGCGGATGGCGTGAGCCGGGTGACGCGGATGGAAGGACTTGCCTTCCAGCTTGATGTCACCGTCGAAACGGTTGGCGCCGAAGAGGGACTTGAGGAACGAAGTACGACCGGAGCCATTCAGCCCGGTCAAGCCGACGACCTCGCCCCAGCGCACGTCGAGACCGCTAATATCAAGTCCTTCCGGTCCGCGCAGCCGGTTGACGCGGAGCGCGACATCGCCGGTCACCGGTTCGCGGGTTTTCCGTTCGATCAGCGAGCGCTGTTTGCCGATGATCGCTTCCACCAATGCACCATCCCCGGTGCTCTTGACGTCGAATGTCTCGATGGTCCTGCCACCGCGCAATACGGTGACCCGGTCGCCGATTTCGCGCAGTTCACCCAGCCGGTGGCTCACATAGAGTATGGCAACCCCCTGCCTGACGAGCTCGCGAATGACCTTGAACACGCTCTCAAGCTCGGTTTCATTGAGCGATGCCGATGGCTCGTCCATGATGATGATCTTGGCATCCATGGTCAGCGAGCGGGCAATGGCTGTCAGTTGCTGGTTGGCGACCGATAGGGTCTCGACCCGCGCTTCCGGTTTGAAATGCGCGCCGACGCGCTTCAACGCCGCGGCTGCCCGTTCCCGGCGCTCCCTGTGATTGATCAATCCAAACCGGCCCGGTGCATGGCCGAGAAACAGGTTCTGTTCGACGGTCAGTTGCGGGACAAGATCCAGTTCCTGATAGATCATCGAAATGCCAAGCCGCGCGGCCTGAGATGGAGAATGCAGGTCAACAGGCTTGCCGTCCAGCAGAAGCGAACCGTCGGTCGGGCGGAAAGCTCCCGCTATGATCTTGAGCAGTGTCGATTTGCCGGCACCATTGGCGCCAAGAAGACAATGCACCTCTCCAGCACGGACATTCAGCGAGGCCGACTCCAGGGCGATGATATTGGGCGGGAATTTCTTCGACACCTGCTGGGCGGTCAGAACATCAGTCGTCACTTGCGGCCTCCAATGCATAGCGGGCCGTGGCTTCGTCGGTAACGATGACCGAGACAAAACCAGCCTTCAGGGCAGCCAAAGCTATCTGCAATTTTTCCTCACCCGCAACGACTCCGATCGAGCGCTGCTTGGTCTTGAGGTAATCAAGCCGAAGCCCAACCGTGCGGTCGTCAATGGTCTGATCAACGATGTTGCCATCCTTGTCGAGGAAACGGCCAAGAATGTCTCCGACGGCGCCCGCATCTTTCAGCCGGTCGATATCGGCCTCTTCAAGATAACCGGAACTGAGCAGCACGGATTCGTGTGTAATGCCGCCCATGCCGAAACAGACCACATCCGCCTGCATCGCAAGTTTGAGAACACGCTCGATGATTGGATCTTCTTCAAGCACTTCGCGGGTGCTTTTCTTGCCCAATATGGCAGGAACCGGCAAAAGCGTGGCGATGCCGTTACCGGCTTTGGCGAATTCCTCCGCAACGGCACTAGTATGGGTTGAGGTCGAACGCAAATTCGTCGAGCCGTTCACCAGAACCACATGCACGCCCGGGTTCCAGTTGTTCGGCAGGAATTTGGCAACCGCGGACATGGTGCGGCCCCAGGAAACGCCGATCAGATCGGCCTTGGGATTGAGGCCGGCCAGGTATTTCGCCGCTGCCTGCGCCACACTTTCCATGAGAAGGGCTGAATCCGTCGTTCCGCCCGATGGGACGACGATGGCGTCGCGCAGGCCGAATTCCTGTTGCAGGCGCACCTCGAGCTCCGTCCGCCGATAGGCGCGCGGCGTGATCTCGATACGCACAACCCCCAATTCCTTGGCTTCGATGAGCAGTCGCCCTACCTGCCAGCGCGTCAGACCGAGTTCCGTGGCAATCTCGCTCTGGGTACGCTCAAGATCATAATAAAGCTTGGCGACGCGCACCATCAGGTGCTCCCGCTGTTCGTCGGAAGGCAACCGGACAGATGGATTGATCCGTGCGTCGCTCATTGTGCAGCCCCCGCCAATTGCCTTGCGCTCAATGCATGCAGCGCCGGTGTCAATGTTTCGGTCGTATCCCGATAGAGCGCCATCGTATCCCGATAGCGCCGGCTGCGCACGGGGTCAGGCTGCACTTCCCGCGCCGGAGCAGCGCAGGCTTCCGACGCCGCGATGAGGTCGGGAAACAGTCCAAGCGCATGGGCGGAACACACGGCCGTTCCGATGAGAGAGAGATTGTCATCACTCGCCACGTGAACGGGCCGGCCGATTGCGTCGATTGTCGCCTGCAACCACAGCGGGTTCTTGCAGATGCCGCCAGCCATGACGATCCGCTCGACGGAAACGCCGCGTTCTTCCAGAACCGCAACGACATTGGCGGAACCAAGCGCAATGGAATCCACCGCCGAGGAATAGATGTCTGCCCTGTCGTGACTGAGCGACAGGCCGAGGATTGCCCCGCGCAGATCCGCATCCCGGTAGGGTGTGCGGTTGCCCATCCAATAATCGAGCGTCAAAAGGCCTGAATCCTGCGCCGAAACCACGGACGCCTGGCGGATCAGATCGCGGTGGCCCTGTTCGTCCAATCCGAAAATCGTGCTGCTGAACCAGTTGAGGATTGACCCGGCCGAAACCTGCCCCGCCTCCACCAGCCACAACCCATCGACGAGTGCATTGGGATAAGGTCCCCAGAAGCCGGTGACATTCCCCTGTTCCTTCAGATGTGTCAGATGCACAACGGAAGTCCCGCCGATGATCAGCATTCCACCCGCAGCAACGGTTCCCGCACCAAGCACACCGATATGCGCATCGATGCCACCCTGGGCAAGAAGCGGTTGCGAAGCGATGCCAAGGGCTGCGGCAACGTCCGGTTTCAATGATCCGATGGCATCGCCAACCGGAACGATCCTTTGCGGCAACTTGTCCTGCAACGCGGGAATACCGAGCGCTTCATAGATCTCTGGAACAAACGTCCCATTCTTTGAATCATAATTCCACTTGCAGGCCGCATTCATGCGCGAGCCTACCCACGCGCCGCACAGCCTGTAGTTGATGAAATCCAGTGCTTCGCAAATGATATCAGCCTCGGCAAAGATGGCTGGTTCGTGTTCGGCCAGCCACATCGCCTTGGGAACCAGCCATTCGACGGCATCGCCGCCGCCGCTATAGGCCATGACGGGATGCTCAACCTTTTCCGTGGCGCGAGCCTCTTTGGCCGCCCGGCAGTCCATCCAGAGAATGGCCGGATAAAGCGGCGTGCTTTCCCTGTCGCAAACCACAACGGAGGAAGCAGTCGTGGCAACACAAACCGCAGCTATTTCAGTCGATCCGCATTGCTCGACAGCCTGACGGCCGGCCCTCAGAAGCGCGTTCCACCATTCCTCGGGCTGCTGTTCTGCCCAGCCTGCATGGGGATATACGGTGGAATAGCTGGCTTCCGACAGCGAGAGCATGGTCCTGCGCTCGACATCGTAAACACCGGCGCGGACTCCTCCCGTGCCAAGATCAAAGTTCAGGACAAGTGTCATCCTGCCGTCTCCTCCCTCGATTCCCTGCCTCTTCCCGAAGTCTTTCAGGGCCGGAACATGACCTTCGAAAAGAACATGCTCCTGTCTGTCCGGAACTTTTCGAACATTCCCGGCAACTCGGCAAGGTCGAGATCATGGGTTATCATGAATTCCCATTCCAGTGCGCCGGATCCCAGCTTTTCCAGCGTCACCGTCCATTGCGGTCCCGGATAGGGCGCGCCGAACGAATTCCACGAGCCATGCAGCGATACCTCCTGCCGCAGGAAATGCTGGAATGTCTTGTTGTCCAGGGTTACCTCCGCAACCGGAATCCCGATGAAGACCACATGACCACTCGGTGCGGCCATCTTCACCGCCATGTTGATCGACGACGGATGTCCAGCGGCTTCGATAATCGTATCGCAAAGCAGGTTGGCGGGAATGTCCGCACCGGACAGGAATGTGTGCGTTGCACCGGCACGCCGCGCCATGGCCAGCTTTTCCTCCGATACATCGACGGCAACCACATCGCTCGCGCCCATCAGCTTGAGCCATTGAATGGCAAACAGGCCAATCGGGCCACAGCCGATGACGCCGCCGCGCTGACCCATTCCGATACCGCCGGCCTTCCAAATTGCGTGAATGGCAATCGACGCAGGATCAGTCATGGCGACCGCTCTTGGGTCAATCCCCTTTGGTGTCTTCAAAAGGTTGGAAACGGGAACGCAGACGAATTCCGCATAGGCGCCGTCCCGGCGCGAACCGAAATAATCATAGTCACGGCAGCGCGAAAACTGCCCCTTCTGGCACTGGTCGCATTCGAAGCATGGCAGCATCGGCGGAATGGCCACCAGTTCGCCGAGGTCAAAGCCTTCAACGCCTTCGCCAAGCTCAGTGATATGACCGGAAAACTCATGGCCGCAGATGAGCGGCATCCTGTGTGCGCCCTTGATCAGCATGCGCGGCAGATCCGACCCGCACACACCCACCGACGCGACGCGGACAATCACGTGTCCCGGTTTGATCTGTGGTTCCGGGACGTCTTCAAGGCGAATATCGCCCGGGGCATAGAGAACTGCTGCACGCATCATGGTATCCTGTGGGTCTATAATAATGGGAGCTGCGGAACAGGTCTGCTCCGCAGGCTCGGGAGGAGGCCTTACTGGCCGAGAACGTGCGGGCGATATTCGGCAAATAGTCCGGCGCGGGGGAAATCCGCAACATTCTTGGACGTCACCAGTGCCGTGCCCGCATCGACAAAGGACGAAACCGGCTTCTTGGCCGCCGCTTCGCGGGCAACCTGAATTGTCACATCACCGAGATATTTGGGATCATTCAGCGCCGAACCGATGTAATTGCCGCCGTCGGCAATGATGGCGAGCGCTTCCGACAAACCATCCACACCGGCAACCAGCACATCGTTGCGGTTGTTTTCCTTCAGGACCTGCAGGGCGCCAAGCGCCATATCGTCATTGTGCGCATAGACAACCTTCACATCCGGATTGGCCTGAAGCAGGTCCTGCATGGCGGTGACCGCATTGGCACGGATGTATTCCGCATAGGGGCCTTCGATGATGGTGTGACCCGATCCTTCAACGGCGCTGTGAAAACCGTCGCGCCGGTCCATCATGACCGCGCCGCCGGCATCGCCCTGGATCTCGATGATCTTGGCTTTCTCGATACCGTCAGCCTTCAGGCGCGCGACAACCGCTTCACCGACCAGCTTGCCCATGTTCTTGTTGTCGCGGCCGACATGAGCGGTAACGCCCTTGCCGTTGACGCTGCGGTCAACCGTAATGACCGGAATACCAGCAGCAACGGCTGCTTCGAGCGATGGCACGACCGCATCGGGATTGACCGGGTTGATGATCAGCGCGTTCACGCCCTGGGTAATCAGATCTTGAATGTCATTGTTCTGCTTGCTGACATCGCCGTTGGCATCGAGGAAAACCAGTGTATCGCCGCCGGCCTTGGCGGCCGCTTCCGCTCCTGTCTTGAGCTGCACATAAAAGGGCGACTGCAAGGTCACCTGACTGAACCCGATTTTCAGGCCTTCCGCATTGGCTGCGGTCATGCCCAGACCTGCCACCAATGAAATGGCGGTTCCGGCAAAGGCGAATCTGAACAAAAAGCTGCGACGGTTGAGCATGGTTTTCCTCCCCAAAGACTCATTTTTCTGGTAAATCTACATTTGAGCAAATATCGCTCATTTGTTATTTTAGATAATCAGAAGTTGCCGAATGAGTCAACGCGGTTGACAAGATCGCTGGAGAAAACAAATAAGCATTTGAAATATATATGATATTCATCCGCCCCATGCGGCGTCTGCCCGGCAAATGCAGAGGGAATAGTGTGAACAAAGGATCTGCAGCAAACCACAAAAGTTGCATTTGCAGGCGAGAGCGCTCTAAGCTGGGCTCTTCGCATCGTGAGTTCGCACCATGTCCAGCCCAATACAGATCACGCCGGAACGCATTGTTGAAACCGAGCGTCTCATCCGGCCGCACATCCGGCATACTCCGGTCATACGGGCCGATCTCGGTGACTTCGGCCTGCCGCCGCGCGGCGTCCATTTCAAACTTGAATTTCTGCAGCACTCTGGTTCGTTCAAGGCGCGCGGCGCCTTTGCCAACCTTCTCACCCGCCCAGTGCCGGAAACGGGCGTTGTTGCCGCGTCGGGCGGCAATCATGGTGCTGCCGTCGCCTACGCGGCCATGCGGCTTGGCATACCCGCAACCATATTCGTGCCCGGCGTCACCGCACCTGCCAAGGCGGACCGCATTCGCAGTTACGGTGCAAACCTCGTTGTTTCCGGAGACCGGTATGCCGATGCCCTGGCGGCGAGCGAGCAGTTCGTGGCGGAACGCGGGGCCATGCCGGTTCACGCCTTCGATCAGCCGGAAACCCTGCTCGGCCAGGGAACGCTTGGCCTGGAAATCGAAATGGACCTGCCTGCCATCACGACCCTGTTGGTCGCGGTGGGTGGTGGCGGCCTGATTGGCGGGATTGCCGCCTGGTTTTGCGGCCGCGTCAAAATCGTCGCTGTCGAACCGGAGGGGGCACCGACCCTGCACAGGGCATTCAGCGCAGGCAGACCCGTCGATGCGCCGACGGAAGGCATCGCCGCCGATTCCCTGGCGCCCAGGCGCGTCGGAGAACTGATGTTCCCGTTTGCCCGGGATTTTGTCGCACAGTCCGTGCTTGTCTCGGACGATGACATTCGTGCTGCGCAGTCCGCCCTTTGGGAGCGGCTGCGTATTGTCGCTGAGCCCGGTGGCGCGGCCGCCTTTGCCGCGCTTCTGGCGCAGAAATATGTTGCCGGTCCGGACGATCGTGTTGGCGTTCTCCTGTGCGGCGCAAATACGGGCGCTGTGCAGTTTTAAGAGGGCTGCTCCGGCCTTCCTTAAACGACAAAACCCCGCGGGAGCGGGGTTAATGTTTGTGTTTTGAGATTGTGTTGTGAGGGATTTGGTTGCGGTGCGCGGCTTTGCCCGTTCGGGTGTTAAAACAGTCTGGTTGAGTGTTTTGCCGGGCTTTGGGCGGACGTCGTCAGCCCCTGGGTTCTTCGCCTGACGCGAGAAGCTTGTTTTGAGATGTTTTTGGGAGATTGGTTGCGGGGACAGGATTTGAACCTGTGACCTTCAGGTTATGAGCCTGACGAGCTACCGGGCTGCTCCACCCCGCGCCACCATATCCGGCGATTGCCGTTTTCGTGTGTCTGTCCTCGGGCGTTGCCCTGCGGTCAGACGGTGCAGCCCGGATTTCTCCGTTTGTCCGACCTGGAAGCTTTGAGGCTTCTGCGGTCGGACGGGGCTGCTGCACCCCTTGCCACCATGCCGGTATTTCCGGCTACCGCGTTTGAAGCGGCGTGTAATTATGCACTTGTGCCTGCTGTTTTGCAAAAGCAAAAGGCCGCTTGATGCGGCCTGTTGATTGGAAAGTATGGGATGTGGAGAGATTATGATTTCATGTTGCGTTTGGCAGACCTGGCAGCGACCTACTCTCCCGCGTCTTGAGACGAAGTACCATTGGCGCTGGAGCGTTTCACGGCCGAGTTCGGAATGGGATCGGGTGCAGCCGCTCCGCTGTAACCACCAGGTCAGCAAAAAGCAACGATGAAAGAGAAGCTGGTTTTGTTGTCGTTTCGACTGTTTTCAATGTCTTGCAACATTGAGATTATCGGCTTTCCGGGCGTTAGCCCGCAAGGTCGACTGACCGTCGCCGGTCGTCCGGCGCCTTCGCGGAGCATAGGGTCGAAGACCCGCTCATGCGTGAGCGCTTTAGATGGATATAAGTAATGAGAATGATCAAGCCAATCGAGCTATTAGTACCGGTAAGCTTCATGCGTTGCCGCACTTCCACACCCGGCCTATCAACGTGGTGGTCTTCCACGGCTCTCAAGGGAATACTCGTTTTCAGGTGGGTTTCCCGCTTAGATGCCTTCAGCGGTTATCCCGTCCGTATATAGCTACCCTGCTATGCGGCTGGCGCCACAACAGGTCCACCAGAGATACGTCCATCCCGGTCCTCTCGTACTAGGGACAGATCCTGTCAATATTCCTACACCCACGGCAGATAGGGACCGAACTGTCTCACGACGTTCTGAACCCAACTCACGTACCGCTTTAAATGGCGAACAGCCATACCCTTGGGACCTGCTCCAGCCCCAGGATGCGATGAGTCGACATCGAGGTGCCAAACAACCCCGTCGATATGGACTCTTGGGGGTCATCAGCCTGTTATCCCCGGCGTACCTTTTATCCGTTGAGCGATGGCCCTTCCACGCGGGACCACCGGATCACTATGACCGACTTTCGTCTCTGCTCGACTTGTCAGTCTCGCAGTCAGGCGGGCTTATGCCATTGCACTCGACGACCGATTTCCGACCGGTCTGAGCCCACCATCGCGCGCCTCCGTTACTCTTTAGGAGGCGACCGCCCCAGTCAAACTACCCACCATACACTGTCCCGGATCCGGATAACGGACCGCGGTTAGACATCCATATAGGTAAGGGTGGTATTTCAAGGATGACTCCACGAAGGCTGGCGCCCCCGCTTCAAAGTCTACCACCTATCCTACACATGCCGACACGAATGCCAGTGTAAAGCTATAGTAAAGGTGCACGGGGTCTTTCCGTCTAACCGCAGGAACCCCGCATCTTCACGGGGAATTCAATTTCACTGAGTCTGCGTTGGAGACAGCGGGGAAGTCGTTACGCCATTCGTGCAGGTCGGAACTTACCCGACAAGGAATTTCGCTACCTTAGGACCGTTATAGTTACGGCCGCCGTTTACTGGGGCTTCGATTCAAAGCTTGCACCTCTCCTCTTAACCTTCCAGCACCGGGCAGGCGTCAGACCCTATACGTCGTCTTGCGACTTCGCAGAGCCCTGTGTTTTTGGTAAACAGTCGCTACCCCCTGGTCTGTGCCACCCTCACATACTTGCGTACATAAGGGTCACGCTTCTTCCGAAGTTACGCGTGCAATTTGCCGAGTTCCTTCAACGCAGTTCTCTCAAGCGCCTTGGTATTCTCTACCAGTCCACCAGTGTCGGTTTAGGGTACGGTCTATACGCGGGAGCTATTTCCTGGAACCGCTTCGAAGCCCTTCCAATCCAATAAGGAAGAACAACATACGCGATCCGTCACTACCCGCAGGCCCACGAATATTAACGTGGTTCCCATCGACTACGCCTTTCGGCCTCGCCTTAGGGGCCGGCTAACCCTGCTCAGATTAACTTTAAGCAGGAACCCTTGGACTTTCGGCGAGGGAGTCTCTCACTCCCTTTATCGTTACTCATGTCAGCATTCTCACTTCTGATACCTCCAAGAGCCCTCACGGGTCTCTCTTCAACGGCTTACAGAACGCTCCGCTACCACTTGCACTTACGTGCAAATCCACAGCTTCGGTGTATGGCTTTAGCCCCGGTACATTTTCGGCGCAAAGACCCTTATTTAGACCAGTGAGCTGTTACGCTTTCTTTAAATGATGGCTGCTTCTAAGCCAACATCCTGGTTGTTTTGGGATCCTCACATCCTTTCCCACTTAGCCATAACTTAGGGACCTTAGATGGTGGTCAGGGTTGTTGCCCTCTTCACGACGGACGTTAGCACCCGCCGTGTGTCTGCCGATTAGTACTCTTCGGTATTCGGAGTTTGGTTAGGTTTGGTAAATCGGTGAGATCCCCTAGCCCATCCAGTGCTCTACCCCCGAAGGTATTCGATCGACGCTCTACCTAAATAGATTTCGCGGAGAACCAGCTATCTCCAAGTTTGATTGGCCTTTCACCCCTAGCCACAAGTCATCCCAATCTATTGCAACAGATGCGGGTTCGGTCCTCCAGTAAGTGTTACCTTACCTTCAACCTGCTCATGGCTAGATCACTTGGTTTCGGGTCTAATCCGACGAACTGAACGCCCTGTTCAGACTCGCTTTCGCTGCGCCTACACCTACCGGTTTAAGCTTGCTCGTCAGACTAAGTCGCTGACCCATTATACAAAAGGTACGCTGTCACCCAGAACAAATCTTGGGCTCCAACTGTTTGTAGGCATTCGGTTTCAGGATCTCTTTCACTCCCCTTGTCGGGGTGCTTTTCACCTTTCCCTCACGGTACTGGTTCGCTATCGGTCATGCACGAGTACTTAGGCTTGGAGAGTGGTCTCCCCATGTTCAGACAGGATTTCACGTGTCCCGCCCTACTCAAGGACTTTTATTCGCATTACGTGTACGGGACTATCACCCACTTCGGTCACCCTTTCCAAGGTGTTCCACTTGTCTCATAAAAGCCACTGGCCTGGTCCGCGTTCGCTCGCCACTACTTACGGAGTCTCGTTTGATGTCCTTTCCTCCGGGTACTTAGATGTTTCAGTTCCCCGGGTTCGCTTCTAACCCCTATGTATTCGAAAGTTAGATACCTTATTTTGATATCTAGAAAGTTGAAGTGTTCTTCCCTCACGCACGTACCGCCCTTTCAGGGCTGTGCTCCGGGAGGGCGCGGCATAAGCCGCGACGACCGAGCGGTCTGTATGGGTGCCTCCTTTTGAGAAACAAACCAAAACAGCGCTTCATCGTTCCAACAGTTCAAATTTTCTAGATATCTAAGGTGGGTTTCCCCATTCGGAAATCGTCGGATCAAAGGGTATTCGCACCTCCCCGACGCTTATCGCAGCGTATCACGTCCTTCATCGCCTGTGCATGCCAAGGCATCCACCAAATGCCCTTAAGACACTTGATCATTCTCATTGCCAATATCCATCCTTGCCTTCACGAACATTTCGTCTCCATGGGGGATACCAATGGACAACC
>NZ_JBVFZN010000004.1:80000-565764 GCF_055685835.1 Phyllobacterium sp. RCAM01083
GAAAACCAACCGCACGACCACAAGGCCACACCGTCAATCCCTTCGAGGCCCTACTCGAAGGATCGTCACTCGCGCAACAATCCGAAAACCACCAGAGAGCTTCCTTTAGGGCGCATTCAGCAACCGCCAGCGGCGCCCCGCCCTCGTTGTGTCGGTATATAGACCCCACCAACCAAAACTGTCAACACGCCTTTTCCAAAAAAACGCACAAAACAAAACTTTCTCAAATCCTCACAACCAACCCTGGGGATAACTCTTCAGGACACTCACACAGAAGCCAGCAAATACGGGAATTCTGCTCCCGGACAGGGGAAATGTGACAGTTATAATCCGTTAACCATACGCTGTTTTCCGGTCTCCCGGCACGGAAATATCCATTTTTTCCCGCGATGAAGATGATCGGGCCGGCCAAATGAACCGACTCGGGGCGCGAAAACAAACAGCCCGGCTTGAGACCGGGCTGTTGCATTCAGAACAGGGTGGGCGTTTTACCCCTTGTTCTTGTTGTAGACGTCAAACACCACGGCCGCGAGCAGGACCAGTCCCTTGATCACCTGCTGCCAGTCGATGTTGACGCCCATGATCGACATGCCATTGTTCATGACACCCATGATAAAGGCGCCGATGACCGCCCCCATCACCTGCCCGACGCCGCCCATCGCCGACGCGCCGCCGATGAAGACGGCGGCGATCACGTCGAGCTCGAAGCCGAGACCGGCCTTCGGCGTTGCCGTGTTGAGACGAGCGGCAAAGATCAGCCCGGCCAGCGCGGCCAGAACCCCCATATTGACGAAGGTAAGAAAGGTCAGCCGCTCCGTCTTGATGCCGGATAGCTTTGCCGCCTTCTCATTGCCGCCCATGGCGTAGATTCGCCGCCCGACGGTCATGCGTTTCGTCACGAAAACGAACAGGGCGATCAGCAGCGACATGACGATCAGGACATTCGGCAATCCCTTATAGGAGGACAGGAGATAGGTCAGGAACAGGATGATGCCGGCAATGATTAGGTTCTTGGCGGCAAACAGGGCAAACGGCTCGCCCTGATAGCCGTGCTTCTCGCGTTTGGCCCGGCCGCGCAGGCTGAAATAGATCATCAGCGCCACGAGAAGGATGCCGACCAGCATCGAGGTGATGTTGAAACCGGAACCGCCGAAGAAGTCGGGAATGAAACCGGAGCTGAGCAACTGGAACTGCGGCGGGAACGGTCCGACGGACTGGCCGCCAAGAAGCCACAGGGCCAGCCCCTTGAAAACCAGCATCCCCGCCAGGGTCACGATGAAGGACGGTATCTTGTGATAGGCGACCCAATAGCCCTGGGCCGCGCCGATGAGACCGCCCATGATCAGGCACAGAATCGTCGCCGGGATATAATGGATATGCCATTGCACCATCATCACGGCGGCAAGCCCGCCGACAAATCCCGAGACCGACCCTACCGACAGATCGATGTGACCGGCGACAATCACCAGCAGCATGCCGAGGGCCATGATGATGATGTAGCTGTTCTGCAGGACGAGGTTGGTCAGGTTGACCGGACGGAACAGCGTGCCGTTCGTGGTGAACTGGAAGAACAGCATGATCAGGATCAGCGCCAGCACCAGCCCGTATTCACGCAGATTGCCCTTCATGGGCGACCCGTCCGTCTTGGCTTCGGTCTTCGTCGGGGTTGCTGCGGTTTCAACAGTCATGATGTTTTCCCTTCGGCACGGATAATGGCGCGCATGATCTTTTCCTGGCTTGCTTCCTTGGCTGGCATTTCGCCGACGATCCTTCCCTGGTTCATCACATAGATCCGGTCACAGACGCCGAGCAGCTCCGGCATTTCCGACGAGATCATGAGCACGCTTTTGCCCTCGCTCACCAGCTGGTTGATGATGGAATAGATTTCATATTTTGCCCCGACGTCGATCCCGCGGGTCGGCTCGTCCAGCATCAGCAGGTCCGGATTGGCAAAAAGCCATTTCGACAGGACAACCTTCTGCTGGTTGCCGCCGGAAAGGTTGCCGGTTTTCTGATAGATGCTGGATGAGCGGATATTGGTCTTGCGGCGGTATTCGTTGGCCACCTTCAATTCCGCCATATCGTCCAGCACACCGCCATGCGAGACACCGTCAAGGTTGACGATGGTGGTGTTATGCTTGATGTGGTCGATCAGATTGAGCCCATAGGTCTTGCGATCTTCCGTGACATAGGCAATGCCGTTTTCGACAGCCTTGCCGATGGTCGAGACATCCACCTTCCTGCCCTTGATGAAAACCTCGCCGCTGATCTTGCGGCCATAGGCCTTGCCGAAGACACTCATGGCAAATTCGGTGCGCCCTGCCCCCATCAGCCCGGCGATCCCCACGACCTCGCCCTTGCGAACGTTGAGATTGATACCGTTGATGACGGTCCGGTCGCTGTGAACGTGATGGTGAACCACCCAGTCCTTCACTTCAAAGACGACGTCGCCAATATCCGGCTCGCGCTGGGGAAAGCGATCCGCCAGCTGGCGGCCGACCATGGAGGTCACGATCCGGTCCTCGGAGATCGCGTCCTTGTCCAGCGTTTCGATCGTTGCTCCGTCGCGCAGCACGGTGATGCGGTCGGCAACCTTGCCGACTTCGTTCAGCTTGTGGGAAATCAGGATCGACGAAATACCTTGCGCCTTGAATTCCAGCAGCAGTTCAAGCAGTGCGTCGCTGTCCTTTTCATTGAGACTCGCCGTCGGCTCATCGAGAATGAGCAGTTCGACCTCTTTCGACAGGGCCTTGGCGATTTCCACCAGCTGCTGCTTGCCGACGCCCAGATTGGTGATCAGCGTCTGCGGATCTTCGCGCAGGCCGACCTTCTTGAGCAGCGCACGCGTGCGGGTTTCCGCAGCATGCCAGTCGATAATGCCGAACTTTGCCGGTTCATTGCCCAGGAAGATGTTCTCGGCAATGGACAGAAGCGGCACAAGGGCCAGCTCCTGATGAATGATGATGATGCCTTTCGCTTCACTGTCACCGATATCGCGAAAGTGCTGTTCCTGCCCATTATAGTGAATGTCACCCTCATAGCTGCCATGCGGATAGACACCGCTCAACACTTTCATGAGGGTTGATTTTCCCGCACCGTTCTCGCCGACGAGCGCGTGAATCTCGCCCTTGCGGACATTCAGATTGACATTGTTGAGCGCTTTCACCCCGGGAAAGGTTTTGGTGATATTGCGCATTTCGAGGATAGTATCCATGCAGATCCTCATCGACGCCTGCGAGCAGCACTATAGGCTCAGATGGCGTTTCTCTTGGCAAACTTATAAAAACCCAGCGGTCGCGCACCAGCGGAACATTCCTGGCAGGCATCACGACCGGCGTAACAACAAACCCTGCGCAATGATGCGCAGGGTTTGCCGGATATCCAAGACTTATTTGATCTGGGCTTCGGTGTAATAACCGCCGCCAATCAGGATTTCCTTCCAGTTGGTCTTGTCCACTTCCACCGGCTTCAGGAGATAGGACGGAACAACCTTGACACCATTGTTGTAGGTCTTGGTGTCGTTGATCTCCGGCTGCTCGCCCTTCAGCACCTTGTCGATGACATTCGACGTCACCTTGGCCAGTTCACGCGTATCCTTGTAGATCGTGGAATACTGTTCGCCGGCGATGATCGACTTCACCGAGGGAACTTCGGCATCCTGCCCGGAAACAAACGGGAACGGCTGGTCCTTGGTGCCGTAACCGACGCCGCGCAGCGACGACAGGATACCGATCGACAGGCCATCATAGGGCGACAGAACGGCGTTGACCTTCTTGTCCGTATAATAGGCGGAAAGGAGATTATCCATGCGGGCCTGGGCGACCGCGCCATCCCAGCGCAACGTACCGACTTTGTCCATGCCGGTCTGGCCGGACTGGACGACGAGCTTGCCGCTGTCGATCAGAGGCTGAAGCACGGACATCGCGCCATTGTAGAAGAAGAAGGCGTTGTTATCGTCGGGCGAGCCGCCGAACAGTTCGATGTTGAACGGGCCCTTTGCTTCGGGAAGACCGAGCGCCTTCACGAGCGATCCGGCCTGGAGTACACCAACCTGAAAATTGTCAAATGTCGTGTAGTAGTCGACATTGCCGGAATCGCGGATCAGGCGGTCATAGGAAATGACTTTGATATTCGCATCATGCGCCTGCTGCAGCACATTGGACAGCGTGGTGCCGTCAATGGCCGCGATGACCAGAACCTTCACGCCCTTGGTGACCATGTTTTCGATCTGGGCAAGCTGGTTCGGAATGTCATCTTCCGCATATTGCAGGTCGGTGGTGTAGCCGCGTTCCTTCAGCGCCTTCACCATATTGTCTCCGTCAGCAATCCAGCGTGCGGAGGATTTCGTCGGCATCGAGATGCCAACGGCGCCCTTGTCCTGAGCAAAACCCTGCGTACCCATCGCAGAAAGCGCGATCAGGCCTGCAGCAACCATCTTAAACATTTTCACTGGTATCCTCCCAATTTCCCTAATGGACGCTATTTTAGTCGAGCATGTTTTCCGGGTGGAATCGTCTTCGTATCAGCCTCCAGCTCCTCCCAGAGCACGATCCTTGCAACACTTATCTCAAAAGTATGACTTTTGGAATAGTCCTTTCGAACCACAACAAAAAGTCTTTCCCGGCGGGCCACCAGCGCAATCAGAAAACCGAACTCGCAACCGTTTACATCGATATAATACTATTATAGTATTTTTCAAAAATCACTCGCTAAAAGTCAAGAATGAAGTGAAGCTGCCTTGCTTCGCACGATAATTCCCCGGGAGGACAGACGTGAATTTGGTTCAATTGCTCAATGCCAATGGGAAGCGGCAGGTTGCCGCGCGGGTGGATGATACGTTCCGGCACGTGAAGCGGACCCGGTCGATTCTCGAACTCGCGCACGCGGCCATTGAAGCCAAGACATCCCTCTCCAGGATCGTCGAAGAGCGCGGGCTGGGCAAAGTGCTCGACATTGAGGCCGCCTATGCCGAAGGGCGGTTGCTGTCGCCCATCGATACGCACGATCCGGCCCACATCCATCTGACGGGAACGGGCCTGACCCATCTTGGATCCGCAGCGACGCGCGATGCCATGCACCGCAAGATCGACGATGCCAAGGAAGAGACCCTGACCGATTCGATGAAGATGTTCCGCATGGGCCTTGAAGGCGGCAAACCCAAGAAGGGACAGACCGGCGTACAGCCGGAATGGTTCTACAAGGGCAATGGCACGATGCTCACCGGGCCGGGGCAGCCGCTTTTGTCTCCAGCCTTTGCCGAAGACGCCGGCGAAGAACCGGAGATTGCCGGTATCTATGTGATCGGTTCCGACGGCACGCCGTTCCGCATCGGCTTTGCACTAGCCAATGAATTCTCCGACCATGTCACCGAGCGTGTTAATTATCTCTTTCTGGCTCACTCCAAACTGCGCCCCTGCTCCCTGGGACCGGAGTTGATCGTGGGGGATCTGCCGGCCGACATCCGCGGCAGTTCGCGTATCCTGCGCAAGGGCAAGACGATCTGGGAAAAGCCGTTTCTGTCCGGAGAAGACAACATGTCCCACACGATTGCCAATCTCGAACATCATCATTTCAAATATCCCGTTTTCCGCCAGCCCGGCGATGTCCATGTCCACATGTTCGGAACCGCAACACTGTCCTTCGCCGACGGCATCAAGACAGAGAATGGCGACGTTTTTGAAATCGAAGCGCCCGCCTTCGGCTTGCCCTTGCGCAATCCGCTGAAAATACAAAAGCCGGTAAAGGTGAAAGTGGCTACACTTTAAGGTGCAAAACTGCCAGACAGGTCCGCACGCCCTGCCCGCAACAATAATCGGTACAGATGATGACAATGACGCCGTCCGTTTTCGCACGCTATCCCGGCCTGTCCGGCAAGCCAGTTTTCATTTCCGGCGGTGCAACGGGTATCGGCGAAATGATCGTCCGTGCCTTTGCGGCGGAAGGCGCCAGGGTGGGGTTTGTTGATCTTGCCGAGGCGGAAGGCAGAAATCTTGCTGAAGAACTGAATGCTTCAGGTGGCAACGTGACGTTTCGCGCCGCCGACGTGACGGATATCGGTGCCTATCAAAGAACAATCCGCGAAATCGAGAAGATCCAAGGCGCGACAACGGTTCTCGTGAACAATGCCGCCAATGACACACGCCATGACTGGCGCGAGGTGACACCGGAGTATTTCGACCAGCGCATTGCGGTGAATCTGCGCCACATGTTTTTCGCCATCCAGGCCGTTGCGCCGGCAATGATTGCCGCCGGCGGCGGTTCCATCATCAACTTCGGCTCCGTCGGCTGGATGATGGCATCGGGAGGATATCCCGGCTATGCCTCTGCCAAGTCGGCCGTCCATGGCCTCACCCGCTCCTTTGCCCGCGATCTCGGCAAACACGCCATCCGCGTCAACACGCTGGTGCCGGGCTGGGTGATGACCCAGCGCCAGCTCGATCTGTGGGTCGACGATGCGGCCAATGAATTGATCGACCGCAGCCAATGCCTGGCTGGGCGGGTCATGCCCGACGATATCGCCCGGATGGCGCTGTTCCTCGCATCGGATGATTCCAGAATGTGCTCCGCCCAGAACTTCATCGTCGACGGCGGATGGGTCTAAGGCTCTAGTCAGTGCCCGAGGCTGCGAGGACGCGTTCGGCACCATCCTGAATGACGCCGCGCATGGCTTCCTTGGCAGCCGCAACGTCCCGGTCCCTGATGGCATCGGCGATGGCCCTGTGCCGTGCAACCGAATGCATGTGGCGCTCGGTGTTGGGTATGGGCGAGCTGATGGTGAACGTTGTCACCAGCGCCACCTCGATCAGGGCACTGATCGAGCGCATGAACGGATTGCCGGAGGCTTCCGCGATGGCAATGTGGAACTGCAGGTCGCTATGGACAAAGTGTGCGGGCGATTCCCGCGTGCTGCCCATCTCTTCAACCCATTCGTAGAGCTTGGCAAGCTGCGCTTCCGTGCGCCGCAATGCGGCGAGACCCGCAGCTTCCGGCTCCAGCGCCAGGCGCATTTCCACGATGCTCGACAGGAAGGCGGCGCTGGCACCGGCCTCGAAATGCCAGACGAGAATATCCGGATCGAAAAGGTTCCAGTTGGAGCGCTCCAGCACGCGGGTGCCGATCTTGGCCTTGGGCTGGATAAGGCCTTTCGCCGCCAAGGTCTTCAACGCCTCGCGCAGAACGGTGCGCGACACGCCAAAGCGCTCGAGCAGTTCCGCGTCCCCCGGCAGAATGCTGTTCTCGGGATAGGACCCGTTGACGATCCGCAGGCCAAGATCGCGCATGACGTGGCCGTGATGCGTACGCGAATGACCCGCCGTACGAAAATCATAATTGCTGAGTTCGTTTTCGACCAATTGTATCCCTGTGACTGGCGATTTGCTTCTTGACGCTGAAGCAAATATTGATCGGCTCCACGCGCTTCGCGGACGCAGCCTGCTTCGCCAGTTCCTCCCTGACCACTATTTATAATATTATATGATCAATAACAATTCTCAATCTGAACAACGCGCAAATCCGCTGCCGCTTGCCATGGGCGCTACCCTTGAAATCCAGCCGTCACGCCGGTCAATTGCCCTCCGCTGCGCAGATCACGCCGGAAGTCCGATGGGGACATGCCGGCAATATTGCGGAACGACTTGTTGAAGGCGCTGAGCGAGCCAAACCCGCTGTCCATCGCGACCTGCAGCACATTCGCCCTGTCCTGCAGCAGCATGGCCTGCGCGTAGGACAGCCTGAGAAGGCTCACATAATTGTTCAATGTCATGCCAGTCGATTTCTTGAACACGCTCATCGCATATTTGGGATGAAGCCCCGCCGACGTGGCTATGTCGATCGAGTCGATATCCTGTAGAAAGTTGCCTGCTATAAAATCACACATTCGCGCAACCACCCTGGACGACTGCTGACTGGATTGCTCACCAGCAGACATATTCGGGCAATCAGGCACCAGGCTATAAGGCTCGAAGCCAATGCGTTCGATCCGCAGAAGCAGTTCATTGACCGCATGTTCCGCCTTCACCGGATCGCCTGATCGGGCATAGGCGTACCATCGCGTAAAGTTTTCCCTGTCGGCCGCATCGGTTGCGGCGGTGACAAGGGTCGCTCCCTGCATCAACCGGCTTGGCACGCTCTCCGGCAGACGCATGCGAAAGAAATGCACGAGCGGCAGATGCGCACCCGCGTAAATCGAATCGTCGGAGGATTCGTCCATCCGGTGCGGCTGACCGCCCCAGAACAGGCACATGTCGCCCGCATTGAGGCGGATTTTGTGATCCTTCATCCGGTAGTGCACGGAACCGCGAATGACGTAGTTGACCTCGACCTGTGCGTGCCAATGCGGCATGGCCATGACCAGCGGGTGATTGTGAAACATTTGCAGGGCGGTTGGCAGACCTTCGACACTGCTCGCCCCCGGCTGATAGATCGGCCTTTCTCCCATCTTACTTTCCGCCCAATTCATGTTCCCTTTATGAGAGACAGGCGCTCCCTTGCCGCTAGTGTAGCCATGTTCGCAAAGATCGGGCAATTGAAAAGGGAGGATTTTCAATGAGCTTCAAATTTCTTGGCGCGACAGCACTTGTCGCAGCATTGGGCATGGGTTCGGCGACCGCTTCGGCCCAGCCAACCGAAATTACCATCTGGAGCTGGGATATCGCGGCTTCGTCCCTGAAAGCATCGCTGGAAGGCTTCAACAAGCAGTTTCCGGATATAAAGGTGAATGTTCAGGATCTAGGCAATAACCAGGTCTTCGAGAAGACGCTCGCTGCCTGTGCTGCGGGCGGGGATGGCCTGCCGGACGTCGTCACCATCGAGAACTACAAGGCCGAGATTTTCTGGAACCGTTTTCCCGATTGCTTCACCAATCTGAAGGAACTCGGCTACACCAGCGACATACAAGCCAAATTCCCGGATTTCAAACGCACCGAGCTGGAAGCCGGCGATGTCCCCTATGCCATGCCCTGGGACTCCGGTCCCGTCGCCGTTTTTTACCGGCGCGACTATTACGAAAAGGCTGGCGTGGATCCCAAGAGCATAACGACTTGGGATGATTTCATTGCCGCTGGCAAGAAAATTGCCGCTGCCAACCCCAGCGTTGTCATGGCTCAGGCGGACTTCAACGGCGACAGCGAATGGTTCCGTATGATCTCCAATGAACAGGGTTGCGGCTTCTTTTCCGCCGATGGCCAGACCATCACGATCAACCAGCCCGCATGCATTGCCACGCTGGAGAAGATCAAGCAGATGAAGGACGCAGGTACGCTCACGGCAGCCAATTGGGACGAAAAGGTTCAGGCCAATACCGCGGGTACCGTCGCGAGCCAGCTCTATGGCGGCTAGTATGAGGGTACCATCCGCACCAACTCTCCCAAACTTGCGGGCAAATGGGGCGTCTACCTCATGCCAAGTCTTACGCTCAACGGGCCCCATGCGGCCAATGTCGGCGGTTCGTCATTGGCAATCAGCAGCGGCTCGCCGAACAAGGCAGCGGCCTGGACCTATCTGAACTACGTCCTCGGCACCGATGAGGGACAGATCACCATGCTCAAGAACTTCGGTCTTGTACCCTCGCTGCTCGGTGCCGAGAAGCAGCCCTTCGTGTCTGAAGCACAGCCCTATTGGGGCGGGCAGGCCATCTGGACCGATATTCTTGGCACATTGCCAAGGATCGTGGCCGGTCGCGGCACCGCATTTCAAGGTGATGCAAACGGCATCTACAAGGCAACCCAGACCAAATATTTTGCAGGAGGATATCCCGACGCAAAGGCTGCGCTCGATGATGCAGCAAACCAGATCGCATCGGCAACAGGACTGCCAATCGCTCAATGAGCTCAGTGCCGGACAGGAGTGGGAGCGCCTGTCCGGCATTCCGTTGGAAGACCTGACTATCGCCGTGGAGGACAATCGATGCAGTTGCGCAACCGGGCCGCCTATGGGTTCCTTGCCCCCTATCTCATGGTTTTTACGGCCTTCTGGATATGGCCGATCATCAGTTCATTTGTGATGTCGTTTCAGAACACCCGTGTGAATCCCTGGGTTTTCAGTTTTGGCGCCAATTGGGGCCGTCTGTTCAACGATCCCGCCTTCTATAATGCACTGAAGAACACGATGATCATCCTGATCATTCAGGTTCCCGTGATGATCACGCTGGCGACAGTCATGGCAGTGCTGCTCAATTCCCCACTCCTGAGAGCACGCGGCCTTTTCCGCTTTGCCTTCTTCGCACCCATCGTGGTCGGTGAAGTCGCCTACGCCGCCGTGTTCCGTCTCATGTTCAATCTTGATTTCGGTGTCATCAACAAGCTGCTGAACAGTGTCGGCATAGCTTCCATTTCATGGTTTGCGGACGCCCCCGCGGCCATGGCGCTTCTTATCATCGCTGTGACCTGGCGTTGGGCCGGATACAATGCGATCATCATACTGGCGGGGCTCCAATCCATCCCCGGCGATGTCTACGAAGCGGCAACGCTGGACCGCGTGAGCAAGCTCCGGCAGTTCATCCACATCACCCTGCCGCTTCTGAAACCCATCATCCTGTTCTGCGTGATCCTGTCGATCATCGGATCGATGCAGCTTTTCACCGAGCCGTTCCTCATCACCAATCGCGGCGGTCCCGGCGGCGGAACGGAGACCCTGGGGCTGTTCCTCTACCGGCAAGGCATTACCTCGCTGAACTTCGGCTACGCTTCGGCGATCGCCTACACCATGGCCGCACTGGCAGTGCTGATTTCGCTGCTCAATCTTTGGATCGGGAGGGACGAGAAATGAAGTCGCAGTCACGCTCGGCCCTGGTCCGCTCGCTGGCACTGCATGGCGTCCTTATCCCGCTGGCGATCATCTGGCTGTTTCCGCTCTGGATGATGTTCGTGTTCGCGACCATGCCGGACTACGGCATTTTCAGCCCGCAGATCGAACTTCTCCCATCCACGCATTTCCTGGAGAATTTCAGCAACCTGCAGGCGGATACGGATTTCATCCGCGCCCTGACAATCTCCATCGGCGTCGCGATCGTCTACACCGTCCTGTCGGTCCTGCTCACCTCCATGGTGGGCTGGGCCCTCGCCCGTTACCAATTCGTCGGCAAGTCCCTGGTCATCGCGATCATTCTCGGCACGATCACCCTGCCCTATTTCGTCGTGGTGATCCCGCAGTTCATCCTGGTGGCGCGCGAATTCAAACTGGCGAACACATGGATTGCGCTCATCGTCCCGCCGCTCTTCAATTCGCTGGGTGTGCTGTTCATGCGGCAGGCCTTTTCCATGATGCCGGCTGAACTCTTCGATGCCGCGCAGGTGGAAGGGGTCAAGGAATGGCAAATTTTCCTGCGCATTGCCCTGCCGCTTGCCAGGCCGACCATGGCGGCGCTCGCGATCATTCTCTTTCTCGCATCCTGGAACAATTATCTCTGGCCGCTGCTGATCAATTCCCGGCCGGGCATGCTGACCGCTCCGGTTGCGCTCGGAACATTGATCGGTCTCACCAAGGTGTCGTGGGGCGGTATCATGGCCGGCGCCGTCATGCTCACGGCACCGATCCTCGTCATTTTCATTCTTCTGCAGCGCCACTTCATCGCCGGTATCGCCGCTGGCGCCATCAAATAGGGAAACGCCGCATGGCCGAACTTTCACTCAGGAATGTCGTCAAACGTTTCGGTTCCTACGAGATCATCCGCAACGCCTGCCTCGATGTGGCCGATGGCGAGTTCGTCGTCTTCGTCGGTCCCTCCGGATGTGGCAAGTCCACGCTCTTGCGCATGATTGCCGGTCTCGAGCACATAACCAACGGCGAAATCCATATCGGTGATACGCTGGTCAATGACGTCGAGCCTGCCGACCGCGGCATTGCCATGGTGTTCCAGTCCTATGCGTTGTACCCGCACATGACCGTCGAGCAGAATCTCGCCTTCGGCCTGCGCATGACCGGCAACCCGAAAGCCGATACGGAGCGCCGGGTTCAGCGGGTGGCTGACATTCTTCAGATCAGGGAGCTCATGCAGCGCCGCCCCAAGCAGCTGTCAGGCGGACAGCGCCAGCGCGTTGCCATTGGCCGCGCCATCGTTCGCGAACCGCGGGTTTTCCTGTTCGATGAACCGCTCTCCAACCTCGATGCGGAGCTGCGGGTGCAGATGCGCGTCGAGATTTCCCGCCTGCACAAGGAACTCGGCACGACCATGATCTACGTGACTCACGACCAGACCGAAGCCATGACCCTGGCCGACAAGATCGTGGTGCTGCGGGGCGGTAATATCGAACAGATTGGCGCACCGCTCGATCTCTACGATAATCCTGCCAACCAGTTCGTCGCCGGTTTTGTTGGCTCACCCAAAATGAACTTTATGAGCGCCGAGGTTGTTGCGGCGGATCCTGACAGCATCACCATCACCCTCGTGAATCAGGGCAAAATCCGTCTCACCCTGCCCATGAACAATCCGCCACCGGCACTTGGTGAGAAAGTGACGCTTGGCGTGCGTCCCGAGCATTTCGCCAAGGCGGGTCAGGGGGATGCCGACATGACCGTCACGGTGGATGTTGCCGAACATCTCGGCAACACCAGTTACATCTACGCCAACGTCGCCGGCGGGGAACAGCTGATCATCGAGCGTGAGGAATCGCGCAATGCACTCAAGACCGACACCCTGACCATCGCCATTAAATCCAGCCACGCCCTGCTGTTCGACAAAGCGGGAAACAGGCTTCGATAAACCGGACTTCGCCTTTCCAGCCACGCTCCCGGTGGCCACAACGCACCCAAAGAGGACATAGCATGACTGACACAGCATCCATTCGCTGGGGCATTATCGGCCCCGGCACCATCGCCCGCACCTTTGCCGATGGCATTGCCCATTCGGCAACGGGAAAGCTCATCGCCATTGCCTCGCGCAATCCGGACAAGCCGGAACTCGCAACCCAGTTTCCCGGCGCCCGCATCGTCAACGGCTATGATGCCTTGCTGCGTGACCCCGAGATCGACGCGGTTTACATCGCAACGCCGCACACCGGCCATGCCGAATGGGCAATCAAGGCCATCCGCGCCGGCAAGCATGTGCTCGTGGAAAAGCCGATTGCGCTCAGCGCCTATGATGCGGATGCGATCTTCCACGAAGCCCGCAAGGCCGGGGTCTTCGCCGGTGAAGCCTTCATGTACCGGGTTCACCCGCAAACCGCCAAGCTGATCGAGCTCATCAAAAGCGGCGTCATCGGCGATATCCGTATCATCCGGTCAAGTTTCGGCTTCAACATGGGCAGCGTCAGGCCGGATCATCGCCTCTTTGCCAACGACACCGCAGGTGGTGGTATTCTCGACGTCGGCTGCTATCCCGTTTCCATGGTTCGGCTGATTGCGGGCAGCGTCGAAGGCAAACCATTTCTCGAACCAGACTTTGTCTCCGGTGCTGGTCATCTTGGCCAGACAGGCGTCGACGAATGGGCGTCGGCGCTGCTTAAATTCCCGAACGGTATCGTCGCCGAAGTCTCCTGCTCGATCATGGCGGAACAGGACAATACCCTTCGTATCATCGGCGCACGGGGTCGCATCGAGGTTGGGGATTTCTGGTATGCCTCCGGCCAACAGGGCGGTACAGGCAAGATCGAGATTTTCCGGCCCGGCGGCGTACATGAAACCGTCGAGGTGAAGGAGAACCGCTGGCTCTATGCCTTCGAGGTGGACGCGGCGGGCAGCGCCATCCGCGAAAAACGGCAGGAATTTGCGGCACCCGGCATGAGCTGGACAGACTCGCTCGGCAATCTGCGGGTGCTGGATCAATGGCGCGCCGCAATCGGACTCGAGTACAGCATTGAAAAGGCGGCGAAGCGGACAAGGACGATCTCCGGTGCCAAGCCGGTGCCCGGCAAGAGTGTACCCAAAAGGGCAATCCCCGGTCTTACAAAACCCGCTTCCTCCGTGGCGCTGGGATTTGAGTTCTTTCCGAATTTCGCCGCCGGTTCCCTCACCTTGGATGCCTATTACGAGGCGGGCGGCAATCTGTTCGATACGGCCTATATCTATGCCGGGGGAAAGACTGAGGAAATCTTCGGCGACTGGCACACCAGCCGTTCCGTTCCCCGTGAGGACATTGTCCTCATCGGCAAGGGAGCCCATTCGCCGCTCTGCTATCCCGATGCCATCGGCAAACAGCTCTCGCGGTCACTTGACCGCTTGAAGACCGATCATGTCGACGTCTATTCCATGCACCGCGACAATCCCGATATCCCCGTCGGCGAATTTGTCGACGCCATGGATGCGGAAGTTAAGGCGGGCCGGATTCGCGGCCCGTTCGGCGGGTCGAACTGGACGCAGGAGCGGATGGACGAGGCCATTGCCTATGCGGTGAAGAACGGCAAGACGGCGCCCGGTGCCCTGTCGAACAATTTCTCGCTCGCCGAAATGCTGGACCCGATCTGGGCGGGTTGCGTCGCAGCCTCGGATGAGGATTGGAAAAGGTGGCTGAACACGAAGCAGATGCCGAACTTTGCCTGGTCAAGCCAGGGCCGCGGCTTCTTTACCGATCGCGCCGGCCGTGACAAGCGGGACGATGAGGAACTGGTCCGCGTCTGGTATTCCGACAGAAACTTTGGCCGGCGTGACCGGGCGATCGAACTGGCAGGTAAACTCGGCCGCAGTCCCATTCACGTGGCGCTGGCCTATGTGCTGGCCCAGCCCTTCCCCGTCATTCCGCTCATTGGGCCACGCACCCTCGGCGAGCTTGAAGACAGCCTTTCCGCACTCGATATCAATCTGACCCCGGATCAGGTGAAATGGCTGGAAGGCTAGGCGTGGATGTGGCAAGCAAGTGGATAAAATCAGCAAGGGGGAAGCGATGAAGTATTCGGCCTGTATCGAGTGGTTGTTCGCTCCCGAGTCGCCTGATTTCGCCAACCGTATCCGCTTGGCAAGGGATGCCGGGCTTGACGCGGTCGAGTTCTGGAAATGGACGGAAAAGGACATCCCGGCTGTCGAAAAGGCATTGGCGGAAACAAAACTTGCGTTGTCCAGTCTCGTCGCGGAGCCAATGATTCCGCTGACCGATCCTGCGTCCCATGATGCCTTTCTGGTTGGTCTGCGGGCCAGCGCCGAAATGGCAAACCGGCTGGGTGCCAAGGTGCTCATCGCGCAGGCCGGGGATGATCTTCCCGGCCGCACCCGCGCCGAACAACATCTGGCCTTGGTCGATTGCCTGACACAGGCGGCCGATGTGCTGGCTGGAACCGGCGTTGTGCTGGGGCTTGAACCACTCAACACCCTTATTGACCACAAAGGCTATTTTCTTCATTCAACGGTTGAAGGTCTTGATATTATCGATGAAGTAAACCGTCCGGAAATCCGCATTGTCTACGATATCTATCATTCTCTCGTCATGGGAGAAGCGACGGCAGACGTGCTCAAAAGCCGGATTGACCGCGTTGCTCATGTCCATATTGCTGACCATCCCGGCCGCAATGAACCCGGCAGCGGCACACTGGAATTGTCAAAATCCCTGCATTGGCTGTTTGACAACGGCTACAATGGATTTGTCGGACTGGAGTACCGGCCAACCGCCGATACGCAATCGAGTCTGGAGATGACGTTCCGCACACTTGGCCCACGTTAGAAGCGTGTTTTGCTATTGAAGTGCTGAGGGGGAAGCGGGTAAGCATGGATCGATCCTTGCTTCCCGCCTGCTGGCCATCAACGTATCGTTTTTGGCAACACCAAAGAGCGGATCAGACATGAAGGATGCCGATATCCATGACCGATCCGCGCAAACGTCACACTCTGCCAACCATTGCGGATGTCGCCGAACTGGCGGGTGTCTCCCGCGCCATCGCGTCCCGGGCGCTGTCAAGTGAACCAAGGCCCGTCTCGGCCGACAAACGGGAGCGGGTATTGGCAGCGGCTGCCAAGCTTGGCTTCAAACCCAACCTCCTGGCGCGGAGCCTGACGACGAAGACCGTCAATCTCGTTGCCGTCATCGTCAACCACATCCATGATCTCTCGGATCTCGACCTGTTCGATCTCCTGATCAGTCAAATCCAGTCCATCGGCAAACAGGTGATCTTTGTCCGCGTCGGCTCGGCCGAACGGATTGACGAATTCCTGCGCAACGGCATTGCCTATCACGTGGACGCGGCCCTCGTGTTCTCCGATTTCGCCGATGCGGAAACGGTGCGGAAAATGTTCCGCAATGACAGCGTCCTGATGCTCAACGGCATGCGGGATGTGAGCTCTCCCGCGATCATTCCCGATGAGCAGGTGGGGATTGCCGCAGCGGTCACAGATGCGCGAAACAAGGGCGTGCGCAGTGCGCTCCTCGTGACAGGCCGGTCCGCCTCGCCGGTCGAACAGACACGCATCGCCGTCTACAAATCGGAACTGCAGCGCCAGGACATCAGGCTGGTCGCGGAACTGCGCGGCGACTATTCCTACCAGAGCGGCCGCCATGTGGCATCCTCGTCCGATTGGCAAACAGCGGACGCGGTGTTCTGCACATCTGACGCGATGGCCATGGGTGTTCTCGATGTGCACCGGAACGACTTTCCGGACAACCGGCCGCGGACATTCCGTCTCTACGGCTTCGACGACGTGACCCTGGCGGAATACGAGGCTTATCCGATTTCATCCATCGGCTACGACAAGGCCGCCTATATCGATGAAATCCTGAAGTTTCTGCGGGAACCTGCCCTGTTCAACGCGGGCGAGAAACTCATCCAGGTGCCGACCTACTTCGTCGCACGGTCAAGCTCCTGATCAAAATGCAAAGGCCGGGAACGATGCCCGGCCCTTGCCTTGAAATTACCAGAGCGGCGTCAGCGCCGGCGGGTTGGATTTTTCGCCCCACCACTTCTTGTAATTCGCATCATAGGCGCCGGACTGGATGTAGTCGGAGACGAACATGTCAAGCCAGCGGACGAATTCCGGATCGCCCTTGGCAACGGCAATACCGATCGGATCGTTGGAATAGAGGCCGGGCAAGGTTACCAGATTCTCGTTCTTGGTGGCGAGATAGTCGAGCAGCGACGAGTCTTCGATGGCCGCAGCGACGCGCTTCTGCTGCAGGAGCAGCACGCCATCGGGCGAGAAATTGTCGGTATAGACCAGTTCCGCCGTCGGCACGCTCTTCTTCAGGAAGCTTTCGCCTGTCGTGCCGCGGCCGACAACCACCTTCTTGCCCGCCAGGTCTTCCAGCTTGGCGATGCCGGCATCCTTCTGCACGATAACGCGCAGGCCGGCACGGTTGTAGGGAATCGAGAAATTGACGCTCTTGGCGCGTTCCAGCGTCGCGGAGGTATTGGCCACCACGATATCGAGCTGGCCGGAGACCAGCATGGACACGCGGGCATCGCCGGAAACGTCGGTGAACTCGACGGGAACGCCAAGCTTGGCCGCCAGCATGGTTGCCACATCGACGTCATAGCCGACCGGATTATTCTTGTCGTCGCGGAAACCGATGGGCTCGCCGCCAAGCGACACGCCGATGCGGACCTTTCCCTGCGCGCGAATATCGTCGATCTTCCCGGCATGCGCCACGCCTGTAAAAGCCAGTGCACCGGTCAGCGCGAGTGCTGCCAGTTTTCCAATGAACCGTTTCATGAATGTCCCCTTTGTGTTGTTTGTTGCGGATCATATTTTCGGGCAAGCCGGCGTTCGGGTTCCTCCATCCCGGCTTCCCAGAACCAGTATTTGATTTCATCGTCGCAGCGGAAACTTGCCACGTCGTGATTGCCCTTGGCGTCGATGGCATGAATGACGACACCAGCCAAGAATCCGGTGGTCAGCTGTGCGAGGTCTTCCATCGCCATATCGACCGCTGCGCGCAGGGAATGGCCGAAGCGCATGGCAAGCACGATGCTGCGGGCCGTGCCGCAACGGATGGTCATTTCACCCGTATGGGTGCAGGCGGCGGCACCATAGCGGCTGTCGGCATAGAACCCGGCACCGGCGATGGGAGAATCGCCGAGGCGCCCTGGATATTTCCAGGCCCAGCCGGAGGTGGAGGTAACCGCGTGAATGCCGTTGGCGGAATCCTTCGACAGGAACACCGTGGTATCGCGGACGCGCTCCGGGTCGGTAATGGTGCGGCTCAGGGGCGCGAGCGGAATATCTGGAAAAGCTGCCAGCTCCTCCGGCGTCAATTCTTTCTGCAACCGCTCCCACCAGACGCGTTTGCTGTCTTCATATAACGTTTCATCAAGGGGAAAGCCGATTTCCGTGGCAAAACGGCGGGCACCATCGCCGGTCAGCATGACATGCGGTAATCGTTTCATCACCGCATGCGCGAGCGCCGCGACGGGCAGCGTATCGGGAACCGCGCCGACGGCGCCAACATCCCGCGTCGTGCCATCCATCACGCCCGCATCGAACTCCATGCGCCCGAGCATGTTAGGCCAGCCGCCGAAGCCGACACTGCGGACCTTCACTTCGCGCTCGACTTCGCTGATACCGGCGACCATGGCGTCAAGGCCATGCGCCTTCTGCTTGAGGAGCTCGACGCTCCTGGCAAAACCCGGCCAAGCCTCGTTGTTCGCAATCAGGATCATTGTCAGTCTTTACGCATTTTGGAGAGAAACTGGGCGATGCGTGGCTTGGCCATGCCGCCATCGGCTGCAAAGAATTCAGCTGTCGGCAGGTCGACAACGAGCTGTCCCTTGTCGAGAAAAACGATCCGCGACGAGATGGTGCGGGCAAACTCGATTTCATGCGTGACGAAAACCATCGTCGTTCCGTCATGGGCGAGCTTGGCGAGAATGGCCAGCACATCCGACGTCATCTCGGGATCGAGCGCACTGGTGATTTCATCGAGCAGGAGATAGCGCGGCTTCATGGCGAGCGCCCGGCAGATACCGACACGCTGGCGCTGCCCGCCGGACAGTTGCGCCGGGAAGGCATCGGCACGGGCACTCAGGCCAACGGAGTCCAGAAGCGTGCGCGCATCGGCTTCCGCCTGCTTGCGCGGTATTTTCAGCACTTCCACCGGTGCGAGCGCGATGTTCTGCACGGCAGTCATATGCGGGTAAAGATTGAAAAGCTGGAAGACCGTCGCCGACCGCTTGCGGGCTTCCGACAGCTCCTTCGGACGGGAAACATCGAAATCATCGATGGTGATACGCCCGCCATCGAGCTTCTCCAGGCCGTTCATGCAGCGGATCAGGGTCGATTTGCCCGAGCCGCTGGAGCCGAGAATCGACACGACTTCACCGCTATGGACATCAAGGTCTATTCCGTCGAGTACGGTCGCAGAACCAAACGCCTTGCGTACTCCTCTCACGCTGATCATTTCACAGACCTTTCCATGCGGTGTGCGCCCTCAACCGCTTCTCCAGCTTGGCTCCGCCAAAGGCGACGAGCTTGGCCATGACATAATAAAGCCCGCCGACGACAGCCCAGACGATGAATGGTTTCAGCGTGCGCAGATTGAGAATGTTGCCGATCTTCGTCAGGTCCACCACGCCGATCACCGATATCAGCGATGTCACCTGCAGCTGGTTCACCAGAAGACCGGTCAGCGGACCGATGGCAAACGCCATGGCCTGCGGTGCGATGATGCGGCGAAGGATTTGCCAGCGCGACAAACCGAAAACCCGAGCGGCCTCGATCTGGTCGCGGCCGATGGACTCGATCGCCGACACGGCAATGACATAGACGAATGCCGCCGTATTGCCCGACAGCGTGATCACCGCGGCCTCGACCGGCGTTACATTGATCTTGGCAAAAGCAGGCAGGCCGAAGAACACGAGAAACAGCTGGACCAGAACCGGGGAATTTTTCAGCACTTCCGCGACGATAGCCACGACCTGCGCCAGCACGGGAATGCGATAGAACCGGATGACGGCCCACAGAGAGCCGATGAAAAGGCCGATGATTGTCGTTGCCAGGAAAAGCGCGAGGGAAACACTCAGCCCCTGCGCGAGCAGGACGATGTCATAGGAGGTGAACGCCGTATAACGCATCAGGCGGCCTCTGTCTGATCACGGTTGAGATAGCGATGCAACGCGCCGATGGCGAGCGAGACCAGATAGGTCAGGCAGGCATAGGCGACGAGCAGAACCGCATAGATTTCAAAGGGCCGGAATGTATCCGATGCCACGATTTTGGCCGAACCGGTCAATTCGTTCAGCGTGATCGTCGAGAGGATCGACGATGTCAGGATGAGATTGATGAAAACCGAACCCAATGGCCGCACCGAGGTCCTCAAGGCAATCGGCATGACGATCTTGCGGAAGATCGTCGGTTTGGAAAGCCCGCTGACTTCGGCCGCTTCCAGGATGCCGGGATCGATCGACAGGATTCCGGACCGGATCACATCCGAGGTAAAAGCGCCGCCCGCGATGGAAAGTGCAATGACTCCCGTGGTGAACGCATCGATATAGATGCCGATCTCCGGCAGGCCGTAGAAGAAAAAGAAGAGCTGGACGATGAACGGAATGTTGCGGAACAGATCGACATAGACATAGGCAATGCGGGAGAGAAGCGGCGACGCGGATGTGACCAGCGCTGCAACGACCGTACCAATGCACAGGCTGCCGGCAAGCGCCAGCACGCAAGCCTCAGCTGTCAGGACCGCACCTTTCACGAGAAAAGGAATGTGCGGTGCCAATATGGTCAGATCAAAGGTCAAACGTCCGTCCGGCACAAAGTGAAACCGGTTTCAGTTTTGCCTATCGCAAGGATGCTGTCAAGCGGTGGCAGCAGAAAAATGAAGTGTAGCTTAGGCCAGGAACTCGGCCCGATGCGGCGAGAAACTGTCGATCAGGCGACCCTTTTCCAGCGCCTTGACCCCATGGACGAGATTGGACGGAACAATGAAACTGCCGCCCTGCTCCAGCACCTGGCTGACGCCATCGATGGTGACTTCGAAGCGTCCTTCTGCAACATAGCTCGCTTGAATGTGCGGATGCGAATGCAGCGAGCCGACGGCATCCTTTTCGAACTGCACTTCCACCAGCATCATTTCCGGCAGATAGGCCATGATGCGTCGGCTGACGCCGGGCTCGGTCCTGGTCCAGTCAGCGGCATCTTTTGCAACAAACAGAATATGATCAGCCATGTTCACAATTCCCGGTAGCGAAAGACCGGCAACAGCCAGTCCCGATGATTGGCATTGTGACCGGAAGCAAGGGGCGCGGTCAACCAGTCGACCGCGCCGCTTTCACCTAAGCGGCCAGACGGCGGCGATTGGCGATTTCAGCCAGCTTGAATGCACGCTCGAGGCAATCCGCCTGCTCATTGGCAAACCGGTTCTCGACAATTTCCATGATCAGCATGGTATCCGGCAGGAACGTCAGCTCCTCGAAGATTTCTTCCCAGGGAATGTCGCCCCAACCGATCGGCAGATGCAGGTCACCAATGCCAAGCGCCGTTGCTTCAGCCGGATGATAGAATTTGGTCATGCTGTTATAAGGACGGCCAAAGCTGTCATGCACATGCAGATGCCCGGTGACCGGTGCCATCGCCTTGATCTGTTCGCGCCAATCGAGACCAAGCCGCGTGCTCTCGATGTAGGCATGGCTGAAATCGATCAGGCCGCACACATTGGCACTGCCGATGGTCCGTACGGTTTCGCCGACCTGTGCCGGTGTCTGGCGGTATTCCGCATCGGTGACCGCGAAAATGTTTTCCAAGGCAATCCGCACGCCGTAACCCTTGGCAACCTCGGCCATTTCGGCAAGCGCATCGCGCTCCATGCGATCGAGATCGGCAATGTGTGACTGGGCCGGCATTTTGGCACTGCCGCTGTGATGCACGAGGATGCCCGCTTCAACGCGATTGCACAGTTCCAGCATCGCGCGGACCACGGCCTTCTGATACTCCAGACGCTCGCGGTCCATGAAATTGGAGACGATCTGGCCGTGCACACTGTAGCGCAGGTCGAACTGCCGCGTGATCGCGGTCAGGCGTTCGGCGCGTCCCGGAATAATCCGGCCGCCCGAGATGATTTCCTCGCCATAAAGCGACAGCTCGGCAGCATTGGCACCGAGACCGGCAATGGTGCGAAGGGCATCTTCCAGCGTGTCAAAATTGCCCTTGCCCGTGTAGGTGCAAAAGCCAACGGCGGAAATGGTTGAATCCGAACTCATGTTTGATCCTTTCAAGTCGGGTTATGCGGCCACTGTTTTCGGAGCTGGTTGACGCGTCGCTGCCGGAGCATCATCAAGGCGCAAACCGGTTTCCTGCGAAAACAGGTGAATATGTTCGGAGGGCAACTGCAGACCTGCAACCGCGCCTTGCTCGAAGAACTGATCTTCCTCAACTGACACCGCAAAGCTCAGCCCGTCAATCTCGACGTGAACGATCCGGCCGGAGCCGAGCTCTTCGATGAAATCGACATTGGCCGGAACGCTGTTCACGGTACCGGCGGGAACGAGACGGCAATGTTCTGGACGGATTCCGACGGAAACCGCGGTCCCCGCGTTCTGGCCGCCAAGCACCGGATCGATTGCCTGCGCGATGCCGTCCAGCAGCACGTGATCGCCGCCTGCGGCAATGGTCGTGTCGAAGAAATTCATCGCCGGCGAGCCGATGAAGGTTCCGACAAACCGCGTGCGCGGACGGTGGTAGATTTCAAGCGGCGTGCCGACCTGTTCCACATGGCCCTTGTTCATGACGATCAGCTTGTCGGCCAGGGTCATGGCTTCCACCTGATCATGGGTGACGAAAACCGAAGTTGCCGACAGCCGCTTGTGCAGCCGGCGGATTTCCACACGCATCTGCACGCGCAGCTTGGCATCAAGATTGGACAGCGGTTCGTCGAACAGAAACACCTTCGGTTCGCGGATGATCGCGCGGCCCATGGCAACGCGCTGCCGCTGGCCGCCGGAAAGCTGCGCCGGTTTACGGTCGAGCAGTTCTTCCAGCCCGACGATCTTGGCTGTTTCCGCAATGCGCCGGTCGCGCTCGGTACGCGGAACACCGGCAACCCTTAGGGCATAGCCGATGTTGGCGGCAACATTCATGTGCGGATAGAGCGCGTAGTTCTGGAACACCATCGAGCAACCGCGATCGCGCGGCTCGAGATTGTTGACCACTTTGCCGTCAATTGAAATTTCGCCTGACGTAATCTCTTCAAGACCCGCAATCATGCGCAGCAGCGTAGACTTGCCACAGCCGGAGGGTCCGAGAATGACGACAAACTCGCCGGATTTGAAGTTCAGGTCGACGCCATGCAGGATCTGTGTGCTGCCATAGGTCTTGCGCACATCCTTGATGCCAATTTCAGCCATTGCTACTTCCTTTATTTCTCGGTCGAGACCAGGCCACGGACAAACCAGCGTTGCAGGACGGCAACGACGACCAGGGGTGGCAACATGATGATGAGGGCGCCTGCCATGGAGACATTCCATTCAGGCAAGGCATTGACGGATGGCACCAGCGCACGCATGGCGACCATCGCCGTCTGATAGCTGGCATCGGTGGTCATCAGCTTGGGCCAGAGATACTGGTTCCAGGCATAGACGAACATGATTGTTGCCAGCGCCAGCATATTGGTGCGCGACAGCGGAAGCAGGATGTCGATGAAGAATCGCAGCGGCCGCGCGCCATCCATCTTGGCCGCCTCTGCCAGTTCATCGGGGAGCGTCATGTAGAACTGCCGGTAAAGGAATGTGCCTGTCGCGGTCGCGATCAGAGGCAGGACCAGACCGGAATAGGAGTTCAGCAGGTTCCATTGCAGTGACAATTCGATGCCGGTGATGGTCTGGACGATCCAGCGGACGGGTTGGAACACGTCTGAAGCGATGTTGTAAGTCGGGATGACGCGCACTTCGAGCGGCAGCATCAGCGTCAGGAAAACCATCCAGAAGAAGACGTGACGCAAGGGGCTCTTGAAATAGACGATGGCAAAGGCGCTGAGCGCCGCCAATGCGATCTTGCCCGCCATGACCAGCAGCGAGGTGATGAGGCTGTTGAACAGTGCCGGGCCGAGATTGGCACGATCCCAGGCGGCATGAACATTCTTCAGGAAGTCACCGCCAGGTGTCATGTTGAAGGGCACGGCCGTGACCTCTTGCAGCGACTGGGTGGACGCCGTGAAAATCATCCAGAACGGTCCGAGAATGAGGATCAGTCCCAGGATCATGATGAAGTAGGTGACGGCGTTGAGTATGGGGGTGCGTTCGATCATCGCCGGAATCCTACTTGTAATGCACGCGCCGCTCGACGAAGCGGAACTGGATGAACGTGAACACCATGATAAGTCCGATCAGGACGAGGCTCTGGGCTGCCGCGCCGGAGTAATTCAGGCCGCGGAAGGCTTCGCTGACGATGCGGTAGACCATGACATCGGTTGCCTTGTTGGGTCCGCCTTCGGTGGTCAGGTCGACGATACCGTAGGTATCCGGGCCAACGAAACTCTCGGTCAGATTGAGAACCAGGAGAAAGAACAGGGTTGGTGCCAGGAGTGGGACCTGGATATCGAGCGCGCGGCGCACCGGGCCCGAGCCGTCCATGGACGATGCTTCCAGCAGGCTGCGCGGGATGGATTGCAGGCCGGCCGTCATGAAGATGAAGTTGTAGCCGATCCATTTCCACGCAAAACAGATGATGACGAGGATCATGGCATGGCTGCCGTACTTGGCGGGATTCCAGAGGTCGGGCGACCAGGTGTTCACCACCGCGATCAGACCGCTTTCCGGCGCAAAGATGAAGCGGAACGCCAGACCCACCGCCGGTGCGGCAATGGCATAGGGCCAGATGTAAAAGAACCGGAACAGGCTTGAGCCCTTCAACTGACGGTCAACACAGATCGCCAGGATAAAGGCGATGAACATGGACAATCCGGTCGCCGTGAAAGCGAAGAACAGGCTCAGGGACACGGAGCGCCAATATTCGCTGTCGGCAAAAACATCGCGAAAATTGTCAAAACCAACGAAGAGACGTTCGCCCGCACCGCCAAAGGCCGGTTCCAGCGTGAAAGCCCAGTTGAAAACCGAAATAGCAGGCCAATAGAAAAAGAACAAAATGAGCAGGAGTTGCGGCAATGCAAAAAGGACGGGCAACCACCAGCTTTTGAAAACAGCGCGCTTGTTCATGAGAATATTCAATTCTGCCTATGGGATGAAAAGGAAATGGCCCGGTGCGGTTCCGCTCCGGGCCATTTGAAAGCCTGCACTTAGTTCAGGACTTTTCCGGCATAGGTCTTTTCAAAGCGGCGCAGGATGACATTGCCGCGCTCGACAGCCTGGTCGAGACCGGCCTGCACAGTCAACTTGCCGAAGAAGATGCCTTCCATCGCATCGGAGATTTCCTTGCGGATCTGCGGGAAGCCGCCGAGGCGGATGCCGCGGGTATTTGCGGAAGTCGGGGTGAAGGTCAGGCTGGCGATGGCCTTTTCACGGCCCTTGAAGGCTGGCTGGTCGTAGAAGCCCTTGGCTTTCATCGCTTCAAAGCCTGTCTTGGTGACCGGGATGTAGCCGGTGACCGTCGACCACCACTCAACCATGTCCGGCTGGGCGATGAAGTTGAGGAACGCAGCGGCACCCTTGTATTCAGCTTCGGGGCGGTTGTTGAGAACCCAGAGGGATGCACCACCGACCATCGAATTCTGGCGTGCCGTTCCCTTCCAGACCGGAAGCATGGTCACGTCCCATTTCGTGCCCTGCTTGATGGTCTTGCCGACTGTGCCGTGATCGGCAATCGACGACTGGATCATCTGGCAGGTTTCGGAGGTGAAGGCTGGAACAACGTCCATGCCCAGCTGCTTGGTCTTGACCACGAACAGGCCTTCATCGGTCATCTTCTTGAAGAATGTCAGATGGTCGACCAGCTTGGTCTTGTTGAGGGTAAGTTCCGCATCGAGCCCGTCATAGCCGTTGTTCTTGGTAGCGATGGGCTGGTTATGAATGGCGGAGAACTGTTCAACCGTCGCCCAGCTGTCAAAACTGAAACCGAACGGGCAGGCATAACCGGCCGCTTTCAGCTTGCGGGCTGCGGCTTCGACATCTTCCCATGTTTCTGGCGCATTCTGGATACCGGCCTTGGTGAAGGCATCGACATTGTAGTAGAACATCGCGGTCGACGAATTGAACGGGAAGGAGTTCAGCTCGCCCTTTGCCGTCGCATAGTAATTGGCGATACCGGGGAAATAATTGCTCCAGTCGATCTTGTAGCCATTGTCTTCCATCAGCTTCTTGGCCGGGACGAAAGCGCCCGAGAGCATCAGGTCGAGCGTGCCGCCGTCGAAGACCTGCACGACGGCCGGATGCTTCTTGGCGCGATAGGCGGCAATGGCGTTCTGGACTGTTTCGGGATAGCCGTTCTGGCTGGTGCAGACGATTTCGAAATTGGCCTGGGAGTCGTTGAACTTCTTGCAGGCATCCTGCACACGCTCGCCAAGGTCGCCGCTCAGGCCGTACCAGAACTCGAACTTGACCTTCTCGGCCATGGCTGGCGTCGCGCCAAACCCGGCGGCCAGCAGCCCTGCGGCCAGACCAATTTTCACACCAAAACCCTGCATTAAAGCCCCCTGAATACGGCAATTGAGAGAATGAACCCGGGGCAGCTCTGGATAAATCCGGCTGCCTCGCTCGCGTTCAACTCTGGACGGGCTGTGTGAAAGTTTGATCGACCTTAGACGAAACTATTGTGACAATTGTTCAGCCCAGCCGCCAGGCGGCAGCCGCGCTGCGGGCAGAATCTAGCGTTGGTTGCTTACAGCAAACCACGCGCGGCAAGGTTGCGCATGAGCGCCGCCATGCCGAATGTCCATTCGGGGCACTCCGTCGACAACCGCACGGTATTGGTGAGCGCACCAAGCTGCGGATTCGATATGGTGACCACATCGCCGATCTTGTGGGTAAATCCTTGCCCCGGCGTATCGCGGTCTTCGACCGGCGCAAACAGCGTTCCCATGAACAGCATGAAGCCATCCGGGTACTGGTGATGCCGTCCGGTGGTCTGGGCGACCAGATCCAGCGGATCGCGGCTGATTTCCTTCATCGTACTGCTGCCCTTCAGCACGTACCCATCCCGGCCTTCGACCATCAGGTCAAGATCGGCATTGCGCACGTCATCGATGGAATAGGTCGCATCGAACAGCCGGATGAACGGCCCGATCGATGAGGAGGCATTGTTATCCTTTGCCTTGCCGAGCAAAAGGGCGGAGCGGCCTTCGACATCGCGCAGGTTCACGTCATTGCCGAGCGTCGCGCCCTGCACCCTGCCCTTGCTGTTGACGGCGAGCACGATTTCTGGCTCCGGATTGTTCCAGCTTGAGATCGGATGCAGACCGACCGATGCGCCCCAGCCGACGGAGGAGAGGACCTGCGCCTTGGAGAATACTTCCGCATCAGGCCCGATTCCGACTTCCAGATATTGCGACCAGACACCTTCTTCGATCAGGGCAGCCTTCACCTTGGCAGCCTCCGGCGAACCGGCTTTCAGATCGCGCAGACTGTTGCCGATGATCGGCATGATGCGTTCACGGATCTTCAGCGCCAGCGCCGGATTGCCCGCGGCCTTCTCCTCGATGACGCGCTCGATCATCGAGCGGGCAAAGGTAACGCCGCAGGCCTTGACTGCCTGCAGATCACAGGGCGCGAGCAGCCGAAGCCGCGCGGCATCGGCTTCACTTTCGACGGACTGCGCCAGAACCGTATCCAGCGGCCCGAGTTCTTCTCCGGCCTGCGCAGCGACATAGGCGGCAGGCTCGTCCAGTTCCAGCAGGTCACGCATTGTCGCCGTCTGACGTGAGGTGATGTCAAACAGCACGCCGTCGCGCACCACGACAAGGGCGGGGCCCTGCACATCGGGGCGCCAGACACGGCCAACGAAAGTTCCGGTTCTGTAGGTCTCGGTCGATAGGGTCACGGTAAAGGCTCCCGGAAGAGAGTGCTGATACGATGGATTAGTGCGCAGCGTTGCGCTTGCCGAGCCGCATGCCCGTTCCGCCATCAAACAGGTGGCTGTTCGCCGGATCGATCCCGATGTGAATCCGGTCGCCCGATTTGATCGATAGCCGCTCGCGGAAGAGACACATGATTTCCTGATCGCCCAGTTTGCCGACCACCATGATTTCCGAGCCCGTCGGCTCGACGACGCTGACGTCAACCGGGATGCCGCCGGCGGCAATCTTGATGTGCTCCGGCCGCACACCATAGATCACGTCCGCTGATCCCGTGGTTTGGATGGTCTGCGGCACGGGCAACGTGATGCCTTCCGGCGTCACGAACTGCCCTGCCCCGGCCAGACGCCCCTTGACGAAATTCATCGACGGCGAGCCGATGAACCCGGCGACGAACAAATTGGCGGGATAATCGTAGAGATCGAGCGGCGTGCCGATCTGTTCGACCAAGCCGTCTTTCATCACGACGATCTTGTCGGCCATGGTCATGGCTTCGATCTGGTCATGCGTCACATAGACGATGGTGGTACCAAGCCGCTGATGCAGCCCCTTGATCTCGCTGCGCATCTGTACGCGCAGTTTCGCATCGAGATTGGAAAGCGGCTCATCGAACAGGAAGACCTGCGGATCACGGACGATGGCGCGTCCCATGGCGACGCGCTGGCGCTGGCCGCCGGACAATTGCCGCGGAAAGCGGTCGAGCAGCTTTTCAAGACCAAGGACTTCCGCCGCGCGGCCGACCCGGCTTTCCTTTTCCTGCTTCGGGGCATTCTTGAGCATGAGCGCGAAGCCCATATTGTCGGCCACCGTCATGTGCGGATAGAGCGCGTAGTTCTGGAACACCATGGCGATGTCGCGCTCCTTGGCAGGCAGGTCATTGACCACGCGGCTGCCGATGGCAATTTCCCCGGTGGTGATTTCCTCCAGCCCGGCGATCATGCGCAGCAATGTCGATTTCCCGCAGCCCGACGGGCCGACGAGAATGACGAACTCGCCATCTTCAATATCGACGGAGACACCGTGCATCACATTGACGTTGCCGTATTTCTTGGTGACATCCTTGATCGAGACCGAAGCCATCGCGCCCTCCCTGTTCTTGAAAACCTGTTCTAGCCGCCCTTGACGGCACCGGCGGTGAGACCCGCAATGATCTGGCGCTGGGCGAAAACGGTCAGCAGCAGCACCGGCAGTGTAACGACCAGCGCCGCAGCGGCCAGTGGGCCCCAACTGACCTGCTCGAATGAAAGCATGTTGTAGACCGCGACCGGCAAGGTCCGGGTTTCACGGCTGGCCAGCACAATTCCGAAGACAAAATTGTTCCAGGAGAAGATCACCGCCAGGATCAGCGAAACGACAATACCGGGCTTGGCAATGGGCAGCGCCACCTTGACAAAGACCTGCCATGAGGTTGCACCGTCGATCATGGCGGCCTCTTCCAGTTCCATCGGTGTCGTCTCGAAATAGCCGATCATGATCCAGATCACGATGGGCACGGTCACAACCAGATGGATGATGATCTGCGGCCACAGCGTTCCCAGCAATCCCATCGTCTGGAACAGCAGGAACAGGGGAATGAGGTAGGACAGGCCCGGCGTCATGCGCGCGATCATGACAACGATGGCCGCCTTGTCGGCGCGCAGGCGGGCAATGCCATAGCCGGCAGGCACCCCGACGAGCAGGGCCAGCAATGTCGATATGCCCGTCACAATCAGACTGTTCCAGAAGTAATGCAGGAAATCGTTCGTGGCAAAAATCTGGGTGTAGTTCGACCAGGCAAACCGCTCCGGGATGAAGATCGGCGGATAGGCGCCATTATCGATCTCGTATTTCAACGACAGCGACAGCATCCAGAGAAAGAAGAAAATGGCGGGCGAAACGATCACGAACACAACGAAAGCGGTGCCCAGTGATTTCAGCGGACTACGGCGGGCCATCGGCGTCTCCCTCAGCTGTTCCATTTGGTCCGCTGGCGCAGATAAAGCAGCGCCATGGACATGGTGATGATGACGACGAAGAAGACCACGGCAATCGCCGAGCCATAGCCGATGTCGTAGTAGGAAAAGGCAACATTGTAGAGATAGATATTGATCGTCTCGGACGCCGTACCGGGGCCGCCCTGCGTCATGGCAAAGATGATGTCAAAGCTCTTCAGGGCATCGATGGAGCGGATGATCACGGCAACCATCATGAAGGGCAGGATCATTGGCAGCGTGATGTAACGGAATTTCTGCCAGCCATTGGCGCCATCGATTTCCGCACTCTCGAAGGGATCGCGCGGCATGGAAGCAAGGCCGCCGAGCACGATGAGCATGACAAGCGGTGTCCACTGCCAGGTCTCGACCAGCACCAGTGACGGGATCACCGTGTTCTGGTTGAATATCCATTCCTGCGGCCCGATGCCAACCAGTGACAGGAGGTAGTTGAGAACCCCGAGCTGCGGGTGGTACATCATGGTCCAGACCAGAGCGATGGCCACGGGCGTGGCCATCATCGGCATGACGAAAATGCCGCGCAGCAGGCCGCGCATCGGCAATTTGCTGTCGAAGATCAGAGCCGCAATGGTTCCAAAAAACAACGGGGCGATGACGGAGAGAAGCGTATAGAGCACGGTGTGCCCCATCGATTGCCAGAAGCGTGTATCGCCTGCCAGGCGGGTAAAATTCGCAAGCCCGACGAAGCTCTGTTCTCCGCCGAGATGCCACTCATTGACGCTCATCCACAGGGTGAACGCCCAGGGAAACAGAATGACCGCCCCGACAATGACCAGCGCCGGAATGACGAACGGCCAGTAACTCGGCTTGAGCCGGCGTTTGCCCGTTCTGGCTTTGGTGGTTTGTGCTTCGGTTGTCATGGTCGGGGCGGCGATTGTCATTTGCCCTCGCTGCGCGCAAGGATGGGACGGAACTCTTCCGTTGCCCGCTTCATTTCCGTTGCGGGATCGGCGCCGCCGAGAAGATTGGTCAGGCCGACACCCATCACGTCGCGGAATTCCGTGACCGGGACAATGACCGGCAGGCAGAGCTGGCTGACCTTGGCCGATGCCGTCAGCACATCAACCCATTCGGACGGCATGGTCACACCCTTGCGGACCTCCGGATCGTTGAGGATCGAATTGCGGAAGGGAACGCCGGAGCCCGTTTGCAGCAGGCGCGCGCCCATCTGCTTCGAAATGGCCCATTGGCAATAGAGGTAAGCCGCTTCCTTCTTCGATGATCCCTCGGTCACGCCGATACCATCGCCGAAGGTCGGCGCAGCCTGTACAGCCGGCCCCTTGGGCATGACGCCGTAACCGACCTTGCCGACGACCCGCGATTTCTCCGGGTTTTCCAGCGGCGGGGCAAAACCGATGCCATCCAGCCACATGGCAACCTTGCCCTGCAGGAAGTTTGACTGGCATTCGGCCCAGTTGAAACCCGTTACGCCGGGCGGTGCGGACTTTGTCATCAGGCGCTGATAGAGCGTTGCGGCCTGGATTGCTTCCGGCGTATCGGTCTGGAGATTGCCGTCGTCGATCGTGCTCTTGCCATAACCGAGCATGAGGCTGGCCCAAACCGGCGTATTGGCGTTCTTCATACCGCGGGCAACGAACCCGTATGTACCCTTGCTCGCATCGGTGAGTTTTTCTGCGGCGCTTACAAGCTCATCAAAGGATTTCGGATATTCGATGCCCTTGGCGGCGAAGAGTTCCTTGTTCCAATACAGAATCCAGTAATCCACCGAGAACGGCAGACCGCCGAAACGGCCGTTCTTGTCCTTGGCAAAGGCAAGACCCGCTTCGGCAAAATCGCTTTCGACCAATGACGGCTCGGTGAGCGTGGGGTCCTTCAGGAACGGTGTCAGATCGGCAAGCCAGCCGCCCTTCTCGAACTGCCGCTTCTGCACGTGATAGCTGATATGGATGACATCGAAGCTCGGCTTGCCGGAGGTCAGTTCGATCACGGCTTTCTGGCGCTGCTGCTGTTCCGGCGTCTGCTCGGAATTGACCTTGATTCCGGTCAATTCCTCGAATTCCTTCTGGTACTTTTGCAGAATATCGCCGCGCGGGCTCTTGATCAGGTTCACCTCGAGGGTCGTGCCTGCATATTTCTTCCAGTCGACATTGGCGAATGCCGGCTTTAGGCCGGCAAAGCTCGCCGCGCCAAGTGCTGCTGATCCGGCAAGAAATTGCCGGCGTGTCGGTTGAATCCGTTTCATGCTTATCGTCCTCCCATAATCCATTGCAGCGCCGTAACTCCCATTTCCGGCACCGTTGCGTCTAAACCTTCAGAGCGAGATTCCTTGCATTGTTGATATGCTCGGCAATGGCATCCATCGCCGTTTGCGGGTTGCGGGTCTCGATTGCCGCAATGACCGCCAGATGCTCGCGCATCACCGGAATAACGCGGCCGGTGATGCGAAACCGCTCCTGATTGATCAAGCGCATCTTGATGGCATTGATCCGATAGGCTTTCGAAATGATCCCATTGCCAAGGGAATCGATGATTGTGTCATGCAGCGACCAATCGATCGCCTGCGCGTGCAGTTCAAGCTCGGGCGTCTCTCCGTCCCTGAGAGCCTTCTCCAAGGTCTCTTCATGTTCGCGCCGCAACCTGGCCAACACCTCATCGGAAGCGGAAACACAGAATAGCGCAACCGCTTCCTTCTCCATGAAGACGCGGAACTGGAAGGCTTCGCGGATCAGATTGATATCGATATGCGCAATCTGTATCCCGCGCTGCGGCACCGTCTTCACCAGCCCCTCAGCTTCGAGACGGGGCACAACCTCGCGGATGGCCCCGAGCGGCATGCCCGTCATGGCAACGAGCTGGCGCTGCGACACGAACTGCCCCGGATGAAAGTCACGGGCCAGAAGATGTTCCGTGAAACTCGCATAGGCTTTCTCACGCAATCTTACCGGCTCGCCGCTGTCATCCATGCCTGTTCCTCCTCAGGACGCCTTCACGATTCCCCGTCAGGCGGCGGCCGCGACAAACAGACGATCAAAGACTGCCGTCAGATGCTTGCGATCGCCGTCCGGCAAGGCTTCAAGCGGACCACGCGTCCGCCGCCAGCCTTCTTCGCCCTGGTGATGGGCAACCATCGCCTTCACAGCCGGAATCACCGGATATTTCACCAGTTCATTGACAGCCGCAACCACCTCTTCATCGTCGCGCCCTTCATCGATCATACGCACGAGACGTTCGGGGTAGATATTGGCCAGACCCGAGATGGCACCCTCCCCGCCGAGCCGCACGCCCGCAGCAAGGCTGCGTTCATCGCCAATCAGGATGGCAAGGTCATTGTGCCGTGCCAGCATCTTCTCAGTATAGCTCCAGTTGCCGGAAGAATCCTTGACCCCGGCAATCGCACCAGGGAAGGCCTCACGCAACCGGCTGACCAGATCAACCGAAATCTCGACTGCCGTCACCGAGGGCAGATTATACAGAATGATGCCGCGCACATCCGCGCCAATTGCCTTGAACGCCGCCGCATGCCAGTCAAAGAGACCGTCATCGCTGACATTCTTGAAATAGGACGGCGGCGCCAGGAGAATACCGCGGCATCCCGCATCCAGTGCAAACCGTGCCTGCTCTGCCGCATCAACATGCGAATTGGCCATGACGCCAACGACAATCTGCGACGGCGCGATGCCTGCCGCAATAAATCCCTTGATGACAGCCTGGCGCTCATGGGTACCGATGGACGAGCCCTCGCCCGTCGTCCCGAACAGGGTGACGCTGCTGCAGCCGCGCTGCAGACAGGTTTTTGCATGGTGAATTGCCGAGGGCAGATCAATTGCCAGCGCCGCATCAAACGGCATCGTCAATGCCGCAGAAAGTCCAAATCGTTCAACCCGAGACAATGATTTTCCTCCCACCCTCTCAATACATAAAGACTACTAACATGTTAGTTGATAGTCAACATGCTGTCACATACATTTTTGCGAGTATGGATACAAATGTTATGAATTGAACAGCACGTGCTCGACTTCGTTCCGCGTCGGCGCACCGGTGCGTCCGCCAAACCGGGTGCATTTGATCGCTGCCGCCGCGCTGGCAAAACGCATGATCTCCTCCATGCCATGCCCTTCGGCCAGCGCCAGCGCGAAGGCGCCGTGAAACACATCCCCGGCGGCCAGCGTATCCACGGCATCAACGGCAAAAGCGGGCATATGGTGCACGATCCCCGCCTCGCCGCCCGACCAGTAGCAGCCCTTGCCGCCGCCGGTGACAGCGACAAAACCGCGATACCGGGCCGCCAAGGCAATGACGGCACGCTCGATATCCGCCTCACCGGTGATGATTTCGGCTGCCGGTTCCGAGGCGACAATATGCGATGCGAGCGGCAGCAGCCGCTCAAGGGTTTCCAGCGGCGCGACATCGGCATCGAGCACGCCATGAATGCCAGCCTCGCGCGCTGCCCTGAGCGCAGTGGCAGCAGCCAGCGGCCAGCGAACATCGGTCATCACCACATCGAATGCCCCGTATTCGATGGGCGGGATTTGTTCTGGCGCGCTCAACAGGGTCTTGTCATAGAAGGGCACGATCATGCGCTCACCCGACCTCTCGACAAAGATCGAGGAAAAAGCCGACCGCGCACCTTGGATGCGGCGGACAAAGGTGCAGTCGACCCCTTCCTCCGCCAGCTCTGCGACCACGCGATCGCCGACATGGTCCAGCCCCGCCGACGCCCACAAAGACGCGCTGCCGCCCAGCCTTGCAATGGTTGCCGCCTGGCTCGATGCCATGCCTGCCGCGATCTCCACGGCCTCCTGCGGGATGAACTTGCCGGGACCGGGCGGCAGGGTGTCCAGCCGGAAGATGGTGTCCATCGTCAGGGCACCAACGCACAGAATCCTTGGCTTCGTATTTGCCGGCATCGTCACACTATCCATATTGGCTGAATCAGCAGAAGGGTCAGGCGATAAGGAAACGTTTCATCGGGCAGGTCAAGCCGGGGGAGCCATGGAGTTTTTCGTGGAACGCCGGGAGAACCAGCGGACCAAACGATTGCCGATTGATCCCGGCAGCCCTATGGTCGCCGTCCGATCAAGTTTGATGAGACCAGTATGACTGCCACAACTGCCCGTATTGCGCGTATCATTGCCACCGAGATCAATGCCAGGCCCGAACAGGCCAATGCGGCGATTGAACTGCTGGACGGCGGCGCGACCGTTCCGTTCATTGCCCGCTACCGCAAAGAGGTGACGGGCGGACTTGACGATACGCAGCTGCGGCTTCTCGACGAACGGCTCATCTACCTGCGCGAGCTTGACGCCCGGCGCGACACCATCATCGAGTCCATCCGCAGCCAGGGCAAGCTGACCGACGAGCTGGAGACCAAGATCCTGGCGTCCGCCACCAAGGCCGAGCTTGAGGACATTTATCTCCCCTACAAGCCCAAGCGGCGCACGCGGGCCGAAATTGCCCGCGAACGCGGATTAGGGCCGCTGGCTGAAACGATTCTCGCCGACCGCCGCAGCGTTCCATCCGAACTGGCCCAGACTTTTCTTTCGGCGGATGTGCCGGATGTGAAAACGGCGCTGGATGGCGCACGCGATATTCTGGTCGAAACCTTCTCGGAAAATGCCGATCTCGTCGGCCGCCTGCGCAACCACATGAAGGACAAGGCCGTTCTGCGCGCCAGGGTCGCCGACGGCAAGCAGGAAGCGGGCGCGAAATTCTCCGACTATTTCAGCCATTTCGAACGCTGGTCGACCATCCCCAGCCATCGCGCCCTCGCCATGCTGCGCGGGCGCAACGAAGACGTGCTTTCCCTCGACATTGAAGTCGATGCCGACGACACCTCTCCGGTGAAGCCGGTGGAACGCATGATCGCCGGTGCCTATGCAATTTCCCCGAGCGGAACCGCCGCCGACAGCTGGCTGATGGACGTCGTCCGCTGGGCCTGGCGGGCGCGCCTGTCGCTCAACCTTTCCATCGACCTGATGACACAGATGCGTGAAAAGGCGGAGGAAGAGGCGATCCACGTTTTCGCCCGCAACCTGAAAGACCTGCTGCTGGCGGCACCGGCCGGATCGCGCGCAACCATGGGCCTCGATCCCGGCATCCGCACCGGCGTGAAAGTGGCTGTCGTCGATGGTACCGGCAAGGTGCTCGACACGACGACCGTCTATCCCTTTCCGCCGCGCAACGATCTGCGTGGAACCCAGGCCGAACTGGCGCGGCTGGCCGGCAAACACAAGATCGAGCTGATCGCCATCGGCAACGGTACCGGCAGCCGCGAGACAGAACGCCTTGTCGCAGACATGCTTGCCGACATGCCCTCGCCCAAGCCGCTGAAGGTGATCGTCAGCGAGGCGGGTGCTTCGGTCTATTCGGCATCGGCGACGGCTGCCGCAGAATTCCCGGATCTCGACGTATCGCTCAGAGGCGCCGTTTCCATCGCCCGGCGCCTGCAGGACCCGCTGGCGGAACTCGTCAAGATCGAACCGAAATCCATCGGCGTCGGCCAGTACCAGCACGACGTCGACCAGTATCGCCTGGCCCGCTCGCTCGACGGTGTTGTCGAAGATGCCGTGAATGCGGTCGGCGTCGACCTCAACACCGCATCGGCGCCGCTGCTGGCCCGCATTTCGGGCCTGGGAACGTCGCTGGCAGAAGCCGTGGTCGCTTACCGCAACGACGTCGGTCCGTTCAAGACCCGCCGTGACCTCCTGAAAGTCGCGCGGTTGGGGCCACGCGCCTTCGAACAATGTGCGGGCTTCCTGCGTATTCCCGACGGCACCGAGCCGCTGGACGCTTCGGCGGTTCATCCGGAGGCTTACGGCGTCGCCAAGAAGATTGTCAGCGCCTGCGGCCGCGACGTGCGTTCGCTGATGAATGACTGCGCCGCCCTGAAGGCGCTCGATCCGCGCCTCTTCGTCGACGAGCGGTTCGGCCTTCCGACGGTTCGCGACATCATCGCCGAGCTGGAAAAGCCCGGCCGCGATCCACGGCCGCAGTTCAAAACCGCGGCCTTTGCCGATGGTATCGACAACATCAAGGACCTGAAGCCGGGAATGATGCTGGAAGGAACGGTCACCAATGTGGCTGCCTTTGGCGCCTTTGTGGATATCGGCGTGCATCAGGACGGATTGGTGCATCTGTCACAACTGGCAGACCGTTTCGTCAAGGACGCCCACGAGGTCGTCAAGGCGGGGGATGTGGTGAAAGTCCGCGTTGTGGATATCGACGTCAAGCGCAACCGCATCAGCCTGACCATGCGCAAGGATGGTAGCGCCCCTGCCCCAAGGGAGCAAAGGGCTGACAGCACCGGCTTCAAGCCGAAACCGGCAGCGCAGGGCAAACCACAACCATCGACAACACAGGGTGCTTTCGGCGCGGCGCTCGCGGATGCACTTCGGAAGAAATAGTCCCGTCAGTGCATGTCCATCGGCGTCTTATGCGCAGCGATATCGTGCGGCAGGATTGTTTGCCGCTCGATCATGCGATGGACCCGGATTTCGCCGCCCCGATGCAGCGCGCGGATCCGGTCGCCAACCGCAGCATCCGCCTGCGTTCGCCGCTGGTTGTGGCGGACATATTCGACCCAGGTGGGCGTGTGGTAGGTTTCGGTCCAGATTTCCGGTTTCTCCAGATCGCGCATCAGCGCCCATTGCCCCGCACCGTCGCGGATCCGCACACGCCGCCGGTCTGACATCAGCGCGAGAAATTCGGGAATGTCTGCTTCGGCGATCTCGTAGTCGATCATGATGACAATCGGCCCACTGCGCGGCTTCAGGTCAAGCGCCAGCAGTGGTTCGCTGAACCGGTTGAGCGGATCGAGATTGAGCGACTTGAACTCCGGCAGGGCGTAGCGCAGGCCAATCACGGCACCGAGCAGCATGAGCACTCCGGAAGCGATCAGAGCCCTGTCCGCGCCGTATTGTTCGGCGGCCGCGCCCCAGAGCCAGCTGCCCGCAGCAATACCCGCAAATGTCGTCGTCTGGTAGAGCGACAGGGCCCGTCCCACCACCCAGCGCGGCGTCGACAGCTGCACCGTGACATTGAACAGCGAGAGGGCCAGGACCCAGCAGGCCCCGGCCAGCAGCAGGGCGATATTGGTGGGCCACACCGACGTGCTGACCGCCGTCACCGCCGCGCTCACCGCAAATCCGGCAAAGGCATACCGCACGATTGCCTCGCTCGAGAGGAATTCACGCAGGCGCGCACTGAGCAGCGCACCGCCGATGGCACCGATGCCGAACGAGCCGAGCATGACACCGTAGGTCAGAGGACCGCCATGGACGAGATCGCGCGCAACGAGCGGCAGGAGCGCCAGAATCGCACTGGCTGAAAGACCGAAGACAAAGCCGCGAACGACCACCTTGCCGATATTGGGCGACATGGCGACGTAGCGCAGGCCCGCCGAAATGGCGCGGCCGAGCGATTCGCGCGGCAAGGGGCTCGGATCGATTTTCGGCTGCCAGCGCATCAGGGCATAGATCACGGCGAAATAGCTGGCCGCGTTGACCGCAAACGTCGCCGCAGCACCGGCAACCGCAACGATGAGGCCGCCAATGGCCGGACCAACACTGCGCGTGATGTTGAAGCCCATGCTGTTCAGCGCCACCGCATTGGGCAGATCGTCCCGGGGAACCATGTCACCGACCGAGGCCTGCCAGGATGGATTGTTGAGAGCCGTCCCGCAGCCCAGCAGAAAGGTGAATGCCAGGAGAAGCCAGGGGGTGATGAGCCCGAGATAGGCAAAAACCGTTAGAAACGCTGAAACGACCAACATGAACCACTGTGCCACCAGCATCACCTTGCGCCGGTCGAAATTGTCCGCCAGCGCGCCGGATACCAAGGAAAAGATCATGATGGGCAGTGCCGTGGAGGCCTGCACAAGTGCCACCATGTTCACCGAATCAGAAATCGACGTCATCATCCATGCGGCACCCACCGCCTGGATCAGCGAGCCGAAATTGGAGACCAGGCTCGCGATCCAGATAGTGCGGAACGTGTCGTGCTTGAACGGGGCCAGTGGTGATGATCGGTCCGCCACCTCGTCTGCTTTCTCTTCGCTGTGCGTTGCAAATCACTTTCAGACAGTTATAGGCCTGACGTATCGGATTGCCAGCGGCCAAATGGCTTCGCCGGCATTTTCGATAGCCTGGCAACCAGTTGCAAGGACGACCCAGCCATTTGCGCCCATTAAATTCGTGTATGGAAGATAAAATGCGGCGCAGTGCAAAAACCATCCGAACAGGGGTTTTCATCCTGAACGAATTGGACTATATGACCCCGCACCGGCTTAATCAGCCACCGCACAAAAGCGGTTGTTGGGGAATAGGTTAACGGTAGACCCACGGACTCTGACTCCGTTAGTCCTGGTTCGAATCCAGGTTCCCCAGCCACTTTTTCCATCCGCACTCCCCCATATTCTGACATCGATCGTTGTTGACTTTCGATCATGCGCGGCTGACATCATACGAGCGTATCCAGCGGCAACGGCTTGAGTGGTTGTGACATTACAATGAGCAGTCTGAAATTTGGCACAAGCGGCCTTCGCGGCCTTGTAACCGAACTACCCGATGAGGTCTGCAAAGCCTATACGCTCGCATTCCTGACACACATGCAGAAAGTCAAAGGCGTTGCGTCCGGCAGCCCTTTGCTCGTTGGTTACGATCTGCGTTCCAGCAGTCCGCGCATGGCGGCCGCGTGCATGGCGGCGGCAGAAGCCTTTGGAATGCGGGTGGAAAACTGCGGTCCCTTGCCGACACCGGCACTGGCGTTTCGCGCGCTCAGCCTGAAGGCACCGGCCATCATGGTCACCGGCAGCCATATTCCCGCAGACCGAAATGGCCTGAAGTTCTACCGGCCCGACGGCGAGATCGACAAGGCCGATGAAGCCGGCATCCTGGCCGTCCTTGATCTGGAGGCGAAAAAGCCGGCGGGCTCCGACGGACAAGCGGCAATCGTGCCGGATGCGCTGCAACATTATATCAGGCGAAGCATCTCCGTTTTGAGCCCGGATGCTTTGGCCGGCACGAGAATCGGCGTTTATCAGCACAGCTCCGTTGCGGGCGATCTGATCGTCACCATCCTGCAGAACCTTGGAGCCGATGCCGTGGCGCTTGGGCATTCCACCGTATTCGTGCCCGTTGACACCGAAGCTCTCCGTCCCGAAGATATCGCATTTGCCGCCGATGCCTGCAACAAACACCAGCTAGACGCGCTGGTTTCCACCGACGGCGATGCCGACCGGCCGCTTGTTGCCGATGAAAATGGTGTTTTTCTGCGCGGCGACAGTGTTGGCCTTCTGACGGCACATTTTTTCGATGCGGATGCGGTCGTAACGCCCGTCACCTCCAATACGGCCATTGAGCTGAGCGGTCTCTTCACGAAAGTCTACCGGACACGTGTCGGATCGCCCTACGTGATCGAAGGCATGCAGCAGGCGTACCGGGATGGCTTCCAGCGAATCATTGGCTTTGAAGCCAATGGCGGAGTGCTGCTGGGTTCATCCCTCGCCATGAATGGCGGAACATTGGAGGCCTTGCCAACCCGCGACGCCATGCTTCCGATCCTGTGTGTTCTCGGCATGGCAGCCGGCAGGGGCGTTCCGGTATCGGCGCTGCTTCGGGATCTGCCCGCCCGCTTTACGCGCAGCGGCCGGCTCGAGCATGTTGCATCGACGGCCAGTGGCCCCTTCCTGCAGGGTTTGCTTGATAGTGCCCGCCGCGACGCCTTCTTCGCGCCGGTCGGCACGATCAGGGAAAGCGATGCCATTGACGGCGTGCGTGTCGTCCTTTCGACGGGCGACGTCATTCACTATCGGGCCTCGGGCAATGCGCCTGAGCTACGCTGCTATGCCGAGGCATCCGATGATGGCCGCGCCGAAGACCTGCTTCATTGGGGGTTGGCGCGTGCCCGTGCAACGCTGGGCACGCATTCATAGTCTCAGGCTTTTACCGCTCGCTCGGCTGCAACAGCCGTTTGACCGTTGATATCGTCGACTGTTCCCAAGACGGTGCTTTCCAGCCAAACACGGCAAGGAATTTTTCGGTGTTGAGACGCGAGTTCAGCGGGCGGCGGGCCTTCGTGGGGTACTCTGACGTCAGGATGTCCTTCACCTCGGCGAACGGGCCCTGCTCATCCCGGCTGGCCTGAAAGATCGCCCGGGCGAAGGTGCTCCAGTTGGTACTGCCCGTTCCGGCAAGATGATAGACGCCGAATGCATCGAACTGCGGGTCCGTACGAAGGCGGTTCGCGGCGTGCAGGATGCCGTCGGCAATATCGATGGCCGATGTCGGGTTTCCCCATTGATCGGATACCACCGACAGACTGTCCCGGCTTGCGGCCAGATGCAGCATGGTTTTGACAAAATTCTTGCCGAATGGGCTATACACCCACGCCGTGCGCAGGATGAGGTGTTTGCCGTTGGCCTGTGCGACCAAAGCCTCGCCAGCGAGCTTGGTCTGGCCGTAAACGCCGTGCGGCCCTGTTGGGTCATCTTCCGTATAGGCAGTGTCACCTTCACCAGCGAACACATAATCGGTTGAAAGATGAATAACCGGGGCTCCAGCCTGCGCTGCTGCCGCGGCAACAGCTCCAGCACCGGCCGCATTGATGGCATGGGCCAATTCAGGCTCATCCTCCGCCTGATCGACGGCCGTATAGGCCGCAGCAGATACAACGAGATCGGGCTTTGCGGCGTGTATCGCATCGAAGACGGTATCCGGCCGTGCCAGATCAAAATCCGGCCGCCCGAGGGTCACGAGTGTCACGTCAGAATAAAGTCCGGCGCGTTCGACCAGACTGCGGACAACCTGCCCCTCCCGACCCGTTACGACAATTTTCATGCCGTCCCCTTCTTCAGGGGGACAGAGCCAAGCCGTTCACCCGCATAGCTTCCGCTACGGATCGGTTCCCACCACCACGTGTTGTCGAGATACCATTGTATGGTCCGTTCCAAACCGCTATCGAAGGTCTCGGCCGGTTTCCAGCCGAGTTCACGTTCGATCTTCGACGCATCAATGGCATAGCGGCGGTCATGTCCGGGACGGTCGGTCACGAATGTGATGAGATCCCGGTAACGCGCGCCGCCCTTGCGCGGACGCTTGTTGTCGAGAATATCGCAAATGGTTTCGACAACGCTGAGATTGGTGCGTTCCGCACGACCGCCGATATTGTAGCTTTCGCCCGGCTTGCCTTTGGTCACCACCAGTTCCAATGCCCGCGCATGATCCTCGACGAACAGCCAATCGCGGACATTTGCGCCAGCACCATAGACGGGCAAAGGCTTCTCATCGAGCGCATTGAGAATAACAAGCGGAATGAGCTTTTCCGGAAAATGGAAGGGACCATAATTGTTCGAGCAGTTCGACAGAACCACCGGCAGACCATATGTCTCGTGCCACGCGCGGACCAGATGGTCCGAGGCTGCCTTTGACGCCGAATAGGGAGATGACGGTGCATAAGGCGTTTCTTCGGTAAAGATGCCGCTGTCGAATGGCAAATCCCCGAACACTTCGTCCGTGGAAATGTGGTGAAAGCGGAATTCGGACTTGGCGGGTTCGGGCAGATCACGCCAATAGGCCAGCGCCGCATTCAGCATACGAAATGTACCCACGATATTGGTCTCGATGAACGCCGCAGGGCCGTCAATGGAGCGGTCCACATGGCTCTCGGCCGCCAAATGCATGACCGCCTCAATCTTTTCGGTGCGAAGCACCTCAAGAATGGCGGCGTCATCGCAGATATCAGCCTCGACGAAGCTGTAGTTGGGATAATTCTCGATCTGTCGAAGCGATGCGAGATTGCCCGCATAGGTCAGCTTGTCGACGTTGACGACCTGATAGCGGGGATTGGACGCGAGATGGCGGCAGACCGCCGACCCGATGAAACCCGCACCACCCGTGACTAGAATTCTCATGAAAAAGCCTCTCCCTCAGGGAAAAATATCGGAACCGTCAAGCAGCGGCGCTTTCCGGTCCTTGTCGGAAAGCTGAAGCGTGGAAGCCTGCAGCGGCCAGTCAATGCCAATCGAAGGATCGTCGAAGCGGATACCACGGTCGTGTTGCGGCGAGTAATAATCCGTCACCTTGTAGATCACCTCGGTGTTCTCTTCCAAAGTGACGAAACCGTGGGCAAAACCCTTCGGGACCAGAATCTGGTTCCATTTGGCCGCCGAGACTTCAAGCGAAACCCATTTTCCGAACGTCGGGGAGCTTTTGCGAATATCGACGACCACATCGAGAATGGAGCCCTTGACCACGCGCACCAGCTTGTCCTGTGCGCGCGGCGGGAGCTGATAGTGCAGGCCGCGCAACACGCCCTTTGCAGCGGAGAACGAATGATTGTCCTGCACGAACTGCAACGTGATTCCGGCCGCGTCGAAACGCTCCGCATTGTATGTTTCGGAGAAAAAGCCCCGGTCGTCGCCGAACTTCGGCGGCAAAATCTCAAGAACGCCCTCGAGGGCGAGAGGCCTGACTTCCATCATTCTGTTCCAATCTCCGCAGCACGCCGCCGCAGATATGCGGCATATTCGGTCTTGCCCATTTTGGCTGCTCTTTCAAGTACCTGATCGGCATTCAACCAGCCCCATTCCAGGCCGATTTCCTCCGGGCATGCAATCTTGATGCCCTGCCGGTGTTCGATTGTCCGGACAAACGACGACGCCTCATGCAAGCTGTCATGGGTACCGGTATCGAGCCATGCATAGCCGCGGCCCAGTTGCTGAACCTGCAGTTCCCCGCGTTCCAGATAAATATTGTTGACACTGGTGATTTCCAGCTCCCCGCGCGACGAGGGTTCAATCGACCGCGCAATGTCCACAACATCGTTGCTGTAAAAATACAGGCCCGTCACGGCCCAATGCGACTTGGGGCGTTCGGGTTTTTCTTCAATGGACAATGCCTTGCCGGTAACCTTGTCAAAATCCACCACGCCATAGCGTTGCGGATCCTCGACGTGGTAAGCGAATACCATGCCGCCCTTGGTTATCGATGAGGCAACCTGGCATAGCTTGGAAAGGCCATCGCCGAAATAGATGTTGTCGCCCAGAATCATCGCAACACTGTCCTGGCCGATGAAGTCGCGCCCGATGATGAACGCTTCGGCCAGACCATTTGGCTGCGGCTGTTCGGCATAGGAGAAATTGACCCCGAAATCAGCCCCGTCTCCAAGCAGTTTTTGGAAGAGCGGCAAATCATGCGGCGTCGAGATGATCAGAATGTCGCGTATTCCGGCGAGCATCAGAACGCTCAGCGGGTAATAGATCATGGGCTTATCATAGATGGGAAGGATTTGCTTCGACACAGCGATCGTTAGTGGATAAAGACGTGTACCGCTGCCCCCGGCTAATATAATACCCTTCATGCGATCGCTTCCTTATGTCAATGCTACAAACTGAGCCGATATATGACGCCCTAATTGGCCACACTTGGTTTCATGCAAAGATGGCGAAATGCGGTTCACCGGTCATTGAAAAACCATTTGGCGACAACAGAAAGACAAGTCAACCGGAAGTAAATGAGAAGTCGGCGTGACCCGGATGTTTCCCACCACACAACCTATTGTTTTCACACCATGATCCTGGTTTAGAACCAAATATGCGGTCCAGGTAACACGGAACCTTAAATGCGAATTGAACAACAGCCAGAAGTCAGCGCGATCATCGTGACCTACAATCCGGATCTTGCGGGTCTTGCAGCACTTCTGAACGCAACCAGTCCGCAAGTCGCCCGTGTCATCGTCGTTGACAATGGTTCGAAAATGAATCTGGAACAATGGTTTGCAAGCCAGAGCAATCAAGCGGAATTTGTACCGCTTGACGCCAATTACGGTATTGCCAAAGCGCAGAACGTCGGGATCGACCGGGCACGCGCATCGGGTTCAAGCTTTGTTCTCCTGCTCGACCAGGACAGCATACCGGCACCAGACATGGTCGCCACGCTGCTGTCGGCGGCAAAAGCCCAGATTGCCAAGGGGGTGAAGCTCGGATGTGTCGGTCCGCGTTATGAGGACTCGCGGCAAAAAAATCCGCCTCCATTCATCAAAACGGAAGGATTGCGGCTTCGGCGGCAGACCTGTGGCACGGCCGATGCGGTCGTCGATGTCGATTATCTCATAGCATCGGGCTGCCTCATTCCGACAGCGACCCTTGATGACGTCGGCGGCATGAAAGAGGAACTGTTCATCGACTATGTCGACATCGAATGGGGTCTGCGGGCGCAACACATGGGATACCAGTCCTTTGGGGTTTGCGCCGCCGAAATGCAGCATGATCTGGGTGACAATCCGATAAAGTTTCGTGGACGGTTCATCCCGGTGCACAGCCCGCTGCGGCATTACTACCATTTCCGCAATGCCATCTGGCTTTACCGGCAGCCCTGGCTGCGCGCCAACTGGAAGATCGTCGATGCGGTGCGTCTGGTCCGGAAATTTGTGTTCTACAGTGTCTTTACAGTGCCAAGACTGCAGCACGCCGGGATGATGACGTTGGGCATTTTTCACGGTCTTTTCGGCCGCATGGGAAAGAAACCGAGCAATGGTTGAACGGAGCCTTGCCGCCATGTCCCAGGACTTCGACCTCACCATAGGCGTGGTTATTTTCAAACCCGAACAGGCCGTGCTCGCGGCCACGCTGACGAGCCTTCGGAAAGCCGTGGAGACGATTGCCCCGCTTCGCGCCAAACTCTATGTGATCGACAATTCGCCCGAGCCTGCAGACCACGGCTGGATGAGAAATCTGCTGCCTGACCTGCCACTTGAGATCATCGCAGGGCATGGCAATGTCGGCTTTGGTGCGGCCAACAACATGGTTCTGGACAGGGCGGGGAAATTTCACCTCGTCTTGAATCCCGATGTGGAAATGGAGCCGGATGCCCTGAAGCAGGCATTGACCTTCATGACCGGTGCGCCGGAAACGGGACTGATCACGCCCAAGGCGTTCAATCCGGACGGGAGCACGCAATATCTCTGCAAGCGCTATCCAGCAGTCTTCGACCTGCTTCTTCGCGGCTTTGCGCCTGCCCGCATCAAGGCAATGTTCCGCCGGCGCCTTGAACGGTACGAAATGCGCGAGGAGATCGCCAGCACCCCGTTCTGGGACCCGCCTATTGTCAGCGGATGCTTCATGTTTTTCCGCGGCGATGTTTACAGGCAGCTGGGCGGTTTTGATCCACGCTATCTCCTGTATTTCGAGGATTTCGATATTTCCCTGCGCGTTCGCAAGATAGCACGCATTGCCTATGTGCCAGCGGTCCGGATCGTGCATGAAGGCGGTCGGGCCGCAAGCAAGGGCCTTTGGCACATCCGGCAGTTCCTCCGCTCGGCCTTGATATTCTACAGGACCTATCCGCTGAAGCTTTTCTAGGCGGCTCTACTTGTCGCGGCCGTCAATCTGCCGGTTTATTGCCAAGGCGATCAGCGTGCATGCGGCACCCGACAGCAGATAGGCTCCGCTCGCGATGAGACCAAAGCGGCTCGACAGGATCAAGGCGACAAGCGGCGCGAAACCCGCACCGAACAGCCATGCGAGGTCCGTTGTCAGGGCCGATCCCGTATAGCGGTATCTTCTGGAAAAATTCGATGCGACTGAGCCGGAGGACTGGCCGAACGACAGGCCGAGAAGCAGGAAGCCGAAGACCATGAAGATGATTTCGCCGATATCGCCGCCGTCAAGCAACTGAGGGGCGAACCCGCTGAACACGGCAATGGCGATGGCTGTGGCGATGAGCAAACGGCTCCGGCCAACGCGATCAGCAATATTTCCCGAAGCAAAGATCGCCAACACGCCGACCGCCGCACCAATCGTCTCGATCATGAGGAAGCGTGCCGGTCCCTGGTCCGTGAAGAGAAAGACCCATGACAGCGGAAACACCGTCACCATATGGAAGAGTGCGAAACTGGCCAAAGGCGCGAAGGCACCGATGACCACGTGGCGGCCCTCTGTCTGCAACGTGTCGCTGACCGTCGTCGGCTGCAGTTCCCGGCGCTTGAAGAGCTCGGCATACTGTTCCGTCACGACCATGCGCAGGCGCGCGAACAGCGCCACCACATTGATGGCAAAGGCGACGAAGAAGGGATAGCGCCAGCCCCACTCCAGGAAATCCTGCGCGGAAAGGTGTGAGACAAAGAATGCAAACAGGCTGGCCGCAACCATCAGTCCGAGCGGGGCACCGAGCTGCGGGATCATGGCGTACCAGCCGCGGCGGCGTTCCGGCGCATTCAGTGCAAGGAGGGAAGCAAGACCGTCCCATTCACCACCCAGCGCCAGGCCCTGGCCGAGCCGGAAAAGCGCAAGTAGCAGCGCCGATATCCAGCCCACCTGCTCGTAACCCGGCAGAAAGGCAATCGCCACCGTCGAGCTTCCCAGGAGGAACAGGGTAATGGTGAGCTTGACGCCGCGGCCATAGGTACGGTCGATGGCCATGAAGATCACGGTTCCAAGCGGACGCGCGATGAATGCAAGCGCAAAAATTGCAAAGGAATAGAGCGTGCCCGTCAGCGGATCGACATAGGGAAAGACAAGCTTGGGGAAGACCAGGACGGAGGCGATGGCGTAGACGAAAAAGTCGAAGAACTCCGACGTACGCCCGATGATGACACCGATGGCGATCTCACCCACATTGACGTCCTCGTGGCCATGCAGGCCCTTCACGTCACGTCCGTGCGTCGATGAGGGCACCCCAATTTCCGCGCTCATGTCTCGTTGCGCTCCTCAATCCTGATTTGGCAGCTGCTGACGTCAAGCCGCGTTCACGGCTTATGCTAGCATCTCCTTTATCATTGTGACACATTAGGGAAGGATTGGGCAAATTGTCCAATGTCACTTTGAATGGGGTGCCGTTACGGATGGCGCAAATTAGCGCCGTTATCATGACAGGAACGACCTTGAAACGTTTTCTTGCCGTCGCCATACTTCCATTTCTCACCATGCTGACCGCATGCAATGCCGTCGTCATGAGCCCGTCTGGCGACGTAGCTGCACAGCAGCGGGATCTCATCGTCATCTCGACCATCCTGATGCTGATCATCATCGTACCCGTCATGCTGTTGACGGTGTTTTTCGCATGGCGTTATCGCCAATCCAATACAGAGGCGCGCTACGAACCCGATTGGGATCACTCGACGCAACTGGAACTGATCATCTGGGCCGCGCCGCTCCTCATCATCATCTGTCTTGGCGCGCTGACATGGATGGGTACGCATCTGCTTGATCCCTACCGCCCGCTGGATCGCATTGCGCCCGGCAGGCTGGTCGACAAGCAGGTCAAGCCCCTGCAGGTGGAAGTCGTGGCGCTCGACTGGAAGTGGTTGTTCATCTATCCGGAATATGGTGTGGCGACGGTCAACGAACTGGCCGCCCCGGTGGATAGGCCAATCGATTTCCGTCTGACATCGTCAGCGGTCATGAACTCGTTCTATATTCCGGCGCTTGCAGGCCAGATCTACACCATGCCGGGTATGCAGACGAAACTCAGCGCCGTGATCAACCACCCCGGCACCTTCGAAGGCTTCTCGGCGAACTATAGCGGCGCGGGTTTCTCGGGCATGAAATTTGCCTTCCTCGGCCTGTCCGATGCCGATTTTGACAAATGGATGGCCGACGTGAAAGCGCAGGGCGCCAAGCTCGATCGAAACGCCTATCTCGACCTTGAACGGCCCAGCGAAAACGAGCCGGCGCGCCGTTACGGCAGTGTCGAGACACAACTCTTCACCGCCGTGCTCAACCGCTGCGTCGAGCTTGGCAAAATGTGCATGGACGAGATGAGCTCGATCGATGCCAAGGGCGGGCTCGGGCTTGCCGGCATCAACAATGTCCACCCGCTCGAATATGACAAATACAGGCGACGCGGCGCCATTTTTGCTCCGCCGACAACCTATGTCGCACGGATATGCACGACGGAAGAGGAAGAGAGAATGCGGGCGGCCGCACAATCTCCACTGCTGTCACCACGCGACTCCTCACCAATACTCGGTGCCGGACTGCCACGCCCAACTGCCCCACTGTTCGGCGCACAGCGCCGTCCATCGAATTCCTGAACGGATTGAGTCCGACATGTTTGATAATCCCGATCTTCTCAAGGCGGTCTTCGGCCGGTTGACCCTGGAATCCTTCCCGTATCATGAGCCGATCCTGGTCGGCACATTCGCCATGGTGGCCCTTGGCGGTTTGGCGCTGGTGGGGCTTCTCACCTATTACCGCCTCTGGGGCTACCTCTGGCGCGAATGGTTCACCAGCATCGACCACAAGCGCATCGGCATCATGTACATGATCCTCGGCATCGTCATGCTGCTGCGCGGCTTTGCCGACGCCATCATGATGCGCCTGCAACAGGCCATGGCCTTCGGCGGCTCCGACGGCTATCTCCCGGCCCACCACTATGACCAGGTGTTCACCGCCCACGGCGTGATCATGATTTTCTTCGTGGCCATGCCGCTTGTCACCGGTCTGATGAACTTTGTCGTTCCGCTGCAGATCGGCGCGCGTGACGTGTCGTTCCCGTTCCTCAACAATTTCAGTTTCTGGATGACCACGGCGGGGGCGATTCTCGTCATGATGTCGCTGTTTGTCGGGGAATTCGCCAAGACTGGCTGGCTCGCCTATCCGCCGCTTTCCAACATCGGATACAGTCCCGATGTCGGGGTGGACTATTACATATGGGCGCTGCAGATCGCGGGTATCGGCACGCTCCTGTCCGGCGTCAATCTGGTGGCGACCATCGTCAAGATGCGCGCGCCCGGCATGACCATGATGAAGCTGCCGGTCTTTACCTGGACGGCGCTCTGCACCAACGTGCTGATCGTAGCGGCCTTCCCGGTATTGACTGCCGTTCTCGCCCTGCTCAGCCTTGACCGTTATGTCGGCACGAACTTCTTCACCAATGATTTCGGCGGCAATCCGATGATGTATGTCAACCTCATCTGGATCTGGGGTCATCCTGAGGTTTACATTCTCATTCTGCCGGCTTTCGGCATCTTCTCCGAGGTCACTTCCACGTTCTCCGGCAAGCGTCTGTTCGGCTACACGTCGATGGTCTATGCCACCGTCGTCATCACCATCCTCGCCTATCTCGTCTGGCTGCACCACTTCTTCACCATGGGCTCCGGCGCCAGTGTGAATTCCTTCTTCGGCATCACGACGATGATCATATCGATCCCCACCGGGGCCAAGATATTCAACTGGCTGTTCACGATGTATCGCGGGCGCATCCGCTTCGAACTGCCGATGATGTGGACAATCGCCTTCATGCTGACCTTCGTCATCGGCGGCATGACCGGCGTGCTGCTCGCCGTACCTCCGGCAGACTTTGTCCTGCACAACAGCCTGTTCCTTGTGGCGCACTTCCACAATGTCATCATCGGCGGCGTGCTGTTCGGCCTGTTTGCCGGCATCAGCTACTGGTTCCCGAAGGCATTCGGCTTCAAGCTCGATCCGTTCTGGGGCAAGATGTCGTTCTGGTTCTGGGTCATCGGTTTCTACTTCGCCTTCATGCCGCTTTATGTACTCGGTCTGATGGGTGTGACCCGGCGCTTGCGCGTGTTCAACGATCCGTCGCTGCAGATCTGGTTCGTGATTGCGGCTTTCGGCGCCGTCCTGATCGCCATCGGCATCCTGTCCTTCCTCATCCAGATCTATGTCAGCATCCGCAACCGCGAGAAGCTGGCCGACCTGACAGGCGATCCCTGGGATGGACGCACGCTGGAATGGTCGACCTCGTCGCCGCCACCGGCCTATAATTTCGCCTTCACGCCGGTGGTGCATGACCTCGATGCATGGCACGACATGAAACGGCGTGGCTACACCCGTCCGCTCGAAGGCTTCAAGGCCATCCATATGCCCAGCAACACCGGCACAGGCATCATCCTGGCGGTCCTGAGCATCATCTTCGGCTTTGCCATGATCTGGTACATCTGGTGGCTCGCGGCAGCCAGCTTCATTGCCCTGCTTGCCGTCACCATCGGACATACCTTCAATTACAAGCGCGACTTCCACATACCGGCGGAGGATGTTGTCCGCACGGAAGGTGAGCGAACCGCTCTTCTCGCAGGAGTTGCACGATGAGTTCACCAGCTTCCGCAGTGCACGGGGACGCAACCGCGCCGACGTTCTATTTGGTGGACGAGCATGATCATGCCGAAGGCGGCAGCACCATGTTCGGCTTCTGGATTTACCTGATGAGCGACTGCCTCATCTTCGCCGTGCTGTTTGCGACCTATGGCGTGCTTGGCAGCAATTATGCGGCCGGGCCGTCACCCAAGGATCTCTTCGATCTGCCGCTCGTGGCGCTCAACACGTCGATGCTGCTTTTCTCGTCCATCACCTATGGCTTTGCCATGCTCACCATGGACAAGGGACGGATTGCCGCGACGCAGGGATGGCTGGCAGTGACGGGTCTGTTCGGCCTGGCCTTCCTTGGTATCGAGCTCTACGAATTCGCGCACATGATCCATGAGGGCGCAACGCCGCAACGGAGTGCGTTCCTGTCATCGTTCTTCACGCTCGTCGGGACACACGGCCTGCACGTCACCGTTGGCCTGGTCTGGCTGGTCACGCTCATGATCCAGGTCAAGCGCTATGGCCTTATCCAGGCAAACAAGCGCCGGATGATGTGCCTCAGCCTGTTCTGGCACTTCCTCGACGTCATCTGGATCGGCGTCTTCACCTTTGTCTATCTGATGGGAATGTTGCGATGACACCAGTACACACGGATGATCACGGCCACGCGGAAGACGATGGGCATGCCCATGGTTCCCTGCGATCCTATCTGATCGGTTTTGGCCTTTCGGTCATCCTGACGGCCATTCCTTTCTGGCTGGTCATGACCGGCACACTGGACTCCAAACAGGCAACCGCATTCGCGATCATGGCATTGGCCGTGATCCAGATCGTGGTTCATATGGTGTTTTTCCTGCACATGAATGTCCGGTCGGAAAACGGCTGGAACATGATGGCGCTGATCTTCACGCTCGTCCTTGTCGTCATCACCCTGACCGGCTCCCTATGGGTCATGTATCACCTCAATACCAACATGATGCCCGGGCATGACATGAGCCAGATACCGTGATGGCCGAATAACTCCGGGACGATGCAATGGGTGATGATGGCCACTCTCCAAGCTCCCGGCCCAGAGCTCTGTGGCAACTCGGCCTCCTCGGTCTGATCGGCCTTTCGGGCGTGCTTTTGCTGACAGGACTTGGCGTCTGGCAGCTGGAGCGCCGCGTCTGGAAGCTCGACCTCATCCAGCGCGTCGAACAGCGTATCCACGCACCGGCAGTTTCCGCACCCGGTCCGTCCCAATGGCCTGGGATCGATGACACGGAAGCCTACCGTCATGTCCAGGTCCGCGGGCATTTCCGGGCCGGCCGTGACACGCTTGTAATGGCCGTTACCGAACGCGGCAGCGGTTCCTGGGTCATTTCACCATTCCAGACCGATGATGGTTTCACCGTGCTGATCAATCGTGGCTTTGTACCGGACGATGCTGCACAGGATTCATGGCAGGTGAGCGATGTGACGGCACAGGCCGTGACCGGTCTTCTTCGCGTGACCGAGCCTGGCGGCGGCTTTCTGCGGCGCAACGACCCCGCTGCCGACCGCTGGTACTCGCGCGATATCGCTGCCATTGCGACCGCACGCGGACTCGGAGAGGTAGCCCCCTATTTCATCGACAAGGATGCCGGTGCCAACGCGCAGGACCTGCCGATCGGCGGCTTGACGGTTATCCGTTTTCCTAACAATCACCTGGTTTATGCGGTCACCTGGTTTATCCTGGCGCTGATGCTGATCGCCGCGATGTTTTATGTTGGGCGGCACGAGTGGCAGGCCCGCAAATCTGCACTGTTTGACAAAGATGGGTCAGCATCGCAAACCAAGATACAACACGATCAGGAAATACAGACCTGACATGTCGAGTGAGCCATTGAACGCACGTCGCGATACCGAAACAGAACGGGTGGATCTGAAGCAAGGCAGCCCAGCGGGAAGCAGCCTGCGGGTTGGGCAAGGGTTGGCAACACCGCCAGCTGACTACACCGCCAACTGGAAGAACATGAACCTGCTGGTCCAGCTGCGCTGGATCGCGGTCATCGGGCAGGTCGTGACCATCGCCGTTGTGCATGAATGGCTCAATCTTGAGTTGCCATTGCTGCCGATGTTCCTGGTTCTGGCGGGTTTGATCGGGCTGAATCTCGCCAGTATCGTCTGGCTCCGCAACGACCAGATCACCACGCAGGCTTCCCTGTTCATTGTCCTTGTCTTCGACGTGGCAGCGCTCACGGCGCAGCTCTATTTGAGCGGTGGCGCGACCAATCCGTTTATCTTTCTGTATCTGCTGCAGGTCACACTCAGCGCCGTCTTGCTTGACGCACGCTTGACCTCGGCAATCGTCGCCATTGCCGGCATCAGTTTTGCCGGCCTGACGGTGTTCTACGAGCCAATCATTCTGCCCGGTCAGGGCCCCGACGAACTTTTCCGCCTTCACATCATCGGCATGCTCATCTGTTTCGTGCTCGACGCCGCCCTGCTCGTCGTCTTCGTTGCCCGCATCAACCGCAACCTTCGTGAGCGCGACGCCAATCTTGCCGCCCTGAAACAGCATGCGGCGGAAGAAGACCATATCGTCCGCATGGGCCTGCTTGCCTCCGGCGCGGCACACGAGCTGGGCACGCCTCTTTCTTCCCTGTCGGTCATCCTCGGAGATTGGCGGCGGGTTCCGGCTCTTGCCGCCGATCCCGATCTCGTTCAGGAAATCGATGAAATGCAGGCCGAAGTGCAGCGTTGCAAGGCCATCGTCACGGGCATTCTGCTGGCGGCAGGCGAGGCGCGCGGCGAAGCGCCCACGGTGACCACCGTCAATGCCTTCCTGGATGAACTGGTCGCCGAATGGCGGGCGGCGCGGTCCGCAACGACGCTTTCCTACGGAAATGCCTTCGGGCTCAATCTCACCATCGTTTCCGACTCGGCGCTCAAGCAGGTCATCTTCAACGTTCTCGACAATGCCTTCGACGCATCGCCGGGATGGGTCGGATTTCTGGCGGAACGCGAGGGTGATATGCTGGTGCTGCGTGTCAACGATGCCGGGCCCGGCTTCCAGCCGGATATACTGGCAAAGTTCGGCAAGCCCTACCAGTCAAGCAAGGGCCGTCTCGGCGGCGGTCTTGGACTGTTTCTGGTCGTCAACGCCGTGCGCAAGCTCGGTGGTGCCGTGCATGCCCGCAACCTGCCGCAGGGCGGCGCGTCCGTGACGCTGGAACTGCCGCTTGCCTCGCTGGCCATCGGAGTCCACGAACATGACAAATGATCGGCTGCTGGTTATCGTCGAGGACGATACGGCGTTTGCCCGGACGCTGAAACGTTCGTTCGAACGGCGCGAATACAATGTGGTGCTGGCAAGCGGACTGGAAGAACTGCGGGACATTCTGCAAACCCAGTCACCCCACTACGCCATCGTCGATCTGAAGCTTTCCGGCGCGTCAGGTCTTACCTGCGTTGAGGCGCTGCATGCCCATGATTCGGAAATGCTGATCGTTGTGCTGACGGGATTCGCCAGCATCGCCACCGCCGTGGAAGCGATCAAGCTCGGCGCCTGTCACTACCTCGCCAAGCCGTCCAATTCCGACGACATCGAAGCAGCTTTCAGCAAGGCCGCAGGCAATACGGAGATCGATCTGACTGCGCGCCCGACATCGATCAAGACGCTGGAATGGGAGCGTATCCACCAGATGCTGGTGGAAACAGACTTCAACATTTCGGAAGCAGCCCGGCGCCTTGGCATGCACCGCCGCACCCTCGCCCGCAAACTGGAGAAACGCCGGGTGAATTAACCCGGCGCTGCCCTTCACCTATCGGCCGGGCTGGTTGCGCAGCTTTTCCGCTTCCGCATAAAAGCGCTTTTCCCATTCCTTGTGATTGTCGAGCCCTTCCCGGATGAACGGGGTGAACACCGCCAGATTCATCAACATCCAGTTGACGATATTGGCTGGAAACCGCGTGGGTTTGACGAAATCGACAAAGAGAACGACGCGTGTCTTGTCCGTGTGATTCCACGCCTCATGTTCGTAGGCATCGTCAAAAATCAGCGCCTTGCCTTCATGCCAATGGCAAATCTGGTCTTTGACGCGAATGGCCAGCCTGTCTGACTGTTCGGGAACGATCATACCGACATGGAGACGCAGCACGCCATTATAGGGGCCGCGATGCGGCGGCAAATGCTTGCCGGGCTCGAAAATCGAGAACATGGCCGTCTTCAGATTGGGAATCTTCTGCACGGCCGCCCATGTCTTCGGGCAGGCCTGAATGTTCTGTTCCGATTTCACCCCGAAGCCGATCAGGAAGAAAGTCTTCCAGTTCTTGTCGGTCGAGATGGTTTTGACGTCCGTGGAAATCTCCTGGAACGCCGGCAATTCACTCTGCCGGAGAAGGACACGATCAAGTTCGGTGCGGATTTCCGGCCAGGCCTTCTCGATCTCGCTTGACCAGGGAAAGGTTGCATTGTCGTAGACGGGAGGATTGCCGAATTTGGCATATTTGAGATTGAGCCCTTCGGCCCAGGAGACAATGCTCATGAAAAAACGCGTGACCCGGCTGGGGCGATCCATCGGTGCGATACCGGCCGTCGCGAAGGATTGATCCGCATTTCCAGTTTGCAGTTGTCCTGAATCTGTTTCTTTCAATGTTCTGTCAGTCACGATCATCCCAATCATTCATTGGTCTTACCGAACGTCCGCCCGCTATCGCCATCGGAGCGCGACCAGACATTCGCACCGGCCAGATTATACGATCCAGGCGGAGTTTCTAGGTGCTGCAGCAATAATTGAGAAGCCAACTCACCTTTTTCAAAGGCTTTTTGGGCCATTCCACAGGCACAATGGCGCGGATCACGCGATCGTGAATCCGCGCAATGGGGCCCTCTCCGGTAGCGTCTGGCTAAAAGCCCAGTGTTTGCTGAGCAGGTTCAGGCGCGCCGACATGCACGCCTTCAAGTTCCAGCATGCGGATTTTGGAGGTTGAGCCGCCCGGCGCCGAGAAACCGCCAACCTTGCCGCCCGCCGCCAGCACCCGGTGGCAGGGGATGATCAGGGCAACCGGATTCTTCGCCATCGCCTGCCCTACGTCCCGTGCGGCTTCCGGCCCGGCACCGAGCTCCTTGGCCAATCCGCCATAGGTAACCGTATGGCCCCAACCAACCCGCCGGACAGCATCATATATGCGTTTGAAGAACTCGTCCTGCCCGTCAAGATCCAGTTTGATATCGGAAAAGTCCGTTTCTTCACCCTTGAAATAGCGCTTGACCGCCGCAACCGCGTCGGCAATTGCCGGCGTGGGCGCTGCGGGTTCGGCGACTGGCAGGCGCCGGAGCAAGAGCCGCTCCGTTCCCTCTGCACTCCTTGTCGGAAGCTGGAACCGCGTCACACCACGCGTATTCCAGGCAATTCCGCAAAACCCGCCTTCGGTTTCAAAGATATGATAGCTGTGCACTGTCTGACCCATGACATGGCCTCCGTCTTTCACATGTCATGAACATCATGCCGGCGGCCCCGGAATTCAACCCGTTTCTTGCACTGGAAGAATGCTGTTGCCAGCCCATGACACATTCAATGGGCTGGAGCGCCGCTTGCCTGGCCTTTCTTGGTCAGAAGCACGAAGAAAGCGGCAATGATCAGCATTGCACCCAGCACAACGAACGTGTCGCTGTAGCCCATGATCAGCGATTGCCTTTTGACCGTCTGGCCAAGCGCAATGATCGCCTGTTCACGCGCCGCAACCGGGTCTGTCACGCCATGCGCCATGAAATAGGCCGTCATCTGATCAAGCCTGCCCCGAACCGTTTCACTGAACAGATTGACCGAATTGCCAATGGTGTTGGAATGGAACTGTTCCCGTTTGGTGACGATCGTGGCGAGCATCGCCGTGCCGAATGCACCGCCGAGGTTCCGCAGCATGTTGAAGACGCCGGACGCTGCAGCGGACTCATGGCGGGCAACACCAACCATCGCGATAGCCGTCAGCGGTGCCATCACCACAGCCTGCCCGACGGCACGAACGATGTTGGGCAGCCAGAGCTGATCGCCGGAATAGTTGGCCGACATGTGAATATTCATGAAGCAGCTGCCGCCGAACACGCACAGGCCGAGAAACACGATGATTCGCGTATCAAACCGGCCCATCAGCATCGGAACGAACGGAATGATCAAAAGCTGCGGCAAGCCGGTCCAGGCCATGACCGAGCCGATCTGTTCGGAATTGTAGCCCTGCACCTGACCAAGATATTGCGGCAACAGATACACCGAGCCGTAGAGGCCGAAACCGACAAGCATGTTGGCAACGGTGCCGAGGCCAAAATTGCGCCGTTTCAACAGACGCAGATTAACGGCCGGGTTTTTCACGGTCAGTTCGATCCAGACAAACAGCGCCAGAAACACCACAGCGACAATCGTCAGGCGAACGATGAAGGGCGAACCCAGCCAATCGTTCTTATTGCCTTCTTCAAGCACCGTCTGAAGTGCACCAAGACCGATTGCCATCGCCAGAATGCCGAACCAGTCGCCCTCCCTCAGCAGGCCGAGGTTCATCGGCTGGCGCTCAAGATTGAGATAGAGCGCGGTGACCATGAAGGCGCCGGGAACGAGATTGATAAAGAATATGTACTGCCAGCCGTAATTCTCGGTGAGGTAACCGCCGATGGTTGGACCGATCGCTGGCGCAAAGGTTGCGGTGATGGCAAAGAGGGCCATGCCAACGGAATGCTGTGACCGCGGCAGCTTGGTCAGGATCAGCGTGAACGCCATCGGAATGAGCACGCCGCCGGTAAACCCCTGAATGGCCCGCAAAATGATCATCTCTTCGAGATTGCGCGCAAAGGCACAGGCCACCGAGAACGCCAGGAACAGCAGGGCATTGACCAGCAGGAAACGCCGGAAGGAAAACACCCGGCTGAGATAGTCGGTCAACGGGATGACAATGATTTCGCCGATGAGATAGGCCGTCGAAATCCACGCGCCATTGTCGACGCCAGTGCCGATACCGCCCTCGATATTGAGGAGCGAGGCATTGGTGATCTGGATATTCAGCACAGCCATGAAGGCGCCGATCAGGCCGGCAAAGACGGTAATCCACGTCTTGAGGCTTGCGGGGCGCTCCTGATCGGCAACGGGTGTGGCAGCAACGGACATTTTCTTCGTCCTATCCGGATTTGCTAGTTGGCGGCCTTAAAGCAGGCAGTCTCGCCGCACTTGGCCGCGCCGTCGGAATCCTTGAGATTGATAGTCGGGGTCACCGACATGCCGGGACGCAACAGGCCGGTGAGCTTGCTGTCATTGTTCAGGACAACCTTGACCGGAATGCGCTGCACGATCTTGGTAAAATTGCCGGTTGCATTGTCCGGCGGCAGCAGAGCAAATTCCTGGCCGCTGGCCGGTGCAATGCTGTCGACACGCCCCGTCAGGGCGACACCCGGGAAGGTGTCGACGGCGATATCGACAGGCTGGCCTTTTTTCACATCCGTGAGCTGGGTCTCCTTGAAGTTGGCGATGACGTAGACATCGTCAACCGGAACGACCGCCATCAGCTGGGTTCCGGACTGGACATACTGTCCGACACGCAGGGTGCGGTTGCCAACCACGCCATCCACCGGCGAGACGATCGTCGTGTAACCCAGATTGAGCTCGGCCTGATCTTGAACGGCCTTGTCGCGTGCAAGGGCCGCGTTCATCTTGGCCAGTTGGGCTTGCAACACGCCAACCTGTTTCTGCGCCGAAACAACAGCGCCTTCGTCACGCTGAAGCGTCGCCTTGGCAATATCCAGCTTGGATACAGCCTGCTGGGCATTCTGCACGCTTCCCGCGCCTTGCGTTGCAAGGGCACCGTAACGCTCATTGTCCTGCTGGGCGAATTTCAAGCTGGCCTGATCGACCGATACGGTCGACTGCGCCTGCGCAATCGCTGCCTGCTGCTGGTCGAGACTCGCCACGATGTTCTCTATGTCGGCCTGTGCCGCGGCGACATCAGCCTTCGCCTGCTCAAGCGCAACCACGTAATCGCGGTCATCTATTTTTGCGAGGGGCTGATTGGCACTGACGGGTTGATTGTCCGTCACAAGCACTTCGCGCACATAGCCGGAAACCTTTGGGGCAACGATGGTGGAATCGGCCTTCACATAGGCATCGTCGGTTGATTCCTGGAACCGTCCAACGGTCCAGTAGTGCCAGCCGAACTTCGCTCCCAGTCCCACAACGATCACAGCCGCGCCAATCAGCAGCAACTTTCGAACATTGCGCGGCTGCGGCTTGTGCGGCGGCTCCATCTTGCCTTCCTGCGGTGCCGACATGGCTTCGTCGGCACTCAGTGTCTTTTCAACCTTGAGATCGAGGGGTTGCGTGTTTTTGGTCATGGCGAATGCCCTTAGTTGAGGAACTAGATCGGCACGGTTCATCGGGAGAACTCGGGTTGGGGATAAATAAGGAACCCAGCAGTTCCCTAATTATGTCTGGACAATTCGGTTTGCAAGACAGAAAATGCGCGAGCAACTATTTTTGAAGACCGAAAGCAGAAGACTGGTGACAAAACCAACGGATACAATCGAAATCGAGCGGGACAATCAGGACGAAAACGCACCAGAGATCAAACGTCCGCGTGGACGGCCGCAAAACCGGTCTGACGCGGAGACGAAACACCTGATCCTGCAGACCGCCACCCATGTGCTGCTGGAAAACGGCTACACCGCGACCCGGATGGAGACGGTTGCCCGGGAGGCGGGTGTTGCGAAACGGACCATTTACCGTTTCTGGACAACGAAATCCGAACTGCTTGCGGCCATCGTGGCAGAACGCGGCGAGCAGATTGCCAGCAGGGTCGACGCTTTCCTGCGGACGATTCATCCGGAATCACTTGACCATTTGGGACTGAAACACGCGCTCGAACATATTCTGAGCGAATTTGCGCACCTCGTCCTATCCGACCAGACCGTCGCGTTCTATCGTCTGGTGACGGCCGAAGCCCTGAACTTTCCGGAAGTGGCCAGAGCCTTCTACAAGGAAGGTCCGTCGCGAAGCTCGGCCATGGTCGCCCGGTTTTTGGAACAGCAGGAAAAGCGCGGACTGATCAGGCTCGATAATTCCAGGATTGCCGCAACGATGCTGCTCGGCATGGTCACCGCAGAGCCCTTCCGTATCGCAACACTAGGACTGGCCAGCGTTCCCGAAGACCGCGAGATCGAAGAACGCGTGGCCATGGCAGCAGCGTTGTTCCTCGAGGGATGCAGCATCAGGCCAGCCAGTTCCGGATAGTTTACTCTTTCTGCAGCTCGAGATAATCCGTGAGTTCGCGTGCGGCCGCGCCCCCGGCACGATTGGCACCTATGGTGGACGCCGAAGGACCGTACCCGACCAGATGAATGCGCGGATCCTTGGCAACCTGTGTCGCCAGCCTGCCGGACATGATGATGCCGCCATTCTCCTCGCGGATCTGGAGCGGGGCAAGATGATCGAGCGAACTGCGGAACCCCGTGCACCACAAAATGACGTCGGCTCGCTGCTCCCGGCCATCGGACCAGCGTATGCCGCTCCGGGTGATCCCGGCAAACATGGGAAGCCGTTTGAGCACACCACGCGCCTGCGCTGCGCGCAGCGCCGGCGTCCACGGAATCCCGGTGACTGAGACCACCGAGCCCGGCACCAGCCCGCGTCGCACCCGGTCTTCCACAATCGCCACCGCCGCCCGCCCATCTTCCGGCGTAAACGGTGTATCGCGAAACTGCGGTTCCTGGCGCGTCACCCAGGTGGTCGACGTGACCCGGGAAATTTCGTCCAGGAGTTGCAGCGCGGAAATGCCACCACCGACGACAACGACATGCTTTCCGGCAAACTCATCCGCTGTCTTGTAGTCATGGGTATGCAGCTGCCGGCCCTCAAAATTTTCTGCGCCCGGATAGGCTGGAATATAGGGCGTCTCCCACGTTCCCGTCGCATTGATGATGCCGCGCGCGGAAAAACCACCCTCTTCGGTCTCGATACGAAAGCGCCCGTTGCGCTCGCACACGACCTTGACCGTCTGCGGCCGGTATACCGGCAATTCGAACTTCCGTTCATAGGCGGCGTAGTATTGCGGCACCGCTACCGATGCCTTGACTTCTTCACCAGCATCAACCGCCTCGACAAACCGCAGCCCCGGCAGATCGTGAACGCGATTGACCGTCGTCAAAGTCAGGGATGGCCACCGGTACTGCCAAGCGCCACCAGCACCGGGCGACTTGTCCAGAACCAGGTAATTCTTCCAGGATTTCAGGCCAAGCTGTTGCAGGTGATAGGCGGAGGAAAGACCCGCCTGCCCGGCACCGATCACGACAATATCCGCCTTCAACAGCGCGCGCGCATCGTGCTGTCCCGAGGGAGCATCCGCGCCGTTTACAGGTATGGGAGGGGCCGCTTGATCTGAAGGCATAGCCGATCATAAATTCGATCCGCGCAAATTCAAGGTCCGGCGATTGGCTTTTACACGCGACCGCCACGGCGCGTCGGCGGGGGTTTCGTCAGTTGCTCGACCAGTTCGCGCGCATGAGGATGCAAATCCTCAAATCTGCGCGCGCAGATGGCCAGATGCCGCGTGGCCCAGCTATCGGTCAAACGCACCGAATGAATGGGCATCGAGCGGCGATATCTCTTCGCTGCAGTCTCCGGGACAATCCCCAACCCGACATTCTGAGCAACCATACGGCAAATGCCTTCAAAGGTCCGCAGACGAATACGGAACGCAAGAGCATGGCCGGCACGTGCCGCATGATCACCGAGATAATCCTGCAGCGGACTGCCGGCACTCAATCCGACAAATTCCTGCCCGGCGACATCGGCGAATGCGATATGGCGACGTTCGGCCCATTGGCTCGAGCGGGCAACAACAAGCACCAGACGGTCGATGGCGAAGGGCTGTAATTCCAGACTGCCATGATCCACGGCGTCCGTGACTACACCGATATCGGCGGAACCGCCTGCCACCGCTTTGACGATCTCGGTGCTGAGACGCTCCTTCAAATCGATATCGACATTGGGCCGGACTGCGAGAAAGGCCGCAAGCCTTTCCGGCAGGAATTCCGTCATGGCCGCAGTATTCGCCATCAGGCGAATATGACTTTTCAGACCCTTCGAGAACTCGCCCAGCTCCCCGCGCATCTGCTCGATCTGCCGCAGGACAATACGGGCATGATGGGCAACCGCATCGCCAGCCGGTGTGGTTGCGACGCCGCGCCGGCCGCGTTCAAGCAGCGGGAGACCGATGACGTCTTCCATGCCGCGCAGGCGGGCACTGGCCGACGGCAACGTCATGTTGGCCTGCATGGCACCATGGGTGATGCTTCCGGCTTCCACAACCAGAAGAAAGAGACGCAGATCGGTCAGGTCGAAACGCATGCATAGGGGTGTAGCACTCAATCTGCCTTCGGCATAGCCTTAGGCAGAGTTCGGTTCTTCCGCATTGTGAACAGTACCATTCCGCGCAATGCTGGGACATGTTTGACCTGTCCGCAGCTTCCCTTCTCATGATTGCCCTGACGTTCTTCCTTGCCGGTATGGTCAAGGGTGTGACCGGAATGGGACTGCCGACCGTCGCCATGGGTATTCTCGGCACCATCATGCCTCCGGCAGGCGCAGCGGCGTTGCTGCTCGTTCCCTCTTTCGTCACCAATGTCCTGCAATTGCTTTCCGGGCCAAGCTTTGCGGTCCTCGCGTTACGGCTGTGGGCCATGATGCTCACCATCCTGCTGGGAACCATTGCAGGCGCCTGGCTTATGGCCAATGATACGGCTGGATGGACCACGATGGGTCTCGGCGCTGCCTTGATGCTCTATGCGGGGTTCAGTCTTGCCGCTCGCCAGCTGTCCGTCCCGCGCAGCCTGGAACCCCTTCTGTCGCCGCTCGTTGGCATCGTCACGGGCGTCGTAACCGGCGCAACAGGCGTTTTTGTCATACCGGCCGTTCCCTATCTGCAGGCGCTGGGTCTGACCAAGGACGATTTGATCCAGGCGCTTGGCCTGTCCTTTACCGTGTCCACCGTCGCGCTCGCAATCGGGCTGACATCGGGCGGAGCATTGCAGTTCGGCAATATGAGCATGTCAGCTCTCGCATTGGTACCTGCGCTGTTCGGCATGTGGTGTGGTCAGAAGGTGCGCGATGCCATCAGCCCTGCAACTTTCCGCCGCTGGTTCCTGGTCTGTCTCCTGCTGCTAGGGCTGGAGCTGGTTGTGAAGCCGTTGTTCTGACATCCCGCGCCCTTCTTTTTTGTTGCGCTCGCTTTCGAGAGCCGCTTAGTTTCCTCCGCCAGTCGAAATGAGAGGAATGGTCAATGTCGAAACTCTACGTTCGCAGCTTCTCTTTGTCCTTGGATGGTTACGGTGCGGGTCCTGACCAAAGCATAGATAATCCGCTTGGCGTGAACGGAATGTCCCTGCACCAATGGGCCTTCACTACACGCACGTTTCAAAAGATGTTCGGTCAGAACGGCGGCTCCACCGGCGTCGATGATGATTATGCAATACTTGGATTCAACAATATCGGCGCGTGGATTCTCGGCCGCAACATGTTCGGACCGGTCAGGGGCCCTTGGCCGGACGATAGCTGGAAAGGATGGTGGGGCGACACGCCTCCCTATCACTGTCCGGTTTTTGTTCTCACCCACTACGCGCGTCCATCCATCGTGATGGAGGGCGGAACGACGTTTCATTTCGTGACGGATGGAATTGAAAGCGCTCTGGAACGTGCCAGAGATGCAGCAGACGGAAAAGACGTGCGGGTCGGTGGTGGTGTCAGCACGATCAAGCAATACCTGCATGCCCGTCTCATCGACGAATTACATCTCGCCATTTCGCCGGTTTTTCTAGGACAGGGCGAAAACCTGTTCGCCGATATCGATCTTCTGAGCCTCGGATATAAATGCCGCGAACACATGTCCACCCCGAATGCAACCCATCTGATCATAACCAGGGACGGCTGAAAGCAAAAACCCGTGCTGAACTCTTCAGCACGGGTTGGAATGGCATTGTTGGGTTCGTCTCGACCAGCCTACTCCTGGCGCTGACCAGTCAGGCTGAGCAGCAGCTGGAAGATGTTGACGAAGTTCAGGTAGAGCGAGAAAGCGCCGAAGACAGCGAGCTTCTGTTGCGATTCGGAATCATGGCTCTCGGCATACTGCTCCTTGATCGACTGGGTGTCCCAGGCGGTCAACCCGATGAACACAAGCACACCGGCTACGGATACGACGAACTGCAGCATCGACGAGCCGAGGAAAAGATTGACGAGACTCGCGATGACCACGCCGATCAGGCCCATCATCAGGAAGGAGCTGAACTGCGACAGGTCACGCTTGGTCGTGTATCCGTAGAGGCTGGTTGCGCCAAACATCGTTGCCGCGATGAAGAAGGTACGGGCAATGCTGGTTCCGGTGAAGACAAGGAATACGGATGCCAGGGACAGGCCCATGACAGCGCAGAATGCCCAGAACATGGCCTGTGCCGACGATGCCGACATGGACTGCATCTTGAACGAGAAAAACATGACAAAGGCCAGCGGGGCCAGCATCACGACCCACTTCAACGGCGTCGAAAAGATCGGCACATAGAGAGCCGGTGTTGAGGCAACGACAAAGGCTACAAGACCTGTAACAACCAGACCAAGGCCCATGTAGTTGTAGATGCGCAGCATATGCTGGCGCAGGCCTTCGTCAAAGACCGCGGATGACTGGCCGCGCGCCGTATCCATCCCATAACGCAGAGGTGTATTCATAAACTCGGTTCCTTTCGGTTCGTTGGATCAGTAAAGGGTTTTGGCAAGGCCCAGCGCAGCCTTTTCCAGATCTGCCGTTGCAGCATCCGAAACGAGCGCATAGGCGACGTCGCCAACTTGAAAATAGGCCGCAGACGTGCCGTTCACGCGGAGAGCGCGCGGTTTGACGACATCAAACGTGCCGGGACGCACGGCAAAGAGCGAAACCGGACCAAGGCTGTCGGACCGGACTTCCATTTCGACACTCGGTCCAAAATTGGACGGAAACAGTTGAACGTCATGCACCGTCCACTTCTCAGGCATTGCGGGTATGACGATTCCGGTCGACGCGCGTATCTCCGCAGGGTCGTAGCTGCGGGTTTCCGGCTGCGAAACCATTTCGGCACGGAGCGTTGATGTCTTGTGCGCCATGATGGCGTCTGAGACGTAGGCGGGCGGCGGCGTTGCGGCGACAACTTTGGAGACGGTCAAAGGACCGAACCCCGCATGGGCCATCCAGCCCAGGGCCAGCAGCACCCCAACCGCCGCAATGCGTTGCAAACCGCCAAACAGCCGGTCCCGTCCGAGACCCCGTTCAAGCCGGTGCGCAAGTTCTGACGTTTCCGGAGACCCGGCCGTATGCCCCTGCGCCAGCGCAAGCCGAAGTTCGTCGCGCGACTGCAGATCTGACATGACACGAGCGGCCTGTTCCGGATGCTGCGACAGGTAACGCGCAATCTCAATCCGGCGAAGGGTATCGAGCTGGTCGTCGATATAGGCATCCAGATCCGCTTCGACGACGGGATCGATCGTTTCAGTCATCTCGGCCTCCTACAATTTTCAAATGACCCGCCTTTCCCAATTGCCGGTCGTTTTCGTGGGAACGAAGGGTTGCGCGGGCCCGGCTGATCCGCGACATCAAGGTACCGACCGGGATGTTCAATGTGTTCGCTGCCTCTTCATAGGAAAGACCTTCCAGCGCAACGAGATGAAGTGCAGACCTCTGCTCTTCAGGAAGAGCAAAAAATGCTTCCCGCACCTGGCCAAGCCGCACGGAATGTTCCTGTGGCGCATCGATAGCCACATCGGCAAGGGAATAGGCAGCCTCCAATGTTCGGGCCTCTACCGCGTTGGAACGCTTGACGTCGATGAACCGGTTGTGAAGGATCGAAAGCAACCACCCCCGAAGCGTATTGCCATGACGAAACCCGCTTCGCCGCTCATAGGCGCGCAAAAGCGTATCCTGGACGAGGTCCTCTGCATCCGCGTCGTTCCGGGTCAGGGAACGGGCATAACGGCGAAGAGAACCAAGCTGTCCAACAACATCAAAACGTGGCTTCGGCGTTTTCATATGGTGTATACGGAGCCCACGCGGTTTTATTCCCGTTACACGAAATTATTTTATTGTAGCACAAGGGTGACCTGTTCGCGCCGATAAGAGCGAAGCCGGGATACGGTTCGACCAGCGCTGCCGCATCACAGGCCAGACTTCATATTCCTTCAGTCCTATGCCTTTTGGTTTCGGTGCAGACGCGTTTGATGACGAGCGCAGCCGCAAAACCCAACCCCACCACGCTAAGCACGAGTATGACAGGCATCTGCGCGCCGACAAACCAATAGAAAACTGCAAACAGACCTAACAACGCCAGAAGCGCGACGAGCGCTGAACGCTCCGTGCTCACCTTAAATCGGCAACTGCCTATCATGGCCACAATGCCAATCAGGACCGCTCCCATCCCCACGATGAGTGGCAGTGCCGCCATGAGCACAGGCTCGGTTGTTCCGTCCATGCGTATTCCCGTTTCTTGAATTTCTGCTTACTGACACCACAATCATAGTCACCTTTCATTGCAACGAAATTACGGTTGCATCCCGGCAGGCAATCTATCGTTGAAGAGCGCCGGAAAAGCGCACAATTCAGCGCAATCTCCTGCCAGTCATTCTGCTGGCTGGCCGGAACCCGTGGTGGAAGGCGCAAATTCGACACGGAAGCAGGCGCCAAGCGATCTCTGCACAATGGTAATATTCCCGCCATGCAGTTCCATGATCTCCTGGACGAGTTTGAGACCGAGACCGGAGCCTTTGGTGCCCTGATGCCGTTTGAAAAACGGCTCGAACACACGCTCGCGAAGTTCAGCGGGAACGCCCTGCCCTTCATCCGCGACCTCGATCCAGTTTTGCCCGACAACCACCGCGATGGTGCCCGCACGGCCGCCGTGATCGATGGCATTCTGCACGAGATTGGTCATCACTCTTTCCAAGGCAACGGGATCGCCCTGCACGACCGCATTGGCGGCGGCGGCTTCAAAACCGACTTCATACCCCGCGGTAAATGCCAAAGGCCCCATATCGAGAACGACGCGCTGCGCGAGCTGGATGAGATCAACATCGGTGAAATGGCGCACGTCCTGCTTCAGCCGCTGCAGGTCAAGCATTTGTTCCGCCAGAACCGCCAGTCTTGCGGTGTCCTCTGTCAAAAGAGATTTGGTCATGCCTTGTGGCAACGATGCGACCCTCGTCTTGAGGATCGCTATGGGCGTGCGCAGTTCGTGGGCAGCATCAGCGAGAAAACGCTCCTGGCGGTCATAGCCTTCGTCCAGGCGACCCAGCGCTCCATTGACCGCACGCACAAAAGGCGTGACTTCCGAGGGCATGCCGGTCGACGTCAATCGTACCCCGCGTTTTTCGATGTCTATCGAATCCGCTTGTGCGGCAGCCTGTTCCAATCCCCGCAGCGATCGCCGCACGACGATGGGCGTTGCCACGAAAGCACCGAGCGCAATGATCCCGAGTATCGGAACGACAAGTTTCAGCAGGATCAGTGAAATTCCCAGGAACACCATGAAGAACGGCGCAAGCGCGGATGATCCCGTCAGTATCTGTACACGGCCAGCGTCGGTCTCGACCCAGCGCATTCGGGCCGTCGGCCTTTCCCGGTCACCGATATTCCAACCGAAGCGGGCCTGGCCAATCCGGTCCAGAGCATTTCCTATGCCGACATATTCCTCCGGGATATCACCTTCCGTCAGTTGATGCCCCTGCCCATCCCGAATGATGTACCAGAGGTCCGGCACATCTTTTCGCAACGCCCTTATTGCATCCGTATCCTTCAATATCAGGCCACCGTACGGGTCTCTTCCAATGCCCGCTTCGAGAATTTCAACGGTATTTTCCGTCGAACGGAAGTCGAACAACTGCCCGGAACCGAAAAGCACTGCGATGACAAGAATGAGCACAACGGACTGAACCGCCAGCAGCCGCCAGAACAATCGCCGCCTGAGGGATTGCGGGGGCTGCTCCGTCATGACTCTTCCCGCAGGAGATAACCCACGCCGCGAATGACATTGATCACGACTCCGGCCTTCGCATCGGCCAGTTTGCGGCGAAGTCTGGAGACGTGGGAATCGAGGGCGTTCGACTGAATCTCATCGTCAAAGCCGAAGACAGCTTCCATCAGCGCGGGCCGCGGAACCATGCGGCCGACGCGGCGCAACAGGCTTTCAAGTACCAGCATTTCGCGCCGCGGCATCTCGAGCCGGCAATTGCCGACGAGAACATCGCGATAGGCCATGTCGAAGCTCAATCGCCCCACCGTGATGATTTGCGACTGCGCCAGCCCCGGACGGCGCAGAACCGCCCGCAACCGGGCCAGAAGCTCGTCGAAGTCGAATGGTTTGGCCATGTAATCATCGGCACCGGTCTCGAGGCCACTGATACGCTCTGGCACCCGCCCCTTCGCCGTCAACACAATAATCGGCAGGGTAAGGCCATTGCTGCGCAATTTTGGAATGAGGCTCAACCCGTCACCATCCGGAAGTTGGCGATCGAGCAGCAGCGCGTCGTAGACTCCGTCATTGAGAATGAGCTCGGCATCAAAGAGACTGCCGACATGGTCCATCACCAGATTGTGGCGCGCAAACGCCGCTCTCAGCGCCGCGACCAGTTGCGGTTCGTCCTCAACCAGCAATATGCGCATCTGCCACTCCGCCCCCGATTCACCCGATTTTATCGCCACGTTCTTGCATGCGGAAGGTGCCACTCATCCACGCACACGGCGAAAGATCAATCCAACGGCCAGTTCACCCAGAAGAATAGCGCCAACAACAGCTATTCCCATCTGCAGCGGATCACGTTCCGATTGACGCAACAGGAAGCCGAGACCGACCAAGGGCGTATTCCAGACAAAGATGCCGAGAATGGTTGCCGGCAGAAAGCCTTGCAGTTTCAATCGCAAGACACCAGCTGGCATTGCCAGGAATATCCGGATGGTCGGAATGGTCTGGGCGACGAGCGTAACCCAGAACTGATTTGTCTCGTAGGCGTTGGCCATGGCGCGGTACCGGGTGACCGGCAGGAAAATATAGCGGCCGAAACGGGCGACAAGCGCATCCGTTCGTTTCTTTCCCGCCAACCGGCCAATGCCATACCAGAATAGGGCACCCAGCGTGGACCCGCAAACGGTGGCGAGCACGAGCACAATCAGGTCCGGGACGCCCGACACATATGTCGCACCGAGAAACACCAGCATGAGATAAGACGGAAGAACCGGGATCAGCTTCTCCGCGAAGGCAAGAGCGACAATGCCAAGCAATCCCATGTCCAGCAGCGATGCATAAAGCGGAGAATCCATCAGCGCGCATTCCCGAGCAAGGGAACCTGATGGCGGGTGATGCGGTAGACCGAAGCCGGCGGGAAATTGCGGAACGTCCAGCCAGTCTTCTCTGCCTTGAGGTCGAGCTTGTGCAGGAGCAAGGAGGATACCGGGCATTTGGGGCCGTAGGTAAACTGGTAAAATCCTCCATCCCGGCGTAACCGGGAAAAACATCCCGCGAGGATCGCCAGCACGATGGCGGGTTTCATCGACAGAAGCGGCAATCCGCTGATAACATTGCCGAAAACCGCATCTTCAAAGAGGCCGCGCTCCCCGATATGCCGCGCATCCATCTGGTAGAGTTTGGTATCGGGAAATCTCACCTTGAGGAGAGGCACGAACTCCGGCCCATACTCGATCAGCGTGATGTCGCGCTCTGCAATGCCGCGTTTCAGCAGGGCCGACGTGAACACGCCCGTCCCGGGGCCAAGCTCCAGAACAGGGCCGTGAGACGGCGATATGTGCTCGGTCATCAGAGCCGACAGACTGTTACTGGATGGTGTTACCGATGCGACGCGTAGGGGTGCGCGCAGCCAGGCACTGAAGAACCGAAGAATATCTGTTTGAGCCATTCAAAATCTCACATGAGGAACGTTGCGGGTTCCACCATGTGCGAGCTCAAACATTGTGACAGTCTGGCATGCCCGGCAAGAATTCACACGTTTGGTTTGGCGATTCCGGCAGGCCCTGCCGCTGGTTAAATGGCAGCACCGCCAAGCGAAGAACGCCAATATGCAACACGCTCCTTGAGACGGGCCTGACGGACATAGGCCAGTTTCTCGTCCTCCATTCGCTCAAGTTCCTCGAACACGAAATCGTCCGATGTCCCATGGTTCCAGGCCTGCTGCAGGTCCCGGCACGGATGATTGCCAAGACGGAGCGTAAACCACAGGCGGTTCTGGATCGTATCAAGGTTGGTGCTTTGGCCAATCCAGATCTTGCCCGACGCGAGGCAGCGAACGGCATAAATTCCAACGATTGCTTTTCTTTCCTTATAGGCCGCGATCGCCGCCTTTTTGTCCTCGGTCTTCATCCGTCATTCCGTTCACAAGAGTTTTCAAATCAAAGCCCCCATAGCAGTCAATCCGAATTTCGTCAATTTATTACCCGGGTGATATTGACTTTTCATTTTATAACCCGGATATAAATCAAATATCAATCGAGTACCCGTCATGACCGACCATCTTTCCCGACCCTGCACCGCTTTCGACGGCACACACCTTCTCTTGTCCGGCCCCCTGGTCGAAGTGGCTTTGGCCGTAATGAATACTTCCGAAGAAAGCGGCACTTCCGGACCTCTCCTCGTCTTTGACGACAAGACTGGCCGCGTCGTGGATCTCGATCTGCGCGGTACAAAGACCGACATCATCGCACGGTTGTTGCAGTCGTCGAAGGATGATGACGGTTGGCAAAATGCAAGCCAAGCGTCGCGGGAACCCGAGGGCGGCCAGCCCGCACCTGCACCGCGTGGGCGAGGACGGCCAAAACTCGGCGTCATTGCCCGGGAAGTCACACTTCTGCCGCGGCATTGGGAGTGGCTTGCCGAGCAAAGCGGGGGTGCATCCGTTGCGCTCAGGCGATTGATCGACGAAGCCAGAAAGGCGGGCGGCAGTGAAACCAAAACCCGTGCCGCCCAGGAAGCAGCCTACCACTTCGCATTGGCGATGGCGGGCAATATGCCCGGCTTTGAAGACGCAATCCGGGCGTTGTTTGCCGGCAACCAGACCGCTTTTGTCGAACGGGTCAGCGAATGGCCAACCGACGTGCGCCAGTATGCGATAAAGCTGGCATACGGGAGACAGTAAGCACCTCTTTCCGGGCGGGAAGGCGCACTTCGACGAAATATACGACTATCCAACCTATCAGAACTGGAGCGAAATGCCGTTCCGGAAGGGCAGGCTATTGCCTGACACTTGACATGACCCAACAGAGTATCACCCCAAGAGCTGCACGGCCCCTATGGCGCACATTCCTTGCCATCCTCCTGCCAATGATGCTGACCAATGTATTGCAGGCGGCATCAGGCACGATTGACGGAATCTTTCTGGGCCAATTTCTCGGCGTCAAAGCGATTGCAGCTGCATCGGCATTCTTTTCGATCATCCTGTTGTTGTTCTCAATCGTTATCGGCCTGAGCAGTGGTGCGACAGTTCTTATCGGTCAAGCCTGGGGTAGCGGCGACCGCGGGAAGGTCCGGACTGTGGCCGGCACGGCTTTGGGAATGATGATCCTTGCGGGTTTCATCGTCAGCATAGTCGGAAGCTTGTTTGCGCAAAAAATCATAGCGATGCTTGGGACACCCGCAGACATCCAAGCCGATGCCACGATTTATGCGCGCACAATGCTTGCAGGGATGCCGATCATCTTTACGCTTTGGCTGACAACATCGATGAGCCGTGGCGTATCCGATGCAGTGACACCGTTATTAGCTCTCTCAATCGCTACAGTCGCTTCTCTTGTCTGCACGCCTGCATTCATTCGTGGCTGGTTTGGCATACCGTCCCTTGGTGTAGCCAGCGCACCCATCTCAGCGTTTGTCGGCGCCATCATTGCGATGCTGTGGCTTGCCAGGCATTGGCGACGCAAGAATCACCCTCTTGCGCCGGATTTCCGAAAACTTTTCCAGATGCGGATCAATCTCCATCTTGCCAAAGCCATCTTGCGCATAGGCCTGCCAATGGCTTTGCAGATGCTGACGATGGCGGTGGCTGAAATGGTCCTGCTTGGATTGGTAAACCGGCATGGCGCCAATGCAACAGCAGCCTACGGGGCAATCAATCAGGTGATGCACTGGGTACAGCTTCCAGTCATGTCGCTTGGCATCACAACATCGATTTTGACCGCCCACGCCATCGGTGCAGGCCGGGCAGACAGGATCGGCAAAATCCTGCACACCGGCCTATGGCTGAATGTCGTCACAACGGGTGGCTTCGTCATCTTCGCTTATGCGTTTGCCAACCCGATTATCGGCTTGTTCATAACCGATAGTGAGGTCGTTGCTGCAGCAATACAGCTTCTGCACATTGTGCTCTGGAGTCTTCTGGCGGCCGGAGCGACCAGTGTCCTGACCGGCGTGATGCGTGGCAGCGGTACTGTGCTCAATCCGACCGGCCTGTCAATTCTCGCCATCCTGGCAGTGGAAATACCGCTGGCCTACTTCATGAATGCCAAGATCGGACTGACTGGAATATGGATTGCCTATGCCACGACCTTCGTCACGACACTGCTCTTTCAGATGCTGTACTTTCGTTTTTCATGGCAACCTCACCACATCACACGCCTGGTCTGAATGGCCAGGGTTAATCCTGCGGCGCACGCGCTGCGCGTTGCAGGATTTCGACCACCATCTCGGAGGCCTTTTCGAGCGAACGCACCGGCAGAAATTCGTAGATCGAATGAAAGTTATGGGCGCCGCAAAACAGATTGGGGCAAGGCAAGCCCTTTTCCGACAGCACCGCGCCGTCATAGCCGCCGCGCATGGGGATCGACTTCGGTGATACGCCAATCGCCCGCATCGCCTCCAGCGCCAGCTGCACCGGATAATGATTGGGGCCCTGCAAACTATCGGCGACGTTGCGATACATTGGCTGATATGCCGCTGTCACAGTCCGGGCACCGTGGAGTTGATTAAAACTCTCGACGACGGTCTCGACAAAGTGGCGCCGGTGGTCGAATCCCGCCTGGGTAAAATCGCGGATGTCGAGAACGATCCGTGTCTCGGCAACCGTACCATGGATGGATTTGACCCAGTAGTAGCCTTCGCGGTTTTCCGTATATTCAGGTCTTTCACCTGCCGGCAGCATGGCGATGAATTGCTGGGCAAAGAGCACGGCATTGCGCAGCTTGCCCTTGGCCGACATCGGGTGCGCGGTCTGCCCGTGGAAGGTGATGTGGAACTCACCCGCATTCCAGTTCTCGTGCACGATCTCGCCAATCTCACAGCAATCCAGCGTGTAGGCGAAATCGGCATTGAGGGTTTTGACATCCAGCGCTTTGGCTCCCAGAAGGCCAATTTCCTCATCCGGGACAAACACGACCTTCACCTCGCCGTGTTCAATCCCGGGGTTCGACTGAAGCGTCTGCATCGCATGCATGATCTCGGCTATGGCAGACTTGTTATCCGCACCGAGCAAGCTTGTTCCATCAGTAACGATGATCCGGTCACCGGCATAACGCGTCAGCTCGGGAAAATCGCTCGGACGCATAACGACCTGAAGCTGTTCGTTCAAGACGATATCGCCGCCTTCATACTGCACGATCTGGGCTTTGGTATCCGTATTGTACTCGCTGCTGGTGTCGAGATGGGCGACCCATGCCACGGTAGGAATCGTGCGATTCTTGTCGGTTGCATTGCTCGGCAGTGTTCCCACCACGATCGAATGCTCCCGTTCCTCGACATCCAGCCCCAGGTCACGCAACTCTCCGGCCAGCAAGCGCGCCAATACTGATTGACCGGCACTCGAAGGCAAATGATCTGCGCCGGGGACCGTCGTGGTGTTGATGCGTGTGTAGTTGAGAAATCGTTCAACAATGTCCATTGCGTTCTCTGCCTCTGATCAAAGATGCTGGTTTCGATGATTCCACTTTTCAGGACAAGCGTTTAGGTGACATATTTGTATTGCATTGCCCCGAGCCCTCGCCGATAAATTCCGATCCCATCCATGTGATACGTTGATTCCCAGAAAAGACAGGACGACATGAAACTTCCCGAGAAAATTCTTTCAGCGACTATCCTTGCCCTCGGATTGAGCGGAACAACCATGGCTGTCGCTTCCGCAAAGACATTGATTTATTGCTCGGAAGCCGCGCCAGACGGCTTTGACGCTGCGAGCACCACATCGGGTGCGACATATGACGCCTCCGCACGCAATGTTTCCAATGGCCTCATCAAGATCAAACGCGGTTCGACCGAACTGGAGCCGGGCCTCGCCGAAAGCTGGGATATTTCCGCCGACGGGAAAGAATATACGTTTCACCTGCGCAAGGGCGTGAAATTCCAGACAACGAGCTATTTTACCCCGACGCGCGATTTCAATGCGGATGACGTTATCTTTACGTTCGACCGTCAGGGGAACAAGGCCAATCCCTACAATGGTAAGGGAGTCTGGCCGCAATACAATTCCTATTCGTTCCCGAGCCTTATCGGCAAGATCGAAAAAATCGACGAGCATACCGTCAAATTCGTCCTTACCCGTCCGGAAGCGACGATGCTCGCTTCCCTTTCCCTCACATTCGCAGTCATTCAATCCAAGGAATATGCGGACAAGCTTCTGGCCGAGGGCAAGCAGGACGAATTTGGCCTGTTACCCATCGGAACAGGTCCCTACCAATTTGTCGATTATCAGCCGGACACGGCCGTTCGCTATACGGCCAATCCCGATTACTGGGGCGGGAAGCAGAAGATCGATAATCTGATCATCGCCGTAACCCCGGATGCCTCTGTCCGCTACCAGAAGCTCAAGGCTGGCGAATGCCATGTCATGGCTTACCCGAACCCGGCGGATCTGGCTGAGATGAAAACCGACCCGGCGATCAACCTCCTGCAAAAGGAAGGCTTGAACATTGCGTTCATGGCCTACAACACGCTGGTCGCACCTTTCAACGATGTGCGCGTGCGCAAGGCCATCAACATGGCCGTCAACAAGCAGGCGATCATCGACGCGGTCTACGGCTCGACCGGCATGGTTGCCGTCAACGCCATTCCGCCGGGTGTCTGGTCTTACAATGCAGCGGTCAAGGACGATGCCTATGATCCCGCGCAGTCGCAGAAACTGCTCGCAGACGCTGGCGTCAAAGATCTTTCGATGAAGATCTGGGCCATGCCGGTTCAGCGTCCCTACATGCCCAACGCGCGCCGGACCGCCGAAATGATGCAGTCTGACCTGGCAAAAGTTGGCATCAAGGCTGAAATCGTTTCCTATGACTGGACCGAGTACCTGAAGCGGTCACTGGAAAAAGACCGGGACGGCGCGGTCATTCTCGGATGGACGGGCGGCATTGCCGATCCGGACAATTTTCTTGCGGCCCTTCTGGGTTGCCAGGCTATTGGCAGCGGCAATCGCGCCAACTGGTGCAACGAGGACTTTGAAAAACTGATCCAGGCAGCCAAACTGACCACGGACCAGGCTGAGAGAACAAAGCTGTATGAACAGGCTCAGGTCGTGTTCAAGGAGCAGGCACCCTGGCTGACGATTGCCCATCAGATCGTCCAGCAACCGATTAGTGCCAAAGTGAAGGATTTCCGCGTTGATCCATTCGGCGGTAATCTGTTTGAAGATGTCGACATCGACGAATAAGATCGTTGAGCGACGGGGCCGGGACAACGCCCGGCCCCTGCGCAATTCTTTACAGTATCCGAGTATTGTTCATGCCGGTGCTGATGTGGCCAATACTGCGGCTCGGCAACATCATTGAATTACGTCTATAGATAAGTTACGCTATTACGATGCCGGGCTTTCACGATGGGGAAGCCCCTAATTTCGGCAGGCAGTATTATTAGACTAGTGACGGTTTCATGCTCTGAAAAACGCATAAACCGTATTTTCGTTCTGGACTTCTGAGATAACCAGAAATCCGCACGCAATATATTTCATACATAAACAAATTTATAAGTTGCAGAGACATGCAGAAAGACCTGAAGCCTTCCCTGATAGTTGCGGTATCCATCTGGTGCATTGCCCTGCTGGTGTATGTTTCCGTGTCGGCCGTCACGATTTTTCGGGACAAGTCGGACATGTTCGCGGCAAAGGCCAATGAGATCACAACCAGTGTTGATCGCCGCATTGCCCAGAATTTTGCTTTCGTCAAATCCCTGGAGGTTTTTTCAACCGTATCCGGTGTTGAGTCCATGAAGGTATTCAGCTCGCTGGTTCAGCATATAATGGACGCTTGCCCTCGCATACACCTGATCCATTTGTACGAGCTCCCCAAAGGCGATCACCCCTCTCACGCTACCCTCGTGGCCAGTTTTCCGTCGACCACTGACGTTGCGGCAATACCTGCAGTGCTCCCTACAGTCATTAGCCAGCCCCGTGGTATGATCCGCGGATTCGCTGATCCACGCTTTCCCGGGCGCTATTTCACGACAGCACATGTTGACAATGGCAATGCCCATTATGCCATTGTCATGCTTCTGGATGTAGCACAAATGATCAAGCCACTCCTGCTGTCCGGCTCACCGGAGGTCGAGTGGATCATTGGCGGCGTCCCTGCCATCTTGTTGAATGACGAACAGGATTCGCTTTTCACCCCCTGGCTTCGGCTCGAAAAAACAATCGTTTCCAGTCTGCCCAAAACCGCATCGGAGGACCTCACCAACTTCCCCGAAGGGACGGTGTTTCGCATAAGCGAAACTGTTGATCCGAGTGAATTGTTTAATCCGTTGGGACTTACGGCATATTGCAGTCTTTCCGCCGCAGCGGTCGCGGCAGCCTATCATACCCTGCACCAACGTCGGCTCTCCCAGCGCCTGCGGCAATCGGAGGAAGAAGCACTGGGGCGTGCCGCGAGGCTGGAAAAAGAGAACCGGCTGGAGCATGCGGCACGGGTCAATGCCATCGGGGAGCTTGCAGCCGGCATTATCCATGAACTGGCGCAGCCCCTCACATCACTGCTCAGCCAAAGCCAGGCGAGCCTCAAGATACTCGAGGAAAAAGCCCCCCGCACCGGCTTCCTGAAACAGGCAATGGATGCCAACGTCCGGGATGCAAGAAGAGCCGGCCGAATACTCGGAAAGATCCGTGATTACATTGCAAATACAGCTGCAGCCCCTGAAATCACGACGCTTAACAGCGCGATCCTGGAGATTGTCGAGATTCTCAATTTGGAGATCAAACAACGGAACGTTTCGTTGGTGCTTTGTCTTGCAGAGCCTTCGCCCGTTGCAAACATCAATCGGGTAGAGCTTGAACAAGTCGTCCACAATCTGGTCCGCAACTCGATTGAAGCACTCGGTACGTCGGAGCAGCCGCAAACGCGTATAACCATCCACACCATCGCAGATCACACCGTGAATATCATCCAAGTGTCAGACAACGGGCCCGGTTTGAGCCCGGATACGCTTGCACAGCTCTTTCAGCCCTTCTTCACAACCAAGAGCAGCGGAATGGGATTGGGTCTCTCGTTGTCCCAAAGAATAGTGCAACGCGTCGGCGGGCTGCTCACCGCTTCGAACAAAGATGGCGCGGTCTTCACGATTACCCTGCCAAAAGCGGAGACTCGTCCAGCAATAGCACCTTGCATACCGCTAGTGGCTTTCGACGCAACGAACGGAATGCAACGGGAACACAACATCAAGCATTTCACCGCCCACACCAACAAGCGATATGCCGGTTAAAGAACAAAGCGCCTCGATGCCCTACTGAACCCTCATTTTCATCTGCACAAATTCAGCCACGGATGTCGTGCCCAGTTTCTCGGAAATATTGGCCCGGTGAGCATCGACCGTCCGCAATGAGATGTTCAATGACGTTGCAATTTCCTTCGAACCCCATCCCCGGCAGACGAGATTGATGATTTCATTTTCGCGCGGGGTCAATGACGCGAACAACGCCTCGGCCTCTCGCTTTTCCAAAACAATCTCGAGAAGCACTTCAGCTTTCCTGAGCGCTTCAAAAAGCTGCTCCGGATCGACAGGCTTGGCCAGGAAATCAACGACACGCGATTGAAACGCCGTGCGGCAACTCCTCAGATCTCCATACCCGGTAATAATAATGATGGGCCAGTCAATGCCTTTGCCAATCAGTTCCTTCTGCAATTCCAGCCCGTTCAACTCCGGCATCTGCAAATCCAGAAGCAGGTATCCGGGCGGCAACAGGCTGACCTCACGAAGAAAGGTCAACGGGCCATCAAAAGCAATGACGTTGATCCTGTAGGCCTCGAAGAGCAGACAGAGCCCCTCCCGGACGGCAGCATCATCGTCAACGAGATAGACTGGATAGCGCATCAAAACGTGACCTTGTCTGGCGGCAGCAGCAATGGGCAAACGGAAACCCTGCCGTCGAGCAGGCGGAGAATACCCCGCCACACGATCACAGATTCACATGACAATGTATCCGTATTTGTACCTATACAGGGATCTGCCAGGCGATCAGATTGAAACAGCCATGGCAACGATGAGCACGGCCAGGGCGAGCGTGAAAACGAGAACCGCCACATCCGCGTCGCTGAGTCTGACCTTTGCCGTCCGAAGCGGTGATATTCCAGACCTTGGCTTGGCCTGACACGCAAGAAGCATGATGGCAATAATAGCCAGAACGTAGGTAAGATCGCGCATTCTATTCAACTATATCTGGTTCATATCCCTGTTTAAAATAATGAATTCAACATATGAAATCCATTGCAGCACCACACCCAGAATATAAAAATCTCATATGAGTTTTGATGTCCTGGAAATTTCTATGCTCGACTGGGTACAGCCTCGCGCCCCTGATCCTTATACTTTTTTGATATGATTGCCGCGAACACGCAATGGAATTCCTATCGGAAGCGTTGATACGTATTAGCCGTACTCAACACGAGAATTGCGCGAGATGACAGCGACACGGAACAAGATGCCGGCAAAGCCTGCCTCCAGGGGTACGCGCTTTCAATGCCGTCGCGTCCGTTTGCCGCCCGGCAGAGCCAGTTCCTGTCCATGCGCGGATGGAATGCAGAAGAGGACATCATGAACAGCGACAGTCAAGTTGAACGATCACGGCTAACCGGCGCGATGACAGCGATCGTCACCCCGTTCAAAGACGGGAATGTCGACTACGACGCGATCGGCGAACTGGCGGAGTGGCACATCCAGTCCGGCATAAGCGCTCTGGTTGCGTGCGGAACTACGGGAGAAGCGTCCACGCTTACCTGGGATGAACGGCTGAGGATCATCAGAACGTGCCTGAAGGTATCGAACGGCCGTGTACCCATCATTGCCGGGACCGGCACGAGCAGTACTGAACTGACCATTGCCCATACATCCGCTGCTCTTTCCTGCGGCGCGGATGCGGCCTTGATCGTCACGCCTTTTTACAATAGGCCCAATCAGGATGGCATTGTTCGTCATTTCGAAGCGATTGCCGCACGCGTTCCGATACCGGTCATTGTCTATAACGTACCGTCCCGGACCGGCGTCGATATCTCCTTGCAGGCCCTCGACCGGTTGTCGCAGATGCCTTCAATCCTTGGCATCAAGGATGCAACCGGCGACGTGAGACGGGTCGAAGAGATGCGCAACACATTCGGAGATCGCTTCATTCTCCTGTCGGGGCATGATGCTTCAGCCCACGCCTTCAACCTTTTGGGCGGCGACGGAATGATTTCGGTCATGGCCAATGTCCTGCCCCACGTTTTTGTCGCCCTGCAAAATGCCTGCATCAAAGGTGATTGGCCAACGGCGAAGTATATTCACCAGAGGCTGAAACCTCTCCTCGAGGCTTTCGAGCTGGATACGAACCCCTGCCCCATCAAGGCCGCACTGAAACACCGGCGCGGCATGCGCGACGAGGTCCGCCTGCCCCTCATCACCGTTGCCGATGATGTCGCCGCACAGATTGCATCCGCCCTGGATCACCTTGGAGGCGTTACCGCTCCTGATCATGGCGCCTCGGATGAGGCAGCGTTCAATCTCCGGGAAAAATCCCCGGTTCATCCTGCTCCACTCGCGTGGCGCGTTTAGAGTCTTTTCCCAATGAAATCACACCAGCCCGGAAGCAAGACATGACGGAAAGCAGCATGCAATATCCCGGCAACTCCAATACCCGCTGCCGTTTCATCGTCGGCCGCAATCTGGATGGCTGCTGGGTCGTTTGCGACAGGCAACGCCTTGTCGGCGGCCTCTTCGCCGACAGGGAGTCCGCCATCCATTTCGCCGTGAGTGAAAGTAAACATGAAGCTGGGGCCGTCTGGTGCGCACAGGACGGCGATTGTCTCATCGCCGATCCCTGGACCGATCTTTCAGTCCATGTCACGCCCTTTGACGACTCGTCGCATCGACAGGGCCGCTATCGCAGATCAGCCTAGATCGATTTTTCTGGATAGGATGGACAGGCGGTCTCTTGGCTGCCTGTCACGCTATATCTGTCAGACATGCGCAAAGCGTCCTCGCGTCCCCGGCGGCTCGCATTTGTTCGAGCACCCCGGGAACTCTCAGTTTTCGCGTAAAATGTGCCAACACATTCAAGTGCCTGTTTGCTTCAACGTCCGGCGTGATCAACATGAGAATGACATCTACCGGCAGATCATCAATGGCATCGAACTCGACGGCCTTCTTCAGCCTTGCCAGGCAGGCTCTTGGCTTATCGATCCCTTCCATCCGCGTATGCGGAATCGCCACGCCCTGTCCGATGCCGGTGGAACCGAGGCGCTCGCGCTTTTGCAGCGCAGCTAAGAGAGCCGCCGCCGGAACACCCGCATCCCTGCTCACAACATCCGCCATGGCATGCAGTGCCTGCGTCTTGGATGACACCTCCAGATCGTACATCACATCATCAAGATTGAGATAATCAGCCAATTTCATTCTCATTTCCAATTGCAAATCCCGGCGTACAAGCACGCGGCAATCCTAGTCGGCCTCTTTCAGACGATACCCCACGCCGGTCTCCGTCATGATGTATCGCGGCTGATCCGGCAGTTGCTCGATTTTCTGCCGGAGCTGCCGGATGTAGACGCGCAGATACTGGACATCCGCGGAGCCACCCCACACCTGTGACAGGAGAAAGCGGTGCGTGAGCACCTTGCCGGCGTGCTGCACCAGAACGCGGAGAATATCGTATTCCTTCGGCGACAGCTTCACTTCATTGCCGTCGACCTTCACAATTCGCTTCACCAGATCGACCGACAGACCGCCGGTTTCGAAAACCGGCAACTCCCCCTGCTGCTGCAGGCGATGCCGCAGGGCAACCCGAATGCGTGCGACCAGCTCGTTCATTCCAAACGGTTTGACGACATAATCATCGGCTCCAAGCTCCAGCGCCTCCACTATGCCCCGTTCATCGGTACGGCTTGACAGTATGACCACCGGAATATCCGAGCCCTCCTCGCGCCACTGGCGCAGAAGATCGAGACCGGAAACACCGGGAAGACCGAGATCGAGCAAAATCAGGTCGGGCTGATGCGCTTCCGCCTGCTCGGCCGCGCTGGTGGCATTCCCAGCCTCCAGGATATTATAGCCCTGCGTACCAAGGCCGACCCGCAACAGTTTCCGAATGGGTTGCTCATCGTCCACGACAAGGATCCTGACGCTGGAATTTGTCACGGCCTGGCATCCATGCTGGGAACGGTCCGGGAAGCCGGCATTCTAATGGTGAAAACGGCTCCTAACCGATCGGTTCTTTGTTCCGCGGTGATTGTGCCGCCCATTGCCTCAATGAATCCACGGGAAATGGAAAGCCCCAATCCGGTTCCCGCCTTGACCTGATCACCCTTGCTCACCCTGTAGAAACTGTCAAAGACCCGTTCGAGATCCTCAACGGGAATTCCCGGACCTTCGTCCATCACCTGAAGGATGACCGATCCGTCATCCGACCAGGCTTGTATCCGCAGAGCCGAACCGTCGGGGGCATATTTCGCAGCATTGTCCAGCAGATTGAAAAGCACCTGCTCAAACAGGACAGGATCAATCCTCAGCATCGGCAAGTCATCCGGTATCGAGATCTCGATCTTATGGGTTCCGATGATCTTCCTTGCCCGGCTCAGCGCCGAACCGACGATGTCCCCGGCATAGTGATAGGCGAAGTTCGGTTCCATTGCCCCGGACTCAATCCGGGTCATGTCGAGCAGATTGGCAATAAAGCGATTGAGACGTTCGGATTCGTCGATGACTGTCGAGAGAAGATCGGAACGTTCAGCAGCAGCAAGCACGGGAGAGAATTCCTTCAAGGTGCCGGCAGCACCCATGATGGCAGCCAATGGAGTCTTCAGATCATGCGAGATAGACGTCAGCAGGGCCGAACGGAGGCGGTCCGCTTCCGCCGCCAGCTTTGCCTTGTCCACATCGGCCGCCAGTTGTGTTCGCTCAATGCCAACCGCCGCCTGGTCGGCCAGGGCGTCGAGCAGGCGCTGCTGTTCAGGCGTCAACAACGGCCCCTTCTTGTCGCTGTCGAGACCGATGACACCAACGGCCATGCGGCCCGTCCGCAAGGGCAGATAAAGCCGCTTTGCGCCCGGCAGGGTATCGGCGCCCCTTCCCGCAGCCCTGTTGTTTTCCCATGCCCATCGCGCGGCCGCGATGTCGGCGTCATCCAATGTGTCGTCGGGCGGATAGCCGGCCTTCACTTCAATCGAACCTTTCTCCGGCAGAAGGAGCACGACCCGCAGTTTCAACATGGATGCGATCTGAAAGGCTGTGGCCCACAGGACATCATCGAGCGTACTCGTTCCCGCCAGCTTCTTGCTGAAGAGATAGAGATCTTCCGTTGTTCTGGCCCGTTGCCGCGCTGCCGCGGCCTGCCGCTGCACCCTCGCCGTCAAATTGCTGGCAATCACAGCGACACCGAAAAAGAAGCCAAGCGCAATCACACTTTCCGGGTCGCTGATGACCAGGGTGTAAAGGGGATCAAGGAAGAAGAAGTTCAGCACAACCGCGCTCAGCACCGACGCAAACAGGGCCGGCCAAAGTCCAACCGTCACTGCCGAAGCAAGCACGGCCATCAGGAAGACCAGGGCGATATTGCGTACATCCAGCACGCGCGAGATCAGCAGCCCCACCGCCAGCGCCCCGGCGACATATGCCGTGCTCAGGAGATAGGCCTTGAGCTGGAAACGTCCCTCCGGAATTTCCGGCGCTTTCTGACGTGCCGGTTCGCCGTTCTGCTCGTTCCCGGAAATCACATGCACGCTGATATTCCCGGCGTGCCGGATAAGATCATGCGACACCGACCCTTCGAAGAACTCGCGCCAGCGCGGCTTTGTCGGCTTGCCCGTCACAATGTGCGTTACGTTGTTCTCCCGCGCATAGCGGGCAATCTCCTCCGCGGGATCGCGTCCGGGCGTCGTGATCGCATCTCCCCCCAATTGGCTTGCCAGCCGCAAGGTGGAAGCAATGCGATCCTTGTCGTCTTCCGAGAGCCGGGTTGATCCGGGCGTTTCCACATAGAGTGCCGTCCACGGCGCACGCAAGCGGTCAGCGAGACGCCGTGCATAGCGGACAAGGGCGGTTCCTCCCTGATGATCGTCGATGCACACGACGACGCGATCGCCGGCAGCCCACGGTCCCGATATCGCGTTCGCCTGCATGTGCGAGAGAAGCTGATCGTCGACCCGCTGCGCCGTGCGGCGCAAGGCGAGCTCGCGCAGTGCTGTCAGGTTCCCGGGAGAGAAATAGTTCTCGATCGCCCGTTTGGCGGTGTCGGGAACATATACTTTGCCTTCATGCAGGCGCTTGATCAGATCTGCCGGCGTGAGATCGATGATTTCAACATCGTCCGCCTCATCGATGACGGAATCAGGCACGGTTTCCCGCACGCGCACATGGGTGATCTGGGCCACGACATCATTCAGACTTTCCACATGCTGAATGTTGAGGGTGGAGTAAACATCAATGTCGTGTCTTAAAATCTCCTGGACATCCAGGTAGCGCTTCGGATGGCGTGAACCCGGCGCATTCGTGTGTGCCAGTTCGTCCACGAGGACGAGAGCCGGACGGCGCGCCAGGATAGCGTCAATGTCCATCTCTTCAAGCTGGTGGTCCTTGTAGTTGATACCGGCTTTGGGGAGAACTTCAAAACCTTTGACAAGTGCTTCCGTTTCCTTACGCCCGTGTGTCTCGACCACACCGATAACAACATCGATGCCCTCGGCAACCGCCGCCCGTCCGGACATCAGCATCTCGTAGGTCTTTCCGACCCCCGGCGCTGCCCCCAAAAAAATCTTCAATCGACCACGGGTCTCTCGCTCGGCGTTTTCCAGCAGCGCCTCAGGCGATGGTCTTCGTTCAGTGTCGCGGCCGTCATCAGGCATGTGTCATGACCCCTTCGAAAATACCGGGAACCCGCATCGCACGTTCCCGGTATTTCAGGCTAACCGGCTTATTTCAGACCGTCGAGTGCCTGATTCAACGCCAGCACATTGATAACCGGCTCACCCATGAATCCAAGCTCGCGCGCCTGTATGTTCTGATCCACCAGCTGGCGAATGCGTGCCTCGTCGACACCTCTTGCCTTCGCCACGCGCGGTATCTGGAAATCGGCAGCTGCCGGAGAAAGATGCGGGTCCAGGCCGCTGCCCGACGCCGTAACCAGATCAATGGGGACAGGAGCAGCGCTATTCGTTTCCTTCAGTGCCGCGGCATCTGTCTTGATGCGGTCGATCAGTTTTGGATTAGTCGGTCCGAGATTGGAGCCGCCGGAAGAACTCGCATTGTATCCGTCACCGGCGGCCGATGGCCTGCCGTGAAAGTACTTGTCGGCTGCAAACGCCTGGCCGATCAGTTCGGACCCGATGACAGTGCCGTTCTTCTCGATCAGACTGCCATTGGCCTGGTGCGGAAACAGCAGTTGCGAGAGCCCGGTCATCCCCAGGGGATAGATGAGACCCGTGATCACTGTAAGGGCGATAACCATGACAATCGCGGGTTTGAGTTGTTTTAACATTGGAATGATCCTTTATGCGAGCCCAAGGCTGGTGATGACCATGTCGATCGCTTTGATGCCGATGAATGGCACGATGACACCGCCCAGGCCGTAAATCAGAAGGTTGCGGCTCAAGAGAGCCCCTGCACCGACCGCCCGGTACTTGACGCCTTTGAGCGACAGCGGAATGAGCGCAACGATGATCAGGGCATTGAAGATGATTGCCGACAGAATGGCGCTTTGCGGCGTCTGCAAGCCCATGATGTTGAGCGCGGCGAGCTGCGGGTAGAACGCCAGAAACATGGCAGGAATAATGGCGAAGTATTTGGCGATATCGTTGGCGATCGAGAATGTTGTCAGCGCACCGCGCGTCATCAGGAGCTGCTTGCCGATGCCGACGATTTCAATGAGCTTGGTCGGATCGCTGTCGAGATCGACCATGTTGCCCGCTTCACGCGCGGCCACCGTGCCGGTGTTCATGGCAACACCGACGTCGGCCTGCGCAAGCGCCGGCGCGTCGTTGGTCCCGTCGCCGCACATTGCCACGAGTTTCCCCTTGGCCTGTTCGTCGCGGATGAGCGAGAGCTTGTTCTCAGGTGTGGCCTGAGCGAGGAAATCGTCAACGCCGGCTTCCGCCGCAATGGCCGCCGCTGTCAGCGGGTTATCACCCGTGATCATCACAGTCTTGATACCCATGCGGCGCAGTTCCGAGAAGCGTTCGCGAATCCCGCCCTTGACGATGTCCTTCAGGTGAATGACGCCGAGCAGCTTGCCATCGCGTACCACTGCAAGCGGTGTCCCGCCTGCCTTGGCTATCTGATCGGCGATGGACTGCAGCTCACGCACCAGCTCGGCGCTTGCCCGGATGGTTCCCGTCGCAACGGTTATGGAATTGACATAGGCAAGAACCGCATCGACAGCTCCCTTGCGGATGGACGAGCCGTCGATATCCACGCCGCTCATGCGGCTTTGCGCAGTGAATGGCACGAACGTGGCATGCAATGTCGCCATGTCACGCGCACGAATGCCATATTTTTCCTTTGCCAATACGACGATAGAGCGGCCTTCCGGCGTTTCATCGGCCAGGGAGGCAAGCTGCGCCGCATCGGCCAGCTCCTGCTCGGTCACGCCGGTCACGGGACTGAATTCCGTTGCTTGGCGATTGCCGAATGTGATCGTACCGGTCTTGTCGAGAAGTAGTGTGTCGACGTCACCGGCGGCCTCGACGGCGCGTCCGGACATGGCAAGAACATTGAATTGGATCAACCGGTCCATGCCCGCAATGCCGATTGCCGAGAGAAGCGCGCCGATCGTGGTCGGGATAAGCGTGACAAACAGAGCGACCAGGACAACCACGGGAATGGCGCCGCCTGCATAGGTTGCAAAGCTTGGGATCGTTGCCGTTGCCAGCACGAAGATCAGGGTCATGCCGGCAAGAAGAATGTTGAGCGCAATTTCGTTGGGCGTCTTCTGCCGTTCCGCGCCTTCGACGAGCGCAATCATCCGGTCGATGAAAGTCGAGCCGGCAGCGGCAGTGATACGCACGCGCAGCCAGTCCGACAGGACCTGGGTTCCGCCGGTGACAGCCGAGCGGTCGCCGCCGGACTCGCGGATGACCGGAGCGGATTCACCGGTGATGGCAGATTCATTGACCGAGGCGATGCCTTCGATGACTTCACCGTCCGAGGGGATGATATCACCTGCCTCGACCAGCACGATATCGCCGACCTTCAGCTTCGTGCCGGGCACCAGTTTGAAGCTGGTCCGGTCGTCTCCGGTGAGAAGCTTGGCCTGCGTTTCCGTGCGCGCCTTTCGCAGTGAATCCGCCTGCGCCTTGCCGCGGCCTTCGGCGACGGCTTCGGCAAAATTGGCGAAAAGCACGGTGAACCAGAGCCAGACGATGATCTGGAATGAAAATCCGAGATCGCGGCCGCCGGTCGCCAGGTCCTTGAGGAACAGCACCGTCGTCAGGAACGAGACCACAGCAACCACGAACATGACAGGGTTTTTGATGAGGCTGCGTGGATCAAGCTTTTTGAAAGCTCCTCCGACGGCCGGTATGAGTATGCGAGAGTCCATAAGGCTCGCGGATTTGGACTGGCTCATTTGAGACTCCAGTTTTGAAATTCTTGTAACGGCAAAGCGGCGATCATGACGCTGTGACTGTGTGAAGACAGGCGTATGCCGCAAGCCAGACGATCAGCATCACCAGGGTCATGCCAAGGATGATGTCGGAGGCGCGCACGCGCTTGGCTGCCCCTCGCGCCAGCTTGCCGGCGCGAGGATGGACGTTGAATTGCAGGTAACCGTGACGCATGACTGGCTCCATCAGAAGGTCTGGCCGAGACCGATGGCGAGGTGCTCGACAATCGGTCCGACAGCCAGGGCCGGGAAGAATGTGAGACCGCCGACGATCAGGATGACGCCAATGAGAAGTCCGACAAACAAACCACCATGGGTTGGGAAGGTGCCTGCGGATTCCGGAACGGTCTTCTTGACGACCAGCGACCCGGCAATTGCCATGACCGGAATGATCACGAAGAACCGGCCCATGAGCATGCCGATGGCGAGCGTCAGATTATACCAGGTGGTGTTTCCGCTGAGACCGCCGAATGCCGAGCCATTGTTGGCGGCAGCTGATGTATAGGCATACAGGATTTCGGAGAAACCGTGCGGGCCGGAATTGCCGGTTGCAGCAACAGCCGATGGCAGCACGCATGCAATCGCCGTGAACCCAAGCATGGCAAGCGGCAGGCACAGCACGCCCAGCATGGCCATCTTCACTTCCTTGGCTTCGATCTTCTTACCAAGATATTCCGGCGTGCGGCCGACCATCAGCCCGGCAACGAAAACCGCGATCACCACATAGAGCAAGATGCCATAGAGACCGGCACCAACACCGCCGATGATGACCTCACCCAGCATCATGTTGATCATGGGCAGCATGCCGCCAATGGCCATGAAGCTGTCATGCATGGCATTGACCGCGCCGCACGATGCAGCCGTTGTGATCACGGCGAAGAGCGCCGACAAAGCGATGCCGAAGCGGGTCTCCTTGCCTTCCATATTGCCGCCATCAATCCCAAGCGCATGCACCAGCGGATTGCCGGCGGCTTCCGACCAGTAGCAGGCGGTAACACCGGCCAGGAAAAGAACACCCATAGCGGCGAAGAGAGCCCAGCCTTGACGTTGGTTTCCAACCATCCGACCGAAAACATTGGTCAGCGCGGCACCGATCGCAAAGATCGAGACCATCTGGATGAAGTTCGAGATGGCATCCGGGTTTTCAAAGGGATGGGCCGAGTTGGCATTGAAGAAACCGCCGCCATTCGTGCCGAGCATCTTGATTGCCAGCTGGGATGCGACGGGGCCGACGGCAATGGTCTGCTTTGCGCCTTCGAGCGTTGTGGCATCCACATAGGTCCCGAGTGTCTGCGGAACACCGAGATACACATAGACAAGCGTCAGAACGATGCAGATGGGGAGCAGTATGTAGAGCGTGCTTCGCGTCAGATCGACCCAGAAATTGCCGACGGACTTGCCTGACGTGCGGGCAAACCCGCGAATGAGGGCGATGGCAATCGCAATGCCTGTGGCTGCCGATACGAAGTTCTGAACCGTGAAACCGGCCATCTGAACGAGATAGGACATGGAGCTTTCGCCGCCATAGTTCTGCCAGTTGGTGTTGGTGACAAAGCTGACAGCGCTGTTGAAGGCAAGACCGGGTTCCGTTGCCGTCATGCCAGCGGGATTATAGGGAAGGATTCCCTGGAACCTCTGCAAGGCATAAAGCACAATGAGGCCGCCCAAGCTGAAGAGCAGCAATGCAGCCGTATAGGTGGTCCAGTGTTGTTCGTCGCGCTCGCTTGTTCCGGCGATACGATAAAGGCCCCGCTCCACCGGAACGAGGACGGGCGAAAGGAATGTACGCTCGCCGTTAAAAACACGCGTCATGTAACCGCCAAGCGGTTTCACAAGTAAGATGATGATCCCGCAGTAAACGAGAATCTGTATCCAGCCGTTGAGAGTCATAGGTGTAGCTTTCCAAGCCTGGTGTCAGAGGCGATCAGAAGCGCTCTGGGCGAACCAGCGCGTAAGTGAGATAGGCAAGAAGGAACAAGGTCACTCCACCTCCGAGAATGTAATCGATGGTCATTGTCTGATCCTTCCGATCACAAATTTTCGCAGGCTTTTGTATAAGCCAGCGAAATGAGAAAGAACAAAACACCAATTCCAAGAACAATAAAGTCCATCTGGAGAACTCCTTATATAGACAGCATCGATATTGCCGATCATTACTCAAAAGTATTTTCAGACAAATTGCTGAGCAAAGGAGTTATGCCGCCTCGGACATAAGAATTCGAGACGGGACACAGAGAGGAGGTATAAGGAAACTATAAGGATTTGAGGGGAATTGGCTGAATCCCGAGCAACAGCGGAACGCACGCCAAGCAGATGGAATAATTTCATAAAAAGCCATAAGCGCCCCAAGACGGAGGCATCTCGGTCAGGAAATCATTTAAATCCCAGAACTGCTCACCGGCCAACTACTCAGCAAAATGACGGCGATACCAGCGAGAATGACAAGCCATAACCGCAGGAAAATGCCCAATTCCTCACGATAGTCAGCAAGCGCAGATTTTGGACCAATCACCATCACCGCCTTCGGCGGTAATTCAGCACGCATACCATCGTGTCAGTGCAGAGCCGTACGACAGATTCTGGAACGTGGGAATGTTCCACGTGTCCTTTTCAACGATGCGGCCCGTTCAGGAGAACCAGACTGTTGTTAGGACGTTGATCCGCGCCTAAAAGACGCAGATATTTTTCTATTGGATGCGCAGGACAAAGAAATAACCAGCCCATAAGCCATGAAGAGAGCAGCCCAAACAGTCATTGCTGTGATTTGTATACCCCAAACATCTCGGAGATATTTTCAGACGACGAATACTGAATGGTCTAAAGCCGTCCTCAATCAAGGCTCAGACTGCTTTCAAAATCGCGATGAATTCATTACGGGGAAACGGCGTTTCAAAAACTGTCTCAAGTTGCAATTTTATCATGTCCAATTGGGCTAAAGTGTTGACAATCGATTTGAAGCTTAAGGGCGTAAATTGCCAAGCGTGCACGTCAACATACGAACCATTGCTTGAACGCCACTCGACAATCGACGACCGGATTCTTTCGATGTAAGCACTATCCAGGGCAGTATCATCATTGTCATTCTGCCAATGCCTCAAAGGATCGTTGTGCGTCGTCAAAGCCCGATGTTCAATAACACTTTGGGGTGAATGAACTTTTCGTTTCTCAAGATGTGCAGATATGATTTGAGCAATGCTCGATTCTGGTATCTTGTTATCGAAACAATATCTCTTGTCTGGAACAATCACGTAGTATCTGCCGCCCGGATTGAGCAAGCTTCCCACCTTGTTCAGATGGTCAACAAAATCCGGCTGATGTTCAATGCAATGTGCGCTCAGAACAGCATCGAATTTCTTATCAACGACGGACAAATCGCCAATAGGGGATACATAGTCGACAGTTGGAATAGCTTCTGTAGAGTATCCCTCCAGTTCTGCTCGCTCCGTAAGTTCGGCGCTGGTTCGAACGTCAAAATAGGAAACATTGTTTCCGACCAAGACAGGTCGAAAATATGGGCCAATCTCCAGGACAAGGCCAACATTCAACACCACTTCTTTTAATGTTTCTCTGTAGGCCAACTTAGGATTAGCTACGCCCATGAGGTCCATTGGCTGAGGGTGAGAAATATCAGGGGTTGGTTCGGGTTGAGTGATAGCTGTCGATGGATTCCAAAGAACTCTTAACTGCCGCTTGATGCGACCGGGTATTCTTGCAGCCAGTGTTTTAATCATGTGCCCCCCATTGCTCGCACGTACACGTATGCACACACTCCTGCAATATCAAATGAAGAACTATTCTCAAAATTAAGGAACCGATCACCTCGGGACGACCATCACGCAATAGGGTAAGAATTGCTCCAAATATCTCAAACGCTGTTACTTTGACATTACCGCCTCTGCGGCAATCCTCAATAGAGATACGAGAGAACGCTACCGCGAGTCGCAATCCCTGAATTTCAGGCATTCAAAGTGCCGGAACAATACCACCGCGTATTATAGGGCGTTCCTATCTTCTGCGAAGCTCGCCTTGACTCTTGGCGGCCAGCCAAGAGAAAAATCTTCCCGATCGACTGTCAGATTTGGACTGTATGCGGGATCTTCTTGAAGAATTTTACCCCATCGTTGCTGAATAAATTTTGCTTCACTTGCGAAGCGTTGCTTCTTTTCTGGTGTGTCTTCAAGGCCACGTGATGCGGACTCATGATGATAAAGCTCTGCATAGGGCGTCCACACATTGCGATACCCTGCCTCGCGAACGCGAATGCAAAAGTCGACATCGTTAAAAGCCACCTTGAGATTCTCTTCATCCAAACCGCCGACTTCCTGGAAGATATCTTTTCTTATGATCAAACAGGCAGCCGTTACAGCGCTAAGGGTTTGAATAAGCTGCGCACGCCAAAAATAGCCAGGAGCCCCTCGTGGAAGCCCCTTGTGGGAGTGCCCAGCTACTCCACCAAGACCCAATATGACTCCACCGTGCTGAAGTGTATCATCGGGATACCACAAGCGTGCACCAACAGCCCCCACCCCAGGCTGACTGGCTATGCTGATCATTTCACCAAGCCAATCAGCGGAGATGACTTCGATATCATTGTTGATCAGACCGACAAACTCTCCCTTTGCTTCCACTACGGCGCCATTATTCAAAGCGGAATAATTGAATGGTCTCGTATCACGGATAACACGAATCCGATCTTTGTGAGAAATAGCATCAAGATATCTTAGAGTATCCTCATCATCCGAATTGTTGTCGATGATGATTATCTCGTAGTTTGGGTATTCTGTTTTTTCAACTATGCTATCTATACATTGACGCAGCAGTTTTAACCCATTGCGTGTTGGAATTATCAGGCTTACCAGAGGAAGTGGATCTGGCAATTTGTAACGGGCCCGATACATGCCAAAATCCAGCAATTCCGACGTGGCATCAATTCCCATCCGTTGAAAGTGCTCATTGAGAACCTGCTGGCCAACACGAAGTGCATATCCCTTGTTATCGCCCGATTGAGCAGTGCTGTCCGCATGGCTGCGCCAATGATAAAGAACACGCGGAACGTGAATAATTTGATCGGGCTTCAATAGCTCGATAAAGCGCAAGGCAAGATCATAATCTTGAGAGCCTTCTGTGCCTTCTCTGAATCCACCAAGCTGCTTAACCATATCCGCTCGATAAACCCCCAAATGACAAATCATATTGTGCGACAGGAATAAGTCTGGATTCCAGTCGGACTTGAAATACGGACTAAAACGTTTCCCCACTTCATCAATTTTGTCTTCATCCGAGTAGATCAGTTTTGCAGTCGGGTTGCGTTCAAGTGCTTCAAAAATATGGTAAAGGGCCTCGGGCGCCAACACATCGTCTTGGTCCATTAACGCAATCCACTCGCCAGTCGCGAGTTCAAGTGCGCTATTAGAGGCTGCGGAGATGTGGCCATTGGCTTCACGAAAAGTGACCAGTATTCGCTTGTCTAGCGCCGCATATTTGAGAAGTTCTTCGCAAACTTTTGGATTTGTAGACTTATCATCCGCGATGCAAAGTTGCCAATTTGGATAAACTTGGTCACGAACCGATTGAACAGCTTCCTGCAACCATGCCAAGTTAGGATTATAGACCGGCATCACAACGGATATTTGAGGTAGTTGCTTCGGCCCTTTCAGAAGCGCTTTGACTTTCGCAGATTCTAACTGATTAAGAGATCCGTAATTATGGAGCCATTCTGAATAATCATTTCCGAATAAAAGACCTCTCGAGCTTGCAATGGAAGCTTCCCTGGTTCTTTGTATCAAACCTGATATACCCTCACGCCGAATTATCCTGATAGCGCGCCCGACCGCTGGTTTCAGGCCACCGCTGCGACGTATCATTCTCGGAAAGGTGCCAAAAATTCTTACTGCGCTACGGATCCGATTGCCAAAAAATCGATAAGGCGCTGTTAATCTCCAGCTCATTGAACGCTGGTACGCAAGAAGTTCATTAGCTTTCCGCGAGAGCTGATTTTGAAGCTCACTTCCAAGCTGGCTCGTTTCAGAGAACTTAGATTTCAGCGCAGAAATCTCCCTTCTAAGGGTATCAACGCGATGGTTCAGTTCATCGTTCTCTCGCGTCAGTCTGTCGTTCAGACTATGCTTGTCTTCTATTGCAATTTCTAAACTCTGGATATGACGAGAACACTCGTCTAACTCCTTTACTTTTACGCCCAGCGCATCTTGTTTGAGAAGAACCGCGGACTCCGCCTGAACCGCAGCACCGAGCCGGGCATAAAATTCCCTGACAGCGCCCGCTCCAGCTTCAGATTTTGTGAGATCAAACATTGCGCGGATGGCAGTTGGCAACTTCTTGCCAACACCCAGAACGCCAAGCCCATGCCCGTGAAAAAATTCAAAAGATGGATAGGCTGTGCGCAACGTTTCCCATAATTTATAGACGCCAAAGCCCCGTTCCCTGACGTTCGTGTCGTGAAAAACGACCACTGCTCGATCAGAAAGCTTCGGCCTCCAAGTTTCGAAATCGTGTTCCACATCCTCAAGAAAGTGGCGCCCGTCGATGTGAAGCAAATCTATCGTCCCGTCGCTGAAATGCGTCGAGGCCTCGTCAAATGTTGACCGCACAAGGTCGGAAAACACTGAATAGTTTTTGTCGTTGTGAGTCCTTACGGTTTCGAATACCGCATCCGAGTATTGGCCGGAATGCTCATCACCCTTCCATGTGTCAACCGCATAGCAGCGTGTGTTGATTTCAAGCCTTTGCACCGCTTGACAGAACGCGAAATAGGAAAAGCCCCCGTGGGTCCCAAGTTCGACAAAAGTCCGTGGTCTGAGCGCGTCGATGAGCCAGAATGCAAAGGGTCCATGCTCCAGCCATGCAGACTCTGCCACAATATTATTCACAGGCCAGAATGAAGCCCGGGAAAGTGCCTTGTCCAAGCCTTGCAACCCAACTGCGATCGAGGCCTCGGCTTTTGGGTTAGAACCATGATTCATGAACCTTGTTTCCTTCTCAAGACGGTCGTCCAGTGCCTATTATCTCAACCAATTTCGTTTGGCCGGCTACTTCACCAGAGTCGAGTTCAACATATGTGACTACTAGCGTTGAAAAGCCGGAGTTGCCATGGCACCCCACGCTCCCCATCCCCGTCCATTGTCTTCCAGCGTTATACTCAGGTCCAATTTTTCGCCTTCCTTGCAAGTGTCAAACGCATTTATCTGCAAATATTGCCATAAATGGGGTGGGAGCGAATCCAACTGCTTTGTATCGACAAAAATCAGCCTGCCGTTGGTTTTTACAACAAGACTTAATCCCTCGGCTGAAGGTCCGCGCAAGATTGGTACAATAACATTCTGGCACACCGCATCGAGAACATTGTACGTCACGCCACCAACGTCCTCATCGGAAGAAACCCAAGTACCACTAATCTCAGCTCCCTTGTAAGGTGTGCTGATTATGAGCGTTGGCGGTATTCCCGGACTGGCTGCAGCCCCCGAATGTATGACCTCTGTTCGAAGCGGTGCGAACTCACCCGGTTGGATCAGAAAAGGTCCCTTGGGTAAAGGCGGCAAATTCAAGCGGCAGGGCGATTCGTCTTCACCAAAAATAGCCAACAGAGATACGGGGAGAGCTGGGTCGGCAGAAGCCATGTTTACGGGCACGACAAAACCGCGATAGCTGTCGCTTAGTCCAACAGCTTTAACAACATCGGAACGAGGTTGAAGTGGGACCGTGTATCCCAGAACATTCTGACTTGAGTCGACGGCAACTATCCAACTTGGATTTTGCCGTGCAACGTTTGTCACCCAGCCAACCGCTTGCCACCCCGAAGCAGAAAGGCGCTGGACCTTATCGACGGCCCCACGTTCACAAGCTTGAGCCGGTTTATCTGTCCATTTCTTCCACCTCAATGCGGATAGTTCCGGGTTCTCTGCGAATAGATTGAGTTTGGCGTCACGCAGAAAATCAATAGCGGGCCTTATTCGGCCTGGCGTCGGGTATAATTTCAGCAATTGCTCATCAATACCCACACCAGAAGACAGAAAGTATCCAGCCTGGTTTACTGCATTCGCCTGACCGACACTTACAATATTGCCGGGCTTCAAGCTGGTCCATGCTGCAACACTCAAGGCGAGAAGAATGCACAATCCCGATCGAACCTGACGATGTGACGGCCGGTGTGCGGATCTAACTGTCACTCGAAAAAGTATAGCAAAAAGTGTCATCCACAATACAAGCATAGGTGTCGCGTAACGTGATGCCAATGCTGCGCCTGTACCCAGCGCGCTCCTCCCCCAGGCCGCGCCAACAGCCGCTGCAAAGAGAAAACTTGCGAGGGTAAAGAGCCCCACCAAAGCCTCATCAAGCGACCGTCTGCGCAGAAACGGTATTAAAATACAAATTACGAATAGAATGCTGTAAGCGCCAAACAACACCAGACCACATATCGCGGCAATAACCCCTCGATTGCTGATGGGGCTACCAAGCATGCCAAAAAAGAAAGACACAAGGTTGCCGAGTGTCTTTAGCGCAGGATCTCCGACGGAGGGTGCACCATGTGTCAAAACGACAAACGCACCAATGAACAATGCCGCGACGAATGCATAAAGCACCGTTTTAATCGGCCGGTAGCGGCGAAGAACAAACAGGATGATAATGGAAACAGGCAATGCGATGCCATTGCCCATCGAAAACACACCCAAGCCCGTTGTCACAAGCAATCCAGCGAACCACCAAGGGGATGTGACTTGCTCACGGTCACTTACTTTCAACCCAATAAGACAGCTTATCAGTGTGAAGATCAGCACGAGATAAAACTGAGGTTGGAAGCCCCAGAGCAAATTCTCCCATTGGGCCAGCGAGAATCCGGATGCAGAGAAAATTAGAAAGAATGGATAGAAATACTTATTCTCTTTATCATTGACAAACAAAAGCTTGGCCAACAGCCACGCAATACAAAATGTTGCGATGCCAATCGACACAATGAGCGGACCATTTGTTAGACTAAAAAAATAGTAATCGAGAAAGAAAAGCAGCTTTGTCGTTGCAATGACATGCTCGTTATGCGCAGCAAAAAGATACTCGAGCGAGAGTGTGTCTTGCTTTGATTTTGCCAGATCAATTGCAAATTCCCACTGATCCCAAAAAAGGGGCACCATATAGTTCCCGCGCACGAATAAAATGGAATAAATTATTAGTACCAAGGAGATCGAGCAGATCAACGCCAAGAATATCGCGTTCCTTGTGACCATTCTAAGCATTGATTATTGTCCATCCTTACGGGCGAAAGTGAATGATTTATGCGCGAGGTAGCTGGTGACAACGGGGCTCAGGACGCCGATGATATGGGCTGTCGTGTCCGCGTTCCACGTGTAATTGATCAGGGGGAAAAACCAGCGGGCCAGACCGACACTGACGAGCCAGACCTGCAGGAGCGACACCAGATTGACCAGGCCGAACCGAATGTATTCCTGGCGCACGGAGCTGCCCGACTGATCGAAGACGAACAGCTTCATCAGGATATAGGCTGTTGTCATTCCAGCCAGGTAAGCCAGCACGATTGCCGCACTGAACGGCATGATCTGCGACAGGGCAATGCGCGAGGCAATGTTCACCGCAGCTGCGATACCACCCGAAATGACAAAACGCAGAAATGGCGAGGCGACGATTGCAGTCGCTCGCTCACGCATCAGACGACCGCCTCGGCCATGGACCTGCCAAAGCGGATGCTCTCCGACACACCCCGGTCTTCGGGATAGTAAAAGCATGTGTCGGCAATCTGCAGGCCAGAGATCGGTGTCTGCACCGCTGGCAGTTTCTCGTAAAAATTGGGCTCGCACACCGGCTGGGCATACCGAAGACGGCCCACCGTTGCGTCGATGAGATCGTTTCGGGTAATGACCGGATTGATGCGCTGGATATAGCCGAACGCCTCATCAATGAACTGCTGATCCGTCCACTGCCATTTTGGCTGGCTGGTCGGCATGTAGTAGGGCACGTACACAATCGTGTCATCCACCGGGCGCAGGTTTGAAAACTCGATGATACCGGGAATATCGATGTTTTCATCGACAATGTTGAGCCAGAAATTCTTCGTGACAGACCGCTTGAGCTTGAACAGCAGACAGACAACCCCGATGTTGCGGATGGCGTCGTACCGATCCCGCCAGGACTGCGGAAGATCCGGAGCAAGTTTGGACACCAACGGCGTCGGCACCGTAGAAATCACCGCATCGCCGGGGAAAAACCTCCCGCCTGCCGTAACACCAATGACTTTCCCGTTCTCCGTTTCTATTTTTTCGGCCGGCGCCGCGAGATGCAGCCGCCCGCCCTTTGCTTCAAACGCAGATACCAGTGCCTTGACGAGGGTCTCGCTTCCTCCCTCGATATAGCCCAGCTCCTCCTGAAATATCGAACGACGGGAATTGCCGATGCGCTTGATGCGCGTGGCAATCCAAGATGCGGAGATATCGTCCGACAGTTCGTAGAACTTGAGCTGCATCAGGCGGCGCCAAAGCGTCTCATAGACTTCCTTGCCGGACCCGCGCTCGATCCATTGTCTGGCAGTCAATTTTTCAATGCTGTTGAAGACCTTTGCCTTCGTCGTCAAAAACATCTGCACGCCAGTGCGCAACTTCGCAATGAAGCTCAGATGCGGGAACATCAGCAGTGAAATGGGGCTTCCCCAAGGATGGACCTTGTCTTTCATGTAATAGGCCATGGACGTTGGCGTCCAGCGCATCTTGTCGCCGATACCGAGCTCGTCCATCAAGGCGAAGGTCGGCTTGTCGGTTTTGCAGACAAAGTGATAGTACCGCTCGATCGACAATCCACCGAAGTCAAAGTGCGCGGCCATACCGCCCGGTTTGCTGTCCGCCTCGATCAAATCAACTTCATGACCAAGCGTTACGGCCCGGTGCGCTGCGGCAAGCCCCATCGGGCCAGCACCTATGACAATGATCCTGCTCATATAAAATCCTCAGAAATCCAGAACGATGCCGGAATAGCGGGCATCAAGATATGTTTCTTCCAGCGCGGTGCGCAGCGGTGTTGCTTTGATGCCGAATATTTCCGGCCAATCGATCACCGGAAATGTTTCCGGTATGACCAGCGCTTCGAGCTGCCGGGTGGTGAACGGCGGATTGCTGTTGAACTTGCCGTACACGAACAACAGCGCCCAGAACAGGCGATAGGGCAGATGAACGATCCTGGCTTTCGGCTTAACCGTGTCATGTATCAGTTGGATGAGATCACCATAGTGAATCTGCTCCAGCCCCGATATGTCATAAGTTCCTGTCGCGCGGCTGGCCAAACCGGACGCGATGATCGCAGCGAAATCGCCGACATAAAGCGGTTGACGGATAAACTTGCCATCGCCGGGAATGGGAAAGATAGCGGTCCGGTCCATAAACCTGCGCAACCAGCCCAGATGTTTGCGATCGAACCAGCCAAACATCAGCGTCGGGCGCAATATCAGATGCGGAATGTCGCCGACGGTGTCGATGAATTTCTCTTGGGCCGTCTTGGAGCGTGTGTAGAAATCATCGGCCTGCGAGTGCACGACCGAAGAAGAAATCTGCACGAAATAGGGTATGCTGTGCTTTCGCATGGCCGCGACAATGTTTTCAGTGGCCGTGACATTGTTGTCGGTGAACTCCTGTTCGTGGAGACCGCCAATCTGCGCTTGATTGAGCACCAGGGCATCGGCACCGGCCAGTGCATCCATCCATGGGCCCGGCTTGGCGAGATCGGCTTCGATTGTCTCGATTTCCGGATGCATCCGCCGCAGCAAAGCGGTGTTTGTCGGGTGCTTATCGATACCCACGATGTTAATATCCGAGTTCGTTTTCAGCCTGGCGATCAGGTTTTGACCAACAAGTCCTGCTGCGCCAGTTATGATAATCCGTCGTGTCATATGCTCATCCGATTGAAAATCACCGTCGGCAGATTGCGGATGATCAGCATGATCAAACGCCAGCGGCCGGGGGCGTAGAAAACTGGGCCAGTGCGATCCGCGGCGCGCCGTGCCACTCGCGCAATCTGTTCGGGCGTTGCCCACAAGGCGCCTTTGCGGTTCATACCCTCCGTCATGGGCGTGATGGTTGGCCCCGGTTTGACGATGGCAGCGCGCGGACCGTTGCTGGCGAAGCGATGGGAGATACCTTCAACGAGTGTGGCAAGCCCGGCCTTGGCCGCGCCATAGACATAATTGGCCCGTCGCCCCCGATCGCCAGCCACGGATCCCAGAACGACAAGCGAACCCCTCGCCTGCCCTTCAAATACATCGGCGACAGCGAGGCACCATGCGGCAACCGAGTTGAAATTGACCTGCAATATCTCCTCTGCAACGTCCGTGGACTGCTCCGCCTCATCCTGCTCGCCCAGCACGCCATAGGCGATAAGCACATGGTCCACGCCGCCGAGCGTTGCACAGAATTGCGCAAGCGCAGAGCGCACATCCTTTGGCACTGCCAGATCATAAACGGCAGTCTCGGCGCGGATGGCGCCCCTTACCTTCAAGTCAGCGGCGATCGCGTCGAGCTTGGCTTGTTGCCGCCCGACCAGCAACAGGTCGGCACCTTCGCTTGCGTAGAGGCGAGCCGTCGCTTCGGCAATCGCCGACGTTGCTCCCAATATGATGACACGCACGAAATTATTCCTCTTCTTTACTCGCTTATCCGGCGCCAAAAGGCGGACGAGAATGCTGGATCGACATGCTGTGCAAACGTTTCCCAAGCGGGATAACCAGCGCGAAACATTGCCGCGGAAATACGCCCGTCCTTCGCAGGGTATAGCCGTCCGCCAGCTTCGCGCACGATGTCATCGAGACGGCTCAATAAATCAAGGGTCAACTGGCCACGGTTGGGGAAATCAAGGGCAAGCGTTGTACCAGCCTGTGGAAAGGACAAAAGGCCGGGCGATACCTTCTCACCGAACGTCTTGAGCACCGCAAGGAACGAGCCTTCGCCAGCCCTTGAGATGGCCTTGAGCATTTCCGTGGTCGCATCCCTTGCCACAATGGGCGGCACAACCGACTGGTATTGGTACATTCCCCGGCGGCCGTATATCCGGTTCCAATGCCCAATGCTGTCGAGCGGATAGAAATACGGCAGATAAGGGGTGGTCGCCTTGCCTGCCGCACGGCGGCCCTTGTAAAAGTACAGGCTGTTGAACAGCCCGATCGACAGATTGTTCAGGACAAACGACGGCATGGAGAAGGGCACCGTTAACTTCGGCTTTTCCACCCTTGCCATCTTTGTTCCTCTGGGTGCATGCCGTGCACGGGTGAACAAGCCTCTTCCGAGAGCGTTTCCCTTTGCCAGACAGTCCACCCACGCCACCGTGTAGTCGGCACTGTTTTCGCTCTCGGCAGCCACGGCAAAGAATTCATCCACATTGGCAAAGGGAAGCGTCTCAACGTCCATGAGTGCGCTGGGAATGCGCATCAGCTCAATTTCAGCCCATGTGATCAGTCCCGTCAGCCCAAGCCCCCCGATCGTCGCAGCGAACAATCCGGTTTGATCATCATCTCTCAGTTCGATCTCGGTGCCATCCGACCGAAGCAGCCCGATGCGGCGCACCCATCTGCCGATCGTTCCGGCAAGATGGTGGTTCTTGCCATGAACATCATTTGCAATGGCCCCGCCCAGGGTTACAAAACGCGTTCCAGGCGTGACCGGCAAAAAAAACCCGCGCCGAACGAACAGATCGAGGATATCGGCAAAAGAGATTCCGGCTTCCGCACGCAACAGTCCTGTTGCCGGATCAAACGAAATAATCCGGTCAAGCGCAGTCATGTCGACAAGCGCCCCGCCGGGATTCAGCCCACTGTCACCGTAAGAGCGGCCAAGGCCTATGGCGAGAAGACTGTGATCGGCATCACGTGCCTCTGCAATACTGCGAGGCAACTGATCCCGCCAATTCGGCCTGCTGACAAAATGCTGCCCCTGCAGGATCCCCCCCCACGAGCGGATATCGTCTGTCGAGACAAATGATCTCATAGAGCAGCCACGAAGAGCACGGCAATCAAGAAGCCGAGCAGGACACTGGGCTTGTCACGCAAAGCGAAACTGACGGGATCGTCATTCATCCGCCCCCGGTGCGCCAGCAGCCAAATCCGGCCAACCCAGATCGCAAGAAGAACGGGAATTCCACCGAGCAGATTCGGATGGGAATAAACCGATCCCGGAAGCATTTCCTCAACGATGAACAGGACCATGACCAACAGGGACGCCACGGCGGACGCTATGCCAAACGCGAGGGTTAGTGGTGCATCCTCGAGCATATAGCCCCGGCTGGCTAGGCTGTGAGACCCTGTGGAGGCGGCACGAATAATTTCCGTATGACGCTTGGCGACCGCCAGAGAGAAGAAGAAGAACACTGAAAAGGTCAAAAGCCAGGCAGATGCAGGCAGCCGAAGCAGCGTGATCCCCATGATGAGACGCGTTGTAAACAAAATGCCGATGACCAGCGTATCAAGAATAGGCACGCGCTTGAGGCCAAAGGAGTACGCAAGCGTCAGCACGAGATAGCTTGCCAATGCGAGGGTAAAATAAGGCGTTAGCAGGAGAGAACCAACAAACGCCACGACGAGACCGATGCAGGCCATCGCCAGGCCGATGGCGATCGGAAGCCGTCCGCTGGCCAGCGCGCGATTGCGCTTCGACCAATGCTGCCGATCAGCACTGAGATCGGCCAAATCATTCAGAAGATAGGTCGAGGATGTGACAATCAAGAGACAGAAAAGACCCAGAACCGTATCGCGAAGAACGGTGAAATCGCCCCAGGCATGAGCCAGAATGAGCGGAACGAAAATTAGAGCGTTCTTCGACCAGTGATGCACCCGCAAGGCTTTGAGACTATCCTTCAAAGTCAGAGGATGATTGCTGAATTCCGCTTCAATCGGCTTGCCCAGATCACGCGCTGCCTTTGCGACGCCGGTGGAAACGCCTGCTAGGACTATTCCCGCGGCCAATTTCCACACCGCCAAGTCTGCCCTGCTGTCGCCGACATAGACAAAGCCATCAGGAAAAGTACGCGCTAGATGTTCTGCCTTCACACGTCCCTTCAGATTTGCGGTATCGGAGCCGATGGCGCTCGCAAAAATGCCGATACGCCGCGAAATATTGTCAACCACTGCCTGATTTGCCGCAGAACAGAGATGAACCTCCCGGCCGGCAGCAGCTTGCTCACGCAACCACTTCACAAGGTCTTCGCGAAGCGGCAGGACCGTTGATGCCAGGTCAACCTTTGACGCCAAAGCGGCCTTCAAGGCAGCGCGGCCCCGCAGCATGCTGGGAGCAGCGCGAATAAGCGTCGCGGGTTGGGTGAAAAGAGCTGCAACCACTTGTTCGTGCAGCGTGTCAGTCAGGATAAGTGTCTTATCCAGATCAACGACGATGGGGTACCGCGTCAACTGGACACCGGCGTTCTCTGGAGTGACCTCTCCATTCAATTCGCGATATGCCAATTCCATAGCGGGCTATAACTTTCCAAGGTGACGCTGAACTCATAGCCTTCTGGCACAAATGGCTTATCGCCACAAGTCCAGGTTCCTCATGCAGTCTGCGTCAGGCCAAGCCGATATTGGGCAAACCATTGCCTCCATCAGACACGGGCGGCAGGTGCCTTCTGCATTATTCTTATCATGATGCAAGGCCGGCTGCGGCTCCGTTGCGCGCCCTGAAGCCGCCTGATCAATCAAACCGTTTGTGCCGGCCCTTCGGTCAAATTCCGGAATCGAAGATCAAAATCACGCGCGATATCGGAAAGCTTCACCTCGGCAAAACGCGACAGGAGCATTTGTTCCGCCGCGTCGAAAGCGTCAGTCAAGGCTGCGTTGACCGATTGCTCCACAAGACAATCCGGGTGGTCGATGGCTATGCCGATTGCAAACATTTCCGGTCGCCCCAATGCCTGGTGCACGTCAAGCAGCGATATTTCCTCAAGCGGACGCGCCAGTATCCAGCCCCCGCCATGCCCCTTATCGGAACGGACATAACCGGTATTTCTCAAGCCCGCCATGGTTCGCCGCACCACCACCGGATTGGTGTTCAGCATCTTCGCAATATTGTCGGACGTGATCGAACCGTCGTGCCGATCCATATGGATCAGGACATGGAGCATTCTCGATAGGCGGCTGTCATGTCTCATACTGGTTATTCTCCTTCTGTATGCATAGCACACGCGAACGATACGTAATAGAATAAGTTACATGACTATTGACGAAAATTTTCACGTAACTTATGTTGTTATCTAATTCAAATTCTGATGCGATCCGGCATTGGAAATATCGTGCCTCCCGCAATGAAGGAGCTTCCATGACCTATGATGCCATTGTTATCGGCGGCAGTTTTGCCGGTCTTTCCGCCGCCATCCAGATTGCCCGTGCTCGCCGGCGCGTGCTTCTGATTGACGCTGGCATGCCCCGCAACCGCTTCGCCGACGCATCCCATGGTTTTCTGGGTCAGGACGGCAGGCGGCCCCGCGATATCATTGGCGATGCACGGCGGCAGCTTTCCCTCTACCCGACAGTGGAGTTTATCGATAGCGTGGCTGTATCGGCCGGCAAAGCCGACGACCATTTTGCCGTCGCGTTGGCCGACGGCACCGAAAAACGGGCCATGCGTCTCATTCTGGCTACCGGCGTGAAAGATGATCTGCCTGCAATCCCTGGCCTACCTGAGCGATGGGGCGTGTCGGTTCTTCACTGCCCCTATTGCCACGGCTATGAAGTTGGCGGCCAAGCACTGGGCGTTTTGGCCAATACACCCCTGTCGGCACATCAGGCACTGCTGATATCGGATTGGGGACCGGCCACATACTTCACTCAAAATACGTTTGAGCCGGATGCGGAGCACCTATCCGATCTGGCGGCGAGGAATGTACCGATCGAACGGACACCGGTTGTCGAGCTACTGGGCAATGCACCCCGGCTTGAAGCGGTCAGACTCAGTGATGGCAGGGTTGTACCTGTCGATGCTATTTTCACCGCGCCGAAAACCAACATGGCCAGCCCGCTGGCGGAACAACTTGGCTGTGCTTTCGACGATGGTCCGCTTGGGGCATTCATTCGTGTGGACGACTGGATGCAGACAACGGTCAAGGGCGTTTATGCGGCCGGCGATGCCGCCAGTCCCATGGCCAATGCAACGATGGCCGCAGCGGCTGGTGTCAAAGCCGGGGTTGGCGCGCATCAGTCGCTCGTCTTCGCAAGATAGAGCAGGCGCCCCTGTCGCACCTTATTATGGCGACGGTTTCCGCTTGACTCAGCTGCGCGTGAAGACTCAACTATGACGAGGAAACCGCTAAGATGGAGCGACGATCATGGATGCCGATGAAGCCATTGCACTGATCTCCGCGTCTGGCATCGAACTCACCGACCGCCGCCGAAATGCCAGCAATGACGGCTGGTCTTTGAGCTTTGCCAACGGGTCCGTTGTCGATGTGAAAGACAGCGGTGCGCTGTCCGCATCCGGCAACGGAGTTGCAGAGGTGGCAAGGCTGCTTGACCTGCCCGGACAAGCCTAGAGCTTTGCTGTTTGAACAAAGAAGTCTCTGACGGCTCGGCAGCGCTATTGTTCGGGCGGGGTATAACCATCGGTCAGCGTATTGAGAAAACTGATGACGTCCTGGATCTCGTCCGGCGTGAGCGCCGGCGCTTCTCCGGCATGCCGGTCGAAGGGCGGATCCATGTTCACATTGGCTTTGGCGTCCACTGGCAGATCGTCATATTTGTCAACGCTGCCATCAGACTTGCGTGGATACCAACGCTCTGGCCTGGTTTCGCGCTCGACATAGAATTCAACGGCTTGCTGCAGAGAGTGAAACACGCCGTTGTGAAAGAACGTCTTGCGAAGCGCCACATTGCGCAGTGTGGGCGTGCGGAAAAGACCGCAATAGTCCATGCGGTTCAAGAAATCCGTCCGGAGCGGGCCACAAAGGCCCAGATCAAAATAATGGAGGTCCCTGTTTGCGGGAATCCCGGGATTGCGCGGCGCACCCAAGGCAATCAAACCGTAATCGGTAAATTGCGGCGGCGTCCCGTCATTGCCGCGCTGACTCACATGGCATGACGCGCAATTGCCTTTCGCGGGCGCATTGAACAGATCCAAGCCTCGGGCTTCCTGCGGGTTCAGCACGGCTTTTCCGGCGAGCACCGCATCGTACTTGCTCGTGTAGGGGTAAAAGGTACGGTAGTCCTGTTCGAACACCTCCAGTGCCTTGAGGGCGGTATTGACCAGAACAGATGTGTCCGGCGTGCTTGGCAGACCGGCGATTGCTGCAATCCTGGCGCCGTAATCTGCCGCGATCAGCCGCCGGGCAATGTCCTCATCGTTCTTGTTGCCCATTTCGAAATCGGAAAGCAGCGGGATCCTCGCCTGTTGCTGGCCGCGATCAACCCGGCCATCCCAAGTCAGCCCGCCGGTCGGGCCATTGTCGATGCTCTCGTCCGCATCATCTTCCGATTCAAAAAAATGTTCGGTGAACGGCGGCACAGCTTGCAAATATTTGAGCGATGGCACCGCCCTCACCCCAGGCTGCCGCAGATCGCCGCCGCCCAGCTGAACCGCAAGGCCATTGGCGGCGGCAAAGCCATGGGCCGGATCATGGCAGGACGCACAGGAGAGCTTGCCGGAGCCTGACAAGGCAGGATCGAAAAACAAGGCCTGACCGAGCGCGCCAAGTGCTTTCACCTGCTCGCGCACCTGCGCGCGCGACGGTCCCGGCGCGGCTCTGTCTGAACTTTCCGTGACCGCGCTGTGCGCTGCCACCGCAGCGCTGATCGTCGCGACGATGCAAAGGATCACCGCCCGGTGCTTTGTGCTTGTGTATCCAAGAGGCTTTATGATTAGCTTCCTCCGTCAGATCCCCGGGCACGTTTGGACGGCTTGTGGATATGGTGGAGTAAACTTGAAAAGTTATCAACATATAGCCGACAAGGAGACTGCCAGCATGCGGATAAATATGATTGCGACCGCTTCGGTGATCAGTGCCGCCATGGGTGGGCTCTCTCCCGCATCGGCGGCCGGATACAATGACGGTCATTCCAACTCTCTGAACCTGATCGACACCGTGGTGGTGATCTACGCAGAAAACCGCAGCTTTGATAATCTTTATGGCAGTTTCCCCGGAGCAGACGGCCTGCAGGGGGTTTCGGACGCAGCGCTCACCCAGCTTGACCGCGACAACACTCCGCTACGCGAATTACCGCCTGTTTGGGGCGGATTGACCGCTAAAGGCGTTACCCCACCGGTCACGCAGGCGGAGACCGAGCACCTTGCCAATCACCCCTATCGGGTCGACGATCCCCAGGGGTTCAATCTCCCCCTCGGCACAATCACCCACGATTTGTGGCACCGGTTCTATCAAAACCAGATGCAGATCAATGGCGGCAAGAACGATAAGTTCGTCGCCTATGCCGATTCCGGCGCAATGGTCATGGGGCTTTGGGACGGCTCGAAGACGGCGATGTGGAAGGTTGCGCAAAAATACACGCTTGCCGATGAATTTTTCATGGGCGGCTTTGGCGGCTCGTTCTTCAATCACCAATGGCTGATATGCGCTTGCGCGCCCCAATACGCCCATGCCGACACCAGCCCGGCCAAGCCTTCTGTCGCCGTGGTGGAACCGGATGGCGTCTCGTTGACGCTCGCTGCCAATTCACCCAAATCGGCAATCGATGGCATCCCAAAATTTGCCGGCGATGGCAATCTCACCCCGGACTTTTACGCCGTCAACACCATGCAGCCGCCCTATCAGCCGAGCGGCAACACGCCCGCAAAGAACGCCGACGCGGCGACCGCGGACCCTGCAAACCCTACAACCCTCCCGCCGCAGACCGAACCGACGATCGGCGATATGCTCAGCCTGAAGCATATCAGTTGGGCTTGGTACGGCGGTGCGTGGCAGGATGTGCTGGACCACGGCAACAAAACGCCGGTTCCCAATTTTCAGTACCATCATCAGCCGTTCAACTATTATGCGAATTTTGCGCCGGGAACAGCGGCACGCACCGAGCATCTGCTCGATGGCGGCTTGGCCGGATCGCAATTCATCAAGGCAATCGATACTGGCACACTGCCGCAAGTTGCCTTCTACAAACCGCAGGGTGATCTGAACGAGCATTCCGGCTATGCGGATATCGAGGCGGGCGATGCGCATATTGCCGACCTTATCGGGCATCTGGAAAAAAGCCCGCAATGGCCGCATATGCTGGTCGTTGTCACCTACGATGAAAATGGCGGTATATGGGACCACGCCGCACCGCCGAAAGGCGATCGTTGGGGACCTGGCAGCCGTATCCCGGCCATCATTGTCTCGCCGTTCGCCCGCCGCGGTTTCGTTGATCACACGCCGATGGACACAACCTCGATTCTACGCTTCCTGACCAAGCGTTTCGAATTGCCGACATTGCATGGGATCACGGTCCGTGACGATGCGGTTGCCTCCCACAATCAGCCGCCATTGGGCGACCTGACCAGTGCTCTCGACATGACAAACAGCCAGTAAGCGCCTGGAAAGAGGCTCAGCCCTGCTGGCTCATGCTGTATTTTATCTGGCGCATCTGGGTGATGACACGCTCCATTTCCTCGTCTGACAGGATCGGCGGTTCGCCCAAAGTGAGTGCCTGGACATAGATGCGCGATAAGGTTTCGACTTCGATTGCAAGCCAAAGGGCGGATTCAAGCGTCACCCCCAGGGATATCTGACCGTGCTGGCTGAGCAGGCATGCCAGCCTGTTCTCCAGTGCGACAATTGCATTGTCGGACAGTGCCTGCGTTCCAAAGGTGGCATAGGGCGCGCAACGGATCGTCGTTCCTCCGGCAATCCCGGTCATGTAGTGGAAACTCGGGATTGTCTTGTTGTGGCACGCAAGCGTTGTCGCATAGACCGAGTGGCAATGCAGAACCACATTGATATCGGAACGCTTCTGCAGGATATCGCGGTGAAAGCGCCATTCGGACGATGGCGGCCGCCCCACATAACTGCCATCGAAGTGCATCTCGACGAGATCGTGCGGCTGCATGGTCTCATAAGGCAGGGACGACGGTGTCACAAGAAATCCGCGATCCGTGCGCACGGAGAGATTTCCCGACGTTCCCTGGTTGACGCCGCTTGAGTTCATCAACCGGCACGTCGTCACCATTTCCCGGCGAAGATCGATGGAATCTTGTATTGATGTGGTCATTCAGGCATCTTCCCGCTGCTCGTGGCATCTCGACGGATTTATCACCGCTTACTTTGCGGAAACAAGGCGCTTAAACCTTCCGCCGAGGCTTGGGCAACGCCACGTTCGGTAATCAGCCCGGTTATGAGACGCGCGGGGGTCACATCGAAAGCCGGATTGGCAGTGGGGCTGCCCGTCGGAGAAATCTGCACGGAGGCGATTTTACCGTCGGCTGCCAGTCCCTGCACATGAGACACTTCCGCACCGGCGCGTTCTTCAATCGGAATCTCGCTGATCCCGTCATGGACGGTCCAATCGATTGTCGGGGAAGGCAAGGCCACATAGAAGGGAACGTTGTTGTCCTTGGCCGCCAGGGCTTTCAGATAGGTGCCGATCTTGTTGCACACATCGCCGTTGGCCGTCGTCCGGTCGGTGCCGACAATAACCATGTCCACCTGACCATGCTGCATCAAATGTCCGCCTGCATTGTCGACGATCAGCGTATGCGGCACACCGTGTCCGTTCAACTCCCATGCCGTCAGTTGCGCGCCTTGGTTGCGCGGACGTGTCTCATCAACATAGACATGAACGTTGATCCCCTCCTCCGCCGCAACGTAGATAGGAGCGGTTGCTGTGCCGTAATCCACGGTTGCGAGCCAGCCTGCATTGCAATGGGTGAGAATATTGACCGGCTCGCCCGGCTTTTTCCTTGCGGCAATATCGCGAATGATTTCGAGGCCGTGCAGCCCGATCTGACGATTGAGCTGTACGTCTTCCTCGGCAATGTCAGCCGCCCGGCGATAGGCGGCCGCCATGCGGTCCTTTTCCGGTAGCGGCAGCAGATATTGGCGCATCGTATCGAGCGCCCAGCGGAGATTGATTGCCGTTGGCCGGGTTTCATGCAGCTTGTCCCACACATCGTGCAGTGCGGCATCGGAGGGATCATCCGCCATGGCGATCGCAACGCCATAGGCCGCCGTCACCCCGATCAACGGTGCGCCGCGCACCCACATATCGCGGATGGCAATGGCGACATCATCGACCGTTTTCAGTGTCACCACCTTGAATTCGTGGGGTAGCCAGCGCTGATCGATAATATCGACGGAGCGACCATCATTGTTGAGCCAGATGGTGTGATAGTGACGGTCTGCGACTTTCACAGGGTAATCTCCTTTTCAAGCCGCTCAACCAAACCGTTGATTTCAGCCAAACTATGGATATGGCGCCGGTTGCAGGCCAGATGACGGCCGAACTTAAGCGCCTTGGATTCGCATCGCGCTCTCAGGTCCGGATCCTCGATCAGTTCAAAATCGGCGTTGTGAGCAAGGCCGAGAATGCGCCGGTGCATTTCAATTCCGGCGAACCCCAGCATGTCCTGCCAGATGTCATGCAGCACTTCGTTGAGCGCCTGTTCGGCGCCGAGGCTGTCATCCTGATCCTCGAACAAGGCGCGTTGATACAAGATGCCGTTGCGTTCGGTACGCCAGAGATGAGAAAACTCGGAACGGAACGTTTCCCAAATCGTCTCAATGGCTTCAAGCAGGGAACGGCGCATGTCGCGACGGTTGTCATCCTGCTCGTAACCGCGCTGCGCCAGATAATTCATCCAGAAATTGGCGAGCAGCATGCCGACATCAAAGGCGATGGGCCCGTAGAACGCAAATTCCGGATCGATGACCCGCGTCTCGCCGGATGTGACCATCACCGACCCGGTGTGCAGATCACCGTGCAGCAGGGTCTCGGCCTTTGTGGCGAACAGATGCTTGAGCCGCTGCGCTTCCACCTTGAGGTCACGGTCGGCACGCAATGCCGCGACAAGCCCGTCCAGCTGCGGCGCGGTATGCCTGTTCAGCGGGGCGTTGAAATAGGGATCCGAAAAAACCAGGCTCTCGGTGATGTCGCAAAGTTCCACGTTGTCGGCAAAGAGTGCGACATCAGCCTTGCGCGTCGCCGCTTTCATGGAAAAATCTGAGCCACGGAACAGGGTACGGGCGAGAAACAGGCCGAGATCACGGCCCGCATCGGGATACTGATTACCTTCAATCAGCCCTCGCCGCAAAATGATATGGGGTGACAGGAATTCCATAACGATGATGGCCTGCTCACCGTCGAAATGGAAAACTTCAGGCACCCTGCCCGGATCCCGGGCCGCCTGTCGTGTCAATGCATGGTACTCGAAGAATGAACGTTTCAACGGCAATGGCCAGCTCTCGCCGACCAGCCGCACATAGGGCAGTGCCTGTTTGACAATTGCACTGCCCGCGCTGCCTTCGACAATGAAGACCAGGTTTAAATTGCCGTCGCCGACTTCGCGGACCTTCCAACTCCTCCAGTCTTCACCGAGCCGTTGCAGCAGCATGGTATTTTGACCGAGACGAAGCGGCAGCGTTTCCACATTCAGGGCCTCAAACACAGGCATTTCGATATTCCTCCCTGCAGACAAGAACCGTTTCTCAGCTTTTTGTGCCCTTGCCCTCCATTTGTTAAGGCAGCAAACTGGCAAATGTCAATGGCCTTGACATTTGATGATCCGGCGTCCTAGCATGTTCGCAAGGGGAGGAGCAGATGGTCGAGGAAACCGTCTTCCGTATTGAAAAATTACGCAAATCATTTGGTTCAATCCAGGTACTGGATGGGATCGATCTGGAATTGCGTGCGGGAACTGTCACAATTCTGATGGGTGCCAACGGCGCTGGAAAATCCACGCTTGTCCGGATTATCAGCGGCGTATATGCGCGAACGTCGGGAGCAATCAGCCTCGATGGCCGGGAGTTTTCGCCGGCCTCGCCCGCGGAAGCTATTCGTGCAGGCGTTGTAACGGTTCACCAGAATATCAATGATGGCGTCGTAGCCGATCTGGACGTTGCAACGAACCTGACACTGGATCGATTGAACGGGCGTGGGGCGCGGGCAATTTTCAACCCGCGTCGCGTACGGCGGGAGGCTGCTGTCGTCGCCGAGCGCATGGGGCTGCATATCGATCTAGGTGCGATTGTTGCCGATCTGCCGCTGGCGGAGCGGCAGATGGTCGCCATTGCCCGGGCCATGGCGCATGAGCCGAAGGTGCTCATTCTCGATGAGCCGACATCGTCCCTGTCGAGCGTGGAAGCAGAACGGCTGTTTCAGGTGATCGACCGTTTGCGCGCCCGCGGTGTGGCGATCCTGTACATATCCCACCGCATGTCCGATATACGCCGGCTGGCAGACATTATTGTGACGTTGCGCGACGGCCGGATCAGCGGTGTTTTTGATGGCCCCGAGCTGGACTACGGCGGCGCAGTCAACGCCATGCTCGGTCAAAAGATCAGCCTCGGCAACGTCGTCACCAGAGATGCCAGCGCACCGGTTCTGCAGATCGAAAATCTGTGCATCGCTCCAGGAAGCCGGCCATTCTCGCTCACGCTGGGCGACGGCGAGATCGTGGCCGTCACCGGCCTCGTCGGCGTCGGCAAAACGGCCCTTGCCGAGACGCTTTTCGGCGTCCGAAGGCCGATATCGGGCAGCATGCGTCTGGACGGCCGGCCCTATGAGCCCCGCACAACCAGACAAGCCATCAATCAGGGTGTTTTCCTTGTCGCCAAGGACCGCGCAGACAGCGGTATCGTGCCGGATTTCAACATATACGAGAATATCAGCTTGCCGTTTCTTAAACGCAGCAGCTTCTTTTCGGTTTCCAACCGGCGGCGGGAAAGGAACAGGGCGCGCGCGCAGATCGCATCGCTCAGCGTCGTCTGCCGTACCGAGCGGGACGAAATGGACACCTTGTCCGGTGGCAACCAGCAGAAAGTCATGGTTGCCCGCTGGTTGAGCGAGGCATCACGCATGCTCATTCTCGATGAACCGTTTCAGGGCGTCGATATCGCCGCAAGACGGGATATCGGCTCGAAACTTCGCGCCTCCGCCGATGGGCGTGCGACCCTGGTCTTCCTGACCGAGATCGACGAAGCCTTCGAAATTGCGGACCGGATTGTCGTCATGTCGGAACACACACTCGTCGGCGAGCATCGCAACGCCGATGTCAACATCGATAAGCTGCTGGCTGAAATCGCCGGCCAGCACAGAATGGTCATTTGAATGAATACCGATACACCATCGACCTCCGCTGTTGCCCCCGCTTCAAAGCACGGGACGAAAAGCAGCGCCCTGCCTGTCCGCGATCTGGCAATCAAATACGGCTTTCTGTCTCTGCTTGCCGGTCTGATCATCTATTTCTGTATCGTGACCAACGGGTTTGCCTCGCCGCAAAGCGCGGTGTTCATTCTCCAGTCCGTCTCTATCACCGGCATATTGGCACTTGGCGTTACGGCAACGCTGGTCGTTGGCGGTTTCGACCTTTCAATCGGATCCGTGGCGACCACCGCCATGATGGCATCGTCCTACGTCATGGTGGTGATGGGCGGAGACGCCCTGACCGCGACGCTCGTCTGTCTTGCCATCGGCATCATCGTCGGGCTCATCAATGGAATATTGATTGTCTATATGCGCGTCCCCGATCTCCTCGCGACCCTGGGCATGATGTTCCTGCTGGTGGGGCTTCAGCGCATTCCGACCGAAGGACGCTCGATCGCCACGGGAATGACGTTGCCGGACGGCAGCGTCGCCAACGGTACGTTCAGCCCGGTTTTCCTTGCCCTGGGTCGTCACCGCTTCGACTTCATCCTGCCAAACCTCCTGCCGGTATCGGTCGTCGTGTTGATCGTCCTGGCCGTGCTGATCTGGTTTTTCCTCGAATACACCCGCTTCGGACGCATGATGTATGCCGTTGGCTCGAATGAGCGCGCGGCCGAACTCGCCGGCGCTCCGGTCAAAGCATACAAGATCAGCGCCTATATCATATCGGGCGTTTTTGCTTCCGTTGGCGGCATATTGCTCGCTGCGCGTCTTGGCCGCGGCGACATCGCATCGGGCAATAATCTGCTGCTCGATTCCGTCGCTGCGGCATTGATCGGCTTTGCCGTGCTGGGCGCGGCAAAACCCAATGCTTTCGGCACCGGTATCGGTGCGCTGTTTGTCGGTGTGCTGCTGCAGGGGCTGACCATGATGAACGCCCCCTACTACACGCAGGATTTCGTCAAGGGCGCGGTGCTGGTGGTCGCACTCGTGTTTACATTTGCACTCTCCAAAAGAGGCAAACGCTGAGCGGGCGGATGCCCCGAGGCAATTGGGACAAGTATAAAAAATCAAAAATGGAGGAAATGAAATGAAGGTGACGCGGAGAATTTTTGCCAAGCTCGGGTTCGGCTTGCTTGGTGCGACCATGTTGGGCGGCGCTGCATTTGCCGATGGCATGCCCGCTCCGTTTGATAATCCCGGCAAGGTCAAGATTGCCCTGGTGCGATACCTTTCGACGGGTGACTTCTTCCAGTCCTATCTTTCCGGCGTCGAGGCGCAGGCAAAGGCGCTTGGCGTTGATCTTCGCGTGCTGGACAGCCGGCAGGATGCTGCCTTGCAGTCTGACATGGTCGATCAGGCGATTGCCCTCGGTGTCAATGGGATCATCATCCAGCACGGCTTGACGGAGTCCATGAAGGATGCCGCGCAACGCGCCGTGGACGCCGGGATCAAGGTCGTTGCGTTCGACGTGAATGTCGGCAACGACAAGATACCGCAAATCGAACAGTCCGATCGCGACCTTGCCCGGCTGGCCCTGGAGCAGGCCGTCAAGGACGATGGCGACAGCTGGAAAGCCGGCTATGTCTATGTCGCAGGGATCGCGCCTCTCGACCGTCGCGACGAGACCTGGAAGGAATTCAAGAAGAAATATTCCGGCATTCATGAAGCCGCCATGTTCGGAACGATGGACAATCCGATCGCCAATTCGGTAGCCAATCAGGCGCGGTCGGTCATCTCTGCCAATCCGGACATTACCGTGATGTTTGCGCCCTATGACGAGTTCGCCAAGGGCGTAAAAATTGCCGTTGACGAGGCCGGACTTTCCTCCAGTATCAAAATCTACTCGGCGGATATTTCGACATCAGACATCGCGGCAATGCGTGAACCGGCCAGTGCCTGGACAGCGACCGCTGCGACCAATCCGGCCGTTGTCGGCCAGGTTTCGGTGCGCGCGCTGGCCATGCTGCTTGCCGGTCAGGATCCCGGTCACAACGTCATTGTGCCCCCGACACTGATCACACAAAGCCAGCTCAACAGCGCCGATATCAAGAACATGGAAGAACTGGCGGCCAAACTGCCGCAATTCGCCCATGCTGATGTCGCGGTGCCCGCATGGATGCCGCTTCCCAAGGGAAAATAACAAACGAAAAAGGCGGCCCGAAAGGCCGCCTTTTTGTTGTGTACCAGCACGTCCCGATCAGCGCAGAGCCGCTGCGATGTTCCCGCCATCAACGGTCGTCACATCGGCTGTTGTCCGCTCCGCCAGTGCGTGATGCAAAAACGCCTGGGCCACATCATCGGCCGTGACTTCCAGCCCGAGCAAATTGCCCGCCATATATTCGCTGGTCGAAAGCCCGCGGGATGCCGAACGGTTTGCAATCATCTCGTCGTTCAACAGACCGGACCGGATGCGGTCTGCGTTGACCGCATTGGAGCGTATGCCGTCCGCACCATGTTCCAAGGCATACTGGCGCGACAAGAAAAGGGTCGCGGCCTTGGGCAGGCCATAGGCACCAAATTTGGCACCCGGATTGACCGCCTGCTTGCTGGCATTGAACAGAAGAGCGCCGCCGGTCCGCTGTTGTTTCATGATGCGTACGGCACATTGCGCCACGGTCTGGTGTGCAAAAAAGTTGAGTTCGAAACTCTTGCGCAGCAAATCGTCGTCAAGGGTTGCAATCGGGCTTTCCCATGCGGCCCCCGCATTGGAAACAACGATATCGACACCGCCATAGGCGGCAACGACAGCCTCGAACGCCGCACGGACGGACGCGGGATCGGTCACATCGCAGGCCAGGCCGATGGAATCATTGCCGGCGGACCGGGCAACGGCCTCCGCCTTTGCCGCGTCGAGATCCAGCACGGCAACGTGAGCGCCCTGCTGGGCGAACAGCCTGGCGGTTGCAGCCCCGATGGCGCCCGCTCCACCGGTCACCAAGGTCACCTGGCCCGTGAGCGGCTTTGCCTTCGCACTGGCAAGCTTGGCCTGCTCCAGCGACCAGTATTCCAGATCAAACAGATCGGGCCGGCTCACCGGTTCGAACCGCCCGATGGACTCCGCATCCCGCGCCGCTTCGATCCACATCTCACCGACATCCGCGGCAATTCTGGCGTCCTTGAGCGTACGGCCGTGTCCGAACATGCCGAGGCCTGGTACCAGCGTCAGCCGCGGCATCGGATCGAGCATGATCCGCTTTCCGCTGCTGCGCTTATCATTCGTTGTGAAATAGTCGGTATAATCCGCCATATAAGCCGCAACAGCGCGATCCACCGCCACCTTGAACGCATCGAGATCACGGCCATCAGGCGCTGGCAGCACCATCGGACCAGTCTTGATCCGTATGGACAAGTCAGGGGTCGACACGCCGCGCTGCGCCATCTCGTGAACGGTAGTCGCATTGACAAACTCGAGGATCGCCGGCGACGAGCGGAATTCGCTGACCATGCGATCAAACTTGCCTTCGCCCCGATTGACGGCGACGGCGCCGCGCACGATAGCAGCGATATCACCGGATTTGGCGAGTGTTTTCGGCAATGCCGCCGGTGTGAACGGGTTCCGCCCCTTGTCGCGGACATAGGTCTCGGCGAGCGAGACATAATGAATCATGCGGTCGTAGGCTTCCCGAGCCGTCGCGCCAAACGTGAAAATGCCGTGCTTGTCGAGAATGAGGCCGTCAACGGTGGGATCCGCATCAAAAACCGCGGCCGCCCGCTTTGCCAGATCAAAACCGGGCATCACATAGGGCACGAAGCCCATTTTGCTGCCAAAGATTTTCTCGCTGAGGGCCCGGCTCTCCGCCTGGTCAGCGATGGCAAGAATTGCGGTCGAGTGGGTGTGATCGACAAATTTGTGCGGGATGAAGGCATGCAGCAGCGCTTCCACTGACGGGTTTGGCGAAGCCGGATCGATCAGGTTTGCCCGTTGCAGGGTGACCATATCCTCGTCGGACAATTTGCTCAGCTTGCGGGCCTTGAGCAGGGGGGCGATCTTGACGGCCGGCAGGCCGGCTGGCTCGATGATACCCATGTCCCAGCCGCTCCCCTTCACGCAGAGCACATCCCACTCGTCACCAATCAGATCCTTGACGGTGGTTTTGACGGAGGTGTTTCCGCCGCCGTGCAATACCAGCTGCGGCACGCTTCCAAGAAGCCGCGTGGTATAGGTTCTCAATGCGAGATCGCGGTTGATACCCTTGGCGGCATAGACCGCCGCCATGTCTTCCGCCTCTTTGTCATTCCACAAATTTTTCATGCGAACTCCTCCCGTCCGGCAAGTGGTCTCACGGTCTGGCAACGGGCCAGGCGATCCGCCAATGTTTCCAACTGTTGCTATGCTTGTTTGAGCCCGACGCCCTTGGCGCGTTTGAGCAGGCGTTTCGCCATGGATGCCGTGACCATGAGATGGGACGCGAACCCGCCCTTGATGGCTGCCACAAGCGGTTCGTACTTGCTGTCCTCCTGAACCACCAGCATCCTTTTGGGGATTTTCCGGATGGAATCGAGGTCTGCAGAAATACAGCGCCGGTTATGGGCGCAGTCCAGCCACTGCCCGTCCACGTCGATCAGTTGCCCGGCAATCACACCCGCAGCGCCGGCCTGCCCGAGCGCGTGCATTTCTGCCGCGGTGATCGCGCCGCATTTCACCAGATGGCTGTCATCTTCGATGCCACCCACGGAGTAAAGTGCCAGCTGACAGTCGGTGATTGCCAATAACTGCTCCCGGATGACCGGCTCCCGGCGCAACTCCTCCGCCAGACGTTCAGAGCTGAGCACGAGCGGTGCGTAAAGGTTGATGCCTTCCGCGTTCAACCGGCGGGCAATTTCAGTCGTGCATTGATCCGGGCGATAGGAATAAGGCGCCCCGAGATTGCCGCAGAGCTGCACGACCGCCACGCCCTGCAGGTCTGCGTAAGGCATGACGTCGGCAATATGATAGACGGTCCGCCCCCAGGCCACGCCGACACGATCACCCTTGTTGATCAGCTCAATAAACGCAGCCGCTGCAACAACGGGCATTTCAACCGATGGATTGAAAGCCTGTCTGTCTTCGGGAATGATCCAAACGGTTTCAAGGCCAAGGGCATCCTCGGTTTCGCGCGCAAGAACATCATCGGAAAACAATTCCGTCGATGTGGAGATGGTAACAATGCCGATTTCGCGGGCACGGCGCAGATACATCGCCACGGACGCGCGGGAAATATCGAGATGCTTGGCCACTTCGTCTTGCCGCAAACCATGGGTATAATAGAGCCAGGCGGCCTTATGGATTATCTGATCGGCGGACCGGACAGGCATTGAAGTTCCTCACAAAATATCGCTGATTAGACAATATTCATGTGATCTGACAAAAGTCAAATAGCGGATCATCTGCTGTCTGCATTGCGCGCGTTTCTCTCCTCAGTTTTATGGGAAAGTCGCGTTGCCACCCTCGCCCCCGGGTGGCAAATCAATGCGTGAGCGCCTCAGGCGAGCTTGGGTATGGCGTTGAGGAGCGCGCGCGTATAGGCCTCCTGCGGCGCGTCGAATATTTCCTCCGCCGTCCCCACTTCGATGATCTTACCGCGATACATCACGGCAACCCGGTCGCAGAGATGACGCACGACGGAAAGGTCATGACTGATGAACAGCAGCGTCAGGCCCAGTTCCTTACGCAATTGCAAAAGAAGATTGAGAATCTGCGCCTGAATGGAAACGTCGAGCGATGCCACCGGTTCGTCGCAGACAATGACGTCGGGGCGCATGGCCAAGGCGCGGGCGATGGCGATACGCTGGCGCTGACCGCCTGAGAACTGATGCGGATAACGGTCCGCAAATGCCGGGTCGAGCGAAACAGCCTTCAGCCACTCCGCCACATATGAACGGGCTTCGGCCTTGCTGGTCAGACCATGCGCTATCGGTCCTTCCGCGATGGACTGTCCAATCGTGCGGCGCGGGTCAAGTGATGCAAAGGGATCCTGAAAGACCATCTGGACGTTGGTGGTCAGCTTTCTCGGCTGCGGGCCGGCGGACATCACCGGGCTGTTGTTTAGCGTTACCGTGCCTTCGGTCGGCTGATAGATGCCGCAAACAATACGTCCGAGCGTCGATTTGCCCGAACCGGATTCCCCGACCAATCCAAGCGCCTCTCCCTTTGCGAGGGTCAGATCAACGTTTTCAACGGCAAGCACCGGCTTCTTTGATTTGAGCAGGCCGGTCCGCTCACCCAGCCGCGCCCAAAAACCACGCTTCTGTTCAAACACTTTGACGAGCCCATGCATCGCCACGAAGGACGGATCGGCCATCGTCGCGGCAACGGGATGCGCAGCGCTTTCGCTGTCAACGTCGTTGGCGCCAGCACCCAGCCGCTGACCGGGCTTTGACCGCGATGGCAATGCATCGAGCAGAGATTGTGTATAGGGATGGCTTGGCGTGCGCAGGACCTCCGTGGCAAGGCCCGTTTCCACGATCTTGCCCGCCTTCATCACGGCGATGCGCTTTGAGATGGAAGCCACGGTTGCCAGATCATGGCTGATCCAAATCATGGAAATGCCAAGCTCGGCAACCAGCGACTTTACTTCAACGAGAATTTCCGCCTGGACCGACACGTCAAGCGCCGTGGTTGGTTCGTCGGCAATGACAATTTTGGGCCGGTGCAGCAATGCAATGGATATGGCAACGCGCTGGCGCATGCCGCCGGAGAACTGGTGCGGATAAAAATCCACCTTCTGTTCAGGATCGACAATGCGAACCTTTCGCAGCGCCTCGACGGCACGCAGGCGCGCATCGGCGTCTGAAATCCGTTCATGCGCCTGCAGCGCCAGGGTCATCTGATCCAATACGGTCAGGACCGGATTGAGTGTCATCATCGGGTCCTGGAAGACCATGGCAATGTCCCGGCCACGGATCTTGCGCAATTCCGGCTCGCTGAGGCCAACAAGCTCGCGGCCGTCAAGTTTGATCGAACCGCTGACAATGCGCCCTGGCTTGTCGATGAGACCGATCAGGGAAAAGCCGGTAATGGACTTGCCAGAGCCCGACTCGCCCACCAGTCCCAGAATCTCGCCCTTTTCCAGATGGAGCGAGATGCCGTCGACTGATTTCACGGTTCCCGTCCGCGCTTCGAAATAGGTGCAAAGATCAGTCACTTCGAGAAGGGGAGCGGTCATCGTTTCAACCTCGGATTGAGCTGACTCCGCACCTGATCACCGACAAGGTTGATCGCCATGATGAGAATGATGAGAGCCACGCCCGGATAGATGGAAATCCAGTATCGGCCGGAGAGAAGATACTGGAAGCCGCCGGAGATCAGCATGCCAAGTGATGGTTCGGTGGGCGGCAGACCGACCCCGAGAAATGACAGGGTTGCTTCTAGCGAAATGGCGCTCGCCACCTGTACGGTCGCCACGACGATAAGCGGCGGCAGCGCGTTGGGCAGGATATGCCGTGTCACCACAAACCAGCCGCTCATGGGTACGGACAGAGCCGCCTCGACATAGTCCTTGTTCCGTTCAACAGCTGCCGCGCCATGGGCAGTGCGCACGAAATAGGCGTATTGCGAAAAGACCAGTGCGACAATCAGCTGCCCCTTGCCCTGCCCGAGGAGTGCCGCCACCACGAAAGCGAGCAGGATCGCCGGGAACGAAAGCTGCAGATCCACCAGCCGCATCACGAGGGCTTCAAAGCGGCCGCCCACATAGGCGGCGGTACAGCCGACCAGCGCGCCGATTGAAAAGGCTATCGCTCCCGCGAGAAGGCCCATCTCCAGCGAAATGCGCAGGCCGTAGAGGATGGCGGAAAAGAGATCACGGCCCTGGCTGTCGGTTCCCAGAATGTGGGTATATCCGCCGGTGCCGATATATCCCGGTGCCCTGCGTGCATCGCGCATCACAAGACTTGAAAGATCGTAGGGGTCCTGCGGCGCAATCAGCGGCGCGAAAACAGCCAGCACAATGACAACGAGCAGTATGATGGCAGCGATGACAGCAACGGGATGGCGGGCAAACTCCGCCCAGAAATCGGATGATGTACGGGCTTTTTCAACGGATAGGGTCATTTGCCGCCCCCATGGCGCATGCGCGGATCGAGGACGGCATAAGCCAGATCGACAACCAGGTTGATCGTAATGAACATGAGCGAAACCAGCATGAGATAGGCCACCATCACCGGCCGGTCCAGCGACGTGATGCTGTCAATGATCAGCTTTCCCAGACCCGGCCACGAATAGATCGTCTCGGTCACGACGGCGAACGCAATGGTCGAGCCCAATTCCAGTCCGAATACGGTCACGAGCGGAATGGAAATCAACCGCAGCACATGCCGGCGCAGGATCGTCCACTCATGGATACCTGCCGCCCGGGCAAACTTGATCGTATCGGTCAGCATGACTTCCCGCGTGCCAGAGGCCGCCAGCCGTATCATCATCGACATCTTGAAGAGGGACAGATTGACTGCCGGCAGGATGAGGTGGCGCATGCCATCGAACGTCAGAAAACTGAGGGGAACGCCGAAAACAGAAACCGTCTCGCCGCGGCCGCCTGCCGGCATGATGCCCAGTTGCACGGCAAAGACCATGATGAGCATGAGCCCGATCCAGAAGGTGGGAACCGAAAAGCCGAGAATGGACAGCGCCATGATCACCTTCGCGGTCCAGCTTTCCGGTTTGTACCCCGCATATATTCCAAGCGGTATGCCGATGAGGCTTGCCAGGAGAACAGCGATAACCGCGAGCTCCATTGTCGCGGGGAAGCGCGAGGCAATCAGCTGGGAAACCGGCATGTTGTAGACGAATGAACGACCCAGATCGCCATGCAGAAGGTTGCTTGCGAAGTGCAGATACTGCTGCCAGATGGGCAGATCGAGGCCATACTGCGCAATGACGCGATTGCGGATATCCTGGGTTGCATCCGGAGAAATCAGCACATCGACCGGGTTTCCGATGACGAAGACACCCAGAAAAACCAGCAATGACATGACGAGCATGACCAGTGCCGCTTGCCATAATCGCCTGACAATGAACGCAACCATTCGCTCAACCTTCCCCTGCACATTCGTGCTTGTTTGAATTGGCTGTCACCGGCGGGTTTTCCTGCCTCCGCCGGTGACAACAATCAATGCCAGCCGTTTTCCAGCTCTTCCCGTGTTTCCCCGACGGCAACATCCCAGATCGCCAGCATGTCCGCATCGGGCCGCTCGAACAGTCCGTGGTAGTTGCCCTCGCCCTGAGAAAGCTGTGCCCGCTTGCCGCCGGCGCCGACGCGGGCTAGCGCGCCAAAATCAACGCGTTCCTGTGCATGGTCTGGCTGGGCGACACCCGGAAGGCGCGTCCAGGGGAAATTTTCCATCCAGGAGGCGTGCGATGCGCGATTGTCGATTTCGAGAACCTTGCCCATGGTCTTGGGTGCACGCCACCAATCGTGCATTTTCACACTGGCATCGCGATTGCGATTGAGCCATTCGGAAACAACCGTTGCCGCCGGCGTGTTGCCCCCATGGCCGTTGACAATGAGGATACGGCGGAACCCGCCATGATAGAGGCTATCAAGGACGTCCTCGATCACACCGACATAGGTGCGCAGGCTCAGCGATACAGTTCCCGGAAAATCGGCAAAACTTGAAGCAAGCCCATAGGGCAAGACCGGGAAAACCGGAACGCCGAGCGGCTCGGCTGCATCGACCGATACTTTTTCCGCCAGGATCATGTCGGTCGCGAGACTCAGCCGCGCGTGCTGCTCCACGCTGCCAATGGGCAGGATGCACCGGTCATCCCTGCGGATGCGTTCCTCAACCTGACTCCAGTTCATCGCACTTATGCGCATGCCTCTTACCTCTGCTGATTTCGTCCCCAAGCATAAACACAAGGATCATGCGCATACAAGTTCCAAATGGTACAAAAATTACGTTTGACATACAGCAATAGCAAGATATTTTGTCCCTAATGGAACTTAATGGCGAGGAGCGCGCATGCAGAACCTGATCGATATCGCGCTGCTGGAGGGCCGTGCCGGACGCACGACAGCACCGAATGAGAGTATTGCGGAAAGCGATATTCTTTACGCAAAGCTGTGGTCGAACCCCTGTTGGCTTTCCTTCCGCATCAACTATCTGGCACTGCACTACAACAACCCCGTATATGGCACGATCAATGCGGATCATGACCTGCTGCGCCCCGAATTCGTCGTGCTCTATTCGCTGTTTCTGCGGGACCGCACCACGCTTTCGGAAGTGGTGGCCGGTTCCGGTTTTCCAAAGAACACGTTGAGCCGCGCAACCAAGAAGCTCGACCGCCTCAAGCTGGTCCGGCGCGAGGAGGATCTGGGAGATCTTCGCCGCGTCGTCCTGTGCCTGACGCAGGAAGGCCGGGCGATTGTCGAAGCCAAGATGGCGCCCATGATCGACCGGGAACGCATGATGCTGGAGGCACTCAGCCCCGCCGAACGCATGATGCTGTCCGACATCCTCGCCAAAATGGTCATCGCTTCGCGCGGCTGGCCCGATACGATTTCTTCCGAAGCAACCGCATTCGAAGAATAAGAAGCAACCTCTGGAATAGGGAACAACAATGCAAAGAAGACTGAGAGCCCTCTTATTGGGAACCGCACTCCTGCTGGGCACAGGCCAAGCCATCGCCGCAGACCTTATCATGGCGATCAAGGCCGGGCCGGCCTCGATGGATCCGCATTTCACCGCCACCGCCGCCAATGCGGAAGCAACCAAGCATATTTTCGATACACTCATCCGCTCGGGCAGCAATCTCGAGCTGGAGCCATCGCTTGCGCTCAGCTGGACAGCCGTCGACCAGACAACTTGGGAATTCAAGCTGCGTCAGGGCGTCAAGTTTCACGATGGATCAGATTTCACGGCGGAAGATGTGAAATTCTCCATTGAACGCATTCCTCATGTCACCGGCCCCAACCCCGCGACAATCTTTGTGCGCCGGGTCAAATCGGTGGAGGTGGTCGATCCATTCACCGTGCGTGTCAAGACAGAAGGCCCGGCGCCCACCTTGCCGAATGATTTTGTGCGTCTGTTCATCACCTCGCACACGGCAGCCGCCAATTACTCAACGCAGGAAACAGCGGCCGAAGGCTTCAATTCGGGCAAGGCAACCATCGGTACCGGCCCTTACAAGTTCGTTTCCTGGGCTCCGACACAGGATCTGGTTCTCCAGCGCTTCGACGGCTATTGGGGCGGAGCACAGCCCTGGGATCGCGTCATCCGCAAGGAAATCCCCAACGATGCAGCGCGCGTTGCACAGTTGAAGGCAGGACAGGTCGACGTGATTTCGAAAGTGCCTGCCGCGGATGTGCCGGTGCTTGAACGGGATGCGTCGCTTGCCGTGATCAAGAACGAGAGCATCTATATCAGTTATCTCGAATTCGATTTCCGCGAGAAAAGCCCGCAGGTCTTCGACAAGAGCGGCGCGAAGCTCGACAAGAATCCCCTGCTCGACCCGCGTGTGCGCCAAGCCATCGATCTCGCACTCGACCGCCAAACCATCGTCGAATTCGCCCTGGAAGGGATGGCTGTCGTGCCGACCCAATTGGTCACATCGAATATCTTCGGCTATGACAAGTCGCTCCAGGCACCGGCCTTCGATCTGAAGCGCGCCAAGGAATTGCTGAAGGATGCGGGTTATCCCAACGGCTTCAAGATCACGCTCAGCTATGCCAATGATCGCATGCCAAACGAGCTTGGGCCGACAGTCGCACAGATGCTGGCTGCAATCGGCATCACAGCCGATGTTAATGGCGTGCCTGCGACTGTGTTCAATCCGGCAAAGACCCGGGGCGAGTATTCACTCTATATGGCCAGTTGGGGCACGTTGACGGGCGAAGCAAATTACATGCTCTCGTCGCTGATGCACGCCCATGACACCGCAAAATCGCTGGGCGCTTTCAATGTCCGCGGTTATGCCAATCCGCAGATGGACAAACTGATTGAAGACGCCGGAGCCGAGATGGATACGGACAAGCGCCGCGTCCTTCTGGAAAAGGCCAACAATCTCGTCGCAACGGACCGCCCCGACCTGCCTCTCGCAACCCAGCTCAGCGCCTGGGCTGTGAAGAAGGCCAAAGTCGTCCTGACACCCCGGGCGGACGAAGACACGCTGGCGATGAATATCCGTCCGGCGCAGCAATAAGCATCGACGTGAAGGGGCCGGATACTGATCCGGCCCTTTTGTTGTTTCACACGCAGGAAAGACAGACATGACGAACATAGCTCTGGCCATTCACGGCGGTTGCGGCGTGATGGCCAAACTTGATCTGAGCGAGGCTGAGTGGGCCGGCGCCCGCGCCGATCTGGCATCGGCACTGAAAGCTGGTTGGGCAATTCTGAGTTCCGGCGGCTCCTCGCTCGATGCGGTGGAAGCTGCGGTGGTGGTGATGGAGGACAGCCCGCATTTCAATGCAGGATATGGCGCCGCGCTTAACGAACATGGTATCCATGAACTGGATGCATCCATCATGGATGGCTCCAGCCTGGCTGCCGGTGCGGTCTGCGCCAGCAGGGCTATCCGCAATCCCATAAGGGCAGCACGCGCAGTCATGGAAAAGGGAGATGCGGTTCTCTTGAATGGAACGGCGGCCGATCGTTTCGCTGAAGTGGCTGGATTGGCCACGGAACCGCAAGCCTATTTCACGACCGAACGCCGCCTCATCGCTCTTGCAGCCATGAAAGCCCATGAGGCCCGGGGCACGTCCGCGCTGGCGAAGGAGGCTGAGAAACACGGCACGGTCGGCGCGGTTGCGCTTGATTCTGCGGGTCACCTCGCAGCAGCGACCTCAACAGGCGGCTACAACAACAAGCCCGATGGCCGTATCGGCGATTCCCCGATCATCGGTGCAGGCACCTATGCGCGGGATGGAATCTGTGCCGTATCCGGTACCGGCAAGGGTGAAGTATTCATCCGCCATGTCGTCGGTCACGAGATCGCAAGCCGGATGGCCTATCTCGGAGAAGACCTCAAGACAGCTTCGGACAAGGTCATCCACGAAGACCTCAAACGGCACAATGCGGGTGCCGGGTTGGTTGCCGTAGGTGCCGACGGCTCCATCGTCGCGCCGTATAATACCGATGGCATGTTCCGCGGCTGGGTCACCAGCACCGGTGATGTCTTTGTCGGCACGCACGACAAAGTTTTCCAGCTCCCAGGTCTTCCGCGCTAGGACCTGGGCGGCACGGTTGATGGCACCTTATGGTTAAAATCGGGATTCAGTCTTTCTTGGTAATTTCCTGTTAGCAATTGCAGCAGTGAAACCGATTGGCCTCGTTCGCGCCATCGACAGTTATTTCGAGTACGGGTGCCTATGCGTGTTTCGTGTGTGCTGACAATCATGTTTTCGTGCCTCGTGCTGACGAACTGTCAATCCAGTTCGGGCGTGGACGATGTGCTGGCGCAACGGCCTTCGCAGGAAATGACCAGTTCGGTGGTCCGGCCAAGCCGTTCGGTGAAGCGTATCGCCATGGCAACCGTTCCCCCCTCGCCGGTACCCCAGCAGGAAATTCTGGCTTGGGCCGGACCCGTCCCGGAATCGGCAGCGATACTGCCTCCGGCACCATCCCCTGTCATGGCCGCCCCAACGGAAAGGCCGGTCCCCCAGCCTGCCCCCGCGGATCCCATGGTCAAGGCTGCACCGCAGGCCCGAATGCAGATCTACAGCCGCCGTTTCCGAGATGCCAAACCCATTAATTTCGGGCCGGCATCGCCGAAGAAACTCGCCGTGCACGGGGTTGACGTGTCGCGCTGGCAGGGTGACGTGGATTGGGCGAACCTGCGTACGCAAGGCGCCAATTTCGCCTATATCAAAGCTACCGACGGCGGCGATCATATCGACCCGATGTTCAAGACCAACTGGCGCAAGGCCAAGGAAGCCGGTCTGAAGCGGGGCGCCTATCACTTCTTTTACTGGTGCCGCACGGCGGGCGAGCAGGCTGACTGGTTCATCCGCAATGTTCCCCGGGAACCCGGTGCGCTTCCACCTGCGATAGATGTGGAATGGAATGGCGAATCGAGCTGCAAGCGGCGCCCTTCCCGCGCGCAGGTGCTGGAAAAGATGCAGGTCTTCATGGACAAGCTGGAGAAACATTATGGCCAGCGGCCGATCATCTACACCGCCCCGGATTTCTATCGGGACAATCTGAGGGGCGAGCTTGCCGACTATCCCTTCTGGTTGCGCTCGGTCGCCGCTCATCCCTCCAAGGTTTATCCCGGCCGGCGCTGGCTGTTCTGGCAGTACTCCGGTTCGGGCCTTTCCCATGGCGTCAGCGGCCGAATTGACCTGAACGTGTTCCATGGCAGTGAGGAGGAATGGCACAACTGGGTGACGGCGCGGGCCGGTTAACCCAAGTAAGCGTAGCGCCAATTACATGCAATTTGCGTCCCGGGTTTAACCTAATTCTGACGAATGGCCGCTATTCAAGGTGTTCCATTCTGAAGGGGGAAACAATGGCGTGGAGACTTATGCTGGCAAGTGCCGTACTTGCCATGACACGGACGGTACCGAACGTTTTCACAGGGCCGCGCAGTTCTGGTCTCGTATCGGACAACGCCCTCGAAATGCAGTTGAACCCCGCTCCCATCAATCCCGACTGGATATTGGACGGTAACCCGCTGGCGCGCGCACGCGAACAATCTGCAAGCCGCGACCGGGCGGCCTACACCGCGATATGGGATTGCACGGCCGGAACCTTCCGCTGGTATTTCGGTTGGGACGAAACCGTCTGCATTCTCGAAGGTGAAGTACACGTCACGGACGCGGAAGGGATCACCCGTACCTTGCGTGCGGGAGATGTTGCCTACTTTACCGGCGGAACATGGGCAACCTGGAAGATAGACCGCTATCTGAAGAAGGTCGCGTTCATGCGCCGTACCCTGCCTGCACCGGCATCATTCATCTATCGCGCCAGTGATGCCGCCCGCAGGCGTTGGGGCCGCACCAAAGGCGGCGCGCTGCAATAGGGCAGCCCCTTCCAGCCAAGATTTCCCGATCTATCGCAGCTTGAGATTCTCCCGGGTCAGTTGATCGACGGAGGTGCAGCCCATGAGCTTCATCCCCCGCTCTATCTCGATCTTGAGCTGATCCAGCGCGCGGTCGACGCCCGCCTGACCGGCCGCGGCAAGGGGATAAAGATAATAACGTCCGATCCCGACCGCCTTGGCGCCCATGGACAAGGCCTTGAGCACATGCGTCCCGCGCTGGATTCCGCCGTCCATGATCACATCGATTTTGTCGCCCACGGCATCAACGATCTCAGCCAGTTGGTCGAATGCGGCGCGCGATCCGTCGAGTTGCCTGCCGCCGTGATTGGAGAGAATGATGCCCGTGCAGCCGATATCGACTGCACGCCTTGCATCCGCCACCGACATGATGCCCTTCAGGCAGAACTGCCCTGACCAGTGCTGCACCATCTCGGCAACATCGTCCCAGGTCATCGAGGGATCCAGCATCTCCGTGAAATACCGGCTGATCGACATGGCGCCGCTGCCCATGTCCACGTGTTCTTCCAGTTGCGGCAGACTGAAGCGTTCATGCGTGAGATAGCTCAGTGCCCATTGCGGCTTGATGGCAAATTGCAGCATGCCGGCAAGATTGAGCCTGAACGGAATGGAAAAGCCGGTGCGTAAATCACGCTCGCGATTACCCCCGGTAATGCTGTCGACTGTCAGCATCATCACCTCGACGCCAGCGTCCCTGGCCCTCTGCATCATCGCCCGGTTCAGGCCGCGGTCCTTGTGAAAGTAGAACTGATAGACCTGCGGGCCGCTATAGGATTTGCGCAGTTTCTCAAGGCTGACTGTACCAAGCGATGAAACACCGAACATCGTTCCGTGCCTTGCCGCAGCGGCTGCAACAGCATGCTCTCCCTGATGGTGAAACAGCCGCTGCAGGGCTGTCGGGGAGCAGTAGAAGGGCACGGCAAGCTTTTGTCCCATGACAACAACAGATGTATCGACACTCTTTACCCCGCGCAGCACATTGGGAATGAGATCGCAACGGTCGAAACTCTCCGTATTCCGGCGATAGGTGACTTCATCATCCGCTGCCCCGTCGATATAGTCGAAGATTGGCCCCGGCAGCCGCCGTTTGGCCAAAGTCCTGAAATCGTGGAAATTGTGGCAATCGCTCAGACGCATCATTCAACCCTTGTTTGATTCACGCCTCAGAATAGGCGGGAATTGCTGCGGATGCACTAAGTGTGGCGACAAGACATCATTTTCCAACAGGTATGAGGCTGAGCCTCGGCTATATTGCCCATGCGTCATTTGTGGCGGCAATATCACTCAGCGCAAAATCTTATGCCTGCCCGGTCGCACTTAACGTCACCGCGAAGACGCCTGAAAAAGCTCGAACCCGAATAATATTCTTCATCTGAATGATCTCTTCTGCTGTCTTCGTCCTTCTGCCAGCAATAGTCGGACTTGCAATCTGTCGAAAAATGGGCTGCCTATACTGAAAATGGAATAAGGAGCGGTCCCTTGCAGCGCACTTTTCTCCGGTTGGTCGGTTCCTGCTTGCGGTCGGCACTTCTTTCCACGGAGACAAGGGGAAATTACTTCCGGTTCACGATTTTTCAAAAGATTTATCTGTCAGTTATATTATCAATAAAGTTCTTGATCTTGGCGTTATATGATATCGTCACACGTGTGATGGGCAGAGGACGGGGGTTCAAAGCAAAAGCAAGTTAGAGTTGCGGGCTTTTCTTTTATGGAAGCTTAGGCTATTCCGCCGTCCATGACTGAAAGGTCAATTGCAGCTACCGCGCACAATCAGCCGATAGACAGTGCTCGCTGAAGAGGCAGCACGGTGTTTTCTGCGGGCATAAGCCCGGCGATGCTCGACCTACGACGAGAGAGTTTGGAAATGGACCATGGTGTTGACGGTGCCGGACGCGACAGGGGCGCGGCGGAAAATTCAAGTAACCAGCCTGTAGCAAGGACTGGCTTCGGAAGTATTGATGCGATTGTAAAAAACGCCTCCGACTCCGGAACGATTGCGCGCCCGCAGATTTTGACGGGTGCTGACTTTGCTCAGGAAGGGCGCCCGGGTGAACGGCTCGACCGCTTCTTCGAGGAGCTTGCACAAACCTATGATGCGTCACCGGCGGTTATCTCCGAAGGACGCGTCTGGACCTATCGCGAGCTGAACAGGCGGGCCAATCAGTTCGCCTGTCTCCTGGCGGATCGGGGCGTGCAGCCCGGCGACCGGGTCGGACTCCTGCTCGACCGTTCCGCCGAGACCTACGTTGCATTGCTGGCCGTGATGAAGGCCGGTGCGGCGTTTGTTCCGCTCGCCACCGCCTTTCCCGAAGAGCGGATGAAGCTCATCATCGAAGATGCCAATGTCGGACTGATCATCACCATTGCGGCCTATTCTTCCCGGGTCGAGCAGTTGCCTGTTCCCCATGTGCTGATCGACGGGGCTGCAGCCGAAATCACCGCCAAGCCCGACAAGCCTTTGCCGTTGAATCCAGCAGCCTCCACGGCCGAGGACATCTGCTATATCCTCTACACCTCGGGCACCACCGGCAGGCCAAAGGGCGTGGCGATCACGCATCAGAGCATCTGCAACTTCGTCCGGGTCGCCGCCGCATCCTACGGCTACCGGCCGGGCGACCGCGTCTATCAGGGCATGACCATCGCCTTCGACTTCTCTGCGGAAGAGATCTGGGTGCCTTTCGCCGCCGGTGCAACGGTGGTGCCTGCGCCGGGACCGCTGACACTGGTTGGCGAGGAACTTGCTGATTTTCTCCGGGCGAATGATGTAACATGCATGGCCTGCAGCCCGACCCTGCTTTCCTCCATCGAGAGCGATGTACCCAGTCTGCGGGCGTTGCTGGTGGGCGGCGAGGCATGCTCGCACAACCTTGTGGTGCGCTGGTCGAAACCCGGACGGCAAATCCTCAACACCTATGGCCCCACCGAAGCCACCGTTACCGCCACGATGGGCCTGCTCACACCCGACAGGCCCGTGACCATCGGCGCGCCGCTGCCCACTTACTCCATTGTCGTGATCGATCCTTCCGTGTCGGCACTGACCGAGCCCGGTGAGCTTGGCGAAATCGGCATTGCCGGCATCGGTCTTGCGGTGGGCTATCTCAACCGGCCGGACCTGACGGAACAGAAATTCATTCCCGATTTTCTCGACCTGCCGAACAATCCTTCAAAGCGCATCTACAGGACGGGTGATCTTGGCCGGATCAATGACGATGGCGAGATTGAGTATCACGGGCGCATCGATACCCAGGTCAAAATCCGCGGCTACCGCATCGAACTCGGAGAAATCGAAACCGTGCTGCTGGAGCAGCCCGCAATCGCACAGGCCGCCGTCACGACCTGGGAAATTGAACCCGGCCGTGTCGAACTCGTTGCCTATTATGCTCCCAAGAGCGGCATGCCGCCGATCTCCCGCGCCGACATTGCCGGAGAGCTGAAACGGCGCCTGCCCGACTACATGGTGCCATCCTATCTGGAAGAGCTGGCCGCCATCCCGATGACCGTCTCGAACAAGGTGGACTTGCGCCAGCTTCCCAAGCCGACAAGCGTGCGTTTGTCGGCCGAACGGACCATCACCCCGCCCAGCAATGACGACGAACGCTTTTTGGCCGACGTGCTGGCCGAAGTGCTGAAGTTCGACCAGGTATCCGTGGAGGACAATTTCTTCGACGATCTCGGCGCCAATTCTCTGCTGATGGCCCGTTTCTGCGCGCGCGTCCGCACCCGGAAAGAATGGGCGACGACGTCCATGCGGGATATCTATCTCTATCCCACCGTCGCCCGCCTTGCGCAGCATCTGCGCATACCCGAGGAGATGGCGACCGCCGTCAACGAGCGCGTTCTTACGCACCGGGCGTCGAACATTGCCTATTGGACCTGCGGAGCGGCACAGCTGCTTTTCTACGGTCTCTATAGCTACTTCGGACTGTGGGCACTGGACCGCGGACTCAACTGGACCTACGACAAGCTCGACGAGCCGCTGCAGCTCTATCTGCGTTGTGTGCTGCTTTCGGGTGGCATCTTCTTTGGAATGTCAGGCGTTGCCATCGTTGCAAAATGGGTGCTTGTCGGGCGCTGGAAGCCGGAAGTCTTCCCCATCTGGGGCTGGCGCTATTATCGTTTCTGGGTTCTGCAGACGTTGATCCGTACAGCCCCCGTTGTGCTGTTCCGCGGCAGCCCGCTCTATAATCTGTATCTTCGGCTCCTCGGAGCCAAGCTCGGACGAAACGCAGTCATTGAGTGCCGCACCGTTCCAGTGTGCACAGACCTCATATCCATTGGCGACAATGCGATACTGCGCAAGGAATCGATGATTCTTGGCTATCGAGCCCAAGCCGGCTATATCCAGACGGGATCGCTGACCATCGGTCATGATGCATTTGTCGGCGTGGGCTGCACGCTCGACATCGACACCAAGATGGGCGACCGCTCCCAGCTTGGCCATTCTTCTTCGCTTCAGCGCGGGCAGAGCATTCCCGACGGTATCCGCTGGCATGGATCGCCGGCAGTGCCGACGACGGCTGACTATTGCAAGGTTCGCAACGTCAATCCGTCCAATATCCGGCGCTTCCTCTTTGAAGCCGTTCAACTGGTGGGCTTGTTTACCCTCGTCACCCCGATCCCGCTGCTGTTCCACAGCTATTGGCAGAATGTCAGCGACGACTACCAGGAAACCATCGGCATCGTGGCGATCGGCACCACCGTCACGTTGTTCGGATATATTGTCGTGGCTTTTTTGGCAGCAACAATCGTGCCTCGCCTGCTCAGTCTGATTTTGAAATCTGGCCGCACCTACACGCTTTACGGGTTCCGTTACTGGTTGCAGACTGTGGTCGAATTCACCAGTAATTCGCGCGTTCTCAATCTCATGTTCGGCGACAGCTCGGCAATCGTCCATTACATGCGCGCCATCGGCTGGAACCTCAACAAGGTGGTACAGACCGGTTCCAACTTTGGCAGCAACCAGCAGCATGAAAATCCGCTTCTTTGCGAAATCGGCAGCCAAACCATGGTGTCGGATGGGCTGTTCATGATCAACATGCACAAGTCCGCCTCCTCCTTCCGGCTTGAGCATACGAAGATTGGCGAACGCAACTATTTGGGCAACAACATCTACTATCCGCCGGACGGACAGACGGGCGATAACTGCCTGCTTGGCACGAAAGTGATGATCCCCATTGACGGACCGGTCCGTGAGAATGTCGGCCTTCTCGGCTCGCCGTCCTTTGAAATCCCTCGCATGGTCAACCGCGACAAGGAACTTATTGCCGGCATCAGCGAAGAGGATAGGCGCCATCGCCTCAAGTTCAAGAACCGTTACAATGCGATGACAGCGCTGCTTTTTCTGGCGGCGCAATGGGTCATGCTGTTTGTCACGTTGGTGATCTGGGACCGTGCGCTCAACTACTACACCGAATGGGCGCAGACGGCGCTCTTCGTCGCCGTGCTCCTGACGTCGGTCATCACCATTCCATTCTATATTCTGGTGGAGCGGGCAAGCCTCGGTTTCGGCAAGCTGAAGCCGCAGATGACAACCATATATGACGTTACTTTCTGGCATCACGAACGTCACTGGAAGCTGGCGGATTCGCCCATCATCCGCTTGTTCGCGGGCACGCCATTCCGGCCGATGATCCTGCGCCTGTTGGGCGTCAAGATGGGCCGGAGGGTTTATGACGGCGGCAGCAATCTGACCGAACGTTCGCTGGTGGAAATCGGCGATGATGCCACCCTCAATGAAGGTAGCGTCATTCAGGCCCATTCGCTCGAAGAAGGTGCATTCAAGTCCGATTTCATCCGCATCGGCCGCGGCTGCACGCTCGGACCTGCTGCCTTTATCCATTACGGTGTCGTGATGGGCAACGGGTCGGTGGTGGATGCGGATTCATTCGTGATGAAAGGCGAAGTGCTGGAGCCCAACTCCATATGGCGGGGTAACCCGGCCAAGCTTCACCGCTTTGTCACGCCTGTTCTGAACGGTGGTATGAAGACAACCACCTGACCCTCGCCTTCGTGATGTGGATTGTTGAACTGCAAAACACTCCTGGGATGCTTGTATCCCAGGAGATTGTGTCGGAGATCACATATTGACAGACCGCCAGGGGAAGCTTGTTGACGTCCAGCTCGCACCCGTTACCGAGGCCATCAGGGCCCTGGTGACGTTGCTTGAACTTGCCCCGGAGCAGTTGGATTTTGTTGCAAGCAATGCGGAATCCCTGGATGAGGCCGCTCTTGATACGGATGCACGGCCCCGCGTCGTGATGGCCGGGGACCGCGTCGTCGGTTTCCTGATGTACGAGGCGCCCGCAGATGATGATGAGGCGACGATCTACCGTTTTATGATCGATCGCGCCCATCAGGGCAAAGGCTATGGCAAAGCTGCCTTGCGCAAGGTGCTGGACGAAATCAGTGGCCTTGGACACGTGCGGCACGTTTCGATCTGCTATGAACCGGAAAACGAAGGTGCGCGGCACCTCTATCGCACCGCAGGCTTCGTGGAAGAAGGATTGGACGAAGACGGAGAAATGATTGCCGATCTGGTTCTGCCGACGCAGACGGTTGATCCGTGACACATCCACCCCGCATCTCCGCAAATCCGTCAGCAGAATTAATCCTCCTGGAAGCCATGAATGGTATTGCGCCGGAGGGCGTCCGGGTCGGATGCCGCAGTATCCGTGACGGAGATGAGGCCTGCCTGCTGTCCCGGGAAGCGCATTCCATTCCGTCACGCCACCCGGCCAGGCGCCGGGCCAGTGGCGCGGCGCGGCGGGTCGCACGGGGATTGCTGGCGGAACATGGCTTGAACGACGTTGCGATCCTGCGCGCGTCATCCGGTGCGCCGGTATGGCCCATGGGCATGACCGGTTCTCTCGCCCATGACGAGGAAATGGCCGTAGCCGCGGTTGCAGCCCTTTCAGCCAAGATCGGCTCAATCGGCATCGATGTCGAACCTGCCACGGCGCTCCCGGATGACATTTTTGCGCTCGTTGCAACCCGGGACGATGTGACAGACGCGGTGGAGCCGAGCCTTGCCGGCCGTGTCCTGTTCGCGGCCAAGGAGGCCGTCTACAAGGCTGTGTATCCGCTCGACCATGACATGCTGGACTATGACGATATCGCGGTGGATTTGAACGCAGGCCACGCGATGACCAGCACGGGACGCAGGCTGAGTCTCACATACTGCATTGCGCCAAGAGTGGTCGCCCTCGCCCTTGTTCGCGGCAGTGGTCCGGTCGGATTCGCCTGACCCGCTCCACCCACGCGACCGCACGATTTAGTCGGGTGAACCGGATATCCGTTGGAATTTGACTGCAATCCCCACGTCAAATCACCATCTCGGGGCGCAGTGGCTTGCTGCCGGCGGTCAACCATTTTGCAAAATTGATCATCCGCTTCTCCACGACCACAAATACGGCCCATGAGACCAAAATCGTAAGAAGTACACACAAACTCATAACAAGCAGATCGCTCCATTGCCCAGTCAATGGAAAAACCCGGTAGACAAGCGTGCAGACGATCCAATGGAACAGGTATATCGAATAACTGATCTGACCAATAAACGAGAGGAACGCAAAGTTTGGTCGCGCGCTCCGGACCGCAGCAATGAAAACAACCGCCGCGAGCCCATAGGCTCCCAGCACCGGTTGCAATCCAGTGATGACAAAACCATCGTCACGCCCAAGTGAAAAATCTGATACTGCCGCCATTGAAGCAAACTGCACACAAAGCAGGCCGATCGCTGCAAGCCCAGAATATCTAACCTTTTCCATGATGGCGAGACGCAGCAGCAATCCGCAGAACAAGAATGACAGATGCAACCCGATATATTGGACGGGAATGTTTGCAGAGAAATAAAGCCGGGCCAAAATCGGCAGAGCTGTCGACGCCACGAGGAGAAGTCCAAACGCAAAGATCGCACGAAAATCAAAGAGCAATCCGGTTGCAAACAATGCAGCAGACAGAAAATAGAACACAAGCTCGATGAACAATGTCCAATAAATACTGGAAAGCCAGGCTTTGCCGAACAGGGTCGGCGCCATCGTCAGGTTCGCTGTGATCGTCGCAAGGCTCGGCGTGTTCCCGTCACTCCAGTACAACACCGTCAGCGCAGCAATCGCAACCCATAGCGCCGGATACAGCCGGAACAGGCGCGATATCGCAAACCTCTTGAGAGGCCGATCGCCGCGAATGCTGAACGGGACAACGAAACCACTGATCAGAAAGAATAGAACGACGCCGAACCGTCCAAGGTCGATATTGTCAATCGACTGGCCAGCGAAGCTGAACAAAGCTCCTGGTCCAGCAGCACTGCTGCGCAGCATGTCGCCGAACATATGTTGAACCAAAACGGAGAGCGCAGCGATGGCCCGCAGGCCATCGATATGTGATAGTCGGTTTAAAGACATGGTTCATCATTCAGCAGTTAGAGAAAATTGTCAGCCTAAAGCAACGAACCGTTACCCGACCCCCCAGCCAACACCGCGCATTCCCCTGAAATTTCGCGTCATGTTGTAGTCTTTGAATATTCTTGTTTCACCCTACCAGTCAGTTGTTACCTGTTGCGCCGATAGTTCGGTCAAATTGTCTTAACCTGCTGTAACGAATTTGATAGTGGAGCGCTGAGCATTTGCAGCGGGCTTTTCAAGCGGTGTCAAGCGGTATTGAGCATGATAGCTTATTACGACCGGGTTCTGTTCTTGTCGCTGAAACAATAGATCAAGTTCAAATCGCAAAAGCGACCGATAAGTCTCCCGCTCCGGCGCGAGCCAAGCACATCGCCGAAATAATGCTCGTGGGTTGTCCCCAAAGCCCATCTCATCTCTCGTCATCGCTTTCATTGCCAACGGTCCGCTTTCAGCGAAATTGTACGCACGCCTAACGCGAGAGCGCCTGGCTTGGATAACGCAATGCCGGATCAAAAGGATTGAGTTTCGCACTGATCGCAGCGGCTTCTGACTTCAAAAGCTCTGTCATCGTAGCGCGACGCGCATCAGTCAAACGATCGGACAGCGTGCCGATACTGAGAGCGGCGACTGCGCAGCCCTTGTTGTCAATGATGGGCACGCCGAGCCCCGCCATGCCCGCTATCATGTCAAAATTGATGTGTGCCGCCCCGAGACGCCGCACTTCCTCTATCTTGATACGCAGATCGACTTCATCAATCTGCGAGCGATCCAGAATGCGTGGCATATTGAACTGAATGATTGCGTCACGCTCCGGCTCTGGCAGAAAAGCCAGGATTGCAATACTTCCCTGGCCGATTCCAAGGGGCACCTTCCCACCGATATCACCTGTGAAAGACCGTATTGGAAACGGCCCTTCCACGCGATCGAGGCAGACAGCGTCAAAGTTGCTGCGAACGAGAAGAAACACCGTGTCATTCAGGGTCGCCGAGAGCCGAAGGAGCGACGGCCTTGCGATCTCCAGAATACCGTCGCGGCGGCGTGCCTGAGCAGCCATTGAAAAGAACTCGAGGGACAGGCGGTATAGTTTGCTGCCTGGCAATTGCTCGACCAAGCTCTCGGCAACCAGTGATTTCAGCAAGCGGTGGGCCGATGGTTGATTCAACCCGACAGTCAGGGCCAGCTCTTTCAGCCGCATGCCTTGTGCTGGCCCGTGCGAAAGCGCCTTCATGAGGTTTACAGCCTTGTTCAGGCTCGTGCTTGTTTCGATCTGCTGTTTCATTTCCACAACCATTTTTCTGTAAATTGGCACAGTAATTTTGTATTTCAGAATTTTTATTAACTTTATTCCAAAATACAAGATTTCATTTGATGAACCCTCCGGATTTGGGTCACTAATAGTGAAACTGCCACAAAGCAACCACGATGGCGGATCTGAATTCAGGGGATTGCGGCATGGGATTCTTACACCTCGAACGGGTTTCCAAACTTTACGGAGAGTTTGCTGCCGTTCGTGATTTTGATCTTGAAATCGAACAAGGCGAGTTCATTTCGCTGCTGGGGCCGTCCGGTTGCGGCAAGACAACAACCCTTCAGATGATCGCCGGACTGGTGGCGCCGACAGACGGCAGAATTGCCCTCAACGGCCGGGATATCACGCGGGAGAAACCGGCCAGACGCGGACTTGGCGTTGTTTTCCAGAGCTATGCGCTTTTTCCGCACATGACCGTCGCGCAGAATGTCGCCTTCGGACTGGAAATGCGGAAAATTGCAAAGGCCGAGCGTGACAGACAGGTTGCGGAAATCCTTTCGCTGGTTCAGCTGACCACCCTCGCCGATCGTTATCCGCGCGAAATGTCCGGTGGCCAGCGCCAGCGGGTGGCAATTGCCAGGGCGCTCGTGATCAAGCCCCCCGTACTGCTTCTCGATGAACCTCTCTCAAATCTCGACGCCAAACTGCGTGAAGAAATGCAATTCGAACTGCGCCGCATTCAACGCGTCGTCGGTATTACCACGATCATGGTGACCCACGATCAGGCGGAAGCCCTATCCATCAGTGATCGCGTCGTGGTGATGGAAGGTGGCAGGATCACGCAGGTCGATCATCCCTACAGTCTGTACGAACACCCGAAGAACAACTTCATTTCCTCGTTCGTCGGCAAGTCGAATTTTCTGGCCGCCCGCGCGGTGAAAGAAACTGCTGGTGTATTGCTGCTCGTTGACAACACGGATCTGAAGATACCAGCAACGGGAAACTATCCGGGCGGCGAACTTTGCCTCTCGGTCAGGCCGGAAAAGATCCGCTTGACGGATCCCGCCAGCGGTATGCTGCGTGGATCGATATCGAGCCGTTATTTTCTCGGAAACCAGTGGCTTCTCAGTGTTGCGACGCCAGCGGGCGAAGTATCCGTCTCGGTGGCCAATCTGGGCGCTCCGCCGCCATCTGAAGGAGAGGTCACGGGGCTCGCATGGAACATGGAAGAATGCCGGATACTGGCCGCTGAGCAGGAAGGCATTCTGCAATCATGACAGGCGTAGCGACCAGACCCTCGCCGCGCCTGCCGGCACCATTCATTCTCGCAGCACCGGCCACACTGCTGTTCATCGGGCTTATTCTCTTACCCCTCGCATTGACGGCCGTTCTGTCATTCAATGTCTATGACTACAGCAGTGGCGTGCAGAACCGGTACACAACGGCAAACTATCTGACCGTTCTCCAGGATCCCTATTACCTCGCTATATTCTGGCGGACGTTGCGTCTTGCCTTGCTCACCACGGTGATCGCGGTCCTCTTGGGAACACCGGAGGCCTATATTCTCACGCGCATGGGCAAGCCGTGGCGCTCGATCTTCCTGCTTGTCATCATCGGGCCGCTTTTGGTGTCCGTCGTCGTCAGGACCTTTGGCTGGAGCATGCTGCTTGGCCGCGATGGCCTCGTCAATCACGCCCTGGCCATGCTCGGCCTCGAGCCGGTACAACTGCTTTATACGGAAACGGCCATCGTCATTGCGCTCGTTCACATCATGCTACCCTTCATGGTCATTCCCGTGTGGACGGCTTTACAGAAGCTTGATCCGACGGTTGAAGCCGCCGCACTATCGCTGGGCGCTTCGCGGTTTACCGCCTTGCGCCGCATTGTCTTTCCACAGGCAACACTCGGTATTCTCTCCGGCAGTCTGATCGTTTTCGGACTTTCGGCCAGTGCCTTCGCCATCCCTGGCCTCCTTGGCGGTCGGCGGCTCAAAATGGCGGCAACGGTGGTCTACGATGAATATCTGATCGAACTGAACTGGCCGCTCGGAGCGGCGATTGCGATCATCGTGCTGTTGGCAAATCTTGCGATCATGCTGGCCTACAACCGCATGGTGGAGCGTCAGGCAAAGCGGAGGCTCGGATAACGCCATGCAGAAGAATGGTCTCTTTGCCCTCGCGTTTCACAGCCTGATTGTCCTCTTCGTGCTTGCACCCCTGATTGTGGTCTGCCTCGTCGCCTTCACGCCTCAGAACACGCTTTCCCTGCCATGGGATGGCGTGTCCCTGCGGTGGTTTTCGGCGGTCTTCCATCATCCCGACTTCGTCGCTTCATTTTGGAACAGTGCACGCCTGGCACTCTTCTCGGCAACCATCTCTACGACACTCGCCGTACCCTCGGCGCTCGCCATCACCCGGTATTCATTCAGAGGCAGGGACGCGCTCAATGCCCTGTTTCTGTCGCCGCTCATCATTCCGCATCTGGTGATTGGCGTGGCCTTCCTGCGGCTCTTCTCGTTCATCGGCGCAACTGGTTCTTTCGGCTGGCTCGTGGCTGCCCATGTGATGGTGATCATGCCCTATGCCCTCCGCCTGATATTGGCCGCCCTGAACGGCATGGACCTCAGCGCTGAAATGGCGGCGCGTACGCTTGGCGCCGGTGATTGGACCGTGTTCCGGCGGATTACCTTTCCGATGCTCCTGCCCGGCATCAGCGGCGGATGGCTGCTCGCCTTCATCAACAGCTTTGACGAACTGACCATGTCGATATTCGTGACTGCACCATCAACCGTCACCCTGCCGGTGCGCATGTACATGTATGCGAGCGAGTCGATCGATCCAATGATGGCTGCCGTCTCGACCCTGATGATCGCCCTGACGGGCGTCACCATGATCATTCTCGACAGATTGTTCGGGCTTGATCAACTGCTGGTTGGAAAAGGCTGATGGCCGCACATCATTCCCGGTCGCAGTTTCAGCGTCACTTCAGACACGATGAAGCGCCCATCCCATTCACGATCGATGGCATTGCATATTCCGGACGGCGCGGCGACACGGTTCTCGTGGCCATCATGTCCGTAACAGACCGCCTGCGCCAGAGCGAGTTCACCAGTGAGCCGCGTGCAGGGTTCTGTCTTATCGGAGCGTGTCAGGATTGCTTCGTGACCCTTGCCTGCGGAGCACGGGTGCGGGCGTGCACCACGCCTCTCGAGGCGCAGATGGCATTCATAACAAGAGAATCCGGCAATGAATGATACGTCACCCCCGGTGGTTGTTGGAGCCGGGCCTGCAGGCATCTGCGCCGCAAAAACGCTTGTCGCTGCGGGGTTGTGCCCGATCGTGATCGACGAAGGTTTCCGTGCCGGTGGTCAGATCTATCGCCGTCCCTACCTCGATGACGGCCGCAGCGCCACAGATCTTTATGGCTCGGAAGCAGCCAAGGCCACCAGACTGCACCGTGAATTCGATGCCCTGCTCCCGTCCATCGATTACCGGCGGCAGACACTGGTCTGGAATATTGCGGACAATCAGCTCCACCTTATGGCCAATGGAGATCATCAGCAGATCAGCTTTCAAAATCTGATCCTGTCGACCGGCGCCACCGACCGTGTGCTGCCTTTTCCCGGCTGGACTTTGCCGGGCGTCTATACGTTGGGCGCAGCCCAGACCGCACTGAAAGCACAGGGCTGCGCCATCGGCAGAAAGGTCATCTTTCTCGGATCAGGCCCGCTTCTCTACCTTGTCGCCTGGCAATATCTGAAGGCCGGCGCCAGCGTGGCCGCTGTACTCGACACAGCTCCGTTCACCGCCAAGCTCAATCTTCTCTCCGCATTCCGGTTCGATCCGCGTCTCGTGCTCATCGGCATGTCCTATGCGGCAAGGCTCGTTCGCCGCGGCGTAAAGATTCGCTACAACGTTCGCCCAACGGGTGTGGACGGCTCTCAACATGTCGAGGGGCTGAGTTTTAAATCCGGCGCAAAGACATATTCCATAGCGTGTGACGCAGTTGCATACGGTTTCGCGCTTCGTCCCGAAACACAATTGGCAGACCTTGCGGGCTGTTCATTCCGCTTTGATGGCCGGGATCGTACTTGGTTGCCGGTAACGGATGAGACTGGCCGCACGAACCGCAAGGGCGTTTACCTCGCCGGTGATGGCAGCGGCATTGCCGGTGCCGATGCTGCGGAGATTTCAGGCGAACTTGCCGCCCTCGCCCTGATCCAGGATTCCGGAGCGGTGGCTGATCGCGGGCGAATGTCTGTGCTTGCGAAAGCACGCCGACGGAAAGCCAAACTGAGGGATGTTCTTGAAAAGGCATTCCCATTCCCGGAAAACTGGTTTGAACAGGTTCCGGGAGAGACAAAACTCTGCCGCTGTGAGGAAATCACCGTTTCCTCCGTTGTCGACACGGTGCATGGAAACGACCTTCGTGAGCTCAACCGGCTGAAAGCGCTGAGCCGCGCGGGTATGGGGCGCTGTCAGGGCCGCATGTGCAGCGCGGCTTTGGCGGAAGTTCTTTCATCCACGCAAAAGCTCACACTAACGGAAATCGGACGCTTGCGGGCGCAGGCGCCGGTCAAGCCACTACCGCTGTCTTTGCATGAGGGCGGCTCATGACCCGGCGTTTCTCTGCAGATGTTGCTATCGTGGGTGGCGGCCTTGTCGGCAGCTCTGCCGCACTTGCACTGCGCTTGGCTGGCCTGTCGGTCATCCTCATCGACAAGGGCTTTTGCGGGGCGCAGGCAAGCGGTGTCAACTATGGTGGCGTGCGGCGTCAAGGCCGCTCCGTAGCGCAGCTCCCGCTCTCACAACGCGCCCACCAGATCTGGCCGAGATTGAAGGAGTTGATCGGGATCGATGGAGAATACCAGCGCAGCGGGCATCTGAAACTCGCACGCACGCCGGAGGACTTCGCAAAGCTCGAACAATATGCGGAAACCGTAAAACCCGTTGGTCTTGATCTCGAACTGTACACCGGCGCGATGGCAAAAGCCCGTTTTCCATGGCTGTCCGGAAACATCGCTGGCGCTTCGCTGTGTCCGGATGACGGACAGGCCAATCCCCGGCTGGTATCGCCAGCCTTCGCCAAGGCAGCACGGGATGCTGGGGTGATTGTCCTTGAACAGACCGCTGTCCATGCGGCGGTGCGCGCAAATGACGGGTTTGCCCTTCAGGCGGGCGCGGACTGTGAAATAACCTGCCGCTTCCTCATCAACAGTGCCGGGGCATGGGCCAACAAAATTGCCGCCAACTTCGCCGAGCCCGTGCCGCTCTCCCGCATATATCCCTCAATGGTCGTGACCGAGCCGCTTGCACCGCGGTTGTCCGTTAGCCTGGGAGAGGAAGGCGGCGGTTTCTACTGCCGGCAGGTGACACGCGGAAACTATATCATGGGCGGCGGGCGTGGTTACGCCCTTGCCGATCCTGATTTTTCCCGTCCATCCACCACGGCCGCGCAATCCGTCATGAAACGGGCCACCACACTTTTCCCGCATCTTGCCGGCGCGCACGTGATCCGTTTCTGGTCGGGTACGGAAGGCCAACTTCCCGACAGCAATCCTGTCATTGGCCCAAGCGGCACGACACCGGGCCTTTTCCATGCGTTCGGTTTTTGCGGCGCCGGTTTTCAGGTGGCACCGGCAGTTGGTGCCGTCCTGTGTGACCTCGTCACTTCAGGCGAAACAGCAACACCGATCGAGGCTTTCTCGATCGAACGCTTTCAGAACATGCCTCCACAACACAACGAGAAAAAGGGAACTCACAATGAAACAGTTGAATAATTGCCTGGTGTCCACGATCGCTCTGACAGTCGCGGGATTAGCCGCCTCGCACGCTCAGGCTGATACGAAAACGCTCTACGTGGGAATGAATGGCGGAAATTACGAACGCACATTCACCCAGGACGTCTTTCCTGAATTCGAAAAGGCCAATGACGTCAAGATCGTCGTCGTGCCCGGCACATCCGCCGATATTCTCGCCAAGGCGACGGCGGCGAAAGATAACCCGCAGATGCATGTCATGTTTCTGGACGACGGCGTCATGGTCCGGGCGATTGGTACGGGCCTGTGCCAGAAACTGCAGCCTTCACCGGTTCTTGACGACATTACGCCCGGTGCACGGCTGAAAGACGACATGGCTGTCGGCATTGACATGGGCATGACAGGCCTTGCCTACAACAAGCAGATGTTTGACCAGAATGGCTGGAGCGCACCCACATCATGGATGGATCTTGCCGATCCAAAATTCAAGGGCAAGGTGGTCTTCCAGTCGGCTTCCGTCTCAACGTTTGGTCTCCATGCGTTTCTGATGTTCAACCGCATCCAGGGCGGCGATGAGAACAATGTCGAACCGGGATTCGAGAAATTCGCGGATACGGTTGGCAAGAATGTCCTGGAGTATATCTCCAGTTCGGCAAAAATTTCGGAAATGGTCCAGACCGGCGATGCAGCGATCTTTCCGCTCACGCCGACAGCCGTCAACAATCTCAAGGAGAAGGGTATTCCGGTTGAGTATGCCCAGCCAAAGGAGGGATCTGTTGTGCTGACGGTCTCCGAATGTGTGATCGCAAACAACAGCGAGCCGGAACTCAGCCAGAAACTGGCCCAATATCTTCTTTCTGCCGAGGCGCAAGCCAAGGCGCTGGACAAGGGTAACATCGTCCCTTCAAACGTCAAAACCCACGCAGGAACGGCTGGAGGCGAAGAAAAGCTGACTGCCTTTCAGACCTATATGAGCAATGCTAGGGTTGTGGATTGGGACGCAATCAACAAGAACCGGCCCGAATGGAACAATCGCTGGAACCGCAAGATCGAACGGTAATCCATGGTGGTGGAGCGCAGCGCCGATCAGGGCTGCGCTCACCGCTTTGATGGACGAAGGCGCTGCACCGTCAACCCGCAGGCACCACCCGAGCGGCTGCAACTTTAATATCGTCGATCAACCGGCTGACAAACATGTCCTCCATCCGCTCGTGAAGGACATAAATTCCCACATTGAACCGCTCAAGCACATTCTCGTCTTCGATAATGACGGGATAGACGTCCCGTTGCCTGAACGTGTGCGACATCACTGCCGAGTGACAGAAGACGGCATCGGTCTCCTTGATGTAATCAAGGCAAGCCGCCAGTGAGTTGGAGGCGAACGCAAACTTGTAGGCATTGGAAGCGATGTCCGCCCGTTCCCTGACATTGTAGCCAAAGAGCCTCAGGTGCCTTGTTTCTGGAGAGTTGCTCACCACCGCCGGATATTCCTCCAATTCGGCCAGTTTTCGCGGTTTGCCGAGCAAAGGATGACCCGCCCGGACAAAATAGCCATTGTGCACCTGTGTCAGCGGGAGGAAGGTCGTCCCCGTATCCCGCGCCATGCCCTTCACCTCATGGCCGATGAAGAGTGAGGTATCGCCGGAGAGCAGTTGATCCATGCAGCGCAATTGATTGCCGATGCTCACATAAATCGGCGCATTTGGATTTTTCTGGCGATAATCAAGGATGAGGTCCTTGAGAAAAAGTGACCACCAGGAATAGCCGGTGCCGATATTCAGACCCTGTTCGCGGCGTGCGCGCTGCTCCTCGATGGATGCGATCGTATTGTCGTAGAGGCGGCGCATGACGCGGGTGTTTTCATACAGCGTCTCGCCATAGCTGGTGAGGGTAATGCCGCGCGATGTGCGCACGAACAGCGGCACGCCAAGGCTATCTTCCAGCTTTTTCATGTTGAACGTCAGCGTGGGCTGGGTCACGAACAATGTGGTTGCCGCCCCGCTGATGGTGCCGGCTTCCGCAATAGCAAGAAACTGCTGGAGTACCTTGTCCATGACATTTGCTCCCCTACAAAGACTGGCAGATGGCTGCCGGTTCGTTTGCTTCCGGCGTCAACACGGCGATGACTCTACTTCACGATATAGATTTTATCTATAATACGATGCTCATTTCGTATTTTTCCATAGTCTGGTGAACTGTTACAGTTGCATGCCGTCATCCGGTGAGGAGACCGATGCCGGCTCGTTTCAGTGGGAGGCACTATGAACGGACAAATCGACAGGCGTCATTTTCTCAAGGCGACAAGCGCATTGCTGGCAATGGGAGCCATGGGAAGCCGGATGGCCTTTGCAGAAGGCAGCAATCTGCGTCTCATTTTCTGGGGAAGTCAGACGCGAGCCCAAGTCACCAACGCAGCCGCCGACCTTTACGGAAAGAGAGAGGGGGGCAGCATTCAAAGCGAGTTCCTGTCATGGAACGACTACTGGCCAAAACTGGCCACGCAAACCGCCGGCGGCAACGCGCCGGATGTGCTGCAGATGGATTACCGCTACATCGTCGAGTACGCCGCGCGTCAAGCGATTGCACCGCTTGACGAGTTCATCGGCAACGCACTCAATCTCGGTCAATTCGACAAGGATCAGCTTGCGGGCGGCTCGGTCGGCGGAAAACTGTATGGCATCAGCCTGGGTGCCAATTCATGCGCCACAATGATTAATACGGATGCTTTCAAGGAAGCAGGCATTGCAGTCCCGACAAACGCCCTCACCTATGACGGTCTTCGCGACATTGGCGCGGCGTTCAAGAAAGCCAATATACGCGGCGGTATCAAGGCGATTGCGGATACATCCGGACTGGAACCAGTTCTTGAAAATTGGCTGCGGCAGCGTGGCAAAGCGCTCTACACGACAGACGGTAAACTTGCATTTGATGCCGACGATATCGTTCAGTGGTTCAAACTGTGGACCGACCTGCGCGCGGCCGGAATCTGCGTGACCGCGGAAGACCAGGCGCTCGATACGGGCTCGCTCGAGACCTCGATGCTTGTGACCGGCAAGGCTGCGATGTTCCCTGCAAATTCCAACCAGCTTGTCGCCCTGCAGGCGCTCGTCAAAGACAAGCTCGGACTGTGCGGTTATCCGCGCGTCGCGGCAACCACGGGCGGCGGCCACTACCGCAAGCCCGCCATGCTGTTCTCCGTCGCCGGTTCATCCAAGCAAAAGGCGGCAGCGGCCAAGTTCATCAGCTTTTTCGTCAGCGACCCCGATGCCGCCAAGCTGCTCGGTACGGAGCGCGGCATCCCCTGTTCGGCTGCCGCTCGCGAAGCCATTGCAGCAACCCTCAACGAAAACAGCCGGATGGCACTCGACTTCGTCACCAATCTCGGCGACCTGCTTGGGCCAATTCCTCCGTCACCGCCCAAAGCTGCCGGGGAGATCGAACTCTCTGTCCTCAGAACCCTTAGCCAGGAAGTCGCATTCGGAACCAAGACACCCGAAAATGCCGGACCTGAATTTGTTGCACTTGCCAATGATCTGCTGAGCAGGGGCTGATCATGGATATCACCGCCTCTAATCCAGCTGCCCGCACAAACCGGCGGGCAGCGACAGGAGAGCTATCACGCGGTTTTGGCTCCAGGGAACGCTACGGCTATCTGTTCCTGGCTCCCTGGTTCATCGGTTTCTTCGGCTTGTCGGTCGGGCCGATGATCTGGTCCTTCTATCTGTCATTCACAAACTTCGACCTATTGACCAATCCCAAATGGGTCGGCGCCAGCAATTATATCCGCATGTTCACGACTGATCCGAAGTTCATGACGTCCATGCGTGTCACGCTGTTCTTCGTTGTCCTGTCCGTGCCCCTGAAACTGATCGCGGCCTTGACTGTCGCCCTGCTGCTCAACCGCGGCATGAAAGGCCTGCCGATCTACCGCGCCCTGTTCTACCTGCCGTCGCTTTTGGGAGCCAGCGTGGCAATCGCCATACTGTGGCGGCAGATCTTTGCCGGGAACGGGCTGGTCAACAAGTTTCTGGCGCTGTTCGGAATCGCCGGGCCAAGCTGGATATCCAATCCCTCCTATTCGCTCTGGACGCTCATCATCCTGTCGGTTTGGCAGTTTGGCTCACCGATGATCATTTTTCTCGCCGGCCTGCGGCAAATTCCAGCGGATGTGTATGAGGCTGCCAGCCTTGATGGTGCCGGACGCTGGCGGCAGTTCATCAAGATCACCCTGCCCCTGCTGTCTCCGGTGGTTTTCTTCAACGCGATCATTCAGACCATAGAAGCATTCAAGAACTTTACTCCGGCCTTCATTATCTCCGGCGGCACCGGTAATCCGATCAACTCGACCCTGTTCTATACGCTTTACCTCTATCAGGAAGCGTTCGGCTTCTTCCGCATGGGCTATGCCTCGGCGCTTGCCTGGGTTCTTCTTGCGCTCGTGGCGATCTTCACCGCCTTTGCCTTCCTCACAGCGAAGTATTGGGTGCACTATGACTGACATCGCAAAACAACCGGCTGCATCGGCAGAGGCGTCACTGAACGCCCGAAAATATCTGGCATTGGGCGCAACGCATATCGTCCTGATCATCGCCTGCGTCGTGATGCTCTATCCGCTGTTGTGGATGCTGTCGGCCTCCTGCCGTCCGGAGGAGGAGATTTTCACATCGGTCAGCGTCTGGCCGTCATCCTGTCATTTTGATGCCTATGTCCGCGGATGGAACGGACTGAAGGTCGGTTTCGAGACCTTCTTCAAGAACTCGCTCGTCATTGCGCTCTTGTCGGTGGCGGGCAATGTGCTCAGTTGCTCCATGGCGGCTTATGCCTTTGCCCGGTTGGAATTCCGGGGGCGCAGCTTCTGGTTCGCCCCCATGCTGATGACGATGATGCTGCCCTATCAGGTCACGCTCATCCCGCAATATGTGCTGTTCCGGCACCTCGACTGGGTGAATACCATCCTGCCGCTGGTTGTCCCGAAGTTTCTCGCGGCCGACGCATTCTTCATCTTCCTGATGGTGCAGTTCTTCCGCGGGCTGCCGAAGGAGTTGGACGAGGCGGCCATGATGGATGGCTGTTCGCCCTGGCGGATTTACTGGAAGATTATCCTGCCGCTTTCAACGCCGGTGCTGGCGACCGCGGCAATCTTCACCTTCATCTGGACCTGGGACGATTTCGTCGGCCCCCTGATCTATCTCAGCGATATGCGGCAATACACCGTGATGCTGGGACTTCGCACCTTCACGGACTCAACCGGCGTTTCCGACTACGGCAGCCTCTTTGCGATGTCGGTTCTGTCCCTTGTGCCGATCTTCGCCTTTTTCCTCTTCTTCCAGCGCCTTCTGATCGAAGGCATAGCAACCACAGGAATGAAACGATAAGCCATGTCCCATCTGAATTTTGCAGCCATTGGCATCAATCACAGCCACATCTATGGCCAGGTCGAGTGCCTGAAACGAGCAGGCGCACGGCTCGTCTCCTTCCACGCACGGGAAGACGATCTTGCCGCCGCATTTTCCGGCAAATTTCCGGAAGCCATACGCGTTGCCGATCCGCGCGCGATTTTCGACGACCCGTCCATCCAGATCATTACGACAGCCGCAATTCCCGCCGAGCGCGCTGCAATATCGATTGCCGCGATGCAGCACGGCAAGGATGTCCTGTCCGACAAGCCGGGAATGACAAGTTTTGAACAGCTGTCGGACATTCGCGCGGTCCAGAAGGTCACCGGGCGAATATACAGCGTCCTGTATTCCGAGCATTTTGAGGTGCCGGCCACGGTCAAGGCGGGCAGCCTAGTCGCTCAAGGAGCGATTGGCGAGGTTATCAACACCGTCGGTCTCGGCCCCCACGCCATCCGCAACAACCACCGGCCTGACTGGTTCTTTGACAGAGCGCAATACGGTGGAATTCTCTGCGATATCGCCAGCCACCAGTTTGAACAGTTTCTGTTCTTTTCCAATGCGATCGACGGGGAAATCATTTCGGCCACCGTTGCCAACCGGGCCAATGCCGGTCGGCCCGGCCTGCAGGACATCGGCGATGTCCACATGAAGACAGAACGCACATCCGGCTACGTCCGCGTTGACTGGTTCACGCCGCAGGGACTTCCCACCTGGGGCGACGGCCGCCTGACCATCCTAGGCACGGAAGGATATATCGAGCTTCGCAAATATATCGACATCAATGGACGTCCTGGAACAGACCACCTTTTCCTGGTCAATGCGGATGGTATCCAGCACCTGGACTGTACGGCCGTCGACCTGCCCTTTGGGCGGCAATTCCTCGAAGACGTGCGCAACCGGACCGAAACGGCCATGCCGCAGGAACGATGCTTCAACGCCATGAAACTTGCCTTGACCGCTCAGCACCTGGCCGAGCACGGTACGGAGTGGAAACAATGACACGCCTCAGAACAGTCGCCGTCGTCGGATGCGGTATCGGCAGAAGCCACATTGTCGAGGGCTATGTCCCCAATGCCGACAAATTCAGGCTCCTCGCCATCTGCGACATCGACGAGGAAAAAATGCACGCGCTTGCGGATGAATTCGCCGTCGAGCGCCGGATCGCTGATTTCGACGACCTGCTGGCCATGGACGATCTGGATATCATCGATATCTGCACGCCGCCCAAACTGCACTTCCCGATGGTCATGAAGGCGCTGAAGGCAGGAAAGCACGTTATCTGCGAGAAGCCACTCGTCGGGTCGCTATCCGAGGTGGATCAGGTTATCGCCCAGGAGAAATTGTCCAAGGGCCGCCTGATGCCGGTGTTCCAGTACCGCTTTGGTGACGGGATCGAGCAGGCAAAGGCCATTATCGACGCCGGTATCGCCGGAAAACCCTTTATCGGTTCCGTCGAAACATTCTGGACGCGCGGACCGGACTACTACGAGGTGCCATGGCGCGGCAAATGGGCAACGGAACTCGGCGGTGTGTTGATGACACACGCCATTCACCAGCACGATCTGTTCAATTATCTGATGGGGGATATCAAACGTCTGTTTGGCCGGGTCGCCACCAGAGTCAACAAGATCGAGGTGGAGGACTGCGTCACCGCCTCGATCGAACTGACCAACGGCGCGCTTGCCAGCTTCACCGCCACCCTGGGCTCTGCCGATGAAATCACCCGTATCCGTCTCACCTTCGAGCACGTGACGTTCGAAAGCGACCACGAGGCCTATAACCCCGGCGCAAAACCCTGGGTTATCCTGCCACGGGATCAGGCAACGAAGGACAAGATCGACGTCCTGCTCAAAGACTGGAAACATGTTCCGTCGCGCTTCCAGACGCAAATGGCACGGTTCTTCGATGCGCTTGAAAATGATAGCGCGCTTCCGGTGACAAGCGCCGATTCACGCAGGGCACTCGAACTGGTCACCGCATTCTACTATTCATCACTGACGCACCAGGATGTGGAGTTGCCAATTCCGAACGACCACCCGAACTATGAAAGCTGGGTCCCCGCCGCATTCCGTCAGACTGATGAGGTCCCGCATGGCAACCGCAGTTGAGCTTCAGAATGTTGTAAAGAGCTACGGTAATCTTCAGGTCATCCACGGCGTCAACCTGACGATCGATCCCGGCGAATTCACCGTCTTCGTCGGTCCGTCCGGTTGCGGCAAGTCGACATTGCTGCGGATGATTGCAGGTCTTGAAGCCATCAGCGACGGGGACCTGCTGATTGATGGCGAGCGCATGAATGCTGTCACGCCGTCAGAGCGGGGAATTGCGATGGTTTTTCAGTCATACGCGCTTTACCCCCATATGAGCGTCTACAAGAACCTTGCTTTTGGTCTCGAAACCGCGCGGCTGCCGCGGGCTGAAATAGCAAAACGGGTTCAGCGGGCCGCTGAGATTCTGCAAATTGAACCGCTGTTGAACCGCAAGCCGAAGCAGCTCTCCGGCGGGCAGCGTCAGCGTGTTGCCATTGGCCGCGCCATTGTGCGCGAACCGAAAATCTTCCTGTTCGACGAACCTCTCTCAAACCTGGACGCGGAACTGCGGGTTCAGATGCGCGTGGAGATCGCCAAACTCCAGCAGCGACTGGGTAACACGACGATCTACGTCACGCATGACCAGGTCGAGGCGATGACCATGGCGGACAAGATCGTTGTCTTGCGCGATGGCAGGATCGAACAGGTCGGTGCGCCCCTTGATCTATACAATCATCCGCGCAACCTGTTTGTCGCCGGCTTCATCGGCTCGCCGAAAATGAACTTCCTGCAGATCTCCACCGCGGAGATCAAGGCCGATGCTGACGCAACTGCATCAGCAGCGGGCGGGCGGGCGGACATCCCCATGACATTGGGTATCCGCCCTGAACATATCACCATCGACCCCAATACCGGTACCTCCCTCGGTCCGTTGAAAGTCGTGCTGGTCGAGAGCCTGGGCGGTCAAACCGTGGTCTACGCGACCGCGGCGAATGGACAAACGATTACGGTTGTTCTCGATGGACAGGTGGCGGTTGGAGAAACGCTGGAGGCCTTTTTTGATCCGGCCAAGGCCCATCTTTTTGCGGCCGATGGCAATGTGGTGGCGGGCGCCCGACTGCCACACATCATAAAGCTCGTTTGACAGAAACGGGCGGTCTGGCACGGATGGGCCGTCCCGCGTCAGACCGCTTGCCATGCTCTGCTTTGCCGGTATTAATCCGTGCATGGCATTCACACTCCGGCAGTTGCAATATTTCGTCGCCGTCGCGGAACAGGGCTCGATCACCCGCGCCGCGCAGAACCTGTCGATTTCGCAGTCGTCCATCACCGAAGCCATCAAGGAGCTTGAAACCGATCTGGGCGTCGAGCTGTTCGAACGCCACCCGCGCGGCTTGCACATCACCTATAACGGCCATCAGTTCCTGCGCCATGCCACCAAGATACTGGCCGACGTTTCCGATGCACGCCGCTCCTTCTCCGAGGACAGGCCGACCGATGCCGGCAAGCTGCAATTGGGTGTCACCTCGCTTGTCGCCGGTTATGTCCTGTCCGATCTGCTCGCCCGCTATCGCCGTGCGTGCCCGGGAGTGGAAGTCAGCGCCATCGAGGACAATGGCTCTTATCTCGAACACCTGCTGATCGGCGGCGAACTGGATGTCGCCGTCATGGTCATTTCCAACCTGCGCGACCGCATGGCCCTGCAGGCGGAAATCATCGAGACCTCGCCCTACCGGCTGTGGCTGCCGCTTGGCCATCCCCTGGTCAGTGCCGATATCATTTCCATCAATGATATCTCCAAGGAACCGCTGATCATGCTGACGGTCGACGAAATCGAGGAGAACACCGGCAAGCTGCTGACGGCATTGGGCGCCCGCCCGCATGTCGCTTTCCGTACCCGATCCGTCGAAGCGGTCCGCAGCCTCGTGGCGACTGGCGCAGGCATCGCGCTATTGCCCGATCTGGTCTACCGCCCCTGGTCGCTGGAAGGCGACCGCATCGAAAGCCGTGACGTTTCCGGCGCGCTCCCGGTGGTGCAGGTGGGCATGGTCTGGCGCAAGGGATCCAGCCTGCCGCAGGCGGCGCGTGACTTTGTCGGCATCGCCGAAGCGCTGCGCAGCGGCCGTACGCGATGATATCGGAAAAACCGATAGCGCCCTTCTGATTAATGAATTTGCGAAAGCGGCAAAAGAGAGGCACTTTTTCTCCCGGGAACACACGCCGCAAAGGCGGCACCACAATCGGGAGACTCAAGATGAAGCAGTTTTTGAAATCCTGCACGGCGCTGACCCTTTCGCTTGCCTTCTGCACGCAGGTCATGGCTCAGGAGGCCTTGAAGCAATTGGGCAAGGGCGAAGGCGAACTCTCCATCGTTGCCTGGGCCGGCTATATCGAGCGCGGCGACACCGACAAGGCCTATGACTGGGTTACCGGCTTCGAAAAGGAAACCGGCTGCAAGGTCAGCGTCAAGACGGCCGCCACATCGGACGAGATGGTGGCGCTGATGAACGAAGGCGGCTTCGATCTCGTAACCGCTTCCGGTGATGCCTCGCTGCGCCTCGTGGCAGGCAAACGCGTCCAACCCATCAACACTGATCTTATCCCGAGCTGGAAGACAATCGACAAACGCCTGCAGGATGCTCCTTGGTACACGGTCAAGGGCGTCCATTATGGCGTGCCCTATGTCTGGGGTCCGAACGTCCTGATGTACAATACCGAGGTCTTCAAAGGTAAACCGCCAAAGAGCTGGAACGTTGTCTTTGAGGAAATGACCCTGCCGGACGGCAAATCCAACAAGGGTCGCGTACAGGCCTATGACGGTCCGATCCATATAGCCGACGCCGCCAACTATCTGATGTTCCATAAGCCGGAACTTGGCATCAAAAGCCCCTATGAGTTGAACGAAGACCAGTACAAGGCAGCCCTTGAGCTGTTGCGCGGGCAGCGCAAACTCGCCGGCCGTTACTGGCACGATGCAATGATCCAGGTCGATGACTTCAAGAATGAAGGCGTTGTCGCTTCCGGTTCGTGGCCTTTTCAGGTCAATTTGCTGAAGTCGGAAAAGCAACCCGTTGCTTCGAATTTCCCGGAAGAAGGCACGACCGGCTGGGCTGATACGACCATGCTGCATGCGGAAAGCACCCATCCGAACTGCGCCTATATGTGGATGGAACACAGCCTTTCCGCAAAGGTGCAAGGCGATGTTTCCGCGTGGTTCGGCGCCAACCCATCCGTCGGTGCAGCCTGCAAAGGCAATGAACTCCTCACGGACGAAGGCTGCGCGACCAACGGCTACAATGATTTTGACAAGATCAAATTCTGGAGGACGCCGGTTGCCAAGTGCGAAAGCCAGAGCGAATGCGTGCCGTATCACCGCTGGGTGTCCGATTACATCGGTGTCATTGGCGGCCGCTGATCCCCGGTATCACGCTGCGGTGTGTGGTTCGCCCGGCAAGCGTGCCTGAAACATGGAGTGAGACATGACAGCTGCTGTCCTGTTTGAAAACGTATCGCGCCATTTCGGAGCGGTTCGCGCCGTCGATGCGGTTGATCTTGCCGTTGCCGAAGGGGAATTCTTTGCCATGCTTGGCCCCTCCGGCTCGGGCAAGACCACCTGCCTGCGCCTGATGGCGGGGTTCGAACAGCCAACCGGCGGCCATATCGAGATTTTCGGCGAGACGGCGGAGGGCGTGCCGCCGTACCGGCGCAACGTCAACACGGTGTTTCAGGATTATGCATTGTTTCCGCATCTGAGTATCCTCGACAATGTCGCCTACGGCCTAATGGTCAAGGGCGTGGCGCGGGAAGAACGGCGCAAGGCTGCGGAAGATGCGCTTGCGATGGTCAAGCTGCCTGGGTACGGCACGCGGCGGCCCGGTCAGCTTTCCGGCGGCCAGCGCCAGCGCGTTGCGCTTGCGCGCGCCCTCGTCAACAAGCCTAAAGTCCTTCTGCTGGACGAGCCATTGGGTGCGCTTGATCTCAAGCTGCGTGAACAGATGCAGGAGGAATTGAAGACCCTGCAGAAATCGCTCGGCATCACCTTTGTCTTTGTCACCCATGATCAAGGCGAAGCCCTGTCCATGGCCGACCGCATCGCCGTGTTCAACGAAGGCAGGATCCAGCAACTTGGTACGCCGGAAGATGTCTACAAGCGGCCGAAGACGCGGTTTGTCGCCGATTTCGTCGGCTCGTCCAATATTCTGCAACCGGAATTTGTCACCCAGCTCGGCGCTGGCCGGCAACTCGCCAGCCTGCGTCCCGAAGCCATCGAGCTTACCGGCAAGAAAGACGGCCAGCTTTCGCTGTCCGGCATCGTTCTGTCACGCAGCTTCCTTGGTGCATCGAACCGTATCACCGTCGATGTCAGCGGGACCAAACTTCATGTGACCAGCCCGGCGGCAAGTCCTGTTCCGGAAGAAGGCAGCAAGGTCACATTGAGTTTTGCCCCGGCCGATCTTCATCTCATGGAGGCGGTGTGATGAGCGCCATCACCAGCGAACAGGCCATATCAACGCAAAGGTCCGGTCTCGCCGGTCGCATATCGGATTTCTTCTGGAAACATCCGCATGTTTTCCTGGCAGTGATGCTGGCTCCGCCGCTGCTGTGGCTCGGCATCATCTATTTGGGTTCGTTGCTCGCGCTCCTGTTGCAGAGCTTCTTTTCCATCGATGATTATTCGGGCCTGGTGAATTACGAGTTCACGCTTGCCACCTACGGGCAGCTGCTGAACGAAACCAATCTCGACATCATCATCCGCACCGTGTGCATGGCGGCGATCGTGACCCTGTTTTCCGCACTGATCGCCTTTCCGATCGCCTACTATGCGGCGCGCTATGCCAGGGGAAAATGGAAGGCGCTGTTCTATCTCGGGGTAATGCTGCCGCTGTGGTCGAGCTATCTCGTCAAGATTTACGCGTGGAAATTGATCCTTGCCAAGGAAGGTATTCTGACCTGGCTCTTGACCAAGCTGAACCTGCTCTGGCTGCTGGATGCGTGGCTGTCACTTCCGGTGATCGGCGGCAATTCCCTCTCGGTCAGCTATACCGGCACCTTCATCGTGTTTGTCTATGTCTGGATGCCCTTCATGATCCTGCCGATCCAGGCGTCGCTGGAACGCGTACCGGTCAATCTGATCGAGGCCTCCTCCGATCTTGGCAGCACCCCCCAGCAGACATTCCGCCACGTGCTGTTTCCGCTGGCTCTGCCCGGCATCGTTGCCGGATCGATCTTCACCTTTTCGCTGACGCTGGGTGACTACATCATTCCGCAGATCATCGGCTCATCGCGTCTGTTCATCGGCCAGGCCGTCTATGCGCAGCAGGGCACGGCGGGCAACATCCCGCTTGCTGCCGCTTTCACCGTCGTGCCCATCGTCATCATGGGGCTCTATCTCTGGGCCGCCCGCAGAATGGGAGCTTTCGATGCGCTCTGATCGTTCCGCCTCGGCTCCGCTGGCCTTGAAGATTGCCGCCGCCGGCGGGCTGCTCTTCCTGCATCTGCCGATCCTGCTGATTTTCCTCTATGCCTTCACCACGGAAGAAAAGAGTTACCAATTCCCGCCGCCCGGCCTGACACTGCAATGGTTCGCGGTGACCTGGAACCGGCCGGATGTGTGGCAGGCGCTGAGCCTCTCGGTCCGGGTCGCCTCGATCGCCACGGCCATCGCATTGCTGCTTGGCACGCTCTGCGCCGCCGCTGTCAGCCAGACCCGGTTCTTCGGGCGCGAGACGATTTCACTGCTGGTCATCCTGCCGATTGCCCTGCCCGGCATCATCACCGGCATTGCTCTGCGGTCAGCCTTCAGCATGGCGGACATTCCCTTCTCGATCTGGACCATCGTGCTTGGTCACGCCACGTTCTGCGTCGTGGTTGTCTATAACAATGCGGTCGCCCGCTTCCGCCGTGTTTCGGGTTCACTGGTCGAAGCGTCGATGGATCTCGGGGCCAACGGCTTCCAGACATTTCGGTATGTCATCCTGCCGAATATCAGCACGGCGCTGCTGGCAGGCGGCATGCTCGCCTTTGCCCTGTCCTTCGACGAAGTCATCGTCACCACATTCACCGGCGGCCAGCAATCCACCCTGCCGATCTGGATGCTGCAGGAACTCATCCGCCCGCGCCAGCGGCCCGTCACCAACGTGGTCGCGATGGTCGTGGTGCTGGTGACATTCCTGCCGATCCTTGCCGCCTATTACCTTACACGCGACGGCGATCAGATCGCTGGTTCCGGCAAATAATGCAAAGACTATGGGAGAACGACACATGGATACGCAACTGCTGATCGGGTCGACATTCGTCGCCGGAACCGAGGCCGAGGAACATATCCTCAATCCGAAGACCGGCACGACAATCATTGATCTTGCCGAAGCCTCCCACAGTCAGATCGATGCAGCCGTCGACGCGGCCGAACGGGCCTTTGCGACGTGGTCGCTGACGACGCCTGCCGAGCGCTCCGGTTATCTCCTGCGGATTGCCGATGCCATTGAAAAACAGGCGGATGATTTCGCCACGCTTGAAGCGCTCAACTGCGGCAAGCCGATCAATGCCGTGCGCAATGACGAACTTCCCGCCATCATCGATTGCTGGCGGTTCTTTGCCGGAGCCATCCGTTCCATGCATGCGCCCGTCGCGGGCGAATATCTGCCCGGCCACACCTCAATGGTTCGCCGCGATGCCGTCGGCATTGTCGGATCGATTGCGCCGTGGAATTACCCGCTGATGATGATGGCGTGGAAACTTGCGCCTGCCATTGCAGGTGGCAATACGGTGGTGTTCAAGCCGTCCGAACAAACACCGCTGACAGCGCTGAAAATGGCGCGGCTTCTGGCGGATATTCTCCCCGAAGGAGTGGTCAACGTCATTCTTGGCCGCGGCGACACGGTCGGCAACGCGCTGATCAACCACCCCAAGATTGGCATGGTGTCCATCACCGGCGATATCGCCACGGGCAAGAAGGTGCTGCAGGCCGCCGCCAAGACGGTCAAGCGGACTCATCTGGAACTGGGCGGCAAGGCGCCTGTCATCGTCTATGACGATGCGGACCTTGACGCGGTGGTCAACGGTATCCGTACCTTCGGTTATTACAATGCCGGCCAGGATTGTACGGCCGCCTGCCGCATCTATGCGCAGGATGGCATCTACGAGAAACTGGTGGCTGACCTCACCTCGGCCGTTTCCACCATCCGCTTCAACGACGCCGACGATACGGTCAACGAGATCGGGCCACTTATCTCCAGCCGCCAGCGCGATCGTGTGGCGAGTTTTGTCGAGCGCGCAACGGAACAGAAGCACATCGAGATCACCACTGGCGGCCATGCGGGCAGCGCCAATGGCTTCTTCTTTCAGCCCACCGTCGTTGCCGGTGCGACGCAGGAGGACGAGATTGTCCGCCGCGAGGTGTTCGGTCCGGTGGTTTCCGTGACGCGTTTCCGTGCCGATGATGAGGCGGTAAGATGGGCCAATGACAGCGATTACGGCCTCGCCTCTTCGGTCTGGACGAAAGATATTTCCAAGGCGATGAGAACCGCATCGCGGCTGCAATATGGCTGCACCTGGATCAACACCCACTTCATGCTGACCAACGAAATGCCGCATGGCGGCGTGAAGCAGTCAGGCTATGGCAAGGATATGTCGATCTACGCATTGGAGGATTATACGGCCGTTCGCCATATCATGATCAACCACGGCTGAAGGCCGCATTGGGCAAAGTGGGATCAGCATCAACGCTCTTTGCAGAAAGGAATAAAATATCCATAAAACATTGAAATCGGGAATTTATTATTCTAGCCTGATTTTACTGACCTGACTTATCCATACGGTAGAATGAACATCCATCTCGAAGTCACAGAAGCCCCCTCACCAACCGATCTCAAATTCCTGGGAGATCAGCTGACGGCATTCAATGATGGCGACGTAGGGCCGAGCCAAAGAGTGGCCCTTGCGGTCTTTGTGCGCGATGAAGCGGATAGGGTTGTCGGTGGAATATCGGGCTACACCGCGTGGGGATGGCTCTACATTCAATGGTTGTGGGTGGATGAGAGTTTTCGCGGACAGCACATGGCAGGCAGAATGTTGGATGCCGCAGAACAGGAAGCCGCGGCACGCGGATGCCATGGCGCATATATTGATACGTTCAATCCAAGAGCCGCGAAGACCTACCAGAAGCAGGGATACCAGACCTTTGCTACCCTGCCCGATTTTCCGATGGGGCGTGACCGCATCTTCCTGCAGAAACGGCTCTGACTAGTGGTCCGATTCTGACATTCGCATGCTGCGCGTCATGTCAAATGGGATGCGAATGTCAAATTCGTTCCACTAGCCTGCAATGCGTCCGCCGCGCGTGGGCTCGCGAACGCCTGTTGTCGTCGGAAAACTGATCGGCAGGTTCCTGAGAACACGCACCGCAAGAAAACCAAAGCATTCCGCCTCGACCGCGTCCCCGCGCAAACCCAAGGTTTCGGCGGACAGGACCTCGACGTCGCCGCGCGCTGAAAGCATGGCCATGATCGCCGGATTGCGGCGGCCGCCTCCGCAAACCACCAGCCTGCTGGGCCGCTGCGGCAAAAGATCGAGCGCTTTCCCGACGGCAGATGCGGTAAATGCCGACAGAAGGGCAGCCCCATCCCGTGCATTGAGGCCATCGGCCATTTCCGCACCGAAATCGAAGCGGTCCAATGATTTTGGATAAGGTGCTGCCAGATAAGGATGCTGCAGGAGCTTGGAGAGGCGTTCTTCATCAACCGTTCCGACCAAAGCCAGGGCGCCGTCCCGATCCATTTCGCCCAGCCCTTTCGACTTGACGAAATCGTTGAGTGGCGCGTTGGCAGGCCCGGTATCGAACGCGACAAAGCCACCATCGCCATCCCACCAGGTAATGTTCGCAACACCGCCCAGGTTCAGCATGGCGGTGTCCTTTCCCACTCCGGCAGCCTGCAGCAGTGCAGCATGATACGCGGCCGACAAAGGAGCACCCTGCCCGCCCAAGCGCATATCAGCCGAGCGAAAATCATAGGCGACCTTCGTTCCAAGAATGGCGCTCATCAGTTCGCCATCGCCGAGCTGGCGGGTCGCACCAAGACGGCCGCCCTGGGGAGCGCGGTGCAGAACGGTCTGGCCGTGAAAACCGACGATGCCGATGTCGGCCATTGTCAGGCCGGCACCGTTGACCAGGTCCTGGGCTGCCGCGGATTGCGCGCGCGTCAGTGCCTCTTCGGCTTGCCGGAAGATCACCGGTTCGGGACCGTTGAAATTCCAGACACGGGCCTGGTTCAACGTCTCCTCCAATAGGCTTCGAACGGATGCGTCGTAGGGGGTCAGCGCGTAAGCGCCGAACGCCTCTATGCGTTCGCCGTCTGTTTTGATCAGGGCAACGTCAATGTTGCCGTCAAGTACAGTACCGGTCATCAGGCCAACGGCCCACATTGGTTCCATGGTTGAATTCCTACTGTCCGTTGACGAGATTGCCGACTTCCTGCCGAAGCAACGTTATTCCACTGTCGAAATGGCGTGTCGGATGAATGCGATTGGTGAGCAGTGTCCAGGCCCTGCCCTTGTCGAAATCAATCCACAGGCCAGTACCTGTAAAGCCCGTGTGACCGATCGTGTTCGCAGAACACAATCCTCCGCCTGACCAGTCCTCATAGGGCCGCTCCCACCCATGGGTGCGTTTGGCGGACAGAGGTTTCTTCATGAGCGCAATCGCATGCTCGGACGCTCCTGTTCCATCCAGCAGACCTTGCGCGAAATCCAGAACGGAATGGGCCGTTCCGAACAGCCCGGCATGACCGGCTCCCTGCAAGGCAGCGCAGTTGTCGTCATGCACCTCGCCCGACAGCACCCGGTGCCGCCAGGTGCAGTCCTCGGTGGCCGCCGCAGCATCAGATGCAGCAGAGAACGCAAAGCCTGCTCCTGGGTCCATGTCACGGATGGAGCACTTGGATAGGCGCTCCAGCACAAAACCCAGAAGAATGAAATTGATATCGGAATAGACCGGTTCCCCGGCCTGCCATTCACGCTGCAGGATGAAACTGCGCAGCAAATCCGGATCGCGGCCATAGGTGTATATCGGGGCAACGGCCGGCAAGGGCGTCTGATGGCCGAGACATTGCCTAAAGGTGATTTTCCGCTCCCAGGCGGTTGCGTCATATTGGCGTAGATCCGGCAGCACGGAGATGAGCGGTGCGTCGAGATCAATGACGCCCGCTTCCGCCAAAGCAAGGATACGCGGTGTCGTAAAGATGACCTTGGTCAGCGATGCAAGGTCGAACCACGTGTCGATCCGCATCGGCCTGATATTCGGAATGAGTTGAGCTGAGCCAATCGCCTGGATGATCCGGCGCTGGTCCCGATCAACGATGCCGAACACGCCCCCGGGGATGCGGCCGGTTGCTACGGCATTGGCAAGTGGTGCAAAAGCGCGATTGAACAACCGGGAAAGCGCGGCATTGGCGAACTGTTCCGAACGATCAGATGCACTCATGATCTATCCCGCCATTTGCGAATATGATGGAGCTTCGGTACGTGCCTTGTGATCGGCACCAAAATGCGTCCAGTCGGCCGGGGCGGGTTCAAAACCTGGCTGGCGCACCAGGGACGGAACCTGCCGCGTATCCAGTTCAAAGTGCTCCTTGCGGCGGCTAACCGTCGGAACGGCGGCAATGAGCCTTTGCGTATAGGAATGCTGCGGATTTGCCAGCACCGCTGCAGCACGACCGATTTCAACAATCTGTCCGGCATACATGACGGCAATCCTGTGGGCGATCCGCTCGACAACGGCCATGTCATGCGAGATGAACAGATAAGCCAGATTGAATTCCCGTTGCAGGTCGACAAGCAAATCCAATACCTTGGCCTGCACGGACACATCCAATGCCGAAACCGCTTCATCCAGAACCACAACGGAAGGGTTCAGCATCAGCGCCCGGGCAATGCACAAGCGCTGGCGTTGACCGCCGGAAAATTCATGCGGATAGCGGTCAAGGCTGTTGGACGGCAGGCCGACGCGCTCGATCAGCATGGACATTCTCTCGCGCGTCTGGACATCGAGCCGCCCGCCTGCAGCAATCACCGGCTCCGCAAGAATGCTCGCAATGGAGAGCCGCGGATTGAGCGAAGCATAGGGGTTCTGGAAAACCATCTGCACCGGCCGCTGGCTTTGCCGCGCGGAGGCTTCCTGCCTGACGGCAGAAAAGGTGCCGCGCGTAGATTTTGTCAGACCCAGAATGGCCCGCGCCGTTGTCGATTTCCCCGAGCCGCTTTCACCGACAATCGCCAGTGTTTCCCCTGGCATCAGGTCAAAATCCACGCCCTCCACCGCGTGAACCGCACCGGCGGGACGGCGAAAAATGCCTGTCGTAACCGGAAACCGCACCGTAAGCCCGTCAACCCTGAGAGCCGGATCGACCGATGCCTCGCTGTTGCGTTTGCCGTCGGTACGCGCTGCCTGCCCGCTGGCGAAATGCGGGACGGCATGCAGGAGATGTTGCGTATAGGGATGTTGCGGGTGATCGAGTATCTGGTTCAACTCCCCTTGTTCCATCGCCTGCCCGTTCTGCATCACCATGACCCTGTCGGCAATTCCCGCGACCAGGCCGATGTCATGCGTGATGAAAATCATCGACATCCCGGTTTCCCGCTTCAATTCTGCGAGAAGCGCCATGATCTGTGCCTGCACGGTGACGTCCAATGCCGTGGTGGGCTCATCGGCAATCAGCAGACGGGAGTTGCACGCCAAAGCCGTTGCTATCATGACGCGCTGGAGCATACCGCCCGATAGCTGGTTCGGATAATAGTTCAAGCGCCGTAGAGCGTCGGGAATCCGCACGCGATCGAGCGCGTCCTTGGCAGCCGCACGCGCCTGCTTTCCGGTCAGACCCCGATGGAGCCGAAAGGATTCTTCAATCTGCGTGCCTATGGAAAGCACGGGATTGAGCGATGTCATCGGCTCCTGAAAAATCATGCCGATTTCAGCGCCGCGCACTTTTGTCAGTTGCGGTTCCGTCGCGGCCGTCAGGTCCAGAATGCTGTTATCGGCCCGTTTCAGCTTTATGGAACCGGAGACGATGCGGCCTCCGCCAAAATCAACGAGCCGATTGATCGAGAGCGCCGTGACGGATTTTCCGGAGCCGCTTTCACCGACGATCGCCAGCGTTTCACCCGCCGCCAGATCAAAGCTTATGCCGCGCACAACCTGATTAACCTCGGGATCGTGGCCGAAGCCGACGCGCAGATCAAAGACAGAGAGCAGCGGGCTCATGGGTTTGACCTCCGCATTCTCGGATCAAGGATATCGCGCAGCGCATCACCGAGCAGGTTGAAACCAAGGATGCTCACCATGATTGCAAGGCCGGGGAAGACCAGCAGCCATGGGGCGGTTTCCATCAGATTGCGGCTGTCGCTCAGCATCAGACCGAGCGAAGATGCGGGCGGCTGTGTGCCAAGACCAAGGAAACTGAGGCCCGCTTCCGTCAGGAGAGCCCATGCCAGCGCCAGGGTGATCTGAACCGTCAGCGGCGCCACCAGATTGAGCAGGAGATGCCGCGTCAAGATATATGTGCGGCTGCTGCCGAACGTGCGCGCCGCGTCAACGAAATCGCGTGCCTTCAGTGACAGCGCCGGCCCGCGCACGACACGGGTGAATATGGGCGTGTAGACAATCCCGATCGCCACAACGCTGGTCCAGGTTCCCGGCCCGACAATTGCCACGACCAAAAGGGCGAGAAGAATGGCTGGAAATGCCAGCAACACATCCATCAGGCGCATGATAATGCCATCCAGCCGATGGCCGAACCATGCCGCGGCCAGGCCAAGGACAGTTCCCGCAAGCGATGCAAAGGCAACCGACAGGAAGGCCACCGTAAAGGACTGCCCTACCCCACGCATGAGACGGCTGGTGACATCGCGGCCGAACAGGTCGGTGCCCATCCAATAGGTGATGGTGGGAGAGTGCAGGCGGTCCAGACGGTTCTGCATCAACGGGTCATGCGGTGTGAAACCCATAAGGCCGAGCAAGGCGATCACGAGGTAGAGCAGGACGATGGCCCCGCCAATTCTGCCACTTGTATGTCCAAAAATCGCGCGGAGGATGCGCATCAGCGTTCTCCCAAACGAATACGGGGATCGAGCGCCGAATAAGCGAGGTCGACCAGAAGATTGACGACCATGAAGTTGAAGGCAATGAACAGCACGCTTCCCTGCAACAGGGCATAATCCCGCTGCAAGATCGCATCGAGAACCACGCGCCCCAATCCCGGCAGCGCATAGATCTTCTCGACGAGAACGGCACCGCCCAGCAGATAACCGAATTCCATACCGCTGAGAGTGACGACCGGGATGAGTGCATTCGGCAGCGCATGCCGCCAGATGACACTGCGCGCCGACGCCCCCTTGCTGCGTGCGGTCCTCACATAATCATCGCTCAGGACATCGAGCATGGCCGAACGGGATATGCGGGTGACGGAAGCGGCAAATGCCAATCCAAGCGTGATGGCCGGAAAGATCAATTGGCTGAGGTTACGCAGCGGGTCCTTCCAGAAGGGCGAAAACTCTCCCATCGTCGGCAGCGCGCCGAAGCCGACGGACAGCATGTAGATAATCAGGAGGCCGACAACGAAGCTCGGCGTTGATTGGCCAATCATGGCAAAGATGCGCACTGTCAGGTCGGATGGCTTGCCATTATGGGTTGCGGCGAACACCCCTGCCGGAAGACCGATGGCAAGCGCGATGATCATGGAAAGAAAGGCCAATTCCAAAGTCAGGGGAAAGCGATCAAATATTACGTCGAGCACCGGTTTTCCGTAGACGACCGAGATACCCAGATCGCCGCGGAAAAGCCCGAGCAGCCAGTGCCAGTATTGAACGAGCCAATTCTGGTCGAGGCCGAAATAGGCCGTCAACGCCAAGCGCTGCTGCGGCGTCAACAGCCCGGCCTCTGTCCCCAGCATCGCCGTGATGGCATCGCCGGGAACGAGACGGATTGCAACGAATACAAGTATTGAGACGCCGATCAAAACCAGCGGAAACGTCACCAGACGCCGTGTAACATAACCCATCCAGAAACGTCTCCGGGTAAGAAGTGATCGGCAATCCCAGCCCAGCTATTGCTGGACGGTCACCTTACTGAGACCGAAAAGCGAACCGATGGGCGTTGCAGTGAAGCCCTGGACACTCTTTTGCTGTGCCGTATAGCTGTAGGAGGTATAGAGCCAGATCCAGGGAGACATCTCTGCGAGATGTTTTTCGAAATCACTGAAAATGACCTTGCGCGCTGCGGGATCGGTCTCGGCGCGGCCCTTCTGCATGAGGCTGTCCAGGGTATCGTCAATGTAATTTGCAACCTTTTGCAGGTTTCCGGTCTTGGTCCAGTACCGGCTATACATCGAATAGGGATCCGCACTGCCGCCATTCAGGGCAACAGCCATGTCGAAATCGCCTTTCAGCCATGTATCGACATAGACGTTCAGTTCCATGACCTTGATATCGAGTTTGACGCCGATTTCGGCCAGTTGGGATTGGATGACCTGAGCCTCTGCGGCGGCTGTTGGCGGTTCGCCGGTTGCCGCGATGACCGTGGCCGAGAATCCCTTCGCATATCCCGCATCGGCCATGAGTTTCTTGGCCTTTTCGACATCCCGCTTGTAACAGAACAGGCTGTTGGGATCGGTTGCAAAGGATGGTGTCGTTATCGGGCCTGTCACCTTGCCTTCTCCCAGGGAAGCCGTATCGAGAACCTCCTTCCGATCGATGGCGCAGGAAATAGCCTGCCGTACCGCAAGCTCGGTCATTGGCTTGCGCGACGGATTAAGCTGCAGCACGTGATAGGCAAGCACAGGCGCACGGTTCAGGATCAGTCGCTCTTCCCGTGGAATAAGTGTTGCAATCAGAGGGTCGTTCAGCAACGCAAAATCGACCTGGCCGGTGCGCATGGCCGCCAGGATCGCAGTTTCGTCGGGAAGAACACTGATATTGATGCCCTCGACACCTGTTGCACCTCCGGCCCACGCCTTGTTGGCAACCAGTATCTCGCGGGAATTCGGATCCCACTTCTCAAGCTTGAAAGGCCCCGAGCCTACAGGCGTTGTGCTGATCGCTCCTTTTTCAATTTCACGCGCGGAAATGATCGCCGCGTTCAGATTTGTCATCGCCGTCAGAAGCGGCACATCCGGCTGGGACAGATGAAAAACTACCGTGTGAGGGTCAACGGCTTCGATATTGGCAATCGACAGGAAGTTGGCCCGCGCCACCGCACCGGTCGCCTCGTTGAGTATACGCTCAAATGACGCCTTCACATCCGCTGAGGTGACCGGGTCCCCATTCTGGAATTTTGCATTCGGGTTGAGTTTGAAGGTCAATTCCGTACCATTGGACGAAAACTGCCAGGAATCGGCAACAGCCGGAACAATCTGCAGATTGGCATCCAGACGCACGAGCGGCTCATAAATGAGCTCAAGCAGCCTTATGGAAGAGAATGCGGTCTGCTTGTGCGGATCGAGACCCGTCGCGTCCTGCGACCAGGCCATGCGCAGCGTTGCCGCACTTGCTGGCGAACCCACCATCACCACGCCAAGGGCTGCAGCTATTGCAAGACAAGAAACCAGTTTCGCTGTTGAACGCCTTTTCATTTTTCTTTTTCCCTCTGGAGCTATTTTGAGCGGCCTTGTGGACGCTTGATTCGTTTTACTTCCTGCTAAACCGGCATGGTCTTACAACGGCTTTGCATTTATCGCCTTTCGCAGAAAACCTCCTGCATCTTTTAGCGCCACCCGCGCTTTTTCCACGTCCATTCCCGTTTTGACCATCAATATCGCCAGCTTCACATCATTGCTTGTCTGATCGAGAGCTTGGCGCGCCTGCTCAGTGGTACAACCGGTTGCCTGCATGACAATACGCGACGCCCTGGCCACGAGTTTTTTGTTGCTCGCGTGCACGTCCACCATGAGATTCTGATAGCTCTTACCGATCCGTATCATACTGGCCGTCGTCAGCATGTTGAGAATGAGCTTTTGTGCTGTGCCCGATTTCAACCGGGTTGACCCGGTAAGAACCTCCGGACCGACAACGGGAGAAATCGCGATATCGGCAATTCCGGCAATGATTGAATCCGGGTTGCAGGACAAGGCAATGGTCGAAGCCCCCACCTGTTTGGCGTAATTCAGCCCGCCGATCACGTAGGGCGTGCGTCCGCTGACTGCGATACCCACAACCACATCCTGTGCCGTCAGTCCAATGTCCCGCAGCGCTTGTTCCCCCTTGTGCGGATCGTCCTCAGCGCCTTCTATGGCCCTGACCATCGCCTCGGGACCGCCCGCAATCAGCCCTACCACCACGCCTTCGGGTACGCCGAAGGTTGGCGGACATTCCGAAGCATCCAGAACCCCCAAACGGCCGCTGGTTCCCGCTCCCATATAGATCAGCCTCCCCCCGGCTTGGAACGCAGTGACGACCCGGTCAACCGCCGTAGAGATGTGTGGAATAACCTTCTCGACAGCCGATGGCACGCCTTTGTCTTCATCATTGATCTTCTGCAAAATATCGGCAGTCGGCAGAAGATCGATCTGCATGGTCTGCGGATTTCTGCCCTCGGAGACCAGTTTTTCCAACTCGGATATCAACGCTTGCTCAGTCATCGGCCAACTTTCGGGAGAACTGCTTCTAATGAAAATGCGATACCGGCGAAAAGCGATGAGATCGCATCTCACCGGGGTCGTCCGCGCATTGCATGAATTGTCTATTCCGCATCCGGAATGCGGCCGCTCGCTCCCTGCTGCAACAGTTCTCATTCTTTTTATGTTAACTTTTTATGATTTATTATTCCTTATGTCAATATAAATTTGGAATTATATATTCCTAACCAGATGCATTTATCCCTCGGCTGAAACTGGCAGTTCACTTGCCCTCCGCAAACGGACGGCCGTGATTGAGCGCCGCTTACCGACAATGATGATGGGCAGTCGTTATCTGAAGTCTCAGCACGATTTTCTCGCCAGAATGATCGCACCTGAAACCGCATCACCGTCGGCTGGTTTCAGGCAGCGGCGAATGTCGGGAGCCAGCCAAGGCTCCAGCGGCGTCGACAGCCCTCCAAGAAGCGTAACGCGGGGCGCACCTTTTTCGATCAGCGCGCGGACGATGGAGTCAATCTGTTCGGCCGCTCCCTGAACCAGACGCCGCCCAACCATGTCACCCTGATCAGCATGGCGCATCACCATGGGCGCAAGGACGGCATAATCGGTCGCTGTCGCCCGATCCATCCACGCAACCACCTCCACAGGGTCGTTCTGGAACCGCTGCATCACTTCGCCCAGCAATGCACTCTGTTCGTGGCGGCCATCGAAAGCCCGCAACGCGAGTTGAACGGCCTTCAATCCGAGATCCGCACCACTGCCTTCATCAGATATTGGAAAGCCATAACCGCCAACCCGCAGATCGCGCCCTTCGGCAAAACCGAGGCCGATGGAACCCGTTCCGGCAATGACGATCGCGCCATCCGCGCCGGAGTGAGCTCCCAGACAGGCAGCAACGCCATCGCTCGTGAAAGCGATGCTGGCAAAAGGATGAGGGATAGCCCGAAGCGCCTCAAGCGCGCCCTTCCGGCCGATGCCGGCAAGACCGATACCGGCATGTATGCGCGCGGTTTCCCGCTCCGTGAAACCGGCTTCCGCTATTGCCGAGGTAAAGGCACTGGAAACGGAAGCCCAGGCCGCGTCCACGCCAAGACGGGTTGTCGCAGGTCCGGAGAGCCCTTGGCCGAGGACCGCACCAAAGCCGTCTTCAATGCGGGCGCGGCAGCCCGTGCCGCCACCATCGACGCCAAGAAAAAACGGCTTCTCATGCATGGCGTCGCTCATGAGCTGATCCGCTCGATATCCGCGCCGCAGAGCCGAAGCTTGCGATCCAGTTGCTCATAGCCGCGATCAAGGTGATACACCCGGTTGATGATCGTCTCACCTTCGCAAACGAGCCCCGCCAGAACGAGCGAGACGGAAGCCCGCAAATCCGTCGCCATGACCTGCGCACCATGCAGCGGTTCCCCGCCGCGCACCAGCGCGGTGGTTCCCTGCAGCGTTATGTTCGCCCCCAGACGCATGAGCTCCGGGACGTGCATGAAGCGGTTTTCGAATATGGTTTCGCGCAGCAGCGATGCGCCCTGGCTCTGGCACGTCAATGCCATGAACTGGGCCTGGAGATCCGTGGGGAACCCCGGATAGGGCTCCGTGGTGATGTCCACGGCCTTCAGCGGCCCCTCCCGAGACACAATCAGGCCCCGGTCGCTGGGCCAGACGCTGACACCTGCCGCTTCAAGCGCCTGCACGACGGAAGCCAGATGCTCCAGACGGGCATGGGTCAGCTCGAGCTGGCCGCCGGTGATGGCCGCAGCGATTGCATAGGTGCCGGCCTCTATCCGGTCAGGGATGATAGCATGCCGGGCGGAGCGCCACGTCGTATCGCCTTCCACAAGGATGCGATGCGTCCCGGCCCCTTCAATGCGGGCTCCCATCGCATTGAGGCAGGCAGCGAGGTCAACCACTTCCGGTTCGCGTGCAGCATTGAGGATTTCCGTTTCACCTTTTGCTGTCGTGGCCGCCATCATGGCCGTTTCGGTCGCCCCCACAGAGGGAGAGCTGAGAACAATACGGGTTCCCCGCAGCGAACCTTGCGCAGATGCAACGATGACGCCGTTCTCGATGGCAATATCGGCCCCAAGCGCGGCAAGTGCACTGACATGCATGTTGACGGGCCGGGCACCAATTGCACACCCGCCCGGCAGCGAAACCCTGGCATGCCCGAAGCGCGCGAGCAGCGGCCCAAGAACCAGTATGGTCGCACGCATTCGCCTGACAGTGTCATAGGATGTTTCCTTCGACACAACGGCGCTTGTATCGATGGTTGCCGCATGCGGCGACCGGTCAATGCGCGCGCCGTGGAGCTGCACCACGCCCAGCATGTTCTCGACATCGTTGACAGCCGGCAGATTGGTCAGTTCCAGCGGATAGGGACTCAGCAGCGCAGCGGCGATTTGCGGGAGTGCCGCATTTTTCGCGCCGGAAATCGTCACCGCGCCTTCCAGCCTGTTTCCCCCGATGATCCGTAATCTATCCATGATAACCACTGCCTGATCTGAGGAGCATGAAAACAGGGTGGGTTTCGTTCGACACCCTCTTCACCCGCAGGCTGCGTCCGGTATAGACGGTGCAACCATCATGGCGATGCACAAAAACTAATTGATCATTCCACGGTGTCAATTGATTTAGGAATATATTATTCTACGTCAGATTGTTTTGGGCGTGGTGCTTTTATCGGGAACGCTTCTGACGCCATTGCGAGGAGTAGCCAGTGCTTTGAATTGACGGTAGGTATGTCATTTCGGCGAGCTTGAAGGCTCCGATTATTCCATAGGTCCGCGCTTTGGCGCGAGCAGCCTGAACTGCCAACGCGCAAAGGAACGCATGTCTATACTGCAGAAAATCAATGCACAGTTGGACTCCATGGCGCCTGCCGATCGCCAGATCGGGCAGTTCATCATCGACAATCCGGATCAGATGCTGCGGCTGTCATCGGCTGCTCTGGCCGTGGAGACGGGCCGGAGCCAGTCCAGTGTGGTGAAGTTCAGCCAGAAGCTCGGCTACGCCGGCTATATGGAGCTGAAGCTCGCTGTCAGCGAAGCCAAGGCACAGGAATGGACAGCTCCGGCGGGAATGATCCACGGCACGATCGAAATAGGCGACAGCTATCTCGTGATCCTGCAGAAACTGATCGGCAGCAAACAATTGTCGATGCAGCAGACGGTTGCCGTCAACAATGAAAAAGACATTGGCATCGCTTTGGAAATCCTGCGCAAGGCCCGGCGCATTCATATGGCAGGCGTCGGCGCATCGTCGCTGGTAGCACGGGATTTTGCCTATAAGCTGATGAAGCTTGGGCGCAATGTGCTGCACGACAGTGATAGCCATGTCCAGATGGCCAACGCATCCACGCTTGGAGCTGATGACGTCTTGTTCGCCCTCTCCTATTCGGGCGACAGTATCGAGACGTTGCGCATTGCCGAACTTGCCAGCCAGCGCGGCGCGACCGTCATTGCCGTGACCGGGTTGAAGGACAATCCATTGAGCCGCGTGGCGGACATCCGGCTTTACACCTTTGCCGATGAAGAACGCGTTCGCTCTTCATCCATCACCGCAAGAGATGCGCAACTGACGCTGACCGACCTGTTGTTCATCCTGCTTATTCAGGGGCAACCGGATGCCCATGAATATATTCACAACAGCGAAGTTGCAGTCTCCGTTCTGAAGGCTGAACACCTCTAGAAACCCGGGCCGGCAACCCATACCGGCCGCTACCTTGACGGGTTGATCACGCCAAATTGCCCACCTGCTCCACGTTCGATGCGGGGGACGGCGATTTGATCCGGGGGAAATCATAGCCATTCACCTTGGATGTCTTGTATCCGGCCCCGACCAGCGCTTCGGCAACCTTGACGGCCGCCGTGACGCCGTCAATGACGGGAATACCGGTCGCGGCACTGAGCCGGTCGCACAATAAGGACATGCCCGCACAACCAAGAACGATCGCTTCCGCGCGGTCTTCCAGTTTCGCCTTGCCGATTTCAAGCACGAGAAGACGCTCTGCCTCGACCGGGTCTTCATCCAGTCCCAGCACCGGCAGATTGATGGCGCGCACGTTGCGGCAATGATGGTTCGCGCCGTAAGCGCTGACCAGATCTTCGATGATCGGAATGGATCGGGGCAATGTCGTGATCACCGTGAAGCGCCGGCTGATCGTCATCGCGACCTGTATGGCGGCCTGGCAGATGCCGATCACGGGGCCGCGTGCAATCTCGCGTGCCGCATGCAGGCCGGGATCATCGAAGCAGGCAATGACATAGGCATCCACGCCTTGCGCCTGCCCTTTACGTATTTCGGAAAGCATGGCCGGAACAGCCATGGCCTCGTCGGCCCCGCCCTCGATGCTCACCGGCGTATCCACAGGGTTGACCGCGGTGACGCGCGTTGTCGGATAGGCCACCCGGACGGCACTTTCCAGAACCTGGGAAGTCATGGACGTAGTGGAGTTTGGATTGATGAGAAGAATATGCACGGTCGAGTTCCTTCAGCGCCACTTAATCGCGGCGGGATTTGGTAAAATCGGCAATTGGCGGAGGCGCCAGAACGAACTGTCGATCGGATGTGATGTAATTATCGGCGTGGAGACGGGCGATGGGCTGATAAACGTCCGGATTGACGTAGCGCCCCTCCGCGTCAAGGCAATCGCGGCGCACATGCATGTGGACGACTTCGCCAAGGACAAGCACCCGCTTCGGAAATTCGATCAGGCGCTCGACGCGGCATTCCAGGGCACAGGGAGCCGTGGCAGCATACGTCGCATCGATTTGATTGCATGCGGCTGCCTCAAGACCGGCCATCTCCAGTTCATCGACCTCGCTGTCGAAACCCAGCCCGCAAATGAGCATCTGCTGCGCCATGCTCATATCCACCATGTTGACGGCAAATTCACCCGTACGGCGGATATTGGCGATCGTGTCTTTCTCTTCCCCCGACGGCCGCGGTTGTACACCGAGGATCAGGATCGGCGGATCATGCGAGAACACGTTGAAGAAGCTCATGGGCGCCGCATTGCTGTGGCCGGCGCTTGAACGGGTCGTTACCAGGGCGATCGGCCGCGGGCCGATAAAATTCGTCAGCAGACGATATCGGCTCTCCGGTTCAAGCTCTGTAAAATCAAACTGCATGCCGACTCTCCCGTTTCGCTATATAGTATACAATTATTGGCATTATTGTCTACAATCATGCAGACAAAACGAGTTGACATTTTCCATTTGATCGCGATTGTCTGTCACAATCGGGAGACAGGTACATGACTGAACAAGCAGGGGCTTCAACACAGCAGATTGTTGAACGGGTATGGCTTTCCATTGCCGAGCGCAGGCTTCGGCCCGGCGTGCAACTCAAGGAAGGGCAACTGGCAGCGATCTTCGACGTCAGTCGTGCCCGCATCCGCCAGGCATTGGTCGCACTTGAACGGGATGGGCTCGTCACGATCATCCCGAACCGCGGCGCATTTGTCTGCCAACCTTCGGTGGATGAAGCACGGGATGTCTTCTTTGTCCGCCGTGCGGTCGAACGCTGCATTGTCGAGCGGCTTTGCAAATCAATCTCCAAGGTAAATGTCACGCGGCTGCGAACCCATGTTTCCAAGGAACGAACCGCAAATGCACAGGATAGCACGACCGATATCATCAAGCTGTCAGGCGGCTTCCATCTCTTGCTTGCAGAGGTCGCGAACTCGGACTTTCTTTTCGCCACGATGCGCGATCTGATCGCAAGAAGTTCCCTCATCACTGCGGTCTACCGCAACACCAATCGCTTCAACTGCGGGCCGGACGAACATGCCGAAATTGTGGACGCAATCGCAAATGGCGATCTTTCCAAGGCAACGGGGCTCATGGAACACCACCTTGAACATGTGGAGGCCGAGCTCGATCTGAGCGAAATCCGTGATCTTCCGCACGATTTGCGTTCCGCGCTGGCCTGAACCGCTGACCGTCATTCTGCGGCAGTTGCCATCTTCTCCTCGACCAGATGGCATGCCACGCGCGCGCCGCCCTGGAGAGTACGAACCTCTGGCACTTCAGCCGAGCAGCGTCCAATGGCAACCGGACACCGCGGGTGGAAAGTACAACCGGATGGCGGCTTGAGCGGGCTCGGCACCTCGCCCCCGCCAACGACCCGGTCCCTGTTCGGCTGCTGCACATTGGGGATCGTCTGCAGGAGAAGCCGGGTATAGGGATGCCGCGGATTGGCAAACAGCTCTTCCGTATCCCCCTCTTCGACGATACGCCCGAGATACATGACCGCTATGCGGTCCGACATATGCCTGACAACGCTCATGTCATGGCTGATGAACAGATAGGTAAGACCGAGTTCGTCCTGCAGCTTGCGCATAAGGTTGAGAACCTGCGCCTGAACCGACACATCGAGCGCAGATGTCGGCTCGTCGCATACGAGGAATTCGGGTTCGCTGGCGAGTGCCCGTGCGATTGAAATACGCTGGCGTTGACCGCCCGAAAACTCATGCGGATATTTTTCGCCATCCGAAGCCGATAGCCCGACGGTCTCGAGCAGTTCCTCAACGCGATCAGCGATTTCATTCGACGTTTTGAGCAGCTTCGTCTCGCGTAGCGGCTCGGCAACGATGTTCTTTACACGCCACCGGGGATTGAGCGAGGCATAGGGATCCTGGAAGATCATCTGCACCGAAAGTGGCGCCCCATTGCGTCCCGATGCAAAGCGAAGTTCGCCACTGCTGGGTTTGTGCAACCCGGTTACAAGACGCGCAACCGTTGATTTGCCGCAGCCGCTTTCTCCGACGATGCTGAGGCATCCGCCTGTGGGCACGGTGAAGCTGATGTCATTGACGGCTTGCAGAAGCTGACGTGGCTTGCGCTCGACAACCCGACTCAGCCACGGCGCCGAGACATCGAATGTCTTGACGAGACGTTCGGCGGTAAAAGCCGGCGTTTTTTGTCCGGTCCCGGTCATGCTGTTCCTCCCGCGTTGAGCCAGCAGGCGCTTGCGCCATCGCCCGCCGGCATGAGTTCAGGTTGCTCTCGAATACAGCGAGGCCCGACCGATTTGCAGCGCGGATTGAAAGCACACCCATCCGGAATCGCATCGAGCCGGGGCATGGAACCATCGATCTGATTGAGGCGCTCCACGCGGGCAGCAAGTGCCGGAATGGAAGCCATGAGGCCGCGCGTATAGGGATGCGCCGACGCGTGCAACACCTGATTGACCGAACCAACCTCGATCAACCGGCCCGCATACATGACCGCCACCCTGTCGGCTGCTTCTGCGATGACACCCATATCATGGGTGACCAGCATGACAGCCGTGCGCTTCTCCTTGCAAAGTTTACGCAGCAGCGAAATGATCTGCGCCTGAATGGATACGTCCAGCGCCGTGGTTGGCTCATCGGCGATCACCAGCTTGGGCGAGGCCGCGAGTGCCAGGGCGATGACCACTCTCTGCCGCATCCCGCCCGAGAACTGATGCGGATAATGGTTCACCCGCTCATCCGGGGAAGGAATGCCGACCTCCCCGAGCAATTCGATCGCCCGGGTTTTCGCCTGCGATTTGCTCATGTTGAGATGCTGGCGGATTGTCTCGCTCAGTTGGGCCCCCACCGTGAACAGCGGGTTCAGCGAGGTCAGCGGATCCTGAAAGATCGCACCGATTTTGCGGCCGCGGATTTTTTCCATCTCATAGTCATCAAGCGTATCAATCCGGCGGTTTTCGAGCCAGATTTCGCCGCCGCTGATATGTCCGGGGCGCTCAAGCAGACCTTGAATGGCCAGACCGGTCATCGACTTGCCGGCTCCGGATTCGCCGACCACGCCAAGGATCTCGCCTGCCCGGATGTCGAGACTCACATCCGAAAGCGCGGCCACTGTTCCGTGGCGCCCGGGGAATTCCACCGTGAGATTGCGAACCTCAAGGATGGGCTGATCCATTGTTTCACCCATGTGCGCTGCTCTCTATTGGATAACTCGGAGGGAATATTTCGGCGACCGATGGATGCGCCCAGCTTCGCTCGGGATATTTGGCAATCAGTCCGTCAAACTGTTTCTGTATGCGTTCCCGGGCAGATGTCATATCGATGCCTGCAACCTCACCGAACAGCATGGAAGGACGCCCATCGACAAAGGCCGCCCGTGTCACCTTGCCAGACCCGCCGGTAACAAGCGTCGTGATCGGATCGATCGATGGCGCCATGATCGCATCGTCAAGGCCGAACACCGCAATATCCGCGCGCGCACCCTGCGAAAGATGGCCGAGGTCCGTTCTGCCGAGCGCCCGCGCACCGCCAAGCGTTGCGGCGTCGAAAAGATCAGCGCTTCGCACCCGGTCCGGCACCCCGTCATTGATACGCGATGTGATCAGGCCGATGAGCAGATTCATCAACATGTCGGCCGGTGCCGTGTCGGTACCCATCGCAATATTGATCCCGCGGTTGCGGCATGCGGAAAACGAGTTCAGCGTATTGCCGCCACGGGCAGACACCAGCGGACAATGCACAATTGAAACACCGTTGGCCGCATAAAGGCGAAGATCTTCGTCCGTTGCGTTGGTTGCGTGCGGCGCAATCAGCCGCTCGCTCAAAAGTCCCGATTGCGCGAGCCAGACCGGCGCTGTCGAGCCATGCAGCGCACGGACCGTATCGACCTCCATGGCGCCTTGCGCCATATGCAGGCGAATCTTGCAACCGAGTTCGCGCGCTGCGGCGTCGGTGCGTTGCAGCAATCCAGCCGTGCATGTCTCGACGCGGTCGGGCGCAAGCATCCCCCGCACGAGATCTCCGTGACGCCCGGTCTGCCGTTCGATGAAGCGCACGGCATCTTCCAGACCACGCAGGCCGCGCTGCTCATCGAATACCGGTCGTATCTGGCCCGGGCTTTCAAGGACCATGCCACCCGAACGGTAGGCGGGACTGAGATAGACCCGCAAGCCGAGGTCTCCAGCTGCATCGGCAGCCGCATCGAACTCGGCAACGGTCTCACCCCACTCGCGATAGAACAGCGACGCGATCGGCGCGGCGGTGGTTATGCCGTTCAGCAGAAGCTGACCGAAGGCAAACCGCTTCTGGAAGGCCAGCTCTTCCGGCGTATACATCTCGTAGGGGCCAGCCTCGACATAAGAGCGGGGCCAGACCCGCCCCTTGGCCCAACCCGGATGGTTGTCGATGCCGAGGATCGTCGTGTCGAGATCGGAAAGTGCGTCGAGGTCGATGAAACCCGGACTGATCAGCGATCTCCCGAAATCGACACGGCGTGCCACCTCCCCCGGAAAGTGATGCCCGACGAACAGAATTTCGCCGTTCTCGAACACAACTTCTCCTTTATGGACAAGCCTATGGCCCCCATCACGATGGCCAAGCACCCAATCGGCAGTCAGCAGCGTCCGCCCTTCGGGCCTGCGGCCAAGCGTCAGCGTCTCGAATCCGGCTTTTGTCATGGCATGTCCACAATAGCTTGGCCTTGCCGTGCCGTGACACGTCCGCCCTTGATGACCAGCGGACGCGGGGCAATGTCGACAACCGCATGCGCCAGGGTTTCACCCGTCAAAAGGGTCAGATCGGCCGTACACCCGACTTGCAGACCATAACCCTCGATCTGCATCACGTCAGCGCCGCCCTGCGAAACGATATGCAGAACATGTTCAAGTTCGCGGTCTTTCCGCAGCCCGTTTTTCATACCGATGATCTTGGCACGGTCGAGCATGTCGGGCTGGCCCCACGGCCCCCAGGTATCGCGAATACCATCGCAGCCGCCGCCGACGCGTATGCCGGCTTCCTTCAGTCGCATGACCGACGGAACCGAAGCAGACGGCGCGCCCGTGGTGAGGATCGCCACATCGAGTGCTGCGAGTTCATCCATCAGCTTTCCGGCCCGCAGATAGTCGTTCATCCCGAGTGCGAACGCGTGGCTAATGGCAACTTTACCCTGCATGCCGTTTGCGCGGATACGCTCAAAAATGAGCTCCATGGTGAATGCGCCGAGATCCCCGACCTCGTGCAGATGAATATCGATCGGTCGTTGATGTTTGACGGCAAGCGCAAATATCGTGTCGAGCTGGCCTTTTGGGTCGCGATCTATACCGCAGGGATCGATACCTCCCAGCACCTCACAGCCTTGCCGCAGCGCCTCGTCAAGCAGTTCGGCGGTGCCGGGCATGACCATGACACCGGACTGGGGGAAGGCAACGATTTCGATATCGATGATACCGCGCAATTTCTCGCGCGTTTCCCAAACGCCTTCCACGATGGACAGGCCGTGGGTCGGGTCGATGTCGACATGGCTGCGGATATGGGTTGCACCATGCGCCGCCAGCCCGATCGCATGCCGCATGGACTGCCGGTGCGGATCAATGCCGATCGCGCTGCGGTTCTCGCGCTCAAAATCAATGCGCTCGCGCAGCACGGCCGCCCGGTTGTTCTCGTGCCACGGCATGCCCCATGTCGTCTTGTCGAGGTGGGTGTGGGCATCGATGAGGCCAGGAATGACGATGGAGTTGCCTCCGTCCTCGACCGGCACGCCCGGCTCTGGCGCAAATTGACCGAAACCGGCTATTTTCCCATCCTTGATCAGGACATCACAGCTGTCGCCAGCCATGGGCCGTACATTACGGAGCAATAGATTGGTCATGTGTCATCTACCTCAATTTCGGGTTTAGAGCGTCGCGCAACCAGTCGCCCAGCAGGTTCACCGCAACGACGAGAAGGCAAAGCTGGAGCACGGGAAACAGCACGATCCACCACGAACCGGAAAACAGGAACTGGTTGCCGATGCGGATCAAAGTTCCCAGCGACGGCTGGCTGGGTGGCATGCCTATGCCGAGGAAAGACAGCGTCGCCTCAGTCAAAATCGCCATGCCGAAGTTCAATGTCGCTGCCACAAGGACCGGTGTGAGCGTGTTTGGCAGGATATGGTTGGCCATGATCCGGCGAGCCGGTACCTTGATGAGCCTGGCTGCGTGCACATAGTCCTTGCCGCTCTCCACAATCGTCTGGGCGCGCACCGTGCGCGCATACTGAACCCATGCCGACAGCGCGATAGCAAACACCAGCACGGCCGAAGCCCCCATTTCCCGAAGTTCTGCGGGAAGCATTTGCCGAACGACCGTCGAAACCAGAATAGCGACGAGAATGGTAGGGATCGAAAGCGTGACATCGCCGATGCGCATCAAAAGGTTATCGACAAAGCCGCCGAAATAACCCGCCACGAGGCCGGCACTCATGCCGATCACCAGGGACAAGGCGACTGACGCTATGCCGATGAAAATGGAGATGCGTGTCCCGTAAAGGATGGCCGAGAGCATATCGCGGCCTTGCGTATCGGTTCCAAGCAAGTAGGGCCATTCACCATTTTGCTCCCAAATCGGCGGCAGCTCCGCCTTCCACATGTCAAGCTGTGCTCCGTCATAGGGGTTTTGAGCCGCGATCAGCGGCGCAAACAGGGCCGTCAAGATCAGGATTGCCAGAATGACGGCACCCGCGATTGCGACCTTGCTATGCGTGAATGACCACCAGAGGTCGCTGTTGCGCATGCGCCTGAGTAGCGGCGCGCGTGCAGGCCTTGGCGCTTTCGGTGTCTTCGATACGTCTGTTGTCATCGGACAGGTCCCTGACTCTGGGGCTAGCGTGTGCTGCGCAAACGCGGATCGATGACCGCATAAGCGATATCCACGAGCATATTCAGAACAACGAAAATGAAAGAGATGATGCACAGATAGGCCGCCATCACGGGGATATCGATGAATGTCACAGCCTGGATGAACAGCATGCCCATACCCGGCCACTGGAACACGGTTTCCGTGATGAGTGCGAAAGCGATCAATGAGCCCACATTCATTGCCGTCATCGTGACAACCGGCATGAGGCAGTTTCTCAGCGCGTGGCGGAAATAGATGCGCCAGCGGGGAATACCCCTCGCCCTGGCGAATTTAATATAGTCGGACCGGAGCACTTCCAGCATCTCTGCCCGCACCAGCCGCATGATCAGCGTGATCTGGTAAAGTGACAGCGCGATTGACGGCAGGATGAGGGCGGCCCGTCCAGACGATGTCAGCAACCCGGTCGACCACCAACCAAGTTTGACGACGTCGCCGCGTCCGAATGCCGGCAGCCACCCCATGCTGACCGAGAACACCAGGATCAGCAGGATGCCGACGACGAAACTGGGCAACGACACGCCGACAATGGAGAGGAACTGAAGCCCTTCCGTGTACCACTTACCGCGCTTGATCGCCGTAAGAACGCCAAGAGGAATGCCGAACACCAGAGAAATCAGCGTTGCCACCAGCACCAGCTCCAGGGTTGCGGGAAACCGGTCTGCAATCAGCGTCAGGACATCCTGGCCGTTGCGATAGGAGATACCGAAATTGCCCTCAGCCGCATGGATGACAAAGCGAATGTACTGGGTGGGCAGGTTATCGTTGAGACCCAGCCGTTCACGCAGGTTGTCGCGATCGGCCTGCGTCATCTGTTCATTCGCCATAAGCTCAACCGGATCGCCGGCGAGCCGGAAAATCAGGAAGGCGAGCATAGCCACTGCGAGCATCACCAGGATTGCGTTTGCCAAGCGCCTCACAATAAAAACCAGCATCTGTCGCCTCCCTTAATTCTGTCTGCCTTGAACCCGTCAAGGCAGACCGCCACGTCTACTTGGCAAAATGCGTCAACCAGTGACGGGGCTTGTTGTCGGGCAGTTGAACGATATGATCGATCTTGTCCGTCATCACCCAAGCCATGGGCTGCTGGTGCAAGGGAAGCATGATAATCTCATCCTTGACCATCTGCAGGGCCTTGGTCTGCAGCGCCAGACGCTTGTTCCTGTCCATCTCCGTCGAGGCCTGTATGACCAGCTTGTCGATTTCGGGATAGCTCCAGCCGCCCCAATTGAAGACACCGGCATTGTCCGACTTCGTCTCAATCATCTGCAGCAGAATGGAGTAACTGTCGAGCATCGGCTCGTTCGCCCAACCGATCAGATAGACATCAGCCTTGCCATTGGTCCGTTTGGGCGTTTGTGCCGCCACCGGTGCAATGTCAAGCTGCGGCTTGAACCCGGCACGGCTCAGCATGTTGACCATGCCCTGGCAGAGCTCTTCCTCGTTGACATAGGCGTCTGTCGTGCACACGAGCGTGAAAGCGAAATCCTTTGCTCCAGCCTCTGCCAACAGCTTCTTGGACAGTTCCGGATCATAGGAAACCGGCTTGTCGAGCGCCTCGGTATAGCCCGGAATTTCCGGTGCAATAATCGCACCGGCCGTACGCGATTTACCGCGCATGATCCGCTTCTGGATCAGCTGCGGGTCCAGTGCATGGGCGAATGCCTGCCGGACACGCAGATCATTGAACTTATTGTCATCGCCGTTGGTGAGCTTCGGCTTGCGATTGAACCCCATCATGACCGTCCGCAGATCGGTCCGCTCCATGACCTTGAGTTCGGGTTGGGCCGACAGGCGGGGCAGGTCCTGGGAGGGCGCGTTATCCGTAAAATTGATCTCCCCCGACAGGAGAGCTGCAACGCGGGTGGCTGCCGATGTTATCGGGGTGAACTCGATACGGTCTATATTGGTTTCGGACTTGTCCCACCAATTCGGATTCTTGATGAGAACCGTCTTGCTGTCCGGCACCCGGCTTTCAATGGTGAAGGGGCCTGTGCCATTGGCATGGTAGGTCGCATAGCCCTCGAGCTTCGCGCCGACGTCGGTCGGCTTCAACGAATTGTTCTCCGCAAGCCAAGCGGCGTTGAAAATGTGAATGTTGGTCAGATCGTTGAGCAGAAGCGGGTATGGACCCGTCAACTCGATGTCGATCGTGTAGTCATCGACCTTTTTTGCAGATTTGTAGGCGGGCAGATTTCCACGCAAGGGCGAGGTCTTGTCACTCACGCGGGTGAGCGACGCCAAGACGTCATCGGCGGTAAAACCCGCGCCGTTGTGGAATTTCACGCCCTTGCGCAGATGAAACCGCCAGACCGTGTCCGACACCGTCTCCCACGATGTGGCAAGGGCTGGCTCAATCTTCAGCTTGGCGTCGTACCGGACCAGGCCTTCATAGACGTGGTTCAGGAAAGCAAGCGTATAGCTGTCACCGTAGGAATATGGATCGAGCGAGTATATGTCATGGGGCGCGCCCCATTTGAGTGTTGCGGCTTGGCCTGGAAAAATCAGGCTCATTGCCACCGCGGCCGCGAGGCCTAGTTGCTTCAACATTGTGGTTTGCTCCGCTTCTGGACGTTTGCCGCCTCCTTGAACGGAGGTCTTGCCTTGGTTATCAGACAGCGCCAAAGGCGCTGCAGATCAGTCTGTCATGCGTGTCAGCCAATGCCGCGGCTTGTTGTCGGCCCGGATCACGACGTTCTCGATTTTGCTGGTCATGGCCCATGCCATCGGCTGCTGGTGCAGCGGGATCATGATCGCCTGATCCTTCGCAAATTTCAGCGCGGCGGTTTCAATCGCCAGACGCTTGTCGCGATCCTGCTCCGTGGCGGCCTCTTTGACCATCTTGTCGAGTTCGGGATAGGACCAACCGCCATAGTTTGCGACACCATCAGCACCATGACGGGTGGAAAGCACCTGAACTAGGATCGAATAAGCATCGAGCGTAGGCTCGTTGGCCCAGCCCACCATGTATACGTCGGATTTACCGCTCGAGCGCTTTGGTGTCTGCACGGCACGCGGGCCGATATCGAGCGTCGGCTTGAAGCCGGCACGCGTCAGCATGTTGACGACACCAGAGCAAACGTCCTCCTCGTTCACACTTTCATCGCTCATGCAAAGATAGGTAAAGGCAAGATCGCTCTTCCCGGCCTCGGCCAGAAGCTTGCGCGACAATTGCGGATCATAGGTTGCAGGCTTGTCCAGCTCGGCGCTGTAGCCCGGTATCTCCGGCGCAACCAAAGCACCGGCGGGATGCGCCAGTCCGCGCATCACCTTCTTGTTGATCAGGTCCCGGTCAATTGCATGATCGAACGCCTGCCGCACCCGCAGATCGTTGAATGGATTGTCACGCCCGTCCGTCAGCTTTTCCCGGCGATTGAATGCGATGGAAATGGTTCGCAGATCCGAGCGCTTATCGACCTTGATGCCCGGCGTCGATTCAAGCCGGCCGATATCCTGGATAGGCGCCGCATCAACCAGATCGACTTCCCCGGACAACAGAGCGGCGACCCGCGTTGCCGCGGATGTAATCGGTGTAAACTCGATGCGATCGATATTGTGCTTCTTCTCGTCCCACCAGCCGTCGTTCACGACAAGGATTGTCTTGCTGTCTGGAACGCGGCTTTCAAGCTTGAAAGGCCCGGTCCCGTTGGTGTGGTAGGTTGTGTAGCCTTCGACTTGCGCGCCCACGTCGGTGGGCTTTTCGCTCTTGTTGTCGATCAGCCATTGCGCATTGAACATGAAGATGTTCGTCAGATCGTTGAGAAAGAGCGGCGACGGCGCCGAGACTTCAATATCGACCGTATAATTGTCGACCTTTTTCGACCCGACGTAGAGAGGAATGTTGCCCCTGAGCGGCGAGCTCGGATCACTCACACGCTTGAGCGATGCAATGACATCATCAGCATTGAAATCCGCGCCATTATGGAACTTCACGCCCTGGCGGAGCTTGAAACGCCAGTATTTGTTGTCGATCAGCTGCCATTCCGTGGCCAGCGCCGGAACAACCTTGAACTCAGGCGTGTAACGGACCAGGCCTTCATAGATATGATTGAGAAATGCCAGGTTGGATGTCGAGCCGTAGGAATAGGGATCGAGGGAGAATATGTCCCGTTGCCCGGCCCACCGCAGTGTCGCAGCCTCTGCCGCTGTTCCAAACAATAGCAACGATGTCATTGCCACCAAGACGGATTTTCGCAGTCGCGTCATCGGCATTTCCTCCTCGTGTGTGCCCCGTCGTCAGGCTTGCCCGCGACTTTTATTTCCCTCCATAGGCCACAAGGATTTTGCTTTGTCAACGATATTGTCGACAATTTTCTCTATTATTGGCACCAATAAAGTATACAGTTGATGCGCAACCATCACTGAATTCGGCGCAGGTCTTCAACGATGCTGTTGTCGAAATAGCACTTCCCCTTTGCCAGACACCGCAGTATCGCCGCCATATTTTCCCGGCTTTGGACCGAGAAGCGGCTTGTCCATGATTTTCTCATCCATCAGAAAGCGATCGAACAGACGGGAGAAAGCGATATCCGGCTCGCCGCACGGCATGAAAGTTGGCGACAAATTCTCAGGCGGGCGATCAAGCAGCAATGAACCGCGCTTCATGAGATAGCCAGCCATGGCGCCGGTACGGCCGGTAATGACAATTGTTCCGGCGATCATGCGATAGCCGGCATAATCGCCACAACCTTTGACTATCGCGATTGTTCCGCGGCGAAGGCGGTCCCCCGCATAATCTGCGGCCTTCCCGCGGACGATCAACAGGCCGCCCTCCATGCCGGTGATTTCTCCGGCAAGCGGCCCACCGAGATAGTCTCCGGCATTGCCTTTGATCTCGAGCCGCCCATTGATCATGCCCGAACCGGCATGGGTTCCGGCACTCCCGTCCACATACAGCGTGCCGCCGGACAGCCTTCTGCCCGCCTGGTTGCCGACATCCCCCATCACTCGGACTGATCCGGCACTCAACCCTGCCCCCACCTTGTCAAACCGTGAACTGCCGCCCTCGAACACGATATTATTCACGTCTTTGCCGGTGATCCTGAACACATCGCCAACCAGGGCCGGATTGCGGCTCGTCCCTATGCGCAATTTGGCAATCTGGACATCCGTCAGTCCGGCCAGAGCAGCAGGCGTCAGGCATGATAGATTCAGACGTTCGACCGGTTGGGCCAACAGCGAGAAGGTCAACGCTTTCATGGCAGCAGATCCTTCAGATGATAATGGAATTTGCCAAGCTTGCCGCCGTAGTTGCCAGCGCTTATCCGCAACGCGCCATTCTCCGGCCCAAGATCAATGGCTGCCTTCAACCCCGCGCGCATGGCAGCCGCAACAGCGTCACTGGTTTCCCCATCAATGACGATTTCAAGCACCGCGTTGACCCCGGGTGTCAAGGCGCTGTCAACAACGCCGCGCAATGTCGGTGCAAAGGCGTCATTGGTAGAAGCCATCATCCCCTTGTATTTTCCGCCCACTTTCGAACCGGAACGAACGATGCCGCCGGGAAATGGCATGATCGCCCCCGCTACTTTCTCGATGGCGGCAACCGCGTATTCCGCCGCATTCAAGGCTTTGGCATTATCGGCCGCGAGAAACAGCAGATTGCCACCGCCAACCGCAAGCTTGGTCAGCCCCGTGGTTGCTTCACACAGGAACTCGCCATCCATGACGGGAACACGCCAATAATGCTTTCCGCCAAATTTCTTTGATATCTGCCAGCCGTCGCCGAAATAGCGCAGCGAATTGCCGAGGTCGAGCGGGGCCGTACCTTCGAGACCGGCAAAGCAGGCACTTCCCGGCGAAGTCAGCACACATTGGCCAAGCCTGCTTTTCAATTGCTTCTGCAGATCGTCGGTTCCCATGGCAAAAATCATCACGCGGCATCCCGGCCGCCCGTCCGGCGTCTTGGATGCGGGCAAATCGACATCAATCGCGGCCTCGCAACCGCAGCCAATAACGGAGGTCGCATAGCCCGTCATGGTGATGGCGGCCTGCCGCGCCCATTTCAGGGTCGGCGCAGTGATGATGATCGCCGTCGCACGCATGCCGAAAGCTTCGGCGAAGGTATCGTCAATAAGAACGCCATTGCGGCTCAGCTGTTGCATGGCACCTCGGCAAACGGTTCGTCGCGCTGGATGGCAGAATCCGGAAATGTGAACCAGTCCAGTGACAGTCCATAACGCTCTTCGTGATAGGTCTTCATGCGCTTGATTATCGCCTTGTCGGGCGGCGGATTGAGCCGAAGCGTTTTGCCCCAACGATATCGACTGACCTTGCCATTTTTAACGACCAGATCGCCATTCTTGAAAACCAATGCGGCCTCGCGGAACATTTTGGCGATATCCCTGCCCTTCCGGTATACGGCGATATCGGCAATCGCCCCTGCTCCCAGATGACCGCGATCCTTGAGGCCAAGCAATTTGGCGGGGGCCGCCCTGGTCATGATCGCGATCTCTTCCAGGGTGTATTCGCGACGAACCGACGCGAGCGTCGTCAGTTCAAGCGCGGCAGCATTGAGCTCCGCCGATTTCGTGTCGCGGGCCGCACTGCTCATCAGCAGCTCGAACAATTCCGGATAGGCCGTGAATGGTGCGCCATTGGGATGATCGGTCGTGAAGAACACCCGCCATGGATCGGTGATCAGCAGGAAGAGCTCAAGCCCGATAGCCCATTGCAGCGAACCGAAATAATCCTGTTTGTAGCGATAGGGCACGATTCCGCCACCGCCATTGCCGTCACCATCAAAGATGATTGTCTTTTTCGGACTGGCGTTGCCGATGGCGGAAAACTGCCGCATCACGTCCGAGGAAATTGTCACGGTCTGGCCGAACATGACCTGACCGACATCGATTGTGACATCGGGATTGGCATTGACGGCTTCCGCCAGCCGCGCAGCCTCCGACGAGAACTTCCGCTTGCCTCCTGTGCCATAGCCATAGAATTGCAGATGGGCCAGATGCAGAGGCACGCCCTCCGTTGCCGCGATGGTTGCAGCCGCCGTATCCGCGCTGCCGGCAATGCCGAGATTGTTGGCGTGAACATGCAGCGGATGCGGGATGCCAAGCCGGGTCACCGAGGACTGGAGCGACTTGACGATCTTGCGCGAGCTGACGCCATATTCCGGAACCACGTCATCCAGCGCGAAGGAACGGACATTGTCCTTGAACGCCGCAGCTGCACCGGCATTGATGACTTTGACACCAAGAGCGCGTGTTGAACCGACCACCCACGCCACATAGTCGTCGATCATTGCCGACGATTTGCCGTCACGCAGCAACGACAGGGTAAAATCGTCATTGCCGAGTATCGCCAATGTCGCCCTGTCAATAATCGGAATATCGGCCAGCTCCAGGTGCGTATGCAACGCGGTGTAGGGCGCCATGGCCGGCTCCACCACCGTCGTGAAACCCATTTGCGCATAGAGGCAGCCGGTCTGGAAAGTCGACCAGCCTGCATTCGACAGTGGCGTATTGGCAGGCCTTGGCATGTGTGCCGCGTGATGCTCCGGCAGGAGCAGGCGCGCGGTATTCACATTGCCGCCACCGATATGGGAATGAATATCGATAGCGCCAGCCATGACGATACAACCCGAAACATCGTGGCTTTGATCTGCCGCTTCACCCGTTGGCGCATCGATGATCACCTCATCCCTGATCCAAACGTCACGCTGGCTGGTTTTGCCGTTGACGGGATCGACGACGTCACCGCCTGACAACCGGATCAGCATGCGAATTCCCTTCTTCCAGGCAATGCATCAGCCAATTGGCCTATGACCTTTGAAACACTGGGCAGATGCGACGGTGTGGCGGCCTGTACCGCTCTGAACGTGCCGATCCGGCTCGAATAGGCAACACCATCATGATCCACCCCAGCCTGACCAACGGCAATCGTTACCGCCGCGCCAGCTGTTGGCACTTCGGTCCGACTCAACGAAATCAAGGCGACCTTCCCCCCCCTGGGGGGACTTTGACCGCCACGCCCCGACACCCAGACATGAAGATCCGCTTCCTTCGCATGAATCATGCGCTGGACGTCCCATTGCACCGGGTCATAGCTTGGGAGGCTATTGATAAAACCTGTCCGGAGTGGAAATCCGGTCATCCACAGCGAGGCAAGAGCAGAACCCCATGCATCGTCGTCAGCCGGCAGGAATACACTGCTGGCACGCCCCATTCTGTTCAGGTCGGCGATCAACCCCTGCAACATGACGAGACCCGCAGTTTCAACTGAACTGCCGGAAAACACGAAAACCGGGAATTGCGCGGTCGCCAGGGCCTTTTCAAAAGAATCGATATTGCTCAGCGAGGACAATGCAGGACGGCCCTGCAATCGAGCCCGCAGAACCGCCAGCGTCGTTTCCAGCGAAAGGCCCTCGCCGCGCAGCGGTTTAGCCTTCAACTGCCGCAGAAGTTTGCCATGCAATGAACTTGTTTCATCGCTCGCGATGTGAAACCAGCGACGGCTGTGTTTGTCACCAAGATCGGGTTGCGAGGCCGCCCAGGCCTGCAAAAGGTCGTGGTGCAGGGGCGGGATTTCACCGACCAGAATGATCAGGCTGGAGCGACGGCGCGCTTCTCCCGGCGTCGTGAACATGCCGCCATGATTTGTGAACAATGCAACTTCATTTGCAAGCACCTGACCTTTGGCGTGATCGTAAGCGCCGCCCAACATGGTCGCCAGCGCGATGGTGCTGCGCGTGCCATGCACATCCGTATCGAGAGTGAAAACTGGGCAGCGGCATGATGCCAGAAGCTTCGCAGCATTCCGAATTGCATCCGTCAAAGGTACCGGCTGGCTGCCAATCCATGCAACCGACATATTCCGCAACTTTCTGGTGCCAACCTGAGCTTAGCTATTTTTTTTCGAATGTGAACCCTATGGAGATGCAAAAGTTTACGGGATCAATTGTCGTACTTGATATAGGCAAAGCGCTGGTCAGTTTGCGGCGTCCCTTCAAGCGATCCCGCCTCCTGGCCCGGCTGCCACTGGACAACGCTTTCAATCTTCGCTGCAAGATCGAAGTCCTTGTCGGTAACGCCTTTGGCAGCATGGTTCATCAACAGCACCTCCACCCAGGCATACGATGCCTTAAGATCCGGATGATGCCAGGCCGCCTCCGCCAGATGACCGATGGTATTGATGACCATCAGGGTCGATTTCCAGCCATGCGTCTTGTATTTCCGGCGAATCCAACCGTTCTCATAGCGCCAGTGCGGCAGATCTTTCTCGAGTCTCGCAATAATTTCAGGTTCTGAATACACCTTTTCAGCGGGCCTCGTCCCTTTCGCTTCTTCAACCATTTGACCAATCCTCCACTTCTTTGCTCATGGTGCTTGCGCCTCGCCCGAAAGACGATATCATACTGCAGGGCCCGATTTCTGAGATTGTGTAAATTAAGCAAATGTCGGAATCCGTCACGATCGAAGTCCCGGCCCGTCTTCACCTTGGCTTCCTTGATATACCACGCAACGTACCCGAACCTGGTCAGGACCGGTTCGGCAGTATTGGCTTACCCATTCAGGACATTTCGACCGTTCTGACGATCTCCCGCGCGGCAAAAGCCCATATCGAAGGAGACGAGCGGGAACGCGTTGCGCAACACGTTGCAACCCTTTCCCGTCAGCTTGGGATCACGGCGCACCACAAGGTTGTCGTGCATCGAACCATTCCCCGACATATCGGCCTTGGCTCTGGCACCCAGATTGCCCTTGCCGTTGCAGCGGCGCTGCGCACCCTGCATGCGATACCGCTTGATATCGTGAACGATGCCCATCTGCTGGGACGCGGGACGCGGTCCGGCATCGGCATAGCTGCTTTCGACGCGGGGGGTGTCATTATCGATGCCGGCAAAGCCACCCACGGCGCTGCACCCACCATTATCTCGCGGATTGCATTTCCCGAGGAATGGCGAATCATTCTTGTCTTTGACACGTCAACCCAAGGCATTCACGGCAATGCAGAGGTCGAAGCTTTCAAGGCGTTACCTCCGTTCCCGGTGGCGACATCGGCAGCGATCAGCCGTCTTGTGCTGATGAGCGCCATGCCCGGCCTGATCGAACGGAACCTTGCCTTGTTTGGCCGGGCGATCGCCGGCATCCAGACCGAGATCGGCAATTATTTTGCACCCGCACAGGGTGGAATTTTTACCAGCAAACACGTTGAAACCACCATCACGCAGCTTGCAGAGGCTGGCGCAGTCGGTATTGGCCAGAGTTCATGGGGACCGACGGGCTTCGCCTTCGCCGCGTCACAGGCGGAAGCCGAGCGGATCGTCAATACCATCCACAGCAACCCGCATGGCACGGCCATTCAAATCGTCGCAGGAAGAAATGCCGGGGCCGATATCACGCATGCCGCTCTGAATCTTGCGAGAGCTTGTACCATGGGCGCCGTCATCAAGAAGGAGCGGATACCGTGAGCCGCAAAACGATCCTGCATATGCTAACCCCGCTTCGGCAAATGAGCCCTTTCGACGTCAACATGGCGCTCGACGCAGGTTATGACGCCGTTGTTCCCTACACCGACGTCACTCTTTCGGATGTCGGAAATCTTGTTCAAGACGCCATATTCTCGCGGCCACCGGATGCGGGTGTGGCCACGGGCATTTTCCTTGCTGGCAAGGACGCGCCCGCAGCGCTCGACATGCTGGATGCAGCAAGGAATGCCATGGTTCCGCCCTTCGAAATCTCGGTGTTTGCCGACCCGGCGGGATCATTCACGACCGCCGCCGCCATGGTGGCCAAAGTCGAAAAGGCTCTCGCCAAAATTCACGGCCGCAAGCTGGAAGGAACCAGCGTGGCAGTCTTCGGCGCGACAGGCGTGGTCGGCTATTGCACCGCGGTGATTACAGCCCAACAGGGGGCAAACGTGACGGTCATCGGCCATGACGGCATTGAGCGGGTGAAGGCGATCGCCGCTTCGATCAAGCAAAGGTTCAATCTGACTGTTGAACCAGCCGACGGGTCAACAGAAGCGAAAAAGATGGAGGTCCTGCGAACCGCAGAGGTCGTGCTGGCCGCCGCAAAAGCGGGTGTGCAGGTGATATCGGCCGCACAACTCGGCAAGGCCGGCAAGCTTCTGATCGCTGCCGACGTCAACGCCGTTCCGCCAGCTGGTATCGAGGGACTGAAGGTCAACGCCAATGCCGATCCGCTTGATGCGACAGAAGCTGTCGGCATTGGCCCGCTTTCCATCGGCAATGTCAAATACAAGACTCAAGCCGGTTTGTTCGAACAGATGATCAAGGCGAAGAAGCCGGTTATCTTTGATTTTCGGGACGCATTTGCCCTTGCTCGCGAACTCGCCAAATAATGCGGTTCTGATAGCCGCTGTCTCTGGACGCTCGCTTGCCGCGGCGGCGCGGCGGGCGGGCTTGCGGCCGTTGGTTGCCGACCTCTTCAACGATGCGGACACGCTGGCATTGGCGGAACGCGCCGTGAAACTTTCGGGGAGCCTGCAGAATGGTATCGACCGAAAACATCTTGTTGAAACGCTGCAGAAACTGGCTGGCGATGAGGACCCGGTGGCCGTGATCTACGGCTCCGGTTTCGAGCGCGATCCGCAGATGATAGAGGCGATTTCACAACACTTTGCCGTTGCAGGAAACAGCGCCAGGACGGTTCGTCTCGTCAAGGACCCCATCTCTCTGTCGCAGCTGTGCACCGAGTTTGCCATACCGCATCCCGATATATGTTTCGACACTCCCGACAATCCTCGGGATTGGCTGAGTAAGTTGACCGGTGGTGCAGGCGGTTCACATGTGAGGCCCGCGCATCGCGGAACATCGGGACAAGAATACTATTTTCAGCGGTTTGTCCAAGGCAGGAATCTGTCTGCCCTGTTTCTCGCCAATGGGGACAAGGCGCAAATGATTGGCCTGAGCCGGCAATGGTTTTCTCCGTCGGAAAACAGCCCCTTTCGCTATGGAGGCGCGGTCCGGCTACTCCGCTACAACCCGCGCAGAGCACAGCAGATAGGCGATTGGCTGACGGCTTTGAGCCGACGGACCGGTTTGACCGGATTATGCAGCGCCGATTTCATCGTTGGCGCAGAGGGTCTGCATCTTATCGAAATCAATCCACGACCAGGTGCCACGCTCGATATTTTCGATACGGAAGAAACGCCTCTTCTGCGCCAGCATTTGCATGCGGTCACCGGATCGGATTTCTCGATACCCAGCTACAAAATCTCGGCGGCCTCGGCAATCGCCTATACCGCAAAAGCCATCAGCGCATTTCCGGATGTTGTTTGGCCGACGCTCACCGCAGACCACCAAACAGCAGGCACCTCCCTTCAAGCCGGTGATCCTGTTTGTACCGTTTTCGCCACGGCTCCCTCTGCCTCCGCAGCGATGAAAGCCGTGAAGGGCCGCGTCAAACAACTCGCGGTTAATTGGAGGGAGGAGTTTTCATGAGAGACGGTCACGCCTATCTCAACAGAAGCGCTCAACATCTGGCAGATAAGATGATCGAGCAAGCGGGACGGCTTGGCATCAATCACAGTCGTGGCAACCTTGGCGAACATGTGATTGACGCAGGGGCAAGTTGTCCGGGCGGCGTCGAAGCCGGACTGCGGATTGTCGAAATCTGCATGGGCGGCCTTGGCGTGGTTTCGGCAACACTCGATACAGGCAAATGGCCCTACAGCGTGAATGTCAGATCTTCACAACCGGTTTTGGCCTGCCTTGCCAGCCAGTATGCCGGCTGGAACCTCTCGCATGAGAAATACTTCGCCATGGGATCGGGGCCAGCCCGGACACTGGCGCGGGTCGAGCCACTCTTTGATGAAATTGCCTATCGTGAACCTGAGGCAAAATCGTCGGTCATCGTCCTTGAAACAACGACGCCGCCGCCTGTGGCCATTGTTGAGAAAGTGTCCAAGGCAACAGGATTTGCACCTGAGAACCTGACATTCATCTATGCACCGACGCAAAGTCTGACGGGTGCGGTACAGATTGTCGGGCGTGTTCTTGAAGTCGCAATGCACAAGGCACACGATCTGAAATTTCCGCTGGGTGACATCGTGGACGGCGCGGGCCGCGCGCCCATCCCTGCTCCGCATCCGGACTTTCTGAAGGCGATGGGCAGAACCAACGACGCGATCATCTATGGCGGCACCGTCCAGCTTTTCGTGCGCGGCACCTCAAAAGCCGCACGCACACTCGCGGAACAGCTTCCCAGCCATACATCACGCGACCACGGCCAGCCTTTCGCCGACATATTCAAGAAATTCAAAGGCGATTTCTACGCGATCGATCCGCATCTGTTCAGCCCCGCCGAGGTCATTGTTACCGCGATTGAAACCGGCGATACTTTCCGCAGCGGTGGAATCCATGAAGCAATGCTCAAACAATCCCTGGACTGACGGACACAATGACAGAAACAATACTGATCCTTTCCGACCGGCCCGACGGTCAGGTGAAACAACTGCGCACCGCACTGCGATCGCATGGATTCAATGTCCAGACATTGCCGCTGGCAGATATCGGTTTTGATACCCGGTACCCCTCCGGCATTGCCGTCCCGCGCATGAACGGCGCCTTACCCGCTGCCGTCATCGTACGGTCGATTTCATCAGGGACATTCGAGGCGATCACGCGCCGTCTGGGGATCCTGCACGCCCTTGCTCATCTTGGCGTTCCCGTTTGGAATTCTGCCAAGGCGATCGAGCGGTGCGTCGACAAGTCCACGACGACATTCTTCCTGGCACAGGCAGGGTTGCCGACACCGGAAACTTTTGCTGTTGAAAGTCTGGCCAATGCCAAGATCATTGCGGAGCGGGAACTCACGCATGGACCTCTGGTGCTCAAACCGCTTTTCGGTTCGCAAGGCCGGGGGATCCGGCTGATCCGTAGCATTGAGGACCTGCCGCAGCCGGAGGAAATGGATGATGTTTATTATTTGCAGCGTTTCGTGGCGCGGCCAGGGCCACCTTACTGTGATTACCGGGTCTTCACCTGCGCGGGCGAAGTGCTGGGTATGATGGCACGCCGGGCCGAAGGATGGATCACCAATATTGCCAAGGGCGCGAAGGCGGAGCCAGTCATTGGCCCGTTGAGGAGCAAGCTGGAAGAACTTGCGCTCGCCGCGTCGGCCGCCATCGGCACGGATTTTGCCGGGATCGACATCATCCCTGCAGCTGATGGCAAACTTCTTGTTCTCGAAGTCAACAGCATGCCGGCCTGGTCCGGGCTTCAATCGGTCGTGCCGGTCCGCATTGCAGACTGTATTGCCGGCGCACTTGTCACCCGGATTGAACCTGACATCGGTGAGAGGCCAGCAGCGTGAGCCTGACACGCGAACACATCCGCCGCGCCTATATCGACGCCTGCTATCAGGAGATCGAGGCACTGAAACCAGGCAACGTGCATGTCTTCGCGGATGGCCATCGCATGAATGCGCAGCAGTTTTTCGACAGCGCGCAGGTCTCATCCGGCCCGCTGAGCGATCCCGCCAACTCTGTCGGCCAGCGTATTCTTGTGGCCGTTGCCGCGACGCGGCTGAAGGTTCAGACCAATACCAATCTGGGCATTCTTCTCCTGTGCGCCCCGCTTGCGCGGGCTGCTGCCGTTGAGACATCAGACCTGCAGCTCAGCCTCGCCGCGACACTCGCCCAACTCGATATGAAGGATGCGCGCGACGTATTCGCGGCGATCACATTGGCGCAGCCAGGCGGCCTCGGATCGGCGCCGGAACATGATGTTGCCAATGAACCGGATGTGCCGCTTCTGGAAGCCATGCGCGCCGCATCCGAGCGGGACATGATTGCCCGGCAATATGCGACGAACTTTTCCGACATCTTCACCGGCGGTTTGTCAGCTCATGGCGCAGCCATCGAGCGGAATGAACCTGCGATGTGGCCGAGCGTATTGGTTTATCTGTATTTTCTCTCGAATTTTCCCGATAGCCATATCATCCGCAAACACGGCATGCCAATTGCCGAAGAAGCGCGACAGGCCGCAGAGAAAATCCTTGCGCGCGTGATGGAGATGCATGACGGCCGTGAACGAGAAAAACTGCTCCTTGCTTTCGATGCTCAACTTAAAGCTCGAGATATCAATCCAGGCACCTCGGCTGATCTTACAGTTGCGACCCTTTTTGCATCCAGACTTATCTGGCTCTTGCATAATGGCGAGGTAAATGCTTGAATTTCTCTAGCGGATTTTGTCCGCTGCTATCTGGCCAACCGACCCCGTTCTGAGGGTGCTGTGAACAAGGATAGCTGTCCATCGAGAGTCGTGTCTCGAGGTACGGCGTCTTTGGACAAACCACTTGGAAACAGTTTAGGGAGGAATTTGGCTGTGGCTAAAATCAATAAAGTTATGGTTGGCGAGTCGCTTGTAGGCGATGGGAATGAAGTTGCGCATATCGATCTTCTGATCGGACCGCGCGGCAGTGCCGTTGAAACAGCATTCTGCAATGCATTGACGAACAACAAGGATGGCTTCACGTCCCTGCTTGCAGTCATCGCGCCGAATTTGGCGTGCAAGCCAAACACCATTCTGTTCAACAAGGTTACCATCAAGGGAGCCAAGCAGGCGGTCCAGATGTTTGGCCCGGCACAGCATGCGGTGGCTAAAGCGGTCCAGGACAGCGTTGCAGACGGTACGATTCCAGCAGATGAAGCAGACGATCTGTTTATCTGCGTCGGTGTTTTCATCCATTGGGAGGCTGAAGACGACGCCAAGATTCAGGACTTCAATTATCGTGCAACCAAAGAAGCTCTTGAGCGCGCAGTAACGGGCAAGCCGACTGCCGCCGAAGCAACCGCGCAGCGCGATTCCGTGAAACACCCCTTCAGCGCTTAGACAAGAGACAACCTCGCACAGAGTATGCCCTCTGTCGCACCGGATGGCCTGTTGCGCAGGTTGGCAAAAAGTTTGGGCTTCTGAACCCGGACAAGGGGAAGAGCAATCATTCCCCTTGTTCACCCCGTCCTGGAATCGTTCCCGTTCATCAGCGATGAGATCCCCTCCCGGGAAAGGGAGCCGTTGTGCAGAGAGGTCGCCACAAGTGCTGCTGAAATGCCAAGCGCTTCCAGTTGCTCAAGATCAGCGGCATGTCGAATGCCCCCGGCGGCAATGACGGCGCGATCACCGGCGCGGCGCTTGATCTCGGTCAATCGTTCGAAATCCGGCCCCGTATTGCTGCCAACGCGGCGAAGCGTCATCACGATAACCCGGGAAGGCCAAAGATCCGCATTCTCGAAAAGCGCGGAAGGTCCAAGAAACTCATCCCCGCGAAAATCCAGGGAGAGAACCAGTCGCGGATTTCCGCTCAAATGCCCAAGCACAGCGGTATCGGCCTGGGACTCCGAACCCAATACCGGCCAGACACCGTCCATCGTCAAGACGTCTTCCAATTGGCGCAGGCTTGCGAAGCCGGCATCCAGCCAGACATCAGCCACGGCAATCAATGGTTTCAGACGCTCCAGCGCACCGGCGGCAAGACCTTGCTGTATCGCATCCAGTTCAGCGACATAAAATGCAGGAAAGGGGTAGAGCTGGCGTAGGCCTTGCGCGACATCGAGGATATCGGCCGTTGGGCTGAGTGGTGTTTCGATGGGCCGATAGGCCGCGCGATTGCCCATGTGAGCACGGACAACGAGACCATCTTTTATGTCGAGTACCGGAATGATATGCACGAGCAGAATCCAAGGAATGATACAGCCATGAAATCCCGATTTGCCAGCAAAGGAAAGCCCTTGATCACAGGTTGGGATGTGGGCGGTGCCCATCTCAAGATGGCACAATGCCGAAATGGCGAGATTGTCTCGGCAAAAATCTTCAAGACACCGCTTTGGCTTGGTGTCGATCAGGTGCATGAGGCTCTGCGTGAACTGGGGCCTTTGCAGGCAGACGGCACTTTCAATGTATTCACGATGACCGGCGAACTCTCGGATACATTCACGTCCCGCGATGCGGGAGTTGCCGGCCTCCTCGATTTCATCGAAGAAAAATTCGGCAACGAGAATACGCTCATCTATGCGGGTCGCGGAGGTTTCTGCGACATTGCCGCCGCCCGCAGCCTGGGGAGCGATATCGCCTCGGCCAATTGGCACGCAACGGCATCATTGAGTGCAAAGCTGGCCGATACCGGTCTTTTTGTCGACATGGGGTCAACAACGACGGATATTCTTGCCTTCATGAACGGCGACCTGATCCATCGCGGCTATTCCGATGCGGAGCGACTGTTGACGGGTGAACTGGTCTATACGGGGTTCGCCCGCTCGGCGCTGATCGGCATAGCGGCGCTCGTCCCGGTAGGGGGGCATATGACCCCGCTCATGAACGAATATTTCGCCAACACCGCCGATCTCGGCCGCATTCTCGGCACGCTGGATGAAGCTGATGATAAATATCCATCCGCCGACCGCCAGCCGAAAACACTCGCCGGATCGATCCAGAGACTGGCGCGCATGGTCGGACGCGATAGCAGTGACCTTAAAGAGGCGGATTGGATCGATATTGCCCGGTGGTTCAGCGAGCACCAGTTGCGAATGATCCATGATGGCGCATTTCGCGTCGCACGCGATCTTGCGCGGGCTGCCGATGCGCCGATTGTCGGTGCCGGTATTGGCAGACCGCAGATCAGGCAGCTCGCCAAGCGCATGGACCGGCCCTATATCGATTTCGGAACGTTGATACCGGCAGCGCCAGGTGCCCGCGACGACGCCAGCAAGGCTGCGCCAGCGGCGGCGGTCGCGCTGCTCGCTTCAATGTACCTGCAGGGATAAGCTAGGCTGTGCCGGAAGGATGGGCCGCGCTCTTGCCTTTGGAATCGGCCGTCTCCTGATGCTCTTTTACCCGCTGCAGCAGCCATGACCAGGCCAGCAGCTCATCCGGTCCAGCGGTCTTGTCAATTGCAATCGTAAGATAGGCGATTTCCGCCTCGATCTTTTCTTGCGGCAGCATGTGCAGCCGGCTGACCAGAATAGCCAGTTCGAGCACCGCAGCCTTGGCACGGTTGAGCCCGGTAAAAGGGGCGTGCGTCGCCTCGGAAACCACTTTGCAGAAATGGCGCGGTCGCAGCCCGTCATCGTCGACAGACACCACCTCGAGCACGGAATGGCTCAGCGCGGATTGGAGACGCGGAACCGGACAATTCGCGACGGCAACGGTCGGCCAGTCCTTGCGTCCCGTCAGGCAACCGGCAAACACCAGCATATCGTCGGTATAGTTGGCAATGGCGAAGGGGACGGCCGCCAGGTTCTCCAGCGTCTTCGAAGGACGAAACGGAGCGATGATCCAACCATGATCCTGCTCGATGATACCAAGCGGTGCAATGTGAACAATACCGGCGGCATCGACCGTGGTGACGATGGTTTCCCTGATATAGGTCAAGTCACCCTATCCTTCTTCGCTCGCAACGTGTGGCCCGCTTCCTTTAACCTGAGACGGTCCGCCTGCTCTTCCGGCACACCCGCTCCCCAGGAAAGTGGTTCGTCCTGCGCGTAACGCTTGCCCAGTTTCCAGGCTATTTCAGCCTTGGTCAGTTCCGCACCCAGATAAAATGCATGAGCGCCATCCGATTCAACGTCGAGACGCGGAAAAAGTTCAAATGCATCCTGCGCAGTCGCGTGACCACTGGCGTTGAAAACATGGATGCCATCCGGCGCGGTCATAATGCGGAAATTGGCATCCCGCACATCACCGGCCAGCGCGGTGATATCCTCAACGCTGTTCGGATAGGGTTTGCGATCGTGAACCTGCAACAGACCCGCGTCATAGCCACGCGGCAGGGCATGATCCTGTTTGGCTGCAAACATCATGCGGCGGGCGTGGTCATGCTCCTCGACCGTGCGAACGGTGTGGGCGCTGACATTGACGACCAGAACATTGTCTATCGACAGTTCCGAGCAGATACCCGAGAGCAGCGCCGTTACACCGGAGGAATCCGCATCGGTGAGCTCGGTCAGATTGCCCGTACCCATCATCATCGGGATATCCGGCCAGCGGCGGCGTGCCTCCATGAATCGGCCAAGCGAAGCGGTAAAACCGAAATGGATGGGATCGAGAACCGGATCAGCGATGAAAGAAATCTCGGCTGTCTGTGCCTTGTGAATCGCACGGCCAAGCGAATCGAGATCGCCGGCAATCGAAGGAATGAGGATTGGGGTAACGCCATATCTTACCGCCAGATCAACGGTCTCCTCAGTCAGACTTAGTAGATAATCCGCACCGGCCGCGGCGCCGGTTTCAAGTTCCCCGGGGTTGGCGGAATCCACGCTGACGAAGAGGCCTTGCGCCTTTAAACGGCGAATGGCATCGGCAAGATGCGGAAACGGCGTTTCAGGCAGGCAGCCAAGATCGATGACATCGGCACCGGCCGCGGCAAGTTTCAAAGCGCGCTGCGTCAATGCCTCCAGCGACAATGCCGACGCATCGACGATTTCTGCAAAGATACGCATATTGTGCCTGGAGAGATCAACGGGCTTGCCCACCCGCCCGAGAAAAACAGGCAGATCGGCAACCTCATCGGGGCCCCGGACGAAGGGAACGCCAAAGCGCTGGCCCAGACGATCAAGATCACCGCGATATCGCCCGGGCAGAATGACACGGTCGGCGGTTACCGGCAATTTCAACCGACGCGCGATAATCTCCTCGCTCATAAGCGCCGCAACCTTCACGCCGATGTCGACGATTTCATAGGTGAACGCCACGTCATTGAGGCCGGCAAGGATGCGCTCCAGCCGTGAACGGGCCAAATGCCCGGTCAGGAACAGAAGATGCTCCGCCATATCAAGCGACCTCTTTGGCACGGCGCGCGATGGCTGCCTTCAACTCTGCCAGAGACTCGACGACCTCGGTCCGCTCATAGGTCTTGAGACGTGCCGTGTTTTCAAGATCGATCGGCCTGGGATAGACCTTGACCATGCCGCCGGGTGCCATCGTCTCGAGCTCAGGTGCCGTATCACAGGCAAAGACAATGGACGGCACCCGGCATTTGCCGGCTTGCGCATAAACATTGGTCGGAAGGGAATCCGAAATGCCGGCGACGCATTTGGCAACGGTATTCGACGTCGCCGGGGCAACAACCGCAGTATGATAAACCCCGTTGTAGAAGCCGCCAACCGGCACGGAACTTGCGGTCTTGTCATGCAAAACCCGTGTCGTCTCGGGAAAATCGAGCTTCACCTTATACATGCGCAGGACTTCATTGGCGGCCTTGGAGACGAACACGTCACAATGTTCGAGTGTTCTTATGAGCTCGAAACTCTCCACGAAGAAATGGCCGGAGCCGGTCAGCGCCCAAGCCCATCGCGGCGTATGCAGTCGTGTCATTGCTCACCCGTTGCTTCGAAATAACTGTTGCGCATCATCACGCGTCCGGGAAAGCCTGCCAAGGGTAAATCCAATGCATCCAACATCGCCGGCCCGGCAATATGAAGGGTCATGCCGTCTCCAAGCATATCCCGAAGCATACTGTCGACGATGCCCGCAGCGGCAACATCTTCTACCGATGAATAGTACTGGTGTTCATCGGTCTGCTTGATGAGCAGCAGTGCGTCAGCTTGCAATTGTCCGGCAAGCCACGCGCTCAAACTATCCGAAGTGATATCCCATGACATGGGAATGTCCGGTGCTCCGGCTGTCATCGCAGATGGCAGCCAGACGGGTATGAGCCCCGCTTCAAGTGCGTCAGCGATTTCCACGATGGACCGTGCCGTTTGGAAACGTTCATGACGCTCAGCAACAGCAATGCCAAACTGATCCATCGCCAGGATTGCCATCGCATGTGCTGCTTCGTCCGAATAGCCAAGACGCTTTTGCGAGACCCGCACCTGATCGGCAAAAGGCCCGCCCCCCGGAACAATCACCAGCGGAAACGTGGCGCTTGCCAGCGCCTCGATCCAGCGCCGCATTTCCACATGGCCCGCCGTGCTTCCTCCAAGCTTCACGACAAGCAGCCTCATGAGGACTTCCGTCCCCCATGCACCTGCGCAAACCGCAGCTTGGCTGAATTTTTCGCTTCGCGCGTACGCTCGATCTCGACACCGACACCGCCAGGTCCAATTTCGAGTTTTTCCGCGCGGACAAAGACCCGCGTCACCCGTGGATTTCTAAGCACCAGTGCGGCCACCTGTTCCGCCAATGTCTCGGCAAGCTCAACGTGGCCCTCGGCAACAATGGCACGAATTCCGTCCATGATGAGATCGTAGGAAACCACGTGCCGCATATCCTCGGGATTGCGCGTGACCCGCAAAACCTCGGCCGTCACGTCGAACCGTACCTTCTGTGATTTCCCATGCTCGAAACGATAGGCACCGATATGCACAGGCAAAACAAAATCACGAACGAAAATCTTGTCCGTGCCGAGCCCCGCCTCTTCCGGTTCAGGAAAATACCCCCGCGCAGCAAGCAGTTTGTAGTCGACGCTGGCAGGCATTCCCTGCTCGAGCACTTCGGGGATCAGACCACGTATCTTCACGGTCGCCAGCGCATCAACGGATGCCTTGCGGTCAAGGTCAGTGCAGAGCGCCCCGCGAAACCCCATAAAATCCGGATCGTAGGTTAGCAGCCGCGAGATATCCGGTGCTTCGAGTGATCCCGCGACGCCGACCATCAATCCGTTCGACTGGCCATTCCTGACGAATTTGCCGATCTGGTCTGGAGACAGATGATTGAGCAAGCGGCCCTTGGATTTGTCGGCGGTGTCGATCATCACGCCATGAAATCCGCCACCTGCCAAGATTTCAAACAAGTTTTGACTGTAACCGCTCCAATTGTCGGCAAAGACGACGGCAATCAATTTATTGTGTAAGGCAAGAGGCTGCAGCGCCGTCACGCAGGCCTCAAACTGCCCGGACGGAAACAAACCTATCTTGATATAGTCCAGACCTGCTGCTGCAAACTCTTTCACCGTCCGCCCGATCGTTTCCGGATGCATCGGAAGATCGCCGCACGCTGCACTGATGGGCCGCCTGCCCGATATAAAGTCCTTCACTTCCAGGACCTTGCTCAGGTCAACCGCGCCAAGTGCGCCGTTGGCCGGATCTTTCATATCGATGATATCCGCACCGCTTTGAAAGACGATTTCGGCTTCCTGACGGTTCTGCACACTGGCCAACATTTTTGTCATCGGCTTGCTCCCGCATGAAACCGAGAAACTTTGCCTCGCATGCAAGAAAAGCTGACTCGAAGGGTTGAGATTGTGGTGGGGTTGTTTAAAAACACTATGGGCACCTCTGTTCTTAACCCACCGCCATTACTTGAATGGCGGCAGTATGAATGGTTTGGTCATGAAGAGTACGGTGCCAATTACTCTCACGTTTTTATTCGGCTTTTTTTTGCTGTTCGTCAACGTGTCTGAGTTATCGGCGCAGCAGCCGGCAGCAAATCAGTCAGCAAAGCCGGGTGTGGACGCACGCATTGGCTATCTTCGCGCCTACGAACCGCAATTGGCCCTCTCGGTTCTGGATATACCGCCGCGCGACGAAGGTGTTGCCGGTGCGAATGTCGCGATTAGCGACAACAACACGACAGGCAAATTTCTCGGCCAGCAATTCACGCTCGATGTCACGGAAACAAAATTCAACGCCGATGTGATTCCGGCTTTCAAGGAGATGGTTGCGCGCGGCGATCGCTTCGTCCTTGCGGATGTTTCCGCCAAGCAATTGTTGTCCATAGCGGATATCGCAAAGGATGCCGGCGTGCTGCTTTTCAACATTGGCGCGACCGATGACATTTTGCGCGAGGAGGAGTGCCGCCCAAATGTCTTCCACACTGCACCGACACGCAGCATGCTTGCAGACGGGCTGGCGCAATATCTTGTCTGGAAGCAATGGCGCAAATGGGTGCTGCTTTATGGCTCGCACGAGAATGACAAGCTCTATGCTGACGCCATCCGGCGCGCCGCGAGCCGCTTCGGTGCAACAATCGTTGAGGAACGCCTGTACGAAGACCGGGGTACGGCACGAAGAACCGACAGTGGCGTCGTCCTTGTGCAGCAACAGATGCCGGTTTTCACACAAAACCTGCCCGAGCATGACGTCGTCATCGTTGCCGATGAAAGCGAAGTCTTCGGCAGCTATGTTCCTTACAGGACATGGACGCCAAGGCCAGTGGCGGGAACCGCTGGCCTCGTGGCCTCTAGCTGGCATCCGGCAAGCGAACAATGGGGCGGCGTTCAGATCCAGAGCCGTTTCGCCAAGATGACCGGACGGCGCATGTTGTCGAAAGACATGCAGGCATGGACGGCTGCGCGCATTCTGGGGGAAGCAATAACACGCACGAAAAGCGCCGAGACCAAACAGGTCGAGGATTACATCAAATCCGATGAATTCTCCATCGCGGCTTTCAAAGGCCAGAAGCTCACATTCCGCAATTGGAACTGGCAATTGCGGCAGCCGATCCTGATCGGTGACGGACACGGCGTCGTTTCGACGTCACCGCAAGCGGGCTTCCTGCACCAGTTCTCGGAGCTGGATACGCTGGGTGTCGACAGGCCGGAAACCAAGTGCAGGCTCAAATAAACGATAAACCTATGGGAGGACTGGATGCGACATCACATGTGCCTACTTGCTGCGGCCGCAGCGCTGCCGTTTCTTGCGCAACCCGGCTGGGCGAATATGGTTTATGTTTCCAACGAGAAGGGCAATTCGATTACCGTCGTCGATTCCACATCAATGGAAGTGGTGAAGACCATCGACGTCGGGCAACGCCCGCGCGGCATCACGATCTCGCCAGACGGGAAAATAGTCTATGTCTGTGCCAGTGACGATGACACCGTGCAAATGATTGATACGAGCACAGGCAAGATTGTAGGCACGTTGCCTTCCGGTCCGGATCCCGAACTCTTCATCCTGTCCCCCGATGGCAAGACGCTCTATGTGGCCAATGAGAACGATAATCTCGTCACCGTCATCAATGTAGAAACACGGGCGGTTGTTGCGGAAATCCCCGTTGGGGTGGAACCGGAGGGCATGGGCGTGAGTCCCGACGGCAAGACCATCGTCAATACGTCGGAAACGACCAACATGGCGCATTTCATCGATACTTCCACGCACGAGATCACGGATAACGTGCTTGTCGATTCACGCCCGCGTTACGCGCAATTCAAGCCAGACGGTTCGGAAGTGTGGGTATCGGCAGAGATTGGCGGCACCGTCTCTGTCATTGACAACAAGACACGCGCTGTAAAGCACAAGATTACCTTCGACATTCAGGGATTGCGCTCAGAACAAATCCAACCGGTCGGTATACGTATCAGCGCAGACGGCAAGAAAGCCTACGTGGCGCTTGGCCCCGCCAACCGGGTTGCCGTCATCAATGCCGAGACTTACGAGGTGGAAAAATATGTCCTGGTGGGGCAGCGGGTCTGGCAGCTTGCTTTCATGCCGGACGGCAAAACCATCATAAGCACCAACGGCCTGTCCAACGATATCACATTCATCGACACCGCGACGGATGAGCCGATCAAATCGGTCACCGTAGGCCAATTGCCGTGGGGTGTTGCGGTTGCGCCGAACTAGACAAAATCATCGACCAAAAGGAGGAACCATATGTCGACTTTCAGACGATTTGCACTGGCCGGATTTCTTGGGATAGTGCTTGCCCCGTCCTTTGCCTTGGCTCAGGCAGATGACGACGACGACAAAACAGCACCTGAGCCAAAGGCCGCGACAGAAGCCAAGACACCTGCGGTCACCCGCTCCAGCAAGAACCTGCCGGAACTCATCCTTGGCTCCAAAGACAGTGAATTCACGGTCAACCAAAAGGATTTTGAGCTGGTGGCCGGACAAGGCTATCGCTGGAAGATTACGTCGGCCGCGGGCCTCGAGTACAAATTCGCCACCGACCTCTTTCGCAATGTCTGGATGAATCAAATCGTCATCAATAACCTCGAAGTGCATATGAACGGCGCTCCCGCCTGGCTTGAATTCGACTCCCCCGGTACAATGAGTGTTCAATTCACGACAGTGCGTCCAGGCAAATACACCTGGTCGGTGCCCGATCTAGCTGACAAAGGAATGAAGGGGACAATTACCATCAAATAAGCGCTAACATCGGCAAGCGCGGCAACTGCAGTGGGTAACCAAGGGGTGGAGCTTGATGAGTCCGGATGTTGAGTTGAAGACTATTCATGACAAGCCGGCTACGGATACGAGTGTACCGGCGCTGGAACTTGCCTCGGTAAGTTATTCCTATGGCAGGCGACAGGCGCTGGACAATATCTCATTCTCTATTGCACCCGGTCGTTTTGCCGTGCTCCTGGGTTTGAATGGCGCAGGCAAGACAACGTTGTTTTCCCTGATCAGCCATCTGTTTGCCACCCGCAATGGCCGCATCCGCGTCTTCGGCAACGACATCGATCGCAGATCCGGCGAAGCATTGCGGCGTCTTGGAATCGTCTTTCAGGCTCGCACACTCGATCTCGATCTGACGATCCATCAGAATCTGGCCTATCACGCTTCTCTGCACGGGATCGGGTCGCGCGAAACCGATCGGCGTATTCATGAGCTGATGCAATCAATCGACATGAGCGACCGGTTGCATGAAAAAGCCCGCAGTCTTTCCGGCGGCCAGATCAGACGTGTTGAAATCATTCGCGCCTTGTTGCATCAGCCGTCCCTGTTGCTGCTCGATGAGGCAACCGTCGGACTTGATATCAAATCGCGGGCGACGATCCTTGCCGATATTCGCAGGCTGGTAGCGGAAAAGGGTATCAGCGTCTTGTGGGCCACCCATCTGATCGACGAGGTCAGTCACGCCGATCAGATCGTTGTTCTCAATCAGGGTAAGCTGGTCGCCAATGGCACGACGCACGATGTCATCAAGGATACTGGCGCGGACACCATGAACGAGGCGTTCTCACGCCTTACCGGTATCATCTCTTTGAACGCCGGAGGTCGTCTATGACCGATATCCCCGGCAACATTTCCATCAGGAGCATTGGACACAACCGCTTTGGCCCCATGCAATATCTGGTGTGCCTCAAAGGTATTCTCGTGCGGGAAGGACTTCGCTATCTGCATCAGCGCGAGCGCTTCATTTCATCGCTTGTCCGGCCTCTGCTCTGGCTGTTCATTTTTGCAGCAGGCTTCCGCCAGGTTCTCGGCGTCTCAATCATCCCGCCCTATCAAACCTACGTACTTTATGAGGTCTATATCACGCCCGGCTTATGCGGGATGATCCTGCTGTTCAGCGGGATGCAGTCCTCGCTGTCCATGGTCTATGACAGGGAGATGGGCAATATGCGCACCCTGCTGGTCAGCCCATTTCCCCGCTGGTTCCTGCTCATGTCCAAGCTGCTCGCCGGTGTCGCCGTCTCGATTGTGCAAGTCTATGCGTTCCTGTTCATTGCCTGGTTCTGGGGCGTCAAGGCGCCAGCGTCCGGCTACATCCTGACGCTGCCGGCACTCTTCATCGCAGGTATGATGCTGGGTGCGCTCGGCATGCTGCTCTCATCCATGATCAAACAGTTGGAAAACTTTGCGGGGATCATGAACTTCGTGATCTTTCCGATGTATTTCGCCTCCTCCGCGCTCTATCCGCTCTGGCGCGTGCAGGAGGCCAGTCCACTACTTTACAAGATATGCCTGCTCAATCCCTTTACCTATGCCGTCGAACTGGTGCGGTTCGCCTTCTATGGGAAGATCGAATGGATATCTCTTGCCGTCGTCTGCGGATTCACGCTCGTGTTCATTGCCGGCGCCATCATCGCCTATGATCCCTCGAGGGGCCTCGTCATCAAGAAACAAGAGGGAGGAAACAATTGAGACAGTGTCGCATTATCGCAACCAGTCTTCTCATCTGCACCGCTTCGGCCGGAGGGTCTTTTGGCGCGGCGCAGAATGATCCGACCTGGCCCTGCGTGCAACGCAAGGTGCCCGAATTGTCTGTTGGTCAGGTTTGGAATGGTCCGGATATTCCCGACTCCGCGAAGGGCTGGGACAACGATGCCGCAATCCATGCTCTGGTCGATGATTTGGCGGCGCGCCGCAATCCGCTCGATACGGCCCGGACCAGAATCGTCGAATTTGCCAACGGCCTGCCGAGAGACCAGGTGAATGACAAGATGTTGCTGCTGTTCCAGGGGCTGTTCGACACCCTGAACCGCGAGCGAATACAGGTCATCTCCGGCATTTCACGCTATGCCGGCAAACAGCGCGAAATGGCGGATGATCTGCGCAAGGAAGCGGCCAGGGTCGATGCCATGCGCGGCAAAGCTGATACGGACCCGGATGATCTGGACCGGGCCAATGAGCGATTGACCTGGGAAACACGAATATTCCAAGAACGCGTGCAGTCCTTAACCTATGTTTGTGAGGTGCCGACCATTATCGAACAGAGGCTTTATAGCCTGTCCAAGACCATCGGCCAATCCATGCTCAAGCAATAGCCTTCAGGCAATGAGCCCGGCAGTCTTGCCAATACGGCGATAGATGAAGCCATCCGGTGTCGCGTCCGGGGATTTTGCTGTCACGGCTTCATCGATCAGCGCGGCCATCCGCGCGTGCAACGGTGATTTGATGCAGGCCGGGTCAGTCGCCGCGGCATCCCCCGCGATCGCCATGGCCTGACAGCGGCATCCGCCCCAATCTATTTCCTGCCGTTCGCAGCTGCGGCACGGCTCCTGCATCCAGTCTGTCCCGCGAAACGCATTGAACGCCGGGGATTCATGCCAGATGCGACTGAGGCTCCACGCGCCGAAGCGTTCGAAATGCAGTGATTTGATCGATGCGGCCGCGTGGCACGGCAATACGGTTCCATCCGGTGCAACCATGAAGGCATCCCGCGCCCATCCCCCCATGCATGGCTTGGGATACACGGCGAAATAATCGGGTGTGACGAAGTCAATCGTCATGATACCGCGAAGCCGCTCCTGTGCTTCCTCGACGATCTGCACCTGCCGTTCGACAGCTTCCCGCTCAGGCATCAGCACCTTGCGATTGACGAGTGCCCAGCCCGCATATTGCACATTGGCAATCTCCAGCCGCTCCGCGCCAAGTTCAAGCGCCAGATCAATGAAATCCGGCACCTCTTCCATATTATGGCGGTGTATCGGGGCATTGATGGTCAGTGGAAGACCGGCAGCACGAACGCGACGGGCCGTTTCGAGCTTCTTTTCGTGCGCACCGCGAGCGTTGCCGATCTTCTCGGTCGTTGCAGCAAAGGCGCCCTGAAAACTCAGCTGGATATGATCGAGCCCGGCATCAGCGAGAGCCTCGATACGCCCCTCGGCAATTCCGACCCCGGCCGTGATCAGATTGGTGTAAACACCGCGTTTGGCCAGACCGGCGACGAGTTCGGCGAGATCGGTGCGCAGCGTCGGTTCGCCGCCGGATAGATGCACCTGGAGAACCCCGAGATCCGCTGCCTGTTCGAACAGAGCAAACCAGCCGGCCGTATCCATCTCGCGGTTTGCTTTGAGCAATTCAACCGGGTTGGAGCAGTAGGCACATTGCAAGGGACAGCGGTGGGTCAGCTCCGCCAGCATGCCAATCGGCGGCAGCACAGGGCTCATCATAACGACACCAGGAACTTGTCGGACCACTCCTGCAGGAAGGCGCTGATATCAGGCGCGATTTCTTCCTGCTCCGCGGTGTACTGATCGGCAAGAAGCGCAATCATCTGTGCCACATTGTGGCGGCCATCGCACAGCTGCAAAATGTCGAGACTGACTTCGTTCGGCCAGAATATTTTTTCCGGCGACAGCAGCGCCCAAGCTTCGCGCACACCATCATATTGCAGCCGCACATGACGCTTCAAAACAGGCCGTGACTGCATCGACACGATAGCACGGGAGCGAACGGCCGCGTTCATGCTGCCTCCGGAACAAAGGCACCGGGCGGTATATTGCCCTTCTCGCCATAAGCATGCGCCAACGCGTCCAGCATCGCCCAGAGGACATCACATTTGAAGACAAGCGCATTGATCACCGATTGCTGCTTCTCGGCATTGTCGGCTTGTTTCATTACATAGGCGAGTGCAAAATCGGAATCGCGCGAGGCAAGCGCCGGACGCTTGTCGAAATAGGCGAGAATGTCCGCGGTGATATAGTCATATTTCGCCAGCATCGCCGGAACGCGCTCGCCGATGATGATGGGCGAGAACAGTTCCGTCAACGACGACGCGACGGCTTCTAGCATTGTCCGGTTCGTGCAGTAGGACAGATAGGCACCGACGGCAAAGCGTGTGCCCGGCAATACGAATTTCTCGCTTTTGACCATATCGGCATCAAGTCCGAGACCCGCTGCGAGCTTCAACCAGCGGGCAATACCGCCGCTCCAGCCGTCACCGCCATCATGGTCTTCAATCCGTTTGCGCCATTCGGCGCGGAACGCGGGATCGTCCGACCGCATGATGATGGCGGCATCCTTGCGCGGAATGACCGATTGGTAGGAATAGCGGTTGAGAGCCCAGGCCTGCATCTGACCCTTGTTCAGAGCACCGCTGGTCATCTGGTGATGGAACGGATGCCGGTTGTGGTAGCGCGCAGCACCCACGTCACGCAGAACGTTTTCAAGCTGGGCCGGAGATAATCCACCACGTGCCGCATCGCCAAATTCGCTCAAAGTCTGACCTCCATGCCATCGAATGCTATTTTCCAGCCTGCATCGACAGCCGCGGCGTGCGCGGCCGATGCGGTGTCAAGGACGGGATTGGTGTTGTTGATGTGAACGTAAATCCTGTTGCTGATGCCAAGTTCTGCCAGCGCAGCCAATGACCCGTTTTCGCCTGAAATGGCGACATGCCCCATCCGTGCGCCGGTCTTTGATCCGACGCCCGCCGCAACCATTTCGTCGTCGGTGTACAGAGTGCCATCAAAGAGCAGGCAATCGGCCCGCTGCAATCTCGACTTGAGTGCCGCATCGATGCGGGCACAACCCGGGACATAGAATGCTGCCTGTTCGCCATCGGTCGAGGAAATGCGAAGGCCGATCGTATCGCCCTCCTGTGTACCGAAACCTTCACCTGCCTTGCTGTGATCCTCAAGAAACAGCGCCACCTTGCCTGGGACGGGAAAAGCTTCAACGGTAATTCCCGTCGGAGTTTTCGCGACATCAAGAATATCGGTTTTTCCGCCGATCTTCAGCTCACGCCGGTCAACAAGCGCCCGATCAAGCACGTTGAAGATGGAATTGGCCTCAAGCACATCAAGCACACGACGCGTCGCATAAATCACGAACGGCTCGCGCTCACGCAAGCTGAGCAGTCCGGCAATGTGATCGACGTCGGCATTGGTCAGAACCACCGCGCGTATCGGCGTCGAGCGCAAGCGCCCGTTCTCCTGTGGCCGAAGTTCCGGTGTTGCCGCGATCTGCTGGCGAATATCAGGCGACGCATTGAAGAGAACCCAGTCCGTTCCATTCGAGCTGACGGCAAGGCTGGATTGCGTGCGGGAACGCACGCTTTCATCGCCGTTCCATGCGCGGCGGCTCAATTGATAATTGCAATTCCATTGGGGAAACCCGCCGCCAGCCGCCGAGCCGATTATTTTCAATCGCATTGCGCGCAATACCCCAACAGGCCGGAATCCGCCCCGCGTGATTGGCTCACGCAGGGCGAAGACTGGAGATTACTTCTTCGTCTTCAGTTCAGCAGGCATGTAACGCGTCAGTTCCATACCAGCAGCAACCTGACACATGGTCGGCTTTGTCCAAATTTTCTTCATGCTAGCCTCCTTCTATCCAAAGATCACCGCAGTGATCTTTCTCCGCCACCATACGCCATCATGGCGCAGGATCTAAATTAGTAGGGTTCATTTTTTTGTGTGGCTTGCCCCGCCGCGATCCAGCCGTCCGTGCCGAGCGGGTACCAGAAGACGGAACGATATCCCCATTCGACCGCTCTTTTGGCGGCATTCCACGACATCCAGCAATTCTCCATACAATAGAACAACACCCTTCGATTCTTCTCATGCCCGAGCCGCGATTCCAGTCCCTTGCGGAAATAGGATTCCGTCTCCTTGTTCAAAATTCCGTAGCCTGTGTTTGCAAGCCAGATGCTCCCGGGAATGTCCTCCCGCACCTTGTCTCGCCATATGGTTCCGGCCGGAAGGTTTGCCGGTTTAGAATCGTGCGGCAGCACATCAATGAAAACGGTTTCCTTGTCTTTCCACAGAGCGATGGCCTCATCCGTCGTTACCACTTTCGCTCCCTTCAGCGTCGCAGGAACGGGAGCCCGGTACATCTCTGTCCGGTATCCCTCCGGTTCAGGCGCATTTCCTTCCGCACCGGCCAGATTGACACCCGTATTCATCAAAAGGACCGCAGCGACAAAGCAGATAGGCGCCGCGTCGCCCAACGGGCTATTGCGTGATCGGCTTGTCATTTTCGTCTATCAGCGGCACATGATATTCGCCCAGAATCCGATTGATCTCAGGCTGGTTCTCCTTGATGACCTTGTTCAATGCCCGCTTCCATTCCTGATCGGACGGACGCACACCCATGGTGATCCGGTAAGCCATATGTCCGGACTTTTCCTTTGCCAGCGAGACAACCGCCAGATCCGGATTGATCTCATGCGCATAATAACCCGCCATTGGGCCCCAAAGGACTGCCACATCTATGGTGCCCTTCATAAGGTCCTTGATCATCACGTCAGCCATGGACGGCGCGAGGCGCGTGTCCACCATCAACGGATAGGGAACAACGCTGCGCATGTAACCGGCCTTGGCAAGATTGGCAGCCGGCGGTGTTCCCGCGACAACACCGATCTTCTTGCCTTCCAGCGTCTTGTCCTCGATCGACACCACATCGTCGAGACCGGCTCCCTTCCTGTAGACCATGACATAGGTAGAGCGATAATAGGCGTTGGTGTTCTGTACGAGATCATCGCCTTGGGCATATCCCATGATGATATCGCAATGGTTGGACCGCAGTGTATTGCGAACGAAGCCGGTCGCCATGGGATACCAGGTGTAGGCCACCGATTTTCGTCCGGTTTTGGCCGCGACCAGTTCCGCCAGCTTGTTTTCAAATCCTTTGCCGCTTTGGTCGGAAAACGGCATATTCGACGGGTCTGCGCACACGCGCAGTATATCCGGATCGACAAGCTCACCGGCAGCTCCCAGGCCGGCGCTCTGCGCCGAGGCAGCCGACGGCACAGCGAGTATCGCTGCAATCAAGGCTGCGATCTGGTATTGGCGGGATTTCGCGCGCTGCATCATCTCATCCACCCATGCATGAATCTTCCGCCTGTTTGGCGGCCGCCGACTTGTCTTCATGCTTTGCAGGACGCCCTCGCGGAAGGTCCCCGACAGCACGGGCGCGCAGATAGACGTAGAGATCGTCCATGTAGCAATAAACGTTCTTGTTGTCGCCGAAGGCCGGCATCACTTTGTCGTTGCCGTTCGACAGATTCTTACGGCCTCCCGCCACTGTCGACAGGAAATCGGCGTAGGACATTGTCTTGAGCGAATCGGCGAGAACCGGCGCAAAGGACGACCCCGCACCGTCTGCTCCATGACAGACATTGCATTCCGAATTGAACCGCCGGTAACCACTGTAGGTATGCCAATCAACAGTTCCATCCGGTTGTATCTTGAATGTCGGATTTCCGTCCTTGTCGGCGTATTTGCCATTGTCGTCGGAAACAACCGCAGCTGCGGCCTTGTCATCGGCACGGCTGCTGCCTTGCCCTATCAGGAGAGCAAGAGTGGCAGTGACGGCCAGAAGGATTGTTCGAATCGGCATTCGGTAACCTCGCATTCGCGCGTCGGGCAACACCTGTTGGCGCCAGCTCAACGGTTATGATTGATCATCAGGTATCGGTCAGGTGACACGAGGGGCCCGGCCTGATTGAAACCGGGCGCCCTGTTCAAGTGTCTGCTCGCCCCGGTTTATTCGGGGACGGCGAAAACGGTCAGCTGACCGCCCAAAGCCGTATAGTCGGAGAGACCGGCATAACCGCCGACCGCGCCCAGACCATCCGTACCTTTTGTCAGACCGGCAGCAAGACCAATGCCTGCCCAGCCACCAACACCGGACAGAACGGCAACATATTGTTTGCCCTTGTGTTCGTAGGTGGTGACGTTGCCGATAATGCCGGAAGGAGTCTTGAACTTGTACAGTTCCTTGCCGTTCTTATCGACTGCCTTCAGATAACCTTCAAGCGTACCGTAGAACACCACGTCGCCATCGGTTGCCAGCGCGCCGGACCAGACCGAGAACTGCTCGGGTTTGGACCAGACGATTTCACCCTTTGCCGCATCCCAGGCAATGAAGTTGCCCATGCCGCCATGGCTGTTCGGAGCGGGATACATGGAAAGCGTTGCGCCGATGTAAGGTTGACCGGCGGTATAGCTGACCTTGTAGGGCTCGTAATCCATGCAGACATGGTTTGTCGGGACATAGAAGAGTTTCGTCTTCGGTGAATAGCTGGCAGGCTGCTGATCCTTGGTACCAAGTGCAGCAGGGCAAATACCCGTCGTGTTGACGTCTTCACCCTGTTTTGCCGTCGAATATTTGTCGACGACGACAGGACGCCCATAGTCCTTGCTGTTCTTGTCCATCACGACTTCTGTTGCCCAGTTCACAGCCGGATCGTATTTCTTGGCTACCAGAAGTTCGCCGGTTGCACGGTCCAGAGTGTAGGCAAAGCCGTTGCGATCAAAATGCACCAGCACATTGCGATCCTTGCCGTCTATTTTGATATCATCTGCAAGGATCATCTCGTTGACGCCGTCATAATCCCACTCGTCATGCGGGGTCATCTGGTACAGCCATTTCGCCATACCGGTGTCGGCATCACGGGCCATGATTGTCATGGACCACTTGTTGTCGCCAGGCCGCTGGCTGGGATTCCATGTGGATGGGTTGCCCGTGCCATAATAGATAAGGTTCAATTTGGGATCATAAGAATACCAACCCCACGTTGTTCCACCACCGATCTTCCACTGATCGCCTTCCCATGTCTTGGTGCTGGAATCTGCGCCAACCGGCTTACCGAGTTGGGTCGTCTTTTCCGGATCGATCAATGTGTCCTTGTCCGAACCAATTGACCATGCCCGCCACGCCTGCTTGCCATCTTTGATATTATAGGCAGTCAAAGCACCGCGAACGCCGAACTCACCACCGGAAATACCGACGATGACTTTGTCCTTGACGACCATCGGAGCAGATGTACCGGATTCGCCTTTACTGCCATCGGCAGCTTCACCATTCTTCACAGACCATTCGGGCTTGCCGGTTTTTGCATCGAGAGCCACGAGGGTTGTATCGGCCTGGTACAGGAAAATCTTGCCATCGCCATAAGCCACGCCGCGATTAACGGTATCGCAGCACATGATTGGAATAACATTAGGGTCCTGTTTGGGTTCATATTTCCACAGGATCTTGCCGTCATTGTTCAGGTCAAGCGCATAGACTGTATTCGGATAGGGCGCATGGACATACATGACATCCCCTATGATGAGCGGGCCACCTTCGTGACCGCGCAGCACGCCTGTCGAAAACGTCCAGGCGACCTGAAGGTTCTTGACGTTGTCCTTGTTGATCTTGTTGAGTTTTGAATATCGGGTGTTGGCATAATCGCCGGTCTGGATCGCCCAGTCCTTCGAATTGGAAATCAAGGCTTGCAGATCGTCATTGGCTAAAGCTCCTCCCGCCAATGAAAACGACAGACTAAAGGTGGCCAACGCTCGCATTAAATTCTTGTGTACACGCATTATGAGTCCTCCCTAAGTTCACATTTATGAACCATCGGGCGGAGCCGTTTATCACAGCGGTCCGCTCCATTAGCTCACGCAAATGGGGAAGTATTTCCGGCAGCGTGTCACGACCTAAGCCAGGCGCGCAGAGGGCACCGTTACTGCCCACCCCGCTTGGCCTACGAAGACTGTCACCACTCCCTTGACGGTAACGTCCTTGAAGCCGGAAACAAGGTGACGATAGGAGAAAGATTTGCATTAGGCAAGCATGTTTATCAATTTATATTTTCTGCGCTGCAATATATATATCTTGCACCGCAACATATATCGCGTTTTCCTATTTTATTCTACAATATATAGGATCATCATGATTTGATACTTTAATACTGGACAACTCTTGCCAATCAATATTATTATTTTCTATCCATTTGAAAACCGCGGCACCTCACCAGCGCGAAGGCAACGGCCCGATGTCCATATCAAAAGCCCTGCAATTATGCCTGTTAGCAACCGCAGCAATTGCATATTCTTCGCCGGCAAAATCAGCCGCGGATTATCCCACGCCAGCCCTTGCCGAGTACGTTTACGGCTGCATGAAGGCCAACGGAGAGAACCGGGATTCGCTGCAACGCTGTTCCTGTTCGATCGATGTCATTGCCTCTGTCATCTCCTACGATCACTATGTTGCCGCTGAAACATACAAATCAATGGGAATGGTTCCCGGCGAAAACGGCGCGCTCTTTCGCGAAAGCGCTCCGGCGAAAGCTTCCATCACGGAGCTGAAACGGGCGCAGGCCGAAGCGGACATACGCTGCTTCTGAATCCTCGGTCCCCTTCATCACAAACTTGATGATTCAAGCGGCCATTCATCCTTGAATTGCTTGCCTTCGGTGTCGGCCGCTTCAACCTTGATATCCTCTCCCGGCTTTGCATCAAATTCGAAGCGGAAGTTCGGATCTTCCGAAATCGAAATTCCGCCTTCCATCGACATGATCAGCCGATTGCCTTGAGACACCGTCAATCCCTGAATGAAGTGCGCGGGGATGTAGTACCGGGTTATCTGGTCCATCTGCAGCCCGGAATTGTTGGGATGGCGGATCATGAGCTGCATTTCCGTCGCACGGGTCATTGGCTCCATACCGGATGCTTTCGACGAAAACACGCGCAGTTTCATTTTGCCCAGATTGGCGAGTGCTTCGTCGGTGTTCTTCATGGCCGGTGCCGAGCATCCTCCCGATGCCTTGACGAAGGTCTCTGTCATATGAAGTTTACCGTCCTCGGTTTCCGCGATGGCTCTTACATAGGAATAGGCATTCACACGCAATCGCGTTGCCAGATGGGTCACTCCGGCATCCGGACCGAACTTGAACACCGCGGCAACCGGCGATGGATTTTCATCCACGACCAAGGTCACAGTCTTGACGCGGCCAGTCCCGGCATCGGTTTTGAAATGCAGGTCAACCGGCACAATCGCAGCATCTTCGGCGCGCTTCGGCGCATCGATGCTCACAATGCCGTTTGCCGGTTCGATGGGCTTCTGTCCAAAGACATCGCCCTTCAAACCGTTCCAGGTCGCGCTTTCGGGAGGCCCCGCATTTTGCGCCCATACGGGAAATGAAATAACCGCACCAACCAGCACAAAAAGCGCAGTGGCAACCATCCGGCTACGCGGCTGTACTATCGTAAACATCGTGTTCTGCCTCCACCAAGGATAATTTGGCGGTGCCCGGCTGTTACTACCTATACCACCCATCCGAGCGGTCTGGCAAATGCCGGCACCGCCCAATCATTCCCACTCGAGTTCAGCGAAAGCCGCGGTGGCATTGCGCTGATTGTATTCGTCAAAGAGCTTCCAGTTTGCGCGTTCGCGTTGCGCCGCTGACTTGACGGCATCCGACATCGGCACACCATCGGCAATGGCTTTGCGCATATCGCTCGCAAGCACATCGAAGTAACGGCGCTCCGCATCCAGTGCCTGCGGCCATGGTGATGGTATGGGTCCATGCCCGGGGACAGCAGATTTCGCCTTGATCCCGTTCAGGATGTCCAGTTGCGCGATCCATCCAAGCAGCGATCCATCCATCGTTGGCAGATGGCCGATAAAGCAGAGATCGCCGGTAAAAAAAGTATCGGTTTTGTGGTCAAAAACGGAAAGATCATTGTCCGTATGCGCTGGTTTCCATGCCTTCAAGGTGAGTCTGCGATTGCCAAGATCGAGCTCTTCCTCGCCGGTTACGAGCTTGGTTGGCGGAACGATCCTGATGTCCGCCATCAGATCATCACCCATCGCATCCCTGTAACTCTGCAGATAATAAGCCCCACGGCTTTCCAAAGCGCGCGGCAAATTGCGGTGACCGACGATGATTGCGCCGGTAGACTCGAACGCTGCGTTACCGAAGAGGTGGTCCGGGTGCATATGGGTGTTGATCAGATAGCGGATCGGCCTGTCGGTTCTGGCGCGAATGGCCCCGATCAAAGCCTTGCCTTCAACCACGCTGCCGCCACTGTCGATAACAGCGACCGCCTCGTCACCGATGATGAAACCGACATTGCAGATCTCGCCATCATTCTGATTGTTCATCATCGCAGGGATGCCGGCAAAGGCAAACACCCCGTCGGCAATCTGCTTCACCGGCAACGGATCACCTGGCCGTGACTGGGCCAGCGCCAGACGCGCATGCGACATGCCGCAACAGGCAAAGACCAGGCCTGTTTTGAGGACACCGCGCCGGGTCGTGCCGCTCATGGACCCACGCCTCTGTCCGAGAATTTTGCGTGGAACGAACGCAAGAGATCCGCCCTAACCTGTGCGTTGCGGCTGTGTCGCGGCACCCTGATGTCGAAAGTTCCGACGACGTGGGCAGGACGATCCGAGAAGACGATGATCCGGTCCGATAGCATGATCGCTTCCTGCACATTGTGGGTCACCATGAGCGCCGTCGTCGGACGTTCGGACCAGACCGACAGGAGCAGGTGACGCAGCTGATCCGCCGTTGCTTCATCCAGTGAAACAAAGGGCTCATCGAGCAGCAGAATGTCTGGTTCGATTGCCAATGCCCGCGCGATTGCCACGCGCCGCGCAAGGCCGAGAGACAATTCACCGGGATAGAACGTCCGCATTGCGGTCAGACCCAAGATACGGAACAGGGCATCGAGATTCGCGCCCCTCGACCGTTTCGGCAATGCAAGCCGCACGTTTTGCTCAACTGAACACCACGGCAACAATACCGGTTCTTGAAACACTGCCCCGACGCGTGGTTCGGCCAGCCCCGGCAACTGAACGGAGCCGCCATAGCTCCCTTCGAGCCCGAGCAATATGCGCAGTGTTGTCGTCTTGCCGCACCCGGAAGGACCAAGGATACAGGCAAATTCGTTCTGCTCCACTTCGAAACGCAAATCGCGCAGGACATCGATCGCTTCACCATTGGATGAGCGAAACGATTTTTCCTGGATATCGACCTTAAGCCGGGCGGCGACGCCAACGCGTTGATGTGTGTTCAAGGGGCTGTACCAATACAAGTTCGATGAAAAGCATCACGGCAACGAACGCCAGAGTGTAGGCGAGAATTGCAGCAACATCGAAGAGTTGAAAAAACAGGTTGATCTGGAAGCCGATACCATTCGACCGGCCCATGAGTTCGACAACAAGCACAATCTTCCAGATCAGTGAAACGCCGGAACGCGACGTTGCAGCGATGTAGGGTTGCAGCTGCGGTAACAGGATATGCCGCAAACGGTCGATTGCGCTGAACCGGTACACCCGCGCCATCTCCGCATAACGCCCGTCGAGCGCCCGTGTCCCTTCGCGCATCGTCACGACCACATTGGGGATTTTGTTCAGGGCAACCGCACCAATCGCCGCGGCCTCGTTCAGACCAAACCAGATATAAGCCAGGACGATGATCACGAGTGCCGGGATATTCAGGAAGAGAATGAGCCAGGGATTGAAGAACTGGTCTGCTCGCCGATGGCTGCCCAGGAAAACGCCGATCACGGATCCGATGAGCATGGCAAGGAAGAACGAGGCCGCCACGCGCCATAGCGTGATTGCCAAATGATAGGGTAAATCGCCGCTCGCGGTCTCGCTTGTGAACTTTTGCAGAACGAGCAACGGTGCCGGAAAGGATCGGCTCGGCCAAAACGTGGCCCCGATATGCCAGAGGATCAAGAGTGCCGCAAAGGACAGAAAAACCATGACGGATGAGGTCCAGCGCCGTGACCGCGGCAACGGTACTACCTCACGTGCTCCTCGCCGTTCGGTGGAGACCACAGACATCTATTGGGCCCTCCAGAACGTGCCGGGAGCCAGCGTGACCGCCGGACCGACCAGCCGCGGGCCACCGAGTTCCGCGAGAAGCGCATAGAGCTTTTCTGCGTCGGCCTGTTCGGCGTCGACGGATCGGGAAGGAATGCCTTCGCGATAACGATCCCGTAAGATATCGAGTTCGCGCCCTTCTGCCTTCACCACCGGCGCGAGTCGCTGCCATTCCGCATCGGAGCTGCCAAGAAGCGCCTTGGCGTCTCGGCTGGCCTTGATGAATCCTGCAATGGCCGCGGGATGGGCGCTTGCCCATTTGTCGTGGAATATATAGCCAAGAGCCGATGTGGTGCCAGTGGCGCCGAGCGCCTTGGCGGCTTCGCTTGTACTGATAACCCTGCGAAAGCCATTGGCCTCCAACCGCGCACAAAAATTCCAGAAGTTCAGAACGGCATCGAGCTCATTCTGTTGCGCTTTCTCAGTGAGCAATGGCGGAGCGCCAAAGACAATGTCGTTTTGCGCCGCCAGATCGAGCGACTGGCGTTTGGCAAGCCCCTGAATGAGCAGCCAGCTCTTGTCGAGAGGCCCGCCGGCAATGCCGATTTTCTTGCCTTTGAGATCCGTGAGACTTTTGATCGGTGAGCCATCTCGCACCATGAGTGCGCCGACAGAACTGGAATAGGGCACGAAAGCCAGGTCTTCGCCCGAGGCGCGTTGACGCGACACCCAAAGCCAATCGCTGACGATTATATCAACATCCCCGGCCAACATCGCGACATTGGTCGCCTCCTCACCGGCGAAGAACCGGACATCGACATGCACACCATATTTCTCATCAAGCTTGTTGTGTTTGATCGTGTCGAGTTCCCAATTCACCGTGCCGAATTTGAGAACACCGACGCGAACTGTTTCCGATGCCAGACCGTTCGCCGTGCCGCTGCACACAATCGACAATATGAAAAGCAACACCATGAAAAATCGATATTGATATTTGCCCGTCACAAAACCTCCCTGACAGATCGCGGCCGGATTATCCGGTCATAAAGTCAACTCGTTGGTTGGATAGGCGCACTTCCAGCGCGCAACACGCAGTTTCGGATGTTCTCCGGCCCACTTTGCAATTTCGGCCGGAGCAAGGAACATGCAATTGAGAAGGTTACCCTTGTTCTCGAAATGCAGGCGTTCCTCCCGGCAATTTGATGGGTTGGATATAAGACAGACTGTCAGGATAAGATCGATAACGTCCATTCAGCACCCTCAATCCGCTACCCCTTCCCCCCAATACCTCGAATACACAAGGTGGATTGACTGGATCAGAAGCCGTTCGACGGATTTCTCAAGGTGCCCGATGAGAAATATCGTTGCATCCAAATTACGTTTCCCGCCCGCTGCCGTCAATCATGCGTTCAGCGGAAAACGCAATCGTGATGCTGCGGCGTTATTTCCGCAGCCCGGCGATTGACTTATGCAATGTCGCGGGTAACGTTTTGGAATGCTATGATCAGCCGTTCTTCAACAAAAAGATCAAGCTAAAATGGTGGTGCCAATGCATGGAAATTGGTGCCAGTCTTCGTCTAGGGCACCCTTGGCGAAAATGAGGAAATGCCATGCGATACCTTGTACTACTGATTGGTATGTCAGTTGTAGCTCTGTCAGTTGCCAGTGCCCGCGCTCAAGATGCGGGTGATGCAACAGCAGGTGCAACGGTTTTCAAGAAATGTATGGCCTGCCACGTGGCAGACACCGACAAGAACAAGGTCGGGCCGTCTCTGTTCGGACTGTTTGGGCGAACAGCCGGTACACATCCGGGATTCGGCTATTCTCCTGCAATGAAGGCTGCCGGTGCGGGCGGTCTTGTGTGGGACATTGCCAGCTTGCGCGACTATTTGCATGATCCGAAGGCCAAGGTTCCAGGCACCAAGATGGCCTTTCCCGGCCTGAAGGATGAGACGGAAATTACCAACCTCGAGGCCTATCTCAAACAATACTCGAAGTAACAGATTGCCGCCGGCCGGATCGCCGGCGGCATCACTCTGTCAGGGCGAATCGCGCCATTTGATGGAGCAGCCCACCGAGGCAATCTGTTCGCGTGGTCCAGCGCCCGATCGCGCAATCTGGCGCATTGCCTCGAACAAATCCCGCCGCAGGTCCGCGATAGCTTCCTGTTTGCGCGAGCCGTCCAGCCGCCCGCGGTATTGCAATTCACCCCTTGCATTGAACCCGAAGAAATCCGGCGTGCAGACTGCACCATAGGCGTGTGCAACCGCTTGGTCTGCATCGTGCAAATAGGGAAAGGGAAATGCATTCTCTTGGGAGAACCGTTGCATGTTTTCATAGGAATCGGCGGGGTAAGCTGCTGCATCATTGGCATTGACGGCAACAAAGCCAACATCTAGCGCTGCGAGATCATGCGCGTCACGCACGATACGCCCGATGACGGCCTTCACGTAGGGACAGTGGTTGCAAATGAACGCGATGACAAGTCCTTGCCGTCCGGCCTGAGCCAGGAGGGAGTGCCGTTGGCCGTCAGTCCCGATCAAGCTTGCATCGACAGCTTGCCAGCCAAAATCACAAAGGGGTGGGACTGCTGCCATCGTTTTCCCCTCCTCTCACGCTGCCTTCTGGTGCCTGGCGCCATCGGCAGCACGGCGGATGGCAGCAATATTGGCGGCGTAAGCAGCCTTGCTGCCTCCCTTGAAAATCGCTGACCCGGCGACAAGAACATCAGCGCCGGCAGCAGCCACCAGAGGCGCGGTCTCCGGCGTGACACCGCCATCGATTTCGATATGAATCGGACGATCGCCGATCAGTGCTTTCAGACGCCGTGTCTTTTCGACAACCGACGGGATGAATGCCTGTCCGCCGAACCCTGGATTGACCGTCATCAACAATACGAGGTCGAGGCGGTCCAGCACATATTCTATTACCGTTTCAGGCGTAGACGGATTGAGGGACACGCCTGCTTTCCTGCCGAGATTGCGAATGGTCTGCAGCGAGCGGTCCAGATGCGGCCCTGCTTCCGCATGAACGGTGATGAAGTCGCACCCGGCATCGGCAAAGGCCGCGAGATAGGCGTCTGCCGGTGCGATCATGAGATGGCAATCGAACACCGCTGCTGTCCGGCCGCGGACCGATTTTATGACTTGAGGACCAAAGGTGATGTTGGGAACGAAATGCCCATCCATCACATCAAGGTGCACCCAGTCCGCTCCGGCCTCGATGATATCCTCCACCTCTTCACCAAGCCTGGAAAAATCCGCGGACAGAACGGACGGCGCGATGAGCGTCTTGCGGTTCATGGCGTTTGCCCCTCCACAGGCGGCATTGAAAAGACACGGCTATTGCCGATATCGGCTGCTGTGATTGTCGACAAGGCGTCAGCATCCAGCGGCCCCTTGGATGTCTCGAACAGGCGGTTGGCCTGCCGCAGACGGGCCCGATCGAGTGCGTTGCGGATGGAACGGGCATTGCCAAAATGCGGCTGTTGCCGGCGGCGCTCAATATAGTCAACCATGATCGCACGGCCTTCCGCGTCAAAGCCATAATTCTGCTTCGACAGCATCGTTTCCGCAATGCGAAGCAATTCGTCGGAGCTGTAATCCGGGAAATCGATATGATGAGCGATGCGCGAGCGAAAACCCGGATTGCTTTCGAAGAACTTGTCCATCCGATCCGTATAGCCGGCCAGTATAACCACCAGATCTTCGCGCTGATTTTCCATCACCTGAAGCAGAATCTCAATGGCTTCCTGACCATAATCGCGCTCGTTCTCCTGCCGGTGCAGATAATAGGCTTCGTCGATGAACAGCACGCCGCCCAACGCCTTCTTCAATATCTCCTTGGTCTTCGGCGCGGTGTGGCCGATATACTGCCCGACCAGATCGTCGCGCGTTACCGAAACAAGATGACCTTTGCGGATGTAGCCAAGCCGGTGCAGGAGATCCGCCATACGCAGCGCCACCGTGGTCTTGCCGGTGCCCGGATTACCACTGAAACTCATGTGCAGCGTCGGCGTCTCATGGGCAAGCCCCATCCGCCGACGCGCCCGTTCCACCAGCAGCAGGGCGGCGGTCTCCTTGATCCGCAGCTTAACCGGCTTCAGGCCGATCAAATCGCGGTCGAGTTCGTCGAGCACGTCTTTCACGCCGGATTCAACATATTCGGCGTGCAGATCAATCGCGGCTGGAATGTCCTCGCTGGCACGCGCGAGCGCTTCGATCCCGATGTCAGCCATAACGTTGCCCCGCCGGCTTGTCCGTTGCGTAGGATCTCGTCGTATAGCGGACGACACGGCCTTCGCCTTCCTGACGCGCGAGATGGAAGCCGGGCTCTTCCTGCGGACGATTGACGAGGAAAGACAACTTCACCGACTCCCAGCCATGCGAGTTGTCGAACGCAACGAAGCGAATATAGCCATCGCCATAGACCTTGCGGCATTCCTTCAGTTCCATGATCAATGCAGCGGAATCCGGATTGTCGAACATCGGATGCCCCCACATCTCCCAATAGGTATTGCGCGGGTGCGGATCGTCGGTGAATTCGAGACTGACAGCCCAGCCTTTGTCGATGCAATACTGTGCTTGCCTGGCAATCTGCTCGTCCGTCAGGTCAGGCAGGAACGAGAATGCTCCTTGGGTAATACGCATGTCGTTTCTCCTATTCGGCTGCTGTTGCCGTCGGAACGAAGTCCGGCGAGTCGGTTGACGTGTAGTTGAAGGAAACATCCTTCCAGACTTCCAGCGCCTGCTGCAGAGGCTGACAGTTGCGGGCCGCCATCCGCAGGATGTCCGGCCCCTCGCGCAGGATATCCCGGCCTTCATTGCGTGCGAGCACCATGCATTCGAGAGCAACACGGTTGGCAGTGGCTCCGGCCGCGATGCCGAGAGGGTGGCCGATAGTACCGCCGCCGAATTGCAGAACGACATCCTCGCCGAGAAGATCCAGCAGCTGATGCATTTGACCGGCATGGATACCGCCAGACGCAACCGGCATCATCTTGTTGAGAGAAGCCCAGTGCTGATCGAAGAACACACCGTTTTCGAGCCGCATCGGGTTGAAATCCTCGCGGCAAATATCGTAGTAGCCGCGCGTGGTTGCCGGATCACCTTCAAGTTTACCGACCACCGTTCCGGCGTGAATGTGATCCACACCGGCGAGACGCATCCACTTGGCGATCACGCGGAACGAGACACCGTGTGACTTCTGCCGTGTATAGGTGGAATGGCCGGCGCGATGCAGATGCAGGATCATGTCATTGCGACGCGCCCATTTGGCCATTGATTGGATTGCCGTATAGCCGATCACCAGATCGATCATAACGATGTTGGAGCCCAGTTCTTTGGCAAAATCGGCACGTTCGTACATGTCCTCCATCGTCGCCGCGGTGACGTTGAGGTAACTGCCCTTGATTTCGCCGGTGGCAGCCTGGGCCTTGTTGACGGCCTCCATGCAGTAAAGGAACCGTTCGCGCCAATGCATGAAGGGTTGCGAGTTGATGTTCTCGTCATCCTTGGTGAAATCGAGACCGCCTTTCAGCGCTTCATATACAACACGCCCGTAATTGCGGCCGGACAATCCAAGCTTTGGCTTCACGGTCGCGCCAAGCAGCGGCCGGCCGAACTTGTCGAGGCGTTCGCGTTCAACGACAATGCCTGTCGGCGGCCCCTGGAAGGTTTTGACATAGGCGACCGGCAGGCGCATGTCCTCTAGCCGCAAAGCCTTGAGCGGCTTGAATCCGAAGACATTGCCGATGATCGAGGCCGTCAGATTGGAGATGGAGCCCGGTTCGAACAGATCCAGATCATAGGCGATGTAAGCGAAATATTGACCTTCGCCATTGGGAACGGGATCAACGCGATAGGCCTTGGCGCGATATTTTTCGGTTGCTGTCAGCCGATCTGTCCACACCACCGTCCAGGTTGCGGTTGACGATTCACCGGCAACGGCGGCAGCCGCCTCGATCGGGTCAACGCCATCCTGCGGCGTAATGCGGAAGAGCGCGATGATATCGGTGTCTTTCGGTTCATAATCGGGCTCCCAATAGCCCATCTTCTTGTATTCCATGACACCGGACCTGTAGCGGTCCTTCCCTGTGACCGTTTCCGACTTGTTTGACATGATAAGGTCCTTTCCGTTTCATTCGGGACTCAAGCAGCCCGTGCTGCGGCGATTTGTGGATCGAGCTTGCCAGCCGCATAGCGTTTGGCCATGTCATCGAGACCTATGACCTTGATTTTCAGAGCATGACCTGCCGTGCCGAACCGCTCGAAGCGGTCCCGGCAGAGATCACGCATCGCATCCATGGCGGGTTTCAGGAACTTGCGTGGGTCAAACTCAGCCGGATTTTCGGCGGCTATCTTGCGGAACTGTCCGCTCATCGCCATCCGGCAATCCGTATCGATGTTCACCTTGCGCACACCGTGGCGAATGCCCCGCTCGATTTCCTCCACGGGCACGCCATAGGTTTGCGGCATCTCGCCGCCAAACCGGTTGATGATGTCCTGCAAGGGTTGCGGGACGGATGAGGACCCATGCATGACCAGATGCGTGTTCGGCAGTTTGCGGTGGATCTCCTCGATCACGCCCATCGCCAGAATGTCACCATCGGGCGCACGGGTGAATTTGTAGGCGCCATGCGATGTGCCACAGGCTATTGCGAGTGCGTCCACTTTCGTACGAAGCACAAAATCGACTGCCTGGTCCGGATCAGTCAGCAGTTGATCATGGCTCAGCACACCGCTTGCGCCGTGCCCGTCCTCGGCCTCAGCCTCGCCACTCTCAAGCGATCCCAGCACGCCGAGTTCACCTTCCACCGAGACGCCAAGCCAGTGAGCAATGGATGCGACCCGCTTGGTGATCCCGACATTGTATTCGTAGGATGCGGGTGTCGCCGCATCCGCTTCGAGCGACCCGTCCATCATCACCGACGTGAATCCATGCCGGATCGCCGTCATGCAGGTGGCTTCGTCATTGCCGTGATCCTGATGCAGGCAGACAGGAATGGCTGGGTACAATTCCACCAGCGCGTCGATCATCCGCGCCAGCATGATATCCTTGGCGTAGGAGCGCGCGCCACGGGATGCCTGCAGAATAACCGGCGCCTCGCAGGCTGCCGCGGCTTCCATCACGGCAAGCCCCTGCTCCATGTTGTTGATGTTGAAGGCAGGAACGCCGTAGCCATGCTCAGCCGCATGATCGAGCAGTTGTCGCAGTGTAATACGGGCCATCATCAATACTCCTTCTCGCTGATGAGCTTGCGTGCAGTGGCAACAATCTTTTCGGGCGTAATCCCGAAATGACGATAGAGGTCCGGTGCCGGCGCGCTGGCGCCAAAACCGTGCATGCCGATGAATGCACCCTTGTCACCGATCCAGCGGTCCCAGCCGAGACGTGCCGCCGCCTCGATACCGATGCGCGGTGCTGCAGCAAGAACCGACCGGCGATAGGCCGGGGTCTGCGCCTCAAACAGTTCCCAGGAGGGCATGGAAACAACAGCCGCTGCGATCTTATGTTGCGCCCGCAGCATATCGGCAGCGGTACAGGCAATCTCGACCTCCGAGCCCGTGGCCAGCAGAGTGACCGCACGCGGCTCGGCTGTTTCACGCAGCACGTAAGCGCCACGAGCGGACCGGTTTTCCTCGGTATAACCGGGACGCAGCATCGCGAGGTTCTGGCGGGACAATACGATGACGCTCGGACGGTCACTGTATTTCAATGCCAGTTCCCAGCATTCCGCCGTCTCGATAATATCCGCCGGCCGGAATACAGTGATACCCGGTGTGGCACGCAGCATGGCAAGGTGTTCAACCGGCTGATGCGTCGGACCGTCCTCACCAAGACCAATCGAGTCATGGGTCATGACATAGACGACCTGCTGGCCCATCAAGGCGGAAAGGCGTATGGCTCCCCGCGCATAATCGGCGAAAGCCAGGAACGTACCGCCATACGGGATGAAACCACCATGTAGCGCTAGACCGTTCATCGCGGCGGCCATGCCGTGCTCGCGGATCCCATAGTGAATGTACCGGCCGGAAAAATCACCGGATGCAACACTGCGCATGCCGGGCGTTACGGTGAGGTTCGAGTGGGTAAGATCGGCGGATCCGCCGATCGTGAGATCGGTAGCGGCGTTGACGATGCCAAGCACCATTTCCGAAGCCTTGCGCGTCGCGACCTTGGTGGCCTTCTCGATATGGTCGCGGCGAAACGCGGCAAGTTCTTCAAACACCCTTGCCGGCACCTGCTTCTGCACTGCCAGCTTGAAATCCTCCCCAAGCGGCGATTTTGATACCCGTACCGACCAGTCGCGCCGTTCATCGGCACCCCGGCGTGCAACATCGCGCCATGTCTCAAGGATATCCTCCGGAACGGTGAATGGCTCATACGGCCAGTCCAATGCCAGACGCGCTGCAGCAATTTCCACAGCACCCAGTGGGGCGCCGTGGGTCTTTTCGGTGCCTTGCAGGTTGGGCGCCCCTTTTCCGATGATGGTGCGGCACGAGATCAGCGAAGGCCGTCCGGAGGCCTTGGCATGCGAAATCGCCCCGGCAATTTCATCGAAGTCATGACCGTCAATGTCCTGAACGTCGAAGCCAGCGGCCTTGAAACGCGCCAATTGATCCGTCGACGTCGAGAGCGATGTCGGCCCGTCGATGGAGATGGCATTGTTGTCCCAGAACACGATAAGCTTTGACAGGTTCAAATGACCCGCAAGGTCGATAGCCTCCTGGCTGATACCTTCCTGCAGGCAACCATCTCCGGCCATGACATAGGTATGATGATCAACGATATCCGCTCCAAATCGCGCGGCCTGCATGCGCTCGGCCAGTGCCATGCCGACCGCGGTCGCGATACCCTGCCCAAGCGGGCCGGTGGTCATCTCGATGCCCTGTGCATGACCGTATTCCGGATGACCCGCGGTTTTTGCACCGATCTGGCGAAAGCGCTGCAGTTCCTCGATGGGCATATCGGGGTAGCCGACAAGATAGTGCAGCGCATATTGCAGCATGGAACCATGTCCCGCCGACAGGATAAACCGGTCACGGTCGGGCCATTGCGGGTGCAGCGGATCAAGTTTGATGAAGCGCCTGAACAGCACGGTTGCGACATCCGCCATCCCCATCGGCATGCCTGGATGTCCGGAATTCGCCTTCTGGACGCTATCCATGACCAGAGCGCGGATCGCATTCGCCATGTCCCGTTCCGAAAGGATTTCGGTATCCGGCTTGTCTTGAAGCAGAGCTTGCGTGTTCATCATCTTCTCCTCACGAGGCTCGGTTTTTGCGCTCGATCAACTGCATGATCAGCGGCGTCAGGATGAGTTGCATGGCCAGGTCGAGTTTGTTGCCAGGCACGACGATCGAATTGGCGCGCGACATGAACGAGTCGTGAATCATCGAAAGCAGGTACGGAAAATCAATCCCGCGCGGCCGGGCAAACCGGATCACCAGCATTGACTCGTCGGGCGTCGGTATCCACCTGGCGATGAACGGATTGGACGTGTCGACAATGGGTACGCGCTGGAAGTTGATATCCGTCAGCGTAAACTGCGGCGTGATATAGCGGACATAGTCCGGCATACGGCGCAGGATGACATCCATCACCGCTTCAGTGGAGTATCCGCGGGTCGAGCGGTCGCGATGGATTTTCTGTATCCACTCGAGATTGATGACGGGCACCACGCCGATCTTGAGATCCGCATGGCGAGCAAGATTGATGCCTTCCGTGACGGCGCAGCCGTGCAGTCCCTCGTAGAAGAGAAGGGTGCTGGGCGGAAAATCACGCCATTCGGTAAATGTACCGGCTGGCGTATTGTACTGCTCGGCTTCGGCATCATCATGAATGTAGGTCCGCGTCTGGCCAGTTCCCTTGCGACCATATTCTTCAAACACCGCGTCGAGCTTAGCGAGTTCATTGGCATCGACGTGGAAATGCGTAAAGTTGGGATTACCCTTCTTTTCTTCTTCCGCGACCTTCACCTTCATAGTGTTGCGGTCATATTTGTGAAAGGCATCGCCTTCGATGAAGGCGGCTTCGATGTGCTCGCGGCGAAAAATCTGTTCGAAGATGCGCTTGACCGACGTGGTGCCGGCACCAGACGAACCGGTGATGGAGATGATCGGATGCTTTGCTGACATGATTGATCTGGCTCCCCTCAAACCCTGAACAGGCCACGGTTGCTGAAGAGCGGCGCCCGCTCGCCAATATTGCTGGGTTCGGCATGGTAGCGGCCGATCCGGGCCACTTCCCGTGCTGAACCAAAAACGAACGGAACCCGCTGATGCATGGTGTGGGGTATCAGATCGAGGATACGGTTCGCCGTATCCGTTGCACCTCCGCCCGCTTGCTCGATGAGAAAAGCAATGGGATTCGCCTCGTAGATCAGCCGTATCCGGCCCTCGCCGTAGCCTTTGCGCTTATCACCGGGATAGAGGAACACGCCACTGCGCATAAGAATGCGGTACGTCTCGGCGACCAGCGACGCGATCCATCGCATGTTGAAATCACGCTCGCGCGGCCCCTCGCTGCCCTTCAGGCAATCATCGACATAGAGCTGTACTGCCTCGTCCCAATGCCGATAATTGGCCGTGTTGATGGCAAACTCATGTGACTGGCTTGCTATGACGATGCTTTCATACGCCTGCACGAAGGTTCCAAGCCGGCTTGAAAAGACAAAAACGTGCGTACCGCTGCCAAGTGTCACCACAAGTGCAAGCTGCGGGCCGTAAATGAAAAAGCCGGCAGCGAGCTGGCGATCGCCCTTTTGAAAGAACGATGCGCCAGGCTCGCTGCTCGGATCACCGGCCACCGGGAGGACGGAGAAGATAGTTCCGATCGAAACATTGGTATCGATATTGGACGAGCCGTCGAGCGGATCGATTGCAAGTGCCAGCGGCGCACGCGGATCTAGCATCGCCGGATGCGTCAGCTCCTCCGAGCCGTAGAGGGCAACAGGAGCCTGCCGTGCCGCTTCGAGAAACATGTCGTCAGCAAATACGTCGAGTGCCTTCTGCGGATCGCCGTCGGCATTCCTGTTGCCAGTTCCCCCGGAAAAGGCCTTTCCAAGGGCTCCCTGATTGATGACGCTGCGAATCTTAACCGCCGTCAAAGCCAGTTGGCGCAGAAGCGCGGATACCGATGCACGCAAGGGATCGTCATGTTCCGCATAGGATCCAAGAAAGGCGTCTAACGTCGCCGTGGTCATGGTCGTCCTCCCGTGCCTGATCGTCTTTCTGCGTCAGACTTCGGTGCTAAGGGACCATTGATGGATACCTAAGTAAAATTTAATATATTTACGTCTTAGATAAAATTTATTAATCTCACACAATGCGCAATCTGAATCTCAAGCAGTTACGGGCGATACAGGCAATCAAGCGGCATGGGACAATCGTCGCTGCTGCCAATGCATTGGGACTAACACCCCCTGCCGTGACCATTCAGCTCAAGCTGGTGGAGGAAGACGCGAATATTATCCTGTTCGATCGCACCACTGAGGGACTTCGCCCCACCGCCGCCGGTCTTGCTTTTCTCGATGCCGCGCAGATGATCGAGGAAAGGCTACGGGTTCTTCACGACGAAATCGATGCGATCAAAGGTTTACGGGTGGGCACCCTGTCCTTGGGTGTCGTGTCGACAGCCAAGTACTTTGCGCCGCAACTCATGGCGATTTTCGCAAAGGAACATCCCGACATCGTCGTCAAACTGGCAATCGGCAACCGCGCGGAAATCATCGACAGTTTGAAAAGCCATGCAGTGGACCTTGCTCTGATGGGCCGGCCGCCAAAGGATATCCCGCTGCGTTCGGCGGTTTTTGGCGATCATCCGCTGGTGATGATCGCCGCACCGGATCACCCTCTGGCCAAATGCCGGGACATAACGAAAGAGCGTATCGCGCAGGAGCATTTTCTGATCCGCGAGCCTGGGTCCGGCACACGCATTTCGCTGGAGATTTTCCTGAGTGAGCTGCCGGGACGTATTGATGATCTCGGCACCGAAATGTCCTCGAACGAAACAATCAAACAGGCTGTCATGGCGGGGCTCGGCGTAGCCTTCATTTCAGCCCACACGATCGCGCTCGAACTGGAAGTCGGCAAGCTCGTGATGCTGGATGTCACTGGTATGCCCATCCGCCGTCAATGGTTTTCGGTCATGCGGACCGACCGGACATTGTCGCCGGCAATGCGGGCCTTCCAGGATTTTCTCAACCGCAAAGGCGCGCAATGTCTGCCCTCCATCGATCGGCTCTATCCCATGGCCGGCGCGCAAATTTCGTAAAGTCGACGAACTTGGACAAGTAGGAATGGCGTTGCTGGCCCATATGACGTTTAATGAGTGCGGGATGTCCGGGGGTACCATGATTGAACAAAAGCCGTTGAGCCTGGCGTCGCGGATCGCCTATTTTGCCTCCAGCCTCATGTTCGCGATCTTGATAACCATTGGGTTATCGGTTGTATATCTTGCAGCACTATCCAACCCCGCGGTGAGCAGGGTTGATGTTGGTGGCTTTATGGTCGGGATGTTGTTTGTATGCACGCTGCTCATTGCAGCTTGCTGGCTCGCCTATCTTCCGCTTCGCCGGCATCATGGACTTATCCGAATTGTCACAACTGCCTTCTGTCTTTTGATCGCTATATCCGTCGTTCTCATCGTGTTCATTGATTGGGGTTAAAAATCAAGTTGCAAACGGACGGACCGTCCGTGTTATGGCTCGCGCTTCGGACGTGGCGCTGCTAAAACGCTCACGCTCATTGATTGACAACCGTAGGGGCACTGGAATGAATTCAATGCGTCGCGGTGTGCTCGCGTTTTTGGGTGGCCTCATGATGGGCAAGCCTTCTCTCAGCACGGCGTCCAGCAAGCTTCCGGCATTCGCAGCATCGCGTTCCAGCTACACGCCGCGCCATGTGCTTTGTTTTCTTGGCGGTGAGCATGGCCTTCCGGCCCTGGTCGAAAATGCCCGCGCCGCCATAGAGAAACTGGCGGATGGTTTTACCGCCGATGAAGATGGCTCCCGGAATGAACCTGATGACCGGATGGAGCGATCGTTCGACGTCTGCTGGGATCGCGTCGATCCCGAGGCCTATCAGGACACTGACGAAAAAGCCGTCGCCGGGCACGGGTCTGTCCTCTACGTGCTCGGCCCGTCGATGACGGCGGAAACAACCGTAACGACATCCGCAAAAGCCTTGCAGCTTGTGCAATACATGCTTGATCACGGGGCCATTGCCGTGAAGGGTGAAAGCGCAGGGGTTGCCCATGGCGTGCGGCGATGGAAGGAACTGGCTGAACAGGCCCGCAACGCATCGGCTTCCGGTGATGTCATGGCACTCGCAAGAACCTGCCGTCTGGCCTTTGCGCGCCGGCCCATCGGTGACGACGTCGATGGCATGGCCAGCGTCGGGTTCCATTTGGTTGGGTTGCCCGATGTCCTGGTAACCACCGTTCGTCCGGCAGAGCAACGGCCGTCAACCAACGCCGAGCAGCTCAAGATTGCGGCTCTGATCGACGATATCGCCGACGAAATGACCCGGGACGGCGTTGAAACCGCCGTAACGGATCGTCGTGCCGCTCTATCCAGCGACAGCCGTTACGAGGAAGACGAGTACAAATTCAATCCGTTCGGGGTTGTGCATATTCAAGTGAACAAGCTTTAGCGAAGCGATATTTGTGAGCCGCCATCGGCACGACCTGATCAACTTCGCCCGGTTGACGGGACATGAGCCTACATCTTTAACGGGAAATTCTTTGCCGGACTGATTGACTTATCACCTGTGCAGGATGACTATTTCAGCCAGGAGGGGGTTTCATGAAATATTGTGTCCTTCTTATCGGCTTTTCAGTCGCTGTCCTTTCCGCTGGCGGAGCGCACTCCCAGGAGGGGGACGCCACGGCGGGCGCAGCCGTTTTCAAAAAATGCGGCATCTGCCATGTGGCGGAAACAGATACGAACAAAGTGGGGCCTTCGTTGAATGGTCTGTTCGGCAGAACAGCCGGAACACATGCAGGCTTCAGTTATTCACCGTCGATGACGGATGCAGGCAAAGCTGGTCTTGTGTGGAATGAGACCTCGCTGCGAGACTATCTGCATGACCCCAAGGCCAAGGTAAAAGGCACGAAAATGGCCTTCCCCGGATTGAAGGACGATGGCGATATCTCCAATCTGATCGCCTATCTGAAACAGTTTTCCAAGTAATTCTTCCTCCCGTTGAGAATGAACGGGTATGAATATCTGGTGAACACTTGAGGAAACACAGCTTATGCACGCGTCTTTTCTGGCCTGATTGCCTGTCTTATCCGTTCATGAGATAATAGATTTGTCTTTCCCAAGATGCGACCCATGTCCACACCCAGTAAAGGCCGGGAGGGCGGAAAATGGCAGTCGTGGTAATTCTGATCGTCATAGCCGTCGGCTCGGTATTGTTTCACCTGCTGAGCCCATGGTGGTGGACGCCTATAGCGTCGAACTGGGACTATATCGACAACACCATTATCATAACGTTCTGGATCACCGGGGTCGTTTTCGTCGCCGTGGTTCTGTTCATCGCATTTTGCGTCTACCGTTTCCGGCACAATCCCGGTAAACGCGCCGCATACGAGCCGGAAAACAGGATACTGGAGTTCTGGCTGGCGACCGTGACTGCCATTGGTGTCGCTGCGATGCTGGCGCCGGGCCTGTTTGTCTGGAACCAATTCATTACGGTCCCGAACGATGCCACGGAAGTTGAAGTCGTTGGGCAGCAGTGGTTGTGGAGCTTTCGACTTCCGGGAAAAGATGGGCGGCTGGGAACTTCCGAGACCAGCGATGTCAGTTCGGATAACCCTTTGGGGATCAATAAAAGGGACCCCGCGAGCCTTGATGATATCATCATACAAGGCGGTGAATTGCATCTGCCCGTCGGCAAACCCGTCAAGATGTTGCTGCGCTCCCTCGATGTGGTGCACGATTTTTACGTCCCCGAGTTCCGGGCCAAGATGGATATGATCCCGGGATCAGTCAGCTATTACTGGTTTATCCCGACACGAACGGGAACTTTTGAGGTTCTTTGCGCCGAACTCTGCGGCGTTGGTCACCCGCAGATGCGCGGGACAGTCGTCGTTGACACCGAGGCAGACTATCAGACGTGGCTGCAGCAGCAGCAGACTTTTTCCCAGATGATGGCATCGGCAGGAGACGGGCAGACGGCAAAATGAGAATGGTCGCCCTGCGGGAGAAGGGGCATTAAAGGTCGGGAGTATAGGGAATGGTCAATATTCCAGCTGGTATCGATGACACGGTTCCGTTAGCGGAAGTCGCCGATGTCGAACTTTACCACCCGAAGAGCTGGTGGACGACCTATGTCTTCAGTCAGGACGCCAAGGTCATCGCCATCCAGTACTCCATAACCGCCATATCGATCGGTTTCGTGGCCCTGGTCCTGTCATGGCTCATGCGGATACAACTCGCCTTTCCCGGCGCGCTTTCCTTCATCGATGCGGAACACTACTACCAGTTCATCACGATGCACGGCATGATCATGGTGATCTATCTCTTGACCGCATTGTTTCTCGGCGGCTTCGGCAATTACCTCATCCCGCTGATGCTGGGTGCCCGGGACATGGTGTTCCCCTATGCAAACATGTTGAGCTACTGGCTTTACCTGCTCGCTGTGCTCGTGCTTGTGGCTGGCTTCTTTGTGCCCGGCGGGCCGACGGGCGCGGGATGGACGCTTTATCCGCCCCAATCCATTCTTTCCGGCACCCCCGGGGGAAAAGACTGGGGCATCATCCTGATGCTGACCTCGCTCATCCTCTTCATCATTGGCTTCACGATGGGCGGGCTGAATTATGTGGTCACAGTCTTGCAGGGGCGCGCAAGAGGCATGACCCTGATGCGCATGCCTCTGACAATCTGGGGCATATTCACCGCAACCGTGATGGCCTTGCTGGCGTTTCCGGCGCTCTTCGTTGCCTCGGTCATGATGTTGTTCGACCGGGTTCTTGGAACCAGCTTCTTCATGCCGGCCATCGTCGAAATGGGTGAGCATCTGAAAAATGGCGGCGGCAGCCCCATCCTCTTCCAGCACCTGTTCTGGTTTTTCGGTCACCCGGAAGTCTACATCGTCGCTCTGCCGGCCTTCGGCATCGTATCGGACCTCATCAGCACGCATGCGCGCAAGAATATATTCGGCTATCGCATGATGGTGTGGGCAATCGTGGGGATCGGTGCGCTCAGTTTCGTGGTTTGGGCACACCACATGTATGTCAGCGGGATGAACCCCAAATTCGGGTTCTTCTTCGCTACGACCACGCTGATTATTGCCGTGCCCACCGCTATCAAGGTCTATAACTGGGTGCTTACTTTATGGCGGGGTGACATCCATCTGACCTTGCCAATGCTGTTCGCTCTCGGGTTCATGGTCACATTCGTCAATGGCGGATTGACGGGACTTTTTCTTGGCAATGTCGTCGTCGATGTTCCGCTGGCCAAGACACTGTTTGTGGTTGCGCATTTTCACATGGTCATGGGCGTTGCCCCCATCATGGTGGTCTTCGGGGCGATCTATCATTGGTATCCCAAGGTCACCGGCCGAATGCTCGACGAGACACTGGGCAGAGTGCACTTTTTTGTCACCTTCCTTGGGGCCTACGCTATCTTCTTTCCCATGCATTATCTCGGACTGCTGGGCGTGCCACGCCGCTATTCCGAATTGGGCGATACGGCATTCATTCCGCCATCCGTGCAGGCCCTGAATGAATTCATCACGATCATGGCGCTGATCGTCGGGGCAGCACAGATCCTCTTCCTGTTCAACCTGGCCTGGAGTGTGCGAAGGGGCAAGGAGGCTGGCGGCAATCCCTGGCGGGCAACGACGCTCGAATGGCAGACGCCGCAGACACCACCGGCTCATGGCAATTGGGGCAAGGAACTGCCCGTGGTCTATCGCTGGGCCTATGATTACAGTGTTCCAGGCGCAGCCCAGGATTTCATTCCGCAGAACCAGCCCAATGGCGACCGAATTTCCAGGGAGCCCGCATCGTGAGCACCATTCTGGTTTTCCTGGCCGGGCTCGCCGTCATCATCACGTGGTGGATGGCGCAGCAGCGCCTGACGTCCAAACCTTGGCTTGAAGTCAATGCAACCAGTGATATTCCCGCGTGGACCAAGTCTGCCATCGCCACCGAGAAAATCGGTCTGGGCGTATTCCTGGCCGTTGTCGGTGCCTTGTTCACTCTGTTCATCAGCGCTTACTTCATGCGGATGGGACTGCAGGATTGGTGGGCTATCCCGCTTCCGCGGATACTTTGGCTCAACACGGGCATACTGGTGATAAGCAGCGTCGCACTGCAACGGGCAAAGGCTGAAGCCGCACGCAGCAACGACAGTGCCTTGAGGCTTGCCCTTGTGACGGCTCTTGCCGCCACCACCGGATTTCTGATCGGCCAGTTGTTCGCATGGAAGGAGCTCGTCACCGCCGGCTACGTCATAGCAGACAATCCCGCGAACAGTTTTTTCTACCTGATTACCGGAATGCATGGCCTGCATATTCTTGGCGGACTCTTCGTGCTCAGCCGCACGACGTCCCGGGTATGGCAGGGCGCTCCGCTCCCCAAGGTGCGGCTGAGCATCGAGCTATGCACCATGTACTGGCATTTCATGCTGGTGGTGTGGCTGGTTCTGTTTGCCCTGTTTGCCGGTTGGGCCAATGATTTCATCGCCATCTGCCGCCAAGTGCTCAACTAGGACGTTTGACCCATGTCTCAATCCTCCGCACAAGCAAAACCCGAGATCACCCTTCCCCGGCCTGCCGGCCTGCGCGGCTTCGCATCTGACTGGGCCTCCGATCAGCGCGCGTTTAAAAACGTCTCCTGGGGCAAGGCCATGATGTGGATCTTTCTGCTCAGCGACACGTTCATCTTCGGGTGTTTTCTGGTTGCCTATATGACGGCACGGGTGTCCACGGCCATTGCTTGGCCAAACCCCAGCACGGTCTTCGCGCTCAATATCGGCGGCAAGGAAATCCCGCTGATCCTGATCGCCATCATGACCTTTGTCCTCATCAGCAGTTCAGGGACAATGGCTATGGCCGTCAATTATGGTTATCGGCGTGATCGCCGCAAAGCTGCCATCCTTATGCTGATCACAGCATTGTTCGGTGCGATCTTCGTCGGCATGCAGGCTTTCGAATGGACCAAACTGATTACCGAGGGCGTCCGCCCATGGGGAAATCCGTGGGGCGCGGCGCAGTTCGGGTCGACGTTTTTCATGATCACCGGCTTTCACGGCACACACGTCAGCATCGGCGTCATTTTCCTTATCATAATCGCGCGCAAGGTCTGGCGGGGCGATTTTGATACGGAAAGACGCGGCTTTTTCACCAGCCGCAAAGGCAATTACGAGATCGTCGAAATCATGGGCCTGTACTGGCACTTCGTCGATCTCGTCTGGGTTTTTATCTTCGCATTTTTCTATTTGTGGTGAGGATCATGGAACAACCGGTGACACATTCGCAAACACAGGCGCTGACGCACACCGACCATCAGCAGCATCCCATCAAGCTTTATCTCGTCGTCTGGGGATTGCTGTTTTTTCTGAGCGTCTGTTCCTACATGGTCGACTATCTCGGGTTCCAGCACTACCTGCGCTGGGGCCTGATCCTGCTTTTCATGATTTTGAAAGCCGGATTGATCGTCGCCATCTTCATGCATATGGCATGGGAAAGACTGGCCCTCGTCTATGCCGTGATACTTCCACCGATACTGGTGCTTGTCTTTGTCGCCCTGATGACATCGGAAGCGCATTACACCTTGTTCACACGCATGACGTTCTTTGGCATTGCGCAATAGAACACGGTTTGCGTGGGTGCATCGCGCTTCACGATGCTGCGAGAAAACTTACCGGCGGACCGGACGCTTCTTCGCCTCTGCAAGGATGGGCTGGGGTTCCACCACCTTGCGGTAGAGGTGCCAGGTGGCATGGCCGAGCACCGGTATAATGATCGCCAGACCAACAAAGAGCGTCAAAAAGCCGACCACCAGCAATGCCGCAACGATCAATCCCCACAATGCCATCGTCACTGGATTGACAGCGACTGCCTTTATCGAGGTCACAACGGCTGCGAATGCGCCGACATCCCGGTCAAGCAGGAGCGGGAACGTCACGACGCTCGTGCACAGCACAACCACGGCAAAGACAAAACCGATCGCATTGCCAAGAAGGATCATTCGCTGGCCTTCCGGCGTGTTGAAAACCTGATCGAGAAATGCGCGCATGGAGACTGGTGCTTCGGAACCGAAAAGGCTGGTGTAGAGAGATTGCGCCGTCAGCAGCCAGGCAATGAAAATTGCAAACAGCATGACGCCGACGGCAATGATGGACGGAATGGCCGGCGAATGCCGGACCTCAAATGCGTGACGCCAGGACGTATCGAGATTGAGTTCGCGCCTGCGGCTGATCTCGTAGAGACCCAAAGCGGCAAGGGGACCGATCAGCGCAAAGCCGGACATCAGCGGAAAGACAAGCGGTAACGTGTTGGCGCCCGAGGACCATCGCATGAGGACCACACCGACAATCGGATAGATCAGGCAGAGAAAAACATAATGGGATGGTTTGTCCCAAAAATCATCCAACCCCTCGCGGAGAGCCGCAACGATATCGGATACGCCAATTCGGCGAACATGGGGGTAGACAGGGACCTCGTTTGCACCAGCAATCACATGAAATTGCGCCATGACCAGTTCTCCCAATTCAGTTATGGGCGGCAACGATATACCGATAAGCCTGGCATTGGCGGGGCTACCGGATCGAACCTGAACCCTCGTTCAATATACGCCCATCAACCTCGTTTTGCCAGAGTCCGATCTTTACCCGGTCCGGCCACGACAGATGAAAGACGCGGATAACCGGGGCGCCTGGGACGCCCCGGTTATCCGGCGAACGTGGATGCTTACTTGGCGGCGGCTGCCTGTTCGATGAGAGCAGCGACGGCTTCGGGCTTGGAAACATAGACGGCATGGCTGCCGGCCGTTTCGACAACGGTGGCATTCGCGCGCTTGGCCATCATGCGCTGGGCCGGCGGCGGGATCATGTGATCGTCCGAGGCAACCAGGTAGAAGCTCGGCTTGCTCTTCCAGGCCGGTTCGGTCACGGCACCGGCCAGGGCTTCGACACCCCAGGGAACCTGCGAGTCAGCCATGAATGCAGCCGTTCCCGCATCGACATCGGCAGCGAAGGCGGCGGCAAACTTGGCCTTGTCAAGGAACAGGTAGCCATCAACGGGCGGCAGGATCGGCGGCACGGGAGCGCCAGCAGGCGGATTGGCGATCAGGGACGAGACGGACTCGCCTTTGTCGGGTGCAAACGCTGCGATATAAACGACGGCCTTCACCTTTTCATCCGTACCGGCTTCGCTGACAACGACGCCGCCATAGGAATGGCCGACCAGGATTACGGGACCGTCCTGTTGCGCGATGACCCGCTTGGTCACGGCCACGTCATCGGCCAGCGAGGAGGTCGGGTTCTGCACGATGCTGACGGTGTAACCATCCTTTTTCAGGATGTTGTAGACGCCCTGCCAACCGGAGCCATCGACGAAGCCGCCGTGGACAAGGACGATGTTCTTGGCACCGGCGGGTGCGGCGTGAACGGGGTTCAAAGTGGTTGCGGCCATGGCGAGGGTGGCGGCTGCGGTCAGGATCTTGCTCATGTGCGTATCTCCTTTTGTTTGGTTCGCAATAATCATTATCGCGATAATTAATATATAATCGACAATCCAAACCTTGTAAAGCATTTTCTTTATCGCGATATCATTATTGTGATAAAGGTTATAAACACCTTCGAATCAAGGAGACCACAATGGACAACGCACCCACCCTGCCGCTTGACAGCCAGCTCTGCTTTTCAATCTATTCGGCGTCGATCGCCATCCACCGGGTCTACAAGCCGATGCTCGATGAGCTTGGGGTTACCTATACGCAGTATCTTGTCCTGAGCACCTTGTGGGAACAGGACGGACTGACCATCAGCGCCATTGGCGATCGGCTGGCGCTGGAGCCAAGTACGATCACGCCCGCCGTCAAGCGGCTGGAAAGCGCCGGCTTTCTCGCACGCCGCCGCAGCGTTATCGATGAGCGTCAGGTTGAGGTGCATCTCAGCCCCAAAGGTACCGACCTTCACGCCAGGACAGGTTGCCTCACGGAGACGCTGTTGCGCCGCTCCGGCTTCACCATACCGGAGATGATCGATCTCAACCGCAAGGTCCAGTTGTTGCGCGACGGAATGACAAAGGCATCGGTCTAATGGCCGCATTTGTTGAACGGGAGTGGCTGGATTGTCCGCGAGTTGATCAACCCGGTTGACGCCGGTAATGCCACAGACACTGCGGCACCACCGGGCATCCGCCGGTTCTACAAGGAAAGTTCACGCCGCAACGCTTCAAGCCATTCCATCGCAGTCACTCCGTCGTGAATCGTCGGAGCGGGTGTCGAAGCGCCGCCAAGCGCCGATACGGCGTCGGCGAGGAGTGAGTGATAGCCTTTCGGATCCTCGTTCGCCGCTGCGGTGAAATTTGGCTTCCATGTCAGCGTATCCAGGTCGTCGGCGAGCGTCGCATGGGGATCATCGACCTTGAACGGGGGATTGCGGTTCCAGCGCACTTCGATCACGTCATCCACCTCCAGCCGCTGATGATCACTCATCAGTTCGATGCGTTCGACCGGTGTGCCACGCGACTGGATCGTCCCCATCGCAATATTGCCGATGGCTCCGCATTCGAACTCGAAACCCACATGAAAGAGTACCCTGCCCGGCGTCTTTTCCACCTTCCGGGCGGAAATCATCCGTATCGGCGACACAAAGAACGATACAAGATCCATGTAGTGCACACAGTGGTGCAAGAAGAAGCCGGTATAGTCGACATTCCCGGTGAAATAGCCCGGGGCTGTCATGTAATACCCCGTAAGGCCGAGCACGGGCCCGAAACGTCCGGACTGGATGATGTTGTGGGCAATCTTGTTGCCGACTGAATAGCGCTTCATGAAGCCGACCAGCAGCGGCTTTCCGGAGCGTTCGGACGCTGCACGCAATTCACGCGCGCCCTGCGCCGTGCCTGAGGGCGGCTTTTCCATGAACACAGGCAATCCTCGCTCGAGAGCCATTTTGCCGAAGTGCAGGTGCTGCTCAGGGCCCACAGCCATGCCGACGGCATCGATGCCGGACGTGCGGATCAACTCCTCGGCATCGCTGGTCAGGCGGGACACGCCGAATTGCCGCCCTGCATCCGCCAGGCGTTTGCCATCAATATCGCACAGTGCAACGATCTCGACATCGTGACGAACAAGTTGCGGAAGAAGCATCTGGGTTGCGTGAATACCGCAACCGATCCAGCCGATTTTCAATGTCATCGCCGATATTCCGTTAGTGTGAGGTGGGATTTGATAAAGGCTGCACTCGCCGCCAGACGCTCGCTTTCATCCTCATGGGGCGGGCGCCACTGCGCGAAAGGAACGCCGAAACGGTCGTCATTGCGCCGGAACGGTTCCAACGATACCGGCCCGTTATAACCGATCTCGTGCAGCGCCCGACCGACGGAAACCCAGTCTGTCGATCCGGTCCCCGGAAACCCGCGATGGTTTTCGTTCGCCTGGAAATGCACGAGGTGTGCTCCGCCCAGCCGGATGGCTTCGGCAATCGAGGCTTCTTCCATATGCATATGGAAGGTATCGAGCATCAGCTTGATGGCTGGATGATCGACCGCTTCAAGAAGTTCGATGGCCTGCTGTGTCGTGCACAGCACATCGCTTTCAAACCGGTTGAGCGGTTCAATAGCAAGCAGGACACCTGCACTTGCAGCATGGTTGCCCGCTTCCACCAGACCTTTGACACAGCGCTCCTTGCGCGCCAGGCGCTCATCTTCCGGCACGGGCAGAGGAGCGCGTCCGGCAAAGACCAGCGGATTGCCTGTCAACGGCCCGCCGACCACGCGCGCACCGAGCGCGGCCGCGCAGTCTGCCGTGTAGCGCAGATAATCGATCCCGGCACGATGCGCTTTCTGATCGTCTGACGAGAGGTTGCGCTGAAGATTGACGCGCGCTGCAAGCACGACATCGAGCCCTGCATCGTCCAGCGCCCGCCTAGCCTCGGCAAGATCGATTTCGCCCGGTTCAGGTACGAGCAGTTCGACGAAGTCGAAGCCGAGGTCGCGCATCTTCTTGAACAGGGGAAAATGCGCGGCGGTAAACGGCCTTGCATATTGCATGGAGATCAATCCGATAGGATTCATCATAGGTCCTCTTTGATAAGCATGGGTCATCCCTTCACCGCACCTTGGGTAAGGCCACCGATGAGACGGCGTTGGACGAGAAGGAAAAGGAGGGTGGCAGGCAGCGCACCGACAACGCCACCTGCTGCAAGCAAACCCCACTCGATCTGGTACTCGCCGATCAGGGTCTGGATCGCTACGGTAACCGGCCGGACACTGCGGCCTCCCAGCGTCAAGGCATAGAGGTACTCGTTCCAGGCGGTGATGAAGATGTAGATACCGGTCGAAATGATGCCGGGCATCGCCAGGGGCAGAACGATGCGCCGCAGGGCCTGAAGCCGCGAACAGCCATCGATCATGGCCGCCTCGTCGAGGCTGCGCGGAATGGCACCGACATAGCTGGTCAGCATCCAGACGGCAAAGGGAATGGCAACCGTCGAATTGGCAAGGATCAGCCCGATATGGGTATCGAGAATACCGATCTTCCGCATAAGGACGAAGAGCGGCAGGATCAGGAGCACGATCGGGAACATGTTGACCAGCAGGAACTGCAGCATGATCAGCTTGCGTCCGGCAAACCGGAAGCGCGACAGTGCATAGGCTGCGGTAACCGAAACGACGAGCCCGAGGACAACGGTGCCGCCGGCGATGATCAGGCTGTCCAGCATGTTGTGAAGAAATGAAGTTTGCCGGAGAAGCCGGGCATAATTGTCGATGCTCCATCCCGATGGTGACAAGGATACACCGGACGCAGACAGCTGCGCGGTCGGCGTGAGCGAAGTCAGGATCATCCAGACAAATGGCCCTATGGCGAGAAGGATGATCAGGACAACGGGAATGTCGGTTGTGAGAATGCGCCGGAGTGTCGAGGGCTTGTTCATCTTTCCACCTCGCGCAGCGTGCGGACGATATAGACCGCAACGATCGCCCCGAGCAGAAGTGTGAAGGTCACGGCGATCGCTGTCCCGTAACCGAAGTCGAGATTTTGACGCGCCTTGATGAAGGCGTAGAGCGGCAGCGTGTGCGTTGCATAGCCCGGGCCGCCGCCGGTCATTACAAAAATCACGTCCATGGAATTGGCAACCCAGATGATGCGCAACAATCCTGCGGTTGCCAGCACGGGCGCAATTCCCGGCAGCGTTATATGGACGAACTGCCGCCAAGGGCTGGCGCCGTCGATAGAGGCGGCTTCATACTGACTTTGCGGAATGCCTTGCAGGCCAGCCAGGATCATCACTGCGAAAAACGGAAAACCCTGCCAGGTCAGCGTCGCGATTACCGCATAGAGCGCGAGGTGGGGATCGGCGAGCCAGGGCACCGTCGAATGAATGATGGAGAGATAGAGCAGGATATCGTTGAGCACCCCTGTGGTCGGGTCATAAATCCAGCGCCACATCAAAGCGATGACCACACTTGGCAATGCCCAGGGAATGATGACCAGCGCCCGCGCCAGGCCACGCCAGGGAAATTCCCGGTTGAGCAGAAGTGCCGTGACAAGACCAAGCCCCATCTGCAACGGAACCGTCAGACCGATCCAGATCGCCGTGTGGCCAAGCGACGTCCAGAACACCGGATCACGCAGAAGTTTGACATAGTTGCCAAAGCCAACGAAGCGATTGGCGTTCGGCTTCCACAGGATGACATCATAGAAGCTGGTGACAACCGCCTGGACCATCGGAAAAAACACGATGAACAATGTCACCAGCACAGCAGGCGCCAGCAAAGCATAGGGCATCAGCCTGCTGCGGAGCGGGCGCGCCTGCGTGAAATCGTCCGGTGCTGATGGTGCGAGCGTGGACATGGGCTGACTTTCTGGCGGTGCCAATGACGGGAACCTGCACGCGCTATTGCGCGAACAGATTCTCGAGTTGCTCCATCATCTGCTGCGAGGTGATCTGGCCGGTCAGCGCCTGCTGCATTGACGTCTGCCACGCGGTGTTGACGAACTCTGCCGTAGCGGTGCTTTGCGGCAAGACGTGTGCAAAGGGCAAGGACTGGACCGTGGCGTCAACAAACCGGCGTTCGTGCAGGGTCCAATGTTCAGCTCCGCTCTTGGTCACGGTCATCTGCCCGGTTGCCTTGTTGAAGGCCACGTTGTTTTCAGCTTCCGCCAGGAAGGAAATCCACTTCCACGCAGCGTCCTTTACCTGTGACGACGAAAAGATCGCCAGGGATTCGTCGCCATAGGAGGTCCACTGCTTGCCGCCGCATTTGGGGACGGGAACTGCGGATACCTTGTCGCCGAGCGCTTTGACCAGGTCATTCGACGAGCCGATATGGTGAATGGTCATGGCTGTCTTGCCGGCCTTGAATGCCGCGACAATTTCCTGGAAGCCGTCATTGGGGGCCGATGGCGGGATGACTTTGTCCTTTTGGAACAGATCAATCAACCACTGGTTGGCGGCAATAGCCGCTGGCGTGGTCAAACCACCCGGCTTGAGTTCCGCCCCTTGCGAAAAGACAAATGCTCCCCACTGATCCCAGCCGCCCTTGCCGCCACGCAGGCCAAAGCCATAGGTGTCAGGTGCCTTGGTCAGCTTTTGCGCTGCCGTGCGAAACTCCTCGCAGGTGGCGGGTGGATTGAGGTTCGCGTCCTTGAACAGATCGGCACGATAGTAGAGATAAAGCACGACATACTGGATCGGCAGATAGTATTGCTGCCCGTCCGGTCCCTTGTTCAACTCCAGCAGATTGTCCAGCAGGTCGGCTTTACCTGACCATGCATTGATACGGTCGCCGAGTGGCTCGAGTGCACCCATTTCCGCCAGTCTTGGCTGCGCGAAAAGCTTGACCATTCCGGCGTCCGGCGCGTTGCCGCCGACCAGCGACGTGTAGAGATTATCGTAATAACTGTTCCATGGAACGTTCTCAGCGTCGATCTTGATATCCGGGTTCTTGGCCTGGAATTTTGCCACAAGATCCGACATCGGATTTTCCGGATTGTCGAAATGATACCAGAATCGTACCGTTTCAGCCGCGTTGGCCGTGCTGATCGCCAAGCCGGTCAGGAATGCGCAGCTGATACCCAGCTTCTTGAGAATGCTCATTGTTTCCTCCACGTTTATTATGCATTTATCGATTGCCGCCGATCATTCCCCGGGCAGCTTCACCAGCCGCCTTAAGCACCTCCCGCGCTGCCGCCAGTTCGTTGGTGTTTTGCAGAAATCCATGCGTGACCCCCGGCACCACCAACAGGGGATCATCGCGGCCGACCGCCTTCAGCCGTTCGGCCAGACGAAGCGTATCGGACAGCAACGGGTCGACCCCGGCAGCCATGAGATAGAGCGGCGGCAGGGCGCGCAGCGCGTCATCATCGGCCTGAAGCGGAGCAGCCAATGGATTGCGCCGCGCCTGATGATCCGCGCAGTACCAGTCCCAGTAACGTTGCATTTTACCAAGCGTCAGCCCCGGACCATCGGCAAAGCGCCGATAGGACTCCGTATTGAAATCGGCATCAAACGTGCCGTAAAATAGCAGTGCGCCCGATGGCAGCGGCCGTCCCGCCTTCTGTTCGTGCATGATCGCTGCGAGCGCGAGATTTGCACCGGCTGAATCCCCCGAGATGATCAGCGGCCCCGCCGATACGCCTGCGGGAGATGTTGCAGTGAATGCAGCACGCAGGCAGGCGATAACGTCGTGCAAACCCGCTGGAAACGGATGTTCCGGAGCAAGACGGTAATCGGGAACGAGCACGGGCATCCTGGTCTCATTGGCTAGAACGCGGGCACACCGCTCATGCGTCTCGGGGCTGCAAAAGGCAAAGCCGCCGCCATGAACAAAGAGGACGGCACCGGCACCCGCCCCGTGCGGAACAAGAACGCGCAGGCGGCAGGCCGAGGAGCCAAGCTCTGCGTCAGCGGCAACAACGACTTCCGTTGCCCCGGCAAGCGGCGGCAGATCGACGTTGTTCCGCTCATTCGCGCGTTCGGATTGTGCCCTGCCCTCGGCGGGCGTCAGCAACGTAGGATCGGATTGCGGTCCCAACGCGCGTTCCGCGCGAAGCAGCACCTCACGCATATCCGCCGAAAGCTCATCGCTGAAACCGGGCGCGACGCTCATTGATCCGCGTCCGGCAATACGGTCGGCCCGAAGTCAACGATTGTCACGATATGGTGACGCAAGGTTTGCGTCGCAACCGAAATATCGCCCTGCTCGATGGCCTCTATTATGACGCGATGCCGCAACGCCGTGGCCATAAGATCGCGGGAACCGATACTTCTCGATATCTTGAACCGGTGATTGTGAACGAGGCAGCGATGAAGGATCGGATCGAGCGCTGGAAGATCGGCATCGCGAAAGATTCTGCGATGAAAATCCCGGTCAAATGCCGCCAGTTGCAGCTCGTCATCGACCTTCGCCGCGTCGACCATATCGTTTGCGATTTCGTTCAGGTCGGCGATCAGCGTGCGGCTCTTGTGGCGCAGAACCCGGATGATGCCGTTGCACTCGATCTGCTGCCTCACCCGGAACATCTCGACCGCTTCATCGACGGTGCAGGCTGACACCAGCGTACCGCGGTGCCCCTGACGCCACACGAGCCCCTCTTCCTGCAATTGCAACAGCGCCTCCCGAACCTTGCCCTGGCTGCACTGGAAGCGGGCTGCAAGGTCGAGTTCCGTCAGCGGCTCTCCGGCACGCAATTCACCAAGCATGATATCGCGCTTGAGCGAGTCGAACACGGCGGATGCCTTGGAGACGGCCGGATTGCGCGACGGACGGATTGGCCGCGAAGCGATGGGGTCGGACACTGCTGGCTCTCCTGTCAAGTTGCGGACTGCACGAATTATCATTATTGATATTGATATCGATAATGGAAGTCAATAACGTATTGGCGGAGGAGGAACAACACATGACAGCGATCAGTCTGAAGCAGATCAAAAAGCTCTATGGCACGGTTCCCGTGATCCACGGTGTCGACATTGACATTGCGAGCGGCGAATTTCTGGTTCTCGTTGGTCCATCCGGTTGTGGAAAATCCACCCTGCTGCGCATGATTGCCGGACTGGAGGAAATCAGTTCAGGCGAATTGAAGATTGGTGACACGACGGTCAACACACTGCCGCCATCGGATCGTGACATAGCCATGGTCTTTCAGGATTACGCGCTCTATCCGCATATGAGCGTTGAGGAGAACATGGCATTTGGACTGAAGATGCGCAGTGAACCCGCCACCGAAATTGACAAGCGCGTCGCAGGCGCCGCAGACATCCTCAAACTTCAGGATTATCTCGAACGGCGTCCAGCACAACTTTCGGGCGGACAGCGCCAGCGTGTCGCCATGGGGCGCGCTATCGTCCGCCGGCCAAAGGCCTTCCTGTTTGACGAGCCGCTATCGAACCTTGACGCAGCGCTGCGCGTCGAGATGCGGCTGGAGATCGCCAAGCTGCATCGCCGGATGCAGGCGACGACGGTCTATGTCACGCACGATCAGGTCGAAGCGATGACATTGGCGGATCGGATCGTGGTAATGAACGCCGGTCATATCGAGCAGATCGGCCAGCCGCTTGACCTTTATCGCAAACCGGCAAGCCTGTTCGTTGCACGCTTCATCGGCAGCCCGACGATGAATACCTTCCCTGCCCAGGTCATCGAATCCGGTGGTAACCGCCTGGTCGTGCAGTTGCCGGCAGGCAAGGCCTCGGTCGAAATCTTGAACAGATCATATGAAACAGCAAAAATGGTTACCTTCGGCATCCGGCCGGAAGATCTTGCGACCTGCGACGCCGCGGAAGCATGGTTCAGCGGCGAACTGGTGGTGGTCGAACGGCTTGGGAGCCAGACCTTCGGTTACCTCGATGCCGGAACGGAGAAATTGATCACCGTCGAATTTCCGAGAACCGCGGACATTCGCGTCGGCGAGCGGATCTCCATCAAGGGTGATGGTTCCCACATCCATCTGTTCGACATCGACAGAGGAAAGCGGATCAATTGACAGGCTAGCGAACCACACTTACTGCGCTTAACGGGGGATGAGGTTCGGGCCAACAATATGGCCCTTGAACCCTGCCTGGGAATCAGCAAAGAATCATAGCCGCACTGTATTGAACAGCCCCGTTTCTGCGGCCTGTATTCATATAATCAAATGGTTTGGAAAACACTGTGAGCAGCAACGCATTCAAGCGGGCGGCGAGTCATTCGGATTCGTTGGCGCACGCAAATGCAGCGGGGTGGGGTCAAGGCTTCTCCACCCTTGTCCGAATTACCCATATGACGCTTCGCCATCCCTGGCAGACGACATTTGCTATCGGAGCCACCGTGATTGCGGCCAGTCTCCAGCTGATGATCCCCAAGCTCCTGGGCCGTGCCATCGACGAGACCCAAACGGCCATGGCTGGAGGAACCGCTGGCACGATTGCGCAGGATGCCCTGCTCGTGACCGCTTTCGTCCTTTTGGCGGTCAGCATTCTGCGCGGCGTCTTCACCATGATTCAGAACTATTATAGCGAGGCCGTGGGCCATCATATGGGTTACGAGTTGCGTCTGGCCTGTTATGAGAAAATCCAGCGGCTCAGTTTCAGTTTTCATGACAGCGTTCACTCAGGCGATCTCATCACGGTCGGCATGCTCGATCTCGAGGGGGTGCGCATGTATTTCTCCACGGCGCTGATACGCACAGTTCTCCTGTCCATTCTGATCGGCATCGGCGCCTATATGCTCTTGTCGACGGATTTCACTTTGGGGCTTGTTGCGTTGAGTTTTGTGCCCTTCGTCGCATGGCGCTCGTCGGTTACACAGTTGCGCTTGCGGGCGACATGGCTCGATCTGCAAGAGCGATTGTCGGTGCTCACAAGGGTCATGGAGGAAAATCTCGGCGGCATTCGCGTGGTGCGCGCGTTTGCGGCAAAGGATCATGAGCTGGCAAAGTTTGACAAGGCTTCGCAAACAGCACTCGATCTTGCCCACGAACGTGTCGGTATCCGCGTCAGAAATACCAGTGCCATGACGCTTTCCTTCTTTGCCGCCATGGGCCTCGTGCTGTGGGTTGGTGGCAACAAGGTCGTTGCAGGTGAAATCACCGTGGGAACGCTGACCTCGTTCCTGACATTCATGACGATCCTGCAAATGCCCGTGCGCCAGCTTGGCTTGATGGTCAACTCCTATGCCCGTGCCTCCACATGCGGAACACGCATCTTTGCGCTTCTCGACCTTGATGTCGCGATCAAGGACCCCGTAAATGCCAGGGAGCTTGCCATATCGGATGGGCTGTTGCGTTTTGAAGATGTTGGCTTCTCCTATCCGCAGCTCAGCAACCGGCCGGTCTTGCAGCATCTGAGTTTCGAAGCCCGGCGCGGTGAAACCGTTGGCATTGTCGGCAAACCAGGCAGCGGAAAAAGCACGTTGGCGCATCTCATTCCACGTTTTTACGATGCAACCAGCGGCAGGATCACCATCGACGGACAGGATATTCGCAGCGTGACGCTGGAATCACTGCGCCGCGCGGTCGCGGTCATTCAGCAGGACGCATTTCTGTTCACGACGACAATCGAAAATAACATCGCCTATGGTGATCCATGGGCGGAAGAGCCGAGAATCGAACGGGCAAGCGAGTCCGCGCAGCTGCATAATTACGTCCTCGGCCTGCCCATGGGCTATGGCACAATCGTCGGTGAACGCGGCGTTTCATTGTCAGGCGGACAGCGGCAGCGCCTTTCCATCGCGCGCACCCTCATGCTCAAGCCGGCGGTCATGGTGTTCGACGATTCAACGGCTGCAATCGATGCCGGTACGGAACAGCGCATCCGCATCGCCATGCGCCGCTACGCCAAGGACCGGGTGACAATCGTTGTGGCGCACCGCCTGAGTTCATTGATGCATGCCGATCAGATTCTATTCATCGAGGACGGCCAGATCGTTGAACGCGGGACCCATGAAAGCCTGCTCGCGGCAGGCGGCCGCTACAAGGCACTTTACGATTTGCAGGTTCGCCCCGGTGACGGTCTCGCCGCAATGGAAAAAACGGAGATGGGATCGTGAGCGACGAGAATGAGACGGAGCGCAATGACGTTCGCGACGATGGACGCCGCCCGCCCCGCGCCGTTGTGGGATCGCACCGGATCGAAGAGGAAATGTTCGGCAAGGTTTTCGATGGCAACATCGTCAGACGGATCTGGGCGTTCGTGGCACCTTACAAGATGCAGATGCTCATTGCCGTTGGTGCAGTGCTGACATTTACAGCCACGCAATTGATGATCCCGCTTATCATCCGCTACGCAATCGACCACGGCATTGCGCCAGGCGGCAATCACGCCGCGCTTGCCTATGCGATCGTTGCATTTGCTCTGGCGATACTTGTCAATTTCGTTGCCAGCTATATCCAGGAAACCGTAGTCGGACGTGTCGCGGAAGACGTCCTGTTTGACATTCGCCGGGCGATGTTCTCGCATCTCCAGCGCGTTTCCCTTTCCTTCATGGACAAGACCGAGGTTGGACGGCTGATGTCGCGGCTGCAGGGCGACGTGAACTCGATGCAGGAGTTTCTTGAGACCTCCGTGCTGTCGGTTGGCGATATCACCCTGCTCTTCGGCATTGTCTTCGTCATGCTGTATCTGGATTTTCGCCTTGGGCTTTTGACCCTTGCCGTGCTTCCCATTTTGTTCGTCGTGCGCATTTTCTGGCTGCCCCGTGCCCGGATCGCCTTCATGGCCGCGCATGAAACCAATTCAGTCACCAACGGTGCTCTGGCTGAAACCATCCACGGCGTGCGCGCCGTTCAAAGCATGGGACGCCAGAGAGTCAATTTCATGCTCTACAATGACAAAGCCCATGCCAATCTGATGACGCATCTCAGAGCAGCAAAATATGCTCAGGTCATGGTGCCAATTGTCGATTCACTCACCGGCGTTGCCATGGCGCTCGTCATTGTCGTCGGCGGCGCGCGCGTGCTCAATCAGGCGCTTGACGTGGGTGTCATGGTCGCGTTCCTGTTTTACATCCAGCGCTTCTTCGATCCGATCCGCTCCCTGACCCTGCAATATTCGGTGATGCAGCGCGCAATGGCGTCGGGACAGCGGCTGACCGAAGTTCTGGATGTGCCGATCAGCATCACCGATGCACCGGATGCACGGGTTCTCACGCCGGACACCGATGGATCGGTCGAGTTCCGCAACGTCGTTTTCGGCTATAATCCGAAGCATCCGGTTCTGAAAAATGTCAGCTTCAAGGTCAACCCGGGCGAGACGGTGGCGCTCGTTGGCCCCACTGGTTCCGGCAAGTCGAGTGCAATGGCACTCATTCACCGCTTCTATGATGTCCAGCAGGGACAGGTTCTGGTGGGCGGCCATGACGTGCGGAATCTGACCCAGGATTCCCTCGGTCAGCAGATCGCAATGGTCCTGCAGGAGCCGTTTCTGTTCACCGGAACTGTTTTCGAAAACATCCGCTACCACAAGGACAGCGCATCACTCGGCGATGTCATCGAGGCGGCCAAGGCCGTCGGCGCGCACGAGTTCATCATGAATCTTGCCGAGGGATACCAGACTGAACTGGGCGAGCGTGGTGGAAATCTTTCGCTTGGCCAGCGTCAGCTGATCAGCTTTGCCCGCGCACTGGTGGCCGATGCCAAGATCCTCGTTCTTGACGAGGCCACGGCAAATATCGACAGCTACACCGAGATGCTCATCCAGAAGGCCCTCGTCAAGCTGCTGGAGAACCGCACCGGGCTTGTGATCGCCCACCGCCTCGCCACCATTCGCGAAGCTGATCGCATCATCGTCCTGCAAAATGGACAGATGATCGAGATGGGAGACCATGATGCCCTTATGGAGAATGGCAAACTCTATGCGCAGCTCTACAATCTCAACTATTCATCCTTCGATGATATTCCGGCCGTCGAGCCCGAATGGGGCCAGGCCAAGGATTCCGGCACGTAGCGAATTCACCACGGATGGCAGTGCCGGCAATAGCTATTTCGCGGGCGCCCGTTTGCGGACAGTTCGAGCCTGCGGAACGCGTTTGTCCGGTGACGGTTCCATGCGCGGCTTGCCGGTGAGCTCCCCCTCGACAAAGGTGAGATAAACGGAGCCGCTCCAACCGTCAGGAACGATCCTCGGCAGTGCCGACGGTTCCAGATGAAGCATCCCGGCAGCCGGGGCATCAAACAAGGCGGCGAGTTTCGAACCGATAGGCGAACCGATGCCCGTACATGGGTCGGGACCGATGCGTGCCCGGTAATAGCCATTGTCACCCACAGTGATATCGTTGAAGCACATATGGTTCAGCCAGAGTTTGGGCGTGACAAAACCAAGTTTACGGCCAAAAGCAGCAAACAGGCCTGCATAGAGAGGTGCCACCGCGCTGGTACCGCCGACGACCATCGTCTGCCCGTGCACGCAAATCTCATAACCGGTGCGCGGATCGGCATGCGCCGAGACATCAGGCACCATACGGCCCGGCCCGTGCGGCGCACCGGCCTCCCACGGTTGCGGCGCAAACAATGTCGAGAAGCCGCCGCCCGTCCCATTGCCGTCCGGATTGCCCGGATCTTCATTCCAGACCACTTCACCTGCAGCCGATTTGGAGGTTCCACCGCAGCCAATCACATTCGGGCAGGACGCAGGCATGTCGACATTGGCCGGAGTGCTGCCACCATCACTTGAATTATTGTCGCCAGCTGCCGCGAAAACCACCATGCCCGCTGTTGTCGCCGCCTGCGCGGCAGCTTGCATCTGGGCAACCAGGTCCTGGCTGGTGCCCTGTCCGGCCTTGACCCAAAGTGCCTCATCGGCACCCCAGGAAAGCGAGCAGATATCGCAGCCATCCGCTGCCGCCGCCCGCACCGCCGCGGCGATTCCACTGGGCTGAGGCGACGCCCAGTAAACCCGGATCGAGGCCGGCCGGCCGGTTGCCGCATAATAGGACGCGGCCGCGATCTGAATGTCGAGTGCAACCTCGACATCGGCATCCCCAGACCGGCCATTGTTCCTATTGGGATTGTTCCCGGCACCGGCAACCGGCACATCAACGATCTGAGGCACAGGCTGTCCCAGCGCTGCAAAATACGCGTCCATGTCGCTCGCAACCCAGCCGCCGCCAAGCTCAACAATGGCAATCACACCGCCGCCGAGAAGGTTTTGCGGCCAGTCATAGGCCTTGCAAAGATCAGGAACGCCCCAGCTTGCCAGTACCGCCTGGCCACGGCCGGTCTTCTGCGCCTCGACAGGATTTCGAAGTTTGAAATAAGGCCTGCAAATGGCAGACTGTTCGCTGCGTAGCGCCTGGGCAATGAACCGGGCCCTTGTGCTGTCGTAGAAAACACTAAGATCAGCTTTCAACGCGGTCCGGGATTCGCCATCAAGATAAATCATGTGTCCCGACGGATAGTTGCGAATAGTCAGATTGGCGCGCACCGACGGATTAGTGAGCGGCATAGCCGCCAATGTCAGCGCCGTCTGGAAGAATGGCGTGACGGAATCATAATAGCCGTTGGCTGAAAACACCTTGAGACTGGGATTGAGCGCCATCACCGCCGCCAGATCGCCGGCCGTATAGAGAACCGGGTTGCCATTGGCATCCTTGCCGCCTCTCTGCGCGCCCGTTGGATCGATGTGGCCGAAATCCCAATTTTGAAAAGCCTGATCGTTGAGATCGGCGAAGGGTGACAGAGCCGTGAATTTCAACTCATCGTTCAGATAGGTATTCCACATGGCGGTGTAGACGCCGCTCACGGCGGTCATCGTCGGGTCATTGCCGCCGGAATTAGGGTCAATCTGACCGGCAATTCCCGTATCGATGGCAGTCACCCTTCCATCATAGGCCCCAAGCGCCAGCCCCCGATCCTGCAGGAGGGTCGTCAGGAAGAGGAGATTGGCACCATTGTTCGCCTCGACGTTCAGGCTCCAGGACGTGAGGACGACGGGCGAAATGCCGAGATAATCACTCAGCGTCTGCAATGTCGCCGCGTCAAACTCGGGAAAATCCGTCAAAGCCTTTGCATAAGGGCCTTGCGCGAAGGCCTTCACCGTATCCATGAAGGCAGGCAGCGGCGGCCGCACCCCTACATTGACTTTATTATGATACCAGGCGTCTGCCGCCAATGTCGGCAACAGTCCAACCGGATTGCCGGTTTGCGTATAATCGAGGATCGACGACTGCAGCGTCAGGCCGTTGATATCGACACCGTCTTCATGCAGCATCCATGCCAATACACAGGTGCGGGGCGTGCCATAGGATTCACCAAAGAGGAATTTGGGTGAATTCCACCGATCAAAGGCGGTCAAATAGCGCTTGATGAATTGCGCGATCGAGCGCGCATCCTGATCGACACCCCAAAAATCCCGGTTCCGGTTCGGCGCGATTGCGCTTGAGTAGCCGGTGCCAACGGGATTGATAAACACCAGATCGCTGCGATCCAGCAGACTGTCCGGATTGTCCTCGATGGTATAGGGAGCGGGCGGCGTAAAATCGGGCATATTGGTCTTGATACGGCGCGGCGCAAACGACCCGAGCAGCAGGAACACCGACGAGGACCCCGGGCCGCCATTGTAGAAAAAAGTGACCGGGCGCGTCGATGGATCGACACCATCAGCGGCAAAACTGACGTAGAAGAACGCCGCTGCCGGCTGCGCACTGGATGGATTAACGGTAACCAGATGGCCGGCACGCGCTGTATAGGGAATTGTCTTGCCGCCAATCACTGCCACGTGGTGAGTAACCGCAGCATTCTCTGCCGCACTTGCAACGGAATCATCAGGCCCTGCGCCGTAAGGCGTGGTATCGAGAACGGGTTGGTCTGAGGGAGATTCTTCAACAGATGAAACCTCGGTCATGGATCACACTCCGATACTAGGTAACATTTTCTCTGCTGCTTTGATCCTAGACCTCAAGCTTTGCCCTGTAAATCAGATAGGCGCCGCTTGGAGGCGACGCCATCTTGATCCTGCCCCCCGCAGAGCGGATGGCACCGCGTGCCCTGGATTTGCGGGAGGGTGAGCGGCGCTTTTGCCACCGCCCTGTAGAAACAGCCTAGATCAATCCCTCCAGCCGGACATAACTCGCTTCCATGCCGTGCTCCATGCCGCTTGCCAGCATCATCGATCGCGTTTCAGCGTCAGGCAAAGTCATACGCATGGTCATCAGCGTACCGGATCCGTCCGGATCGAACCGCGTTTCCACATGGTTGTCTGGCGTCGTGTCTGGAAGATGCATCCGCTCGATATGTACAATGCGGCTATAAGGCTCCAATTCCAGATATTCGCCTGTCAGATAAAAGCCACTGCCGTCAGGGCCTTTCCATTCAAATCGGATCTTCCCGCCAGGGCGCGCCTCGTTAGTGCAGACGGGCATTGTCCATCCGTCCGGCCCAAGCATCCATCTTTGAATCAGCGTTGGCTCTATGTGTGCACGGTAAACGGCTTGAGGCGGCGCATTGAAATGCCTCGTCACCACAACATGCAGATCACCCTCGGTCTTGATCGTTAGTTTGCTCATTTCAATTCCTCTCCGTTCTCAACCATGTCCGCCAGGACTCCATCGAGCCTGTCGTAGTTCTGAGCCAGTGCATCCCTCAGCATCGCAAGCCATCGATCGACGGTTTCGATCCCGGCGCCCGATAACCGGCACGGCCGCTTCGTGCCTTGAATCCGCCGGACAATCAGCCCTGCATTTTCGAGCACCTTCAAATGCCGAGAAATTGCTGGCTGGGTCATCGCGAAGGGTTCCGCCAACTGCATCACCGTCTCCTCGCCATGCGCCAGGCGCGCGAGAATTGCCCGGCGTGTGGGGTCGGCCAGCGCCAAAAATGCAGCATCGAGATTTGTCTCGTCAGTTGAAATATTCATAACATACTTGTTATATAACATATTCGTTATAGTCAATAGGGAGTACACGTCTTGACACCGGATGGGGCATGATGTCCCAGCCTGCGGTCAGACCGCCCATTCCAGATCAGTGGTGAATGCAATTGTCAGCCACCGGTCTGTGCTTTCGTCGCCTATGGCTTCGCCGATCTCATCCCGGATACTATCCCATTCCTCAAGGCGCCTTGACGGCCACCCCATAGGGACAATGAAGTACAGCTCAATCTGCTTTCCGCGTCCGACCTTTGCCACATAGGCACGGTAGGAAACGAAGCCATATCGCTCAACAAAATGTTGCGCGACGGTATCGACATGCGATTTCAGCGCCGGGGGCGTGATCAGAAAGATATCGGCCAGTGCCTGCCTGATCGTGCCGATGGGAAGTGGAATGATAACGACGCAAACGAGGGCAAGGACTGCCGGATCAATATAGGGGGTGATCCAGTCGAGCCGCGTTCCCTCTATTGCATAGCCAACGGAAAATGCCACCAATAGTGCAGCGGTAATGCCCCCGGACATAATCCAGGCCTTGGCATCCAAAGCGACAAAGTCGGAACGCAGACGTTTATTCATTTTCATTTCAACGACTGCCATGACCGTGCAGGCAACGAGAGCAACGGCGGCATAGAAAATAGCGAAGCTGAACTCGAGATCGCGGCCGCCGCTCATCAGGCTGCCGATCGCATTGATCAATGCGTAAATCGCAACGCCAGATAGCATAATGCCGTTGAGGCCAAGTACCATGGGTTCAAGATGCCAAAAGCCCATTGTGAACCGTTCCCGGAGTTTTCCGGTTGGAACAGCGGATAATGCGATCAGCCGCGCAACCCCCAGAGCCAGCCCGCTCATCGCGGCATCGGCCAGCATGTAGACACCGTCAAATACGATGGAGAAAGACCCTGCCAGCAAGCCGAATATCACGCCAAAGCCCGCGACACAGATTGTAACAGCTATAGATATGCGAAGAATGCCCTGTTCGCTGTTCAACGGTGGCCTCCGGTCATGAGTGTCGGAATGATATCCCGGCGAACCGTATCACCATCACAAGATGACCGACAAGGATTCCGGGCAGGCAACACACTTGCGCATAAACATTCTGATATAAAATCCGTCCGCGCCCCGCGGGACACCGAGCATCGGCGAATGCCCGGCGCCCCCCAAATTTAATGCTCGCCCAACTTCTTCAAGTAGATGGAAAGAAGTTGGGTCTGGGACGATATGCCGAGCTTGCGGTAAACATTACGCCGGTGAACCTTTACAGTGCCCATGGTGATCGAAAGCCGCAATCCGATAGATTCTGACGAGTGCCCTTGCAGCACAAGTTCGATGATCGCCGCCTCGCGATCCGTCAGGTTGAGATCACGCCACACTGTGTCAGCGGCATTTAACTTGTCCTTGCGACGCCCTTTCCTTTGCTTTGCAACGGCGGCGTCAAAGAGAAGGCCGATATCCTGATAATAGTGTTTCACCAGTCGTGCGATCAGCGGCTCAGCCTTGCGCAATAGCGAAAGATCTTGCGTTGCAAAGGGACCTGTTTCTTCGCGCCGCATCAGCGAAAGCACAATTGTCAGGTCCTGCGCGATGGGAACGAAGAAGCCAATTTCCTCGGCAAGTCCTGTCTGAACGTAATAGGTGCGATAGTACTCGCTGGAAAAAAAGCGGTCTGGTGCAAGCTCGCGCATGCGCCAGACTCCGGACCTCGCCTCGCGGGCGTTGTGATAGAAGGGATCGAGGAGATAGGGGCCCATTTGATACAGATTGACGAAAATGACCTGCTCCGCCGGATCAAAGGTGCTGTAAAGATCAATGGGGCGTTCATTCCCGCGATAAGCAAACATCACCACGTGATCGAACTTGACGAGCGAGCGCATCATCTGGCGAAAAAGATCGCCAAACTCATGCGACAGCATTGTCGATCTGCCTACAAACCGGCGAAACACATCGAATAGCGTTTCAATATCGACGCTCATCGTGCCGGCCCCTCATCTTTTCATAACCGCAATTGCATATACACCTTACATTGGTATTGGCCTGATGAAATACCTCTTTTGGGGTATATACCGCACAGCCACGGATTGGCTACTTTGCTGGTCATGACGGTGGCAAAGGCAGCGCAGACTGACCAATGTAACTTAAAAGCCGCAGGGGACTAATGTGACATCTCATTCAGTGAACGACATCGAGTTTCGGTCGGTCAGCAAATCCTATGGCGCCGTGACCGCTGTCTCCGATATTAATCTCCAGGTCCCAAAGGGCGCATTCGTCGCTTTGCTCGGCCCTTCCGGTTGCGGCAAGACGACGTGCCTGCGTATGATTGGCGGTTTCGAACAGCCCACGACGGGCGACGTCCTGATCAACGGCAAACCCATGAACGGTGTCCCGGCCCACCAGCGGCCCGTGAACATGGTGTTTCAGCAATACGCGCTCTTTCCGCATTTCAATGTCGAACAGAATGTCTCCTACGGGCTAAGGCAGGCCCGCCCGAAGATCAGTGCGCCCGAGATATCCCGCCGTGTTGGCGAGGCGCTGGAAATGGTGCGGCTTGGCGGGTTCGGCAAGCGCCGTATCCATGAAATGTCCGGTGGACAGCAGCAGCGCGTGGCCTTGGCGCGCGCATTGGTCAATAAGCCGTCCGTGCTGCTTCTGGACGAACCGCTTGCGGCACTCGACAAGAAATTGCGCACGGCCATGCAGATCGAACTGCAAACATTGCAGCGCGAACTGGGCATCACCTTCGTTCTGGTAACCCATGACCAGGAAGAGGCCCTCTCCATGAGCGACCTTGTCTGTGTGATGAATGCGGGACGCATCGTACAGCTTGCAGCCCCGCAGGAAGTCTATGACAAACCGCGGGATCTCTTTGTTGCCGACTTTGTCGGCAAGACCAATCGAATAGCTGCAACAGTCGAAGCAGATGGTGCCACGCTGCGCCTTGCGGATGGGAGTGCCCTGTCGATAGGGGAAAGGAGCGCACTGCCTCCTGGCGCAGTGACCCTGGCGCTACGCCCAGAGGCCATCACCTTGCATCGACAGAACCAATCGATCTCGGGCCGGCTTTCAGGGGTTGTAACCCATCGCATCTTCCTTGGATCATCGGTTGAATACTCGGTTTCCGTCAACGGGCTTGGCAATTTCCTGATCACCGCCGATCGGCATGTTCTCTCGGAGAGCAGCCTGGTTGAGCCCAATGAAAGGGTTGTGCTGAGCTTCAACCCCGACGCTGCGCATATCTTTCCGGCCTGAACAATATCAAAAAAGGGAACATCTTCATGCCTAAAAACTATAGAGAGAATGCCCCAATAACAGCTGCACAGTTCATGGATGAGTTGATGCGCCTCAAACGCGGGTCCGTCTCCCGCCGGCACTTCCTGGGCGTTACCGGACTTGGTCTGGCCTCCGCAGTGCTGGCAGGCCAGACCGGCTTGCTCTCGTCTCCGGCCTTCGCCGAAGACCTTGGCAAGCAGATGTCGATCGCCACCTGGCCGAACTATCATGATCCTGCAACGTTTGAAGCTTTCACGGCGAAAACCGGCGTTGCAGTCGAAGTCAATGTTTTTGGTTCGAATGAGGAAATGCTGGCGAAACTGCAGGCCGGAGGCACCGGCTGGGACCTGTTTGTACCAACCAACTACACCATCTCCACCTATGTAAAGCTTGGCCTGATCGATCCTCTCGATATGTCGAAGCTGACCAATTACAGCCCTGCCACAGAAACGGCGCGCTTCACCGCCGAGGGGACTATCAGCGGCACGACCTATGCGGTGCCAAAAAACTGGGGCACGACCGGAATTGCCCTCAACTCAAAGAAAATCAAAACACCCGTAGCGAGCTGGAAGGATTTCTTCGAGGTCGCACAAAATGAGGCCGACACGCGCACTATCGTGCATGACTATCAGCTCACGACAATCGGCAGTGCTCTGGTTTCGCTCGGCTACTCCTTCAACTCCGTCAAACCTGACGAACTGGCCAAGGCAGAAGCACTTCTGGTGAAGGTCAAACCGCACCTCTATGCCATCAACAGCGATTATCAGCCGGCCATGCGCGCAGGAGACGCATGGATGACCATGTGCTGGACCAATGATGGTGCGCAGCTCAACCGCGATGTGCCGGAAATCAAGTTTGTCCTTGGCAAAGATGGCGGTGAGATCTGGTCGGACTTCTATGCCATCCCCAAAAGCGCCGCGAACAAACCGGCGGGTTACGCTCTGTTGAACTACCTCATGAATCCAGCCAACGCCGTCAAGGAGCATATCGCCAATGGCGCTCCGACAACTGACAGCCGCGTGCTTTCGCTTCTTCCGAAGGAAATTACCTCCAACACCATTGTCTATCCCCCGGATGGTCAACTGACCCCGCTGGAGTTCGGCGCGGCGGTCACGCTGACCGATCCCGCCCGAGCCGAGGTCATGGCGCGCTTCAAGTCAGCCTGACAACACACCTTGTCCTTCTCTCGGCACTCCGTAGTCGAGAGAAGGACGGGCACATCATCCATACAAGAGATATCCGATGGCATTGGCTACAAACACGAAACGAAGGATGGTCACCGCATCGCTTGTCGCACCGGCTGTAGCCTGGCTTTTCATTTTCCTCGTGCTGCCCTTCATTGCCATGCTGGTTTTTTCAGTCGGAGAGCGCGCACCTGAAGGCGGATATCAACCGGCCTTCACATTCGCACAATTTGCCAATCTGCCCTCGCGCGCTGCGGCTTTCTGGAATACGCTCTTTCTCGCGCCTGTCGGCGCCTTCATCTGCCTGATTGTCGCTTATCCGGTTGCCTACTATCTCGCAGTCAAGGCCAATCCCCGGTATCGGCTCCTGCTTGTTTCACTGGTCATTGTCCCATTCTGGACCAGCCTTTTGGTGCGCACCTATGCCTGGATGTATCTCCTCGGCTCCCGCGGCATTCCCAATCTTCTGAGCATGGTCGGTTTCGACGACGTGCGCATCCTCAACACCCATGGCGCCGTCCTTCTTGGTATCGTTTACGGCTATCTGCCGCTGATGATCATGCCCATCTATGTCAGTCTGGAAAAGCTTGATCGTCGCCTTCTCGAAGCGTCCGCTGATCTGGGTGCCAAACCGGTCTCCACTTTTTTCAGTATCACACTGCCACTCTCCCTGCCCGGGGTGATGACAGGATTGTCGCTCGTCACGATCCTGCTGCTCGGCGAGTATTTGATCCCGCAACTTCTTGGTGGCGGCAAGGTGTTTTTCATTGGCAATGCCCTCGTCGATCTCTTCCTGCAGTCGCGCAACTGGCCATTCGGATCGGCAATCGCCGTCACACTGGTGATTTCAGTGGTTTTCGTGCTGCTCATTGCCATGCGTATTGCCTGGAAGGTCGCGGGAACCAGACAAGTGGACCTCGTTTGATGCGTGCTTTTATTTCGGCAGTCTATGTGTTCCTCTACGCACCGATCGCGCTCGTGGTGCTGTTTTCCTTCAATGCCGGGCGCAACGCCAGTGAATTCACCGGCTTCTCAACGATGTGGTATGGCAAGGCTCTGGGCAACACGTTTCTCGTTGCCGCACTGCAGAACAGCCTCATCATCGCCCTGACAAGCGCGACGCTGGCCGCCATATTCGGCACAATGGCAGCCATCGGGATGGAGCGGTTGGGCACCCGCACGCGCGCCGTGCTTGATGGTCTGTTTGCAGCCGCCATCGTCGTGCCGGGCGTGGTGATCGGCATTGCAACACTGGTCGCATTGGTGGAAGTTTTCTCCTTTCTCAATCCGCTGCTCAACGCCATTTGGCCTGGTGCCAATCCGCCGCAGCTTGGCCTTGGCTACGGATCGATTGTCGCCGCGCACGGGCTCTTTTCGATGGCATTGGTGACCATGATCGTGAAGGCGCGCATCGCCAGTCTTGGCCGCGACATCATTGAGGCCTCAAGCGATCTCTACGCAACGCCGCTGACCACTTTTCGATTGGTGGTGCTGCCGCAAATCCTGCCGTCGGTGCTGGCGGGCTTTCTGCTCTCGTTCACATTTTCCTTCGACGATTTCATCATCGCCTTTTTCGTCGCCGGTTCCAAAACGACTTTGCCCATCTATGTCTTCGCGTCCATTCGCCGAGGTGTTACCCCGGAGATAAATGCCATTGCCACGCTGGTTCTGGTCGCCTCGCTGATGATGATCCTGATAGCCCGCATTCTGATGCGTGAGAAAAAAACAACAAACTGACACACAGGAAACCCCATGATCCTCAGAGATCGCGTTGCTATAGTCACCGGAGCCGGCTCCGGAATCGGTGAAGCCGGTGCCGCCATTCTGGCGCGCGAAGGCGCCCATGTGGTCGTCGTTGATATCAATGCAGCGAACGCGGAAATCGTCGTGGACCGCATTTGCAAGGCGGGCGGACACGCGGAAACTGCTGTTGTCGACGTGACCGATGATGAGGCGCTTGCGGCAAGTATATCTTCAGTGGCCGCCAGGCACGGGCGCATTGATATTTTGCACAACCATGCCGGAGCACAGATTGCCGGCAACCTCGAGCAGGTGCCGGTTGAAGGGTTCGACCGGTCCTGGAGCCTCAATGTTCGGGCGCATTTCATGGCCTCCCGTCTTGTCATGCCGGTGATGAAAGCCGCGGGCAGAGGCGTCATACTCAATACATCATCGTCGTCCGGCGTGCTCTATGATCGCGAGATGATTGCATACACGACCACCAAACACGCTGTCATCGCGATGACCCGCCAAATGGCCGGCGACTACGCGCGATTTGGAATCCGTGTGAACGCGCTTTGCCCCGGTTGGGTTGACACCCCCTTCAACGAACCTTTCATCGGCCAAATGGGCGGACGCAGTGCAATAGAAGCCTATGTTCAACAGCAGGTTCCATTGGGGCGCTGGGCAGATGTCGAGGAAATAGCCGAATCGATCCTGTTTCTGGTTTCAGATCGTTCGTCCTACATTACCGGGCAAGCGCTCGTGGTGGATGGTGGAGAAACGATCTCCTGAGCGCTGGCGGATAACGCGGACATGCAGCCCAGCTCGGACATCTCTTGAAAAGGGCCGGACCATTGGGTCCGGCCAAGTTGTGAAGGCCCAAGACCTTCTCCCTGGGGTGGGGGATGTCGGCACCCAAGAGGAGTGGTGCCGACATGTCTTCAGTAATGCCCTGCTAAAGCACTTGCAACCCGATTGTCTCCAGCATTCTCATATTATGGGCCGCTTGCCAGTCCCTCGCAGCAGGTTCATTATTTAATGGGGAATCCAGCCCGTGGGACGAAGCGCGGCAGGATCGTACATCCGGGTTCCTGCGAGGTCATATCGATGAACTGCACGGGTTGCGGTTTTGACGTTCAAAGCGGTTTTGCGTTTTGCCCAAAATGTGGCGCGAAACAAGCCAGCGCGTGCCCCAACTGCGAATATCTGTGTCCACCAGACTTCGTTTTCTGCCCAAAATGCGGAGCCCAGATCGCCGATCCGCCGACAATCAGCGGCCTGCAAAGGCCGCAAGAATCGTCCCGGCAAGCTCTCCGGCCCACGCTGGTAAAATCCGAAACCGGTGCGGATCGCCGTACCGTTACCGTGTTGTTTGCCGATCTCTGCGGTTTCACCACATTGAGCGAACAACTCGATCCGGAAGTCATGCAAACGCTCCAAAACGAACTTTTTGAAGAGCTGACGGCGGCGGTACAGGGCTTCGGGGGCTTTGTCGACAAATTCATCGGCGATGCGCTGCTCGCATTGTTCGGGGCACCGGTGGCGCATGAAGACGACCCCGAGCGAGCGCTCCACGCGGCGCTGGACATGGTCAGCCGGGCCACAATGGTGGGAAAACGCTGGCAAACACGCTCGCATTCGCCCCTGATTCTGCATGTTGGCATCAATACAGGCCCGGTCGTTGCCGGCGGCTTTGGTGCGGGCAACGCCAAATCCTATTCAGTGACGGGCGATACGGTGAACAGCGCACAACGGCTGCAGTCGATGGCGCAACCGGGCGAGATCCTCGTTGGGCCGCTGACCTATCGCCTCACGCGACATGCATTCTCTTATGATTCGCTTGGTGACCAGGCCCTGCGTGGCAAGGTTGGCAGCGTTCTCGTACATCGGCTGGTGGGAGCACTCGAGGAGCCCCGCACCGCACGGGGCCTCGAAACACTTGGCCTGAGTGCGCCACTGGTCGGGCGTGAAAAGGAACTTGCCCGTATGCTTGGCTGTCTTGATCTGGCAGCCGCAGGTCGAGCCCAACTGGTACGGCTGATCGGCGAGGCAGGCATTGGGAAATCACGCCTGACCGAGGAATTCCTGGCAAACACGCGTGATGATCCTCGTTTCACCAATGTCGTGGTCCGGCGAGCCATCTGCTCACCGCTCGGTGAGCCGTCATATGGCACGCTCGCTGCTGTGTTGCGCAGTGCCTATGAAATCAACGCCAATGAATCACCGGAGAAAACAAAGGATTTGCTCGCCGCCGGGCTGAGCGAACTTGGCCTTGCCGCCGGTGAAGTGAAGCAATTGATGCCACTCCTGCTTTACGTTATCGGTCTTGGCGAATCCGATGATGTGCTGCATCAGGTTGAACCGGAGCAATTGCGCCGGCAGATCTTCTATGCAATCCGCACTATTTTCGAGCAGCGCCTGGCGCGTTCACCCCTGCTGCTTGTCGTCGAAGACCTCCATTGGGCAGATACGGCATCACTCGAGGCATTGCGCTTTTTGATGGACCGTCTGGAGCGCAGCCGCTTCATGCTGCTGACAACCCATCGGCCTGCATTTGACACGGATATGCTGGATTCAAGCCGTATCAGCTTGACGGCGCTGCGCCTCCCACCTTTGCACGCCAATGACGGTCGAAAAATGCTCAGTGCATTCTTCGGTCACGGCTCCAGCGGATTGCCAGCCGATCTGTGCAACAGCATTGTCGATCGCGCCAACGGCAATCCTCTGTTCATCGAGGAAATTGTGCGTCATTTCATTGAGGTTGGAGCCGTGCAAAGGGACAACCGGCATTGGCGGGTGGCAAACAGGGAGGCGGCTGCCGACATTCCCGTCGGCATACAGGCAATGTTGCTCGCCCGAATGGACAGGTTGCCGCCGGAAGTGCGCAGGTTGGCCCAGGAGGCCGCAGTTATCGGGCCGCGTTTCGATGCAGAATTATTGAAGACCATTTCGGTGGCCCCGGCAAACGTCGAAGCGGGGCTCGATCTCCTTTGCGATGCTGAAATCATCGAAGAAATTCCCGGTGCAAACCCGGTATCGGCGCCAGGCTACCGCTTCATCCAGACGCTGCTTCACGATGTGATTTACCACAATCTCCTGTTGCAACGACGCATTGAGATGCATGAGCTCATCGGCGATACATTGGAACGATTGTATGGAGACGATCCAGAACGTCTCGAAGATCTGGCAATGTTGGGTCACCATTTCAGCCAAACCGCCGCCACGACGAAAGGTGCGCACTACCTGATGGCAGCGGGCGACCGGGCGCGCAAGACATACGCCAACGATGACGCGGTCCGTCTCTACAGGCAGGCACTGGATGCCCTGTCGAATACTGGTGACCATGGGCCGGAATCGCTGCTCTTGCGCGAACGCATTGCCGATCTCTGCGGACCCGCAGGTCAGCGCGATATCGCCGATGAACAATACCAGACCGTCCTTAACATTCATCGCGCCAAGGGTGACCTCGCCGCTACCGCAAGAATATTGCGCAAGCTTGGGCGATTGCTTTGGGACTCCGGCAAACGCGATCAAGCAGAGACACGCTATGCCGAGGCAGCAGCGCTGCTTGAAGGGATAGATCCGTTGATCGAGCATGCGCATCTCGCGCAGGAACGCGGCCGCCTTGCATTTCGCACTGGCGACCACACGGCCGCCGTGCGGTGGGCGGACGAAGCACTGCGTTTTGTTCAAACCATGGCACCTGAAGCCGGCGCCGAAAGTGACATCGAAACTGCTCGGGTTACGGCCGAAGCGCTGAACACCAAAGGGGTGGCGCTTGCACGGCTTGGCCGGAGCCAGGAAGCGGTGAGCGAGGTGGAGCGCAGTGTCAAGGTCGCTGAAGATGCAGGCCTTCTAAGTGCAGCCTGTCGCGGCTACACCAATCTGTCGGTGCTCTATACCATGGTCAATCCGGAACGCGCGATCCGGGTGTGCCGGCGCGGGCTCGGGGTGGCGCGCCGCATCGGCGATCTGGGCTTTCAGGCGCGTCTTCTTGCCAATCTTGCCGTGGCCTACTGCACCTTTACCGACCGGTGTATCAGCGAGGGCGTGCCCGCGGCCGAAAAGGCAATCGAGATCGATCGGGCGCTGGATCAGCGCGACCATCTCTCGGTTCCCCTCATCGTGCTCGGCCAAATTCATCAGTGCCACGATCAACCGGAACTGGCGCGTGAATGTTACAATGAGGCCCTCGACGTGGCACGCGAAATCGGTGAACCACAATTGCTGTTTCCGTGTTATGATGGGTTGGCGACGCTCAATCTCGACCTCGATGATTTGGCCGAGGCGGAGCGATATTTCGCCATGGCGCAAGAGGTCTGCGCACAGCATGGGCTCGACCCCGAAGCGCTTGTCGTATTGCCATTTCTCGATTAGTCGAGTGGAAGGGGATGACGCATATGTCGGAGCCTCATATCAAAGGACCGTTACAGCCGGGCGACCGGGCACCCAATGTTGTGCTTGACGCGATTACCCGCCAGGGCAAAGTCGCCATTGATGATTTTCGTGGCCGCAAACCGGTATTGGTGGGCCTGTTTCGTGGCTTGCATTGCCCCTTCTGCCGGCGCCAGATCACAGCCATGTCGCAGCTTGAAGGCGCCCTGCGCGAGAAAGGCATTGACAGTCTGACCGTGGTGAATACGCCAATCGACCGCGCCCGGCTCTATTTCAGATATCACCCATTGCCCAACCTGCTGGCCGCATCCGACCCGGAACGGATCTCGCACCGGGCATTCGGCCTGCCCAATGTTGAATTCACCGAGGCTGAAAGCGATTGGCCACGCAAGATCAGCACAGAGGCCGTCACGAATATGCGCATTGAGATGCCGGGCGAATTACCCGAACCGATGAATGCGATGGCAGCGGTCGAGTTTCTCGACAAATTGGATGGATACGAATTTTCCGAAGCCGACCGCCAGATGATCGCCACCGGTGAAGGTCAGCTCGTGGGAGAGTTTCTGCTCGATCGTGACGGTATCGTACGCTGGAGCTTTACCGAAGTACCCGAAGGTGGCCGTTATATGTTTGGGGTGCCGGCACCGCAGGAACTGATGTCCGCCGCTTCGCAGATCGCTGGGTAGAGCGACGCTGTTCTGCCTGCAAGGCAGGCCCAGCGCCGGATGAACTGTCAAATATCCGTTGGAGAACAAAGAACAAAATAAAACAATAATGAGGAGGAGAAAATGACGGACGTTAAATGGACTCTCGTGGGCCGTGAATTCGTACACTGCAACTGCGCCTATGGTTGCCCCTGTCAGTTCAACGCTTTGCCTACCCAGGGGGATTGCTGCGCGGTTGCAGCCCTTGCGATCGAAGAAGGTCATCACGGAACCACCAAACTGGACGGGTTGAAATGCGCCATGATCGTGGCCTGGCCCGGAGCGATCCATGAGGGCAAGGGCCAAGCCGTGCCGATCGTCGACGAGCGCGCTTCGGCGGAGCAACGGGAAGCGCTGTTACGCATCATGAGCGGATTGGATACCGATCCCGGCGCGACTTTCTTCCAGGTCTTTTCGACGACGTTCGAGAAAGTCCACGACCCGGTTTTTGCAAAAATAGATTTTGAAGTGGATGTGCATGGCCGTGCGGCGCACTTGAACGTTCCGGGATGGATCGAGGCTCGCGGCGAGCCGATCCTCAACCCCGTCACGGGCCAGACTCATCGCGCGCGCATCAATCTGCCAAACGGTTTTGAGTATGACACATGCGAAGTCGGGCGCGGATGGGCCGAGACGCAAGGTCCCCTGAAGCTGTCTATTCCCAACTCTCATGCGCAGTTCGCCAGACTGCACCTGACCCAGAGTGGTGTCGTGCATTGAATGCCACGGGCGCCACAGCGCTCGAAGCGGTACTTCGACGCGATCGATTGATCGTCGCCGCATCCCTTGCCGTGCTCACGATGATCGCCTGGGCCTATATTCTCTGGCTCGCGCGCAGCATGAACATGAACAATGATGGCATGGCAATGCAGGGCATGGACGCCGCTTCCATCGATGTGATGATGATGTCCGGGTTTCGGTCGTGGACCACGACCGAATTTGCCGTCACGATGTTGATGTGGGTGGTCATGATGATCGGCATGATGACCCCCTCCGCCGCACCGATGATTTTGCTCTATGCGCGGGTTGGCCGTCACGGCGAGGTGCAGGGCAAGCCATTGGCTGCAACGGGATTTTTCGTTGCCGGCTATTTTCTGGCCTGGACGGCTTTCGCCTGTGCGGCGACCCTTGGTCAATGGGCACTGGAGAGCACCTTGCTGCTCACCCCCCTGATGACAAGCGCGAGCGGAATTTTCAGCGGGGTTACGCTCATCGCAGTCGGGCTGTTTCAATGGACGCCCCTGAAGGATGTTTGCCTCCGACAGTGCCAGGCACCCGTCATGTTCATTCATCTGCACGGCGGGTTCCGGCGTGACCCGTTGGGCTCCATTGCCCTTGGATTTCGCCACGGCATCTATTGCATTGGATGCTGCTGGGCGTTGATGGTCTTGCTCTTCATCGGCGGGGTGATGAATGTCCTGTGGATTGCAGCCGTCGCAATCTTTGTCCTTGCCGAAAAGCTTGTGGCAAGGGGACGCTGGTTTTCCCGCTTATCCGGCGTCGGGTTGTGCCTGGCCGGGTTGTGGTTGCTGGGAGCAACGATCCTCTGACTTGTCCGGCGCAATGGAATATTGGAAAATGCATTCTTGCTCGAAACCGGCTCTCAATCGTAGGTAAGCGACCAGCCTGGAGCCCGCAGCCAGCAGCGTTCTGTTGGTATGTCGTCGGTGCGATAGAGGCGAGCGACCCGCTTATAGTCGCCGCTCTCAAAGGCTCTCGCGAGCGCTTTTTCTGATGCTGCATCGCGCATCCCCTCGCATGGGAAGATCGCCACCGGTGATATCCACCTGGCCCAAAACGTCTCTGCTTCGCGCGTTATCAGAAAGACGGCACCATGGAGTTGTATTTTGCTCCAATCGCTGCTGAAGCCCTTTTCGGTCGTGAGCGGAAGGATAAGCCTTCCGCCTTCCTTGAGGCGGTCGAGCCAGATATCTGCGGGTTTGGTAGCGCCCGCGTTGACATAGATCAGGTCTGCGGATTCGAAGTCAACTTTGCTTCCATCGCCCTGTATCACGCAAACGTTCGAATACCCGGCAAGGTTTGCGCGGGCCCTTTCAGCAAGTTCCGGGTCATACTCAATCGCGGTCACCTTGCCGGATGGACCAACGAGTTGCGCCATAATCGCCGAATAATAGCCAACGCCCGCGCCCACATGCACGATGTGTTCGCCTTCCCGCGACGCGCTCTGTGAAAGAAGGAAAGCATGCAGCGAGGGTTGCCCGTTGTTGATATGCCGTTCAGGCAGAATTCCAACAAGACTGTCGGTGTAGAGATAAACCGGGTCGGCGGTGGGCGTCGGAGTATAGGCTTCCTGCCAACGCAGGACGGGCCACGGTCCCGGCCCGAGGTAGTCCTCTCGCGGGACGGTCGCAAATGCGTCCTCTACGGGCTCGTCAGCGATCCCTGCAGCTGCTGCGATCTGCATCGCATAGGCGCGCCGTATTATCTTCAGCTCGTCAGGTGTCATGAGCATAATACCCCGTTGATTGGAAGAGTAATCCTAACGAGCAACATTCCCAAATCCAATGACGTTGCGTGAGTTAGACTTTGGCCTTGATACAACTGTTTCGGCAGATCGCCGCCCACGTCGTCGATCTGTTTACCAATCGACAGCCAGCATATCAATTCGATGAAAAATAATGTGGTTTCCGTAGCTTGCAATCCATTTGAGATGATGGAAGTCTTTAAAAAAACACAAGCATGACGGGAACCGTGCTTCATGACTCCACCAAAACTGGTCGCTGCAGACAGCATTTTGCACAATGGTAACATCTGGTGCGGATACGAAGAAGGCGTCGTTGAAGCGCTGGCCATATGGCAAGGCAAGATCCTTGCAACAGGCTCATCCGCTGAAATGCTGGAACTGCGAGGCGCGCATACGAAGCTCGTCGATCTCCGCGGAGCATTCGCAACGCCCGGCCTTAACGATGCGCATCTGCATTTGATTTCTACAGGCTTAACACTCCAATGGATCGATGCAACGCCGGCTAAGCTTCCAACACTTGACGCTCTGCTTGGCGCTATCGGAGCCAAAGCTGCCAGCCTTCCCAAGGGCGAATGGATTCTGGCGCGCGGTTATGACCAGACCAAGCTGGATACGGGCCGCCACCCCTTGAAATCGGAGCTGGATCAGGTGGCCCCCGACCATCCGGTCATGCTGACGCGGGCCTGTGGTCATGTTTCAATCTTCAATTCCGTAGCTTTCGCCAAGGCGGGTGTCGACGAAGCCTATGCCGCTCCGTCGGGAGGCATGATCGAACAGAAAAATGGTGTCTTGACCGGTATGGTCGCTGAAAATGCCCAGGACGTTCTGCGTGCCGCCATTCCTGATCCCGATGAAAACCAATTGATCGAAGCGATCGAAACAGCCGGGAACATGCTGCTCTCCTATGGCATCACGTCGGTCATGGATGCTGCGGTGGGGCACGTTGCCGGCTTTAACGAAATTCGCGCCTATCAGGTTGCTCGGCGTGACAATCGGCTACCAGTCCGCAGTTGGCTGGTTTTGCTTGGCGACCCCGGCAAATCGATTGTGCCCGACTGTTATCGCGCCGGGCTTGTCTCGGGGGTTGGCGATGACATGCTGACCATTGGCGCCGTCAAGATTTTCCTCGACGGTTCAGCGGGCGGGCGTACGGCCTGGATGTCCAAACCCTATCTCGGGGACGATAACAATACCGGCATTCAGATGCTGCCAGATGCTGAACTGCAGGATCTTGTCATGGATACCCATAACAAGGGCTATCAACTTGCCTGCCATGCCATCGGCGATCAGGCCATAGAACAACTGATTACGGCTTATGAAAAGGCGCTTGCTGCCACGCCTGATCCAAACCGTCGCCACCGGATCGAACATTGCGGATTTTCAACGTCCTCACAGCATGATCGCATGCAGAACGCAGGCATCTATCCCTGCCCCCAGCAGGTTTTCATCTATGATTTCGGTGATGCCTACATTTCGGTTCTGGGTGATGAACGCAGCCGCTCCAGCTATCCATTGAAGACGTGGGCCGATCTCGGTTTCAAGCCTGCCACAGGCAGCGACAGCCCGGTCTGTCATCCCGACCCGTTTCCGAATTTGTACACGATGCTGACGCGCAAAACCTGGAAAGGGACGGTGATGGATGCCGCGCAATCCGTTTCCATCGAAGATGCGCTGCGCGTTTATACCGAATATGGGGCTTTCTCCCAAAAACAGGAACACATCAAGGGTCGTTTGGTACCCGGGCAGGTTGCTGATATCGCGATCTTCTCACGCAATCTGTTGACCGCGACACCGGAAGAAATCCTGCACGAAACCCAGTGCAATATGACCTTGAGAGGCGGGGAAATCGTTTTCACGCGAGACTAGAACCTACCAATACCGTGCATAATCATAACAGGGGGAAACACTCAATGTACAAACGGTTCGTGCTCCAATCAACTCTGGCTGCCGTGCTGCTTGCCGGAGTGGCGATGTCAGCATCCGCGGAAGAACCACGCAAAGGCGGCACGATTAATTTCGTTGCTCCCTATGGTTCGAGCTTTGGCACGCTTGATAACCAGGCGAGCCCGGCAACACAGGATGAGTTTGTCACCAAGGCCATTCACCGACGACTTTATGCCTGGGATGGCAATGCCAACAAGCCGGTGCTGGATCTGGCAACCGATGTCAGTGCTTCGGCTGATCGTCTGACTTACACGTTCAAGCTGCGTCAGGACGCGTTTTTCCACAATGACAAGAAGATGACTGCCGATGATATCATCGACAGCTACAAGCGCATCATGACGCCCGGCAAGGCCTATACGGGTGCGCGGTACATCGGCGCAATCAAGGGTGCAAGTGACTATTCCGACGGCAAGGCAAAGGATATTGCCGGCTTGAAGAAGATCGACGATTTCACGCTGGAAATCACCTTCAATGAACCCGTCAATCCGGCGTTCCAGCTCATGCAGCCAAGCACGGTGATCTATCCGTCGGGTGAAGCCGACAAGGACAGTTTCAAGAGTCATCCGATCGGCCTTGGACCTTATAAGTTCGCCGAATATATTCCGGGCTCACGTCTGACCGTTGAAAAATGGGACAAGTTCTACGGAGCTGACAAGCCACATGCCGACAAGATCAACATCATGATCATGGGCGAAGCCTCGGCGCGCGACGTCGCTTTCCGCAACAAGGAGGTCGATGTCTCCGTGCTCGGACCGGCGCAGTATGTTGCCTATAAGAATGATCCGGAACTGTCGAAGAATATCTTGGAAGTGGCCGAGGTCTATACGCGTCTCGTCGGCTTCAACGTGGACTTCAAGCCGTTTCAGGATAAGCGGGTCCGCCAGGCAATCAACTATGCGATCGATTCCGATCTGATCATCAAGCGTCTGGGTAAGGATAAGGCCTATCGCGCTGTGAGCTGGTTGCCGCTTTCGTCACCCGCCTTCGATAAAGCCGCCAAACCCTATCCTTATGATCCCGAGAAAGCCAAGGCGCTTTTGAAGGAAGCCGGCTATCCCGATGGATTTGAGTTTGAACTGACAGCCACCCAGAACGAAAGCTGGGGTTTGACCATCGTCGAAGCGATTATTCCGATGCTCGACAAAGTCGGCATCAAAGTCAAAGCCAAGCCGGTTGAAGCGGCTGTTCTGTCCGAGGTGGTTCCAGCCGGTGATTTCCAGTCCTTCATGTGGTCCCTGGAAAGCGGTCCTGATCCAATGACAGCGATGCAGTGCTTCTATTCAAAGACCTCACAGTCAGCCTGCAATTATTACAAGTTCAACAACAAGGACTTTGACAAACTGTATGAGGCAGCATTGAGCGCGCCGACGGAAGAGCAGAAGAATGATCTTTTGCGTCAGGCGAATAATCTGCTGCAGGACGAGGCCCCCGGCTGGTTCTTCAACTACAACAAGGCGGTAATGGCCTATCAGCCCTGGCTGCATGGTTTGCAGCCAAACTCGGCGGAGCTGGCCATCCAGTCTTATGAACAACTCTGGGTAGACGACGGCGCCCCATCGGGCCGCTGAAGCAACGGTGACCTGCCCGCCGTCAACGACATGACGGCGGGTCAGCCTTTTCATCTCGCGTGAAGCGCTGCGCACGTACCCTCATCTCCCAACATCAAGCGGCGTGAGGGACGCATCGGGGCCACTATACCGGACAAGGCGGACGCGACCGCCATCCGAACGAAAGGACATGGATCCGTTGCTTCGATTTATCATTCGGCGAGTTCTGCAGATGATACCGACCATTCTGGCGGTATCTTTGCTGATCTTTGTGATTTTCAGCGTGATACCGGGCAGCTTCACATCAAGCCTGATCGCTGATGGCAAGGGTCGCAATGATCCGAAAGTCGTCGAACAGATGAACAAGGAATTCGGGCTGGACAAGCCCGTCTATCAGCGGTTCGGTAGCTACGTCGTCAATCTCGCGCAGCTCGATCTCGGACAGTCCTTCCGTACGCGCCAACCCGTCACGCACATGTTGCTGGAGCGGGCATGGCCAACCATAAAACTGGCCATCGCTGCAATGGCGATTGCCATCCTCATTGGCGTGCCGCTTGGGTTCGTCGCGGCGCTCAAACCCGGGAGCCTTCTGGACACGGCCACGATGATTGCAGCCGTTTCGGGCCTGTCGCTACCGCAGTTTTGGCTGGGGCTGCTGGCTATGTATGTCTTTGCACTCACACTGGGCTGGCTGCCGAGTTTCGGTTATGGCGATGGCGGAATACGCAATCTGATCCTGCCGGCCGTGACGCTCAGCGTGGCACCCCTGGCGCTGCTTGCCCGTACCACGCGGGCGGCGGTTCTCGACGTGATGAGCGCGGACTTCATTCGCACCGCCCGCTCGAAAGGCATGAATGCCTATCGTCTCGTCACATGGCACCTGATGCGCAATGCGCTGGTGTTGATCATCACCACGGTTGGACTGCAATTCGGCTCTTTGATGGGACAGGCCGTGGTGATCGAGAAGCTTTTCTCATGGCCTGGCCTTGGTTCCCTTCTCGTCGACAGTGTTTCCATGCGGGACATACCGGTGGTACAGGGTGCCATCCTCATGATTGTATTGTGGTTTTTGATCATCAATACGGTTGTCGATGTTCTTTACGCGGTCATTGACCCGCGCATCAGCCACGGGTGACGGATATGCGACTGCGTTTCAACCTTCTTTTCGGTGGCGCCATCTGCCTGATTATCCTGACGCTGGGCGTGTTTGCACCTTTGTTCGTGCATCACGATCCGATCCTTGATGCCAATTTGATGAATGCGGAATTGCCCCCGAATGCCGATTTCTGGTTCGGAACCGACTCGCAAGGCCGCGATGTGTTCAGCAGGGTGCTTTATGGGTCCCGTGTGTCGCTGACGGTCGGTATCGTCTCGCAGCTGATCAACAGCTGCATAGGCCTGCTGTTTGGCATATCAGCTGGCTATATCGGCGGAAGATGGGATGAATTCGTCAGCGGGCTTACCAATGTGATGCTGTCGATCCCCTCACTGATTTTTGCGTTGGCGATTATGGCCATTCTCGGTCCTGGCCTCGGCAGTTTGCTGATCGCACTTGGACTGACCAACTGGTCATGGACCTGCCGGATTGCACGCTCGTCAGCGTTGTCGCTGAAGAGCCAGGGCTATGTGCAAGCTGCCAAGACGCTTGGCTATAGTGATATCCGCATCATGATCACGCAGATCCTGCCCAATATGATCGGCCCCATCCTCGTGATCGGGACGCTTGGCATGGGTGATGCCATTCTTGCCGAAGCAGCGCTTTCCTATCTGGGACTCGGCATCAGACCACCCTTCCCCAGTTGGGGCAGCATGCTGACGGATGCACGCGAATTGATCGCCGTTGCACCCTGGGCAGCCATATTCCCGGGGATCGCTATATTTCTGACCGTGCTCGGCCTCAATCTGTTTGGAGATGGGCTGCGCGATTACCTCGATCCGCATATGAGGACACGCAAGGCATGAGCGCTTCCCCTTTGCTTGAGGTCAGGAATCTGCATATTGATATGCGTTCTGGACAAGAACGACTGAATGTCGTTGAAAACGTTTCTTTTTCGATCGGTGCCGGCGAGACGTTCGGACTTGTCGGCGAAAGCGGATGTGGCAAGAGTATAACCGCTTTGTCGTTGATAGGTCTTCTCAACAGGCCGCTTGCGGTTGGACAGGGTGAAATCCTGTTCAAGGGCCAGAACCTTCTGAAGATGAACGGCAGCGAGCTGCGCAAACTGCGCGGCAATCGAATCTCGATGATTTTTCAGGAACCGATGACAGCGCTCAATCCGCTGGCGACCGTCGGACGTCAGATTGCCGAAATGTTCGTCTTGCATCAGGGCTCGACCTGGCACGAGGCTGAACGCAAGGCGATCGCCGCACTGGCACAGGTTCAAGTGCCCGCTCCTGACAAGCGCATCAAGAACTATCCGCACCAGATGTCAGGCGGCATGCGCCAGCGCGTGATGATTGCAATCGCATTGGCCTGTCATCCCGACCTGCTGATTGCCGACGAACCCACGACCGCGCTCGATGTCACCGTTCAGGCGGAAATTCTCAAACTGATGCAGGAACTCTGCGATCAACGCGGTACATCAGTTCTGATGATCAGTCACGACCTGGGCGTTATCGCGAAAATGTGCCAGCGTGTTGGCATCATGTATGCGGGGCATCTCGTTGAGGAACGGGCAGTCGCCGATCTCTTCCGCCATCCGGCTCACCCTTACACGCACGGCCTGCTCGCTTCATTGCCGGTCTTGGGGCAGCGCAAGCTGAACGAGCGCAAACCTTTGCAGGAAATCGAAGGAATCGTGCCATCGATTGCCGCTTTTCCCACCGGTTGCCGTTTTGAACCACGCTGTACGCGCGCCTCAACAATCTGCCGCGACGCAGTACCGGGCCCATCCGTTCTCGGGGACGATAGCTTTGTGAGGTGTTACCACCATGGCTGATCAAACCCAACCTCTGTTGCATATTGAAAATCTGAGCGTGTGCTTCCCGGTATCGGCGGGATTGTTCCGTCGTTCGCATCAAGCTGTGCGGGCAATCAATAATCTCAGCCTCAGCCTTCACAAGAACCAATGCCTGTCCATTGTCGGTGAATCGGGCTGTGGCAAATCTACCCTGGCACTGACAATACTGGGTTTGCAGCACCCCACGCAGGGCAGCATTTCCTTTGATGGAAAGCCTATCACCGGCGCGGCCCAGCCGGGACGCATGCAACGCGCACGCATGGCTCAAATGGTGTTTCAAGATCCCTATGCGTCGCTCAATCCACGCCAGACAATTCACGCGGCCCTTGCTGGGCCGCTGAGGCTGCATGGGTTGCGCAACAAAGGTGAAGTCGAAGACCGTATTGCGACGACCCTGAAAATGGTGGGATTGAAACCGGAACAGGCGAAGCGCTATCCGCATGAATTTTCGGGCGGTCAACGTCAGCGCATCGGAATTGCCCGCGCATTGATCCTCGACCCGAAAGTCATTGTTCTGGATGAGCCGGTTTCCGCGCTCGACGTGTCCATCAGGGCGCAGATTATCAATCTGCTTTTGGACCTTAAAGAACGGCTGGACCTGTCTTACATCATGATCAGTCATGACCTGAGTGTTGTTGAACATATGAGTGACCGGGTCGCCGTGATGTATTTTGGCCAGATCGTTGAGGAAGGTCCGTGGCAAAGCATTTTCGCCAATCCGGTCCATCCCTATACGCGCCGCCTGCTCGCCGCCATTCCGGATCCGTTCATGATCATCCGCCACGAGGACATGACCCGCAAGGACATGCAGCCGCCGCCCCTGTCAGGCTTTTCCTATTACCCCGAGGAAATCGGCACACATGACGTCTATCAGTCACCGCCTCCCACGGAATTCCTCACTGTTGGGGACGATCACAAGGTTCGCTTCATAGCCAGATAACCGGACCAAAACGCTTGGCATGTCAGATCGGTCGAGCCGATGATCGGCACACCTTTCTGTTCGCGCGGCAACACATAGCCGCAAAGCGGCTGGCCGACACGCTGATAGTCAGTTTCGATATCTTCCCGCGACAGCGTGGTCTGAATTCTTCGCCAGTTACGCAACGGTACGGCCGCGCGGATGTCCAAGCATTGCAGCCCTTTCATCATCTGTCAGGGAATAGATGAAGTTATCGCAGGCGTGACGAAGTGCGGCCCAAAGCGGGTCGAGCAGCGATATCATTTCACCGGCTTTGGGAAAATCGCTCTCACACACGTAATGCGACTGGACGACATGGCGCGCGCCCATCGACTGAAACACCGGGCGCAGACCGTAATCAAGCGCCAGGACATGGGCGAGGCTGCCGCCAGTCCCAAGCGGCAGGATAACCTTTCCAGCCAGTGCAAACTGCGGGAGCACGTCCAGGCCCGCTTTCAGCAGACCCGAAAACGATGCCTTATAGATCGGCGTGGCGATGATCAGTCCATGCGCAGCGGCAACCTTTTCCAGGAAAGACGCCACCGACGGAGCCTGGACGTCGGCTGACAGCAAAGCGCCGGGATCGAGATGCCGCAGAACCACGTGTTCCGCCTCGATTTTCTGTCCGCGCAATTCGTCCAGAACCGCCTCCACGACCCTTGCGGTCTTGGACGTGGCGGAAAGGCTTGCGGATATCGCGAGAACTTTCCGGTTGCTCATGGTCGAACTCCGGTTTTTCCCGCCCGGACGCGATCTGGCTCGCCGGCGATTGCTTCGCGACGAGCAGCAAATGCATTCTGCGGCCGCGCCAGCCCCAGACGGTCGCGCAAGGTGCCGGGCTCGTACTCCGTTCTGAACAAGCCGCGCCTTTGCAATTCCGGCACCACGGTCTGCATGAAATTCAGCCAATCCTCCGGCAGCAGCGGAAACATCAGGTTGTACCCGTCAGCCGCTCCCGAGACGAACCAGGCCTCCAGCTGATCAGCGACTTGCGAAGGGGTCCCCGCAACGAGCGGAACCGAGCCGGTATTGGCGATCTTGCGGGCGAGCTGACGTATGGAAAGGCCCTTGTTCGCGTCGTCCTTGACAAGCGCGAGCCAGGTGCGCCAGCCATTGAACGTGCCCTCGTCGGGCAGATCCGGTATGGGCCCATCGAGCGGATAGAGGGACAAATCCACCCCTGCCCAACTGGAAAGAAGATCGACGGCAACTTCATCGAGCATCAATGTCTCAAGATAGTCCTGTTTTTCCTGCGCCTCGGATGCCGAGGCGCCGACGATTGGCAGGATACCCGGCAGGAGCTTCAGGCTTTCCGGCGAGCGGCCGTGTTTCGCCAGGCGGTTGTTGATGTCCGCGCGATAGCTCAGTCCTTCCGCCTCGCTGCGAATGACGGCAAAATGCACGTCCGCATGCGCCGCGGCCAGATTCCTGCCCGCATCGGACGATCCGGCCTGGACGATCACCGGATGGCCCTGCGGCGGTCGCGGCACGTTGAGCGGCCCCTTTACCTTGAAATGCTTTCCCCTATGGTCGAGATAATGGACGTATTCGCGATGGGCGAAGAGGCCGGTTGCCTTGTCGATGACAAGCGCGTCGTCTTCCCAGCTGTCCCACAAGGCTTTGGCCACGTCGAGGAACTCGGCGGCACGCTCATAGCGGACCGCATGTTCGATATTGGCATCGCGGCCAAAGTTGGCGGCCTCTTCTTCCAGCGCCGATGTCACGACGTTCCATGCGACCCGGCCCCTGCTGATATGATCCATCGAAGCAAACATGCGGGCGGTGTTGAACGGCTCGTTGTAGGAACTCGACGCTGTCACCATGAAGCCGATGTCCTTGGTGACAGCCGATAGAGCCGATACCAGCGATAAAGGTTCCAGTCTGGGATTGGCATAATGCGCCAGCCCGCTGCCATAGGTATCCCAAACGCCGAGATGGTCGGCGATGAAGATCGTATCGAGCTTGGCCCGCTCCGCTGCCTCAGCCAGTCGGCGGTAATAATCCAGATCGAGGAATTCGCGGCCGGGTGCACGCGGGTGCCGCCACGACAGGCGATGATCTCCTTGGGGATTGAAGAAGAAGGCAGCTAAAATCATCTGTCGGCGCGACATGGCGGGCCTTCCCTTGGCAGGTGTTTCGTTGATCGCGCTTGCCCCGGATTGGCTGTCTCCTGCGCTGCCGGTTAAAGTAAGCGAGGCTTTCCCTTCCCAAAAGAGATGATTTCTGCGAAAAAGATAAGCTCAACTTATCTTTTCCGGGATGGCAGGATGACAGGTATCCCCTCTTTACGCGGCTTGCAGGCGGTCGAAGCCGCCGCCCGCTGTGGAAGCTTTGTCGCTGCGTCCGAAGAACTGGCGATTTCGGCTGCGGCAGTCAGTCAGCTCATTCGCACGCTCGAGGATCAGGTCGGGCGCAAGCTGTTTCATCGCATCAACCGACGTGTCGTGCTGACCGAGGCCGGATTGGAGATTTTTCCGCGGCTTGCCAATGCCTTCAATGAACTCCGGAGTGTGTCGCGTGAGCTCGGCAGCGGCAACCCGCGATCCTCCCTGGTGGTGTCGGTGGCACCATCGGTTGCCATGGGCTGGCTTTCCTCACGTCTGCCCGGATTCGTCAATATCCATGGTCCGGTCGACGTCTCCCTCAGGGGTGAAGATGATCCGGTGCCATTCGACCGCGACCTCATCGACATGCGCTTGTCCTATGGCGCCTTTCATTACCCGGAACATGTCACCGAAGCGATCGGCACCGATGCGGTCTATCCGGTGTGCTCGCCGCGCTTCCTGGCTGGACATGGCCCGATGACCTCTCCGGAAAGTTTGCTGTCCGTCCCCTTGATCCACACCGATTGGGGTCCTGCTGGAGCTTCCTTTCCATCATGGCGGAACTGGTTCGCATCCGCCGGCGTGACGCCGGGCCGCCATATCCAGCATGGGATGACCGCCAACTCATCCATGGCGGCGCTTGACCTGGCACGCGGCGGACTGGGCATAACGCTGGCGCAGGGGTTGTTCTGTGCCCGCCAGGTAGAATCGGGCGAACTGGTCGTTGCCTGCAATCACGTGCTCGAACTAGCCAGCCCCTATTGCATCACCACCCCGCGCAGAAGCGCACAACGTTCCGTTGTTGCAGCCTTCAAATCATGGTTCATCGATGAGTGCCTGCGTTGTGTGAACGCGCCAGCGCTGTTGGCTTCCAAGGTTCAGCGGTAACTCGGCAGCCAGCAGCTGCAGCTCCATCACGCGCCGATATCCCGCAGACGCTCCGCAAGGCGGGACACATCATGTCCGAGCGGTCGGTCTTCGATGAGAGGCCCGGCAATGGATCGCACGATATCATGGGTCTGTTGCGTACCCCGGCCGCAGCGATGGCCTGCACGCAGATCGACTGCTTGCGCCCCGGCCAGCATCTCGCAGGCAACAAGATGCCGCCAGAGATCGAGCATATCGGCGCACTTGGCCACCGCCAGAAGTGTCTGGGTGGCGTGGTCTTCCACCCCTTCGGATACGGGCAGGAAATCCAGCAACACCGGATTCGCCTTGTGGCGGATGGTACCGACAAGCGCCGAAACCGTCTTCTGCAACGGGACAAAACCGGCAGATGCTCCACCCACAGGCGAGAGATAGCGCGGCAGGCCATTGCGGCTAGAGCCGGTCAGTTGAATGAACCGGGCCGCGCAGGCAAGCGCCGTCTGGGCAATGGCAAGTCCCAGGGTTTCAAACGCCAGCGCCAGGGACGGTGTGTGGAAATTGCCCGTCGAAAGCACCCTGTTCTCATCGACAAGCACCAGCGGATTGTCCGCTGCCGCATTCAGCTCGATCTCCACGGCTTCTCTGGCTGCATTCAGCGCATGCGCCAGCGCACCATGGATCGATGCGGCACAGCGCAGGCTGAGCGGATCCTGAATGGCCGCGCGCGCTTCATGCAGCGACGAGCCTTCGAGACGGGCAAGGAGCCTTTCCGCTTCCAGCACTTGCCCAGCGGCAGAGCGGGCCTGCTGGATGGCAGGGTGGAGGATCAGCGGATTGCCGCCAAGTCCCTCAAAACTGAGTGCAACGGCCTGCCGCTGCCATTCGAGCAAGTCCATAGCATCGCTCAAGGCCAGCGCGCCCTTCCCCACCGAGACTGCCGAAGCGTTGAGAAGCGACAGCCCGTCCTTCGGACCAAGTGTGGAGGGTCGCAGACCGGCCTTCGACAGGGCTTCGGCCGAGGCAAGCACCGCGCCTTCATATTCGGCCTGTCCCTCGCCGATCAGGGTCTGGGCAATGGCAGACAGCAGAACAAGATCACCCGCACCGATCGAACCGATGGATGGAACAAGCGGATGCACCTTATGATTGATCAGCGCCAGCAGATCGGCAAAGACTTCAGGCGAAAGGCCGGAGCCGCCAACCGCCAGCATGGACAGGCGCGCCGCCAGGACAGCACGGGTTTCGTCGCGCGGCAGCACTGGACCGACACCGGCACCCCGTCCGCGCACCAGCTGCTGCTGGAATTGGCCCGTTTCATCAACAACCGCTGTCTTGAGATTGGCGCCAAGCCCCGTGTTCAGGCCATAAATCTGCTGCCCGGAGGCCGCTGCCGCATCGAGCACGGCTCTTGCCCGGACCAACCGGGTCAATACATCGGACGTCGCACTGACGGTAACATCCTTGCGCGCAACGGCGGCAATATCGGCGATGGTGACGCCTGAACCCGTGAGAACGAGCGTGTTCATGCGAACCGCAGCCTCTGGCCGATATTGTTCGCCTTGGCTTTCTCAAGCATGGCATAGCCAAGCGCAATATCGCTGAGCGAGAGCCCCCTGTGCCAGAACAGGATGGTTTCACCGTCGTTCTCGCGTCCCGTCCGGTGACCGGCGACAATCTGGCCAAGCTCCGCATGCAATGTCTGTTCGGACAGCTTGCCCGCCTCGACATGGGCCCGCAGCGAACCGAATTTGCCGCCTTTGCACTGGCCCCAATCGTCCACCACCAGCTTGTCCATGATGTCGGTGAGCGACAGTTCCACCGCGCTCATCGTGCCATAGGGCACCACGAAGGCACCGGGCTTGATCCATTCGGTCTTGAGCATCGGTCGCGGTTCAGGCAGGCGCGATGCCTCGACCACGATATCGGCACCCTCCACGCAGGCCTGCCAGTTGTCGGTAACGGTTATCGGCTTGCCGAGATCATCCGAGAGTTTTTTCGCGAAGGCGTCGCGGCTTTCCGGGCGGCGCGAATGCACGCGGATTTCATCGAAATCATAGAGATGGTCGAGCAGCCGCACATTCCAGTATGCGGTGCCGCGCGCGCCGATATGGCCGAGCACCTTGGAATTCCTGCGCGCCAGATGTTTTGCACCAAGGGCGGTGATCGCACCGGTCCGCATATCGGTGATCACTGTGGCATCCAGAATAGCCTTCGGCGCGCCGGTGCGCGGATCGAACAGATTGAGCACGCCGAATTCGGAGGGATAGTTCAGCTTATAATTATCAACGAAGTCCCCGACGATCTTGACGCCTGCCAGATTGAGCGGCGCCACATAGCCGCGCAGCACGTTGAAATGGCCATGAAACGTTTCATCGGGTTCCAGATGCACCCGCGGCTCGATCACGGTCTGGCCGTTACCCTGCGCGGCGAGCGAGGTCTCGATTGCCGCCAGAATTTCCGCATCGGTCAGCGCAAGCGCCTCGATGTCGAGTGCATTCAGATAGTCGATATAGATCGGTTTCATGCTGTTCTCTCTGCTCATGACGAACGGGCCGGTGTCTTGACGCCCAGATTTTCCCGCAGCGTGCACCCTTCATATTCCGTGCGAAAGAGGCCCCGGCGCTGCAATTCCGGCACGACCAGTCTCACAAAATCGTCGAGCCCCGTGGGAAAGAGCGGCGGCATGACATTGAACCCGTCGGCTGCCTTGCCGCGAAACCGCTCTTCCAGCGCGTCGGCGATCTGGACGGGCGTGCCGATCAGCTGCCAATGGCCACGCGCACCGGCGAAATGCCGTGCCAGCTGCCGGATGGACAGATTTTCCCGCCGGCCGAGATCGATGATGAGCTGCTGCCGGCTCTGAATGCCGTCGGTTTGCGGCATATCCGGCAAAGGTCCGTCGAGCGGATAGGCCGACAGGTCTTTGAGGCTGAGATAGCTCGCCAACAGCGCCACACCGACCTGATCGGGGATCAATTCCTGCAGCGCATCGTATTTTGCCCGCGCTTCGCTTGCCGTCTCGCCGACGATGGGCGAAACCCCGGGCATGATCTTGAGATCGTCTGCCTGTCGGCCGAATTTCGCCAACCGGGCTTTCACGTCGGCATAGAAGGCCTGCGCCTCGCCCATGGTCTGGGCTGCGGAAAAGACCACGTCGGCAGTGCGGGCGGCAAGGTCCTTGCCGACATCAGACGCCCCGGCCTGCACCATCAGCGGCCTGCCCTGCGGCGATCTCCGGCTGTCCAGCACGCCCGTGACGGTGAAATGCGTGCCGCGATGATCGACCGGATGAAGTTTAGCCGGGTCGGCATAGATGCCCCGCTCCGCGTCGAGGACATAGGCGCCGTCATCCACGCTGTCCCAGACGGCGGTAGCAGCTTCGGCAAACTCCTCAGCCCGTTCATACCGCTGGGCATGCGGCCGCAAGCCGCTTGAGACGAAATTCTCCGCTTCAAGATCGCTGGCTGACGTTACCAGATTCCACCCGGCCCGGCCGCCGCTGAGCTGATCGAGCGCGGCGAATGTCCGGGCCAGACCATAGGGTTCGTTATAAGTGGTGGAAGCCGTGGCGACGAGACCGATATGGGAGGTGTTGACCGCCAGCGCCGCCAGCAGACTGAGCGGCTCGAAACTGGTCGAGCGCGCCGCCTGACTGGCAATCTCCGGGTTGCGCTCGCGAATGGCCGCAGCGTCTTCGATGAAGACCATGTCGAATTTTGCCCGTTCGGCCGTCTGCGCCAGCTGAATGAAATGGCCGATATCGGCCCGGGCATTGGCAAGGGCATCGGGATGGCGCCAGGCGGCGATATGATGCCCGCCCGCCATGAGAAAGGCACCGAGTTTCATCTGGTCCCCACTCATGATGCACGCTCCAGACGAGCAGGATGCGCAAGACCGAGATGGCCGCGCAATGTCACGGCATCATATGCAGGGCGGAACACACCGCGCCGCCGGAGTTCTGGAATGACCTCATCGACAAAGCTGGCAACCCCTTCGGGCGCACTAGTCGGCAGGACGACAAATCCGTCGAGACCGGCCGCAGCTGCCTGCTCCTGCATCTTATCGGCAATGTCGGAAGCGGTTCGAATGGACGGAACGATGTTCGCAAAAAGCCTTATATCCTCACGCTGGCGTCCAAGCGCCACGAGGCGTTCAAGCAGACCGGCGGCAAGCACTTTCCATGTATCCCGTGTTGTCTCTGGCAGGAAAACCACATCCGCCATCGCGGCAATATCGAGCGTGTCCGGGGTCAGGACATGGCTGATGACCGGCCTGCCCTGCGGTGACGGATTGACATTGAGCGGGCCGCGAACGGTGAAATGCGCGCCCTTGTGGTTGAGGACATGCATTTTGTCCGGTTCGAAAAACCGTCCCCGAGCCTTGTCATAGACAAAGGCGTCATCCTCCCAGCTATCCCAAAGCCCCGACACCACGGCAAGATATTCCCGATCACGATCGGGATCACCGGAGCCGATCACGTTCCAGCCGGTACGCCCTCCGCCGATCAGATCGAGGGACGCGAAACGCCGGGCGAGATTATACGGTTCATGCTGGTGTGTAGCGGCGGCGGCAATCAACCCGATCCTGCGCGTAGCCGTCGCCAGCGCCGACACCAGCATGGTTGGCTCGAACGGCATGGCGAGCGGCGAAAGATCATCATGAGGCCGCTGACCAAAGCTATCCGCCAGCAGGACGAAATCCAGCACGCCTGCTTCCGCCTGCTTCACCTGCGCCGCTATGTGACTGAAATCGAGCGCGTCCAGGTGGCCGCTTTTTGCGCGCCAGGCGGTCGGATGATGGCCGAACGGCGTCAGTGACAGGCCGATATGCATCATTCCGTATCCCCGGCGCTGACGCGGATTTCATCGACCTTTTCATTGTAGAACGAGATCAATCCCTTGATCCGTCCACTTTCGTGGAGCGGCTCCGGATAATACCAGACGATGTTCTCGTGACGCTTTCCATCGAGATCGAAATGATAGTAGGACGCCCTGCCCTTATAGGGGCAATAGGTGTGCAGCGCACTATCCGCCAGCGTGCCGGCAATCAGGTCTTCCACGGGAAAGTAATAGCGCGGGATCAGGCTGGTCTCGAACAGGAAAACCGCGCGGTTCGTGCGGGCAACCAGCGTGCCGTCGACAAAGACCTCCACACGGCGCTTGCTGTCGATCGTATCGACCCGCCAGTGAACATTGCGTGGATGGCCGAAGATTTCCTCATCTTCCTCAAACCAGCGCACGGCGCTCCAGGCCACCGTTGCATAATCCGCCAGTTCGGGCACGCCCTGCGGCACATGCTCGTAACTCCAGGCACTACCCTCAGCGCCCTTGAGCGACCAGTAGCGCCTTGCCCCGAGCACCGGCGATGCCCCGGTCTTTTCCGACGGCTGGAGAAGATCAGCGCGGAAGTCCGACTTCGGCAGGTAGTACACGGGGTGACCGCCATTTTCATAGATGACGATGGCCTGCGTGCTGTCGGCGATCACCTCTTCACCCAGCTTCAGGCGGATACGGCGATAGGTCGGTTCAATCAAAACCGCGGGCACTTCCCGGGAACGATAGCTGATGGACATAAGCACTCTCCAAAGGTGAGTTTCTATCGGCAGGCCTGATCAGACGGGATGCGATCAGACCGAAAAAATCGCATCGCGCGTCAACCGGCCGGTGACGGCCCCGGCCCCATCCACGACAGCAAGAACATCGCTGTTTGCAGCGACCATCAGCGCCAGCGCATCGCGCAGGTTGCTGGTGGCAGCGACGGGATGCGCTCCGTCCCGCGGCTTGTCCGCCGTCATGGCATCGCTGACAGTAAACAGGCTCAGGCGCTTGATCGCCCGGTCTATGCCGACGAAGTTTTCGACAAATGCGTCAGCGGGGTGGGAAAGGATTGCATCGGGCGTATCATACTGGACGATCCTGCCGCTCTTCATGATGGCGATGCGGTCGCCCAGACGGATGGCTTCGTCGAGATCATGGGTCACCAGCACCACAGTCTTGCGTACCCTCTGCAATATCTGGCGGAACTCATCCTGCAGGCGGGTTCGGGCAATCGGATCGATGGCACCGAACGGTTCATCCATCAGCAGCACGGGCGGGTCGGCCGCAAGCGCACGCGCCACGCCGATGCGCTGCCGCTGGCCGCCTGAAAGCTGCCGGGGATAGCGCTTGAGCATTTCGGCCGGATCAAGACCGACGAGATGCAGAAGCTCGTCGGTCCGGTTCCGGATCCGTGCCTCATCCCAGCCAAGCAGCTTGGGTACGGCGGCAATGTTCTGGGCGATGGTCATATGCGGAAACAGACCTACCTGCTGGATCACATAACCGATATGGCGACGCAGGATCACCGGATCAACCTTGGTAACGTCTTCGCCGTTGACAATGATCTTGCCTTCGGTCGGATCGATCAGCCGGTTGATCATGCGCATGGTCGTGGTCTTGCCGCAGCCCGACGGCCCGATCAGCGCAACTGTCGAACCCTCGGGCACGATCAGGCTGAGATCGTCCACCGAAGCAACGCTGCCTTCGCCATAGCGTTTGGTGACGTGGTCCATATTGATCATGCGGATGTTCTTTCTGCGAAGAAGATTTTTTCGGCCCGGCCGAGAATGAATTCCGTTGCCAGCGCCAGAATGGCGATGGGAACCGCGCCAACCAGAAGGCGCGACATGTCCATCATGCTGATGCCGACAGCGATGAAATCGCCAAGGCCGCCGCCGCCGATAAATGGAGCAAGCGTTGCACCGGCCAGCACCTGCACGGCGGCAGTGCGTGCGCCGGCGAACATGGCGGGCGCAGCCAGCGGAATGCGAATCTTGCGCAGCACCTGTCCACGGCTCATGCCCATGCCGATTGCGGCTTCCACTGCATCCGGATCGACGTCGCGCAGACCGATAAAGGCATTGAGCAGAATGGGCGGCAGCGCGAGCACGGTCAGCGCGACAATGGATGGCCACAGGCCGATACCGAGCAGCGGCATCATGATGGCGAGAATGGCAAGGCTCGGGATCGTGCGCAGCGCATTGATGGAATTGATGACCGCAAAGGCCAGTCCGCCGCGATTGATGATGAGAACGGCAAGCGGCAAGCCGATAGCCAGCGCAAACACCAGCGACACGCCGGACATGACCAGATGCTGGCCGAGCGCCCGCAGGAATTCAGGCTGGTTGTTGACGATCCAGTTGAAGGCGGTGATCAGCATGGCCGCCCCTCAACGCCAACGAACCAGGGCTTTTTCAGCCTGGCTCAGAATGAGGTCAAAGAACGTCGCCATCAGCGCCGTCAGGATACCGCCGACAAGGATTTTCTCCGTATAGCTCTGGTCGATGCCCATAAGGATGATTGTTCCGAGCCCGCCGCCGTCGATGAAGGCCGCGACGGTGGCAATGCCGATGACGGTCACCAGCGCGATGCGGATACCGGACACGATGAGCGGCAGGGCCAGGGGCAGTTCGATGCGCACCAGCCGCTGCCAGGCGCTGTAGCCCATGCCATCGGCCGCATCGAGCACATCGGCGGGGACGCCGCGCAGGCCGGTCACCACATTGCGCAGAAGAATGAGCAGGCAATAGGAGGACAGGCCGACCAGAGCCGGTTTGGTGCCAAGACCAAGCCAGGGGATGAGCAGCGCGAACAACGCAAGGCTAGGGATGACGAAGATGATGCCGGTGATCGTCAGGACGACGGCATAGAACCGCGGGCGCCGGGCGCAGATGATCCCAAGGATCAGCGCGATGACGAGCCCGATCAGAACGGATGAAACCGACAACACGAGATGCTGCCATGTTGCGGTCAGAATTTCCGGAATGTTTTTGGGAGCCCAGTTCAAATGCGTCGTTCCATAGCGGCCAGAATTGAAACAGCGGAGACAATCCTATCTCCGCAGTTTCTCGGGTGTGGAGTGGCGGTAGCCCGCTACGGGGCCGGTTTCAGATGCCCTTTTCCTTCAGAAAGGTTTCCGCCACTTCCTTCGGTTCCTTCTTGTCACGCTCGACGGCGGCATTCAGTTCGCGCATGTTCTCATTGTTCAAGAGTGGACTGACCTTGTTCAGGACTTCAGCGATCTTGGGGTTTTTGGCCAGGGTATCCTGGCGCACGACGGGCACGAGGTAATAGGGCGGAAACAGGTTCTTGTCGTCGGCCAGAACAACGAGCTTGTTGTCCGAGATCTGCCAGTCGGTGGCAAAGCCATAGGAAACGTCGATGTTCTTGCTGGTCAAAGCGCTGTAGCGGATACCGAGCTTGGCAAAAATACGAAAATCCTTGAAAACGATCCCGTAGGTCTGCTTGAGACCGGGCAAGCCGTCCTTGCGTTCACCAAATCCACCTTCCGCGCCGAAACTCAGATCCTTCGACACGGGACCAAGATCCGTCAGCGTCTTGAGCTTGTATTTGTCAGCAGTTTCCGGAAGCGTGATGATGGCATAGCCATTGTTGATATTGGTTGGCTGGAGCAGGGTCAGCTGCAGGTTCTTCTCGTAGTAATCCTTGACTTCCCCATAGATCTTTTCGGCCGAACCCGAGAGATCCCCCTTCACCACGGCGGCAAGGGCCGTACCCGTATACTCGGGGTAGAGATCGATTTCGCCGTTCAGCAGCGCCGAATGAGCAATCAATGTCGCGCCAAGATTGGTGCGCCGCTCCACCTTCACGCCAGCCTTCTCCAGAGCCTGCGCATAGATTTCGGCCACCACGAACTGTTCGGTAAAGTTCTTGCTGCCGATCTTCACAACCTGGGCAAAGCCCGGCGTTGCGGCAGCCAATGCCAATATTACCCCCAGCCCTATGGAGGCCACGTTTCTGAAAGTCATGATTTACCCTGCGAGCTGACGTAGGACTTTGAGTATCCTACTGGTTTCGTTGTTCATTTCGCATGCTAGCAATCCACGGCAGTAAGTTCGTAGAACAAATTCCCAATATTTCCCCGATAAGTAGAAATTATTTACTCGGCAATTGCAATCGCTTTGGCGCTGCAATGCAGGGCCTCTACGAGCCTCGCAAAACCACTCGGGTGAACTATCGACGGTTATGGCGTGGATTCGCACGGCCCGTGATGATGATGTGAAGCGCTGGAGCGGCCAGTCCCTGTCGCAACAGCATGCTTTTATTCACACTCCATCTACACATTTGTTTCGATTTGCCGGCGCATTTCATGGGCAATCGGATTGAGGGCCTGGGTGGAAAGAGGCCCGACCAAGCTGTAGCCGATACCCTCCTTGGACCAGCTGACCCTTTGCACGGAACCGGTCGATTGCGACGACATGGGCGCGTTTTTATCGGCTGTCATCGCCCGTGTCAGCATCACCAGCCGGGTGCCACGGTCATCGTCGTACATGAGCATGCCTGCAGGGCCGTGCGCCGTAGCGACAACCCGCCCCCCCATGAACCGGTAGCCGGAGCCCGTCAGGTCAGGCACGGATATAGTGTGGCCCAAACTGTCCGAAACCCATTTGACCAGGCTAACCTGATCGGATGCCTTGATTTCGACTGGCCGCCCTTTATCGCCAGCATACACCTGATAGCTGTATGTTGCCTCGTCAGCGAGCGCGATGATCCCACCGGCGGCCGGTTGACCCATATCGTGAAGCGACCAGCCGCCGGTTATGCCAACAGCAAGCAATACAACAGCGGCCGCCGCCGAGCGCCAAACCGGGAATCCGGGACGGCGCGCACCATCAAGCATGCGGACCAGATTGAGCTCCGGAGGTACCGGTTCTTCGCTGATTGGTGCGAGCACAGACCTCAGTTCATCCCGCTGCTTTCGATAACTTGCGATCCGCTCTGCTTCGTCGGGATGACGATCGAGATATTCGGCCACCTCATCTCGCCTGGCCGTGCTGAGAGCTTGGTCGACATAGGCATGCAGATCGTCTTCCGTAATCGGGCGCTTGTTCATTTTACCCTCCTCAAATGAGGACCATTTTCAATTTTGTTGCTCACATCGCCCTCGAGAATCTGCCGTAACCGTTCACGGCCGCGCGCCAGTCGCGACATAACCGTGCCGATGGGAACCTCGAGAATCTTCGCGGTCTCCGCATATGACAGATCCTCAACCGAAACGAGAAGAATGACGCTTCTCTGTTCTTCGGGCAAAGTCTTCAACGCACGCAAAACGTCCTGCTGGTGTAAGCCATCCTCCTGCACGGGCCGTCCGGAGAGAGCCGGGTCAGATACATCGTCAATGTCCAGATGCACCCCACGCCGCGCGGTTTTCCTCAAGCTGTTCATCGCCAGATTGTGCAGGATCGTAAACATCCATGTTTTGGCGTTGCCATCCTCACGCCGCTGATGCCAATGACTGACGGCCCGCTCCAGGCAATCCTGCAGCAGGTCATCGGCAGCCGATCGATCCCCCATCAAGCTGCGCGCATATCGCCGCAAGGCCGGAATGAGGGGCTCAATCAAAACGACCATATCTGTCATGACCGAACCCCTTCTGGTTCAAGACATTGTCTTGCGTCTTTGGCGGTAGCCGGTGTGCCAATAAGATTCTGGTGTCCCGTCCTGATCTGCAACCGCTGCCCGCATTCCGCTGTCCGGCGGCAAACCGAAGGCGGGCAGCGCGTTATCATTTGGTCTGCACCTGCACGGGCGTACCGATTTTGGCGGCCGTGCCGGACGCAACCACCAGATAACGGCTTGGGGCATCCTGTCCACTCTGCGCCAATTGACGAATGGGGCCAACCGCATTGACGATTGCCGAACCTGCGGGATTGGTCATGAACGCCGCCAGCGGCTCGAGCATGCCACCGCCATCCGCCTGAGAAGCCAAGGCCAGCACATAAGGCTGCTTTGGCTCCAGGCCCGTCACTGCGGCTTGCAGGACCTGTGTAAGCCCCTGATCGAAGAGGGTCACACTGGTCGGCTTTGCGTCCACAGACGCAGCGGGTGTCACCGAACCGAGGGTCAAGTGGGCCGCTTGGCCAGCAACACCGAGAGGTTGCAAGTTCTGCATCCCGTCCCCTTCCGGGACGGCATTGGGAACATAGGCCAAGGCCTGCGGTGCCTGTCCGATGGGAATGGTTGCAATCACCGTATTGGTCAGCGTGTCGATGGCCGCCAATGCATCGGCATTTTCCAGGCCAACGTAAATGCGTGTGCCATCGCCAGAGGGCCACAGGCCATGCGGGAGCTTACCGACCGGGATCGTTGCCACTTGCTCAAACGTGTCGGTGCGGAAAACCTTGATCTGGTTCAATCCACCAACAGTCACATAGGCAAACATGCCATTGGCATTGCGGACGATATTCACGTGATTGGTGATCGGCCCCGTATCCAGTGTTTTGAGGAGTTTGAAAGGGGGCTTGGCGTCAAACACCTGTGTCCTGCCCACGTCTTTCAGGGTGAACCAGACCTGCTTGCCATCGGGCGTTGCTGCAAGATCAGGGCAGAATGGACTTTCCTGCTTCACATGGCCGACGATCTTGTGATCGGCAATGGAGATGACAACGGTTTCCGGATTGAACGACGAACAGACATAGCCGTATTTGTTGTCAGGTGAGAAGATTTGCATGCCCGGTCCTGCGGGAACCTTGATCCGCGTCTTTTCTGCAAATGTATGTCCATCCAGAACAGCGATGTAATCTTCACCCCGAACCGTAACCCAGACTTCCTTGCCGTCGAGTGTGAAAAATGCCTCATGCGGGGCCCGCCCGAGGTAGGTGACGTGTTTGATCGCGTTGGTGGCCGTGTCGATAAACGTAACAGAATTGGTGCCGATCGAGACAACCGCAAGCGTTTTGTGATCGGGGGAGAAACCCATGCCGTGCACAAGTACCTGGCCGCGATAGAGCGGACTGAGATTGCCGGGTTGTGGATCTCCGAGCCGGATCACGCCCAACAGCTTGTTGTCGAAGGGATCGGTAACCGATACTGTATTGGAGAACTGTTCGGCAGCGTAGACGCGATCACGATGACTGACCGGAACGTCGGGTGCCGAGGCCAATCCGGGTACCTGCCCGGCCAAAGCAGGAACCAACCCTGCGACTGCAGTGCCAATCAGCAATGTTATTGTAAAAAGCTTCAATCTCATTTCAAACTCCCTATTTCATGTTCATGGATGGCGACATGGACATTGCTTGCGTTGACGGCGAGTGGGTATCCAGATCAGGTATGAACGAGGTTTGGGTCGGAGATGGTTTGGATGGAGGCAGGGGTTCGCCGATCGCCAGGCGCATCGCTGCAATTTCCTGTTGCTGCGTGACGATGATTTCCTGGGCGAGACGCTTTATGTTCTCGTTGTTGCCATAGCGCAGAACCGCCAGTGCCATATCAATCGCGCCCTGATGATGCGGCACCATCATCGCAACAAAGTCGCGATCAACATCACCGGTTGGCTTGACCTCCATGTCCGCCATCATTTTTGTCATGGCCGCATCATTCTGCGTCAGAAATGGCGTTTCGTTCTGCACTGCAGATTTCGTCGCGTCGCTCATGCATATCACGTCGTTAGAAGGATCGCGCGCCGCAGCAATGGCGGACCAAGCGACAGCAAGTGTTCCGGCGAGAAGAAGTGCTCGCTGACCATTGAGATATCGATGGGACATGTCTTTCATACTCCGATCGGATTGTGTGTTCTGATGGTGAGACACGCCAAACGCCGGGTTATTCCACGTCGTGATATTTTTTTGCATTGAGCATGTTCAAGCCAACTGCTGCGCCGAAGCCGGATGCTGAAATCTCTTTACCGCTGCCGTTTACAGCTCGAGGCTTGGTGGAAGGGTTGACGGTCCAATATGGGCGCCGCCCCGCAGTGTTATATTTGTCGCCAGAATGTCTGAGACGCCGGTCTGCGGCGGGGTCCAATATACGCAACAGCAAGGTGGCTGTCCGTTGAAGGTGCGATTGAAAACCGCCGTAGAGGTTACAGACGAGACCGCTTTTCCTGCGGCCTCCATTTTGGGAACATAGTCTCGCTTTCCAGATTCTTTCGCTCTTTACAGATCCGTCGCTATCAGTGGCTGCAGAAACCCACCCAAATGCGAGCAGGTGACGGCAGCACAATCACGTCCCGCAACCAGACAGCTGTCGAAATCTTTTTGATGCAGGAAAGCCACGAGAAAGCCGGCAATGAAGCTGTCGCCCGCGCCGGTCGTATCCACCACCTCTGTCTTCCTGCTGCCTACACGAATTTCACCGTCGCCAGCGTGAGCGATTGCACCGGCACTGCCGCATGTGACAACGGCGTTGAGAGCACCTGCGGCGAGATAGGCTGTCAGCAATTGTCTTGCACGTGCGACGTTCTCCCCCGCCGACCCGAAGGCGATTGTCAGCCCATGGGGTTCAAGGTGTGCTGGATCATTGTTCACGCCGAGATCCTGCGATACGCTGACACCCCGCTCCGTGAGGTGACGACGCAGCGTTCCCCCGTCGTCGAGCCAACCGATATGCACGTGATCCATTGTTTCGAGAACGGCCAGATCGCGAGCCGGTGGAGCATATCCAGAGCAGGTGCCAAAATCTTCATCGACGATTATCCGATCGCCTGATGAAGCTATCGAAATTTGCGTCGACGCCGTTTTGCCGGCTTTGCTCTGGATGTATTGAACGTTCACGCCATTTTCTGCCAGGAGCGCGACCGTGCGCTTCCCGGCAGCATCCTCACCAACGGCACCGAAGTAGAACGACTGGCATCCCAGCCGGACGAGTTGAACCGCAACATTGACTGCATTTCCACCAACGACCGAATATGCCGGAGGCGCCTGAAAGTAATCGATGCAATTATCGCCAACGGCGGCAATGCGCAGTGGTGTCTTCAACGTGCTTGAACCTTTCTTCAAATCGAAGGATGGCTTGGACCATGATCCACTCTAGTAAGCGACCCGCTTATAGTAACGGCGGGTGGTCAGCGGATGGTTCCGTATCACTTCCAAATGGGCGCTGATCCGCTCCAAAACAGCTGCCAGCATAACGGGAGAGACAAGCCCGCGCAGTTCAGCAGAAATACCGGGCAGATCAAATGCCGCCGTATCGATGACCGATACCTGATCGGTATAGTTTTGTGCGAAGCTCTCCACACGGTCGGCCAAGGGGCGGCAAGCATCTTCCCCCTTTAGCAGGAACAGGCTGACATTCTTTTCGACGAGTTCCAGCGTTCCGTGAAAGAAATCCGACGCATGCACCGGACGCGCGCGTATCCACTGCATCTCCTCCAGAATACACATGCCGTAGTAAAAGGCCGCCGGCCACACATTCCCGGCCCCGGTTATGATGTGATAATTGGAATTCGCCAACCGCATGGCCAGCCCATTTGCCTGATCTTCGAAGGAACGCTTCACGTCGAGAAGAAGCCCCGGCAACTGTGTGAGTTCACCAATCAGCTGGTCATAATTCGCAATCTCACCGCGGTGTTTCATAACCGACAGAGCAATAATCAGGGATTGCAGATAGAAAGATTCGCAGGACGTATCGTCTTCTGCGAAATTAACGAACACGTGATCGCCACCCTTTCCAAGAGGTGTCTGCTCATGTCCGACAAGGGTGATTACCGTTGCCCCCAGCGTTTTTATTTTCTCAAGCAGTGCCACGCTCTCTTTGGTCGTGCCGGATAGCGAGGGCATCACGACGATCGATTTCGCGGTGAGATTGCGCGAACCGGTCACCAGCAGCTCTGCCGTCGATTCGATAAAGGCGGGAAAACGCGACTGCCGCTGCAGCAATTGCACGGCGGGCTGCATGAGGATTGCCGCGCCGCCGGTGCCGAGGAAAAATATGTTTTCAGCTCCGCGAGCCAAACAGCTTCCTATGACCTGATCAAGGCGGTTTTCCAGCGCGAGCGCGCCGGTTTGGATGCGAAGATATCGCTGTTCATCAAAATTCAGCATGTTGGTCTTTCTGGCAGAGAAGTGTGGATTGTTCTCAATCGGAGATACATTCTTAGTTGTAAGACAACTGACATCATTGTCAATAATGCCCATATGAAAGAGAGCGATTTAAATGATAAGTTCAGCAAAAGCCTTCTTGACCGGATCATATTTGTCAGACAAGGAGGATCAAAACCACTTGCTGACGAGGTGATCCGTGGACGAGCCCCTTCGCGATATGCGAACATTGGTCATTCAACTTCGCGAAAGAATTGCAGACCTCATTCGCGAGCAGGCCCTCCGGCCCGGCGATAAACTCCCGACGGAAGCGCAACTGACGGCGCGTTTCAAAATCTCCCGGCCGGCATTGAGGGAAGCGTTGAAACTGCTGGAACAGGACGGATTGATCTACGTCGAACACGGGCGCGGCCGATTTGTCTCGGCAATTTCCGCCATCCAGATCGACCGTCCCATAACGGTCTTCGAAAGTGTGACGGAAATGACCGGACACTACGGCTACAACACCGTCAACAAGGTCTTGTCCATCTCCGAAGAAGCGCCGGATCCGGCCCTGGCAAAGCAACTGAACCTCGACGAAGGCGCGCGCGTGATCCGGCTCGAACGATTGCGGTTGGAGCATGACGATCCGATAATGTATTGCGTGGATTACGTGCCGCGCAGCATCATAACCGCCCGCCTTTATGACATCGACTGGAGCGGCTCACTATTGGCCTTGCTGGACCAGTACAAGCAAAGGCCCCGCATGTCGGCCGCGTCCGTTTCCGCCGTGATGCTACCGCAGGACGTCGTGGATCGGAATGATCTGCGCAATTTTGGTCCTGCGCTGCTGATCACTGAAACCTGTTTCAATGCAGCGGGAACACCGGTGGTCTATGCCCTGGACTACCACAAGGGCAGTCATTTTTCATTCAGTCTGGCGCGCAGGTAACAGTGCAATAGCGGCGTCTGCCGCTGGCGCATTCGCCTATACCGGTCAATGCAGTATTTGGCTCAAGAAATGCCGGCTGCGCTCGTTCTGCGGATTATCGAAAAAGTCATTCGGCTTGCCTTCCTCGACGATCTTGCCGCGATCCATGAAAATGACGCGATCGGCAACCTGTTTTGCAAAGCCCATCTCGTGGGTGACGCAAATCATGGTCATCCCCTCTTTGGCCAGAGACACCATCGTGTCGAGCACTTCCTTGACCATCTCCGGATCAAGCGCCGATGTCGGCTCGTCAAACAGCATGATCTTCGGATTCATGCAAAGAGCGCGGGCGATGGCGACGCGTTGCTGCTGGCCGCCGGAAAGCTGGATCGGATATTTGTTGGCCTGCTCGGGGATGCGCACACGCTCAAGATAATGCATGGCGATCTCGACGGCTTTTTTCTTTGGCGTTTTCCGCACCCACATGGGCGCCAAAATGCAGTTCTGCAATATGGTCAGGTGAGGAAACAGATTGAAATGCTGGAACACCATGCCGACTTCCCGCCGCACTTCATCGATCCGGTCTTCATCAGCGGTCAACTCAATCCCGCTCACGACGATCTTGCCTTCCTGGTGGGCCTCGAGCCGGTTGATACAGCGTATCAGGGTGGATTTACCTGAACCGGACGGTCCGCAGATCACCACCTTTTCCCTGGGAGCGATCACAAGGTTGATGTCGTCCAGTGCATGGAAGCTCCCAAACCACTTATGGACGCTGTTCAGTTCAATTTCGACTGATGAAGCGGCGGATTTTGTCATGGCATTTCCCTTGGAGCGAACATTAGCGTTTCAACGACCGGCCGAACCGCTCTTCAATGCGGGCCTGCACAATCTCGAGGCCGATGGACAGGAGCCAGTAGATCATTGATGCCGTGATGAGCATTTCGATGTGCCTGAATTCTTTCTGGCCCATCGTGCGCGCCAGATACATGATCTCCCAGACACCCACGACCGATACCAACGAGGAATCCTTGAGCATGGCGATGAATTGATTGCCGGTCGGCGGAATGATGACGCGCATGGCCTGCGGGAGGACAACCAGGAACATCGTATGATTGGGCCGCAGACCGAGCGCTGTTGCGCCCTCACTCTGGCCGCGCGGTATGCTTTCAATGCCGGCCCGGAAAATCTCGGTCATATAGGCGCCATAACAAAGCGATAGCGCCAGAATGCCGGCCGGGATCGCACCGATCACATAGCCCACCTGCGGCAAGCCCAGATAGATGATGTAAATCTGCATGAGCAGCGGCAGACCGCGGAACAGCGACGTGTAGAAACTTGCAAGTCCGTAGATGACACCGTTCTTGGAGAGCTTGGCGATTGCGCCAATCAAGGCAATGACCGTGGCAATAAAAATTGAGATCACCGATATATAAAGGGTCGTGACGACGCCTTGCGTTATGAGGAAGCCAATCTTCTTTGCAATGAATGTAAAACTGAGATCGAATGAATAGAAGAACAACAACAGTAGGCCGAACAGTTCCGCCCATACGGCGCCGATCTGGTACGTCCTGGGTAAAAGCCCCAGAAGTTTCCAGTTAACTGCAATCAGCAAGGCGAAGCAGATCGCCGCTAAAGCGCGTGTTATCTCCGGCGAGGCTGCAATTCCCGGCGCCAATGAAGGAAACAGGGTCGTAATCCAGTTTCCGCCCACGCCCATCCAGTAGAGCATGGCCGCAACAAACACGACAGCGATGACGGCTCCGATGCGTCGTGTTGTCTTTGGGTAGGAAAGAACGAGAGTTGCAATCATTTTGATTCCCATAGTCAGACGGACGATCGTTCTCGCCACCAATCCTGAGCCTGTAGTTTCCAGTAAGTGAGTTGCGCCACCGTCAGCCCGGCCAAGCCTCCAGCCCAGACAAGGCCGAACGGCTTGAACAGATTGTATCGGTCGGATTGTCCCAGGATGGCCTCGGCCACGAGCTTGCCGCCAATGGCGGTCGTGTTCAAACCATGTCCACCAAATGCGGTGCAATACCAGACGTTCGACTGCAGTTGCCCGATCTGCGGCATGAGGTGCCTGGCATAGGACATCAATCCAGACCAGGATGTTTCGATCTTAAGATCGGCAAGTTGAGGATATGTGCTTACCATTTCCCGCCGCAGCTCGGCGGCAAGCGCAGCCGGTGACGCTGCCCTTGTGGTAATCCGGCCGCCCCACAACAGGCGTTTGCCTCCCTCGACGACCCGGTAATAGTCCCCTGCCCTGCGGTTGTCACCCACGGCGTGCGTCGTATCGACCGCCTGCCGGATCAGTTCGGGAGCTTCTTCTGAAAGCATCACGTAGGTCGCGATCGGCAGAAAGCTTCGCTTCAGTTTTGGCAGAAAACCGGTGGTGTAGCCGCCCGTCGTCACGACGATGCAACGCGCCTTGACCTTTCCCGTGTCGGTGTGAACAATCTTTTCAGGTTGGGAAAAGTCGTTGGCAATCGCGGGGCTCGCTTCGAAGATCTTTCCGCCCAACCGCTCAATCTCCGCGGCAACGCCGCGCAAATAATTCAGCGGATGCATGTGAAAAGCCTGCGGATCGCGCAATGCTTGGAAATAGCGCTTGGACCGGAGTTTCGCCTGTACTTCATCACGGCTCAGATAGTCCACGCCATAGCCGAAATCCCGTTGAAGGACTGCAGCGCGAGCCTTCAGAGCCTCCCCATCGTCATATCGCAAGACAGACATGATCCCGTGGATAGGGTCTGCCGACGCAATGTTCAGATCGTTGATCGTGTCGCGTACAAAGCGCATGCCTTCAATGGACAGGGCATGAAGCTTGTGCGCGCTTTCAGGCCCAACCATGCGGGCGATGGCATCGCCGTCATTGGCAAACCCCGAACCGACGAAGCCGCCGTTTCGCCCGGACGCTCCCCAGCCGATACGTTCGGCCTCCAGCACAACGACCGTCTGGCCAGCCCGTGCCAACTGAAGAGCAGTGGTAATTCCGGCGAGACCACCGCCAATAACGCAGGTGTCGCACTCGACAGTGCCCGACAGAAGGGGAAATCGTCTGTCTTCGGCAATTGTCCGTCGATAGAACGTATCAATGTAACTCATTGCTTGCTCGCGGGGGAATGCGTTTGAAGGATCGAATACCAGAGGATAGAGCGCGGGTATTGCCACAATCGTCGGCGCCCGCGCTCTTCCTTGTCAGTTGGTGCTATAGTCCTTGCCGTACCATTTGGTGGTCAACGCCGTGAGCGTGCCATCCGATCGCATGGCCCCGATGATTTCACCGATCTTGGCGGTCCACTCAGGATCACCTTTTTCGGCGATCACGACAAGCGGTTCACGGAAGGCATAGCCGCCATCAAGAATTCGGACGGGATATCCGTTCTTGATTGCGTTCTGTGCTGTTTGCTCCGGGGCGATGACCGCATCCAGACGGACCCCGTCGCCAAGGCGAAGATCGTCAAATGGCAGCATTGAATCGGCAAAGGTACGAACTTCACCTGGTTCGACTTTATACTCGACCGGTGGCAGGCCCGGAGCATCGATCTCAAGCTGACGACGGATAAAATCTTCTGACGTCGTTGCCGTCTCGACACCGATGGTCTTGCCGTTCAAATCCGCGCTCGATTTGGCTTTGCTGTCCTTATGAACGACGTAGACATAGGGGCTGTAGTAATACACCGATGCGAAATCGATAACCTGCGCACGGGCTTTTGTCGGCGTTACGGAACCGACGCCCACGTCATACCGCCCTTGCCAGCGACCACCCGTCAGAGTAGCCCAGTCCGGGGTCTGGAAGGAGACTTCGACGCCAAGTCGCTTGCCGATCTCCTTGGACATGTCGATATCGAAACCGACCATTTCGTTGTTGTCATCGAGATAACTTTGCGGCGGCCAACTGCTGTTGGTTGCAACCACCATAGCCTTTTTCTGCATTACCCGCTCAAGCGTTGTTCCCGCTTGCGCTGCCGGTGCGAACGAAAGTGCCAATATCCCGGCCGCCAAACTCTTGAATATATAACCCATGCCATCCTCCTGAATGCGACGTCGGCCCCCTGCATTTCAATGCTTATGTAAGACGTCAGACAATGCAGTTCATAGCCAATGACCTATGGAGTCAAGACGGCGCCTGCCATTTTATGCGCAACGCCCGCAAAAGTTGTTGCAATTTGAATATGAGATCATGAGAAATGAAAATGTCATGTTGCGGCTTGAAATCCGCACTGTTCAGATGATGCGCGCAGCTTGCGGGAAAATGGCACAGGCCAGCGATCGGATCATCGCCCCAAACGGAGCGATGAGGCGCGGCTGAGGGACACAGGGGCCGGCCCATGCCCTGATTTGATCCCTCAACCTATCTGTACAGAACCTTCGAAGCTGCTATCAAGATGCAGCGTGCGCTTTGCCAGGCTTAGGATCGACCCCAACAGCCTGTTCGCAAAGAGCCACATGTTTGGCCAGCGCATCGATCGGCAGGAACGCACTGACCGTGCAAATATCGCGCTTTTGGAACTTTGGCATTCCCTGGAGCTCCTTCAGTCGTTCAAGAAGTGCAAACCGGTTCATACTCGTCTCCTTCATCCACTGGTCGGCGTTTGCCCCGACCCTCTTCTCACGTATCCATCAAGCAGCCCGAACTCCGGCTTTCAATGGAATCTCGATGTCGACCTCCAGCATCGAAACCTGATCATCACTGTTCATTGTCACGCGAACTTTTTCCCGATCGATTTGTATGTGCCGCGTGACGACTGCCAGGATTTCTTCCCTTAGCAGAATGACCAGGTCGGAATGCCCGTGCGATGCACGTTCATGGGCAAGCAGAATCTGCAGACGCTCGCGTGCCTTGGGTGCCGAAGCCTGCTTATTGAAGAAACGGAAAATGCTCATGCTGCCCTCCGCCGGAATATTTTGCCCAACAAACCGCGCTTTTCACTGGGAATGGTGACAGGGATCGTTTCGCCAGCGAGGCGCCGTGCGGCATCCATATAAGCCAAAGCCGGTGCGCTATCCTTGTCGGCCAGGGTTACCGGCGAACCGATGTTGGATGCGCGCAGGACGTCCTGGCTTTCGGGAATGATGCCAAGCAGCGGAATGGATAGAATTTCGAGAACGTCTTCCACCTTCAACATATCGCCGCGTTCCGCCCGGTTTGCATCATAGCGGGTTAAAAGGAGATGTTTTTCCATTCTCTCACCGCGTTCGGCCTTGAGCGTCTTTGAGTCGAGAAGACCAATAATCCGGTCTGAATCCCGAACCGAGGAGACTTCCGGGTTCGTGACGACGACTGCAATGTCGGCGTGGCGCATCGCCAGCGTCGCCCCGCGTTCAATGCCTGCCGGGCTGTCGCAAATGATCCAATCAAAGGATTTCTTCAAATCTTCGATGACCTTTTCCACACCCTCAGCCGTGAGATTGTCCTTGTCGCGGGTTTGAGATGCAGGCAGCAGGAAGAGCGTATCGAGCCGCTTGTCGCGAATGAGCGCCTGGGGCAATTTCGCGTCGCCCTGGATGACGTTGACCAGATCGAAGACGACACGGCGTTCCGCACCCATGACAAGATCGAGGTTCCGTAATCCCACATCGAAATCGATGACAACCGTCCTCTCATTGCGCTGAGCAAGTGCCGCGCCAAGTGCGGCGGTTGACGTTGTTTTACCAACGCCTCCTTTGCCCGAGGTAACTACCACCACTTTTCCCATATTTTTTCCTACCTTCCTCGAGCCCTGATTCAACCAAATGCCTCTGCCAGTATGGTGTCTCCCTCGAGCCACAACTGTACAGCTTTCCCGCGAAGCCGAGGTTCCAAATCCTCGGCTGTCTTGTAAAGGCCATCTATGGCCAACAGTTCTGCTTCAAGTTTGCGGCAAAAAATGCGCGCCGATGCGTTGCCGGCCGAGCCGGCCATAGCTCTGCCTCGCAGCGTGCCATAGACATGGATAGAGCCACCCGCGACAACTTCAGCGCCCGAGGCGACCGATCCGATGATGGTCACATCGCCCTCCGGAAAAATCACCGATTGCCCCGATCGCACAGGCTCCTTGATGATAATCGACGGCATCACGCGGACCTGAGCTCCACCGGAAGCGTTCGCCGACGTTAAAGGAGGCTTGGCGTTTCCGCTGCGTGGTTCGATTCCCGTCGTTGCTGCGGGAGCTTGGAAATCCGTCGCGGATTTCCCGCCCCGCATTGCCGGTGGCATACCGGGAGCAAGCAGTGACGGGCGGGCACCTTCTATGCCCATGATCGATACCCCGCGCTTGGCAAGCTCTTCGATTAGCAGCGTCAGCCCGGCGCGGTCGGTTTGCAGGTTCTCAACGTCGAGAACGATCGGTTTACCCAGGAAGAACCCCGCAGAACGTGATGCAAGGTCGTCCAGTTGGAGCAGCCAACGATCGATCGGCGCTTCGGGCGAAAGCACAAGGGCAAGAAACGACCGGCCTTTGAGGCGTATTGGTTGAGAATCTGTTAGCACTTTGTTCATCTAAGTTAATTTTTCGTTCCGGCGGTATAGGCGGCGAATGGTTAACAGATGGTTAATTTCCGCCGATTTCACACAGGTGAAAATCTGCAATCCGGTCCATGCACGGAGGAAGCAGGCGGGTCTCGCTCGACCGATTTTGCCGGATGAGTACCGCCCCGAAAGCTGTCCCAATATGTTCTGGAGTTTGCCTGCGGCACCACAATCCTATTTGGCGCTGATATACGGGAAAGCTGCAAGTCCATCGCAACACATGCGGCCTCCTTTCAGAAGCAACTGCATGTATTATTTGACTCCGAAATTGCGTCCGCTGTATCTATACGTCAAGCTGCGCGCTACACTGCCTGCAATTGTTTGGAGGAGGGGGAGACATGAAGCCCAATGTTTCGCGTAGAACCTTTATCAAAGGCAGCGTCGCGGCAGGCATCGCCATCAAGGTGTCTTTTCTCTCAGCGCCAGCGCAGGCTGCACTCATTCAAACGCCCCCCTCACCCGGGCCCGACTGGCTTAAGGCCGACGGTCGGCCGAGATTCCGGCTCGATGCCATCGCCAAGGTCACAGGCGAAAAGACCTTCGCCCGCGATTACCGTGCCCGCGATCTTGAAAACTGGCCGAAGGAGCAAGCGCACGCCTTCATGCTGCACGCGACCAAAGCGGATCGCATATTCGAAGGCATCGATTTAAGCCTTCTCGGCGACGACTTGAAACCCGACCGCCTCGTTCTTCACGAAGATCTCGTTGCCGACAACATCACCATCCCGAGCGAAGGCTTTTACGGTGACGTATTCTTCGTGCCGAAAGGACAAACGGCCCGGCTGCTCGGGCAGCCGGTCGCACTCCTCGTCTATCATGACTTCGCCCGCTACGACGCGGCCAAGCGGCTGATACGCTTTGACGATACGGTGGTTCGCTATGGCGGCAAGGCGCCTTACAGCCATCCGGCGCACTATGGCGCGGCGCGTTATGTGCGCATCGACGGCGGCACGCCTGATGCGGATGACCGATACTCATCGCTGAAGGATGCTGTAATCTATGGCGGTTTTGCCGGTGACGAACCGGCGTGGCCGGCAGCGGGCGATGGCAATGCCATGGCACGCGGCATGGCTGCCGCTGCACAGATCGAGAAGGAAATCAGCGACGCCGGCAACCACCTGCTGGTTTTCAAACACAAATACTTTTCGCAGTCGGTCGACGCGTCCGCCATGGAGGCGGACAACGGCAATGTCTGGTACGATGCATCAACCGGTATCCTTCACGTCATGATGGCGACGCAGTCGCCTTATGAAGTGGCCGAGGTCTCGGCAAGCCTCGTCTCCAAATCAAAATTCCATCTCAAGGAGGTCGACCTCAAGGTCGGTTACACCGTCGGCTACGGCACCAAGGATCATTCCATCTTTCCGTTTTTCTGCGTTCTGGCGGGCCTCTATGGCGATGGCCGGCCGGTACGGCTTGCCAATGATCGCTACGAACAGTTCCAGATGGGACTGAAGCGGCACGCGTTCTGGATGGACAACACGCTGGTCGTTGACCGTCAAACCGGCCAGTTCCGCGCCATGACCGGCCATTTCAAGAACGACGGCGGCGGGCGCCCCAACTTCTCGTTTTCAGTGGGCTTCGTCGGGGCAACGGCTGCGCAGTCGATATACTATCTGCCGAAAAGCGATTTTTCCGCCGCAGCCATTGCCTCGCGTGCTGTCGACGCGGGCTCGACGCGAGGCTATGGCACCCTCCAGTCGATGTCGGCGACCGAGATGATGGTCGATGAGGTCGCCGAAATCCTGAAAATGGATGCGATCGACCTCCGGTTGAAGAATGTTTTCAAGTCCGGAATGAAGAATACACAAGGAGCGATCCCCGCAGGCGCACTGCGCAACGAGGAAATCCTGTTCAAGGCCCGCGACCATCCGCTGTGGACAGAGCGCGCCGAGAAGAAGGCCGCGTTCGATGCCGCCAATCCCGGCAAGCGCTACGGCGTTGGTTACGGTCACGTGCAGAAGGACTACGGCACGGGCGCGGAGTCGGCACTCGCTGCGCTTGAGTTCGATGCCTCCGGCCGGATCAGGTTCGCGCATGTGGCACATGAGATCGGAACCGGCACGACCACGTCGCAGGCGATCATGGTTGGCGACATTCTCGGCCGCGTCCCCGACGAGACGGAGTTCGGCAAGGTGCGCTGGCCGCAGATGCCGCTCGAAACCTCCGAAGAGCCATACACCATGTCTCAGGAAGACGAAGACAAGCACAGCCAAAACCCGCGCTGGACGCCAAGTTTCACCTCGCCGATGAGCGCGACCAACAGCGTCTATTATCTCGGCCATGCCACGCGGGAGGCGGCGCATGCGCTTGTCGACCTTGCTATTTGGCCGGCAGCGAAGTCGCTGTGGTCGCGCGGCATCGGCGGCGGATCGATGACCCCCTACACCGTGCGGCGGGAGGACATCCGGCTTGAAAACGGCCAGGTGAACGCGGGCGGACTGGCGCCGCTCAGTTTCGAGGCGGTTGCGGCCGAAGCGCACCGGCTCGGTCTCGTCACCGGCGTGACGGTCCATACCTTCAACCGCTGGCAATGGACGGAAGCCGAATTCGACATCCCGAATGCAGGACGGGTGCGGCTTCCAATCGATGCGCTTGCGGTGAAATATGGCGATGGCGCCTCCGCCGAAACCAGAACGCTCATGACACTGGACGGCTGGCAGTTCGTCAACCGGGCAGCGGTTCACTATCCGCCCACCCAACGCAACAATGCCGGCGTCACCTATTACGCGCCGATGGCGACACTGGCCGAAATCAGCGTCGATACCGCGACAGGCGAAGTGACGCTGCTTGCGCACCACTCGATCATGGAATGCGGAACCCAGGTCGTCCCGGAACTGGTCTCCGGGCAAATCCAGGGCGGCATCGCCATGGGTATCGGCCATGCGCTGAAGGAGTATCTGCCGCTGTACGAGGATGGTCCCGGCGACGGCACCTGGAACTGGAACCGCTACGAGCTGCCTCGTTCCAAAGACGTGGCAGTCTGGACCCAAACTGTGGAAATCCTCGCGCCACTTTCGGAGACCGACCCGCCCAAGGGTATTGCCGAGGTCGTGATGATTGCGGTGGTGCCGGCGCTTGCCAACGCGGTGTCACACGCCATCGGCAAGCGTTTTTACGATTTGCCGATTACACCGGAAAAGATACGGGGAGCGCTGGCATGACCCTGGCCACAAAGAAGCTGTCGCTAACCGTCAACGACAAGGCGATCGATCCCGTCGACGTGCCCGAGGGCATGATGATGCAGGATTTTCTCTACGAGTATCTCAATCTCACGGGTTCGCGCATGGGCTGCGGGCAAGGCATCTGCCATGCCTGCACGGTGATCGTGGAAAGGGATGACGGTACACTCGATGAGGTGCGCACCTGTATTACGGGTGCGCATTGGTTCAAGGACAAAAAGGTGCGCACGGTGGAGGGGCATGCCAGGCGCGATGCCTCTGGCGCCATTGTCGAACTCTCGCCAATTCAGCAGGCATTCATCGAGAATTTTTCGTTCCAATGCGGTTACTGCACGCCGGGTTTTGTCACCGGTGCAACCGTTTTCATCGACCAGTTGAAACGAAAGCCGATTGCCAGGGCCGATCTGGAGCAGGCCATCACTGAAGCGCTTGATAATCATATCTGCCGCTGTACCGGTTACGTCCGCTATCACCAGGCCGTGCGCGACCTGGTGCTGAAGACACCCGGCCTCTTGAAAACCTGAGGGAGTAGTCCATGACGTTGCGTAGGCTACTCTGGATCATGGCGATACTGATCGTGTGCGGCGGTCTGGTTGCGGGCAGCGTTTTTGCCGGTCTGTTCGAGAAAAGCGCCGTGGCCAAGGACATCGAGCAGCCCCTGACTGCGGACCAGATGAAAGCATTGGCGCAACGCGGCGCCTATATTGCGGTTGCCGCGGATTGCTATGCCTGCCACACGGCAAAGGGCGGGGCTGCCTGGGCTGGCGGGCTGCCGATGCAAACGCCGTTCGGCACGATCTATTCCAGTAATATTTCGTCCGACAAGGAGAATGGTATCGGCAATTGGACCAGGTATGAGTTTCAACGTGCTGTTCGCGATGGCATCGGCAAGGACGGGAAACATCTCTATCCGGCAATGCCCTATGCCTCCTATCGGCAGATGACTCCGGAAGATGTCGATGCGGTCTACAGCTATCTGATGACGCGCGAACCCATGCCGGTGAAAAACAAAAACAACGACCTGGCGTTTCCCTTCAATATTCGCCGCACGCTGACCTTCTGGAATCTTGTCAACCTGCCCGGCGCGGTGCCGGCAAATGATCCGGCACGATCCGCATTGTGGAACAGGGGCCGTTACCTGGCCGATGCCCTCGCCCATTGCGGTGAGTGCCACACACCGCGCAACCTGATGCAAGGCATGCAGCAGACGTGGTATCTGCAGGGAACGATCATTGAAGGCGTCTCTGCGCCCGACATCACGAAGGATGGGCTGACACGCATGGGATTTGACGTCCCCTTGCTGGCGAGCTTTATGAAGACCGGTATTTTCGCCGGGGGTGCGATGACCAACCAAATGTTCGAGGTTGTCCATTTCTCGACACAGTACATGACCGACGACGATATGAAGGCACTCTCGGCCTACCTGTTCAACCTCGATGCCGTGCCGGACCAATCCACGCCGCCGCCAGCGCCCAAGCCGATCAATGTGGCTCCCGAGCTCACAGCGTCGGCACGGGGAACTTATCTCAACCTTTGCTCGGGCTGCCATGGGGCCCAGGGCGAAGGTATTCCGCATGTCGCGGTTCCGTTGGCCACCAACACGTCGCTGCGCATCAATGACGCGCGCAATTTCGTCCGCACAGTCCTGCATGGTATTCCCGCACAACGTTTCCCGGGTCTCGAACGCATGCAGCCGATGCCAGCGTTCAAGGACCAGCTGACGGACCAGCAGGTAGCGGATCTTGCCAACTGGGCACGGGCAACATGGGGCGGCCAGGAAACGAACGTCAAGCCGGCTGATATTGCCTCGATCCGTCACAGCAACTAAGGGCAAACCTGTTGCCAACGGTCGCAAACGACGTGTGGCCCCTGACGGCTTTCCTTTGAGTAAGCCAGTTCGCGCAGCATTCTCCCCAGGCTGGTGATCAGCCGGGGTTGCACGACCCGCCACATGGCGAGAGCACCCGATGAACGTCGGCGGCCGTCATGGCCACCGACCGGATGAGCGGTTTTTTGCCTCAAGGGCCGGCGAATGCACGAACCTCGCACGTGCCTTCCCATCCCGGCATGAAGTCCTTGTGCAACTGCATGAACTCGACCGCCGACGCTACGGCCTCGTCCTTGTTGCCAAACTCCATGATTGCATAGCCGCCGATGACCTCCTTTGCTTCGACAAAAGGGCCGTCAATGACGCTGAGCTGCCCGTTTGCTATGCGCACCTGCGCACCCATGGTGACTGGTGTGAGTCCGCCCATGTCGAGCATGCGGCCAGCCTTGATCTCCCGGTCGGCGAGCTTGTTCATCGCCTCCATGAGTTCCGGCGTGGGAGGTTGGGAGTGGGCGGATGTGACGATTGACATGAATCGCATTTGACAATTCCTCCTTCGGCGAGCTGCGGGCACCATTGCCGCTGAACTGGCTCACTTATCAAGACAACGATCCAGCTCTTGCCAAATCGACATCCGCATTGAAAAAAATCGCACTTGTCTCAAGGTTGAGGGAATACACAATGCAAGGTCGGGCTTTTGACATGGCGTTATGGCCGCCAATACTCCTGTTTCGCGATGCTCGACCATACACGATTTAGAGCCCAGCCTGGCTTTGAAATACCTTCTCCCGTAAAGGAATGCGCGCTAAACACGTACAGATGAGTTGCAGGCGAGTTGGCGGTTTCGCGCCGAATCCAGGGGAAATATTTATGGAAAATTGGGATCCGGCCGTTATCAAAATGCTCAGCATCTTCATGCCGAGCACTTTTGAAAGCCGTGCAGCAATCAAACCGGAATCTCGGTTCGTCCATTACACCACGTCGAAAAATCTGCTCCAAATTCTTGACAGTGAAGAGATCGAGTTCAGAAACACCCGGGATATGAACGATCAGCAAGACATCGAGACCGGCTTGGAAAGACTGCAGCACTGGATCGACCATTCAGGCAGTGCTGCGCTCGCTGACGCGCTTGATCGATGTGCGCCGGGCGTCTGGAACGAAGGCGTAAAGAAATTTCAGGACTGGCTGCCGGGTTTGAGAAACGAGTCCTATGTCTTGTCTGTAGCCGAACACGATCCTAACGAGAACAACACCGGACGCCTGTCGTTGTGGCGAGCCTTTGAAGGGGATGCAACCGGTGTTGCGGTCGTTGTCGACACTTCGCCGTTCATGCAGGTAGCACAGGCGCTGAAAGCCTATTCGAGCCCGGTTGCGTACTGGACAAGACAGCAGTTCGTTGGAGAGTTTGAAACCGTCACTGCGTCCATATTGGACAATCAGCAATTCATATCCCAGACCAACAGGCCCGTGCTGCGCGAAGTTATATTTTTGATGCTGCTTTTTGCGGCCGTATGTTCCAAACACCCAGGCCTTCGCGATGAGCGGGAATGGCGAGTCTTGACCAACCCGCTTCTGTGGCCTTCGCCCATGCTTATCAAACACAACCCTGGTGTCGAGGGCAGCAACAGAACGATCTATAAACTGCCACTCAAAAATCGGCCAACGGAGAACATCACTGGATTGGAGTTTCCTCAGCTGATCTCGCGGGTCATTATTGGCCCCACAATGAATGCCGACGCCATCCGGGAAGAGATCGTGTCAAAATTGGCGGAGAGAAACGTCCCGCAACCCGCGACGAAAGTGATCCTGTCCAAATTGCCTGTTCGCGCGAAAGCGATGGGGTAACACAGCGCAACATCAAGCTTGCTTGCCGCGTGGTCTGCCATCCATTGTCGGGCAAAAACTGTACCTTCGCACGCGCCTCTTGTGCCACTCTTCGAACACTGTGTTCAACGCACTTACAACCATTGGTATCCGGCCCCATATTGAGCGCTCGGCGAGCGGCGGGGTTTGCTCCTTTTCAGGGATGATATCATGAAGAAGATCGGTTTTCTTTCGTTCGGCCATTGGGCGCCTTCACTCCAAACACAAACCCGTTCAGCCGGAGACGCTCTTCTTCAGTCGCTCGACTTATCTGTGGCCGCTGAGGAGCTTGGCATGGATGGCGCCTATTTCCGTGTGCATCACTTTGCCCGGCAATTGGCCTCCCCCTTCCCGCTATTGGCGGCAATTGGAGCGAAAACCAAAAATATCGAAATCGGTACCGCTGTCATCGATATGCGCTACGAGAACCCGTTCTATATGGCCGAAGATGCCGGTGCGGCGGACCTGATCTCAAACGGCCGGCTGCAGCTTGGGCTGAGCCGGGGCTCCCCGGAACAGGTCATCGACGGCTGGCGTTATTTCGGTTATCAGCCAAACGATGGCGCCACCGATGCTGACATGGGGCGTCAACACGCCGAGGTTTTTCTGAGCCTGCTCGGGGGTGAGGGGTTTGCTGAACCAAATCCGCGACCAATGTTTCCGAATCCGCCCGGTATGCTGCGCCTCGAACCGCATTCCGAAGGCCTGCGAAAGCGTGTCTGGTGGGGCGCCGGTTCGAATTCGACGGCGGTCTGGGCGGCCAAGCTAGGAATGAATCTTCAAAGCTCCACCCTTAAGAATGACGAGTCCGGTGAGCCGTTCCATATTCAGCAAGCAGCGCAAATACGTGCTTATCGCAACGCCTGGAAGGAAGCGGGCCACAATTGGACACCGCGTGTTTCCGTCAGCCGAAGCATCTTTGCATTGATGAATGACCGCGATCGCGCCTATTTCGGAAATGGCAGCAAGGAAGGAGACTCGCTTGGTTACATTGATGAAAACACCAGAGCCATTTTCGGCCGCAGCTATGCAGCCGAGCCCGAAGCGCTTGTGAAACAGCTTGCGCAGGATGAGGCCATCGTGGAGGCGGATACTTTGCTGTTAACGGTGCCAAACCAGCTGGGCGTCGATTACAATGTACATGTGCTCGAGGCAATCCTGACGCACGTTGCGCCCGCGCTCGGATGGAGGTGACGGTATTCAGCGAAGTTCTCCGAATACTGGGAGTTGGACGGAAAGCGTATATAGACCAATTGATGTATATCGATGTAGAGTGGTAGCTAATCCCCCTATAGTCATGACATGAAGGAAGAACGGGAATAGTATGCGCTGCTAAAATGGATTGGAATACATCCAAATAGGGAGCAACACGTGTCCATCGGTCAAGATACAAAACGCCGCAAGGCACACAATACGCCGACGGTAATCGTTATAGAACAACATACACTCGTGCGCACAACGATCATCCGGCTCCTCCAGGATGAACTTGCGGGCTGGGACTTCATCGACATGGTCTCTGTCAAGACTCTCGATAGTGCTCTCGGGATGGATGTGCATCTCATTGCACTGGACATGGCTGGAAGAACTCTCGACAGCGCAAGTCTCTGCTACGATCTTGACGTAATTAGAGACATGTTTCCTGAGGCTTCGATCGCCCTTCTCTCCAACATGGATGATACATTGGTCGCCTCTCAAGCGCTTGAGATGGGCATTCGCGGCTACTTCACAACCTCAGTTCCGATCGACGTCGCCCTTGCGGGCATGCGGCTCATCCTTGCCGGCGGTGTTTTCTATCCGCACCCGTTTGTCGCACACGCGAACGCGTCGGCGATGCGCAACAAGTCCCCGGACAAGCCGCGCAGAATAATCGAGAACAACGCACACTATATGTCGATTGCGGATTTTACCCCGCGCGAAGCGGATGTTCTTGCCGAACTGCAATGCGGACATCCCAACAAAGTCATTGCGTGCAAACTAAATCTTTCGGATCATACGGTGAAAATGCATTTGCAGCACATCATGCGAAAATTACAGGTGCAGAACAGAACCGAAGTGGTCGCACGGCTCGGTCAAAGGGTAACGTCAGACATTCCAGCGCAGTAGCTCCCGGACTATTTTGAGTGACGTCTTCTCCAGAATCCTCGAGCACTCAATAGTCCAGAACATGCCCGACGACGCCCCTTGCAAGAAAGGCCACCAATCCCTTCGCGCAACACACTCCGGATCGCTCCGCTTGCTGTCGGTCAATCTTCGCGAAACGCGCGGGTGAAACTGTCAAGAAGCGGCCTGACCGCGTAAAACGCCACACTGCTCTCCCCGGTTTCGATCAATGCCTGCGCAGGCATGCCCGGAATCAGAGCAACATCGCGCATCTTCGCCAGCCGTTCGTCGGTCACGCGAATTGTCGCCGCGTAGTAAGCTTGGCCACTTTGCTTATCGACGAGACGATCGGCGGAGACGTATTCGACCACACCTTTCAGCAATGGTACGCGACGTTGATTGTAGGGAAGCAGATGAATCTGCGCTTCGAGTCCAGAATGCACGCGGTTGATATCTTCTGGCCGCACATGCGCGGACACAACAAGACTGCCGTTGCGCGGCACGAGATCGACGAGCGGCTCGCCAGCGCCAATAATACCGCCTGCGGTATGGATGCGCAGGTCAATGACCACCCCATCCTCGGGCGCTCTGATTGCAGTCCGCGTGAGTTGATCGTCGATTGCCCGCAATCTTTCGCTCAGTTGCAATATCTGACTTTCCGTGTCGCGAATGCCTTGAGCGACTTCGTTTAGCCGGTCACTTTCGATTTTCACAAGATAGGCCTGGCTTTCACTGATGACCTGGTATGCGCGTGATATCTGGGCGACAACTTCGCCGAGCTGGCCATCGAGATCCGCTATTTCCCGTCCCAGAACAAGAAGCCTGGTCTTTCGTTCAAGCCCCTTGGCCGCCAACGGGGAGACGGCATCAAGCTCTTGCCGCGCGATTTCCACCCTCTGCGTCAGCGCCGCTTTTTGCGCCATCAGACCAGAAATTTCCTCCTGCACCTGATCCATTTTCTTCTGCGTGATGGCGATCTCGGATTTCATCACCAGACGGCGCGTCTCAAAGATGTGATCTTGACCGTCGAGAATGCCGTTGATTGCCGGATTGGTCACTCTGAGGATTTCGAGATCCGCACCGTACATAACGCGGTCACTGCCCTTCTGTTCTGCACTGAGGCGCGCGTGACTTGCCTTGGCATCCCAGAGCTGTCCCTGGAGACTGTCGCGCTCCGAGCGTGATTTCGTGTCGTCAAGCTGGAAAAGGACCTGGCCAGCTTTCACAACGTCGCCGTTCTTGACGAGGATTTGCCGCACGATACCGCCTTCCAGATGTTGGATAACCTTGCGGCTCGTTTCAGGCTCGACAACACCTGCAGCGATGGCCGCGCTTTTGAGTGGCGCAAAGATCGACCAGGTGCCAAGGCCAATAATGAAGACACCAATCAGCAGGTTGCCTAACAAGGCGACATTTCGAAGCCTTGGCATCGGGGAAGCAGGTGCCAGCGCCCCGCTGGTTGGTCCCGCGATTGGCACATAGACGAAGTGCTTCTTGTTTTGATCCGACTTTACGATGGCATGGCGCAATGTGTTAAGCACACCTGAAAACTTGAGCGGTATATCGAACTGAACGAGGGCCATTTCGCTGCCTCCTATGTCCCCGTTCGCGCTGGCGGTTGAAGGTACGTGTCGTAAATTTCGTCACTGTCTCCGAAGGCATCAATGGTGCCGTTTCGCATGATCGCAATTTTGTTGGTGACTGGAAGAACACCCAACCGGTGCGTGATAACGACGACCGTCATCCGCTTGGCTCGCATGCGTTGGATCGCATTGAACAGGACACGCTCGCCATCATAGTCCAGGCTTGAGTTTGGATCGTCAAGCACAACGAGGGCTGGATTGCCGTAAGCCGCCCTCGCCAGTCCGAGCTGCTGTCGTTGTGCGCGCAGGAGCAAGCTGCCGCCCTCGCCGATGTCGGTCTCGTAGCCCTGCGGCAAGCGCATGATGGCTTCATGCAGGCCGACAAGCTTGGCCGCTTCGATTGCCTTGGCGGAATCCGCGCCATCGAGCCGGCCGATTACTTCCTTGATTGCCCCGCCGAACAATTCAATGTCCTGCGGCAGGTATCCGATATGGCGTGTACCGCCGCAAAGACGCAGCGCTGATATATCCACGCCGCCAAGCAAAGCGCTTCCGCTCGTTGGCTGCAGGACGCCGGCCATGATCCGCCCAAGCGTGGATTTGCCGGATCCCGATGAGCCGATGAGCGCCACGCAATCGCCGGGTGCGAGGCGTAATGAAACATCATTCAATATGTGCCGGTCGGCATACGGCACGGCGAAGCTCACGTTCTGGAGCACGAGGCTGCTGGATTCAGGCACCGGCACCATGCGCGAGCCGGCATCCGATGCGACGGCAACCAACATCCTGTTGAGACGGTTGAAAGCGTTACGCGCATAAGCAAAGGAACGCCAAGCGCCGATCGCACCTTCGATCGGCGTAAGCCCACGGCCCAGCAACAGGCTGGCAACGAAAATAATGCCAGGGCTGCTGCTCTCCGCCAGCACCAGCCACGTGGCGGCGCCCATCACCAGAATTTGCGTCAGCGTGCGGATGGATTTGGAGAATCCAAGAATGATCTCGGTCCGGTGCATTGCGTTGTCCTGCGCTATTCTCGCAAACTCCGCATCGCGGTAGACAACCTGCGCGGCGCCGTCCTGCATGCCCATTGCCCGGACCACCTGGATGTATTTTAGCGCCATTCCGAACCGGGAGTAGCTCCGCGCCAGCGCCGCACTTGCGTGGGTCAGCGGTTCATGCGTGGCAAGCTCGGTTAGAAGAGCAAGAAACAGGAGCGCAAGTGCGCTTAAGAGGCCAATTGCTCCAAGCAGCGGGTGAACGAGAAAAAGCAGAAGTAGGAAGACCGGCGCCCAGGGGATGTCAAAAAGCAGCGCGCTCGCCGGGGAATCGAGAAATTGGCGCAGCGAAGCAAGATCCCGATAGCAATCGGCGGCAACATTCGTATTGACCCTGGCTGCACATTCGAATGCGGCGGTAAGGACAACTGGCCGCAGTCGATGATCGAGCCAACTGCCGATACGGGTAAGCGCAGCACGGCGCACGATATCGAGTACCGATCCAACAACAACCGCGACAGCGATGACAAGGGTCAACATTAGCAGCGTGTCGGTGCTTCGGCTCGACAGGACGCGATCATAAATCTGGAGGAGATAGATCGACGGTGCGAGTAGAAAGATATTGTAACCGCAACTGTAAATGAAAACCAAACCAAAGGCTCCTGCGCAGGCGCGAAGGGCCACGACCAGATGCGTCGGTTGGCGCTCGGATTGTATGATATTCGTTGTCATTATCAGATCTCGGTTTTCGCGGTACTGACAAGGCAAACACCTGGCCGTCGATGAGGATCGTCGGTTTGGACCCGACGATCCTCACGGGCCGGAAGCGTCAGATCAAATGGCTCAGATCAAGATCGACGTGACTATGGTCGAAATGATCGAGAGTATTTGATACGGACTGAGTCGTCGTTGTGGGATCGGTGTGAACCACTGCAGCCGAGATATCGCCACCGCGTGCAATATTGCCATTACCGCCATTGCCGCCGACGCCGGCGAGAATAGTGGCATGCTGATCTGCGAAGAATTGAGTGTTCTGGGTAGCAGTCGTTGCTGCAGAAACTGCTGCTATGTCACCACCACTGCCGTTCGTCTCGCTCCCGTTCGAGGTGGAAGCGCCACCAGCGCCGCCAGCGCCATTGTTCGTGATGGAGGAAAGGGTTCCGTTCTCAGCTTCCGCTGAGCCACCGTGGCCACCAGGCCCCGCACCCCAATCTGCAGTTTGCCAAACGTGATCGCCATTGTGCAGATCCGTATCTGCGCCATATACCGTCTGTGAATTGGCGACATATGCACTGGGATTGTAATTGATATCTCCGTAGCTGTAGCCGTCGCCGCCGTTACCGGCACTTGCGTCGCCTGCGTTGGAATGATTGAGCTGGATCGTGTCAGATAATTGTGGAACAGGCATAACTTTACTCCCTTTACAGTCTGTGTTTCTCCCACGTCCTGGTGCCCAGCGATGTCATCGCCAAGCAAGATAATCGCCCGAGAACAGTGCTCGCCATTTACATTGCGAGCTAGCTAGATATTCGGAGACGTTCTTTTGGGGAGGGTACGGCTGCACAAGGGGGCGAATCGCCAAAACATCCAACCGGCTATAGCCGCGCGCTGTTGCGCGACCCGTTAAGGCAATGCCGGCCCTACTGACATTTCATTACATTCGAGAGGGAAATGGGTGGAAGTTGGCTTGCGAGGGGGCACGCAGATCCGCAGCCATATCCGGTGGATCACGTGCTCACACATGAATGAACGAGAGAATGTCGTCTACCAGCGCTGAATGGGCATGCGAGATGTCGCCGCCATGACCACCGATGCCTGCCATTTGCAACGCATGCTGATCGTAAAGAACGTGATCAAGTTGTTGCGCATCGGCGGTGCCGCCGGCGGGTACAGCGATGTTGATCGGGTGGAAATATCCTATGTTCACATCCACCATACTCCCGTTCGAAAAGCCCGACCCGCCACTTCCCGATGAATGGTTGCCGGTGAAAATCGTATCGGAACTCAGATTGAAACCGCCGCCATTGCCTCCAATGCCCGCGATCTGAACGGCGCCCTGATCGAAGATTGCATTGTTGGTCTGATGGGCCTCAGCCGAGCCGCCTGCCGCACCGACCGCAATATTGATCGGCGAGAAAATGGCTACGTTCAGATCGATCATGCTACCGATGAAATAGCCGTTGCCGCCATGCCCCGCATACAGATCGCCGCTATAGGTGAGCGCAGTTCCAGACCCGCCCGGGGAATCATGGATTGTTGCATTGTGATCGCCGCCCGAGCCGCCGATCCCGCCAATCTGGGTGGTACCCTGCAGCATGGCCGAATTGTTCGATTGATCAGCAATCGCGTGTGAACCCGGCCCGCCGGCTACGGCAACATTGACCGGGACAAAGCTTCCGACATCCGAACTTACCATACCGCCGTAGAAAATCCCGTTGCCGCCACTGCCGGCATGATGGAGAGTGTCCCCACCGCCGCCGCTGAGTGCAGCGTTGCCGCTGCCCCCGTTCCCGCCCATGCCAGCCATTTCGGTGGAGTGCTGATACATCAAGGAATTGTTGCCCTGCTGTGCATCAACCACGGCGTGCGGACCAGCGATTGCGGCATTTGAAGGCGCGAAGATTGCCATAGGAGTGCTGCTTATGACGCCAATCGCGATGCCATCGCCGCCGCTGCCAGCCGAACTGCTCGGCATAACCTCCAGGGGAAGCCACGTTGGGACGAGCGCCAAGTGCCCCGAGGCGGAACCCGGAATCGCATTCTGGCTGGTGCTCGTGTTGAACACCCCTTCCGCTATGGGACGATTATCCGCCATCATCGTTACTCCACCCCAGTTGCAACCACCCGCCTCGCGAAGCTCTGCGGAACGCATGGTTCGACCAACCTCTATTGTGCAGTCAGATGAACAAAAAGAAGAGCCTGCAATTCATCTACAGCCATCCGGGCGTAGGGATAGCTATTTGGCCGTAGTCTTTTTCGGGCAAATTCACGTTGCATCTGCCTGTGAGAATTGTCCCGACAATCAGGATTTCGGCGGTTCTTAACGCAAGGAGACAGCCAAGTTGGCGCGTTTCGCTGCACGGTGCTTCGCCAAGCGCATTACTACGATGAGCTTGTAAGTTCCGGTCGCGCGCGCCTCATTGAGCTATCTACCTTCATCTCGATATAGGCTGCCGCCGTCCAGGAGAAACCCAATCCGCCACAACCTTCACCGGTCAAAGGGTCGAAATACTCGGCAAAGCCATTTGCTTCGATGGCTCTTACCGTGGAAAGACGCAATTTCTCGGCCATTGTATCTTTGCCGTTGCGTTGCAGACCATCAATCAGCAGCCAGTTGATGACCGCCCAGACCGGACCGCGCCAATAGCGCTTTGCCTCAAAACCGGAATAAGATGGTTGTGTCGATGGGAACAACACTTTCAGTCCATCAGACCAAGCGTTCATTTCAGCGATTACTGCTTCCAGCATGGTCTGTTCCAGATCAAGCGCCAGAAGCGGACAGAAACAGGCCTGCGTCGGCGCTTCAATATCAGTGCCTGAAATCAGATCACGCGAAACGAAGCGCCGCAGTTCCGGCCGCCATTGCGCCAGCAGCGCCTTGCGGGATCGAGCATTGACTGTCTCGAGCTCCTCCGCGTCGGCCTCCTGGCCAAATTCGCGGGCGAGTTCGAGCAGCGCTTCGCCGGATGCCAAAAGAATGGCCGTCGTCTGGATTTCTGCGACTTTGAAGGGAGCGGCTGCCCATTGCTCCGCGGGATTCCACCCGCACGTGGCGTAGGTATCGACCAGATGAATAAAGCGGCGATAATCCTCGTCATGCGGCCGCATGGCAGCATCCACATGGCCGGTATCCTTGCGAATGACTTCGGTCTTCGTCGTTGTGGGAACGCGGGCCAGCGCAATATCCCAGGCTGGTGAATTGTCGCTGCCACTTTCCCATGGGTGCAGCAGCGCGACCAGTCCCGTGCTCTCCGGATCGCGGGCTTCATACCACCAGCGGTGCCAGCGCAGCGCCGCATCATAGAGGAACCGGCTGTGTTCCCCAGCGCCCGTTTGTCCCTGACGTTTTGCAGCATCATGGACCTTTTTCAGCGCCATTCCGAAGACAGGAGGCTGGGTAATACCTGAAGTGGCAATGGCGTGGCGTGTGCGCCAGACATTCGGACCCGGAAAATATGTGTCACTTGGCGCGTGGAAAACGATATGCGGGATCATTCCATCGGCCCATTGGCCCTCGATCAACCGCTCAAGTTCACGATAGGCGCGCGGAACATCATAGGTCGCAAAACCCATTGCGACGAATGCGGAATCCCAGTTCCACTGGAATGGATAGAGCCGATCGGTCGGCACTGTGTAACCGCCGCGATCATTGGCGGCCAGAATTTGGCGCGCGTCTTCAAGATAATCAGTCATGGCTTCCCGTTCGAAGGTAGAGTTATGCAATGGGGTGATTGAGGGAAAGACCGGTTTCAGGCGAAAGCCATGTCAAACGGTCTGCATCGAGCTTGAGGCCAATCGCGTCACCGGCCCTGACTGTTTCGCTCGGCGGCAGGATCACGCGTACGGGCTGTTCCGCGACGGTACCCGTCAAGAGCAGATGCGAGCCCATTGGTTCAGCCACGCGCACGTCGAGGCGCAAACCTTCAGCAAGCGGAGCGATCGAAACATTTTCGCCGCGAAGACCAAGCACAATGTCGCTGCCTGAATGAGCCGGCACTGCATGGCTGGTATTGCCGAGCTTTACAGTGCCATTCGTGACTGGCAGCCGGATAAAATTCATCGGTGGGCTGCCCATGAAACCGCCGACGAAGCGGCTCGCCGGGTGGCTGTAAATATCGACAGGCGCGCCGACCTGCTCGATGCGGCCATTATACATGACGGCGATACGATCGGAGAGGCCCATGGCCTCGGTCTGGTCGTGGGTCACATAGATGGTCGTCGTTCCCGACGCCTGCAGAACGGCTTTCAATTCCGTGCGCATTTCAAGACGAAGCAGAGCATCGAGGTTTGAAAGCGGCTCGTCCATCAGCAGCACTTTCGGCTCGACTGCCAGCGCGCGGGCAACAGCTACGCGCTGGCGCTGGCCGCCGGAAAGCTTGTTCGGATAGCGATCAAGGTAGGGTTCGATATGCAGGAGTGCTGCAGCCTTGCCGACCTGTCTTTTCACCCGCTGTTCATCGGCTCTTTGCATGCGCAGACCGAAGGCTACATTCTCGAACACTGTCATATGGGGGAAGACCGCATAGTTCTGGAAAACCATGGCCAGACCACGATCCTTTGGTGCCAGCCCAGTGATGGGAGTGCCGCCAATCAAAAGTTTGCCGGATGTTTCGGTTTCGAGCCCGGCAATGATCCTCAGCAATGTTGTTTTGCCGCAACCCGACGGTCCCAACAGAGAAACAAACTCGCCGTCGCGTATTTCGAGCGATATTTCCTTCAACGCCTCGAATGTACCAAAGGTCTTTTTAATGCGATCAATGACGATATTGGCCACGATGGTCGCTCCCTTATTTGCTGGAAATACCCCATATTGCGAACAGGTAGCGCCGGACCGCGAATATGAAGATGACGGAGGGAAGGATAAGCAGCAGGCCACCGGCAAAGCGGTAGTGCAGCGGGCTTTCAGCGAGAACAGTCAGAAGATAGGCCGTCAGTGTACGATGCCGGACTGTCAAAACGGAGGCGGCAAAGACCTCGTTCCAGGAAATGACGAAGGCGAAGACCGCCGTTGCGGCAAGTCCCGGCAGCGCCAGCGGTGCAACAATACGGAAAAAGGCCTGGGGACGCGAACAACCGAACACCCATGCAGCCTCTTCGAGTTCTCGTGGTACACCCATGAAAATGCCCTGCGTGACGAGAGCGGCAAAGGGCAGAGCCAAAACCGTGTGCACCAGCCCGACACCGATGATGGTGTCGTAAAGGCCGATCCGAATGAAGGACACGGTCAAGGGCAGGGCTAGGATGGCGAGTGGAAAAGCCCGGGTCAGAAGCACGAGCAGACGAAAGCTGTCCTTGCCCTTGAAATTGTAGCGAGCGAGCGCATAACCGGCAGGCGCTCCGATCAGAACGGACAGGACAACGGTGACCGCCGCCGCGCCAAGCGAGTTCACGAAAGCGCCGGCCACGCCTTCGGTTTTCAAAAAGAGTAGAAACGGCTCGAAAGAAACACCGGCCGGGAAAACGGTTTTCGGCCATTGATAGACCCCGCCTCGCCCGCCAAACGCGCCGAGTGCTACCAGGTAGATCGGGACGAGAACCCAGGCACAAAGCACCGCGATGCCGCTCCAAAGAAGAACAGACCGGGCCGAACCAAAGCTTGACGGTTGGGAGCTGGTGCTCATGGCAGGCGCTCCGGATCAACCTTGACGGCTTTGAGATACACAAACGTGGCAGCCAGCGAGATGATCATGATCAGCACCGCATAGGCTGCGGCTACGCCATAATTCTGGTTCTGGTTTTGCCAGGTATAGGCTTCGCCAACAAGCACAGGCATGTTGCTTCCGCCCAATGCATAGACCACCGCGAAAACCTCGAAGGCGAGAACTGTCCTGAGGATCAGTGCGGATTGAAGAGCAGGTTTGATCAACGGCAATGTGATGCGGAAAAACCGCGTCCAGCGGCCCGCGCCGAAGACTTCCGCCGCTTCGCCAAATTCCTTTGGTACCTGATTGAGACCTGCCACAATGATGACCATGACAATAGCGGTGCCACGCCAGATTTCAGCGACAGCAATAGCAAAAAACAAGGCTATTGGCGTCTGATAGGACAGCCAGTTGGCCGGCCTCTCCATGAGACCAAGAGTGAACAGCATGCTGTTCAGATAGCCACTGTTCTGCAGGATCGCCAACCAGACGAGGCCCGCCGCGAGATCGGAGATGCCAAGTGGAATTGTCCATATCCAGAGAATGGTTTCGCGGCCGGCGCCAACTTTGGCGACCATGGAACCCATTGCCAGGGCAATCATGATCTGGATCGGTAAAACCGCAAGTGTCAGCAGGAACGTATTGCGGATGGCCGAGCGAAAGTTCAAATCCCCCGCCATGGTTTGCAGATTGGCGAGGGAGGGCATGCCGCCTTCGGAAATCGCGAGCCAGATTGTCTGGACGAGCGGCAAAAGAAAGAGCAGCGCGAGAAAGATCACGCAGGGCGCGATCAGCATATAGGGAATCCAGGACTTGTCGTTCTGCATGATCAACGTCTCGGGGAGTGTGCGCGTCCAATGATATTATTCGACAGGACAGGAACCTTGGCTTGGTGCATCCGGTGCCCAGCAAGGGGCGCCCGTATCACCGATCAGTTTGCTCAGGCTCGCGGCTTGCTGGCTCAAGACATCGGTTACCGGTTCCCCGCGAATGACGATCCGCTGGAATGCATCCATATAGACTTTGTTGAACTCGCCGCCGCGATCCCCAAGACCCACCGGCAACAGTGAAATGACAGCATCCGGTGCCTGCTGCGTTGCCTGCACGCCAGCGGCCAGCATGGCAATGCCCGGTTCAATATCCACCGGAAGTTTTGCGTCGACCGTTGGAAAGAAGCCAACATTCCTTGCCGTGAGAATTTGCGTTTCCGGTTTGACCAAATGTTCGATGACGCCTTTGGCTCCGGTTTCATCAGGTGCCCCTTGCGGGATTGCCAAGCCAGCCACGACAGGCATGTAGCCGCGCCCCTTCGGGCCAGCCGGAGCAGGGAAGATCACATACTGGTCCGGCTGTGATGCGACGGCTTCTTTCAGCCGGGCGATGTGATCCCAGGCAACCCATACTTCATCGGCAAGCAAGGGCTCCTGCATAAAATTGTAGTTGGTGGAATTTGGGTTGACGACAGCCCAGAGCTTTTTGAAGCTTTCCCATCCCTTGGCCGCATCCGCGGATTTGAATGGGCGAACAACACCGCCCGTAAAGGACGGATAGAAATATCCTTGGAAATAGCGCGCCATCAGACCTTTGGGTCCAGCGGGAAAGCCGATACGCGGTTGCCCGGTCTCGGATTGCATCTTCTGACCCCATTCAATGAGCTGATCATAGGTCAGTTTGTTGATGTCAGCCCCCGCAGGCAAATACTGGAGTGCCTGTTTGTTGGCCGCCATCACATAGGTGGCCTGCATCCATGGGATATATTGCTGTTTGTCTTTACCGAGTTTTCCAAGATCAAGAAGTGCCTTTGGCATGCCCTTGTCGGCAAGTTGCTTAGCCAGATCGTCAAGCGGCACAAAGCCGCCCTTCGATGCAATGGGGGACAACTCGCCGTGAAGTGCGCCGACAAGACTGATTGTATGTTTTCCCGCCTGGCGCTCGGCTTCCATGCGCACGGCAAATTGTGGCGGTTCTTCAACGACATACTCCACGGGGGCGGCCAGACCCTTCAGGATCACATTGCGCACGGCTGTTGCCTCTTCAATGGGACGCAGCTGGGTTGATAGGAAAACTGTTTCGGCCTTGGCGACGGTAGTAGTCAAAAAGCCAGAGGCCGCGAGCAGCCCGATGAGCAGGGATCGTTTCATTGCTTCTCCTCCATTATTATTCGTGAATGCCTGCGTCATTGTCGGCCAGCCGTTGCGACCGGCAATGACTGACACGCGGTATGAATTCGACGGGGTGTATTTCCTGGAGGGATTCCGGCGCCTCGCCATCGATGGCACGCAACAGCAGAGAAGCGATGCGAACGCCAATGTCTTCGCCGGTCACGCGCATGGTCGAAAGTGGCGGATCCGTAAAAGCACTCATAGGCAAGTCGTCATGTCCAGTAATACAAACGGTGTTGCCGCCCGCAACTTCACGCAATGCCCGCAATGCGCCGACCGCCATTTCATCGGTTGCGCAAAGAATGGCTGTGGGTTTGACGGGACCGCTCATCAGCGCCTTCGCAGCGGCATATCCGCCATGCTCAGTGGGTTCGCCTTCAGCCATGAGTTCCGATGCAAGCCCGGCCCGGCGAAGGGCATCCTCCCACCCCAAACGCCGGTGATGGGCGAAGGAAAATTCCTGTGGCCCCGCCACATGCCCGATATGCGTATGGCCATCGGCAATAAAACGCAGTGTGGCATCCCGAAAGCCCGAGAAGCCGTCACCGTCAAGAAACGCATGCGGTTTCGCCGATTCCGTCCGGCCGTGCGTAACAAACGGGACACCCCGTGACTGAAGCAATTCCACGCGCTCGTCATGGCGCCTGGTACGTACAAGCAGCATGGCATCGACCCGCTGTCCGTCGACGAAGCGCCGACACATTTCGAGTTCACTCTGCCCGCGCGGGACGGGTGCAATGACAAGGTTGAGGCCTGAAATGGCCAGATGCTCCGCACATGCGGAAAGGATATCGAGGAAATGCGGTGGTCCGATATGACCGGGGGCAGTTGGAAGCGTGACTGCGACAAGTTCAGCGCGTTGCCGCCGCAGACGCCGCGCTGAAGCATTCGGCTGATATCCCGTTTTGGCCACAGCTTCGAGCACGCGCGCCTTTGTCTTGGCCGAGACGTCAGAATAACCGTCAAGCGCCCGCGATACCGTGGTGATGGATAGGCCGAGCGATTGCGCAAGTTGTTTCAGATTGGACATGCCCCCTCCCAGAAGTGTGCGGTATAGTTTTCCAAAACGTTTTGGATGTCAATTATCAATGCAAAAAATGAAGAACGGGCCTGATTTTGGGTCGTAGGGCTGAGAGGAACAATGTGCTGAAACCCGCGCTAGCGGCCTCGATGTGACAGAGAGGAAATCGGCAACATCATCGCGACAGAAAAGGCGCCCGCTCTCGACGTTAAATCAGCGGCTTTTATGATAGACTCGGAAGTGATTTCATTTCCGAAACAAATATCTCATGCGGGAAAACCAGTCCGAAGTGGATTTTCTGCTACAAGCTGTTGAGTGGTGAAATTAAGCACAACCATGGGGGGATTTCATGCCGACGCTTTATTCCATCAAACCAGCTTTTCAGAACCTGCTCCGCCCCTTGGCCACTGGACTCGTTTCCACTGGCGCCACCGCAAATCAGGTGACCATAGCCGCAACAATCATCTCGGTTGTAGCGGGTGCGTTGATTGCGCTTTTCCCCCAGAATGCGTTGCTTTTCTGGCTGTTGCCGTTGGTGCTTTTTGTCCGCATGGCACTCAATGCCATTGATGGAATGATGGCTCGTGAATTCGAACAGGCATCGAAACTCGGCGCGTATCTGAACGAGCTTGGCGATATCGTTTCGGATGTGGCCTTGATCCTTCCATTCGCATTTGTTGCACCGTTTGCCACTGCAGGGGTGGTTGCCTTTGCCGTCACAGCGATGATTGCCGAATATGCCGGCGTGCTCGGTGTCATGACCGGCGGCGGGCGTGGTTATGACGGGCCGTTCGGAAAGAGCGACCGCGCATTGGCCCTCGGCATCATTGCCGCGCTTATCGGTAGTGGCATCATCCTGCCCTCATGGTTCGGCTGGGTTTTCCCCCTCATGGCCGTGCTATCCGTTGTCACCGCCGTGAATCGTGTTCGTGCGGGCCTACGCCGCGCCAATTCCTGAAAATCAATTCTGCTTCCGGAGCAAGCTTATGTCGACAGATCCATCCTCCAATCCTGCGGCATTAGATGCAGTAGAGGAAAGTACCTTTCTCACCGACGACGGGACCGAACTTTTCTATCGGAAATGGCCGGCCAGGTCGGGAAAGCCGAGGGGTGCAATTATTCTTCTGCATCGTGGTCACGAACATGGTGGACGCGTTGCACATCTGGTTGAGGAACTTGGCCTTGGTGATTTCACATTCTATGCCTGGGATGCCCGCGGCCATGGCCGTTCACCGGGCGAACGCGGCTATTCCCCCTCTTTTGCAGCGTCGGTGCACGATCTCGACAGTTTCGTAAAGCACATATGTAAAACCGGCGGTTTTGCCATTGAGGACATTGCGGTTATCGCCCAGTCGGTGGGTGCCGTGCTCGCGGCAACGTGGGTCCATGACTATGCGCCGCGTATCCGGGCGCTTGTGCTGGCTTCTCCGGCTTTCAGTGTGAAACTCTATGTTCCATTCGCACGTGAAGGCATCTGGCTCTGGCAGAAACTGAAAGGACGATTCTTCGTCAATTCCTACGTCAAGGCCAAGTTTCTGACCCATGATCCCGCGCGCATCGCGTCGTTCGACAATGACCCGTTGGTCACGCGGGCCATCGCATCGAATATACTGCTCGATCTTTATACGAACGCTGAGCGGGTGGTTGCGGATGCCCGCGCGATCATCGTACCGACGCAGTTGCTTATCTCCGGCAGTGACTGGGTGGTCCGGCACGGGCCACAGCATCGCTTCTATGAAAATCTGGCCCATCCCCTCAAAGAACGCCACGTGCTCAAGGGATTTTACCATGACACTCTCGGCGAGAAGGAGCGTGCAATTGCCGTGGCACATGCACGCCGGTTCATTCTTGCATGCTTCGACAGAGAACCGGAGCCGCTGGATGTAACGAACGCCCATCAAACGGGCTTTACCCGCGATGAACAGGACAGGCTGTCATCCCCGCACGACCTGCTTTCCTTGAAAGGTCTCTATTGGGCGATCTACCGCTCGTCCATCCGCTTCAGTGCATTGTTCTCGAAGGGACTGAAAACAGGAGTCGAGACCGGTTTCGACTCCGGCTCAACCCTCGACTATGTCTATGAGAACGAACCGAGAGGAATGGGACCGGGCGGCAGGCTCATCGACAAGCAATTCCTGAATGCGATCGGCTGGCGGGGCATTCGTCAGCGCAAGCTGCATCTGCAAGAGCTTATCGGCTTCGCCCTGACAAGACTGCAGGATGCCGGCCGCACGACACATATTCTCGATATCGCCGCCGGTCATGGCCGTTATGTCCTCGATGCGATTGGCAAATCCGCAGTCAAGCCGGCAAGTGTCCGGCTGCAGGACTATGCGCCGATCAATGTCGATGCCGGACGCAAATCCATCGCCGAGAGAGGCATCCAGGATATAGCGAGCTTTCATCAGGCGGATGCTTTCGATGCCGAACAACTGGCTGCAATCCAACCCGCGCCCGATCTTGCGATTGTATCCGGCCTTTACGAACTCTTTCCCGACAACGCGCTTATCAAGCGCTCGCTTGGCGGGCTTGCAACGTCGATGCAATCCGGCAGCCTGCTGATCTACACCAACCAGCCGTGGCATCCGCAACTGGAAATGATTGCACGTGCGCTCACCTCGCACCGTGGCGGCGAAGCATGGGTCATGCGCCGCCGGACGCAGGCTGAAATGGATCAGCTGGTTGCGGCAGCGGGTTTCAGGAAGATCGACCAGCTTGTCGATGAATGGGGCATATTCACTGTTTCCATCGCTGAGCGCACATGACCGAAAACACCGTCGCACCGATTGGACAATGGCGCTTGAACCGGGCCGTCGCGAAACGTGCACTGATCTGGCTCATCTGCCTCGCACCATTGTTCTACGCGACCTATGGGACAGCCAATTGGCTTGCCTCGCAGCGGGAGAACGTTCCAAATATTACCTTTACCTGGGAACAAGCCATTCCCTTCATTGCCTGGACCATTTTCCCCTATTGGTCGATCAACCTGTTCTACGGACTTTCCTTGTTCTTTAACGATACAACCGCTGAGGTCGATCGCCTGGCGAAACGCTACCTGACCGCACAGATCATCGCGGTTACCTGCTTCATCGCGTTTCCCCTGACCGTCATCTTCCACAAGCCGCCGACCAGCGGCGCATCAGGCTTCCTGTTCGATATGCTGGGTGGCTTCGACAAGCCCTTCAACCAGGCGCCCTCCCTGCATATCGCTCTCCTGGTGATTATCTGGACGCATTGGCGCGTTCGTCTGTCGGGTATTGTTCTTTGGATCTGGCATCTCTGGTGTGCATTGATCGGCATTTCCGTTCTCACGACCTATCAGCATCATTTTATCGACATCCCCACCGGTCTGCTTTTGGGTCTTTTTGCTCTTTGGCTCTTCCCGGCACACATGCCCTCACCCGTGGCCGCATTCCGCTTGACCGATGATGCCAAGGCACGGCGCATTGGCACGTTTTACGCGATGGCCGGTTTGATCTTCTTGCTTGCGACAATCATCGAAATGCCGACATCGGCGGCATTCCTGTTTTTCCTGTGGCCGGCGCTGGGCCTCCTGCTCGTATCAATCGGCTATTTCGGTGCGGGCCCCGCCGTCTTTCAGAAGTGCGCTGACGGCACGCTTTCCCTGGCCAGCACATGGCTGCTGGCCCCTTGCCGCCTTGGTGCCATTGTCAACAGCCGCATCTGGACACGCCAGCTCCCGCCGTCTGTTGCGATCGGCAAGAACGTGCATTTGGGGCGGCTGCCGCGGGTATCTGAACTGTCGAAATTCATGACCGTGATTGACCTGACCGCCGAACTGGCAAAGCCTTCCGGCGTGGAGATTGCATGGCTGTCATTCCCGGTGCTTGATCTCGTTTCGCCTCAACACGACGAATTGCGCAACGCGGCCGACGCTATCGAACGTGCCCGGCGCAAGGGACCCGTTCTCGTTTGCTGTGCACTTGGATTCCAGCGCAGTGCGGCAGCAATTGCCGTTTGGCTTTTGCAGTATGGCGATGTCAAAACCGCAGCCGAAGCAATCAGGGTAATCAAAGCCGGAGGCAGGCGCATTCATCTGGCAGAAGACATGGTATCTTTTGCGCAAGAGGTGAAACAACCGTGAATGAACAGGCCTCTGCACTCGCCGACCGATTGCACGCCAAGGTAACGGCCATCGCGTCATGGCTGTAACAAACTGCCTCTTGTTGAAACTGCATCTTGCTTTTGCATTTTTTCTTGTTCTATTCGCTGTAATTACAACCTATGGGTTGTGGGGGCGCATATGAACGCAAGAGAAACGTTAAGGCGAATTTCCGCCATGGTGCTGGCCGGATTGGCTCGCGGCATTACGGGCGTGCGCCCGATCTGGCAGGGATGCGCGCCTTCGGACGGGCAGCGCATTTTCTTTGCGAACCATTGCAGTCATGGCGATTTTATTCTGCTTTCCTCCAGCCTGCCGCCACGCGAGCGACAGCGCACACGTGCCGTTGCAGGCGCCGATTATTGGAAGCGCAATAAATTGCGGAACATTCTCGCCAAGGACTTGCTGAACACCGTGCTGGTTGACCGCAATTGGGTCGAGCGTTCGGAGGATCCAATGGTCGTCATGCTCGATGCATTGCAGGAAGGAAGCTCACTCATTGTCTTTCCCGAAGGCACCCGCAATATGACCGAGGAACCGTTGCTGCGCTTCCGCTCCGGTCTCTACAATCTTGCTGTGGCCCGGCCGGATGTGGAGCTTATTCCCTGCTGGATCGAGAATATGTCACGCGTCCTGCCGAAGGGCACCTTCCTGCCAGTTCCCCTCCTGTGCCGCGTTGTCTTTGGCTCGCCAATCGCACTTGAACCAAATGAAGACCGGAAAGAGTTTCTTCAAAGGGCGCGCCAATCTCTGCTCGATCTTTCGCCGGAACATCAGAAAGCGCTCAATCATGGCTGAAACGGTCTGGCTCTTTCTCGGCCTGCTCGGCGTGCTCACGCTCGCCAGCGCCATTGCAACAATGCTGACCTGGAAAAGCCGGCGCACGGCGGAGGTCTTGCCATCAACGCTCGTGAACCTCAATTCACGCATAAAGGCGTGGTGGATCATGATCGGCGGCATTTCCGTCGCTTTTCTCTTCGGTAAAAACGGCGTCATTTTCCTGTTCGCTTTTGTCTCCTTTGCTTCGCTGCGCGAATATGTGACCCTTACCCATACGCGGCGCGGCGATCATCGTATTCTCATCGGCATGTTCCTCGTCATCATTCCTATCCAATATTACCTTCTCTGGATTGAATGGTATGGGCTCTATTCCATCTTTGTGCCGGTCTACTGCTTCCTTGCCATGCCGGCCTTGACGGCAATTTCGGGCGATACGGAGCGCTTTCTCGAGCGCGTCAGCGAACAGCAATGGGGCATCATGCTGTCGGTCTATTGCATCAGCCATGTCCCTGCCCTGCTCACGCTTTCCATCCCCGGCTTTCAGAGCAAGGGATTGCTTTTGATCGCATTCCTGATCGCGACCGTTCAGGGAAGTGATGTGCTGCAATATGTGTTCGGCAAGCTTTTCGGCAAACACAAGGTTGCACCGAAAATCTCCCCCTCCAAAACCTGGGAAGGTCTGATCGGCGGCATTGTCAGCGCATCATTGCTCGGCGCAGCGCTGACGTGGTTGACACCCTTCAGCGTCCTGCAAGCCGGGCTCATGGCGGGACTTGCCTGCATCATGGGATTTTTCGGCGGGCTGGTTGCTTCGGCAATCAAGCGCGACCGCGGCGTCAAGGATTGGGGCCACATGATCGAGGGGCACGGCGGCATGCTCGACCGGGCGGACAGCTTGATTTTCGCCGCACCGGTCTTCTTTCACATCGTTCGCTATTTCTGGGCAGCCTGAAGTAAACCCGCTGGCACGAGATCGTGCAGCAAATGGCCGGATCGCTGATAGCTTCGCCGGTGGGGGTTGGAACTCGACCATAACCATTTAGCCCAACTGCACCCAATTTATGCCTTCGAGCACATAGGGCGCGAACAGGAAGTCGCGGATCTCGATAATCCGGCTATCCGACCAGCCGATCAGGACAAAATGCGCAGGTCTGTCCATCGGGCCAGTTTTGTCGAAGACGAGCATGGCCGGCTGCCCTTCAACCGCACCGAAGACGAACCGCCATTTCGTCTCTTCCGCATAGCGCGTGAAATAAAGGCCAATCTTGTCACGCCCTTTCCATTCGAGCCGGTTCACCAGATCGAGCTTGACGTCATCGGCGAGCATGGCACGGATTGCATCGAAATCACCGCTTCGAAACAGATGGACGTAAGCCGTGATCTTCCGCCGGTCCGGATCGGACATCAGCGGTAGCCGGGTGTCTTCGGGCGCCTGCGCGAGTTGCCGCAGCGCTACGCGCCCGCGCTGCAGCGCCGATTTGGCCGCGGCCGGTGTGCTGCCGGCGATCGCAGCGATCTCTTCGACCGAGTGGCCAAGGACGTCCTTGAGAATCACGGCGCAGCGCTGAAGTTCGGGCAGTCGCAGAAACGTTTGAAAGCCGACCGCGACGATATCAGCCTCGGGCATCGTCGCATCTTCCAGATCTTCTGTGAGCGAAACAACGTTGCTCCGGGAGCGTTGGCGCAGGAAATCCAAACTCGTATTGTGGGCGATACGGAACAGCCAGGCTTCGAGATTTTCGACAATAGTACCTTCCCCACGCGCCCTCAGGGCTTTGATCAGAGTATCTTGCAGCACATCCTCACCATCCACACTCGAACCGGTCATGCGCGCGCAGTAGCGGTGAAGCCGTGGCCGCAGCGCTTTCAGTCGATCCTCGAATTCGTCCGTATTCATGTGTCGAGACCTATAGTGCTTCCACTCTGTTCCGCCAGGGATTGGATACCAATATCACGGCTGGGTTCAAACCTCTCTGTTGTCAAAGAGGAACATTTGAACGCCCGAGTCATCCGGCGCAAAAATCCGGCGATCCTCCCCGGCTGCCCGTCCCTCCGCGCTTGCAAACGCCCTTTCGATCGCTGCAAGGTCGTCGAAATACAAGGTTCCAATCCGATGGATATCAGGGGTTCCCAGCGGTGTCGCGATGGGACCGTCGCTGACCTCGTATTTCCGGAGACCCGGAATCTTCTTGGCGAGAGGCACGTGGATATCGAAGTAATGTCGATCAAATGCCTCTACGTCCTTCGGTGTCCGGTAAATCACGACCATCCGGGCCATTGCGGTTCTCCTTTGTAAATTGTGTGGCACAAACTTACTTGTGTGTTCACCCTCACCGGACTTCGCTCAACACCGCCGAGCCCATGACCGAGTCCAAGCTCGCCAACTCGATGATCTTCGGGAAATAGGCTTGCATGTGCGGATCGCTGCGCATCGCCTCGACGGCTGCCGGGTTCTCCCACTCGGAGTAAATAACGACGCCGGCGCCGTCCTTTGCCGCGATCAGCCGGGTTGTTTTCCATCCGGGGAGCATGCGGACCACCGTATCGATGTTCTGCTTCAAGAGCGCTATCAGCGCCTCCTGCTTCCCGGGTTTGACCTTCAGCAGATTGATCAAAATGACGGATTCTTCGGACATGGCATATCTCCTTCTGTTTCAGATATACCAAGGACGACCCAAAGGATTAAAACGGATCGCGGCGCAGAAGATTTTTCGATTATCTGTCGAAGGAGCGTGCCCTGCCGAGTTTTGTAACGCCAGTTGCAATGACCCGACAAAGCCAGGCATCGTTGACACAGAGCATCCAGATACCACGCGCAACCATCATTTCTTTCAGGTCACGCAGCCTCATAGAACGCTTCACTCACTATCCGCGATGTGACCGCCTCGGTACCCACGATCACGAGCAGCGGATCGCCGTTATGCGCGCGCACGGCCCGTCGGCAGTTCCACGGCGCGGTTGACGCCGAGACGGCGCCAATCATTTGCTGCGAACCCAACAGTTCAAAGCCAATATGCTTATCGCGAATTTCTGCCTATCGATTTTTGGCGTCTGGAACCTGCTTGAGATATTGGTGAATGGCTTGAACCACGACTGATCCTTCCCCTACCCCTGACGCCACCCGTTTTACCGATCCCGCCCGAACATCGCCAACGGCGAATACGCCAGGAGCCGAGGTTTCAAAGGGAGAGCCGCTGGTCAAAACCCCGGCCATGAGTCCAGTCTCAATAAACCCGGACTTGTCCAGCTTAACACAGCCATTGAGCCATTCCGTGTTTGGGGCAGCTCCAATCATCATAAAGATATTCGAGATATTTTTGGTTTCGCTCTGTCCAGTCATACGATTGGTCCAGGTCACCGTGTTCAGGTATCTGTCACCGTCGATAGCGGTGATTTCAGTATGCGCGTGCAGTGAGATGCGCTGTGATTTTTCGATGCGTTGAATCAGATAGTCCGACATTGTCTCCTTCAGACCCGGCCCCCGGACCAGAATGTGCAGGTGTTTGACCCATTGCGACAGAAACATCGCCGCCTGACCGGCCGAATTGCCGCCGCCGACAACAATGACCTCCTGTTCCCGGCACAACTGCGCTTCCATTGCCGTGGCCGCGTAGTGAATGCCCTGTCCTTCAAACCGCTCGTAGTTCAACAGGTCCGGCTTGCGGTAACGGGCTCCGGTGGCTACGACCATTGCCCGCGCGGAGACGGTTTGTCCGTCATCGAGCAGGACGCGGTAAGGCGACCTGTCGCAATCGACGGAGACAGCCATGCGGGAAATCGCCAGGCGCGCCCCGAACTTCTGGGCCTGAACCTGTGCACGGCCCGCTAGAGCCTGCCCGGATATACCAGTCGGGAATCCGAGATAATTCTCGATCTTCGAGCTTGTTCCTGCTTGCCCGCCTGGGGCCACCCCTTCGATCACGATCGTTTTCAATCCTTCCGATGCGGCGTAGACTGCCGAGGCGAGGCCGGCCGGTCCAGCACCGACAACCATGACGTCGTAGACTTCGGCCGGATCAATGATTTCTGTCAGCCCCAGCACATCCGCCAGTTGGCCCGTTGTCGGATTCTGCAGGACCGCTTTCCCTGGCGGAACGATAACAGGCAGCGACAAGGCACAGATTTTCAACGCAGTGACCATTTCCTTCGCTTCGGGATCGACGTCGGAATCGACCAATCGGTGGGGATAACCGTTACGCGTTAGAAAGCGCTGCAATCTCAACGTGTCAGCAGCGTGGCTCGGCCCTATCAACACAACGCCTGCCTGACCGTGTTTGATAAAGCCGACGCGGCGCAGAATAAGTGCGCGGGTAATGATTTCACCGATATCCGGCTCCGCCGACATCATCCGCAGGAACGAATCCCGCTCAACGCGGATAAGATGCGAATCCTCAGCTGCCCTCGCCGTCACCAAATTCTCCCGACTATTGAAGAGGTCGAGTTCTCCGGTGAATTCCCGCTTTCCCTGCAGAGCCAGGACCCGGCTTGAGCCATCGCCGCCGAGATCAAGTATCTCAATGGAGCCAGACTTTATCAGGAAGAAATCCGTCTGGCGTTCGCCGCGACTGAACAGAACCGTGCCCTTGGTGACTGAGGTCTCGGATCCGAACGCGGAAACGCGGTCCATCATGCCCTTATCGAGCTGCGGAAAAGTTTGTGTCCTGCGGGCGTAGGGGTCGCTCGCATCGGCCGAGACGTTATCGCTCAATTCCACCTGGTTCATTCCGGCGCACTCTCACTTGTGGTCCGATTCTGACATTTGCATTACCTTGATACAAGCCATACAGGCAAATGTCAGATCAGGTGAACCTCGACAGTGTCGCCAAGCAGACATCCTTACCTCTCTTCGAAGAAGCGCTCTACATCGTTGGCCCGTCCGGGCAGTTCACGCCCGATGCGGAAGTGACAGTGGAACATGCCCTCGGCCTGCCGCTGATCCTGCCCACACGTCGCCACGGGATCCGCATACTTCTTGAACGTCAGGCTCTGATGTCCGGACGGAAACTTAACATCGTGCGCGAAATCGAAGGTGTGGCGAGCACGAAGGCGGCAATTCGCGCGGGTCTCGGACTGACGATCCTCGGGCGCGGTGCGGTCTATCCCGAGCAAGAAAACGGAACTCTGTCCGCCATCGCTCTCACACGCCCTGGTCTCACCCACCGCCTCGTTCTCGACATGCCGGCCGACCATCCGCCGACGCGGGCCGTCATCGAGGTGCAAAAAATTCTGCTTGCGGTTGTCGGAAAGCTCGGTGCTGATGGTCATTGGAGTTGCCTCTCACCGACGCTGTCCGCAACCCGGTAGGTATACTGCCGTAGACATCTGAAGCAATATTGGATCTGTGCGTTCAATTCCTTCAGATCTATTTTTGCGCTTCTGTTGCCATTCGAATAGCCAGGCCAGCCAAAACAGTTCCCATAAGATAGCGCTGTACCGTCATCCAAAATGGACGATTGGCAAGAAATGCTGCGATCGAACCAGCAGTAACGGCGATCATGGCATTGACAGTCAAGCTTATGGCAATTTGCGTAAAACCGAAGCTGATTGACTGCAAGAACACGCTTCCAAGCTCCGGCTTTACGAACTGCGGCAAGAGAGACAGATACAGAACCGCCGCCTTGGGATTAAGGAGATTGGTTACAAAACCCATGACAAACAGTTTCTGTGATGTGTCCTTTGGCAGTTCTCGGACAACGAATGCCGAGCGTCCACCCGGTTTGAGGGCGTTCCAAGCAAGCCAACCGAGATAAATTGCTCCGCCAAATTTCAAAACCTCGTAGGCAAACGGCACCGCAAATACGAGTGCCGTAATGCCAAGGGCAGCGGAAAGCATGTAAAAAACAAATCCCAGCGCTACACCCCCAAGGGAAATCAATCCCGCTTTCGGGCCCTGGCAGATTGAACGGGATATGAGGTAAATCATATTGGGGCCAGGGGTACAAACCATACCAAAGGCAATTAATCCGAATGCAAGCAGACTCGTTACTTCAGGCATCTGTCACCTTTTGAGACTGTACGCTGCTACCCATGTTTTGAGAGTGCTCACTACCGCTGCAGCCGCATACGCTGCAAGCATTCAATTGTCTGCATGACAAGTTTACGCGCTGGAAATAGGGCAAGGGCTATGGGTAAACCTTGCCCTGTGAATAGTGACTGGAAAGGCGGTTGTTTAGAACAACCACCCCACTTGTCTGCCGGACGTTCAGCATATATATTAGACAAATGTCTGATAATTCGTCCCGACCATCTTCACCGCCACATATCCCGATGGATGCGCTAAGCGAAGTCCTGCAGGACTTTCGCTTGAGTGGCGTCAATTATGGCCGCTGCGAGCTCCGGCATCCATGGAGCATCGCCTTTCCGCAACAACAGCTGCTTCGTTTTCACTTTGTCAGCCAGGGTCCGTGCTGGATCCATACCGACGTACAGGGCTGGCAGGAGTTGCGCGATGGCGACCTGGTGCTGCTGCCGCAAGGCATCGCCCATCGGCTGGCCAGCGCGCCGGACGTCGTGGGCGACTCGCTCAAGGGTTGCCACGTGACCAAGCTGGGAAGCAACGTCAGCGAAGTGGTGCGGGAGGGAACGGGGGCAACCAGCACCCTTTTCTGCGGCTCCATGGCCCTGGGTGCCTGTGCGCTCAACCCCTTGATCACTTTGATGCCGCCGATCATCAAGGGCTGCGACGTAGCCGGCAACGACCCGATCGTCGGCCCCTTGCTTGCGGCAATGACGGTCGAGGCCGCACAGCCGCAAATGGGCAGCGCCACCATCCTGTCGCGGATGGCGGACCTGCTGACCGCCCGGCTCATCCGCTGCTGGGTCAATTGCACCGGAGCCCCGACCACCGGCTGGCTCGCCGCCATCCGCGACCCCCATATCGGCCGCGTCCTGGCGGCCATGCACCGGGACCCCGGCCATAACTGGACCCTCGAAAGCCTCGCCGCCCTGGCAGGGCAATCGCGCTCGATTTTCGCCGAGCGTTTCAGCGCTGTTTTGGGGGAAGGCGCGGCACGCTATCTCGCCCGTCTTCGTATGCAACTTGCCCGCGAATTGTTGGGGCAAAACGGCATGTCGGTTGCCGAGGTCGCGACTCGTTTGGGCTATGAGTCCGAGGCGTCCTTCGCACGCGCGTTCAAGCGTATCACCAGCGTCTCGCCGGGTGTTGTGCGCCGCACCATTTCCGGACGAACGGACATGCATTTCGGATTTTAGGATACATATCATCCGAAAGGACTCGTTTATGAAGATCTCCAAACCTTGGAGATACTTCAATGACAGACACAACATTACAGCTTGAAGGCACCGCAATAGATCTTGATGCCGCTCCGCCGGTCGCGTGGAGCCCGGCCACCTGGTTCGCGGTTCTTTCAATGGCGGCCGCCAGCTTTGCGCTGGTGTCAGCCGAATTTCTGCCGGCAGGCCTGTTGACGCCGATGGCGCGCGATCTCGGTATCAGCGAGGGAACGGCCGGACAGGTCGTCACTGCCACCGCTTCCGTCGGCGCCGTCACGGCCATGTTGAGCAATGTTCTCATCGGCCGATTGAACCGCAAGACGGTGCTGGTTGGTCTCAGCGCCTTGGCAATCGGTTCCAATATTCTTGCGGCGGTCGCGACCGATTTCTGGCTATTATTGCTGGGCCGGGCCGGGCTGGGCATCGCCCTCAGCGCTTTCTGGGCACTTTCCGTTGCCGTCGTAGCGCGGCTGGTTGGCGCCAACGCCACGGGCCGGGGCATGGCTATCGTCACTCTCGGCGTCTCGCTCGCCACCATTGCCGCACCGTCGATGGGTGCATTGATCAGCGACTGGGTGGGCTGGCGCAGCGCCATGGCCATGACAGCGGGGCTGGCCGCGGTTGCTATGGTGTTGCAATTTCTCAGCCTGCCGACCCTGCCTGCCACCACGAGCAACAGTCTCGCCGACGTCTTTCGGCTGACACGGCGGCGTGGCATTCAACTCGGCATGCTGGCTATCCTTTTGCTCATGACCGGGCATTTTGCCGGCTCGGTCTATGTGCGCCCCTTCCTCGAACAGGTCACGCACCTTGGGACCGGGCCGATTGCCCTGGCGCTGCTCGGGTTTGGTATCGCCGCCGTGATCGGCAACGTTGTTGGTGGCCGCATGGCCGACGCCAATATCCACACGGCTCTCATGGCTACCGCCGCCTTGATGGGGCTTGCAGCGCTCGCTTTGGTACTGTGGGGCGTGCACATTGGCGTTGCCTTCGGTTTCGTCACCTTGTGGGGGCTCGCCTTCGGCATGGCGCCCGTGGTGCTGCCGACCAACCTGTCCCGTGCCGCGCCTGACGCTCTGGAAGCAGCAGGCAGCCTGATGGTCACCTCTTTCCAGGTCGCTATCACGATTGGCGCGGTGGTCGGCGGCTATGTGGTGGACACCTATGGCGCTACGGGGCCCCTGACCCTGACCGCCATCCTTGCAGTGTCGACAGTCATTCTGGCACTGCTACAGCCCCGCAGCTAATCTTTGTTGCTGAGCGCGGTTGATAGAGCAACCAGAAGTCATAACAAGGTTGCAATGGTTGCAGGTGCGGCACTCACGCCGTATCTGCAACGCGCGGCCCACGCCCTTGGCGTTCTTTCGGACAGCATCGTGGACCTGTGGTGCCGGTTTAACCCGCGAGAAAACCGCCATCCGTGCAGAGGATATGGCCGACAACATAATCAGCCTCACTTGACAGCAGCCAGCACACCGCTGCTGCAACTTCCTCGGGATGGCCCATGCGCCGCAGGGGTAGGCTGGCCGCGACCTGACGCATGTCTGCAATGCCCGACGCCAGCATCATATCTGTCACCACGCGCCCCGGAGCAACGCCATTGATCCGCACGCCCTGCGGTGCATATTCCATGGCCGCCGAACGCGTCATGGAAATGGCGGCCGCTTTCGACGCAGAATATAGCGACAATCCAGGATTGGGATTACGTAGTCCGCTCACGCTTGTGTTGTTGACAATCGTCCCGCCACCAGAGGCCAGGAGCGCGGGTATTTGGTGGCGCATACAATGAAACACTGCTCGCACATTGGTGTCAAACACCTGACTATAGACAGCATCCGTCTGGTCAGCCAAGGAAGCTCGCTTCTCCTGAAACCCGGCATTGTTGAAAACCGCGTCCAGCCTCCCGAAGCGTTGCAGAAGTGTTCCGACCAGTTGCTCAACCTCCGCTTCACAGGCAACATCAGCCGTAACAAAGAGTGCCTCAGCGCCGATGGTCTCAAGTTCGGCGGCGACGTTTTGCCCGATAGCCTGCCTGCGACCCGCTATGACGACTGCCGATGCACCCTCGCGAGCCATTCGAAGCGCAGTAGCGCGGCCGATGCCGGTTGCACCTCCCGTGACCAGACATACTTTGCCTGCCAGCTTGCCGCCCGGCCGCCATTGTGGAACGGGTCCTGCCAGAATTACCGGATCGACATCATTCAACGCCATGCTCCATGTCTCCAGTTTTATTTTCTGTTCGGCTGGCCTGCAGGGCGCAGGCATAGGAATCCAAGCTCTCCGGCAAGTTACGACCTGCCTCGACGCCCATCCTCGTCAGCGCCTCCATCACCTGATGCCGTGCAAACGCATCGACCCGCTGCAGCGTCGATACACCTTGCGGGGTAAGCGACAAGGGCTTTACACGCGCATCGTCATTGCTGATTTCCTCTGCCAATTCACCGGCTTTGACCAGCTTGCGCACCATTCTGCTCACCGAGGATTTTTCCAGGATGAGGACAGCACTGAGATCGGAAGCCGTCATGGACCCGCGTGTGCCGATTTCAACCAACGCATGCACCGCAGAAGGCGGCAGATCAGTTGCCGCCAGTGTTGGCCGCAGGAAGCCAAGCTCCCGTACAAGACGGCGAGAGGCATCGCGAATCCGGGCAATATGAGATTCATCGTTGTAAGCAGTCATACCGCATCACCCTAAATAGTTGTTCCATACAACTATATGGGAATTCTTTATCGCTGGAAAGGGACCACATAATAGAAGCTTAGGATGAGCGCCTAAAAAGAGCCGCTGCTCCGCCAGTTTCAGCAAAGGTGTCATGCTAGAAGTTGACATAGGCCAGATTGACGAAAGGCTCAAAGGCAACGCGATTGGTATCAATTCGATAACCGAGCTCACCGAACACCTGTGCTGTGTGTGCATTGTATTTGGCAGATGTATCGTCTGAGAAACCAGGGAAACGACCGACCGGCGGATATTGATATCGTGCCACGTATAGGTCGCACCGCCCAAAAACCAAGATTACCCCATTGCGAACCGCCATATACGCCGAGGTGATAATTGTCGCTGTCACCTGAAGAATTTTGATCATCCACTTTAAGGGAGGTGTGACTATACCCAGCAAGCAGACCAAGGCGCCTTCAGGAATTCATTACTGTCGTCGATGGTTACAGGCGTGAATTTGTGTCCGGATTTGCGGAAGAAATCGGCAATGTTCAACTCGCCCGTCGTTCCGCTCTGCGCACCGATCGTGGCGCCATCCAGATCGCTCCCCTTGGTTATACCAAAAGACTTGCGCGTGAATGACTATCTTTGCGGCAACTGCTCAAGGAGCGGCGATTTTCGGCTTTATTTCTCAAAAGGTTTGCGCGGCGGTTGTTGTCAACGACAGTAAACTCACCGCTTGCTCTTTCATGCACGTTGGTCCTGGGTTTGGCAGGCCAAGTCGTCTTTAGTGTCGCCGCCGGCCCGTTGAAGTGTCCGGTCTCGCCATGCGACGCCCGGATGCGCGATATGGCCGCGCTGGACCTGACTTAACCTGCACCGGCTTCATGCAATGGCAGAGGGGAAAGCTGTGGATGAATATATTCGCTGGCAACCGACCCTTCCTTGAACGTGGAAACAATAGCTTCCGTTTCAAGAACAGTTCAGCCTATGAACCGGAAAAAGCGAAGGAGAAGAACAGAAACTTCACCACGGCATCAGATCCGAAACATACATAAAGGGCGGGTCAAATCTCGGTGGAAATAACGGATCAGTTCCTGGTGGAAATCAACAAGACGATATTTTGTTAAATCTTTGAAGCGACAAAATCGGAATCGCTGGCTCTGACAACGAGATTGGCTCCAACCAATATCTTCACTGCTGGCTGCACCTCAGAGCTATTGATCAGATCGTCAAGTATCGTCACGGCAAGATTGCCGATCTTACGCTTGGACACATCAACCGTCGTTAGCATTGGCTCCATAGTCGCACTTTGGGGCAGATTATCAAAGCCGATGATCGAAACATCTTCCGGAATCCGGATGCCTTTACCCTTCAACGCTTTGATGAAGCCATAGGCGATGATATCGTTGGTACAGAAATAGCATTCAGCCAGATCCAGACCCGAATGCAGCATGGCGCATGTATCACGATGAGCGCCTTCATAGGTTGATTCGACTGAGAGGATATCGCGTTCCTGGACGCTCAGTTCCAGACGCTTCATATTTTTGAGAAATGCATCGCGACGGAGGCTAAAATTCGTCGTCTCGGTGTGGCTGGCAACGAACCCAATGCGCGAAAAGCCAAGTTGCTTGAAGCGCGACAAGACCTTGAAGACAGCATCTTCATTGTTCATGTCGACGAAATTGGCCTCTATGACCTCATAAAACGTATCGATGAATACAGTGGGCAGTCCTAATCCTTGAATCATGTGGATATCTGCCGCTGTCAACTCGGTTCCCAACGCAATCACCCCACGGATCGGGGCGCCGGCCAGGGATTCAGCAACCACGCTGATAGGCTGCCCCTCAAAGCTGACGACCTCAAGCGTATAGTTGCGGCGGGTCGCTTCAGACGACATGCCGTCGATGTAATCCGAAACAAACACGCTATGATCACGATTGACCGTTTCGCCATGCTTGGCAATCTTCAAAAAGCGGATCGTCTCGCCTGCGCCTGTGCCGGTTTTGGCAGTGCGCGGCACATAGTTGAGCCTCGAAACCGACTCAAGAACACGCGCTCGCGTCTCGCCTGAAATCTCACCTTTGCCATTCAAAACTAGCGAAACGGTAGCGGGGGAAACGCCCGCATTCTCAGCAATATCCCTGACTGTAAAGGACTTTTTCTTCTTCATATTCTCCGCGCGACTATTCGGCATTAGGGGAAAAATGACGTGTCGTTTAGTAAACATAAACGCCGTGATTTAAAACGATTAGGGGAAATCCGTGCGTTAGGCAATCGAAATCCGACGATAACAGGCTTGACAGCCCACCACCTTCTGTTCAATGATTTAGTGAATAATGTATTTGTTTACTAAACATGGTAGGAGGAAACCATGCAGAAAACAAGCAACCAGCTTGCTATGCTTGTTGTCATCAATCTCGGATTGCTCGCCCTCGGCGCGTATATTTCGGGAGGATCGTTCCTTTCCCTGTTCAATCTCCAGTCCATGGCTGGTCAGGTTCCCGAAATCGGGCTTCTGGCCATCGGTGTGATGCTGGCGATGTGCGCCGGCAATGGCGGTATTGATCTGTCTGGCATTGCGCTGGCCAACCTTGCTGGCGTGCTTTCCGCAGTCATCGCCTCAATGTTTATCTCCAGTGCGGAGAACCAGCTTGGCTTCAGCCTCACATTTATGGGGCTGGCGCTGGCAATTGGTCTTGCCGGCGGGCTTATCAATGGAATCCTGATTGCGCGGTTCAATATCACGCCTATCCTCTGCACCCTTGGCACCCAGATGGCATTCATGGGGCTGGCTGTCGTGGTTTCAGGTGGTCGTGCGGTCATGGTGGGCAGCCCGGATCTGCTATCGCGTATCGGCAACGACATGTTCCACGCTGTTCCGATCAGCTTCCTGATTTTCATAGCGGTCGCATTGCTGATCGCAGCCGTAGTGCGCTTTACGCCTTACGGCTACTGGTTGATGCTGATGGGGACGAACCCGAAGGCCGCAGTTTTTGCAGGCTTTCCACGCAGCGGCGTTCTGATTGCTACCTATGCAACCAGCGGCCTGCTGGCGGGTTTTGCAGGCATCATCATTGCGGCGCGCAACGTCAACGTAAAGTTCGACTATGGCAGCTCGTACCTTCTGGTCGCAATTCTCATCGCCGTCATGGCGGGTGTGAAGCCCGAAGGTGGTTATGGGCGTGTCATCTGCGTGGTGCTGAGCGCCATTGCATTGCAGCTCATGTCCAGCCTGCTCAATTTCGGTGGCCTTTCCAATTTTGTACGCGACTTCGCGTGGGGCCTGCTGCTGCTCGCTTTCCTCGCCGTCGCCAAATACGACATCGCAGGATTTTTCACCCTCGGCAATCGCCATAAGGAAACCATCGGTGCCCAACCCTCAGGCACCAGAACATAAACACTGGGGGCTGTAAGTGTGGAGGAAATCATGAAAGCAATAACGAAGAAACTACTCGCCGGTACGCTCATTGGCGCAGCAACGATCGCGGGCAGTGCTGGCACACTGGTCGCGCAGGAAAAGCCTGTTATCGCAACGGTCGTCAAGATCAGCGGTATTCCATGGTTTGATCGCATGAATACGGGTGTCGAAGCCTATCAGAAAGCAAATCCTGACGTGGTTGCAACGCAGAGCGGCCCTGCCACGGCCGACGCAGCGCAGCAGCTCCAGATCGTGCAGGACCTCGTCGCCAAGGGCGTCAACGCGCTTGCGGTCGTTCCCATGGACCCGGCTGTTCTCGAAGGTACGTTCAAGCGCGCCATCGAACGCGGCATCGTTGTTGTGACTCATGAAGCCGACAACCAGATCAACACGATGGCCGACGTTGAAGCCTTCGACAATGCTGATTACGGCACAGCGCTGAACGAACGTCTTGCAGAGTGCATGGGCAAGGCTGGCAAGTGGACAACGTTCGTTGGTTCGCTTGGCAGCCGCACACATATGCAGTGGGTTGGCTCGGCTGAAAAAAATGCCAAGAAATACGCTGACATGCAGCTCGTCGATCCAAACAACGAATCCTTCGACGATGCCAATGGCACCTATGAAAAGGCCAAGGAAATCCTGCGCAAGCATCCTGACCTCAAGGGCTTCCAGACTTCTGCTGGTAACGACGTACTCGGCGTCGGCCGAGCAATCGATGAAGCCGGTCTGAGTGGCAAGGTTTGTCTGGTCGGCACCGGCCTGCCAAATCCGTCGGCCGATCTTCTGGAATCCGGTGCCATCACGGCCATCGGCTTCTGGGATCCGCAGAAAGCTGGCATGGCGATGAATGCAGTCGCAAAGCTTCTGCTTAAAAAGCAGGACGTCAAGGACGGCACCGATCTTGGCGTTGAAGGCTATAACAGCGTCAGCGTGAAGAAGGGTGCAGGCGAAGGCCTTCTTGTGGTCGGTAATGGCATGGTTGTCGCAGACAAGAGTACCTACAAGAAGCATCTCTTCTAGTCGCTCTCACGCAGGCTGCCGGCCTATGCTGCGAGGACATCGTTCAGCCTCGCAGCATAGCGTCAAAAGCCGGGATGCTTTCTGAAAGCGGAAAGCATTCAAGTACCTGAACCGGGCTGATTTGTCATTTCAAACCCATGATTTAGAGCGCATCCCGAAAAGGGTGAAACGTTTCCGGAAAACATGCGCGGCAAATAAAAAGCCAACCGGTCCGAAGCTGGCGCCAATCGCAATGTTGCGTGTTGGTACGGCAACAAAGGAATTCAACGTGTCAACTACGACGAACAATAGGGCGAGCAAAGACCTGTCCGCGGAACGTTTTCTCGAACTGCGCAACATCCATAAGCGGTTTGGTGGCGTCCACGCGTTGCGTGGCATTGATCTGACGATTGATCTTGGCGAGGCCTATCATCTCTTGGGTGAAAATGGCTGCGGCAAGAGTACCGTCATCAAGATCATGTCTGGCGCCCACGCGCCCAGCGAAGGCGAGATTATTCTCGGCGGCAAAACCTATACATCGCTGAACCCGATCCAGTCTCTGGCCGCTGGTATCGAGACTGTCTACCAGGACTTGTCGCTTATTCCCAATCTGACCGTCGCTGAAAACGTAGCGCTGAATGAGCAGCTCGTTGAAGGCAATGGCAAATTGTTTCGCAGTGTCAAGCTTTCGCAACTCCGTCAGACAGCAGAACGGGCGCTGAGCACGGTTGGTCTGCCAACCGACAAAGCTTTCCTGAACACCATCGTATCCGAACTCCCGCTTGCAGTGCGCCAGCTCGTTGCCATTTCGCGCGCCATCGCGACACGCGCCAAGCTTGTCATCATGGATGAGCCGACGACATCGCTGACACGCCGCGAAGTGGACAATCTCATTGCAGTCGTCGAACATCTGCGCACTGAGCGCGTTGCTGTGCTTTTCGTGACGCACAAGCTCGATGAATGCTACCGCATCGGCGGTAACGCAGTCGTATTCCGCGATGGCCAGTGCGTGGCACAGGGACCAATCGAGAATTACACCAAGAAACAACTCTCCGAACTGATGATCGGCAGAGCAATTGATGCCGAACGCTATCGCACGGCCAAGCCCGGCGAAGCAGAACTGCTGAAACTTGAAGACCTAACGGCACGGGGCTTCAAAGACGTCGGATTTACACTGCGCGAGGGTGAAATCCTCGGCATCACGGGGCTTGCCGACTCCGGGCGCAATGAACTCGCCATGGCAATCACCGGCATCTCTCCGGCAGATTCCGGCTCGATCAGCCTTGAGAGCCGTAAGATTGCAGTCAAAAGCCCGGCGGACGCTATCGAGCTGGGCATCGGCTATGTTCCGGAAGACCGACTTGCGGAAGGCCTGTTTCTCGACAAGTCGATTTTTGAGAACGAAATCGCATTGATCTTCAGAAGACTCAGCAACAGCCTGGGCATTGTCGATCAGAAGCAAGGGCGAACCATCGCAACTTCGCTGATGAAGGAAATGCGGCTCAACACAACAAATCTCGACCTGCCGGTGGGCGCACTTTCGGGTGGAAACCAGCAACGCGTTCTGATCGGCCGGTGGCTGAGCATCGGGCCGAAACTGCTAGTACTGCATGGCCCGACCGTCGGTGTCGATGTGGGATCCAAGGATACAATTTATCGCGCAATTCAAGCCTTGGCGGAAGCCGGTATGGGGCTGATCATTGTCAGCGATGATCTGCCCGAGCTCCTGCAGAATACCGACCGCATCCTCGTCATGAACTCGGAAAGCGTTGTTGCCGAGTTCGATGCGTCACAGGCAACCGAAGACCAGCTCTATCAAGCCATGATGTCGCCGCAGAAGGAATATGCCCAATGAGTGCGCCGCAATATCATCAAGATCTGGGCCGCGCCCACGCCTTCGAGCCGGGTGAGTTCATTCGCAGACGCCCGGAATCGATCACATTCTTTCTGCTCGTCGCGATCTGCACGCTTGTTTCCATCGCCAACCCAGCCTTCCTACAGGCTTCGACGCTGATCGATATTGGTCGCGCCAGTGTTGTGATGGGCCTCTTTGCACTGGGTGTTTTCATCATTCTTGCAGCTGGCGGCATTGATGTTTCGTTCACCGCGATTGCGGCCTGCACGGTCTATTCACTGACTCTGTTGGTGCAGGCCTACATGCCGGAACTGCCGATTATCGTCATCATTTTGATGGCGATTGCGGGTGGCGTTTTCCTTGGCGTTCTCAATGGTTTGCTGGTGCACCACCTCAACGTGCCATCCCTGATCGTCACCATCGGCACCCAGTATCTTTTCCGCGGCTTCCTGCTGGCTTTTGTCGGCACAGTCTGGATCATGTCTCTGCCACCGACAATGGGCGCTTTCGGTCGCCTGCCACTGTTCCAGTTTAAATCTGCAACGGGCGCGACCATCACCATGCCATTCTATTTCCTAGTGCTGCCTGCTGCTGCCATTCTGACATGGTGGATTTTAAATCGCACACTGATGGGACGCGCCATTTTCGCGATGGGTGGCAATAGCCAGATCGCCAGCCGTCTTGGCTATAACCTGCGCACTATCCGTATCTTCCTATTTGGCTATGCAGGTGGTCTGGCCGGACTTGCAGGTATCATCCACGTTTGCGCCAACCGCCAGTCCAGCCCGTTCGACTTTGTCGGAACCGAAATCAGTGTCATTGCAGCCGTGGTTCTCGGCGGCGCGCGTATCACAGGCGGCACCGGCACCGTGTTCGGCACTATCCTCGGCGTGCTGCTCATTGTCGTCATCAACAGTGTTCTGGTGCTCATCGGCATTCCCAGTACGTGGCAGCGTCTCGTCGTTGGCTGCTTCATCCTGCTGGCCGCTGCCTTCTTTGTCACCCGCCAACGCAAGAAATAACCCGATACTCTCAAGAGGAAATCATGAAGAAATTCCTGAACGATCCCGTCAATTTCGTGGATGAGATGCTTGAAGGCATCTATCGAGCGCATCCCCAACTCACCTATGTCGATAATGACAAGCGCTGCATGGTCACGGCCAACACGAAATCCGGCAAGGTTGGCATTGCAACCGGCGGCGGTTCCGGCCATCTGCCGCTGTTTCTTGGCTATATCGGCGAAGGCATGATCGACGGCGCAGCTGTCGGCGGCGTCTTCCAGTCGCCAAGCTCGGAGCAGATGTACCAAGTGACAAAAGCCATCGATCAGGGCGCCGGCGTCCTTTACATCTACGGCAATTACAGCGGCGACCTTATCAATTTCGATATGGCTGCGGAACTCGCCGACCTCGATGGTATCGCGGTCAAGCAGGTGGTCGGCAATGACGACGTGGCGTCCTCGGTCGTCGGGGAAGAACACAAGCGCCGCGGCGTTGCCGGTATCTTCTTTGTCTACAAGGCAGCCGGCGCAGCTGCTGCCAATGGTCTGTCGCTTGACGAAGTGACGCGCCTCGCCGACAAGGCACGTCTGCGCACACGCACCATGGGTGTTGCCCTTTCGAGCTGCGTCGTACCGGAAATCGGTCATGCAACCTTCTCGATCGGCGAAGACGAAATGGAAATCGGCATGGGCATCCATGGCGAACCGGGTATCAGCCGCAAAAAACTGGCAAGCGCTGATGCAATTGTCGACGAGCTGATGGAGCGCATTTTCGCCGAACAGGCATATGCAAACGGCGATGAAGTCGCTGTTCTGGTCAACGGTCTAGGCGGCACGCCGCTCGAAGAACTCTACATCATGTTCCGTCGTGTTTCGCAGCTCTTTGACGCGCGTGGCGTCAAGGTCAAACATGTCTGGATCGGCGAGTTCGCCACCTCGATGGAAATGGCTGGTGCCTCGGTTTCTATTCTGCATCTTGACGAAGAGCTGGAACCTTTGATTGCCGCCTCGGCAAATACGCCATTCTTCAAACATCTTGCGGGTTGAGGTCAGGTTATGAACGTCATTACAGCATCAGACCTGATCAATCTGTTCGATAACTGGAAGCAGCTCTTTGCCGAGCAGCGCGAGTTCCTTATTGCACTTGACGGCAAGGTCGGCGACAGCGATCTCGGCATCACCATGAGCAAGGCCTTTGCCGCCGCTGCCGAAGCGGCCCGCGCTGAAGGCGAAGCTGCCGGTATCGCAAAATTGCTTCGCACCGCCGGTGCCACCATGGCCCGCGTGGCACCATCGACGATGGGCACGCTGACCGCAACCGGCTTTCTGCGTGCGAGTAAAGCCTGCGAAGACGTGAACGAGCTGGGCGCCGGGGAAATAGCTGTTTTCTGGCGGGCATATCGCGATGGCATTGCCGAACGCGGCAAGGCGAAAGTCGGAGACAAGACCCTTCTCGACGTGCTTGACCCGATTGCAGTCACGCTCGAAAGTCGGGCTGCCGCTGGCGCCTCACTGGCTGAGGCGCTTTCAGCAGCATCCAAAGCCGCCGAAGATGCTCTCGAAGCAACCAAATCGATGGTCGCCCAGCACGGTAAGGCTGCAGCCTTTCAGGAAAGGACAATCGGCCTTCAGGATGCAGGCGCAACAGTGGGCGTTTTGCTAATCAAGAGCATGTCGGCTTTCGTATCGTCCAACGCTTAATCGCATATATAATTGTTAAATTGGGCCCGAACCTCATCAAGGTTCGGGCTTTCGATTCTGTCGCACATTGGAACGGCCCGCACTATAATTATAGCTCGCTCGCCTCGGCATTTTCAGCCTCGGCGGCGCCATGCCTGGGTCCTGACCAGCACAGCACGAGACAATCCCGCATGAACAAGACGTGCCAGCACATTTGTGTAAAAGATCATCATGCCCATGGCTGCCGCTGGTGCGATATCGCCGGCGTCATCCATATTGAGCACCGCAACGGAGGCCAGTGCCGTATCGGCAGAATAGATGAAGACCACGGCTGAAACAGTGGTCATCGCATTCACGAAGAGATAGATCGAGATGTCGAGAATAGCCGGCAGACAAACTGGAACGGTCACCCGGGCGAACAGCTTGTAGAAAGGCTGTTTCAACGAAGCGGCAACGGATTCAAACTCCTGATCGATCTGCTTGAGGGCCGTGAGAGCCGTCAGATGCCCCACCGTGTAGAAATGGGTAATGGTGCAGACAACCAGAATGGTCATTGTGCCATAGATCGAATGCAGTGGGTTGGCAGGATTGTTGAAGAAGAAAATATAGGCAAGTCCCAGCACCAGACCCGGCACAGCCATGGGCAGCATTGCCAGGAAATGGAAAATGGCGCGGCCTTTCCAGAACCCTTCCGTCTTTTCCACCATATAGGCGCCGGTGAAAACGATAATGGTTCCGAATATCGCTGTCAGCCCGGCGAGCTGGATGGAATTCTTATAGGAGCCCCAGCCGCCGCCATCCATATGGTTAAAGGCAAAATTCTTCAGGCTGAGACTGAGATCGTAAGGCCAGAACTTGACCAGTGCCGCCAGTTGGCAAACCAGCAATATTCCGACGATGAACGCAGCCACCAATGCACACCAGACGAGGCAAAGGCGGTCGAACCGCCGGTTCGGCTTCGGCTCATAGGGAACGGATCGTGCCGAAAGCAGTGCAACCTGCTTTTTCTGCACCAGACGATCGACAACAAACGCGGCAAGTGCAGGCACAAGCAGGATCACCGAGACAACAGCGCCCATTTCAAAATTCTGCTGGCCGATGACCTGCTTGTAAATATCGACCGCCAGGACATTGTACTGGCCACCGATCACCTTCGGCAGGCCAAAATCCGTGATTGCCAGCGTGAACACAACGAAAGCCGCCGAGATGAGCCCATAACGTGCTCCCGGTATGGTAACGGTCCAGAAGGTACGCCAGCGGCTAGCACGCAATGACGCCGCAGCCTCGTAATGGCGCTGGTCGGAAATGGCGAGCGCCGTTGAAATAATGATCAGCGCGTGCGGAAACGTGAAAAAAACGGAACCGACAACGATGCCCAGCGGTCCGTAGATGGATGCACCAAACAGCACATCCCGGATCATACCCTGATTGCCGAAGAGATAGATCAAGGCAATGCCGGGCAAAAGCGAAGGCACAAGAATTGGCGCCATTGCGATCATACGGAACACACCCTTGTATCGCATGCAGCTGCGGTTCATCGCATAGGCAAAGCCAAAGGCGATACCAACTGTCAAAACAGTGCTGATAACCGCTATGAACAATGAATTCTGGATGGACCGGAACAGCGTCGGTGTAGAAAAATAGCTGACATAATTATCGAAACCGGTGGATCGTGACGATCTCAGCGCAACACGGCGAAAAGTGTTGGAATCCACCTCCTGCCATTGAGTGCCCCGATGCAGGTCCGAGCCGATCAGATAGGTCGCATCATCCGTGGTGCCGCGTATTCGGTATTTTACCGGGCTGCGGAAGCTGAAGTCTGGAAAGAAGCTGGTCGCGGCGAGCCTGCCATCGGCGTTCGTTGCAAGCTTATCTGGCGGGAGCACCAAAAGCCTGTCATTCAGCACAGCTGCGGTGGTGGCTTGAGTGAAATTACCGGCCGCATCGCTCACCTGAAACTCGTACCGGGTCAGGTCAAAACTATAGGTGGAGAACGATTTCGATAGCATTACATAAAGCGGCGCAGCCAGTGCAACGATCAGATAGAGCGAAATGACGATCATCAAGCCGCGTTTGACCAGATCATCTGTGTCCAACTGAAGTCTTGGTGTCTTGTGTGGAAGCGGTATGAGCAAATCAGTGACTGCTGCCATGGTGACCTCCGTTCGGAAACACCAGAAGGCGGTCGGCGGGCAGCTCCACCGTCAAAGCCCCACCTTCAGCAAGGCCAAGACGCCGGGCAGCATTGATCGAGAAGTCCGCGATGAGAACCTCGTCTCCAAGCCTTTCACCGCGCAAACGGGTCCGCCAGAAGGAACCGAGAAACTCCATCTTGCCAATGATGACGTCGATGAGATTCGCCGTGTCGCCCGATTTGGATCCTGTCTCGTATGGAATGACATCCTCCGGGCGTATCGCCACAATGACGGGTTCATTCACACCGAAAGCATGCTGACGACAATTCAGGTGACCGTTGCCGAAAGCCACATCATGGCTGTCTGTTGCGCGTGCCTGCAACTTGTTGGTCTCACCAATGAAATCGGCAACGAACAAAGTGCGAGGATGCCGATAAACTTCGGTTGGCGTGCCAACCTGTTCGATGATGCCATGGTTCATGACAACGATGCGATCCGCCATCGACAGCGCTTCTTCCTGGTCGTGAGTGACCATGATGGTCGTGACGCCAAGCTTGCGCTGCAATTCCTTGATCTCGTGGCGCAAATGCACGCGTACCTTCGCGTCCAGCGCCGAGAGTGGTTCGTCAAGCAGCAATAGGCCGGGGGAAATGGCTATAGCCCGGGCGAGAGCGATGCGCTGCTGCTGACCGCCAGAGAGCTGCGCCGGATATTTACCGGCTTGATCCTGAAGGCCGACCAAGAGGAGCAGTTCTTTTACCCGGTCTGCGATTTCACGCCGCGACCGCCTGGCATTCTCAAGTCCGAAGGCAATATTCTTGGCAATGGTCAGATTGGGAAACAGGGCATAGGATTGAAACACAATGCCGTAGTCCCGTTTTGACGGAGGCAGTGTGGAGATATCCTTGCCGCCCTGCTGAATAGTTCCCCGGCTTTGCAAATCAAGTCCGGCAATTGCCCGCAGAAGTGTGGTTTTCCCACAGCCGGACGGTCCAAGGAAACAAACGAACTCACCTTCCTTGATATCAAGCGAGACGTCTTTCAACGCATGAAATTCGCCAAATGCTTTCCACAAATTCGAGATTTGCAAATACGCCGGGCCACTGGATGGTGTCATTGGGCGCACCTCCGTGGGCGTTGCCGCAGAGCGAGCAAGAGTTTCATGTCTCATGGGGGCACCTCGCAAGGATTGATAAGGGGTGCCGCCTGGGCGGCACCCGGTTCAAATGCTGAATGCCCTCAGCTTTTCGGTTCCGATTTGGAATCGTAGCGTGTGTTCCACTCCTTGAGGATCGCGTTGCGGTTGGTCGCAGCCCACTCAAAGTCATTCTTGATCATCTTCGAGGCGACATCCGTCGGCAGGTTCTCGACAGGCTTGGCAACACCCGGCATTGCCAATACGGCATAGCCGACATTGTACATTTCATTGGCCTTCTTGCTGATCGACCAGTCCATCAGCACCTTGGCTGCCTCAAGCTTGGGTGTACCGGCAATAATAGCACCAGCTTCTGCTTCCCAGCCTGAGCCCTCTTCCGGGAAGATAATATCGATGGGGGCTCCGGCAGACTTTGCCTTGGCACCGGGAAATTCAAAGGAGACACCAATGACAGTCTCTCCAGCGCCAGCCATCTTGCATGGCTTCGAACCGGAATGGGTGTAGCTCGAAATATTCTTGTGCAGCCCGTCCATAAAGGACCAGGCATCCTTTTCGCCGAACATCTGCAACCAAGCCGAAACATCAAGGAAACCTGTACCGGACGAGGCCGGATTTGGCATCACGACATGATCTTTGTATTCGGGCTTGGTCAGATCTTTCCAGCTTTTTGGCGGGGTCAGGCCGAGCTTCTTACCTTCAACGGTGTTGTAGCAAATCGCCGCCACGTAGGCATCCATCCCCACCCAGCTCGGCGGTGTGGAATTATCGACGAATTTTGGATCGAGCTTTTCGACACCAGCAGGGGCATAGGGCTCCAGCATGCCTTCGCTCTTCAGCATCAACAGCGAAGATGCCGCGACACCCCAGACCACGTCAGCTTGCGGATTGTTCTTTTCGGCAAGGAGTTTGGCCGTCATGACACCCGTGGAATCGCGCACCCAGTTGATCTTGATATCCGGATGATCGGCATTGAACGTGTCTGCATAACGCTGCAGATCAACCGCCTCGAAGGCGGTGTAAACGGTCAATTGAGTCTCGGCATAGGCTGCCGATGACAGAAGCGTAAGGGCAAAGGCGGCAAGCGCCACAGATTTGTGCGTGTTCATGACTTGGTTCCCATTTTTTAAAGATCGGCTTATGCGCTTTTTTGCTTGGGAAAGGTTCGCCGCCGTCAACCGAGAAATGTCTCATCTTGCCAGAACGCGCCCAGTCCATACGTTGATAGTGCGGAACACCCTTTGATAAGTAAAATCTATTTATCTGATATTATTATTGAAAAAATCGATGATATGACTGACAATGGAAGCGGAGAAAATCCAGCATTTACAAATGAAAAGAGAGCGCATTGCGCCCTCTTTTCGCGTCAAAAACAATGGTTCATTCAGGCCCAGGGCAGTGAATAGGTCTTGATATTCGTGTAACTCTTCATGGCCTCGGAAACGCCTTCCTTATAGCCATTCCCGGAATCCTTGATGCCGCCGAAGGGAGACATTTCAATCCGATAGCCCGGGACTTCCCAGATATTGACCGTGCCGACCTGAAGACCCGTAATGTATTTCTGCATGCGGCGGAAATCATTGGTGCATACGCCCGACGATAGGCCAAAGGCGGTGGAATTGGACAGCGCTATCAAAGCGTCGTCATCATCCGGAGCACGGATAATCGGGATGATTGGACCGAAGGTTTCCTCCATGACAAGCTCGGAAGCATGAGGCACGTGATCGACAACAATCGGCGGAAGCAAGGCACCTTGCCGTCCGGGATTGTAGAGGACATCGGCACCCTGCTCTGCCGCCATATGCACGCGATCTTCGAAGAGAGCTGCGGCTCTTTCATGAACCACGGTTCCAAGATCCGTCGAACGATCCATCGGATCACCGAAGCGCAGTTTCTTCGCCCGTTCCAGCACCAGCGGCACGAACCGGTCAGCGACCTTCTCCTGACACAGGATGCGCTTGACCGCAGTGCACCGTTGGCCGGAATTCTTGGTCGCGCCGGCAACTGCAAGATCAGCGGCTTTGGCAAGATCATCGTCGCTCAGATCATTGAGGATGATGAGCGGATCGTTGCCGCCAAGTTCCAGTACGGCGCGCTTATAGCCCGCTGTACTGGCAATCATCTTGCCGACAGGAACGCCGCCGGTGAAGGTGATGAGCTCAATGTTCGGATTGGTGATCATCTCCAGGCCGATATCCGCCGGCCACCCGGTGACAACGGACAGCATTTCCGGTGGCAAACCGGCTTCGTAGAGAATATCGGCCAGCACGAGGGCCGTCATCGGCGTTAGTTCCGTTGGCTTGCAGACAACGCAATTGTTGGTGGCGATAGCCGGAGCAATCTTGTGCGACACCATGTTGAGCGGGTGATTAAAGGGCGTGATCGCGGAGATCGCCTTCAACGGCTCACGCATGGTGAAGATTTTCCGCGCCTTGCCGTGTGGGGTCAGATCACAGGAAAAAATCTGACCATCGTCCTGAATGCACATCTGCGCCGACAGAGTAAATACATCATAAGCCCGGCCCACCTCGTAGAGTGAATCGGCTTTGGAGATACCCAGCTCCAGTGTGATCAGATTGGCGATCTCTTCCCTGCGGCTGGCAAGCGCTTCGGCCGTGCGAAACAATATCTGCTGACGTTCATAGCGCGTCAGCTTCGGCTTGTAATTCGCTGCGATCTGGAAAGCTTGCCGCGCATGCTCCGTCCGGCCAGCTGGAACCGTACCCACCACTGCACCGGTATAGGGGTAGTGAACCTCGATCACACCGTCTGCATCGACCTTCCGCCCTGCTATGCGCATCGGCTCGTGCCGTACGTTAAACTCTGCTTCCACCTTGACCATGATCCTGTTTCCCCGCGACTTATGCCAAGGCCGCGGCCATGGCGGCATAATGGAAGGCGTCGAAATTGCGCAGCTCCGGCGCATTCGGCAGATCAGGCAATTTGCGGTTGACGATGAAGGGCACTACCTGCTCGGTCAGACCGCCATGCGAACGCAATGGCTCGTTCAATGCCGCAAGGTCATGACGGTGTTCGCTCGTGCCGAGCGTCTTGTTTTCCGTGGAAAGGAAGACAATGTCACCAATCCGGTCATTGGGCAGTTCGAAACGCTCGCATGCTGCAGCATTGTCGAGCACCACATCAATGCCTTCAATCTCCGCCAAACGCGCCATGATATCGGCTTGATCGGCTCCGTCCGGCAAATACGCGGTGGCGAACGAACCCAGTGCGCCGTGATGCACGACATAGGGGTCGGTGATCGGCAGAATGACGCGAGCCGCATCCTTACCCAGCCAATCGTCGAGCAGATCCTGAACATAAATAACGTCCGGCGATCCGTCCGCCTTATGCTTCGGCTTCATGCCATGGTCAGCCGTAACGACAATCGCCGCACCCAAGGCGTCAAGTTCAGCCAGGTATTTGTCGAACATCTCATAGAATGCATTGGCCTCGGGAACACCCGGTGCATATTTGTGCTGCACATAGTCCGTGGTGGTCAGATACATCACGTCAGGTTTGAAGGTCTTCAGCAGCTTCACACCGGCCGCAAACACAAACTCCGACAATTCCGCCGAATAGACCTCTGGGACAGGTCTGCCCAGCCATACCGACGCATTGTCGATACCGTGCTCTGCCTTGGTTGATTTGTCAGACTTTTCTGACGAGAAGCAGATTGCGCGATCCTCATCGAACGCCAGACCATGGCCAAGCAAGGCACGCAGCTTATCCTTCGCCGTGACGACAGCCACGCGTGCACCGGCATCGTAATAGGCTTTGAAGATGGTCGGCGCGCGCAGGAAGCGCGGATCGTTCATCATCACTTCCTTGCCCGTCTCGCGCTCATAGAGGTAATTGCCGCAAATGCCGTGCACAGATGGCGGACGTCCGGTGGCAATCGACATGTTGTTGGGGTTGGTAAAGCTCGGGATGACGCTATGGGCCATGCGAACAGTGCCCTTCTCCTTGATTTTGACCAGAGCCGGCATCAGCCCCGCTTTGATCGCCTCATCGAGATAAGCGGGCTCGCAACCGTCGAGGCAGATTGCGATGGCCGTCACGCGCGGCCAAGCATAATTGCGGCCGTTGACGCTGACATTGACGGGGGACATCTGGTTCATCGGAATAATCCTTGTTTGTGAAGCGGTTCAGGCGGCAAGTTTGGCCCGTTCAGCGATAGCAGCGGCAGGAGGCGCCGCCGTATCAACACCCATCTCGCGCAGGGATTCTCTCGCAGCCTCGACGACGCGGCGCATGACGTGTTCGTCCATGCGGCCGATGCAGCCAACACGGAAGCTGTCCACGACGGTCAATTTGCCGGGATAAATGATAAAGCCCTTGTCCTTCATCAGTTCGTAGAAGCGATCGAACGAAAAGTCCGGATGGGCGGGATTGAAGAAGGTGACGATGATCGGCGAGAGCCAGCGGTCCTTGAGCAGGGTTTCAAAGCCAAGCTCGCGCATCCCTGCGACCATCACGTCGCGGTTGTTTGCGTAACGCGCACCGCGTCCGGCAACACCGCCTTCCACTTCGTGCTGGCGCAGCGCTACCAGAAAGGCTGCAACCACGTGCGTCGGCGGCGTATAGCGCCATTGTCCGGTCTTGATCAGATGCGCCCACTGTGCATGCACATCGAGGCTCAGTGAATGGCTGCGCCCCTTGGCGGCTTCCAGTTCGCTCTTGCGGGCAATGATGAAGCCGAAGCCAGGTACACCTTCGATGCATTTGTTGGCGGAAGAGACCATGGCCTCATAGCGGATTTCGTTCACGTCGAGCGAAATCGCACCGAATGCACTCATCGAGTCGATCAGCAGCTTGCGCCCCTTGGCATAGACGGTCTCCGAAATCTCGTGCACCGGATTAAGAATGCCGGAGCTGGTCTCGCAGTGGACGATGATCACATGGGTAATGGCGGGATCGGCGTCGAGCGCAGCCGCGACCTCAATTCCGCGTGGGGGCATGTAGTCGCCCTTGTCGATCACGGTATGGGCCCGGCCAAGATAGTCCAGCGTTTGTGCAATACATTGACCATACGCTCCATTGACCAAAACAAGCGTTTTACTATCCCGTGGCAGAAAACTGCCCAGCATAGCCTCAACGGCGAATGTGCCGCTTCCCTGCATAGGAACACAGTCAAACTCATCATTTTTGTCGCCGGTCAGCGCGAGGAGACGGCGGCGCATTTCTGCAGTCATGGCGCGAAAATCGCCATCCCACGAACCCCAGTCACGCAGCATCGCCTGCTTGACAGCATAGGAGGTAGTGAGCGGGCCGGGTGTCAGAAGATATGGTTCGCCAAGCTCTGGCGTATCGAATGGGGTTACCGCTGTAGTCTGGTTTCCGGTCAACATTGTCATTCCTCCTGACTGACATGAAGTGCTCTTGTCCATCATCTCCCATGGATACGATATATATGTAAAATCGTTATTTTGTATCTATGTATAAATCTAATCGATAAATCACGCATGAATTGAGACAACCCGGTACGGCATGAAAACCGGTCAGGCGGGTTGAGCCAGCCGGCTTTCCAGCAGATGACCATTCTGGGTCAGGATCGGATACGCCGCCGAGGCAAATAGAGAGTTGATCTCTTTGAACGCCCGTACCGCTTCCAGATGAATATCGCTGGTTTCGATGCTCTCCTGCGCACCGGATTGCAAACGATGCAAATGCCGTTCGTGGCTTTGGCGTTCGAGCTTGCGCATCCGCTCTTTTTCTATGACGAGTTGCCGCGCTGAAACCACATCCCCCGAAACCAGTACATTCATCGCGAGTTGCATATTGATGAGGACGCGCTCGTGTATTGCAGTCAATTCCGACCAGCCGGCCTTTGAAAAATGCAAATCCTTCTCATTTTTTTCCAGCGCAAGAACCAGAAGATTTTTGGCAATAATATCTCCGGCCCGTTCGAGATTGATACAGAAGTCTATCAACTCGATACCCCGCTGCGCTTCTAGCGCGGTCATGATTCCACGGTTGATTTCGGCGATATAGAGCTTGATGTCGGTGTGAGCGCGATTCACCTTGATGTCCAACTTTTGTGCCTGTTCGATCTGTGCCTTTGTACCGGCGTCAAGGAGTTTCATCACCGGCTGCAGCATAATCTCGACTACCTCGCCCATATGCAAAACCTCACGCGTTGCACTTGCCAAGGCCAAACCCGCAGTCCGAATGACTGTCCTGTCAAGCGCGCTTATGCGCTGCGAGGTCAGGTCATTCACATCGCTTTTCTGGGGCGCAATATCGGGAAGCATCAGCAAAACAAGCCGTTCGACAAGCCCGGTCAATGGAAGACAGAAAACAAGCAAACCAAGATTGAATGCCAGGTGAAAATTAACGAGCTGGCGCGCCTGGTTCGCGCCGAACAGATCAAGGGGGACAGCCGTCAGATGCAGTATTATCAGCACAATCACAGCGGCGATGCCGCGAAATATGAGATTGCCAAGGGGCAATCGCCGGGCTTGCAAACCCTGACCGCGTGTCAGCCAAAACCCGATCAAACCTCCACCAAGGTTGGCGCCCAGTATAAAGACGAATCCTACCTCTGTAGGCAAAAGACCCTGCATCGCAAATGTAACAAACAAGAGGATTGCCGCAACGCTGGAATGGATCAGCCAGGTGAAAAGCGCTGCCACGAAAAATGCTGTCAGATAATCCTCCTTGAGATAGCCTATCGCTACCGGCAAAAATTCGCTGTGCCGCAAGGGCGCGGTTGCCTCGGCAATCATGTGCAGCGACAAGAGAATGAATGCTATTCCAAGCAGGATGCGCCCTATTTGAACAATCAGCAGCGACTCAAACTTGAGAAAGAGGGTTCCACCAGCCAGCAACAAGACTGGAATCATCCAGCTGAGATCAAAGGACAGTATCTGTACGACCATCGCCGAACCAAGATCGGCTCCGAGTAGTATCGCAAGCCCCGTCGAAACCACCAGAACACCGCTGGCGGCAAAGCCGGACGCAAGAACGGCGACCGCCGTTGAACTTTGCAGCACCACCGCAAGCGCTGCGCCCGCTGCGGCAGCCTTGATCTTACTGTTCCTTGTGCCACGCAGTGCTTCACGCAAACTGGATTCAAAAGCGCGCTCGACACCGGTTCGAACCATCCGGACAGCCCACAGCAACAGCATCGTTGCACCGGAAAGATGGAGAAGGACTAGTGAAAACTGCATGACAACGGCTCCCTCCGGAACCGTGCAAAGAGGCGACTGATCCCAATACAGACTCAATTGAGCATGCACATAAATCAAATCGTTAGTTTCGATATTTATATTAACAAAACTTATGATAGGTTCGCGCTGAACTGCTGGGAGATATTTATGCGCTACGTTCAGCTTCGTGCCTTTCACCATGTGGCAATCTACGGCGGGTTTTCCCGTGCGGCCGAGATGCTGTTCCTGACCCAGCCGGCGATTTCCGATCAGGTGCGCAAGCTCGAAGAAGAATATGACATCCTGCTGTTCAATCGGAACAAGAAGCAGGTGACCCTGACGGAAGCCGGACAGCGGCTTCTAGAAATAACCCACCGCATGTTCGATACGGAGCAGCAGGCACTGGAACTTCTTTCAGAATCTCGCGCCCTGCGCGCAGGGACGTTGCGTATCGTCGCCGATGCGGCGCACCATCTCCTGCATATTCTCGGCACATTTCGCGAGAGATATCCAGGCATTCAGGTTTCCGTACGTGCAGGCAATACCGAGACCGTGATCAGCAGCCTCTATAGCTATGAGGCCGATATTGGCGTCCTGGGCGAGGTCCCTACAGGGCGTGATTTTGAAATACTCAAGCTCAATTCAACCCCCATCGTCGCCTTTGTCTCCACCGAACACCCGCTCGCCGCAGCAAAATCACTGACCCTGGAAGAGCTGACGCATTTCCCGTTGGTCATGCGCGAGCGCGGCTCGAAAACCCGGCAAAAATTGCAGGAGCGCGCTGCCAGCATGGGCTTTGACCTCAAGCCAGCCATAGAGGCCGAAGGCCGCGAGGCCGTCCGTGAAATCGTGGCATCCGGCGCTGGCGTTGGCTTTGTGTCATCCGCCGAGTTTGGCAAGGATAATCGTCTTGTGCAGATCCCCATCGCCGGGCCGGACGTGCTGATGGACGAAGCACTCATCTGCCTGCGCGAGCGCAGCGCAGGCAAACTGGTGCGTGTCTTTCTCGACATCGCCAAGTCACTGGCACCGGCAGCCTAAGCAGCTGCCTGTACCGTTACGATATCGGCCTTCACCCGATCAGACTTTGGATCATAGGGACTGCGCATATGCGCAGTCGCCGGGTAAAGTTCGCCCGCCAGATCGATCGAGAAGCTGCCGCTTTCGATAAACTCCTTGCTGACACCATCCGGATGTTCGAGCAATCCAAGCGCCACTGAACAGCCAAGCGTATGGCCATAGGCGCCCGAGCGAACCTCGCCAACCGGTTTGCCATCGCACAAGATCAGTTCGCCGCCCCAAAGCATCGGGACGCTATGATCTACCGTAAACTGCACAATGCGCCGGCGTAGCACGCCACCTTCCCTTGCCTTGACCAGCGCGTCCTTCCCGATGAAACCGCCGGGTTTGTCCAAGGCGACAGCAAAGCCAAGACCGGCTTCGAAAGGATTGATGTCAGGCGTTAGTTCCCGGCTCCAGGCTCGGAAGCCCTTCTCGAGGCGCAGTGCTTCAAGGGCATAGTAACCAGCGTCGATGAGCCCCAGTTCGCGCCCCGCTTCGTGCAATGTCTCGTAAACACCAACGGCAAATTCCGTCGGCACGATGAGTTCCCAGCCGAGTTCGCCGACATAGGTCATACGGTTGGCGTAGGCTGTGGCATAGCCGATGTCGATTTCGCGGATCGTCGCGAAGGGAAAGCCCTCGTTCGACAAATCCGCTGACGTGACTTTACTGAGAACAGCGCGGGAATTTGGGCCCATCAGCGCAAGAACGGAGTAAGAGGAGGTAACATCCGTGAGACAGGCATGCGAACCTTCCGGCGTATTCCTGCGGATCCAATCAGTGTCATGCACCGCCTGAGCCGAGCCTGTCACGATGAGGAATGTATCGGCCGCAAGCCGCATCACCGTCAGATCAGTTTCATAGCCGCCGCGTTCGTTCAGCATGCCGGTATAGACCGAGCGGCCGATTTCAACATCGACGTCGGCGGCGCACATGCGGTTGAGTACAACGCAGGCGTCCCGCCCCTGTACCAACAGTTTTGCGAAAGACGTCTGGTCAAAGAGCGCCACTGTTTCGCGGGTCGCCTTCATTTCGCGCTTCACCGCCTCATGCCAGTTCTGACGACCAAAGGCATATTGTGTTTGCGGTTCTTCATCCGCCGCGGCGAACCAGTTTGCCCGTTCCCAGCCCATTTTAGAACCAAAGCACGCACCTTTGGCAGCAAGACGGTCATAAAGCGGCGAGCGGCGGAAGGGACGAGCCGTATCGAGCTCACGATTTGGCCAGGGCATGGCGTAGTGCAGGCCAAGCGTCTCCTTGACCCGGTCATGCAGCCATCGCGGATTGTTGTTGAACGAGGCAAAACGGCGAATATCGACCGGCCACAAATCCATGGTTGGGGCGCCATTGACGATCCATTCGGCCAGTGCCCTGCCCGCGCCGCCGGCACTGGCAATGCCCATCGAATTGAAACCTGCGCCAACAAAGAAATTCTTCAATTCCGGCGCTTCGCCAAGAATGAAGTTGTTATCAGGCGTAAAGCTCTCGGGGCCGTTGTAGAACTTGCGCACTTCCGCATGTTCCAGCTGCGGCACCCGGATCAGCGCATTCTGCATCAGTATTTCGAACTGATCCCAGTCGTCGGGCAGCAATGCGAATTCAAAGTTCTCCGGAATACCGCTCATTCCCCACGGCTTGGCCTCCGGCTCAAACCCGCCCATGACAAGGCCGCCGACTTCTTCCTTGAAATAGATGAAACCATCGGGATCGCGCAGCACTGGAAGATCGGGATGAACGCCCTCGATCTTTCCGGTCACGATATACATGTGCTCAGCGGAATGCAGCGGAACAGACACACCGCACATCAGACCGACCTGCCGGGCCCATTCCCTTGGAGAAACGACATCCACGTCAACACCCTGAGCACGCGCCGAGGCGGCGGTGCGCTTCAGGACAGTCATGCGGTCCTGCGTGCGGGCAACCGCAAGCGAACCGCAGTTCTTCCAGCCGGTTGCAAGACCGGTTTCAGCCTCCAGTTCGCTGTAGAGTTTGGTCGAATATTTGATCAGGCCTGTCATGTTGGCATGGCTGCGAAGCTGCCCAACAAGGCCCGCCGCGTGCCACGTGGTGCCTCCACTGAGCTGGCCCTGCTCCAGGAGAACCACATCGGTCCAGCCAAGTTTGGTCAGGTGATAGGCGACAGAACAACCGATAATGCCCCCACCGATGATGACTAGACGTGCCTGTGTTGGAAATGCTTTCGTCATGACGATCCACCCATCAAAAAGAGATGAATCATCCTACGCAGCAAAATGCAACATATCAACAATAAATATCACATAATGCAACATTCAGCGTAATGGAAACAGGAGTTCCACGCCCCTTTCAACCAGAACGTTCAATAAAACATCCTTGGGTCGCCGATCCGTAATGATCCCAGCCGCCTTCACAGTGTTTGAAATCTTCATCGGCGTCAGACGCCCAAACTTCGAGCTATCAAGAACGAAATATGCCTTGTACGCCTTAGAAATCATTTGCGAGCGCAATAAGGAGCCGGCCGTTGTAAAATCGGTAATGTCTCCATCGGGCGATACGGCCCCTCCTCCAAGAAACGCGATATCGATCCGAAAACGCTCGACAGCCTGCAATACATCCAAACCGGCTGCTGCCTCCTCCCGCGGATCGATTTCACCGCCGAGAATGTGCGCCTTGATGTTTGGCTGATGGCACAAGAACAGAGCAATCGCTAGACTGGACGTGCACACGGTCAAATTCAAACGCGAACCAGCCAGTGCATGGGCGACCGCAAGAGTCGTGGTTCCGGAGTCAAGGAAGACGACCATACCATCCTCGACCAACGCCGCCGCAATTCCTCCGATAACACGCTTGCCTTGCGCGTTTTCACGGGTCCGTTCGCCCAAACCCGGCTCAACTGCATCAAAGCGTACGGCTCCGCCGTGAATAAGTTCAAGTTGCCCCTTGTCGCCCAGGAGTTTGAGATCTCTTCTTATTGTTTCGCGTGACACCTCAAAAAATGCCGACAAATCGGCAATGCTCACAGATCCATCGGAAGCAATTCGCCTCAGGATTTCGTCGTGCCGGCGCGGAGCAAGCGCTTTGTTTGCGTGATTGTGTGATTCAGACATGATTATAAATTGCCCGCATGCTGCCCTCGTTTAAAGGTGCCACTATAAATGGTTGGACATCGGGATGAATCGCAACGGTCATACGCCGACAGTGCAATAAATATCACATTTTGCAACACAATACTTGCAGGTGCCGACGGTTCTGTTGCAACGGCTGAGCTAAGGCTTGATGCCGAACAGGATGCGACAGGCCCTTACTCAGCCAACCGCCCAGGCCGATCGTGAACTGCGCGGATCATGTCGAACTCGTCGAAATGTCGGCCGAGTTCGCGCATCGCTTCGACACGCCCCTGAACTGTCTTGCTGCGCTGCTTTGCCACAGAATCGATCAGCAGATTGAGAATCACCGTGAGACTGGCAGATGAGTCCCAGAAGGTCTCGACAAAGGTTTCTCCCTGGAGCACGAGATCGGTATAGTCGTAGGCCCAATTGGTGAACTTGTCCGTAACGATGATCAGTGGCATGCCCGTTTCCTGCGCCTTCTGCGCAAGTAGAACGCCCGTCCGCGCGTAGGCGTAGGTGTCAAGCAACAAGAGGCAATGGCTCTCGCCAACCATGTCGAATATCTCGGCGAAAACACCGGTATGATTATCGGCAAAACGCACGCTTGGCCGAACATATTGCAGCCTGCTCGCAAAATCGATGGCCATCCCCCGCGACGCCTGGAACCCCACCACGGTCACGAACTGCGCGTTGGCCAATGCCTCAACGCAATACCGCCAGCGTGGCAGCGTCGCCAGCTTGTAAGCTTCGGTGATGGCCTCCAGCTCGCGCTCAAGGCTCTTTTCCAGAGTCTGTTCGCCCAGCGAATCGAGCCTCAGGCGCTTGAAGACGTTGTCCATGCCGACTGCCTCTGTGTCAGGAGCAGGCTTCAGCGCCTCTTTGAAATCCTTGAGGTTGGCGTAGCCGAGCTGGCGAATGAAGCGGATTACCGTCATCTCGCTGAGCCCCAGTGCTGCGGCAAGAGAGGCACCAGTCTCGTAGGGCAGACTGTCCCAGTTATCGCGCAGATGCGAAGCGATCATTCGCGCCGAGCGCGACCATCCCATATCCTCACCCGCAAGTCCCCGCTCAAGGATTGTATTGAGATCCGTGTCAAGGCCGCGCTTGGTGGCGCGCTTGGAGCTGTCAGCGCCCATGCTTTCCTCCCGATCTGCATCCTACCGGCTTCATCAGGCGTCCCCGGTCTCGACATCCATACGCGGTACGGAATCGCGGAGCAACGCCGTATATTCGCTTTGAGGCTGATCGAGCACTGTCAATGTCTCGCCCGTCTCCACCAGTCGCGCAGTGCGGAAGACTGCGATGCGATCGCAGAGCTTCCGCACGACGTCAAGGTCGTGGGAGATATAAATCACCGTCAGGTTGCGCTCGCGCCGCAGCCGGGCGAGAAGACGGATGATCTGGGCTTGAATCGTAACGTCCAAGGCCGACGTGATCTCATCGGCGACCAGCACTTCCGGATCTAATATCAGCGCGCGCGCGATCCCTACACGCTGGCACTGTCCGCCAGAGAGCTGCCGTGGGCGGCGATGGGCGAACTCCTCAGGCAGTTCCACTTGCCGCATCATGCCAAGTGCCCGGCGGCGAGCTTCGGCGGCCCCTGAAATACCGTGGCGACGGAGCGGCTCAGCGATGGCTTCAACCACTGTCATCGCCGGATTGAGCGAATCGAACGGGTTCTGAAAGACCATCTGCACGCGGCGGCGATAGGCGGAAAGCCCCACACCCTTCAGTCGATTGATGTCGTCGCCGCGAAAGAGTATATGTCCGCCCGAGGGCACGACCAATCGCGTCACAGCCTTCGCTATGGTGCTCTTGCCCGAGCCGCTTTCGCCGACAATGCCGAAACATTCACCCTCTTTTACATCGAAGGATACCTCGGCAAGCGCCTGGACGGCGCTGTCTCGGCGATGAAGCAGACTGCCTGGATAGTATGTGACATCAAGGTTTTGAACTGAAATCAGAGGCACGGCAGCGGCAGCCGGCGCCCGAGCGGCAGGTAGTTCCAATCGACTCGGCTGTGACGCGATGAGCAACTTGGTATAGCTGTGCTGCGGGTCATGCAGGATTTCGCGTGCAGCGCCTTTCTCCACGACCTTGCCTTGACGCATTACCACAATCCGATTGCACATCTTGGCCACGACGGCGAGGTCGTGCGAGACAAGGATCATGCCGAGACCGAGGCGGCGGTTGAGGTCGCGCAGCACCTCAAGAATGCTGGCCTGCACGGTGACGTCGAGTGCAGTTGTCGGCTCGTCCGCAAGGAGAAGCCGTGGCGTGCAGGCAATCGCACCTCCAATCATCACACGCTGTTTCATGCCGCCGGATAATTCATGCGGATAGGCGAGCATACGCTTTTCCGGGTGATTGATCTGGACTGCGCGGAGGATTTCCAATGCCTGGGTTTCCACGCTGGCGGCCGTGCTGTGCAGGCGGATCGGCTCACCAATATGGTGGCCGACGGTCTTGAGCGGGTCGAGATGCGAAGCGGGATTCTGAAAGATCATCGACATATGACGGCCACGCAGCGCTCGCATCTCAGACGGCTTACAGGACAAAAGATCAGTCCATCAAAGAGGATGCGGCCGGAAACCTTGGCATGAGCGGGAAGCAATCCAAGCAGGGCCCGGCAGATGATGGATTTCCCGGAACCGCTTTCGCCGACGATCGCGAGCACTTCGCCGGGCCTCAGATCGAAACTCACGTTATGAACGACGGACAGGGCACCGAATGAGACGGTAAGGTCCTGGACGGAGAGGAGAGAAGTGGGCGCATCGCTCATTGCTGCATCATCCTTCCAAGCCCGTCACTGACAAGAACAAACCCGAAGCCCAAGAGGATGGCGGCGAGACCTGGGAACAGGCAGATCCACCAGGCGTCGACCACATATGGCTGGCCCTCGGCGATCATTGCGCCCCACTCGGGTGTCGGGGGCTGTACACCGAGGCCGAGGAAGCCGAGGCTCGCGCCGGCGAGCACGATCATGACAATGTCAGTGGTCGCGTAGACGAGGATCATCGGCAGTATGGAGGGCATGAGGTGGCGTACGAGAATGACCGGTGTGGAATAGCCGAGTACCTTGGCCGCCAGCACATAATCCTTGTCGCGCAGGATCGCGGTTTGTGCGCGCACCAGTCGTGCATAGGAAACCCAGCTGACCAGCGCCAGCGCGACGAAGTAGTTAGTGAGCCCAGGTCCCATGAGGCCGACGATCGCAATGACAAGCACGAAGAAGGGAAACGCGATGGTCACGTCGATGAGTCGTGAGAGAACGGCATCTGTCCAGTTGCCAAAATAGCCGGCGACAAGGCCCGCGAACGTGCCGAGCACCAGCGGCGTGACTACCCCCGCCAAGCCCATCCAGAGGTCGATGCGAATTGCATGGATGGTGCGACTTAAAACGTCACGGCCGAGATGATCGGCGCCGAAGGGATGATGGACGGACGGCGGGGCAAGCAGGGACTCGAAGTCAATCGCGTTCGGATCGAACGGCGAAACCCCGGCCGCGGCAAGCGCAAACAGGAGGAGGAACAACAGGATGGCAACGCCGAGGGAAAATTCGAGCGCGCCCTTGCGAGCGAGGAAGTCAACAATACTCATAGCTTGATCCTCGGGTCTATCAGTGAGGAGAGCACATCGACGGTCAGAGTGATCAGCACCGTCAGCAACGCGTAGACCATGGTGAGTCCTTGGATGACGTGGAAATCGCGCCCGAGCACCGAATTGACCATCAGTGTCCCGATACCGGGAACCGCATAGACGATCTCGACCACGACGGCGCCGCCAATCAGATAGGCAAGCATGACGCCGAGCAGATTGAGCGTGGGGACCAGCGAGTTGACCAGAATATGACGGGTGAAGTTCGTTCCTTCCGTCAAGCCCTTCGAACGACCGGCAACGACATAGTCCGCCTCCATTTCTTGGATCAGTGTCGCCCGCAGATTTCGCAGCAGCAGCGGCACCAGCCATAGCGCGGTGCTGACGGCGGGCAGAAACAGGTGGCGGAGATGACTAAACAGGCCCTCACCATAACCGCTTACGGGAAACCAGCCCAACTCCACCCCGAAATATCGCGACATCATCAGCGCCAACCAGAAAACCGGAAAGGTCATACCAACGATAACACCTAATCGGATTGCCTGATCGGGCCACCGATTGTGATTTCGTGCAGCAACCACAGCCAGCACGAGGGTGAGCGGAATGCTGATGACCAAAACGTAGGTGACGAGGAAAAGCGTCGGCGGGAGGAATTGCCAGATGAGCTCCAATACGGGCTTCTGAAAACGGAGCGAGTAGCCGAGGTCGCCTCGCAACAAGTTCCCGAGGTAAGTGGTATACTGCTCGACAAGGCCATTGTTGAGCCCGAGTTGATTGCGCAATTGTATCACAGCCTCTTCGCTAGCCCGGTCTCCGAGCAGGAGACGGGCCGGATCGCCCGGTGACAGATGCACAAGCAGAAAGCTGGCCAGAGTGATACCGACTATCACCGGGAAGGTCGAAAGCAGCCGTCTCGCAAGAATCGCTAGAAATGCCATACTGGATCCACTGGTCTTTGCGTTGAACACAGGTTTTGCCGGCGAGCCGGAACGGCACCCCGTTCCGGCAGGAAAAGCCAATCAACCGCGCCGCGCGGCAGTCGTCCGGGTCTATCTGGCCAGAACAGCCTCTTCGAGAGACCATTGCAATGAAGGGCTGAGGGAGAGGCCTTCAAGGGTCTTGGCATAAGCGTTGGCATATGGCGGATAGTAGAGAGGAATCTGAGCGACCTCTTCGGTCGATATCTTCTGGATCTCGCGATAGAGCACGTCACGCTTGGTCGGCTCGAGTTCGCGCACCGCCTGTTCAGTCAACTCATTAACCTTGGGATTGTCATAGTAGGTATGGAAACTGTGCGTGCCGCAAGTGCCGCAGATCGCCCAACGCACGGCAAGATCGGGATCCGGTGTTTCGTTGTACCACCAACTTGGCGCGAGATCGTAGTCACCCGCCGGAACGCGTTCCCACCACACGCCGCGATCAACCTTTTCTATCTTCGTTTTCAACCCTACCGCCGTCCATTGCGCTTGAAGCAGGGTTGCCAGCTTCTCGGCATCGCCGGCGGAAGAGATGAGGATCGTCAGTTCCTTGCCATCGTATCCGCCCTCAGTGAGCAACATCCGCGCCAGCTTAGGATCGTATGCAAGGCCGGGCAGGTCCTTGGCGTGGTAGTCGAGAGCATTAGGCAGCGTCGTGTTGGCGGGTGTGCCGTGACCTTCGGTCATGGCCTTGGTGATGGCAGAGACATTCAGAGCATGCGCGGCTGCCTGCCGAACCTTGACGTTGTCGAACGGGGGCCGTCTTTCGTTCAGGAGTGTCATATATATGATGGTCGACGGCTCCAGTGCGCCCCGCAGCGTGTCGCGCTTACCGACGTTCTCGAGTTGTGCCCACGGGACATCGCGCACCGCGTCCAACTCCCCCGACATCAGCATGGAAACGCGGGTGTTCGGGTTGGCAACCTCAATGAATTCAGCGCCGCCGTTCTTTGGGTACCCCTCGCGCCAATAATTCGTATTCGGCTCCAGGATCAGTCGGTCGTTCGGACGCCATTCCCGTACTGCATAGGGGCCAGATGCAACGGGCTTGTCAGTGAAGGCCTTGTCGCCACGCGTCTCGACATCCGCCTTTGAGACGATACCGGTGTTAAAGACTTCGAGATTATCAAGCGCCGGTGCGAAGCGATACTTCAACTTGACCTTCACGATATTCCTGCCCTCGGCGGTGACACGTTCGACGGCAGCCAGCGTGGCACTGTAGACGGATTTTTTATCGCTCATCGCGCGCGTCAGACTGAAGACGACATCGTCTCCCGTGATCGGAACCCCGTTGGAAAATTTCGCCGCACGAAGCGTAAAGGTGAGCTCCATGCCGTCTTCCGAAATCGTCCACTTTTCTGCAAGTCCCGGCTGGCGTTGACCGGACGGGTCGCGGCGCAAGAGCCGCGCATAGAGTTGGCCGAAGGCTTCGATGTTTCCGGCTGACGCCGAGCGGATCGGATCGAGCGTCGTCGTCACATACGGCGAACCGATACGGATCAATTCCTCGGCCGAGACCGCATTCGACAACAGCAGGGCAGCAAGCGCGCACGCTGGGGCGATATACTTCCGTTTCATGCAACTTTCCCTTCTCTGGTTATGGCTCTTCTGGCCAGTTTCCACTTTACAGTGATATAAATATAACCTAAATGTCAACATGTGTTATTTACATATCAAAAATTTGGGGGGAACAATGGAGAGGCAGGAGAGAAAACGGCGCGGCCGTGAGCTGGGACTGGACTTCCAGGGCCGCACGGGTGTCTGGAATGCAATTACCGATGTGCCGAACGTGACGGTCGGCTATCGGACGATCATCGAGGGCGATGGGCCGCTGCGTGTCGGCGAAGGTCCGGTGCGTACGGGCGTTACAACCATCCTGCCGCGCAGGAACACAAAAGAGATGCAACCCGTATGGGCAGGCATCCACGCGCTCAATGGCAACGGCGAGATGACGGGCAGTCACTGGATACGCCATGCCGGCCATTTTTCGGGGCCAATCTGTCTTACCAACACCCACAGCGTCGGAGCCGTACACGCTGCCGCCACGAAATGGATGATCCGTGAGTACGCTGAGGAATTCCTCACCGATCATGTCTGGGCCATGCCTGTCGTGGCTGAAACCTATGATGGTGTGCTGAACGACATCAATGGCCAGCATGTGCGGGAGGAACACGTGATGCAGGCGCTCGCGGCAGCAACATCCGGGCCACTTGCGGAGGGCAATGTCGGTGGCGGCACCGGCATGATCGCCTATGAGTTCAAAGGCGGCACCGGTACGGCCTCCCGGATCGTACGTCTTGCGGGACAAGACTACACTGTCGGTGTCTTGGTACAGGCGAATTATGGATTACGCGACTGGTTGACCGTGCTCGGGGTCCCAGTCGGCCGACATCTTCGCGAGAACCGGATGTACGATGCCGAGCAAGGTTCGATCATCGCCGTCATTGCAACCGATATCCCGCTCTTGCCAAATCAACTCGAACGTATCGCCCAGCGTGGCGGGATTGGCATTTCTCGCAGCGGTAGTCCCGGCGGCAACAGCTCGGGGGACATTTTCCTTGCCTTCACCACTGCCAATGCCTTTACCAGACGTGAACTCGCCACCGCTTCGCGCCGGATGGAATGCATTCCCGACGACTGGCTCAATCCGGTATATCTTGCGGCGGTCGATGCGATTGATGAAGCCGTCATTAATGCAATGCTGGCGGCAGAGGACATGACTTGCCTCAAACCGCGCAAAGGCAGCATCTGCAAAGCCATTGATCCCAACCGCTTGTTGCAGGTTGTGGCAGCAGCCAGAAATACAATGGCAGATAGTTGATCGATATGCATTCAACGGTGCTGCAGGCTCGATTGTTGTTGTCTGTATTGTTCGGAACGGACCTTCCCAATGATCGGCTGCGTTCTAAGGGCGAATATTAGGGCGGATGAGTATCCCACAGACCATTGCACGTATTTCAAATCTACATCTGCATCCGGGTTGGGGCTTTGTAATGAATTGCAAAAATATCTGAAACCACCGCTGATACTTGCTGTATCCATCTGGCTTGTTGCCTTACTGATCTATGCATCGGCGTCGGCGATTGTGATCTTTCAGGACAAGTCAGACGCGTTCTCTGCAAAAGCAGACGAGATGGCAACCTGCCTTGACCGTCGCATTGCCCAGAATTTTGCGTTCGTCAGATCCTTCGAAGTTTTCGCAACCCTGTCCGGCAAGGAGGCCACGGACATATTTGGCGCCTTGGTCCGCCACACGATGGAACAGAACCCAAGAATCCGCCAAGTCAAGCCTGCTGCCAAGAGGGAGCCGTTGCTCAGGAGCGCCCGGCGGCCAATGCATGGCGCAGTTTCTCTCTGGTCAGGCTCGACGAAGGATCCTGGCTCTGAACATTAAATGGGCACAGATATTGCAGCCTCTCCAAGCTTGAAAAAACGTATATAGCCCATATATTTTTAGGATGAGCTTGACGTCGAAACGGTGAAGGATTTCACGTGCTTGGATTAGTAGCAATGGAAATTCTACAATATTTAAAATCGCTTCTCTTATCCGTATATCTGTGCCCGTTTAATGTTCATTGGCCTTGTAGCGGTGCGACGTGATATCGGTGGCCGGGTTCGGGCTCATGACTGTAAATACCGCTTCAAATGGCAAGGCGACGCTAGCCGTTCAAGGAAAAATAGATTGATGCTTAAGCTCTTTCAGTCCGCGAGACGTTCAATCAGCGCACCGAGTGATGCCGCTCAATCCGGCTAGGATTGCAGTATACTTTGAAGTGCAGGCGAGGAGCTAACGATTCTTTTCCCGCGGCAACAAGGAACAAAGATGCAGGTAGCTCATTATCGTATTGATAGGAGATATCATGAAAAAACTTGTTTCGCTAATTACCGGCGGTTTCATCGTCGCACTGGTTGGTCTTACTTCGGTGGTCTCATCGTTTGCTGGTCCCGTTTTACAACAAGCGACGCCAGCGGTAAGCAACATCGAGCAGGTCCAATACCAGGAAAAGCGCCGACTACATTATAACGATCGTCGCTCGCATAATCGTCATGGATGGGATCGCAGTGATCGTCGCCGTCCACACTATGACAACCGTCGCGATCGTCACGGCAATTGGAATGGTCATCGCGGTAATCGTGATTATCGACATGGTCATCGTCATTATAACCAAGGATATTGATATCCATTGGCAATCTTCCGTCTCAAAAACGGTCCTAGCCTAATACATGCGTAAAGGCGGTTCGTCAGAGCCGCCTTTACGCATGGAGAGCGGTATGCCAAACTACTCAGGCACCAGACCATCGAACACCGCCCCATATGTCGGACCAATCCGTCACGTTCGGGCAGTGAGGCTAAGCGCGATCTCAAGAAGATCGTCTTGAGGTTCCGTCATTATGAATGGAATTTTTTATCTCCGATCAAAACCACCCCAATCTGCCGATTATCGGCATTTACAAAGGAACTGTTCTTTGTTTGCATTTCCTATTCAACTTCGTATCCCGCTAAATTCATCACCCGCATGAGTTCTTGGTGTCCTATTTGAGCCATCTTCAACGGCGGGTTTTGGATCGGGTCCTGTTCGGCTTCGACTACAAACCAACCTTCATAGCCATAGGCCGCCAACTTTTTGACAATCGCAACAAAGTCGAGTGTGCCATCTCCGGGTACTGTGAATGCACCTTTTACGACCGCGTCGAGGAAACTCTCTTTTGTGCGGTCCAGCGCGTTGATTACATCCATCCGCACATCTTTCGTATGGACATGAGAAATGCGGTTATGATGTTTGTCGATCACCCGAAGTACTTCACCACCGGCAAATGCCATATGCCCTGCATCGAACAGAAGCGGCAGGCCTTCGCCCGAGTGCTTCATGAGCAGGTCCAGTTCTTCTTCCGTTTCAATCGGCGCAGCCATATGATGATGGTATGAGATCGGCATTCCCTGATCCGCACACCATTCACCAAATTCCGTCATTTTGCGGCCGTAAACCTTGATCTGGTCTTCAGACAGTTTCCGCTTCGTCGAAAGCGGGGCATTGCGATCACCCTGAATGGTGCCCGCTGTTTCGCCATAAACGATGCAGGGTGCATTCATTGCCTTGAACAATGCCATCTGCTCGGCGATGCGTTCTTTTTCAGCTGCGATATCTCCATCAAGCAGTTGCCCGGAAAACCAACCACCGCAGACACTTATTCCATGTTGCTGGAGAATTGGTCCAAGGATCGACGCATCCATCGGGAACCGCCTGCCGGTTTCCATTCCGGTAAAGCCCGCTTGACGCGCTTCCGCCAAACAGCCCTCCAGGGAAATATCCCCGCTCAACTCGGCTAAGTCGTCGTTCCACCATGCAATGGGGGCTATCCCAAGTTTGGCCTTCATTTCTTACTCCGACACAATTTCCATACTTGATTGGTGTAAATCTTTAGAGGGTTAAGCCCTTACGAGCCAGCTATCAGATTGCCGCAATCGTGCATCGCCATTCTCCCGCATGCTGGATTGTTACAAAATAAATATTGACAAATCAAGAAACTTGCAAAAAATATTGCATTAAGGATAGGGAGTAGTGGAACTCTTTCGGGTCGAGGTCCAATCAGTCGTTACAACGACAACGTAGCTACGGTTTTTTGCGATCCTTGAACAGGTGAATGAAGCCCATGAAAGCGACCGTGAAGGCGCTCTTGTAAGGGAACTTAAAAAGTGTGGGCTGAGGAGGAGCCGATAATGAAGACAAATCTTTCCGATTTTCGGTCAGAGGTGGAAACTGATACTTTGGCAGCCGACTATCCGCTGGCGCGTGAGATTATCTCCAAAATTCCAATTTACGAGGGGAAGGACGTGGACGATGTCCATGGCCCGGAATGGGTGCGTGCCATTGGACAAGGTCCCGGGGTGATCGTCATTCGGGGAGCCTTTGCTGATACTAAGGTTCTCGATATGGCGACGAGTGTTTTCCAGATGATCATTGCCGAGGAACGTGCGCAGGGTGCAGCGATAGGCGATCATTTTGCGGCAACTGGCGCGAACGATCGCATCTGGAACAGTCTGCAAAAGCTGTGCCTGCGTGCACCCGAAGTATATGCGCATTACATGGCAAATCCGATCATCCATTTGGCGTGCCGGTCCTGGTTGGGACCAGGCTACCAGATAGCAACACAGGTCAATCAGGTTCGCCCCGGCGGCAAAGCGCAGGCGGTTCACCGAGACTTCCATCTTGGCTTCATGACCACGCAGCAGATGAGCCAGTTTCCAGCCCACGTCCATGCTTTCGGTCAAGGCCTCGTTCTTCAGGGCGGGGTTGCGCACTGCGATATGCCAGTGGAAAGCGGGACGACGAAACTGCTGCCGCATTCCCAGCGCTATTTGTCCGGCTATCTCGCTACGTCGCAACAAGAGTTTCGAGATTATTTTGAGGCTAACTGCGTTCAACTTCCGCTTGAAAAAGGCGATGTCATCTTTTTCAGTCCTGCATTGTTTCACGCAGCGGGTGCAAACCAGACATCGAATGTGATCAGGCTTGTGAACCTTCTGCAGGTGGTTTCACCCTTCGCAAAACACATGGAAACACTGGATAGGGCTGCAATGTGCCTGGCCGTATTTCCTTATCTCGCCAGCTTGGGAACTCGCGCGCGCGAGGCCGTCATTGCCGCAACAGCGGACGGTTATCCATTTCCAACAAACCTGGACAGCGATCCCCCTCTAGGTGGACTTGCTCCTCCAGCCCAACAGGACCTGCTTACCCAAGCCGTTCAGGAAGGGTGGACCAAACAGAAACTGACAGAGGCGTTGCTCAGTCAGGCCGGAAAACGAGCTGCGTAAAGCAACTCCACTGAACATGGTTTGGAGCCGCCAGTTGCTTCTCACTTTGGCGATATCGGCGATAGGCCACCGCGTGGCACGGTGACCTGGCCGGGCATCGTTACAATCATCTCAAGGAAAAAAAGCATGAAGAATAAACTTCGGCTGGGTCTCATTGGATCAGGCTTCATGGGCAAGACCCATGTCTTCGGTTTTGCAGCGGCGCAGCGCGTGTTCGATCTGCCATATGAAATCGAACTGGCATGTATCGCCGATATCACAATGGCTCAGGCTGAGGCAGCACGTGACTCACTTGGATTTGCGGAAGCAACCGACGATTGGCGCAGAATGGTGCACGATCCCTCGATCGACGTGATTGATATCACCGCGCCTAATGCCTTCCACAAAGAAATGGCTCTGGCAGCCATTGCTGCAGGAAAGCATGTCTATTGTGAAAAGCCGTTGGCACCACTCGCCGCCGACGCCCGGGAGATGGCCGAGGCGGCCGAACGCGCGTCGATAAAAACGCAGGTTGGCTTCAATTACCTTTGCAATCCGATGCTTGGTCTCGCGCGTGAGATGATTGCCAGTGGGGAACTTGGGGAAATTCGTGGCTATCGCGGTCTTCACGCGGAAGATTATATGGCTGATGCCAGCGGACCGTTTACTTTCCGGCATAACCCGGCAGGTGGTGGTGCGCTGGCGGATATTGGCAGCCACGCCTTGGCTACAGCAGAATTCCTGCTCGGCCCGATTACGCGTGTCATGGGTGATTGCGTTACGATGATCGATAGCCGCCCAGACGGAAAAGGCGAAATGCAATCAGTTGAAACGGATGATGTTGGACGCGCCTTCCTGCGGTTCGAAAACGGGGCCAGCGGTTCCGTTGAAGGAAACTGGATCGCGACAGGCCGAAAGATGCAGCATGACTTTGAAGTCTACGGCACTAAAGGGGCGCTGGCCTTTTCTCAAGAACGTTTCAATGAACTACATTACTATTCAACGGGCGATACGAAGGGCAGACAGGGCTTCCGGCGCATTGAGGCGGGGCCGGATCACGTGCCTTACGGTCGCTTTTGCGTCGCGCCCGGTCATCAGCTGGGGTTTAACGACCTCAAGGCGATTGAGGTCGCCGGCTACCTGGAAGCCATCGCCGGCATTCGCCCCGAACCTTTTAATTTCCGCGCCGGACTACGCATCCAAACGCTGGTTGAAACCATCCAGAACTCATCGCGGAATGGGACTTGGCTTGCCGTGGAGGTTGTGTGATGGAAGAAGAAAATCGCGGGAGAAAGTCGAGTACTGCGCTTCCCATAACCATCCGGCCGATCCGTCTGCCTTCGTCCACGAGATCGATATCTGTCGGTGGTTGCTATCAGCTGAGTTCATTTCGGCCACTGTCATCCCTTGTGCCGGTATTGGGAATAGCGGTATTGCCGACCCGCTTTTGTTCATATTGGAAATGAACAATGGCACAGTTGTATCCGCAGAAGTCTTCGTGAATGCCAGTTATGGCTATCACGTCCAAGCGGAGGCAGTCTGCTCCAATGGCACCGTTTCCTTGGCGCAACCGGCGTTAACGCATAGCAAACGCGGCGATGCTGAAATGGCAGGCTTTCCGCCGAACTGGATCCCTCGATTTGCGGACGCATATCGTGTTCAAGGTCAGGCCTGGGTGGATGCGCTTCGGCTAGGAAAAGTTTCAGAAGATGCATCAACGTCGTGGGATGGACTTGTAGCGACTTGTCTTGCAGAACAGATCGTCAGCGCATTGCGAACATGGCAACGAACGGAGCTTCGGCTGCCATCGCGCCCGGTATGAACGCTTTTTAATCTTGAAGTTGGCGCGGGCTTCCCGGCGAGACTGGATGAACTGAATGATTGAGCATACTCCAACAATATTGGCGATTGCGGTGGTTGCATCGTTTCTCGTCGGTTTGTCGAAAGGTGGCCTGCCATCGGTCGGGACACTGGCTGTGCCGCTTATGGCCTTGGTCATATCGCCTGTGACAGCCGCAGCTTTGTTGCTACCACTCTATGTGATCAGCGATATGGTCGGGCTATATCTCTATCGGAAAAATTATTCCGCCAGGAATCTCGTGATCCTTACGCCAGCAGCGCTCGCTGGTGTGGGGTTAGGGTGGATGTTTAGCGCAAACCTCTCAAGTCTGTTCATCGGAATGCTTGTTGGGCTTGTCGGTATTCTGTTCTGTTTCAACGCGTGGTTTGGCGCGAAATACAGGAAGACTGTAAAGCCCGCAGACATCCCCGGGGGCGTCTTCTGGGGTACACTCACGGGCTTGACCAGCTTCGTCTCTCATTCCGGCGCGCCCCCGTTTCAGATGTACGTGCTACCGCAGCACCTTGAAAAGATGAAATTCGCAGGAACTTCAACCATTCTTTTCGCGATCGTGAATGCTGCCAAGATAATACCCTATTGGGAACTCCAGCAGTTCTCGAAGTTTGATACGACGCTAGCATTATGGTTGCTGCCGGCAGCAATTACGGGAACGTTCGTTGGTGCCAAACTGACGCGTCTTTTGCCCGAGGGTATTTTCTATCTGCTGATTCAGATCACCTTGCTCTTTTTGTCGCTGAAGCTGATCGCGGATTACGTCATGTCTATTGTGCCTGCGGGTTGAAGGTTGCGGCTTGCGTCACGGTGCGGTTTGCAATTTAACTTGCGGTATATGAAATATTGCAATAATAGTTTAATAACGAATCCTGTTTGCCCATGCCTCAAGGGCAGCCATTGTGACGCCTCGGCAGAACGGCTGGGCTACCCCTGTGAAACTTTATACTTACAAGTTGTAGCAACCCAGATGCGCAAATCCCCAGCATTTGCGATTCAAATATAACTTGACTAGCAATAAAAATTGCTTAATTTGCTAATTTGAAATAATAATTGCATACGGCGCTAGGCCGAAACGGCCTTCACCGCGAGGAGGAGACATGTATACATCTTACGGGCTTTTCATCGACGGCGCGTGGTCCGGTCCGGTGAAAGGGGCAAGCACGGAAGTCACGGATCCGGGTAACGGAGAAGTGCTCGGCATTGTTCCTGCCGCAAGCGCGGAAGACACGCAATCAGCAATTGCTGCCGCCGAACAGGCTCTGGTCAAATGGCGCGAGACAGCCGCCTGGGCACGTGCCGATCTACTTCATAAAGTTGCTGACACGATGATCCGCCGCGAAGTCGAGGCGGCTCGGCGCATGACGCTTGAGACCGGTAAACCCTTTGCGCAGGCCGGCCGTGAATGGAATCTCGCTGTGGATCAATTTCGCTGGTATGCGGAAGAAGCCCGCCGCATCTACGGTCGGATCATTGAAAGCAGATTGCCCGGTGGACGGCTTGAAGTTACCCATGAACCAGTTGGCGTTGTCGCAGCCTTTACCGCGTGGAACTTTCCCGCAGCTTTGATAGCACGCAAGGTTGCGCCGGCTCTTGCGGCCGGGTGTACCGTGATTGTACGGCCCTCCGTTGAGGTGCCAGGCGTCGCGATGACTATGTTTGACTGCCTTCGGGAAGCTGGAATCCCGGCGGGTGTGGCAAACCTGTTGATCGGTCCTACTGCCAATACCTACAGACCGATAATGGCATCGGCCGTTGTCAGAAAAGTGTCTTTGACCGGATCAACGCAAGTTGGACAGCAAATGATCAGGGACAGTGCGCAAACTGTGAAGCGTGTGAGCATGGAACTTGGCGGGAATGCTCCAATGATCGTCTTCGAAGATGCTGATCTGGAGCGCGCGCTCGATCTTGCAGTGCCCACAAAATATGCCAATAGCGGTCAGGTGTGTGTCACGCCCGATCGGTTTTACGTTCACGAATCCCTGCATGACTCTTTCGCAGAAGGCTTCGCCGCCCGCGCACGTGCGCTCAAGCTTGGCCATGGCCTCAACGAGACAACGCAGATGGGGCCTTTGATCAATCAGCGGCGCATCAATGCTATTGAGGAAGTCGTTGCAGATGCGCGTGACAGGGGCGGAAAGATACTTGCTGGCGGACGCCGTCCCGCTGAACTGAATACCGGATACTTCTTCGAACCTACTGTGATCACGGGCTTGCCTGACGATGCCAAGGCACTTGCTGAGGAAAATTTCGGGCCAATTGCGGCAATCACGTCCTTCTCAAATACGGATGAAGTGATTGAGCGCGCCAACGCATCGGAGATGGGGCTTTCTGCCTATGTCTTCAGCCGGGATGCGGCGCGGGCCCGTGATGCGGTTGCCCGGCTGCAGGCGGGCATGGTCGGTGTGAATAGCTTCGCCCTGGCAGCAGCAGAAGCTCCCTTCGGCGGAATCAAGGCAAGCGGGATGGGCCGTGAGGGCGGCATCGAGGGAATTCTCGACTACTCCAACGTCAAGCTCTCACAGATGATGGTTTAAGGAATCCGCAAATGATCAAGAATGGTGTGAAAAGCCGCTGGGCCGATGGAAAGCCGGTGCTCAATGGCTGGCTGTCGATTGCGAGTTCATTCAGTGCGGAAATTATGGCCGCTCAAGGGTACGATTCAATCACTATTGACATGCAGCATGGGATCGTTGGCTATGATGGCGCCGTCCCGATGTTGCAGGCCATGCGCGCAAGCGGTGTAGCACCTCTTATTCGCGTTCCCTGGCTCGACCCAGCTGACATCATGAAGGCGCTCGACGCGGGCGCCTATGGTGTCATCTGCCCCATGATAAACACGAGGGAGGAAGCCGAGCGCCTGGTTTCTTACGTCCGCTATCCGCCACATGGTGTTCGCAGCTTCGGGCCCAGCCGGGCTCTGTTCTCTACCGGAACGGGATATGCAAACGAGGCCGACGACGAGATGATCTGCCTCGCGATGATCGAAACCGCGCAGGCATATGAAAATCTTGACGACATTTTATCTACGCCCGGACTTGACGGTGTTTACATAGGTCCAGCCGACCTCACGCTCGGACTTCAAGGCAGGAAGTATGCCCCCGGCTTCGATCGGAGTGAGCCCGAAATGATTGCGGCGATCCAGCATATTCTCCACACCGCACACAAGGCGGGTAAACGCGCAGCTCTTCACAACGGAACAGCGGAGTATGCCGCAAAAGCCGTTGGATGGGGCTTTGATCTGGTCACCGTTTCGAACGACGTTCGCCTTATGGCGGGGGCAGCCGATGCAAGTGTGAGAAAATTCAGGGAACTCGTGGTGGACGCGCTTCCTGAAAACAAGCTCGACCGGGGAGGGTATTGAGCATGCCAAGAGTTGTTGTCGCTGGAAAGATCCACGCGGACGGGCTGTCTCTCCTGCAAAATGCGCCGGGAATCGAAGTCGATTACGTTGAAGATGTCACTGCCGCCAGTTACGAGCCCTATCTACCAACCGCAGATGCATTGCTCATCCGAACGCAGCCGCTGTCGTCCGCGTTTGTCACCGCAGCACCCAACCTGAAAATTGTATCCCGGCACGGCGTTGGGTACGACTCTGTCGATGTCGCGGCCCTCAACGCGCGACAAATCCCGCTGGCAGTGGTCGGTGACGTGAATTCCCGTGCGGTTGCAGAACACGCGGCTATGCTCATGCTCTCGGCGGCACGTCGGACCGTTCTGTTTGATCAGAAAATGCGGCAAGGCGATTGGAACTATCGCAATTCGCTCGATGCAGTCGAATTGGATGGCGGAACATTGCTGATTGTTGGTTTTGGACGTATCGGTCGCCGTCTCGCCCAAATTGCCGCTGCATTGGGGATGAATGTCCTGGCACATGATCGTTTTCAGGATCCTTCGAGCATTCTTGCACGTGGTGTTCATCCCGTTGATACATTGGAAGATGGTCTTCGCGTCGCGGATGTGGTTTCCCTCCATGTACCAAAGGTTGGCTCTCTGGCACTTATCGGAGAGCGCGAACTGGCTTTGATGAAATCGTCTGCGATCCTCATCAATACGGCACGGGGTGGCCTGGTCGATGAAAAGGCATTGCTCGCTGCTTTGAATGAAAATCGGATAGGTGCTGCCGGGCTGGATGTTTTCACCGAGGAACCGCCAGTTTCCGGAAATCCTCTCTTTGCTTGCGAGCGGGTAGTCCTGTCACCCCACAACGCTGGGCTAACGGAAGCGTGCGGGCGGAGGATGGCCGTTTCTGCCGCTGCCAATATTATCGATTATTTCAATGGTAATTTGAGCGCGGCTCTGGTCGTCAACCACGCTGAGATCGGCCATCAGACGCTAGTAGCGGCGCGCGTTTGACGATGCCGATGCTTGCGCTCACCCAGCTCTTCAAATCGTACGGCGATGTTCCCGTCCTGAAGGGGATAGACCTGTCTGTCGAGCAGGGCGAGGTTCTTGCTCTGGTCGGCGAGAACGGTGCTGGCAAGTCAACCCTGATGCGTATCATTGCCGGGCTTGCACCCCAATCGAGCGGCACGATGGATTTTGAAGGAAAACGTGCCCCGCAGACTCTCCGGGAAGCCGAGCGGGCTGGTGTGGTTATGGTGCATCAGGAATTCTGTTTGGCTCCGCATCTGACCGTTTCCGAGAACGTCTTTCTCGGACGCGAACTGACCAAAGGGATTTTTACAGATCGCCAAGCCATGGAGAAGGCTTCCGCTGATATTTTGGCAAAACTCGGATCATACGTTTCACCGCGTGCTCGGTTGCAAGATCTGCCTGTGTCTGATTGGCAGATGGTCGAGCTTGCCAAAGCCTTTGCGCGAGAACCTAAGCTAATCCTTATGGACGAACCAACGGCGGTTTTGTCGGGGACAGAAGCAAACCAGCTTTTCGATCGCATCCGACTGTTCCGCGACGAGGGGGGCTCGGTCGTTTTCACCTCGCACCGTCTCGATGAGGTGAAGGCTATCGCCAATAGGATCGCCGTGCTGCGGGATGGCCAGATTGTGCGGGTGGCAAGGGCAAGCGAAATATCTGAAAATGAAATGGCCGAAGCCATGGTCGGTCGGCCATTGTCGGAAATCTATCCGGTTCGTCAAAAGACAAAAACGAGGGGTGAAATCCTTGTCGACGTGATCGGATTGAACTCTGCGAATGCGGTTATTGATGCCAGCCTGACGATCCACAAGGGGGAAGTTCTCGGAATTTCCGGACTTGTGGGGTCAGGGCGGACAGAATTGTTCGAGGCACTTCTCGGCTTGCGTTCCGCGTCGTGTCACTCATTCGAACTCAACGGGCAACGCCGTGCGCTGCCGCATGCGCGGGAGGCCTGGCAATTGAAGCTTGCCTACCTGACCGAGGACCGGAAAGGGAAGGGCCTCCTGCTGGGCAAGTCACTATCTGAAAATATTGCGCTGACAAAGGGAGCGCTGAGTGGCCGCAATTGGATCAGTCATCGCGTGGAGAATCTGGACCTGGTCACCGTGGTGAAGGAATACGATATCCGGGCGGGGAACTATAACGCAACTGCTGGTTCGCTCAGCGGTGGCAATCAGCAAAAAATCCTGATTGCGAAGACACTCGCAACAGATCCTGATCTGGTCGTTTTCGATGAGCCGACGCGAGGCGTGGACATCGGAGCCAAACAACAAATCTACGAAATCATCGCCAGGCTCGCCGATGCAGGCAAAGCCATCGTCGTCATTTCCTCGGAAATGCAAGAGATCGTTGGACTATCGGACCGTGTTGTTGTCATGCGACGGGGGCAGATTTCCGGCGAGCTGACGGGAGAGAAAATACAGGAAAGCGAGATTATCCGCTTCGCAATGGGCTTGCAGGAGGAGCTAACCCATGTCTGACGTCACACTTAATACCACAGGTGCCCCGACAGGCTCTGGTCTGACCATAACTCGGACATTGGAGGCTATGGGCCCGCTCATCGCCTTGATCCTGCTCATGATAATCGGCGCTTTGACAAGCGGTATCTTTCTCGGTGCCGAGAACTTGTCAAATGTCTTCACGCGAAGTGCCATTATCGGCATCATAGCGATTGGTGCCACATTCGTGATTACAGCGGGCGGGCTGGATTTGTCGGTCGGCTCGCTATCCGCATTGGTCGCAGGTGTGACCATTCTTTTCCTCAATCACTCGGTAGGGGCTCTTGGATCCGGTTGGCTGCTGATTTCAGCAGGAATACTGTTCTCCATTCTTGTGGGCGCAGCTGCGGGGTTCCTGAATGGCTACATGATTGTGAAGGGCAGAGTCGAAGCATTCATTGTCACACTTGGCGCAATGGGCATCTTCCGCTCAATTATTACCTGGCTTTCCGATGGTGGTTCCATTTCGCTGGACTTCTCCCTGCGTGATGCCGCGAGACCAATCTACTATGGGCAGGTGGGAGGGATCGCAGTTCCGATCATCGTTCTCATTGTCATGGCTGTTATCGGCGAAGTGGTTTTGAGACGTGTGCGGTTTGGGCGGCACGTTGCCGCGATTGGTTCCAATCGTCATGTCGCCCTTTATTCAGCAATTCCCGTTAACCGCGTCCGAATCCTGACCTACGTCATTCAAGGTTTCTGTGTGGCAGTCGCCACGGTCATTTATGTTCCACGCCTCGGCGCGGCAACACCCTCGACGGGATTGATGTGGGAACTGGAAGCCATCGCGGCCGTCATCATTGGCGGAACTGCTCTGAGTGGCGGTTTTGGCCGCATATGGGGAACGGTTGTCGGGGTGCTTATCCTCGGGTTCATCAGCAATATCCTGAACCTCACTGGCTTTGTCAGCCCCTATCTTAACGGGGCATTCCAGGGGGCGATCATAATTATCGCAGTTCTCCTGCAGCGGGATCGCTCACAAGGCTGAACGACGAACACTGTCACTAATGAAGAGCTTGCCGGACTTTTGCATGAGTCTGGAAGGGTTGGGTTGTCTAAATAAGGGAGGAACTATCATGCTAAGAAGTTTGAAAACGGCTCTTGTCGCGGCAGCAATGATGATCGCGGGATGGGGAATAGAGGCAAATGCTGCAGATGCCGTTATTGGTGTCTCCATACCAGCTGCAACGCACGGCTGGACTGGTGGTCTGAATTACCACACGAAGCGAACGATCGACACCATGAAGAAGGCCTTCCCGAATGTCGATTTTGTTCTGACGACATCATCCAGTGCGACCCAGCAGGTCAATGATATAGAGGATATGGTCGCCCGCAACATCAATGCACTTATTGTGTTGCCATTTGAATCTGATCCCTTGACCCAACCGGTGAAGGCCGCAAAAGCCAAGGGTATCTTTATTGCAACCGTCGACCGGGGACTGGGCGAAGAGGGCATTGAAGACCTGTACGTGGGAGGCGACAATCCGCAGTACGGGCGTGCAGCTGCGGAATACTTCAAAAAGAAATTCCCGGACGGTGGCAAGATTGTCGTTATGCGGGGAATACCGACCGCGATCGATAACATTCGCATCGAAGCCTTCAATGCCGCATTGAAGGGCACGAAGATCGACGTCCTCGACATGCAATACGCCAATTGGAATCCCGACAAGGGTTTTGAAGTTATGCAGGATTATTTGCAGCGCTTCCCAAAGATCGACGGTGTGTGGGCTGGGGATGACGATGCTGCGCTTGGTGCCATCGAGGCTATCAAGCAGGCCGGCCGCAAGAATGTCACCGTTCTTGGCGGATCTGGCATGAACAAGGTCGTTAAACTCGTCAAGGATGGGCACGACATGGTTGACGCCGATATTTTTTATCCACCGACGCTTATTATTCCCGCGATTGAATTGGTGACCATGAAATTTGCCACGCAAGCCCCGATCAATGGTCGGTATGTTCTTGGCAGCCCGTTGATCACAAAGGATAATGCGGTAGAGTACTATTTTCCTGACGCTCCGTATTGATTGTCCCCGGTGCACTTTCGGGTGCACCGGTTCTTCCAACTGTTCAGAGATCGGACAACACACGGCTCGATCAACCTGCTGTGAACATGGAATGTTGCGAAATAGGAAAAATTGCAATAATCAAACTGGCACGGTGCTTCCTTGTTAAGTGACAGCGACTTAAACGGCTGGCTTGGCTCGCGTGAGCGGCTAACAATGAAGAGGTTCTGTTTCATGCCAAGGGTAAAGAATTCTGAGCAATCCGAACCGCGATTGGCGAACTACGAGAGTTTCGTCAACGCTGTCACGGAAGCATATCCTTCTTTGAGCGACAGGTTCCAGCAAGTCGCGAGGTTTCTCACGCAGAATTCAAATGTAGTCGCCATGCAGTCGATTAACACGATTGCCGAACAAGTTGGCGCACACCCCTCGATTCTTGTGCGCTTCGCGCAGCACTTCGGGTTTTCCGGTTTCAAGCAGTTGCAGGGTGTATTCCAGACAAGACTGTCGACTGCTGCGCCGGGATACCGGGAACGCATCAGCGCTCTCGATGCGGATTTGGAAAAGAACAAACGCAAAGGCAATCTAGGCTTTCTGCACGATCTGGTGGTGCGGGATATAGCAACGCTGCAGGAATTGCTGAACGCAGTTACGGAAAAGTCTCTGGCAGATGCCGCAAAATTGCTGAAAAATGCCGATACGATTTTTATTGCCGGACAACTTCGCTCTGAACCGATTGCCGGTTTTTTGCGGTATGTTCTCTCAATGCTGAGACGCAGGGTTGTCCTGCTTGATCCGGCCGGTGGTCTTGCTCCTGAAATGGCTCAGGTCATGGGCAAGAAAGACGTACTCGTAGCGATCTCTTTCCGGCACTATGCCAAGGAAGTGGTCTCGATCGCCGACGTTGCCGCGAGCAACGGTACGCCCATGGTCGCCATCACTGACAGCCAGCTGTCTCCTTTGGCGAAGAGTGCGAAGGTCTTGTTCACGGTACCGGAAGACGAGTATTCATTTTCGCGCTCTTTGGCGGCACCCATGTGCATCACCCAATGTATCGCGATAGCCCTTGCGGCGTCCCTCCAGGAAGATGGCGAAAGTACGCCGCACATTCCAACTGTCACGGAAAATCAACGCCGGAAGGTGTGATCTGACAAGCGCCGTTCCTGCGAACGGCGCTTGGCGCATTCGTCAGGAAACTTCAGACACCTTCACGAAGCGCTTTTTTTTCAAAGACAGGACTGCCGCTTCGGCGAGCGCAAGCGCCCGCTCTCCATCATCAAACGTTGCTTCCGGTTTTCCGCCGCTGACAGCCTTTTCAATGAAGCTTTCGAGCCCCGCGGAAAACGCTTCAACATAACGTTCAATGAAGAAATTAAGATAAGGCTCGCCTGCGGCTGTAGTTACTGCCCCAAAGCGCTTCAGTTCGTGGGCGCGACGATTGTCAGAAATCACCATGCCTTTGGAGCCAAACAACTCAATGCGCTGGTCATAACCGTAAGTGGCCAGGCGCGAGTTGTTGATGTGGCATAGCTTGCCGCTCCCTGTCCGCATAACCACCATTACGGAATCGACATCATTAAGTTCCGTGGCAAGTCTTGGCTCGATAAGTGCGCTTCCAGTTGCAAATACTTCATCCACCTCCTCGTCGAGCATAAAGCGCGCGAGATCGAAATCATGGATGGTCATATCTCTGAAAATTCCGCCTGATGCCTGCAAGTAACCCCATGGGGCCAGTCCAGGATCGCGCGATGTGATGATGATCTGTTGCAGGTCTCCGATATCACCATTGCGTACGGCCTCACGCGCTGCGCGATGTCCCGGATCGAAACGGCGGTTGAACCCGATTTGAACGACACTCGAATGGGCAGCAATCGCATTCCGGCATTTCACAACCCGCTCCAGGGACAGATCAATGGGCTTTTCGCAGAATACAGCTTTTCCAGCTCGTACTGATGCTTCGATAAGGTCTGCGTGCGTCGGTGTGGACGTGGCGATAAGCACAGCATCGGCTGAAGCGATTGCCACTTCGGCGCTCGGCGCAACAGCGCAGCCAAATTGCGTTCCAACCTGCTCTGACGCTTCAAAGACAGGATCGTAAACAGAAACAAGCTGCGCGGTAGGCGAGCGGGCAATCGTGGCTGCGTGCATTTTACCGATGCGACCGCAGCCGAGAAGGGCGATATTTAACACGGATTTCCTCCCGGGGTTTTGATCAAGCGGTTCTGCAGTAACTCAATGCAAAAAATATTGCAATAAATCAAATATGACAATATTGGTTCTCTGTGTGGTTCAGCCCGTGCTGTTTGTACCCGCGCGCATTTGGAGGCGCATGGCCGCTCGAATTGATCGAAACTATGATTGATTCACATTGTCTGAACGGTCCCAGGACGGGCCACACACAGCTGAAATGCAAAAAGACTTGCAATATTTAAATTAATGCAATAAATATTCCATGCACAAGGCTGGTCGAGGAGCGCCAGTTTGGGAGGATTAATATGTCTACTGTCCGCTTAACCATGGCACAAGCCCTGGTCCGCTATCTTTGCAATCAGTTCACGCAGATTGAGGGGCGGCGTGAACCCCTGTTTCCTGGTGTTTTTGCGATCTTCGGGCATGGGAATGTGACCTGCCTTTCAGAAGCACTCGAAGCGGTTAAAGATATATTGCCGACATGGCGCGGACAGAATGAACAGTCGATGGCACTTGCTGCAATTGGTTTTGCGAAAGCGACGCAGCGGCGTCAGATCATGGTTGCAGCGTCTTCGATCGGTCCTGGCGCATTGAACATGATTACCGCAGCCGGTGTTGCTCACAGCAACCGGCTTCCAGTCTTGCTGCTCGCCGGTGACAGCTTTGTCAATCGTCGTCCCGATCCGGTGATGCAGCAGGTCGAGCATTTTGGCAATCCGACGATCACGGTAAACGATGCATTCAAGGCGGTCACACGATATTGGGATCGGATCACCCATCCAGAACAGATCATTGCCTCCCTGCCGCAAGCGGTTGCCGTGATGCTTGACCCGGCAGATTGTGGTCCGGCATTTCTGGCCTTGCCGCAGGATGTGCAGGAAATCGCATGGGACTATCCGGAGAGCTTCTTCGAGCCAACAGTGCATAGAGCTCCGCGCCCACGCCCGGATTTGGATAGTCTGGCGCAGGCTGTCAAAGTCTTGAAGTCTGCCAAACGTCCGCTGATCATTTCAGGTGGCGGTGTGCGCTACTCCGGAGCAGAAACAGCCCTTGCTGACTTCGCAGAAAAGCACGGCATACCGATGTGCGAAACCATCGCCGGCAAGGGTACCGTAACGCATGATCATCCCGCTCATGTCGGCCCTATTGGTATCGTTGGCTCCACCTCGGCAAATACATTGGCTGCGCAAGCAGATGTAATCCTTGCCGTTGGCACGCGGCTGATGGACTTTACAACCGGATCCTGGACCGCATTCTCGCCGGACGCCACGTTCGTATCGATCAATGCGGCGCGCTGGGATGCCAACAAGCATCGCGCGGTTGCGGTCGTTGGCGATGCGCGTGAGAGTATAAACGAGCTTCAGGCAGCACTCAGCGGCTATATGGCCGCACCAGAATGGACCCAAAAGGGTCGGACCGAGTTTGCGAAATGGAATACCGCGCTCGACGGTTATCAAAAGCCTACCAATGCTGCCGTACCTACCTACGCACAAGTTGTCGCCGTCGTGAACGCCCATGCCGGCGAGCGCGATCTCCTGATTACGGCCGCCGGCGGTTTGCCTGGTGAAGTCATGAAGAACTGGCGGGTCAAAGCTCCCAATACCTTCGACTGCGAGTTTGGCTTTTCGTGCATGGGATATGAAATTGCAGCCGGGTGGGGCGCAGCGATGGCTGATCCCACCCGTACCCCGATCGTCATGATCGGTGACGGCACCTACATGATGATGAACTCGGACATCTATTCCACAGTGCTTTCGGGGCACAAGATGATTCTGATTGTTTGTGACAATGGCGGCTATGCTGTCATCAATCGCCTTCAGAACGCCAAGGGCGGAGCGTCCTTCAACAATCTGTTGAAGGATTGCCGGGTCAAAGAGGCGTTTCCAGTGGACTTCGGCAAGCATGCTGAATCCATGGGAGCACTGACGCGCCATGTTGAAAGCCTGGCAGATCTTGGAGCCGCCATGGAGTGGGCTCAGTCAACAGACCGGACAACTGTACTCACAATTGTGTCGGATGCTTTCACCTGGACGCCTGGAGACGCTTGGTGGGATGTAGGCGTACCCCAAGTGAGTGCCCGCCCGGAAGTGAATGTCGCGTCGGCCGACCAGCAAGCCGGTCGTAAAAAGCAGCGTGTCGGCATTTAGGGGCTCTCCAAATCTGTTATCGGCGCAATTCGGTTATGCGGAAACCAACGACATGAACGGTCAATTCAAAGGTAAAGTTGCTCTTATAACGGGAGGCACGCAGGGATTGGGTGCCGCCACCGCGAAGCTTTTCGCGGAACGGGGAGCGGAAGGTTTGGTAATTTGTGGCCGCTCGACGGAAAAGGGCGCCGCGCAGGTAGCCGCACTTGAAGAACTAGGCTGTAAGGCCGTGTTTGTGAAAGCCGATCTTGGGAACATCGATGATTGCCGCAAGGTCGTTGCGGAAGCAGACAGAGTATTCGGGCGGCTGGATTGTCTCATTAACGTTGCGGGTGCGACCAACAGAGGCACCATCCTGGAAACCTCACCTGAGCTGTTCGATATGTTGTTTGCGGTGAATACACGCGCGCCGTTTTTCCTGATCCAGGAGGCAATCAAGCTTTTCAAGCGCGAGCAGATCGAAGGAACGATTGTCAATATTTCCTCAATGTCATCGATGGGCGGCCAGCCAAATTTGACAGCCTATTGTGCCTCCAAAGGTGCGCTTGACACGCTGACACGTAATGTTGCTTACGCAGTTCTTCGCAACCGTATCCGCATCAACAGCCTGAATATCGGTTGGATGGCATCGGAAGGTGAAGACAGGACCCAGCGCGTCCTGGACGGCAGACCAGAAAACTGGCTTGAGCAGGCAGCTGCCGACCAGCCAAACGGCAGGTTAATCGACCCGGTTGAGGTTGCCCGGGCAATCGCGTTTCTGGCGTCCTCTGAATCCGGCCTGATGACAGGCGCAATCATAAATTTCGATCAAGGGATATGGGGAGCCTATGATGGCATCCCACACCCCGCATCGCCACTTTGATGCCGAACGAGGTATTATAATGAAGACAATCAAGGGACCTGCGGTATTTCTCGCACAGTTTGCTGGCGATGAAGCACCATTTAATTCGCTGAAAGGCTTGTCCGGGTGGGCCGCTGATAAGGGCTTCAAGGGCGTTCAGATCCCAACATGGGACAGGCGGATTATTGACCTCGAGAAGGCGGCCGAAAGCCAGGATTATGTCGATGAGTTCAAGGGCATTTTAAAAGAAGACGGCCTCGTGGTCACCGAGCTCGCAAGCCATCTTCAGGGACAACTTGTTGCCCTCCATCCATCCTTCAATCTTCCCGCGGACTCTTTTGCCCCCGCAAAGGTGCACAAGAACCCGAAAGCGCGGCAGGAGTGGGCTGTGAACCAACTCCTTTGTGCGGCAAAGGCCTCGCGGCGCTTTGGCGTAGATCGCCATGTAACATTCAGCGGAACATTACTTTGGCCCTATTTTTATCCATATCCGCAATGGCCGGACGGTTTGATTTCGGACGGCTTTGATGAACTGGCCACACGTTGGCGTCCGCTGCTTGATGCGTTCGACAGCGAGGGCGTGGATCTATGCTACGAAATCCACCCAACTGAGGATTTGCATGACGGGCTCACATTCGAAATGTTCCTGGAACGTGTCGAAAATCACCCAAGATGCAACATTATGTACGATCCGAGCCATCTGGTGCTGCAGTCGATCGATTATTTGACCTACATTGATCATTACCATGAACGGATCAAGACATTCCACGTCAAGGATGCCGAGTTCCGCCCGACGGGTAAGACTGGAGCATATGGCGGCTACCAGCCGTGGATCAGCCGAGCCGGCCGTTTCCGGTCTCCAGGCGATGGTCAGGTCGATTTCGGCGCGATTTTCTCCAAATTGTCCGGCTACGACTTTGATGGCTGGGCCGTCCTTGAGTGGGAATGTGCCTTGAAAAACTCTGAGGATGGTGCCGCTGAGGGCGCACGATTCATTGCAGATCATATCATTCGGGTTTCAGAGCGGGCCTTTGACGACTTTGTGAAATCCGGAGCTGACCGCTCGCTCAATCATGAGATCCTTGGAATTTCGGAGGTATTGCGATGACCGGGATACCCCTTGCAAATCGCAGACTAAGACTGGGCATGGTGGGCGGCGGTGATGGTGCCTATATCGGCGGCATCCATCGTTTCGCGGCAAGACTGGACAACAATTTCGAACTCGTCGCAGGCGCGTTCGACGTCAATGCCGAGCGCGGTCACGCATTTGCGGCGAAAAACTACATCGAACGAAATCGATCCTACGATGACTACAAGGCAATGGTGGAGGGAGAAATATCCCGGGCCGATCGTATCGATGTCGTGGCAATTTGCACACCCAATCATACACATTTCCCGATCGCCAAGGCCTTCCTCGAAGCTGGTATTCACGTGATCTGCGAAAAGCCGATGACAACAACCGCGGAAGATGCCATCGCCTTGCATGAGTTGGCACAATCGACTGGTCTTTTCCTCGGCGTAACCTACACCTATTGCGGTTATCCGATGATCCATGAGGCACGTGCAATGGTTCAGCGCGGCGATCTTGGAGGCATTCGGGTCGTTCAGGTTGAATATCCATTGGAGTGGATGGCGACTGGCATTGAACTGCAGGGAAACCAGCAGGCAGCCTGGCGGACAGACCCGAAAAAAAACGGTCGCGGCGGATCGATCGGAGATATAGGCACCCATGCATATCATCTGGCGGGATTTGTAACGGGTCTCAAAGCCGAAGCGCTGGCTTCCGATCTTGCTACCTTTGTCGAAGGACGAGCCCTTGATGACAATGCTCACGTCATGATCCGCTACGAAGGTGGTGCCCGCGGGTTATTGTGGTCGTCGCAGGTGGCAATCGGCCAATCAAACGGGCTACGCTTACGGGTGTTCGGCGAAAAAGGCAGCTTGGCCTGGCATCAGGAACACCCCAACGAGCTGCATTTCACCCCGCTGTTTGGTGCGCCCATCGTCGTCAAGCGCGGCAGGGACGATCTCTCTGCGAACACCCAGGTTCGGACGCGCACGCCGCCTGGTCATCCGGAAGGCTACATTGAAGCATTTGCCAATCTTTACTCTGCTTTCGCATCGGTTATCCGATCGAAAGCATGCGGTAAAGCTGTGGATGAGGAGGTCATTCCGACATCCTATGACGGATTGAAGGGGGTCGCCTTCGTGGACGCTGTCGTGGATAGCCACGAAATATACGATGGAGGCTGGCAAAAACCACGCTTCGTGTGATCGACACAGCTGGGAGGAGCTAGTCTGAAAACGGTATCTGTTCGCAAATCGTGCGGATGCCAAGAATACCGAAAGATCGAACGAAGCCGGAAGAAACCGGCAGAACCGGAGGCGCATCGTCTCCCGGAACGAAGATGCTTTGGCATTAATCGCGGACGCTTGAAATCGTCCGCACAACTGAGGAGGAATGGAATGAAGAAGTATTTTGCATGTGCGGCTCTCGCGGCAGCACTGTTGACGAGCACGGCGCATGCCGAAACCATTGGTGTCAGTATGTCATTGTTCGACGATAACTGGCTGACCGGTCTTCGTCACAGCATGGAGGACTACGGCAAGTCACTCGACGGCGTGACCATACTGACCGAGGATGGTCAGGGTGATATCGCAAAGCAGCAGAGCCAGGTGGACAACTTCATCGCGTCCCGCGTTGATGCGATCATTATCATGCTGGTCGACGCCGACTCTGGCGCAGCGATCTCAAAAACTGCGGCGGCAGCAGGTATTCCGCTGATCTTTGTGAACAATGCACCGTCGAACGTCGACAGCCTGCCGGACAAGCAAGCTTTTGTCGGGTCTAATGAAGAGCAGGCTGGAACGCTGGAAACCCAGACTGTCTGCAAGATGCTCGCAGGCAAAGGCAAAGCGGTTATCATGCAGGGACAGCTCGGCACCACAGGTCAACGCGGCCGCACGAAAGCCACGCACGATGTGCTGTCCACGCCGGAATGCAGCGGCATCAAAGTCGTTGAAGAACAGTCGGCCAACTGGATGCGCACACCGGCTCTCGACTTGATGACAAACTGGTTGTCTGCCGGTGTCGAATTCGATGCGGTCATTGCCAACAATGACGAAATGGCCCTGGGTGCCATACAGGCATTGAAGGCTTCGGGGCGGAAGATGGATAGCGTTGTGGTTGGCGGTGTTGATGCCACGGCAGATGCTCTGGCTGCTGTGGCGGCAGGGGATCTACATGTCACGGTGTTCCAGAATGCAGCCGGCCAGGGACGCGGTGCGGTCGACACGGCACGCAAGATCATCAAAGGCGAGGCTGTCGAAAAAAAGACATACATCCCCTTCGAGCTCGTGACCAAAGAAAACCTCTCACAGTATCAGACCAAGAAGTGATTGGGCCGTTGGGAGCGGGGTCAATCCCGCTCCCAATACGCATTGCAACAGGGTCGTGATTGGGAGGACAGAAATGACCATAAGCCCGACAGCAATGGCCGCCGTGCGCGCCAGCAGGACAATTCCAAATGCCGAATACCTTCTCTCTGCAGAGGGTGTACACAAGGAATTTCCGGGTGTCGTTGCGTTGGACGACGTTTCTTTCAAATTAAGGCGAGGGTCGGTTCACGCCTTGATGGGCGAGAACGGTGCCGGCAAATCCACCCTGATGAAGGTGCTCGCAGGTATCTACCATCCGGACAAAGGCACAATCAAACTCAAAGGCGTTGAAATCCGGTTGTTGTCACCACTCGACGCGCTGGAGAACGGCATCGCCATGATCCATCAGGAACTCAACCTGATGCCCTATATGACCGTTGCGGAAAACATCTGGATCCGCAGAGAACCAAAGAACCGGTTTGGATTCGTCGATCATAGAGAAATGCACCGGATGACGATCGAACTCTTCGAACGCTTGAAGATCAACATCGATCCGGAAATGGAAGTCCGACTCCTGTCCGTCGCCAATCGGCAGATGGTCGAGATTGCAAAAGCTGTTTCGTACGAGTCCGATGTTCTCATTATGGACGAACCGACGTCGACTTTGACCGAGCGTGAAGTCGGTCATCTGTTCGAGATCATCCGCGATCTGCGCGCGCAAGGCATCGGGATCGTCTACATTACCCACAAAATGAATGAGCTGTTCGAGATCGCCGATGAATTCTCGGTCTTTCGCGACGGCAAGTACATCGGCACGCATAGGTCCACGGATGTAACACGGGATGACATTATCCGGATGATGGTTGGCCGTGAGATCACACAGATGTTCCCTAAGGAAAAGGTGCCGATCGGGGATACGGTCCTTTCTGTCAAGAACCTGACACTCAATGGCGTGTTTCACGACGTCTCGTTTGATGTTCGCGCAGGCGAGATACTCGGTATAGCCGGACTTGTAGGATCTGGCAGATCGAATGTGGCAGAAGCAGTGTTCGGAGTGACGCCCGCGTCGTCCGGTTCGATTGAAATCAATGGCAATCCTGTCAACATCGATAGTCCCAAAACCGCCATCCGCAATCGCATGGCGTTTCTTACCGAAGACCGGAAAGACACAGGATGTCTGCTGGTTCTTAATATTCTTGAAAACATGCAAATAGCCGTTTTGCAGGATCGCTTTGCAAGTGGCGGGTTCGTCCGGGAAAAGCAGGCTTATGCTGCCTGTGAGGAAATGAGCCGAAAGCTTCGTGTAAAGACCCCGAATTTGCATGAGAAAATCGAAAACCTCTCGGGCGGTAACCAGCAAAAGGTTCTCATCGGTCGATGGCTTCTCACCAATCCGCGCATCCTTATTCTTGATGAGCCTACGCGCGGTATCGACGTTGGTGCAAAGGCGGAGATCCATCGCTTCGTGACGGAACTGGCGAGGGATGGCGTGGCTGTCATCATGATTTCGTCGGAGTTGCCGGAAGTGCTTGGCATGAGCGATCGCGTGATGGTGATGCATGAGGGGAGGGTCACCGGATTCCTCGATAGATCAGAAGCCACCCAAATAACAATAATGGAACTGGCTGCGCGCTAAGCGTCTGCGGACGGCTGGAAGGAACAACTATGACCACCAATCAACTTGTCACTGAAAAGACCGAAAGAACCACATCCGCTCGACGTTTGCCTCCGGAATTGAACATCTTTATGGTTTTGATCGCTATCGCGCTCGTACTTGAAGTGTTGGGTTGGCTCTTCGTTGGACAGAGCTTTTTGCTTAATCCTCAACGTTTGACGATCATGATCTTGCAGGTTTCCGTCATCGGGATCATTGCAATTGGTGTGACGCAGGTGATCATTACCGGTGGCATCGATCTCTCGTCGGGATCGGTTGTTGGCATGACTGCCATGATCGCCGCTGGCTTTGCACAATCCTCGACCTGGGCCCGTGCCATTTATCCCAGTATGACCGACTTGCCTGCATTTATCCCGATCGGTATCGGGCTGATCATCGGCGTATTGGCCGGACTGCTGAATGGTTGGTTGATTGCCTTCACCCGCATCCCGCCCTTTATTGCAACACTCGGCATGATGGTGTCGGCGCGTGGTGTTGCCAAATGGTACACGAAGGGCCAGCCAATATCCGGGCTCACGGATCAGTTCAATTTTATCGGCAGTGGCGTAGTACCGGTCATCGTCTTCCTAGTTATGGCAGTGGTCTTCCACATTGCGCTTCGTTACACGCGTTACGGCAAATTCACCTATGCGATTGGCGCGAATGCTCAGGCGGCAAGGGTTTCCGGGATCAATGTCGAAGCCCATCTCGTAAAAGTCTACGCAATTGCAGGGCTTCTTGCAGGCTTGGCTGGAATTGTGACCGCAGCGCGAGCACAGACGGCCCAATCCGGCATGGGTGTAATGTATGAACTTGATGCCATTGCAGCCGCTGTTATCGGAGGAACGTCGCTCTCAGGCGGCGTGGGCCGCATTACTGGCACTGTGATTGGCACAATCATTCTCGGTGTGATGACTTCCGGTTTCACATTTCTGCGTGTCGACGCGTATTATCAGGAGATCATCAAGGGCGGTATTATCGTTGCTGCTGTTGTGGCTGATGTCTATCGGCGCAAGAAGAGAGCTTAAGGCAATGGCGAGGTGCCATTGATGACGGCTGCAGAATGGCACCCAATCTACCACGTCAAAACAAGCGGTAGACAACCATCTCGCGCCAAACTATTTGGGTTTGGCGTCGCTTGCTTGACATTCTCGTTATCCCTTATTGGCTCAAAAACCATACTTCATAAAGAGCCTCTCTTAGGGGTGGACCAATTGAATTGACACCGATTTTGGGACCGCAGGGCAAAGCTTTCCCGCTATCATCCATTGCAACTTTTATTGCATTTTTTCATTGACGCATAATTAATTGCATAATACGATTATTGAAGGTCCTTGCGATGTTTTCAGTTCGGATCCACGGCATTGAGGAGTGGCCGCAAGCAATTAAAAATAAAGGGTAATCGAGAGCGTCCTTATTAAAGGCAGTTCTGTCGGCCCCGAGATTTTTGTTCAAAACGACGTTCGCCTGAGAATTCGAAAGATGACTTCGAAAGTGGGGACGGCAGGACCGCTGGCGTCTTCGCTGTCTCACTTGACCGCATCGTCTAGAGATTGGTCTGCATCGTTATGGTGTGAAGAGCAGGCGTTCGGTTTGCACTGAGGTATCAAGGGAGGAATAAATGGCTAATGTTCCCGCAAATGGGTCGCAGCTTCTCGAGGCAAGGGGCATATCAAAATATTTTGGAGCTATAACAGCGCTTCACAATGTTAATTTTCACATAGGGGAAGGAGAGGTGCTCGGTGTCGTCGGCGACAATGGAGCTGGCAAGTCAACTTTGATGAAAATACTCTCGGGGCTTTATGTGCCGAGCGAAGGCGAACTCATTTACCAAGGTTATCCGGTTAAATTCACGAGTCCACGTGACGCTCGGAACCTGGGCATAGAGATGGTGTATCAAGATTTCGCTCTCGCCGGGAACCTTCCCATCTACGAAAACATTTATCTTGGCCGCGAGCCCGGCCACAAGTTTGGGTCGCTCACCATCGTGGACCACGCCAAAGCGCGGGAGATGGCAGCCGCGCATCTCGATAAGCTGAAAATCCATGTAAAATCGATTGACCAGAACACCGAAAACTTAAGCGGCGGCCAGCGACAGGCGGTCGCCATAGCTCGCGCAACGGCATTCGATGCGAAACTTGTGATCATGGACGAGCCCACTGCGGCGTTGGCGATAAAAGAGGTCGGAAAGGTACTTGATCTCATACGGTCGCTCAAAGAGCACGGCGTAGCGGTCATCATCATTTCCCATCGCATGGACGACATTTTCTACTGCTGCGATCGCGTCATTGCACTCTTTCAAGGCACGAATTTTGCCGAAGCCCCCCTCGGTGAAACCACCCGCAACGAAGTAATCGGTTGGATCATGGGCACCAAAGGTCACCATGATCAGCTAGCCCACGACAGAGTGCAGTGAAATGATCTACAGCCCGAAACTCGCTTCTTTCATGGAAACCTACGGGATCGTGTTCGTCGTCATCGCCATGATGATCGGACTTGCGACGATAAAACCGGACGTGTTTCTTACTTCCCAGAACTTAACGAATATCCTTAAGCAGAACGCATCGCTGGCGCTGCTCGCTCTCGGGATGCTCGTCGTCATCGTCACGGCCGGCATTGACCTTTCCGTGGGCTCCACGATGGGCCTGTCAATGGTGTGCATTGCTATCGCCAGTAAGGCAGGAATCGCTTGGCCGCTATGCCTTCTTATCGGACCGGCAATAGGCTTGACGGTCGGATGGATAAACGGGGTAGGATTGACCTGGCTCAAACTGCCGCATCCGTTTATCATGACCCTCGGCACGCTCAACATTGCGCGGGGGCTAACCTATCTCGTCACCGCTGGGGCACCGGTTTCCGGACTTCAACCCGAAGTGCGCTATCTCGGCGTCAAGTATTTCGATTTTGGCATTTTCGCGCCGCCTGCTGGCTTGCCAGCCAGCCTTATTATTGTCGCTGTATGCGCTATTGGCCTCTGGTATTTTCTGGCACGTACAAATATCGGGAGGCACATCTACGCTATCGGAGGAAATCAACATGCTGCCCGTGTGTCCGGCATCAATGTCGATCGAATTCTGGTGCTTGTCTACATGATCTGCGGCTTTTTTGCCGGCCTTGCGGGCCTCTTGCTTGCCGGCCGAACCGACAGCGGGTTCCCCAATGCGGGCATTGGTATTGAGCTGGATGCGATAGCGGCCGTCATTATCGGAGGCGCATCATTTTTTGGCGGACGAGGGACAGTCCTCGGCGTATTGGCCGGCGTCCTGATCATGGGCCTTCTGCGCAATGGACTTAACATCAACAATGTCAGCGCGTTTTGGCAGATGATCCTAATCGGGTTCGTCATCATTTTTGCCGTTTACATCGATGTCCTAAGACGTCGTGCCGGAGTCCGCAGCTGATCAGGACGTTTTTGAACACGAAACAGCCCGTTCCGTCTCCTGACGGGCGCTTGGATTCAGGGGACGCTATGGTCGGGAGGACCTATCAATGAAGAAAATGTTGCTCGCGGGAATTTGTGTATTCGCGTTGGCCGGAACCGCACATGCAGACAAGTTCGTCCTCAGCATGAAAGGCCCCGGTGCGGGAAACCCCTATTGGGCTGCGGTTGAGGAGGGTGCCAAGGCCAAGGGCAAGGAGTTGGGCGTCGATGTTATTGTCGTTGCGCCGCCTGCTGAAACCGACGTGCAGTCGCAAATCAACCAGCTGGAAGACTTGATCGCTCAAAAAGTCGACGGTATCGCCCTTGCGCCGACCGATCCGAATTCCCTCGCGGAAGTCATAGAGTCGGCAAAGACTGCCGGCATCAAGACGGTGTTTGTCGACGGTGCCGGTACCAACGAAGGGGTCCCGTTCATCGGGACCAATAACTTGGAAGGCGGCAAACTTGCAGGCGAATATATGTGCAAGAACCTTCCAAAGGGTTCGGAGGTAGCGATTCTTCAAGGAATTATGAGCACGACCAATGGAGTGGACCGTGCGGGTGGATCCAAAGCCGCGTTCGAAGCTTGCGGGTTAAAGATTGTAGCCGAGCAGACGGCGGAATGGGATAGGGCAAAGGGTCTTTCGGTGACCGAAAGTATCTTGGCTGGTAACCCCAACATCAAAGGCATTTTTGGATCCAACGACAACATGGCGCTCGGCGCTATCGAAGCCTTGAAGGCCGCGGCAAAACTAAAGGACGTCATGGTTGTCGGCTACGACGCCAATCCTGATGCGGCAACGTCTATTCTTGCGGGCGAGATGACGGCATCCATCGCGCAAGCGCCCAAGAAAATCGGTGGTCTGGGGATTCAAACGCTTGTTGATCTCAAGGCCGGCAAGCAAGTGCCTTTGGTAATTGATACCGGCACGGTGCTCGTCACCAAGGACAATGCCGACCAATATAAATGAGGTTGATCCGGGGCACGCCGGAGGGTGTGCCCCAATCTGCTACAGCAACCTGATTGAGAGTGAGCAAAGATATGAGCGATGCGGTTCAAGGTCAGGCCTTCCCCCTACCTTCCAGACGCTTGCGTTTGGGGTTTGTCGGCGGCGGCCAAGGGGCTCTAATCGGGCAGGTTCATGCGAACGGGGCGCGGTTGTCGAACCGCTGGGAAATTGTTGCCGGAGCGCTTTCATCTGAGCCGGAGCGAGCCTTGCGGTCCGGTAGGGAGTGGATGTTATCCAAGGACCGCATCTACACCGACTACAGAGACATGGCGGTAAAGGAGGCGCGACGGGAAGACGGCATAGATGCCGTCGTCATAGCCACTCCCAACCATCTGCACCATGATGTCGCGCTTGCTTTCATGGATGGCGGAATCGACATTATTTGCGACAAGCCCCTCACCACCAATCTCGCAGAAGCCCTCAATCTTGTTCGGCGACAACGGCAAACCGGATTGGTCTTCGGAGTGACATATGCCTATGCCTCACACGTGATGGTTCGGCAATTCCGGGAGATGGTCCGCGCAGGCGAGATTGGGGAGATCAAACAAGTCCACGTCGAGTATTTTCAGGAATGGGCTGTTTCACTGACGGACGAGGGTAGTGACGGTGTGCCATGGCGATTGAATCCAGACAAGGTCGGTCCTACCTTCACCGTGGGCGATATCGGCACGCACGCCGCGCACTTGGCCGCATTTGTGACGGACAAAGACTTGGAAAGCGTACGCGCTGACTTCCATGTGTCTGGTAAGCCGAAGAAGCTCGAGGACACCGCGTTCATGCACGTACGATTTGAAGGTGGCATCCCCGGAACGTTGATGGTTTCTCAGGCAGCTGCCGGCACGCACTGTGGACTGCGCCTGCGGGTGTTCGGTACATTGGGTGGTATGGAATGGCAGCAGGAAAACCCCGAGTATCTTAATTTCACCCGCATCGACGAGCCAACTCAAGTGATCGGCCGGGGTTATGGCGGCGGCATGAAACCTGCGGCGGTGCGGTTCGTGCGCATGCCGAGAGGACACCCTGAGGCGCTCACCGATGCCTGGGCCAATCTTTATACCGAAATTGCCGTAGCGGTGGAGGCCCGCAGATTGGGCGTCCAGCTAAATCCGGATCTTTTGGCCTATCCCACCGCACTCGATGGCGCGAAGGGAGTGAGGTTCATTGAAGCAGCGTTCGAATCGAGCCAGTGCGATCAATGGCGCAGTTGCAAGCTCGTTGTTTGACCCGGGCCACCAATCGGAAAGCAAAGGAAAAAATGTCGGAACATCGTCCATTGATACTCATTGCCGATCCGGAGCCGCGAACCGTGGCGATGATCTTCGAACCTGCAGTAATGGAGAAGCTGCGTAGTTTGGGGCGTGTCAGGATCCATGCCGACGGCCAGCGGCTTGGCGACACTGAGCTTGCCGCTGATCTGGCGGAGGCCACAATTGTCATAGGCCAGATCGACTTGCCATCTGACCGCCTGTCAAAAATGCCTAAATTGAAGGCGGTCTTCAATGTGGAAGGCAATTTTTTTCCTAATGTAGATTACGGCTATTGTCTGGAGCGCGGCATCCACGTGTTAAACGTTAGCCCGGTGTATGCGACGGCTGTTGCAGAAACGGCCTTTGGAATGGCTATGGACTTGGCAAGGCAGATTACGTCGACGCACGAAATGTTCCGCACGGCTTCGGAATCCTGGGGCCTGGCAAGTAACAAAGACAGCTTTCTGCTCACTGGGTGCAACGTAGGCATCGTCGGACTCGGCGATCTCGGCACTGCCTTGCGGCGTATGCTTGCGCCGTTCCGATGCAAAGTACGAGCGTACGATCCTTGGCTTTCGGAGCGGGTAATTATGGAGAGGGACTGTGTGCCGTCCACGCTTGACGAGGTTCTCTCGCGGTCTCGGATTGTCTTTCTTTTTGCTGGATCGACGGTCGAAAACCAAGGCTTCATCGGGGCCAAAGAACTGGAAAGAATGCAGCGTGGGTCCATCCTCCTGTTGATGAGCAGGGCGGGGATCGTCGATTTTTCGGCATTGGAGGAGGCTATCGGCGAAGGACGCATCCGTGCAGGCATTGACGTTTTCCCCGTTGAACCGCTGCCGTCGGATGCACCGATCAGGAAAATGAACGACGTCATTCTTTCGAGCCACCGAAGCGGAGGTATGGCCGAGAGCTTCTTCGAAATTGGTCGCTTGGTCGTTGCAGACACTGAGTTGGTGCTGCGCGGTCTTCCGCCTCAGGTCTGCAGGCGTGCAGAACGGGAGACTGTATTGAAGCTTCGCAGCCGTCCTGTTTCCGAATCTTAGCCGGGTTCTGCCGCCCAAAAGCAGGCCCGAACGTTCAGTCTGGCATTTGATGGATCGGATTGAGTCTGAATCACTTCGGCTCGTTGGCCCTCTTTTCAGATCAACCTAAAGAGTATGAGACCGCGATGTTGATTTCAATAAGAAATTGACCCATTTTGCCATTCAACGTTGCCCCAACAACTCTATTGGAAACTTATTATTAATCTTTGTTTTATCTCGATCAACTCTGGTCAACCCGAGATGTAAAAATGGGTCAATTGGTGGCGCAACTCATCGGCAGAACATTGGCTGGGACAGCGCAGCTACGGACTCAATAATCGATTACCCCATCCAGGGCATAGTGCTTAACTGTCTTGCGGTTGGCGATCAGTTCTTCAACGGTGGGTTTACCAGTCATAGCACGAGATATGGCGAGCTTCGTTGCTTCATAGTTGGTCCGATACAGATCCTTACGGTCGAGATTGTCATCTTCCGCGCAACGTGGATCGAGCCAAACGGTGATTATCATACAAAGATCGTCTGCTTGATCTCTTGGAAGGACATCTTCGATAAGACAATCAACAATTGCATCGCCCATGGCTGCCTGGACAACACCACCGAGCAGTTCGGCATAGGCCATGTTTTGGATGGTGACCTTTGTGGTCATCAGCGTGGCGGGGCGCACGGCCTGATTAAGGTCGCGAACGACGAACATGCGTGTATGGCCTTTTACCTGTCCCATCATCGATGCAAACGCCTGGCCGACAGGCCCCCTTACCGACCCCAGCACAACCTCCGGCATGGCATCAGTCACTTGCCCCTCCGCAGCTAGTACAGTTGCTTCCCCAGTCCTAAACCAAATATCAGTCATGTTAACTCCTTCAAGTCGAAGTTGTGAAATTATGGGTAACGAGGCCGGTGGTCGAGTTGACGAAGAGTCGCTAGGCTCAGGATCTATTGATTTAAGCAGGGCGTTTGATTCAGTCTCTTCAAGGAGACTGAATGATAAGTGTTTATACTGGCTAACGTCGGAGCAGATGGCGCGTCTTGGGCCAAGCGCGGCGGCTGGTGCTACGAGATGAATGGTCTGTTCGCCGCGCTCGGATTCCGAGTGACCCGCCTGTGCGGCGGCGTCAATCGTGAAACACTGGGCGACAACGCCATCGGCAACCACCTGACACTGCGTGTCGATCTCGACCGCCCGTACCTTGCCGAGGTCGGCTTGGCGGACGCCATCGTCGAGCCTGTACCGCTTGCCGTCGGGCCGATCAGCCAGCGCGGCTTCGATTTTTCGATCATGCCGACGGACGACGGCTGGCTGCGTTTCAGGAACCATGCGCGCGGCATGGCGCACAGCTTCGATTTCCGGCCCGATCACAGCGACGAGGCCGCCATCACCGCCACGCTTGGCTGGCTGACGCAGGATCCCGGTTCGCCCTTCACGAACGCGCTGGCGATCCTGCGGCATACCGCGGATGGCTATCTCGCCCTGAAGAACGATTGCCTGTGCCGCGTGACGGCTGAGGGCGTCAGCGAACAGCGCATCACAAGCGCGGATCATCTTGCCGACACGTTCGAAACGATTTTCAGCGTGGACGTTCCCAAGCCTGCAAAGATCTGGGACAAGATCCAGACGATCGGCGGCGATAAGAGCGACTGACCAACCATGTCATCGTCAAGCGCATGATCGGCGTTTGGCGATGCATGGATCAAAACAAGGACCAATAGCGTCCGTTGACGATTTCAGCTGCATTCATGCACCGGCGCCCCATCAAAGCGCAGGGTCAAACACCTGTGGTAGGCGACGATTGGTGTGCGTCTGCGTTCTTATGCGCATTTCCGTATAATAGGGTTTTAAACGCTTCCGCGTATATTTCTATTATAATCGCATTCGCGTATATTGACAGATTATACGTTGCCGCGTATATTGGCGATTGGAGGCCACCATGAACGAACAGATCGCCCGCACAGAAAAACAACTTGGCGCCATCCTGCGCCGTGCCCGCAAGCAGGCGCACTTGAGTCAGGGTGCGCTCGGCGAACAAATCCATATGCGGCAGGGCACGGTTTCGCGCCTAGAAGCCGGGGAGCCGGCCGTCCAGTTGCGCACCCTGATGGAAGCCCTTTCAGCCCTCAATCTGGAACTGGTCGTTCGACCACGCAGTCAGGGCAGCGCCGCCGACATCGAGGACTTGTTCTGATGGCGAGAAGGCGGGCGCACGTACCCCTCAACGTTTTTCTGAACAGCCGTCATGTCGGCGTGCTGCGGCGTGAGGCCACAGGCGCCATCGACTTCCAGTACGGACACAGCTGGCTGGATTGGCGCAGCACATTCCCGGTGTCACTATCACTGCCCCTGCGCGAGGACCGTTATATCGGCACCCCGGTCATCAATGTGTTCGACAACCTGCTGCCTGACAACGACGCAATCCGCAACCGGGTCGCCGAGCGCGTCGGCGCGGAAGGAACTGACGCCTTCAGCCTGCTAACCGCTCTGGGCCAGGACTGCGTGGGCGCCCTGCAGTTTCTGCCCGACGGCACTGATCCCGGCACTGTCGGCGATACCGACGGCAAGCCGGTCAGCGACGACGAGGTCGCAGACATCATCAAGAATCTCGCCGCCGCGCCGCTCGGTATGGGCGAAGACGAAGATTTTCGAATCTCGATTGCCGGGGCACAGGAAAAAACCGCCCTGCTGCGCAAGGACGGCCAGTGGTTTAAACCCACAGGCACCACCGCCACCACCCATATTCTCAAACCGCAGATCGGCCAGCTTCCCAATGGCATCGACCTCTCCAACAGTGTCGAGAATGAGTATCTCTGCCTGAAGCTGCTGGAAGCAATGGGCGTCCCCACCGCCAACGTCGAGATCGCGAAATTCGGGGAACGCCGTACACTAATCGTGGAACGTTTCGACCGCCTTTGGGCGAAGGACGGAAGATTGCTCCGTCTGCCGCAAGAGGACACTTGCCAGGCGCTGTCGATCCCGCCCACCAGAAAATATCAGTCCGACGGCGGCCCTGGAATGCGGGAAATCATCAACCTTTTGAAAGGCAGTGACACACCCGACGCCGATATCGCCATATTCATGCGCGCCAGTATCCTGTTCTGGCTGCTCGGCGCGACCGACGGTCACGCTAAAAACTTCAGTATTTTTCTTGGCCCCGGCGGACGCTTCCGAATGACACCTCTCTACGACGTGCTGACCGCACAGCCGAGCCTCGACGAAGGCCAGATCTCCCGCAAGAAATTCAAACTTGCGATGTCGGTTGGCAGAAACCGCCACTATGCAATCCATGACATCGTACCCCGCCATTTCATGCAGTCGGCGGACCTTTCCGGTGTCGGCACCGCGGCGATGAAAGCGATCTTTGAAGACATCACCGCGAACGCCGAACAGCAGGCAAAGGCCGCTATAGCAAAGCTGCCCAACGGTTTTCCCGACCAGCTCGTGACGTCCACCATGGCGGCCATCAACCGCCGCGTCCAGCTCGTCGCCGCTTCACTTTCGCGAGCGTCCCATGTCTGAAGCAGGAAATTACCCGCATTGCCATTCTTGGCCAGGTCTCACTGCCAGGATCCTCGACCTAATCTGCGCTATCGGAACAATTATCATCATCGATCCCGTCACGTTCGGCAGTTCAGGACGCCGCCGCTTCGGGGCCGGAAGCGGACGGTCCACTATGCGTTTCGATTTCACGGAGAGCGGCCACTCCGCGGCCTGTCCCACTTGGCAATGCCAATTTCCAACAGCAATTTCCCCAGCCCATTTTTGGCGTTTGGCACGCGACGTCAGCCGCGCGATATGAACCGCCCGGCGAGGAGCGGAGCGTACGCGGCGAGCCGGTGGGATATGAACTCTGTGAAAAGCCGCACGCGCTTCGTCTTGCGTGTCTCCCCTTGCGTGAGAAGCCAGATCGTCGCAGGTGATTTCAGATCGATGCCCGGAACTCTCGCCAGCAGGCGATCGGCATCTCCGACGAAACAGGGCAGTTTGGTCATGCCGATCCCTTGCCTTGCCGCAGCGATCTGCGCGTCGGCGTCCGGCGTCCTGAACGGAACCCCTGTGGCGCGAAACTCCCCTTTGTCGATCCAGTCCGGAACAGCCTGACCGCCGATGACGATGGGCCGGATAGGAGCCGGCGCACCCGCACGCCACGCGGCCAGTCTATCGCGGGACATATAAACACCCGCGAGCAGATCCGGACCTTTCAGGCCATGAAGATTGAGCGGCAGGGTCTTGCGATCGGAGACCATCCGGATCGCCACATCCGCCTCCCGGTTGGTCAGATTCACGACCGCGCCGGTCGATACAATCTCCATCTCGATGTCCGGATGCAGACGCGTAAAATCTGCGATATCCGGCATGAGCAGGTGTGTCGCAAGGAACGGGGGCAGCGTCACCCGCAGAAGCCCGCGTACGCTCTGATCGCGCCCGAAGACGCGCGTCTCCAATTGGTGCGACGAGGCTTCCATCTGGTTCGCGAACTCGAGTACCTCCTCGCCAGCGGTCGTCAGGCGATAGCCCGAAGGCAGCTTTTCGAACATCTGCGCCCCGAGGTGCTCCTCGAGCTGAGCAATGCGTCGCAGCACGGTCGAGTGATTGACTCCCAGGCTCTTGGCGGCAGCCCGCACCGAGCCGCCACGCGCGGCGGCAAGAAAGTAGCGAACGTCATCCCAGTCAATCATGGTGTAATTCGGCACCGCGCGGTGCGCCTTGCAAGCCCCGTGTCGCCTATACGATACAGCAGTACGGGCAGCGAGTACAGCTATGTCAACGAGCGTAGCTCAATTCCGAACGGCGAGCACCGATCGTCGCGGCCGATGTCAGGCTGGATCGTTTTTACACCACCGATGTGCGCGCTTGCGCACTGATACGCGCCCAACTTTGCACCTACTTCAACGATGCACAGGGTTTCCGTGCAACTTCAACAAAGGATGCACAACATGAATAGATTGAATGGAAAGACCGCCGTGATCACGGGCGGCGCTACTGGTATCGGCCTCGCCGCTGCAAGGCGCTTCATCGAGGAGGGTGCCTTTGTCTTCATCTATGGCCGTCGGCAGCAAGCACTCGATGCGGCTGTGGCCGAGCTTGGACCCAACGCCCGCGCGGTGAAGGGCTCGGTCTCGGATGAGGCCGATCTGGATCGGCTCTACGCGGCGGTGAAAGCCGAGCGCGGAAGCCTCGACATCGTCTTCGCCAATGCCGGGGCCGGAAGTCCGCTTGCTCTCGGCCAGATCACCGCCAAGCACATCGATGACACTTTCGACACCAACGTGAAGGGCACGATCTTCACGGTCCAGAAGGCGCTACCACTGATGGGCCCGGGCGGTTCGATCATCCTGACGGGATCGAGCGCCGGGACCACCGGCGCCCCGGCATTCACTGCCTACAGCGCCAGCAAGGCAGCCGTGCGCAATCTCGCACGGACGTGGGCGGAGGATCTGAAGGGTACCGGTATCCGGGTCAACGTGCTGTCGCCCGGCGCGACGGCGACCGAACTCGCGAAGGAAGCGCTCGGAGAGGAGGGCCAAAAGGCCTACGGCGCGATGACCCCGCTCCAGCGCATGGCCGCTCCGGCGGAGATCGCGGCTGCGGCCGCCTTCCTCGCGTCGGACGACAGCAGCTTCATGACCGCCAGCGAAGTTGCCGTCGACGGCGGCCTTGCTCAACTCTGACCCCGGCGCGGTTCCGTGTCTAACTCACTCACAACGTAGGACAAAAGATTATGAAAGCACTTGAAGGTAAAATCGCAGTCATCACGGGTGGAAGTAGCGGGATCGGCTTGGCCACAGCCAAGCGTTTCGTGGAAGAAGGTGCGAAGGTCGTGATCATTGGGCGACGTGAGAAAGCCTTACAAGAGGCCGCGGCGCTTATCGGGAAAAACGTGACAACAGTCGTGGGTGACGTCTCGCGCTTGGAAGATCTGGATCGGCTCTATGCCACCGTGAAGGAGAAACATGGTCACATCGACATTCTCTTCGCAAACGCGGGCGCAGGTACAGTCGCGCCGCTCACGGCAGCGACTGAGGCCCATTTTGACCAGACCTTCGACGTGAACGTGAAGGGCCTGTTCTTTACCGTGCAGAAGGCCCTTCCCATCTTCAAAGACGGCGGATCGATCATTCTGAACTCTTCGGTCTCGAATGTGATGGGGCTGCCAGCGTTCAGCGCGTACGCAGCAAGCAAGGCGGCTGTTCGCAGCTTCTCGCGGTCTTGGACCCAAGAGCTGAAGGGCCGCAATATCCGTGTCAATACGATGAGCCCCGGCGCAATCGAGACTCCCGCCTTGGCAACAACGACCGGCCTCACCGTTGAGCAGGCCGAGGAGGCGGTCGCCCAGTTTGCTGCGCGGATCCCAATGGGTCGCAGGGGAAAGCCAGAGGAAATCGCGGCTGCGCTCACGTTCCTTGCCTCCGATGAAAGCTCCTACATCACCGGCATAGATCTCGCCGTCGATGGTGGTTGGGCGCAGGTCTGACCCAGCCTTAACAACAGGATCGGAGAAGCATTATGAGCTACTCAATCATCGGCTTCGGCAATATCGGCCGAGCTCTGGCCAAGGCCTTTTCCCGCAAGGGCATTGAAGTATCTGTTGCAACCACGCGGGACCCGGAAAGCTTTGCAGCAGATGCGGCCGCGATCGGGCCCAAGGTCATTGCTAAAACACTGGCGGAAGCCGTCAAGGCGGACATCATCTTCTTGGCATTCCGTTTCGAGTCGCATCCAGATGTCGCGAAGGCGCTCCCCACCTGGCAGGGGAAGACCATCGTCGATGTGACCAATGCCTACGGCGTGCCTCCTGAGCAACTGGGAGGGCAGCCGTCTTCCCAGGCCGTCGCGCAGGCTTTCTCTGACGCAAGGCTGGTCAAGGGCTTCAACCATTTGCTCGCTGCCACCCTTGGCCAAGATCCGGCGGTGCGGGGCGGCAGGAGAGCCGTGTTCCTGGCGAGTGACGATGACGACGCTGCGGCGGAGATTGCTACGCTCGCGGAAAATCTGGGCTTCGCGCCGATCAAGCTTGGCGGGCTGTCGGAAGGCGGGCTGCTGGTCCAGGCGCGCGGAAAGAGCTGGGGTCATCTGATCTTCACGGATCTGGTCAAGTTCGACGGATAAAACGAGGCCTCCACCGACAGGACTACGATGTACGGATCAGATCGAGCGCGATCCGATCACAGCGAAATGGAGATATTCCCATGAGTATTGAAAGAAACATCCAGACCGTGAAGGACTTCTTCGCCGCGATAGGCCGCGGCGACAGACAGGCTCTGTTGGCGCTGGTTGCCGAGGACATCAAGTGGATCATTCCGGGCGAGGACTGGCCGCTGGCCGGCACCTACCGGGGGCACGCGGGACTGGCAGATTTGCTGGATACGGCATCCAGGTCGATGGAAACCTCCACGGAACCCCGGGAATTTGTCGCACAAGGAGACCGGGTTCTCGTCATCGGCTTCGCCAGCGGGAAGGTCAAAGCCACGAACAAGCCGTTCGAGGACGACTGGATCTTCGCCATCACGGTCCGGGACGGCAGACTGACCAGCATCCAGGAATACATCGACACGCAAGCGTTGGCACGCGCCGCGCAGATGGACGCGTCCGGGCCCGTATAGCGCAGGCCTACTGCAACCATCGGCCTTCGCCGAAGGTGAACGAGCGGATCGCCGTCTCGCGTGCCGCGCGCTCGTCGAATACCCAACCGTAGAGGAGATTCCGATGTACGACCAATCCAAACTATCCGAATTGATCCGGTTCGCACGCATTGATGCGGGTGCCACCGTCATCGACGTTTATCCAGGCGCCGGCGACTGGACGCGCCTGTTCTCCGACGTCGTTGGATCCGAAGGTCGAGTCATTAGCTTCGTGCCGGCCGAAGTCGCGCACTTCAAGAACGATCCGGTCGGCCTCATGCGAACTATCGCGCAAGAGCCAGGCCGGGAAAACGTCGAAGCCGTCTCAGCGGACCTCGTGGCAATGCCGGAGATCACGCAGCCAGCGGATGTCCTGTGGCTGCATCTGTTCTACCACGATCTCCACACCGCACTGATGCAGGCCAGAGGCGCGACGGCGGCTAACTTCAATCGAGCTGTCTACGAGCGGCTGAAGCCCGGTGGGTTCTACGTCATTGTCGATCACGCCGCCGCCGCCGGAGCCGGCACAGGTGATGCCCAGTCATTGCATCGCATCGACCCTGCCTCCGTGCGCGAGGAGGTGGAGGCCGCCGGCTTCGTGCTGGATGCGGAAAGTACTCTGCTCGCGAACAGGAACGATCCACACGCGATCAAGGTCTTCGATCCCTTGATCAAGGGCGAGACCGATCGCTTCGCATATCGGTTCGTGAAGCCCTGACAGAGGTCGGCGCCAACCTCAAGTCGAACCTCCCAAGGATGCCAGTATACTGCTCAACTGTGCCAGTCTGCAGCAACTTCAGCTTTCGGAACTCGCTGGAGAGCTGCAAAGGTCAAGCTTGGGGCGCGCGAAGCAACCGTTGTTGTTTGGCTCCGTTCACTCTCGTTTTGCCAGAGAGACAGGATGGTGGCATTACAACCATGAGAAGTGAATGGCCCTGCCAAATGGGCCTTGACATGGATTGTAGACAGTTAAGCTACAATCGAAAGTGTTCGAAAATCGCGTGTTATCGGCATTTCCAAAGGAAGATTTGCGAGTCTTTCGCAATGCGATCAACGGATCGTTTTCCGATCACCAGCGATTTTATGCAGCTGGCTTCCGATCATTGGGCTTCAGACATGACAACGCCCACCGCAAGTTCTGCAATAAAGCTGCTGTGATTGTTGCATCCGTGAATTTACGGGTTGTAAAAACTGGCGCGATTTCATCCGGCTGTCATCCGGGATTTATAAAGGAGGGGGGAAGCTAACCAAGTTGGGGGTATGAAATGCGTAAACTTTTTCTTGCGGCGTCGTCGGTGGCACTCTTGTCCGGAGCGGCCCAAGCGACAACGATCTATCCACTGGACCGGGCCACGGTCCTTGCAGGCTCGCCATTCGATTTCAAGGTTGAATTCAGCAAGGTCGTGAAGCCGGAAGATGTGAAGGTCACGATCAACGGCGAGAGCTACGACGCCGTTTTCGGCAAGGCCGCCCAATTCGTCGCCGAGGAGAAGGGCGCTGAAGACAAGGTGCTCGGATCCGCGCTCATCCTGCGCGACATCAAGCTTGCGAAGCCCGGCCGGTACAAGGTTGAGGTATCGGCTGGCGACGAGAAGAAATCGGTCGGCTGGGATGTATACACAACATCAGACACGCCCAAGGTCAAGAACATCATTTTCCTCTTGGGTGACGGTCTTTCCGTTGCGCACCGCACCGGCGCTCGCCTCATGTCCAAGGGCATGACTGAGGGGAAGGCCAATGGCCGTCTTGCCATGGATGACATTCCGCCCGTCGCCTTCATCGGCACCTCCTCGACCTCGGCGATCGCTACCGACAGCGCCAACACGATGTCGGCCTATATGACCGGCCACAAGTCCGCGGTAAATGCGCTCGGCGTCTATGCTGACCGCACGCCGGCCAGCCAGGACGACCCCAAGGTTGAGACGATCGGTGAGGCCCTGCGCCGCACCGGCAAGAAGTCGCTCGGCATCGTGACGACATCCGAAGTCCAGGACGCGACACCTGCCGCGCTCGTTTCCCATACGCGCAAGCGCGCCGACAAGGCCGACGTCGTCGGCATGATGTACAACGTCAAGCCGGACGTGCTGCTCGGTGGTGGCTCGGCCTACTTCCTGGCCAAGGACGTGCCCGGTTCGAAGCGCAAGGACGACAAGGACTATATCGCGCTCTTCAAGGAGGCCGGTTACGCCCTCGCCACCGACAAGAATGAACTGGCCGCCGCGGCTGGCTCGAACCAGGGCAAGCTGCTCGGCCTCTTCCACACCGGCAACCTCGACGTCACGCTCGATCGCGAATTCCTCAAAAAGGGAACCGTCGACAAGTTTCCCAACCAGCCGGGCCTGGTCGATATGACCAAGGTGGCGCTCGATAGGCTGTCGAAGAATCCGGATGGCTTCTTCCTGATGGTGGAGGCTGCGTCCATCGACAAGATGAGCCATCCGCTCGATTGGGATCGCGCTTTGGTCGACACGATCGAATTCGACAAGGCCATCGCGGCTGCACGCGAATTCCAGGCGAAGAATCCGGATACGCTGATCGTCGTCACCGGTGACCATACGCACGGCGTCTCGATCATCGGCACTGTCGATGACGATAAGCCGGGCACGGAAATGCGCGACAAGGTTGGCACCTATGCCGCCGCAGGCTTCCCGAACTACGAAGACAAGGACGGCGATGGCTATCCGGACCGCGTCGATGTTTCCCGTCGTCTGTTCATCGCAGCCAACAACGGTCCTGACCATTACGAGACCTTCCGTCCGAAGCTCGATGGTCCTTTCGTTCCGGCGATCCAGAACGAGAAGAAGGAATACGTCGCCAACGAAGCTTACAAGGACGTGCCGGGCGCCGTCTTCGTCCAGGGCAACATCCCGCGCGATGAGGATAGCGGCGTTCACGCGGTGGACGATGTCGTGCTGCAGGCCGTTGGCCCGGGTGCGGAAGGCTTCCGTGGTTACATGGAACAGAGCGACGTCTATCGTGTCCTCGCCGACGCTTTCGCACTCGGCGCGTCAAAGATGTAAATCTGTCCGGCTGACGAACAGGACAGGCGGCCGAAAGCCGCCTGTCTTCCCGTTTAAGGAGATTGCGATGACGGAGAAGAAGACCTTTGCTATTGGTCGTCGGGCACTGCTCACGGCGGCTGCGGTCTTGCCTTTCATGGGCATTGCCGCACGCGCAAGCGCTGCCGAAAAACTGGGCTTCGGCGAGCTCTACAAAAGCTTTGGTCCGCTCGGTCTCGAATTTTCCGACAAGGTGAAGCAGTTGAGCGGTCAGGAGATTGCCATCAGCGGCTTCATGGCGCCGCCACTGAAGGCGGAGGCCGCATTTTTCGTCCTGACGGAGATCCCGATGTCGCTCTGCCCGTTCTGTTCCTCAGACGCCGACTGGCCAGACAATATCATGGTCGTCTATCTCTCGGCCAAGCAGACCTTCGTGCAGTTCAATGCGCCGATCGTCGCGCGTGGGGTGCTGGAATTCGGGTCCTGGACCGATCCGGAAACCGGCTTCATCAGCCAGTTGCGCCTCAGGAACGCGGCCTTCAGGACCATCTGACACCATGCTCGCGCTCGACGTTTCCGATCTTCAAATGCATTTTCCGGGGCTGGCTGCGCCGGTCCTCGCCATCGAGCGATTTCATCTGCCGGCCGGCGGCCAGCTGGCGATCACTGGTGCTTCCGGCTCGGGAAAAAGCACATTCGTCAACGCCATTACCGGCCTGGAAAACGTAACGCACGGCAAGATTTCCTGGAACGGCATGGATATCACCCGTCTTTCCTCAGGCCGGCGCGATGCTTTTCGTGCACGCAACATCGGCCTTGTCATGCAGGACTTCCATCTTTTCCCCGGGCTTTCCGCTTTCGACAACGTTGTGCTCCCGGTCAGGCTTGCGCGCCGGCTGACCGTCGAGGAGCGGGAGCGTGCGCTGGCGCTGCTTTCAGCCACCGGGATCAACCGCGTCGGGCAGAAAATCGAGACATTGTCGCGTGGTGAAATGCAGCGTGTCGCCGTCGCCCGCGCGCTGCTGCAGCGTCCCGGCGTCATCGTCGCCGACGAGCCGACAGCCAGTCTTGACCGCCATGCGGGCAACGAGGTTGCCGAGCTTCTGCTGCGGCTTTCCGCAGAGCAGGGCACGACACTGGTGGTGGTCACGCATGATGCCTTCCTGGCGGAGCGTCTTGGCCGCCGCATCTGCCTGGCGAGCGGGCGCGTTGACGAGGATAGTGGAGAGAGTGCCGCGCAATGATGAAGTTCATTTTTGCCGACCTGCGGCGTTTCTGGAGCGGCGCGCTGGCCGTTGTGGTGCTCATTGCATTGTCCGTCGCTTTAAGCGTGACCGTGACGCTGCAGGAGCGGGCCGTCCGGCTCGGCAGCGCGCGTGCGGCCGAGAAATTCGATCTGCTGGTGGGAGCCGCCGGCAGTGAAACCCAGCTTGCGCTTTCGGCCGTTTTCCTGCAGCCGGCGCCGCTGCCGCTGATGGATGGTGCCGTTCTCGACCGCCTTGCCAACGATCCGCGCGTCGAACTGGCGGCGCCGGTCGGCTTTGGCGACTCGGCTGACGGTTTTCCGATCGTCGGCACCACGACAAGCCTGATTTCGGCGTTGTCTCCGAACCTTTCGCAAGGGGCGCATTTCGCGCGCCTCGGCGAGGCGGTGGTTGGCTCCGATGTGGCGCTGTCGCCGGGCGCCCAGATCAAGCCGATGCACGGCACGGCGGAAACGGGCGGTGAAACCCATACGGCCATTGCCTACAAGGTGACTGGCCGCATGGCGCCGACGGGAACCGCTTGGGACCGCGCCATCCTGGTGCCGATCCGGGCCGTATGGCAGCTTCACGGCATGCATGGTGAGGAACATCATGACCATGAAAGCGGGGAAGCCGAGTCGCACGGTGCCGAGCCGAAAGATCACAGCCATGAACACGAGCACGGCTATGTCGATGCGGATGCGCCCCTGGACGAGCATTTCGATGCCCAATCCCCCGGCGTTCCTGCCATTCTCGTCAAGCCGAAGACCGTTGCCGACGCTTACCGCCTGCGGCAGGAATACCGGACAGGCGCAACGCTCGGCGTTTTTCCGGCGGAGGTACTGACGCGGCTCTACGCGACATTGGGGGACGCCCGCAGCCTGCTTCTGGCAATTGCCCTGGGTACGCAGGCGATCGTCATCGCCGCCATCGCGCTGGTGACGGTCATGCATGTCGGATCGAGATGGCGGCAGATCGGCGCCTTGCGCGCGCTCGGCACGCCGGTTCGCTCGATCATCGCGCTCGTGTGGGGAGAGCTTTTCCTGCTGTTCGTCGCCGGGATCGCATTGGGGATTGCCCTCGGCTACGCCGCGGCATCGGCAATTTCCGCGCGGCTGACCGCATCGACGGCCGTCCGGCTACCGGTTGATTTCGCGCCGGACGATCTGTGGCTGGTGATCGGCTTTCTGGCTGTTGCCGCGTTTGTTTCCATTGTTCCCGCGCTTGCCGCTTTGCGTTCCAGCCCGGCTGCCGCTTTGCGTGCGTAGCCGCTACCGGCAATGCTGACGCCATGTTTAGGTGACAAGATCGCTTGGCTTCCTCAAAAGCCGGCTCAGCAACAGCGTGGAAATTGGGAAACGCCCCTTTTTCACTCTTGATCACGACGTCCTGCAAAGATCCAAAGAAAGTGACCTTCAAATCATGCAGCACTGACGGCACGCTGGTAACGCCAAACTTGCGACGGTCATTGAAACCTTTTGAGCTTACAGCTTCCGCAAATGCCTTGCTGACAGGAACTGTCGATCCAGACGCCTGTGTTCAACGCCGCTTCGAGCAAGGTCTCGCCGGCCGCGCATTTGCGATGTTTCCCGACAGTGAGAAATAGACTTCACCGCCGAGACCATCCGTTTCTTCGACAATGATTTTCTCGCCGAAGCTTTCTTTGTACTGAGCCACGATGGCCGTTTCGCTGGCCATGGCTCGGGCGGCCTTCATGAAGCCCTCAGGTCCGCACATGAATATTTCCCGCTCCGCAAGATCGGGCGCAAGCGACCGCTTCTAAGATTGGAATACTACGGCTCTTCTGTTCAGATGGGTCTCACGGGAAAGACCGAAACTGAGATGGCAAAATGATGCCTGTGCCCTAAGGGCTGTCGGTTGCGACTCTGAACGGTTTCGGTTCTCGACACGGTCCGGTCAACCCTTGAGACGCAACTTTCCAGCGGCGCGGCAGAGCAAACGAGTATTAACGCTCATAAATGGACAGATGGAAATCATTCGTGTGGCGAGTCGTGCCGCGCCCGCAACCTTATTCCATTTTGGAATAAGCAGTCTAAAATTGCATTAGCCAACGCTCAAATTTACCGACTATAAAATTTGCGACCGCGGAAAAAACAATAAATCGCGGCAAAGGGACATGATGGTGTTTGAGGGGGACGGATGGATACGGAAATCCTGCCGAACAGGGAATTTCGTCTGGTTGTCAGCGCGACGCATGAACTTTCCGTTTTAGAATATGGTAATCCCGAGGGCATTCCGGCGGTCTTTCTGCATGGGGGCCCAGGCGCTGGTGTGTCTGCAAAGCAGATTGCAAGTTTCGATCTTGATACGTTTCGCGTCGTCACCTTCGATCAGCGTGGCGCGGGGCGTTCGACGCCACTCGCGGAGCTAGTCGAAAATACCACACAACACCTGATTGCCGACATGGAACAGATACGCGAGTTTCTTGGCATCGAGCGCTGGCTGGTTGCCGGCGGTTCCTGGGGATCGTGTCTGGCGCTCGCCTATGGAATCGCTTTTCCACGGCGATGCCTTGGATTTCGGCTGCATGGCATTTTCCTGGCGGACCAGGATGACATCGACTGGTGGTTTCACGGCTGCCGGGCTATTTTTCCCGATCATTGGCAGGAATTCGCTGAATTCATACCTCTCGAGGAACGCGGCAATCTTCTGCAAGCCTATTATGCACGGCTGACCTGTGGTGATCAGGCTGTTGAACTCGCTGCCGCGAAGGCCCTGCGTGGTTTTTCAGCTCGCACGCAAACATTCGAACCAAGCCTTGATCATGTAAGGCAGCTGCTGCATCCGGATGCGGCCTTGGCTGTTTCGCGGATTTTCACCCATTACTGCGTGAATCGGGCGTTTTTACCGGATGGCCATCTGCTGGAAAACATCGATCTCATCCGGCATCTGCCAGCAGAAATCGTGCAAGCGCGGTACGATACCGTAACGCCGATGGTGACGGCGTGGAAGCTCAGGAATGCCTGGCCGGAAGCCGCCTTCACGATTGTCACCCTTTCCAATCATCAATCGACGGTTGGGCCCATGGCGAAAGAACTCGAAGCAGCCTCCTGCCGGTTGGCAACTGCGATCAAGTTTGCCGCACCGGCCGCAGCTGCTGGTTAATCCCATTGACGAAAGACAGATATGACGACGCTCGACGCACTGCAAACTGACCCCGCGCTTTCGATGTCACACTACATTGATATCAGCAAAGCGGTAAAACCCGCCGTTTCGCCCGATGGCGAGCTGCTGGCTTATCTGAGTGACGAAAGCGGTACGCTGCAGGTCTGGGTGCGTCCACTGGCGGGCGGGCCAGCCCGTCAGTTGACCACCCTGTCAGAACCGGTTGGTAATCTTGCCTTCAACCCAAAGAGCCGCGACCTCCTGATCACAACTGATTGGGGAGGAGACGAGCGTCATCAGCTCTGGCTGATCGAAAATGCCAAGGAAGAGCCGCGCCTCCTGACGACCGACACGACCGTTGTTCATGGCTGGGGGTGCTGGTCACCCGATGGCTTGCAGATTGCCTATTCGGCCAATTATCGCGACCGCGCGCATATGGATCTCTACGTGATGACGATCGCAACGGGCCAGGTGAAATGCGTCCATCAAGGCCAGGGTTGGCGCACGCCTTTTGCCTTTTCACCCGATGGGGCGTTCCTGCTCGTCAATGACTGCCAGAGAGCGATGATGGATCAAGATTTCTGCAGACTTGATCTTGCCACCGGCGCCTATGAAAATATCTTGCCCCATGTGGGGCGAGCGCGTTACCTCGCGCCCAAATTCTTCAAGGATAATTCCGGTATCCTGATCATCTCCGATCAGGAGAGAGAATATCTCTCGCTCATGGTGAAGCTGCACGAGGCTGGTACCCTCTTGGAACTTGCAGCCTTTGCAGAGCAGGATATCGAGGCGCTGGCGATAGCGCCCGATCAAGCCAGGATCGCGCTCGTGGTAAATCGCCAGGGTTGGAATGATCTTGTCATCATCGACCGTACCGGAAACATTCTGAAGCAGTTCGCAACACCCATGCCTTGCGTGATTGGCTCCGTTGCTTGGACACCCGATGGCACAGCGCTCGTCATGCCAATCGAGGGTGGGGCCACGTCAGGTGATATATGGCGCTGCGATGCTGAGACGGGCATGTTCACGCGGCTGACGGATGCGTCCACAGCCGCTGCCGGATTGCCGGACTTTATCGAGCCGACCGTGACCAGTGTTGCGGGCTTCGATGGGCTCGACATTCCTTATTTCGTCTATCGGCCGAAAGTCCCGGCAAAATCGGATGGCTATCCGGTCATGATCATCGTTCATGGCGGGCCCGAGGCACAGTGGAAGCCGGATTTTCGCGCCGACATTCAGTATATGCTGGCCAAGGGAATCATGGTGGTGGCGCCGAATGTTCGTGGAAGCACCGGCTATGGCCGTCGCTACCAGCATCTCGATGACCGGGAGCTGCGGATGGACAGCGTTGCGGATCTCAAGGCCGTACGTATCGCCGTGGGTGCAAGGCAGGACGTGGATGAAAGCCGCATCGGGGTATTCGGCCGTTCCTATGGCGGGTTTATGGTGCTGTCGGCCATGACCGAATATCCGGATCTGTGGCGTCTGGGTGTAGAATATTACGGAATCGCTAACTTTTTGACCCTGTTGCAGACCACTGGTCCGTGGCGCAAGCAATTGCGTGCTGCCGAATATGGTGATGTGGAAACCATGCGCGGCGCGCTGGAGCGTTATTCGCCCATCAATCAGATTGATGCCATCGATGCGCCGTTGATGATCGCTCACGGCATGGAAGACCCACGCGTGACGCCATGCGAGAGCGAGATGGTTTACTCCTGCCTGCGCGGCCTGGGCAAACCGGTGGAATATCTGCGCGTTCCACATGAAGGGCATGGCTTTGCCCGTATCGAAAACCGTCGTCGTGTCTTTGGCGCTCTGGCCCGCTTCATCGCCGAAAATCTTTAAATTGAACAATCTGGGAGTAGCACCATGAAAAATGGTGATGTGATATGGGATCTGGTCGACTCCAAGAGGAGCGCTTTTGAGGCTCTGAGTGACCGTGTTTGGGCAATGCCTGAGATAGCCTATACGGAGTACAAGTCCTGCGCCGAACATACATCCATGCTGCGCGCGCAAGGATTCAACGTTACCGAATGCGTTGCCGGTATTCCGACGGCAGTGATGGGCGAAGCGGGCGAGGGCGGGCCGGTCATCGCCATTCTGGGCGAATATGATGCGCTGCCAGGGCTCAGCCAGGAGGCTGGCATTGCCGAGCCGCGCCCGATCCCAGGCACTGGGCATGGTCATGGCTGCGGTCACAATATGCTTGGTTCTGCCGCACTTCTTGCAGCTACTGCCGTCAAGGATTGGCTGGCGACAACAGGTTCACGAGGTCGCGTGCGCTATTATGGCTGTCCAGCGGAGGAAGGGGGCGCCGCCAAGGCGTTCATGGTGCGCGCAGGCGCTTTTGACGACGTGGATATTGCCATTTCGTGGCATCCGGCATCGTTCACCCAAGTGGACGACGCGCAATCGCTTGCCAATACGCGCATGGATTTTGAGTTTACCGGCCGGGCCTCCCACGCCGCCACCGCACCGCATCTGGGGCGTTCCGCCCTCGATGCGGTGGAGCTGATGAATGTCGGTGTCAACTACCTGCGAGAGCATGTGCCCGCCGATTGCCGGATGCACTATGCCTATCTCAATGCCGGTGGCATCGCTCCCAACGTCGTGCAGGCCAAAACCAAGATCCGCTATGCAATTCGTGCCACCGATTTGCCGGGCATGTTCGCGCTCAATGAACGCGTGAAGAAGGTAGCGCAGGGTGCGGCCATGATGACCGAAACCACTGTCGATATTTCGATCATGAGTGCGGTGTCGAATCTGCTGGGCAATACACCGCTTGAAACCATCATGCAGTCCAACATGGACCGGCTGGGCGGTGTGCCGTTCGATGATGCGGACCGGGCGTTCGCTGTAAAAATCCAGACTACGCTGTCGCGGGAAGACATCGAAACAGACTATCAGCGTGTTGGCCAGCCGCTCGCGGACAATGCGCCGCTTTGCGATTATGTGCTGCCGCGCGAACAGAAAGGTGTGCCGATGATCGGCTCGACCGATCTGGGCGATGTCAGCTGGGCAGTGCCAACCGTCCAGGCGCGTGTGGCCACCCATGCCATCGGTTCGCCTGGTCACTCCTGGCAGATCACGGCGCAGGGAAAAATGCCTGCCGCGCATAAGGGGATGGTCTACGCCGCCAAGGTCATGGCTGGAACAGCTTTGGATGTTTTGCGAAACGAAGCCCTGTTGAAAGACGCCAAGGCTGATCATCAGGCACGTATCGCGAAAACACCCTATACCTGTCCAATTCCACCGGAGGTGAACCCGCCACTCCAGCCGCGCCCAGCGGAGTAATCCGGTCTGGCACTGCGTCTGTGCGGATGCGGTGCCCTCCAAGCTACATGAAAATCATAAAAGGGGACGAACATGAGCGATTTGAAAACCAGAACCATTTTGCGCCGCAGCACGGCGCTTATCCTTGTTGCGGGCCTTGCAGGTATCAGTTTTACGGCAGAAGCGGCATCGCCACCCAATACGCTGGCAATGGCCTGGAATATCGATGCCATCAGCACGTTTGATCCGGCGCAAATCGGTGAAGCGGCCACCAACGAGATCATCCAGAATATCTGCGATCCGCTCGTCGATTTCGATCCCGCCGATGAAACGAAGCTTGTGCCCAAGCTGGCAAAGAGCTGGGATGTTTCCCAGGATGGACTGCAGATCACTTTCCACATGCGTGACGATCTGGCGTTTCCGTCCGGCGAAAAGGCAACCGCAGGTGACATGGCGTGGTCGTTGCGCCGTGTTGTGAAACTTGGCTTTGGCAACGCCGCGACGCTGACTGAATATGGTTTCACCAAGGACAATGCAGACCAGAGCATAACTGCCCCGGACGACAATACGCTGGTGTTCAGGCTTGATAAGCCCTATCCGGCAAATCTCATTCTGGCTGCCATTGCCGCCAATCGCGTTGCCGCACTTCTCAATCAGAAAGTGCTCATGGCAAATCAGGTTGATGGCGATATGGGCAATAAATATCTTGCCACACGTTCGGATTGTATCGGACCTTACAAGCTCATGCGCTGGAACCCGGCGGAAGTTGTCATTCTTCAGGCCAACGCCAATTATTGGGGCGAAGCGCCGAAGCTGAAGCAGGTGTTGATCCGCCACGTCTCAGAAGCTGGAACGCAGCGTCTGCTGCTGGAAAAGGGCGATATCGACATTGCCCGCGATCTGACGCCGGAAGATTTGCGCGATCTTGAAACCCAGAACAAGGCAACAGCCTCGCGTGCTTTGAAGCCGTCGCTGTTCTACTGGAATTTCAACAATGCCGATCCGGTTTTCGCCAATGAGAAAGTGCGCCTGGCGATGCGCTATCTCATCGACTATGAAGGTCTTGGCAAAACGGTCATCCATAATGTGGGTGTTCCGCGCGCAAGCTTCGTTCAACTCGGCGCGTTTGGTGCGCTCGATGAAAGAGATGGTCAGCCGTTCAAGCTCGACGTGGAAAAGGCCAGGGAACTTCTGAAAGAAGCTGGCTATCCCAATGGCTTCGAAACAACGATGTTCATCAGCACCGCGCCTTATGCGGCTCCGATTGCACAAAGCATTCAGGATGCTGCTGCCAAGGCGGGCGTGAAGATCAAGATCGAGCGTATGGCGAATGCGCAATTGTTCAGCCGTATCCGCGGCCGTGAATTCCAGACGTCTTTGATGGGCTGGCAGACAACAGTGCCGGATGCGCATGGCAACGCCTCACGTCAGATTTTCAATCCGGACAACCGCGCCGAGGCCAAGCAGACCATGTATCCGAGCTGGCGCGCCAGCTATTTCGACGAGACGGTCAACAAACAGGTGGACGACGCTTTGTTTGAAAAAGATGAATCCACGCGCAGGCAGAAGTATGTCGATCTGCAAAAGCAGATGATGGAGAAAGGTCCGCACGCCTTCATCTTCCAGATCTACAACGTTGCCGGCGTCAGCAAGGCCATGAAGAACTGGAGCTGGAACGGTTTCCGCGTCTATTACGATCTGGCTGCGAAATAACGTTTCAAGCCCCCGTCGGTCCCCTCCCGGACCGGCGGCCCCCATGTCGATCGGGTGATGTCTGCAACTGCCTCAAAGCGGGGGCGCACATTGCCGGATATGGCGGTGGATTTCGCATCCTTATTCATCTTGTTCAGGATCAAAGCCGATGACAACGCACGACATTCTGGAAGACCTGGAAGGCGAGGAGGAGTTCGGTCCTGTGCTTCTCTTTCTCGCTGCTTCCGCGCGCCTGATCTTTTCCGTGGCTGTTACGCTTCTGGGCTTGGTCACGCTGACATTTTTCATCAGCCGTCTTTTGCCGCTTGATCCGGTCGTTGCCATGCTGGGCGATAATATCTCCCAGGAAGCTTACGACATGATGTATCGCAAGCTTGGCCTCGACCAGCCGCTGATTGTTCAATATGGCCTCTATCTCAAGAATGCCATGATGTTCGACTTCGGCAATGCGCTGACGTCGGGACGCCCCGTGCTGGAGGATATTGGCCGCGTCTTTCCGGCGACCATCGAGCTGGCCACGGTCGCCATCATCATCGGGACCGGCTTCGGCATTCCGCTTGGCGTGTTTTCGGCCATGTACCGCAATTCACCGCTGGATCATGCCGTGCGCATGATCAGTCTGCTTGGTTATTCCACTCCGAATTTCTGGCTTGGCCTTATGGCGCTCCTGATCTTCTATTCCACGCTGGGATGGATCGGCGGACCGGGCCGCATCGACTTTCTCTATGAATATACGGTCGAGCCGACGACGGGCTTCCTGCTCATCGACAGCGCAATGCAGGGGCAATGGGATGCTTTTGGCAATGCCGTCAGTCACGTCATCATGCCCGCCCTGATCCTTGCTTTCGGCTCCATGGCCTATATCAGCCGCATGACACGCGGCTTCATGATCGAGCAACTCAATCAGGAATATATTATTACCGCCCGTGTCAAAGGGCTTTCCTGGGCACGCACTGTCTGGGGGCACGCTTTCCGAAATGTCGCTGTGCAGGTGGTTACGGTTGTTGCGCTCTCCTATGCGTTTCTGCTGGAGGGGGCTGTCCTGACGGAAACCGTGTTCGCTTGGCCGGGGTTTGGCCGTTATCTCACCAATGCGCTTCTGGCCGGTGACATGAACGCGGTCGTTGGATGCACATTGATCGTCGGCATCCTGTTCGTCGGCATCAATCTGATCAGCGATCTCCTCTATCGCATTTTCGATCCGCGAACCCGATAGGAGCAATAGATGAGCAATGAACTCACGACAAATCCGGTGCGCTCTTTCAGTTCTCTGCATGACTGGCTGACCGCGCCCGTGCCGACCTCTGCGTTGCAAGCCAACGCACAGCAGCTGCGACGCTCCTGGTTGAAGCTTCTCTCCAATACCTCAGCCGCTTTTGGCCTCTTTGTGATTGTGCTGCTGGTTCTTGTGGCGTTGTTTGCTCCCTATATCGCCACTCATGATATAGGAACCAATGATCTGGCGAACCGGCTGCAAAGGCCGTCATGGGCCCATTATTTCGGGACCGATGAACTGGGGCGCGATATTTTCAGCCGTCTTGTCTTTGGCTCGCGCATCACGCTCTATATTGTAACACTGACAGCGATTATCGCCGCACCGATTGGGTTGATCGTTGGCACCACAGCCGGCTATATCGGCGGCTGGGTCGATACGGCTTTGATGCGTATTGTCGATATTTTCCTCGCCTTTCCCAGTCTCGTTCTCGCCCTGTCTTTTGCCGCTGCGCTTGGGCCCGGCATTGAAAACGCCGTCATCGCGATTTCGCTTGCCGCCTGGCCACCGATCGCCCGTCTTGCCCGTGCGGAAACCCTGACCATCCGCTCGTCCGACTATGTCGCCGCGATCCGCCTGCAGGGCGCATCCACGATGCGTGTGATTGCAAAACACGTCGTGCCGATGTGCATCCCTTCAGTCGTCATTCGCATCACACTCAATATGTCGTCGATCATTCTGACAGCTGCGGGCCTTGGTTTTCTGGGGCTGGGCGCACAGCCGCCAAGCCCTGAATGGGGCGCGATGCTTTCCAGCGGCCGTGAATTCATGATGACCTCGTGGTGGCTCGCCGCGGTGCCGGGCTGCGCAATTCTTCTTGCCAGTCTTGCCTTCAATCTTTTGGGCGATGGTCTGCGCGATATTCTCGATCCACGGAACGGATAAAGATCATGACAAAACCTCTGCTTGAAGTTGATGATCTCTGGGTGTCGTTTCCGGGCGTTAAACACGATATCGACATTGTGCGTGGCATCAGCTTCTCCATCGGACGTGAGAAGGTGGGAATTGTCGGTGAGTCTGGTTCGGGCAAATCGATGACGGGCCGTTCCGTGCTGAAACTGACGCCGAAATCTGCGCAAATTCGCGCGAAGGCGATGCGTTTTGACGGCATCGACCTGCTTTCTGCCAGCGAACGGAAGATGCGCACGATACGGGGCAACCGTATTTCCATGATCCTGCAGGATCCGAAATACTCACTCAATCCCTTGATCCGTATCGGCGATCAGATCATGGAAGCCTATCGTCTCCATCATCGCGCACGGCCCGCAATAGCCAGACAAAAAACGCTGGCGATGCTGGAAGCCGTCCATATTCGCGATCCGGAACGCGTCATGAAACTGTTCCCGCATGAGATATCGGGTGGCATGGGACAGCGCGTGATGATCGCCATGATGCTCATTCCGGAACCGGACATGATTATTGCCGACGAGCCGACATCCGCTCTGGACGTGACGGTGCGCCGGCAGGTGCTGACGGTTCTGGATGAACTCGTCAGCCGTTCCGGCACCGGGCTGATGTTCATCAGCCACGACCTCAATCTGGTCGCCGATTTCTGCGACCGCGTTCTGGTGATGTATGCGGGCCGCATTATGGAGGACCTGCCTGCCAAGGAACTGCATAAGGCCAGGCATCCCTATACGCAGGCGCTTTTGGCCAGTCTTCCGCGGCTCGATCACCCGGTCGACATGCTGAAAGTTCCAGAGCGTGATCCGAGCTGGCTGAGCGGCGCAACTCTGAGCGAGGGACAGGCATGATGAATGACATTGGTCGACCACACGTTGATGTGTCGGATCTGTCGGTTATTTTCGGCAAAGGCCGCAAACGGACCGCCGTGGTCAAGAAAGCTCGCTTTCACATTGCGCGGGGCCAGGCCTATGGCCTGATCGGAGAGTCAGGCTGCGGGAAGTCGACGATTTTGCGCGCGCTTGCAGGATTGATCCCGCATTATCAGGGCAGTTTCATCTTTGATGGTCAGCCGATGACGGGCGCGCGTGACAAGGCATTCTTTCGCCGGGTGCAGATGGTGTTTCAGGACCCCTATGCTTCGCTGCACCCGCGCAAGCAGGTGTACAAGGTACTTGCTGAATCTCTTGCGATCCACGGCATGGACCGCAGGGAAGATCGTATCCGCAATGTGCTGGCAGCCGTCGGGCTTGGGCCGAACTTCATGTATCGCTATCCGCATGAATTGTCGGGCGGCCAGCGCCAGCGCGTGGCGATTGCCCGTGCACTGATCATTGAACCTGAGGTGCTGCTGCTGGATGAGCCGACCTCGGCGCTGGACGTATCGGTTCAGGCGGAAATTCTCAATCTTCTGAAGACGCTGCGCCGCGAGCGAAACCTCACCTATCTCATGGTTTCGCATGATCTGGCCGTGGTCGCGCATATCTGCGAACGCGTCGGCGTCATGCACAAAGGCATTATACTGGAAGAGCTCACCGCAGACGATCTGCGGCAATCGCGGGCCAGGGATTCCTACACGCAGGATTTCCTGCAGGCGAGTGTCGAAGCGGTGGCACACAATCATGACAAGGACGTGCAATAATGAACTATCATTCGGCAGCCAATCCAGCCGGGGAATGGGAGCGGATCAAGGACCCGTCAGCCGCTGGTTGGCTGGATAAGGGGTTGCAAGCGGTTGAGGCCTGCGCGGATGCTCAGGAAACTGATGCTTTGATGATCGTGCAGGGTGGCAAGATTGTTTACACCTATGGCGACATCACCCACAAATATCTTTGCCATTCGATCCGCAAAAGCGTACTGGCGGCCCTGATGGGGCAGGATGTCGAGGACGGAACCATTGATCTGAGCCAGACGCTGGAAGCCCTGGGCATTGATGACAATGATGGACTGAGCGCGGTCGAAAAGCAGGCGACAGTCTACGATCTGCTGACCGCTCGTTCGGGCATTTATCACGCTGCCGGTTATGAAACGCCGTGGATGCGAATGATCAAGGAAAAGCGACACGCCCATGCCCCCGGCACTTTCTGGTGTTACAACAATTGGGACTTCAATGCGCTCGGCACGATCTTCGAACAATTGACGGGCAAGACGGTCCACCAAGCCTTCGACGAGCGCATCGCCAAGCCTTTGCAATTTGAGGATTTCTCGCTTGCCGGTGCAAAGCCTGACGGTTGGCACGACCATTTCACTGAAAGCCGCCATGCAGCCTATCCGTTCCGCTTATCGACGCGGGACCTGGCCCGGTTTGGCCAGCTTTATCTGCGCCATGGTTCTTGGAATGGCGCCCCCATCCTGCCGCAGGGCTGGGCGCAGGAGTGCGTCATGCCTTATTCTCACGCGGGTGCGCGGGGAGCCTATGGCTATATGTGGTGGCTGGAGCGGGACGGCGTATTTTTCCCTGGAGTCGTGGCACCTAAGGGCAGCTATGCCGGCTTTGGCGCGGGCGGCCACTTCTGTATCGTCATGCCGGCGCTGGATATGGTGCTGGTGCACCGGGTCAATACGGATGTGCAGGGGCGGCAGCTTGACCGTCACAAATTCGGACGGCTGCTGAAGCTCGTCCTGGATGCATTTCAGGGGTAGTGCAGCATGCAAGAGCAAGACATGAGTGTGGCCGCTGCCATAGCGGAGGCTAGCACCAGGCCTGTGGCCAGTGCCAACGCACGCCGGCTGGCGCAGAACGCCGTCATCGATACGCTAGCATGCATGGTGGCGGGGCGTACGGACCAAAGCACATGCAGTGTCAGGGACGCCTTTGCCCGACCGGGCGGTGGTGGCGAGGCGCTGCTCGTGACAGGCGGTAAATCCAGCCCCATGCTGGCAGCGCTCATCAACGGCACTGCGGCTCACGCGCTGGATTACGATGACAATTTCCTGCCCGGTATGAGTCACGCATCGGCAGTCCTGGTTCCTGCCATTCTGGCGCTGGCGGACCTGGAAAAGACAAGCGGATCACAATTGATCGATGCCTATCTGGCGGGTCTGCAGGCGCAGGCACATGTCGGAGATGGTGTCGGGCAGGCGCATTATACCGCCGGCTGGCACGGCACCTCGACGATTGGCAGTATCGGTACGGCTGTAGCCACGGCTCACATATTGGGGCTCAACGTTGAGGCGACCGCCCGTGCACTGACCATTGCAGTGAGTTTCGCATCCGGTACGAAGGGTCAGTTCGGTACCCTCATCAAGCCGTTTCACGCCGGAATGGCGGCACGCAATGCCGTCGAAGCCGCTTTGCTTGCGAGGGCGGGAATGCAGGCAAGGCATGACATTCTGGAAGGGGAGCAGGGGTTTCGCGAGCTTTTCGCCGGTGACCCGCAGATCAACTGGCAAACGCAGGATATCCTTGCGCCGGCTGCGCATATCATCGAAACCGCCGGCGTGATGCCCAAGCGCCATCCATGCTGTGGTTCCACGCACATGATCATCGATGCCTTGCTCGATCTGGCGCATGAACACGACTTTGGTGCTGATGATGTGAAGACCGTTGATACGCTTGTCGGGGTCGCCAACTATCGCAATCTGGCCTATCCAGCGCCCGTCGACCAGATGCAGGCGCGCTTTTCCATGCAATATTGCGTGGCCCGTGCCCTGCGGCAAGGCTATCTCGGTCTTTCCGATTTTACCCCCGAAGCAGTGCGGAGCTTCGCGGGCGACCACCTTCTTGGCGCGGTGACCATGCAGAGCTACAGTTTGGACGACGAATGCGCATCGCCGCAAAAGCTGCCGCATGTCGTGACGATAACCCTGCGAAATGGCCAGGTTCTGCAAAGGTCGCGCCGGTTCGCGGTCGGCACCAACCAGCAGCCTTTTTCCGAAGCAGACCGGTCGCGAAAGTTCCGGGATTGCTGCGAAGGTATAGAAAATGCCAGCGAGATTTACGGCAATTTGCAGGACCTTGACACTGCCGGCAACCTGAAAATCTTACGACCCCTGTTCGGGTAAAGGCTCGGCGGCGGGTGCCGGGCCGATTTCTTCCCGATGGCTCATGCTGCCAGTTGCGAGGCCCGCCGCCAAAATCTTTCCGCATGCCGGTTGCGAAACTGCGGTGTGCGGTAAACCCTGATATCGACCACCAGATCGGAGTCCATGTCGCCCGCCCGAACGAGAACGCCCCGTTTCAATTCATCCGCTACAAGGCCCTCCGGGATCCACGCGACGCCATGGCCGGAAACCGTCATTGCCTTCAGCGCAACGGACATCCCGTTTTCGTAGACAGTGTTGAGCTGAAATTTGTGCCTGTCGAAAAGCCAGGGCAGGGCCGAAGAGAAAAATGAGTTGCCGCGATAGCTGAGATAATCGGTCGGCCGAGAGCGATCCTTGAGACTGTGCAACGGGCTGCCCGCCGGGCCACAGGCCGAAACCGGAATGACCCGTTCAACGCCGAGAGGAAGGAACGGAAACCCTTTCAGATCGTCCATCTGCGGGACAGCGTGATGCGCATAGGTGAGAAAGAAGTCGCAGTCGCCATTCACCAGGGTCGAGATGTTGCCGAGGAAGGACGAGTGAGGGTCCGCGAACCGGGCCCGGAAACTGTCGCCGGACGCTTCCAGCTCGGCCATCCAGGCAGGAAAGAATGTCAGGGAAAGCGTGTTCAGCGTGGCGAAGGATAAAATTTCCCACATGGGAGCGTAGCGTTCTGCCAGCGAGCTTCTCACGCCGTACAGCAACTCTACCGCATCCTGTGCCCGGGGCAGAAAACTCTGCCCCGCCGCCGTTAGCCGGATAGGATTGGTTGAGCGGTCGATCAGCGGCATGCCAACCCAATCTTCCAACTGCTTGATTCGTCTGCTTAAGGCAGACTGCGTGATATGGCGGTCATTAGCCGCTCTTGAAAAACTGTAATGCTGGGAGAGGCTCAGGAAATCTTCAAGCCATTTCAATTCCATGTAGATATCCAATAAATACAGTGCCTTGCTTCGGCAAACTGTATTCCAGAAACAAGCGGCGGTTTTTTAAAGTCATGCAAGGTGGACTATATCAATGAATGCCTGTGAGAAATAGGACTGGGCGGACTAATATTGCCGAAAGTGGCGTCCCCTGGGCAACGAGACCCTGCTTCAGTTCAACGATCGGCGGCGCGGTGCCGGGGCAGGGTGGCGCGCCTCAAGCGTTGCCGCGGCGGCCGCGCGGCCGGTGGCGCGCAGTCGCTTCAGATAGGCTGGGAGTTCCCCCTTTGTGTGGAACGGCCCACCTTCGCGCATCACCGTCACCAGCGGATCGACGTCGCTGTCGCCGCTCACGGCCATGGCGGTTCGCCAGTCTTCGAGCAGCTGGCTGGCATGGGCGACGATGTCGGGGCGTGATGCCGCAAGATCGTTCTGTTCGTGCGGATCTTCGCTCAGATTGAAAAGCGCGACCGGTCCGAAATCCTTGTAGCCGTCGTGATAGGTGCGCAGCATGATCCAGTCGGCGGCCTCAAGCCGGAACCGCACGCCGCGCTGCACCGCCCAGGCGCCTTGGCTCAGCACCAGAAAATCGCGGCCGCCATCCTGACCTGATTGCAAGGCCGGCGCGAAGGAACGCCCGTCCCACACTGGCGGCACGGTGCCACCCAGCCGGTCGACCAGCGTCGCGGCCCAGTCGAAATGATAGTGCAGGCCGTGGTTGACGCCGCGTGGTGCGTCAGCGCCCGGCCAGCGGATCACCAGCGGCACGTTGCAGGTGAACTCATCGGCGGTCTGGTGGTCGGCCCAAACATTGAGCTCGCCGAGATTCTCGCCGTGGTCGGCGCCGATGACGATGATCGTCTGGTCGAACAGGCCCTGGCGTTTCAGCTCGTCGATGATCAGCCCGACATGGTGGTCGGCATATAGTATGCCGGTGTCATAGCCATCGAACCATGCCTTGACACGATCCATGTCGCTGATCGGGCTCGGCATGCGCCGGTATTTTGATCCGCCGGGCTCGACATCGAAGCCGGAGGGCTCCTGCGGGCTATGCGGGCCGTATCCGGCATGGCTCTTGGCAAACACTTCCTTCGTCATCCATTCGGGCAGCGGTTCGCTGGCGAAGGGATCGCCAAAGGCGTCCGGCGCGCGGTAGGGGGTATGCGGATCCCAGACATTGACATGCAGGAACCATTTTTTGGCCGAGCCATTGCGCTTCAGCCAGTCAACAGCCAGGCTGGAGACCTCATCGGCGTTTTCCATGCCGGCCTTGCCGGGGTTGATGATCTCATTGAAGCCGGCATACCAGTGCCAGCAGCCGTGCCGCTCGCCGAAACTGCTGATCGTGGTGGCGTGGTAGCCGAGGTCGCGCAGCGCGCGCATCCAGCCTTCCTCGTAGAAGGTTCCGGCCCAGGCGCGTTCGGTGCCCTCGCGGAACGGCTCGCAGGCGGTGCCGCCATGTCCGACCACGCCGGTTTTCATGCCGTGCCGCCCGCTCCACAGCGCCGTGCGCGAGGGATGACAGGGCACGTCGGAGACATAGACATTGTCGAAGCGGATGCCGTCGCGGGCGAGACTGTCGATGACCGGCGAGGTGTTGCGATGATAGCCGTAGCAGCCGAGATGGTCGCGTCTCAGGCTGTCGATGTCGATGTAAAGCACGTTCATTGTATACCCGCTTCTGCGCATTGCCGTTTACTGTGGGTCGGTGCCGGGGCCGGACTTGTCCGGCCCCGCTCAGTGGTGTGTTCGATCGTCGCGATCAGGCCGTGATGTACTGGTCGCCGAGATAATAGTCTTTGGGGTCGAGCGAGGTGTCGAACTTGCCGAAGGTCTTGAACAGGTCGTTCATGGTCTTGAACCAACCGTCGACAGTGCCGTCCTTGGTCAGCTTGACCAGTTCGGTCGAGGTCATGAAACGGCCATAGCCGGCCTCGACCTTGAGCTGATCGGCCGGAATGCCGAGCAGCTTGGCGGTGATCTCGATCGACTTCTCCTGATTGGCGGCGCGAAAATCCTGCGCCTCCTTGATGGCACCGGTCACCCGCTTGACCAGATCGGGATTGCTTTCGACCAGATCGTTGCGGGCGATGAACACGCTGGGGAATGTCGTTGCCGGGTAGAAGTCGTCGTTCTTGGCCAATTGAACCAGGTCCGGCACGTTCTTGCCGATGATGCCGACGAATGGATACCAGATACCGGCAGCATCGACCTGCTTCGATGAGAAGGCGGCGACGATGGTGCTCGGGTCCATCTGCACGATGTTGAGGTCGGTCATCGCCATGCCGGCCTTTTTCAGCGCCAGGCGCAGCAGCATGTCGCCCGACGTTCCCGCAGCGATGGCGACCTTCTTACCCTTGAGATCGGCGATCGACTTGATGCCGGCCTGCGCGATCACGCGATCGGAGAAGCCGACATCGTTCACGGCGATGATCTTGGCCTTGCCGGTCGCCGGCAGCCAAAGCGCGCCAGGCCCGAGATAGCCGAATTCCAGGCTGTTGGCACCGAGCGCCTGGACCTGAATTGGTCCGTTGGTGAACACCTTGGTGTTGGCATCGACGCCATGCTTGGCGAAGAAGCCCTGGTCGCTTGCGACGCTGGCGATGCTCGCGCCCCAGAAATCGCCATTATAGCCAATGCGCGCCGGAAGGCCGGCTGCTCTGGTGCCAGCGCTTCCCGCCGCGAACGCGACGGCAGCAGCCGATGAGGCGATGAAATGCCTTCGTGTCAGTATCATGTCGTTCCTCCTCCTTGTCTGTTGTTACTGGTGATAGACCGCGTGCCAGACGCGGTTGCGGATGGCCGTGAATTCGGTCGAAAGCCGGATTTCCTCGGTTCTGGGATAGGGCAGGTCGACCGTTATGATCTCCTTCAGCCGTCCCGGGCGCGCCGCCATGACGATGACCCGGTTGGCGAGATAGACGGCCTCATCGACGTCATGAGTGATGAACATTACCGTGCGGCGCTCGCGGCTCCACGTTTCCAGCAATTGGTCCTGCATCTGCACGCGCGTCAGCGCGTCGAGCGCGCCGAACGGCTCGTCCATGAGCAGCACCGACGGGTCGACCGCATAGGCACGGGCGATGGCACAGCGCTGCTTCATGCCGCCGGACAAGGTTTTCGGCAGTGCGTCGGCGAAATCGCCGAGGCCGACCAGATCGATGAAATAGCTGGCCTTTTCGCGCCGTCGCGCGGCGGGTTCGCCCTTGACTCGTAGCCCGAATTCGACGTTCTCGCGCACAGTCAGCCAGGGGAAGAGCGCGTATTGTTGGAAGATCATGCCGCGTTCGGGACCGGGCCCTTCGACCGCATGTCCGTCCACCAGCACCTCGCCGTCGCTGGGCGCCAGTAGCCCGGCGGCGATGTTGAGCGCCGTCGACTTGCCGCAGCCGGAAGGACCGACCACGGTGATGAATTCGCCATCGGCGACATCAAGCGAGAAACGGTCCAGCGCGACGAAAGTATTGTCCCTGAGGTCGAAGCGCCGGGTCACATTTTTGAAGACGATCTTCTGCTGCATCATACGCGCTCCTGCCAGACAGTCAGTCGACGTTCGATCGCCAGCAGCAGGCGATCCATGGCAAGGCCGAGGATGCCGATGGTGATCAGGCTGACGAAGATGGTCGAAAGATCGTAATAGAGCTGCGCCTGCTGCATGCGGTAGCCGAGCCCGGTCTGCGCCGCGATCAGCTCTGCCGCCACCAGCGTCGCCCAGGCCGAGCCGAGGCCAATGCGCACGCCGACCAGGATGAATGGGGTGGAGGCCGGAATGACGATGCGCAGGAAGATCGTCAGGTCCTTCGCACCCAGCACGCGCGCGGCGTTGATCATTGTCCTGTCGACGCTGATGACGCCCTGGTAGGTGGCGACGACGCTTGCGAGGAACGATGCCAGGAAAATGACGAAGATTTTTGGTGTCTCGTCGATGCCCATCGTTACGATCGCCAGCGGGATGATGGCGAGCGGCGGTATCATCCTGAAAAACTGCAGGTACGGCTCTATGAGCGAGCGGGCGACCTTGTACCAGCCCATGACGAAACCGACGGGAATGGCAAGGATGACACCGATGAGGAAGCCGCTGAGCACGCGGGCAAGGCTCGAGGCAATGTCGGTGGCAAGCTGGCCGTTGGCGACGAGCTCAACGAATTTGCGCGCGACGTCCGGCGGCGGCGGCAGCCCGACTGCGCCGCTGGCAGTCAGCACCCACCACACGGCGATACCGGCGACGAGCCCGACGAAGTTAAGTCCGAGACCTTGGAAATCGGGGGCGCGGGCCCTCGCCCCGCGGTCATGCTGGCGCGCTGTTTTGGCCGGCGCGCTCATCGCCATACCCCGGAATAGAAAAGCTGATCGAGCGCCGCGGCCGCGCCGCCAATGGCGCCGGCGCCATTGCCGAGGCTCGATCTCTCGAAGCGCAGCGCGTCGCGCATGGGTGGCAGCACGCGCGGTGGAACGCTTTTGCGGATGCTGTCGATGAAGCTCTCGGGCGCCTCGGCCAGATGGCCACCAAAGACGATCAGGTCAGGGTTGAGCAAATTGGTCGCGCTGGCGATTGCTGTCGTCAAGTGCCGCAATGCGGCATTCCAGACATCGGGGTGCCGTTCGACCACCGCAAGCAACTGGCGCGGATGCGGCTTGTCGATGTTGACGGCGCGAGCGAGCACTCCCTCGGAGAGAAATGTCTCCAAGCAGCCGGTGCTGCCGCAGGAGCAGCGTTCGCCATGCTCGACGACCTGGATATGGCCAAGCTCGACGGCGCCATGGCCGCCCGGACGGAACGGCCGGCCGTTGATCACGAGGCCGGCGCCAAGGCCGGTGCGCAGGTAGATGTAAAGCAGGGCAGTGGCGTTGCGCCCGATACCGTAGCGCGATTCAGCCAACGCCATGGCGCTGACATTGTGTTCGACCACTACCGGCATGCTCAGCATGGTTTCCAGCTCGTCGGCGAACGGAACGTCCTTCCAATCATAGTTGATCGACAGGAGGTTGCGGCGGCGTTCCGTATCGACCGGGCCGGGCACGCCGAGCCCAAGGCCGAGAAGCCGCGAGCGATCGACGCCAGACTTCTTGATCAGCCCCTCGACGGTCTTGACGACTTGCCGGATCACTGCCGTCGGCTCGCTGCTCGCCGTGTCGAAGTACAGCGAAGCCTTGACCTTCGGTGTGGCCTTGAGATCGGTGATCGTGGCGTGGATGGTGCCAGCGCCGAGATGCACGCCAACCATCGCATTTGCGTGCGGCACGAGCGCGACATTGACGGCGGGCCGGCCGACAGGCGCACCGCTGGCGACCACCTGGGTGAGTTCCGTGACCATTCCGTCCTTCAGCAGCTGTGCGGTCAGATGGGTTAACGCTGTCGGCGACAGGGCAGTCCGCCGCGCCAGCTCCGCCCTCGACTGAGGGCCGTCATCGCGCAGGATGCGCAGTATGGCGCCATGATGGATGCCCATGCTTCCTCCCTATTATTTTCTAATCTTTATAAATTAATGGCAACTGTCAAGAGCGATGTCACATTGTTCGACTTAAGGCGGGGAAGGGTATCATTGCGGTTCCGAAGAGGTTACGGACTGCGGAAAAGATTGTCGGAAATTGTTATAAGGACCCGATGGACCGAAACGCTTGCTGTGTTCGCTCCCGTTTTCGAAAGGGCAGATGAGAATTCTGCGCACGGTTGTTAAGCTCCTTGTGAGACCGGTGTTTGATATCCAGTATGACCTGGCGCTTTGCGGCTCCATATGAGCGCAGCTTGTCAGCGAAGGGGTGCGTGGGCATTTCTGCAATAATGCCCACTAGGGGAACGGGAAGTTCGTTGGGCTGAAAATATTGTTCCGATCATGCTCTACTGTGTGGGATTGGCATTTTGATACCTTCGCACTGCGGGCTAATACGAATATGTAGCTCGAAGCTACAATTTCGATAGGCTGAAGTGTGTGGGGGCGCCTTGTGGCAAGGGATGGTGGACTGGGGCTGGTGTCGGTATAATTTGGCACGTTTAACTGGAGCTGGCGCGATCCGGCATTGAGGCGGTGATGTGTGCCGAACCGAACGTGGGAAGGCTACCTCAGATGGACGATGAAAGGTAGCGATAGCGCTTTGGGCTTTACATCCACGACGGGATGCATGGGTATAGGTCGCCCTCATCCTTGGCAGCGGCAAGGATGGTCCAGCGACGGCGCACCTGCATCCATCTAAAGACTCCAACACCTTATCCTGTCGAGGTCGCTGCGCATCAATGATCAAGATGCATTCGGCGGGATATTCTGGTTCAGCCGAAACAAATTGGCCGGATCATATTTGGTTTTGATCGCCACCAGGCGGGCATAGTTCTCGCCATAGGCCTGGCGTACGCGGTCGTCGCCCTCATCGCCGAGGTTGTTTGCGTAGACGCCGCCGGTCGCATATGGGCTGATGGCGCTCCACATCGCGCGAGCCCACTGGATGTTTGCTTCGTCATCCGCCGGATCATCCCAGATCGCGATCGGGAAACAGTCATAGAGCGCATCACGATTGGCGTAGGGTGCTGCAGATTTTGGCACGCGGGCGATAGCGCCGCCGACCTGCTGGAAGACCAAGAGCGAGGTGGCAGAGGGAGCGCTCGCATAGGCCTCGAGCAGCGCATCGACAGCGGAATCACTGATTTCGTTGAGGAACTGGGCTTTCCAGTAGTAGCGGCGCCCGCGGGGAAAAATGGCGTCGCCCCTCGACTGGATCTGAAGGTAGGGGATGGCTCCGAGGCTGCTTTCCACGGGCGTGCCGAACTCCATCAGAGGCGCGAGTATGGGCTTGCCGGATTCGGGCGGTCCGATATAGCAGGCCGAAACGCTGAAGAACCGTTCGCCCGATTGCATCGTCACAAGCGCCGCATCGACGCTGAGTTCGTCCGGCGCTTTGCGGGCAAAGTCGTCGTAAAAGCGGATCGCCTTGCGGGCCTGATCGTAACGGTGAAGCACCGAACCGACGAGAAGGGACGGGCCGACAGGGTGAAGCGCGTACTCAAACGCGGTCACGATTCCGAAATTGCCCCCACCGCCCTGCAACCCCCAGAACAGATCGGAATGATCAGCGGCGCTTGCCCTAAGCAGCCTCCCGTCAGCCGTGACGACGTCGGCCGCGATGAGATTGTCACAAGTCAAACCATATTTGCGGCCGAGCTTGCCGAAACCGCCACCCAGTGTGAGCCCTGCGATGCCGGTGTCGCTGTTGACACCCATCGTCGTCGCCAGACCGTAAGCCTGCGTTGCCGTATCGAACTCGCCCAGGCTCAGACCAGCCTCGGCATGGGCGACGCGGCTGACGGGATCGACCGCGATGCGCTTCATGCGCGAGAGATCGATAACCATGCCGGCATCACAGACCGACAGGCCTGCGACGTTGTGGCCGCCACTTCTAACCGCCACAAGACAGTTGTGCGCCCGAGCGAAGGTCACGGCCTGGATCACGTCGTTGGCGGCGACGCAGTAGACAATCAGGGCGGGTCGCCTATCGATTGCCCCGTTCCAGACCCTGCGCGCTTCATCGTAGACGGCGTCTCCTGGCATGATCAGGTCGCCCCGAAGGCCTTGCCGAAGCTTCTCAATGGCTGCAGGGCCGGGCGGATATGTGCCCGTTGGATGGTCAATTGGCCGCTTCAACTCCATCGTTGTACACCTCCCAGCTTTTGGCATGGTCTCATAGGCCCGCAGCCAACTGCAACGTCGAAGATCTCAGGTGCTGGATGAGAGAAATTCATCTACATTGTCCATATGAGAAAGCTTCCACCTCTTCGCTCGTTGCACGCCTTCGAGGCGGCTGCGAGGCATGGGAGCTTCAAGGCGGCGGCAGAGGAGCTCGGCGTTACGCCGACTGCGATCAGCCATCAAATCCGGTTGCTGGAAGGGACGTGCGGTTGCCAACTGTTTCAGAGGCGTCCGCGGCCTCTCGTGTTAACGAGCGCAGGCGCCCGACTGTTTCCCGCTCTGCGCAATGGCTTTGATGCCCTCGCAGGTGCCATCGCTGCCGTTGCCGAGACGGACGTGCAGGCGCCTTTGCGGGTTACCAGCCCGAATGCCTTTGCAAGTCGATGGCTCGTCCCACGCCTGCCAAAGTGGCGGGAAGCAAACCCAACCGTCCCGTTGGAGATCATCGGGACCGATGCGGTGCTGGATCTGCGCGCCGGGGCAGCGGATGTCGCCATCCGCTATGCCCGCAGGCCGCCTTCGGACTTTCCTGCACAGGAGGTCTGCCGCGATACGTTTTTTCCAGTGTGCAGCCCAAATTTGCTCGAGCGCAACGGCCATGCATCTCAGCGCGTCTCGGATCTTCTGCGTTTTCCTTTGATCCATTTTGATTGGTTGAACAAGGATCCCGAGGCCCCGACCTGGCGGCAATGGCTGTCGAAAGCGCGGTCGATCGATCCCAATCTGAAGGTGGACAAGGCGTGGGATCTGAGCTTTCGGGAAGAACTGCACGCGATTGACGCGGTCCTGGCAGGGCAGGGAATCGCGATCTGCAGCGATGTCATCGTCGGTCATGAGTTGGAAACCGGTCTGCTCGTCAAAGCGCATCCGCTGTCGTTGCCGGGCTACGGTTTCTACATCGTCTCGGTGCCTTATAGTTCCCGGGCGGCGGTCATAGAGGCTTTTTCGGTCTGGATTAAAGATGTCCGCTGACGGCTTGCATGGCAAAGGCTGAGTCAGTGTCGGAATTGCAATATGAACTTGGTGTTGCCATCTCGCGCTGATCCACTGACTGCGTTCGACGCTTACATGAATCTTCATTATTGCGGCGTGACATTAGAATTGTTCGAGGAGTGGTTGAGTATACATCTGCAAATACCTAATCATGACGCCTGTCTTGCAAGAGAGTATTACCGTGAATGTTTGTGTTCTGGGAGCGACTGGTTTCATCGGCCAACACCTTGTTGAGCGATTGATCTCGCTTGGCTACGCTGTGTCTGTGTTGAGCCGAAATGAGCCGGATGTCGCGCGCGTTAGGTTTCCAACGAAATCGGTGCGATGGACTGTCGGCGACTGGAATGATCAAAGCAAACTGACAGAAGCAATGGCCGGTGCCGATATCTGCTTCCACCTGATTTGCACAACGCTCCCGCGATCCTCCAACGAAGATCCGATCCATGACGTAACGTCGAACGTGTGCGGTACCATCAGAGTGCTTGAAACCGCGCTCGCATCTGGATGTCGCAAGGTGGTGTTTGCTTCATCGGGCGGGACTATTTATGGAGTACCGCAGAGCATCCCGATTGCCGAATTTCACCCGCTTGAACCTAATAATTCCTATGGAATTAGCAAACTTGCCATTGAAAAATATATGAAGCTCTTTTTCAATCTGCATGGTTTGGAATACGGAATAGCGCGACTGTCTAATCCCTATGGCGAGGCCCAGGCGACGGACCGCGCCCAAGGAGCAGTTTCTGTTTTCTTGCATCGGGCATTAACGTATAAACCAATCGAAATCTGGGGAGACGGTTCGATTGTTAGGGATTATCTCTACATTGCTGACGCAGTGGACGGCTTGATCAGGGTGGCAAACTATGCGGGCATCGAAAGAATATTCAATATTGGCTCAGGACATGGGCTATCCTTGTTGGATATCGTCAATGAAATCGAAACTCTCCTGAACAGAAAAGTCAGTGTACGGCATGCTGCGGGCAACCAGTTCGATGTGCCCATCAATATACTCAGCATAGACCGGGCAACAAACGCCCTCGGCTTTCAACCAAAGGTGCCATTCAAAGCGGGTTTGCAACGCACGGCCCAATGGCATCAGTCTTATGGCAGGCGTGCGATGGAAGCGATTTCTGGAGACTGAATCCTCATATGCGGCGTTCCCTGCGCACTGTTATGGTGTCGGTCGCTTAATTGCGGGTGCATCCGAGGAGTCATCACGCAGCGCATCAAATTTGTTCGATTGGTATTGCACATCTGGTGCGACCACTAAAAGGAGACCCAGAGCGCCATGACAACGACAGATGTACGCGCCGTCATTCTCATACCTGCCTACGGCCAGCCGTGGCTCACAGCCGAGACACTTCATACGGCTGTGGCACAACAAACCGATTTTGATTTTGCTGTTGTGGTCGTCAATGACGGTTGCCCTTCACCGGAAACCCACGAGATTTGTCTCAATTTCTCTGCGACATATGAAGGGAAGGTCTTTTATCTGAAAAAGGCGAATGGGGGCCTCAGCGCCGCCAGAAATTCTGGTATCGAGTTTGCACTGCGCTCTTTCCCCGCGCTGGAGGCGATTTATTTTCTCGATTGCGACAATCACATCGGCTCCCTTCTCTTGCAACGGCTTGTCAATGCATTGAGATCCTCGGACGAAACAGTCGGTTGGGCTTATGCTGATGTCGACAAGTTCGGATTTGCAAGTTTTCATGACACCTCCGGTATCTATTCACCTTTGGAGCACCTTTTTCGCAGCTTCTGCGAAGCGGGTAGCATGGTCTCACGGCGAATGCTCGATACTGGCATCCGCTTCGACACGGCGATGCGCAAAGGCGTCGAAGATTGGGACTTCTGGCTGCAAGGGCTCGACAAAGGTTTTCGCGGTGTTCATGTGGCGGATGCGGGCTTTCACTACCGGCGCCGCGGTGAAAGCATGCTGGTGGAAGCAGAACGGGACTTCGCGCCAATTCTCACCTACATCCGCGAGAAGCATTCCCGGCTCTATAATGTGAAAGCCGTGTTGCGGATGGAGATTGAGGCACGGGCACGGTATGCTGTTTACCATCCGGACACAGGCTTTGTGCGGTGCATGACGGTTCATGGCATTGACGAGCTTGTGAAGCTTGACGACTACCTTGTTCGTCTGTTTCGCGCTGCCGAGCGCCCCGGCTATGGCCTTTGCCCCGGTCATTTGATCCTTATGGATCAAGCACTCCACGATATGCTGGTGACGGAACATCTGCTCCAGGGTGTGCTGTGGACGCTTGAATGCGCTGTGATGCACGCAGCGATAGCAACGTGCTCGCTCACCATTCATTCCTCAAATGAACGGATGCTCCATTGGGATTCACTTTCCGTGAATCGGACGAGTGCACACAACCTTCCGCCAATACCGGAAAAAGCGCAGATCATCGCGATAGAAGCCGGCGAACTGCTTGCACAGCAATTTGCTGAAGGCGGCTTTGCCTACGGCAATCACTGGCACATGGCGAAATCGCTTGGTGGCTGTTTTTTTGATCTTGAAGTAAGCAGCCCCGGTGAAATCAAAGCATTCAAACCGCTTGCTGAAGGCTTTGCGTCCCTACTCCAGGCCGTAGAGCAGTTGGCCCTGCGTGAGCAGCGTGCCCTTTGGCACGCCATCGAACGCGATCGCTATCGTGCTCAGGCCACCCATCCGCGTGATTTCTATCCGGAGCTTTTCAACACGGCATCGGTCTTTCCAACGCCCGTGACAGACCGATGCATAGCAATTGTTGTTGACGATGCCACGACCGCTTCAATCGCGCTTGCCGCGCGGCTGGCCAACACGCTTCGTGAAGCAGGAACTGTTTTGCATCTTGTGACCTTCGCCGGGCACTTGTCAGGCAATACCAATGATCTCGACGCATTTGCGGAAATTGTTTCACTGCCACTGGCCTCCCTTCGCACCACGTCCAAGACCATGCGTCAAGAATATCTTGGAACGAGCCTGCCTCATCTCGATTGGCGCGACAGGCAGGCGGCGGTCGCTACGCTTGCGGGCTATTCACTGGTTGTCTCTGCCGAAAGCACTGTCCTGCATTTGCTTGCCGGCGCGTTGCGGCGACTGAAGGTGGAAACCTGGGCTTTCCTCGCCAAACACGACACACGCTCAGCCGCCGATACAATCACAGCCTGCGCTGCTTTTGAGCAGGCCTATGATGCGATCTTCCCGCAAACACGGGACATGCTGCATCTTTGCCGCGGTCTCGGTATCCCGCCGAGAAAGCTGCGTCCGTGGCACGGCACCGATGCCATGGCCTTCGCCGACGCGACTACACCTGCAATCGAACACAGCCGAGTCTCAGCCTAATGCTACACGTTTCTCCAGATCTGCTTCCCGCACTCTATGACGGTCATCCAAAAGTTTTGATTGTAAAGTCTAGGGCTCAGCCTTGGACGTTCGTTCCTCCGACGAATACGGTGCGTTGGCTCATCGCCGAAAAATCCGATACCGGCGGTTTCATTCTCACCGGTGCCGCTGACACCGCAACCGGAACCGATCATCATTTGCTTGACATGCCACCCACGAATGTCTGGGTCGTCTGGAATCCGCATGATGAAGACCAGGCGGCAGGTTTGGCGCAATGGTGGGCGGGTGCCGGCGGGATTGGAGCGGAACCAAGCTTCATTGACGGTGACGCGGCAAAGCTGAATGCAGCGCTATTTGAGCGCGCGCGCGCTGAAGTCACTCGTCTGACGCAGGCAAATCAACTGCTGATCGAGGACTTGGCAGCGCTGCGTGAAAGCTGGGCCCAGGATGTCAGACTTCCGCCGGAGCTTGAGGATTTATTGGCCAACCTTCGCCTTGCACCGCCGCGCCTCATCTTTGAGACCGCCGCGCCGACGGTTGATGCGAAGACGGTGCAGGCAGCAATGGGGGGTGGGAAGGCACCACATTTGTGTCAACGCTTGCCTATCGGGGCACACGGGCTGCTTGGCATAGATGTGCACGTCGCTGTTCCTGGCTCCGGTAACGGGCATCTTCGTCTCTCTTTATTTGTTCGTGAGACAGAAAACGCGTTGGCGCACTGGGAGATTGCCTATGACGAACTCAAACCAGGTTGGCTACCCCTGCGATTGCCTGCAGCATTGACCCTTCGATCGCATGGACTCGAGCTGCGTGTTCATGCCACGGGCGGCGTGAATGCACCAAAATTCACATGTTCGCCAGTTGGTCTTTTACCCGAATATTCATATACATCGACCGGCAGCGAGACTGCAGGCGACACTATGCTCGCCTTCAAACTCTGGGGTGGTATTCCTGGCACTAAGGCAAACACTGGTTCGAGCATGGCTCCGTTGCCGGCAGATCCCGTGATGGCGATTCCCGAACATACGGTGGCCGCGGCCAAGACGACAAGAGAACTTACCTGGGCTTATCCCTATTTCGGCTATTTAAAAGGAGGACGGGTGTTGTTGCGTCCGTTGCGGGAAAATCCGGCGTCGGCAGCGTCGATCAGCCTGCCCGCCATACCAGGCATTAGCGCTGTGTCTTGTCAGGCTACAATTGACGATGGCTTGTGCAAAACGCGGCTGCTTGTACGCCTTGCGGTAACGCGCCCCGGTCACAATGCTGACGAGGCGGAGCAGGGGATTGGCGTACTCGCCTCAACCGCCTGGATTGAACTTGCGGAACCCCTCAAGCCCTTCCCGTTGACCATTCGCCTCCCCGAGCCGCTATCCAGCCCGATTGACATTCATTTTTTCTCGCGTCTTCCGCGCGGGGGGACGTTGGAACACGGCCGCGTGATTTTCGACGGCTTCGAAGCTGCGCTTTCGGACCGAGCAGCCTGGCAGTGCGCCCCGGTCATGCCGTTGGCCACACCATAACAAATCTGCATCCGATGCCGCTGCACGGTCCGTCAATGTCGTGGATCTCAACAATGACAGGGTAGTGGACTGGTAGCGGCTATCGGTCGCCTGTCCTGCGACGGTGCAGCGACTGAAACCGGCGAAAGCCGTTGTCCTTTACTGACTGGTCCTGTGGATTGCATCGTATCCGACCCATGCGTTGCTATGCGCCCATATGATCGGCCAATATGTTCGTGCGAGTCCGGATCAGGCCATCTTGATGAGCCACGTGATACTTATTACTCTTCGATCGACAAAGCTCTGCCATTCCAGTTGAGAAGAAAGACTTCCCTCCGGGCCTCGCCATCCTTGTCTTCGCCGCCAACGATGAGCATTCCGTTCGGCACGGAGAATGAGGCGCCGTAAGCAAGACCATGCGGCAAATTTCCAGCTTCTTTCCAATCCCTGCCGTCGAACGCGTAGACTTCCTCACGCCAGCTTTTTGCGATGCCATCATGAGTAAACCATTTTCCGGCATCGGCGTTGGATTGTGCACCCTTGAAATTGGCTCCTCCCGCTACCAGAATTGTGCCACTCGAGGAACCAGCAAATGCACCTGCCACACCTTCCTGACGCGCGTCGGCCATGGGCTTGGGGAGGGGAGGAAGGTTCTGCCATGTTGCTGTCTGATCCCGGATCGTCACTGATTTGGCGTCCGGAGTGCGCAATCGTGGTTTGATCTCGCCACCTACCAACGTGAATGCATTGTCACCCTGGCTGATTATCGCAGAGTCACAGTTGGGCAGGTACGGATTATCACCAAACGAGCCCCATTGATTTGTATTGGGATCAAAAGAAAGCACCTTGGCATTCCACCTGTAGCCGGCACCGCCGACGGGACGAGCGCTGCTGCGCTCGCGGCGGTTGCTGTCGCGAAGAGTTTTCTGAGCATGCATATTCTCCTTACGATGTTCGGATCTGGAAAAATGGAATCGGTTTCAATAGTATTCATTGAGCAGGTCGGCGGCTCCGATGACACCTGCTTCAACGCCAAGTTTGGCGGGTAAGAGTATGGGGACCAAGGCCTCGGGAAGGGTTTCGAAAGCACGTTCCAGCCGCGCGATGAAACCATGGGCAAGTCCAACGCCTCCGCCAATGACAATGCAATCTGGATCGACCATGGCTTGTACGCCAACCAAGGCGGCCGCAAGCTCTGAGGCAACACCGGCAAGAATATCGTTCGCCCAGGGCACGTGATCGTTTGCAGCCGCGATCACCGATTTTGCGTCACCCGGATGTCCAGCCACGCGTGCGGCCTCGGCTATGCCAAAGCCAGAGGCAAGTGCTTCAAGACGCAACAGGCCGTCGCCCTTGCCGCGCAGGGTTTGACCAAGGCTTCCGGCAAGCCCCCGAGCACCACGCAACAGGCGTCCGCCGACCACGAGGCCACCGCCAATGCCGCTGGAGACCGTCACGAACACCATGTCGCGGCCCCTTCCGGCACCAAACCGATACTCACCCCAGGCCGCTGCCTGCGCATCGTTGATGACTTGCAGGGGAACGCCCAGTGCAGCACCGAGCTTTTCAGCCAGCGGATAATCATCAGGGATAGAAAGCGTTCCATGGTTGAGCGAGGACCATGAGGTCGTGTTTACAAGCCCGGTAACCGCAGCAACCGCTCCGGAGTACTCGCCGCGCCACGCCGTAGCAAGGTTTGCCAGGTCTTCGATCCAGCCGGGGGCACCGACGTCGCGTCGTGTCGCCATTATTTTGCGGTCAATTATTTCACTGCCGCGCACAAGGGTGGCCAAGCTCTTTGTTCCGCCGACATCAAACGCCAGAATTGGTTTTGAAGCGCGACGCTCGGCCTCAATTGCCGCACGAAACCAGCCGATGACATGTTCGGTGCGGGTGATTGCAGAGCCGACCACCACGGCAGTCGCGCCGGCACGAATGGCAGCGGCGGCCAAAGAGGGAGAATTGTAGCGTCCCTCCGCCAGGACGGGAACACGCAAGGCAGCGCAGTTGCGCACGAGATCAAGATCGGGCGCGACGGGGCTTGGTCCCGGCTCCGTATAGCCCGACATGGTCGTGCCTATGATATCAGCTCCGGCATCAAGAGCTGATCGTGCTTCAGCTTCGGTCGATATGTCCGCCATGGCAATTGCGCCCAGACCTTTGATGGCAGCGATCAAATCCTTGGCCGCAACAGGCCGTAGCCGGTCAGTCGCATCAACTGCCACGATGGCTGCACCGGACCGTATCAATTCTTCCACGTCCTCAATGAACGGTGTGATCCGCACGGCGCTGGTGTCGAGATCTCTTTTGGTGATGCCAATGACCGGGAGCTGGCAGGCTTTGGTTACAGCGGCAACGTTGCTGATGCCTTCGATGCGAAGTGCAACGGCACCTGATACCTGCGCCGCCCGTGCGAAAGATAGTATCGCATCTATCCTGTCGAACGGCCCGCCCGGCACGGGCTGACAGGATACAACGAGGCCGCCGTAGAGACTTTTTATCAGGTTCATATCCAGCTTTCCTCATGGGCTATGTGCCACGGTCAGGGACTTCTGGCTGACAGCAAATATCCCATTGACAGATATCCTACAAGTGGATATTTGATAGATGGTTGAATTTTAGGATTGATGTCAAGTGCGGGAGTGGTGAATGGGCCTCAAATCGATCAAGCCATTGAGCAGGGCTCCACTTTTGCACGTGTCGGTGCAGGAAAGTCTGCGCGCCTATATTGACGACAATAGCCTGCAGGCTGGTGCGCCGCTGCCGCCCGAAGGCGATCTGGCCCTTCAATTGGGCGTCAGTCGCAATTCGGTACGGGAAGGCATCAAGGCGCTGGAGTCTGTGGGTGTTTTGGAATCAAGGCGTGGCGTGGGTGTTTTCGTCAAGGCTTTCTCTTTTGAACCTCTCCTTGAGAATCTCGCCTACGGTCTGGGTGGCGCGCTCAAGCAGATAGAGGAGGTGATCGTCATTCGCCGTACGCTTGAGGTTGGATTGATTGACAAGACGGTGAAGGCGATCGGACCGGAAGATATTCGGGAGCTTCGCGAAGTGCTGGAGAAGATGCGTATCCACGCAGAGCGCAAAGAGGCCTTTGTCGAAGAGGACAAGCTGTTTCACACTCTGTTGTTTCGCTGCCAGAAGAACGAAACGCTGGTGCGGCTCATAGAGGTGTTCTGGATGGCTTTTTACAAAGCCTCCAATTTTGTGAATCTTGAGAACACCGACCCCATGCAAACATGGCGCGATCATAAGGCAATCGTCGATGCGGTTGAGGCTGGAAATCTCGGCGATGCACGGGGTCACCTCGACAGGCATTACGAGGGGATCGCTCGTGTCATTGAGTACAACAAAATCAGTTCAGCCAGTGGGAGGGTGTAATGAGACTGAGAATGGTCGCTTCGGCGATGGCAATATCTGCCGCGTTGATCGGTGGTGCAGGTCTTTCAGTGTGGTCAGCAGGAGCAAGTGCGGCCACCTTGTCAGGCGGCTTCGATGTCGGTCCGGGAGGGTTTCAAGGTAATTTCAATCCTTTGGCAGCAACCGCGGGATTCACGTGGCTTAGCATCTATTTTGAACCGCTCGTGACCTACGACGAAAAGTTGCAGAAAGTCGTCGGCGTCCTTGCGAGCTCGTTTGACGTAAGCCCTGACCAACTGACCTACACGTTCAAGCTGGCTGATGCCAAATGGCACGACGGAAAGCCGTTCACATCGAAAGATGCGAAGTTCACAATGGAACTCGCCAGGGATGCCAAATCAGGGTCAGTGTTGGCTGCCCGGTTGAAGAGCGTCGCGTCTGTCGAAACGCCCGACGAGCATACCTTTGTCATCAAGCTGACGGCTCCGAGCGCCAGCGCATTCGATACCATGACCAAGATGATGATGCTGCCCGAACATGCGCTCGCATCCATCCCTGTCGAGCAGCTTTCCAAGAACAGCTGGTGGTCGACCGCTCCTATTGGTACCGGACCCTTCAAGTTCACCAAATACGTTACCGATCAGTATGTCGAGCTTGCTGCGAACCCCGAATATCGGGGCGGCAAGCCCGCACTTGAGCGCGTCATCAATCGTTATTTTGCCAATCCGGCAGCGGCGATTGCCGCGCTGCGTGCCGGCGAAATCCAGTTCACTTATGTGGATTCAAATGACGTTTCGACCTTTAAGGGCGACGAGGCTTTCAAGGTCATCGAGGGCGATTCATTTGTTGTGAACTATCTGGGTTTCAATCATGAATCGCCGCTCTGGAAAGACCTTCGCGTCCGCAAGGCGGTGATGTATGCCATTAATCGCGATGCGATCATCAAAAGTCTTTATGGCGGCGCGGCGAAGTCTGCCAATTGCGCCTATGTCGCCGATCAGCTGGTGCCGAAAGACGTAGAAACATACGCCTATGATCCAGAAAAGGCCAAAAAGCTCCTGGACGAGGCTGGGTGGGCGCAGATCAACGGTGACAAGCCGATTACGCTTTTGACATATTACACGACGCCTCTGGCAACCAACGTACTGGCGGCCATGCAAGCGATGTTGGCGCAAGTTGGGATCAATGTGATCCCACGTGCCGTCGATACGCCAACCTATAATAGCATCGTCCTGAATCCGAGCCCGGACGTGTCGCAATTTCAGCTGGTCTATGCCGGTCTGCAAAATGGGCCGGATGCCAGCAACATCAATGTTGGCCTCAATGAGAGCCAGATACCGCCCGCAGGACCAAATATCGTACGGGCGCGCATGCCGAATCTCAATGCGGCACTTGACGCTGCATTGAGCGAGCCAGATCCGGCAAAACGCGATGGCCGTTACCAGGGCGTGTGCAAGGTCATGAATGCCGATCTTCCCTGGGCAACGATGTGGGTGGCAAACCGCTATGGTGTGGTCTCGTCAAAACTGAAGGACTTCATATGGACGCCGGCTCCCGGTGGCGGTCCATTCCAGGCTCGTCCGGAAAAATGGTCGATCTCTGAATAATTAGAGCTTTGATTTTGACACGGGATGACCTGATCTCTCTCGCACGATGGAACCGCAATGTTTCAGTATGGACTTCGACGCCTGGTGATAGGTTTCGGCATGCTCATTGCATTGAGCATGCTGGTCTTCCTTCTTCTGCGCCTCACTCCGGGCAATCCAATTGATGCTTACATTGATCCGACCACTCCGACATCTCCGGAGCAGCTTGCCAATCTGCGCGCACAGCTTGGACTCGATAAGTCTTTGCCCGTGCAGTATCTTGCCTGGCTTCAGCAGGCGGTGACGGGGAACCTCGGCTTTTCCATCAAACGCCAGGACCAGCCGGTTTTGGGGCTCGTCATGGGGCGGATCGGACCAACCGTTCTGTTGATGGGTTCGGCATTGTTTATCGCCATTGTCGCCGGCATCGTCACCGGGGTAATCAGCGCCGTGAAGCGCAACTCTCTCACTGACCTGTCATTCTCCGTTTTCGCCCTCGTTGGCATCTCAAGCCCGGCATTTCTGAGCGCGCTCATCGGGCTCTACGTCTTTGCCGTGCGTTTGAAATGGGCACCAGCAGGGGGCATGCTGACGCCAGGCAGTGCATTTTCGCTCGTTGATATAATGAGGCATCTGATCTTGCCCGCAACGCTTCTTTCAATCGCCCAGGCTGCGCTGATCATGCGGTATATGCGCTCGTCAATGCTTGAGGTGCTCAGTCAGGATTATGTTCGCACCGCTCGGGCAAAAGGCGTCAAGGAGTATTGGGTCATCGCCAAACATGCCCTGCGCAATGCGCTCCTGCCAGTCGTGACGGTCATCGGATCCACCATCGGTCTTGCCATCGGCGGCGCGATTTTCATCGAAAGTGTTTTTAACTGGCCGGGCATGGGACTTCTACTGGTCAATGCCGTGGAGACGCGTGACTATCCTGTCATCATGGGTGCAACCCTTGTCATCGGGGTCTGTGTGATCGTCATCAATCTTTTGACCGACATCACCTATGCGTTCATCGATCCACGTATCAAGGTAGGCTGAGATGTTTGCGCGCGCATTGACGTCAAGTCCCGGACCGATCTTGAGAGCTCTGTACCGCTTCGGACATAACAGGGCAGCAATTTTTGGCCTCTGTGTGATCATTCCGCTGCTGATTATGATCCTGTCCTATCCATTGTGGTGGCCGTTCAAACCGAATGACATCGATTTGCTTGCCATGAACAGCGCACCATCCGGTTCGCATTGGTTTGGAACAGATGGCGTTGGGCGTGACGTCTTTTCCCGCGTTCTCGAAGGCGGCCGCATTTCCTTGTTGGTTGCTGTGGCTTCAACCGCAGTTTCTGCGGTTATCGGCTTTCTTGTCGGGGCCATGTCAGCCCTTGGCGGGAGATGGGCCGATGCCACCACCATGCGTTTCGTTGATCTGGTTATGACACTCCCTCCGGTCATTTTCCTTCTGGTGCTTGCATCGATCACCGGGACGGGCATCTGGCCAACCGTGCTTGTCATCTCGCTGCTGTCGTGGCCACTCCTGTCACGTATGATCCGGGCCCGGCTGCTTGAACTGCGGGAACGGGATTTCGTCCTGGCATCGCGCGGCATGGGGGCAGGGCTTGGCCATCTGCTGTTCCGGCACGGACTGCCAAATTCGATCGATATCCTGGTCGTCTATGCGACGCTGCAGATTGCCAATGCAATTCTTCTGGAGGCCGGCTTGTCGTTTCTGGGGCTCGGTATTGCGCCGCCCGCAGCCAGTTGGGGCAATATGCTCAATGCGGCACGCTCGACCGCAGTTCTCGAACAATTCCCCTGGCAATGGCTGTTTCCTGGCGGGGCACTGGTTCTTGCCGTTGTGGCAATCAACTTCATTGGCGACGGGTTGCGAGATGCTTTCGACCCGCGCGCAGATTTAAACTGACAAACGAAAGAATGTGAAAATGACGAAGTTCCACGGCGTGGTTCCACCTGTTGTAACACCACTGAACCCTGATTTTACCGTCGACTATCCATCCTATACGAGGGTGCTCGAACATCTGATACAGGCTGGATGCCACGGCGTATTCGTCTTGGGTTCCACAAGTGAAGTGATCTTCCATGATTGGAAAACACGGCAAGCGATTCTCGAACATTCTGTAGCTGTGGTCAGCGGTCGTGTCCCGGTTATTGCCGGTGTCATTGACGCGACGACCGATGCTGTCATTGCGCATTCCCTGGCAGCAAAAGCTGCTGGTGCGGATGCCGTTGTGGTAACCGCTCCATACTATACGATTACCAACCAGTCCGAGATTATCGATCATTTTCGTTACATTAAAGATGCGGTCGACATCCCCCTTGTGGCCTATGACATCCCCGTTTGCGTTCACACAAAATTGGCGCGCTCGACCGTAACAACGCTTGCGAAGGAAGGAACCATTATCGGTCTCAAGGATTCCAGCGGCGATGACGGCAATTTCCGCTATGCCTTGTTGGATCTGGTGGAGCACGAGGATGTGTTTCTCATGACCGGTTCGGAGACTGTCGTGGATAACGCGCTGCAGATGGGCGCACACGGCGTGGTTCCCGGTCTCGCCAATGTCGATCCTCATGGTTACGTCCGTTTGTGGAATGCGGCTCAGAGGGGTGACTGGGTTGCAGCGCGACAGGAACAGGAACGGCTATGCAAACTGTTCGAAATTGTGTGGGTGGGGCAGAACCGGGTGAGCGGCGGTGCTTCCGGCATCGGGGGGTTCAAGACGGCCATGCGCCGGCTTGGTATCATTGACACCAATGTCATGCCTCGGCCCCGCCAGCCGCTCAATGAGGCGGAGGCGGTCAGGATCGATGCGATTCTTCGCGCAACCGGCTTGCTTGGCTGAGGGGCGGGATGGACAAGCCTTTTGAGCCAATTCTCGATATTCGCGGTCTGAAGACAGTTTTTCGCCTCCGCGGTGGCGACATTACGGCCATCAACGATATCGATCTGACCATCGCCGCCGGCGAAACGGTGGCGCTTGTCGGTGAATCCGGCTCGGGTAAATCAGTCACAAGTCTTTCAGTCATGCGGCTGCTGGCGCGAAATGTCGGGGTGATCGCCGCCGGCAGCATTCGCTTCAGGTCCAAAGACGGCTCGGTTCGTGATCTTGTCACGCTCGATGACGAACAGATGCGGAAAATCCGGGGTAACGACATCGGGATGATCTTCCAGGAGCCGATGTCCAGCCTCAATCCGGTCCTTACGATCGGCGACCAGATCGCGGAACCTATTCGTATTCATCGGGAAGCCGGACGCAAAGCTGCGCTCGATGCCGCCGTGCAGCTGCTGGAACAGGTCGGCATCCCGGATGCAAAACGCAGGGCAGGACAATATCCGCACGAATTATCCGGCGGCATGAGACAGCGTGCGACTATTGCCATGGCACTGGCGTGCAATCCGACATTGCTGATCGCCGATGAACCGACGACCGCACTTGATGTCACCATTCAGGCGCAAATCCTCGACCTTTTGCTCACATTGCAACGCGAACGGGGCATGGGCATCCTCTTCGTCACGCACAATCTTGGTGTGGTCGCCGAGATCGCCCACCGGGTGGCCGTCATGTATGCCGGGCGAATTGTGGAACACGGGCCTGTCAAGGAGGTCTTCCGCAATCCGCGTCACCCCTATACACGCGCGCTCTTGTCGGCGATCCCTTCGCCAGATCCCGATGCCATCCGCGACAGGCATATTCTGCAGGGCGATATCCCGAGCCCGGCCAATCCACCGAGCGGCTGTGTCTTTCGAACGCGTTGTCCGGCAGCATTGGACGCGTGCGCCCAAACGGTGCCGCAACTGCGCGCAGTTGCACCCGGTCAGTTCAAGGCTTGTATCCGTGACGATCTGAATTGAGAACCAGAGCCGGCCGGACTGTGTATGATGCGATGAAGCCGTGCCAAACACCCGGCATCATTTTTGTTTGTTGAATTTTGCATCCAACCGTTGCGACCAGTGTTCAAAACTTGTCGTCAGCAACAGAATGTCGTTTTGCAGTTCCAGCTTCAGCAGTTCCCAGTCAATGCCGTGCGATCCTTCAAGCCTTGCTTTCAGTTTCAATTGTATATCCCTGCGCTTTTGATCAAAGCGGTCGTACCGGGCTGGGACATTCGCCGGAAGCATGCCGAGTGACATATGCGCTTCCCGCTTGGACCTGAATCTCTGTTCAAATCGCGCCAGCTTTCCGATGACGTCACGAACGATATTGTCCTGCATGTCTTCCTCCAGATTTACGACATCACTGTCTTGGAAATGACCGGCGCATCAGATTGCGCTGATCTGAGGTGTCGCCGGTTTTCTGCCGGAGCGAATATAGGCTGACCGATCTTGCTCTGCCGAATGAGCCGAGCGCCGAATCTGCAAAAGATCCTTTCGTGATACCAGGCCCAGAATTTTGCGATTGCTGCGATCAATGACAGGCACACGGCCGAGATCATTCAGCACCATTCTATCCGCGAGACGCGCAACTATTTCATCGGGATAGCCAACGAGAATTGCGCTATCCGATACGAGCTCGAACAGCGTCTGATCCGGGTGCGATCCTTCGCTGCTCCATTTCAGCACGTCGGCACGAGACACGATGCCGACAAGCGAACCGTTCGCGTCGGCGAGCGGATAGGACTTGTGCCGATGGTCGTCGGACTGGAAAAAGCGGACTGCCTCATCGACCGACATGGTTGCCGCCAGCGTATCGGCAGGCGCAACCATCACATCAGACACCCGGAGCAGTTCAAATGGATCGACGCTATATTCCCGCGTGACGTGCTGGCCGCGCCGCGCGATCTTCTCTGTCAGGATTGATCGCTTGAGCAGAAGCACCGTTACCGTGTATGCGGAGCCGGTGGCGATCAGCAGCGGTACAAGCATTTCGACATTACCGGTCAGTTCTACGGCAAAGAGAATGCCCGTCAGCGGGGAACGCATGGTTCCGCCCATCATGGCAGCCATTCCCAGCAGGGCCCAGCAACCTCCGACGCCAGGAAGATAATGCCCTTCCAATGAGCCTATCGCGCCGCCCATGATCAGAAGTGGTGCAAGAACGCCGCCGGATGTTCCTGATGCCAGCGCGATGATCCAAATTGCAGCTTTCACGGCAAGCAGAACCCAGACGGTGTGAGCATTCGTGTCGGTTACGAGCAAGTCGCGGATCACATCGTAGCCAACGCCCATGGCGCGCGGCTCGATGAGTCCGCCGAGCCCGATGGCCAGGCCACCCAACGCCGGCCACCACATCCAATGAACGGGAAGCTTCGCGAAGACGTCTTCCACCCTGTAGAGCAGCGAGGTTAAAAGCCCAGAGGCAAGCCCGACCGATATCCCGACACCAACGCAGGCAATGAGCACTGTTGGTGAAAGCACCAGGCTTGAAAGCAGCGGGAAGAGCGGGCCGTTGCCGAACAGAAGCGGCCGCCATGCGATTGCGACTACCGACGCTACAATGACAGGGATCAGGCTTCGCGGTTTCCATTCGAACAAGAGCAGTTCCACAGCAAGGAGAACGGCCGCAACCGGAGTACCGAAGATCGCCGTCATTCCGGCGGCAGCGCCGCAAACGAGGAGTGTTTTCCGTTCCGCCGCACTAAAGTGGAAACATTGCGCAATAAGAGACCCTATCGCGCCGCCCGTCATTATGATGGGGCCTTCCGCGCCGAATGGGCCGCCAGAACCAATGGATATGGCCGATGACAGCGGTTTGAGGATGGCAACTTTGAGCTGAAGCCTGCTTCCACCGATGAGGATAGCTTCGATGGCTTCCGGAATGCCGTGACCGCGGATTTTCTCCGAGCCAAACCGCGCCATCAGCCCAACAAGCAATCCGCCCGCGATCGGGATGACGATGGTTGATATGCCTGGGTGGGTCCATGCGAGTGATACGTCGTCAACGCTGATCCGGTGAAACCAAAGCAGATTTGTGGCGAGGGCAATGAGGCGGATCAACAACCATGCGGCTCCAACGCTGCACGTACCGACAATCAAAGCCATGCCAATGAGTATGAGTACACGGCAATCCGCGTTGCCCTTCCGCATTCGATAAATGCCGCGAGGGCGATATTCCGTCATTTATCAATTCGTCCGGTGAGCATTTTCATCGCGCCCGTTGCCATTTGTTAGAGCAAGGCTAATCCCATGAGTCAAAACCCGTTTATGGTCGGAACACTCGAACAGCCCACAATTGTTGTGCGCACAGGGTATGACCCGCAAACCCCGCATATTGGTCTGCTGACCATCGGTGACTGGACCGTCAAATGCGCCATTGGCCGCAACGGGCTGGTGGATCCACAGTTGAAACGCGAAGGCGACGGTAAAACGCCGCGTGGCCGTCATCCGTTGCGTTACGGTTTTTATGATCCAACGGTTTTCGGCGAAGAGCCTCGTGGCTTCGATTTTCCGTTTTTGCCCAAGCCCGAAAATTACCGCTGGATAGAAGATGCCGACAGCCCCTTCTATAATCAGCTGGTTTTCGAAACGGATGAAACACAAGCTTCACGCCGTGGCGAAAGGTTGTTTGATCTGATCATACCTGTCGGCTGGAACGATGCACTGCCTGACGCTCGCGGGGGTTCAGCCATTTTCATGCACACGGCGCGGCCAGACTACAGCGGCACATCCGGCTGCGTGGTCGTGGCGCATGAGCATTTGATGGAACTGGCACGGCGCCTGCGCCCCGGCATGGTCGTCGATATCACTTCAATTGATGATCCGGTGACGCCGCTCGTCCCCTTTGTCAGCGCGCCGCCAAAATCCATTGAGAGCGTTACGTTTCACGGCATGAAACCCGGGCCTCGTCTGATTGTTACGGGGTCCGTCCACGGCAACGAGCCAGCCGGGCCTTATGCGATCAGCCGTTTGATCAGTGAGTTTCGTACAGGCCAAAGAGAACTGGAATGCGGCAAGGTTACTTTTGTGCCGGTGGTCAACGGGCTTGCCTTCCGCAAGAATACCCGTATCGGAGACCGCAATTTTAATCGCAATCTTGCGGAAAGTGCCATGCCGCAGGACAATGAAGATCGCGTGGCCAACATCATGTGCCCGCTGCTCCGTGCCCATGATGTGTTGATTGATTTGCATTCTTTCAGCTCGGAAGGCGAAGCTTTCGCACTGATAGGCCCACGGGATAATAACGGATCGCTTGAGCCTTTTGCCCATGAAGCGGCAGAGAATACACTGGCGAAAGCACTTGATCTTCCGCTGGTTGTGCATGGCTGGCTGCCTGCGCATGAAAAAGCACTTAAGCAAAAACGCGATGCAGGCGTAATCGAAGGCCTGTCGTCACTGCATGGTATAGGCACAACTGAATTTATGCGCTTTGCCGGCGGCTATGGGGTTACCGTTGAATGCGGACAGCATCTAGACCCGAAGGGACCACAGGTTGGTTATGACTGCGTCGTCAATGGCATGGCATCTCTCGGTATGATTACGGATGCGCGGCCACAAGCCCAAACACCACGTGTGCTGGAAATTTGCGATGCCATTCTCGCCGATCACGATGAGGATCATCTGGTAAAACAATTTGCCGCTGGCGAACCAGTGAGCAAAGGGGAACTTATCGGAAGACGTGCCGATGGCAGCGAGATTTTGATGCCCTATGATGGAGCGATCATTTTCGCCGGGCTAACGGCGCCATTGCATAGCGAGCTTTGCTTCCTTTGCAAACCGAGCGAGCGCCTGCAAAACTAGCGGGATTATGCGACCATTCGTAAGTTACAGTCCCTTGGGCAGACCGGTCTAACCGGGACAAACTGTTGAGGCTCTCCATTTAACGCCGTGGACATTGACGTTTTAGCCCAGCCGCCAGAGCCGCGTCGCAGCAGCTTTTCCTGCACGGCCCGCACGAGCGACGCAGGGTCAAAGAGGTCGCCCTCCACGGCGGTCACTCCGGCAAGAAGATTTTTGCCGCTGCGGACGAGCGCGCGACAATCCACGCCTGCCTTCACGAGGCGCGGTAGAAGCCGCTATCGAGCCGCTCGAAGCTTTCGCATGGTTGAAGAAATGCTCGTGGCCTGCCCCTTTGATGATCCAGGTTTGATGTCAGTGCAGGCTTGGCTTGGATGTTAAGTGTCGGCTGACAGGGAGGGCCGGCCAGCCGGCCACTCGTCAAGCGTGGGCATTCCCGGCGGCGAGATGTGCATTGTTCCTTCAACCGGACTGTTCCGGATCGACAAGGCATGAACTCGGTATAGGGGATTGCTTATGGGTAAACGATCAGGCCTATCAAAAGGCGCCAAACCTCCCTCAAAGGCCGAGTCATGATCCCAGTTGGAAAACGGTTGTTGTTGTAATCGGCGATGAACTGGCTGACGCCTATGATCAATGTCACCGCCCCGCTAAAACAAAAACAATGGGATAACACCGGTCAGGTGCTGTCAGGTCGTTTGCACAAAAATGGGGCTGCGGCATTGATACCGGGGGCTCTTGGCTTGAAGTTCGGATGAAAAATCCCCACGTGATTCATAAGTGAAATCAGCGCTTGCTGGTTCCACGGACAGGAACCGAAACGCAGAAAGGAGCGAGACGGTGCGTAAGAAGCGACGGGCTGTCATCCTTCCGGTATACTGAGCGCAACAACGCGCCTGTTTGCCGGATCGGATTCGGCCAAGGAGGTGCGTTATGAAGCGCATTTACATCCACAGAACGATGATATCCATGCTTGCGGCAGCATTGGTTGCCGCGAGTGGAACTGCTGCCAACACGCAGGAAATCGTCTGCGCAAAGCATGCTCTGATTGCCGAATATTTGAAGAATGAGTTCCAGGAACTTCAAGGGGCTTTCGGCCTGATTGGGGATAAGGCGATCCTTGAGCTGTTTCTTTCTCCCCATGGAGCTACGTGGACCATCGTCATCACCGATGTCTCAGGCAAGAGCTGCATTCTTGCAGCTGGGAGTTCCTGGGAGCAAAAGCCTGGGATTTCCGGGTTGGAGACGTAAGGGTTGCCGCCAAATCCAATGGCAAGTTGGTCAGAGAGGCAGATGATTGATCTGTTTCAAAAACAGGTCCCATCAGGCCATTTGAATGCATTTTTGATCGATATAGCGATCGCTGACAGCAACGACCTCGTCCATTGTCACTATACTTTGCCTAACCTCTCCTGTCCTTGGTAGCCTGATCGTGAAGGCGGCGCCTTCATCGTTTGCAGCCGTGAGTACTCCGCTGGCACGTTGTATGATCCTTTGGCACAGGGAAAGGCCCAATCCCATGCCATCGCTCTTGGTGGTGAAGAAGGGTTGAAACAGTTGCGAAAGGGTATCATCACTCAAACCGGGTCCGTTGTCCGATACGCGAATGATGGATTCGTTTGGCTCAGCGCGCGTTTCAATCGTGATACGCTTGTTCATCTGCTCGGACAGGTTCAGCGCATCAAGAGCATTGCGAAGGAGGTTGTGGATCACCTGCTCAAGTTCTGTTTTGTTGATGTTGGCAACAGGTGATGGCTCTGCAAGGTGCAGGGCGAGAGAGACACCGTGCCGTTCGATATCCAGGCTGAGGATTTCGACGATCTCCCGAATTGCAATGTTCAGATTTGTGATCTCGGGTACGATGGTTGTTTGGACAATATAGTCACGGATCTTTCCCAGTATGCTGCTGGCCCTTTTTGCGTCCCTGATATTGGCAACCATAGCGCGTTGCACGAGGTCGATTTGAGTTTCTTTCTGCCCGAGCATTATGAGACTTGCTTGGCTTTGACTGAGCAAGGAGGTGAGGGGCTGGGCAAGTTCATGGATGATACCGGCAGCAAGCTCCCCGACAGCGTTGACACGCGCGGCGTGCTCAAGACGGTTCTCCTTTTCCAATCTTGCAGCCCGTCCCAGTGCCTCTTCCTCGGATTGTTGCAGGCGTTTGGAAAGTTGGCGTTGATGCAAGGCGGAATATCCGGCCACGACAGCAACCGTCGAGAGGCCGCAATAAACAAGGAAATCCAATGCATCAAACAGTGCGCCGAGATTGACGGTCTCGCTTATACGAAACGCGGTTCCGTCAGGAAACCAGGTAAAATCTTGCGGCGCGAGCGTGTTCGGGCCCGCGATGATGGTTTTCTCCAACGTAAGCAGACGGCTGAGGCCGGAGGGCTGCTGTCCCGATGGAATGGCCGGTACATCACCAATGACCCACTCAATTTTGGCGGAGGCTTCCGACAAGAGGGGCCCAAGCATTTCCTTCACGTCCACGAGCATGACAATCGTATAATGAAAATTATTGCGTTCGGAGTGAACAGCCGTGAAAAATCGTCCGGGAAAACGCGGGTCGGCAAAACCACGGATCGTGTCGAGAGGCTGTTTCATCACATCGGATACGATTGAGCGCACGGCCTCATCATTTCCGCCGGACGGGTAATTTGCAACGAGCGTGGCGGACAAAGGATTGTCGTCATTGCCATGCTGATACAGATTTCTTAGAGCGTCCCACCTGACAAAGTCAGCTTACCGCAGGCGCTAGTCATGGCTAAAATGTGAAAGAGGATAAAATGAAGAGACTAGCTTCCGGTGCCAATTATGTTCGATACGGTCTCGGCAAGATCGCAGTGATCGCGCTGCGGGATGGCTATATCGATATGCCCACCAGACGCTTGCGCCAAACGGGAAACCAACCGTTCAAAGACCTTCCCGACCAAGTGGAATTGGTCGGTGGAAAGCTTCGACTGTCCGTTAACGCATTTCTGATTGTTGACGGCGACGAGCATATTCTGATCGATACGGGAGCGTCGAACTCTTTGGGCCCGACGATGGGCGAACTTCTTCGCGCACTCGGGGACGCCGGTGTCAAACGTGAAAAAATCGGCACGATCGCATTGACGCACACTCACGAAGATCACGCCCATGGTTTGGTGGCTGCGGATGGTTCGGATGCGTTCCCAAATCTCCAGCGGCTTTTCGTTCCAAGAGCCGAAATCCCGCTATTCGACAAGATCGGGAGGGTTGCCCGGTTCCGCGAGCTTCGCGCACCGATCGACGATGGTTTCAAGCTAAGCCCGAGCGTCACGGCCGTAGGCGCCCCCGGCCACGAGGTCGGCCACACCACATACGAAATATCGAGCGCCGGCGAAACGCTGATCATCTGGGGAGACATTGTCCACGTACAGTCGATCCAGTTCGACAGGCCGGAACTGACATGGGAGTATGATGCCGACCAGGATATGGCCCGTTCCAGCCGTTTATCGATGCTACGCCTTGCCACACGTCCGAACGTATATGTGGCTGGAGCACATCTTGACTCTCCGGGTGTTGGCAAAGTGAGCGAGAACGGCTCGACATTCAGCTACGTTCCACTATAGAATCGCTGAGACCCACCCGAGCGTGGTAGGCTCAATTCTACTTTAGAAGACACCAATCGCGACGCCTGGTGACCGCAGTGCGCCGTCGCCATCCTTGCCGGAATCCGAGCCTTGATTTCGAACCGGGTGGATCGTCTTCGAATAGGTCTTGGGTTGCCATCGATCAACCCCGGGGTAACAGCCGCTAGCTTCGAAAAATTCCGGTGAAGAGTGCGGCGCAATCATTCCGGTTCACCAGTTTTTGCCGACAATATTACTGTTCGGGGGCGATTGACGACCTGTACAACCTCGGCAGTTGTTAGGACACGATCAATTTGGCGTGTCGTTTCAAGTACGGCGCATCTTCCATCAACAGTCGCAGGGCGGGTAAATGAGCTCGAGAACAGACCCTTGTAATATCCATACATCACACGTAGGATGTGGTGTATTGTAAAAATTTCTCTCCATTTTTTTCCGTTTATGAAAGTTAAACTCCTTGCGGGATCATCTCGACCAAACCGATCGTCGTCTCGTCAAACTGCTTTCACAGGATGCGCAGCTCGGCATTACGCGGCTCGCTGAGATGATGGAGATATCGGTGCCGACAGTACGGACGCGGCTGCGCAATCTGCTTGACCGGAACCTTCTCAAGATCACAGGACTGCTGAACCTGACCGAGCGTCCGGAACTGATTTCAGCCATTGTCGGCGTCAATGCACAAGGGCGTGGCCGGGCGCGGGAGATCGCGCGGCGCATTGCAGAACTACCCTTTGTCAATTCTGCATCCGTCGTGACAGGACGGTTCGATATTATTGTCGACGTTGTCGTTGCCGGGGATGTCGCTGACCTTTATCGGGTCACCAGCGAATTGATCCCTGCTGTTGGTGATCTGGGAGAGATCGTCCGTACGGAAACCTTCGTGGTGATGGCGTCGTGCAACAAATGGGTCAATCTGCCGGAAGGATGCTGGTCCAAAAGCACAGAGGTACCGGTAAGCGAATAGAGGATCTGAAAGATCCTGTCCGAGAAGATAGGACCCATACCAAGAACGTCTAAAAATGGACGGACATATAACAAGGAGGAACCAGGAATGAAGATTGCCAAGTTGTTTGTCGCAGGTCTTGCGATGCTCACCGCTGCCGGCGCCGCGAGTGCCGGAACGCTCGACGATATCGTCAAGCGTGGAGAATTGCGTGTCGCAGTACAGACACAAGGTCCACCCTTTTCCATGGTTGACCAAGCCGGCAAACGCACAGGAAGTTCCGTGGAGCTTGCTGAGCTGATGGCAAAGGAAATGGGCGTGAAAATCAGTTTTCTCGACTTTGACTGGGATGGGCTTATTCCGGCGCTCCTTTCCGGCAAGGCCGATCTGCTGGTGGCGGACATGACCCCGACCCTGCCGCGCGCCATGAAAGTCGCCTTCACCAAACCTTTCATGTTTACGGGCAGTACCGTTTTTGCGAAAGCAGGCAGTAAGTTCACCACGATCGACTCCTGCAAGGCAGCAGGCACCAAAATCGCGGTATTGCTGGGTGCTACCGGAGAAAAGGTCGCCAAGGCTACATTCCCCGATGCTGACATCAAGAGTTACAAGGGTGGCGGCCCTCTCCTCCTCGATGCCGTCAACAACGGTCAGGCCGATTGCGGCGTCAACGATGTCTCCGCTGTAAAGGGCCAATCGGCCGCATATCCGGCCGGGACCTTCACAGTCATGCCGGAAATGCTGTCGAAAGAGCCTTTGGCCTTTGCCACGCGTTACGACGAGCAGGACCTCCTCATCTGGATGAATCTGTTTCTTGATCAGGTCGCCATTGACGGTCGCCTCCAGAAAAATCTGGATTACTGGGTTAACTCGGACGCCTGGAAGAAGGATCACTAGGCAGGGATAGATTTGGGTGGCCGTGAGCCGGTTCTTTAACCTGTTCGGGGCCACCCGTCTGCCGGATCATCATTTGCACAGTCGCCTGAGGGATCATCCCGGACATGCTTGAAAATTTCAGCTTCCGTACCATTGCCGAGTACCTGCCGCTGTTCGCACACGGCTTCCTTGCCACGCTTTGGTTGTCCGTCGTTTCCTTTGCCGGCGCACTTGCGGTTGGGATTGTGCTTTGCGCAATGAATTTGCAACGCTCGCGCTTGTCGAAAGTTCCGGCAAAGATCTATATCGATGCTATCCGTGCAACCCCGCTGCTGGCGCAGCTTTATTTCCTTTATTTTGGTTTGCCGCGACTGGGTATCGTACTGCCGGAACTCGTTGTCGGCATTCTTGCTCTGTCGTTGAACAGCGGAGCTTACATCGCCGAGATCATCCGGGCGGGCATCCTTTCGATCTCTCGCGGGCAGGTAGAAGCAGGTATTGCATCCGGTATGACTTACACGCAGCGCATGCGCCTCGTGGTCCTGCCCCAGGCTTTTCGCGTGACCATCCCTCCTCTCCTTGGCCAAGCCATTGTGCTGGTGAAGGATTCCGCGCTGCTGTCCCTGATTTCCGTTTCCGAACTGACCCGTGCCGGGCAGCTTCTTGCTTCTGACCGCTTCATGCCGGCGGAGGGCTTTATAACAACCGCAGCGTGTTATCTCATCCTCTATTATGGATTGAAGGGTCTGGCGGCCCTGTCAGGGCGTTGGCTTGGTTCGCAGCCGATGAGGAGCCGAACATGATCTGGCAACAATTCCAAAGTCTCATCGGGAGCTATCCGCTGGCTTTGCGGGGCCTTGGCATGACTGTGGCGCTGTCATTGATCAGTCTTGTTCTGGGCACGTTCATCGGCTTTGCCCTCGGTATAGTGCGGACAGGGGGCAATCAGTTGATCAGTCGGATGATTGGCGCTTGGGTCGATCTGATACGTGGAACTCCATTCCTCGTGCAGATTTTTCTGATTTTCTTCATCCTACCGGAACTGGGCATTGAGCTTGATGCTTTCACAGCTGGTATCATTGCACTGTCCAACCTTGCGGCCTGCTTCATTTGCGAAATCGTTGCCGCCGGTATCCGCGCCGTTCCAACCGGCCAGGTCGAGGCATCCCTTGCCTCGGGCCTGTCGCGCTGGCAACGCATGCGGCAAGTCGTGTTACCGCAAGCAATGCGAATGTCTTTGCCACCACTGGTGGGGCAATATGTTCTTCTTATCAAGGATTCCTCTGTCGTCTCCGCAATCGGCTTGACCGACCTCACCCGAGTTGGCTGGCTGGTGGTACAACGGGTACCCAATGGGCTGCTCGTGTTCGCCATTGTCGGCGTTGGCTATTTCATCGTTTGCTATCCGCTCATCTTGCTTGCCCGCAAACTTGAACGTCGCATGGGAACGGCTCATGGCGAGGTACAATTGTGAATTCTGGCAGATACACCATCAAAGAAAGTACCAGGCATGATTGAGTTTCGCGGTGTCAACAAATGGTTTGGAGCACTGCATGTGCTCAAAGATATCACCCTCAGCATTGAACCGCGCGAGGTTGTGGTGGTATGCGGACCAAGCGGTTCTGGCAAAAGCACCTTGATCCGCTGCGTCAACGGTCTTGAGACCACAAAGGACGGTGATCTCATCGTCGACGGTCAACGCGTCGGCGATCCGACAACGAACATGACCGATCTGCGTGCCGAAATTGGCTTTGTGTTCCAATCCTTCAATCTCTATCCGCACAAAACTGCATTGGAGAATGTTACACTCGCGCCGATTCACGTGCGGAAAATCGCTCGTTCGACCGCCGAAGCGGCTGGGCGTGAGTTACTCGCAAGAGTTGGGCTCGCCGACAAGTTCAACGCTTACCCATCTGAACTCTCCGGCGGACAACAACAGCGGGTCGCTATTGCCCGTTGCCTTTGCATGCGACCCAAGATCATGCTGTTTGATGAACCGACATCAGCCCTCGACCCCGAGATGATCAGCGAAGTGCTCGACGTCATGGTCAGCGTAGCCGAAGAAGGAATGACCATGATGGTTGTCACCCACGAAATGGGTTTCGCGCGCAAGGTCGCACAGCGCGTCGTGTTCATGGATGCCGGGGCCATTGTGGAAAGTGGTACACCGGAAGAGTTTTTCTCTCATCCAACGACCGATCGCAGCCGTGCCTTTCTCAGCAAGATCCTGCGCCACTGATATATTCATCAGTTTCCTTATGGTGGACTGGAAACATTGGAGGTCAAGACATATTTCGCAGCTCGGCCAAAGAGCCCTTTGACCGCGAATGGCGCCTGCAATACTGTTAAGTGTGTCTAAAGCATGGATGAGCGATGAGACGCTTCAACGAAGTCCTGCTTACTGGCGAACTTCAAGGAAGCCTTCGGATTCCGCACGATCCAACGGAAATTGGCATTGTCGTTCTCGGCTGGTCAGGCGTCTGTTCGCTGTCCAGCGTGCCAAATTTCTTGCAGCCAATGGTACGATGGCTGTTACAGTTCGATATTCTGGTGGGGACGGCCAGCATCCGGCTTTGTTGCAAACTCTTCATCAAGACGACTGCGCTATGATGCTGGCTTTCAACGAGCCGGGATGTGATTCAGCCTTACAGAGAGCAAGAGAACTGCGCCCGCGCCTGCGTGGAAGCTGTAGGACATGATTGCAATTGCTCCTGTATGGGGAAAAACCATAGTGCTGGTGTTCACCGTAGCTGGTTCGAAGTATCGGAGACATCCGGCAGACGGGCGGCCTGCCGGATCCGGCGATCAGTAGTCGCTAATCTTCTTCATGTAGCGGCGGGCTTCCAGCATGGTCTGGTTGCGGTGTGCGGCGAGCTTATAGGCGAATTTCCAGAGAGCATCGAAAAAGATGAGAGGCACCAGATAGCCTTGGAACTGTTCGTCGATTCCAGCAAGATCCAGATCCTTGGCATCGAGCACCAGTATGTTGTCCTTGTCCCCGAAACGATAGAGGAAGTCGCGTGCCCGCTCCTCCAAGCGACGGGTCTCGTCGAGGCCGATCATCGTGATGAAGCATGTATCCTTGTCGACGACTTCGAACGGTCCATGGAAGAATTCGTTGGCATGGATAGCCTGCGAATTGATCCACTGCATTTCCATCAAAACACAGATTGCAAAGGAATAGGCGGCACCATAGTTCGCGCCGCTCGCCGTCGTATAGATCACATCGCGATCCTTGAAACGCTCGGCAAAGGTCGTGAACAGATCGGCGTACCGCACATGCGCCGCCTCGATGGCCGGCTGCAGGTTGCTGAGGCTCCTTAGCAGAGAAGGCAGATAGTCGGCTCCGTCGGCAATCTTTACCAGGCCGGCGAGCAGCATGTAGAGGATGGCGTAGTTGCTATCTGCAGCGTCGATGGCAATGCCTGTCGTGTAGGACGCTTGGTAACGCAGCACGAAATCGGCCGCATCGGCGAGCGGCGATGACGGATCGAGCGTCATGCCGATCACGGTTGCACCCTTTTCCTTGGCATGTCTGGCGGCGCGCACGGTCTCGCGGGTTGTTCCCGTCTGCGAGCATAGGATGACGATGGCGTCGGCATCGAGTTTCATCGGATCGCGGCAGACGAATTCATCGCCATTGTAAACATCTGACGTGATGGTCTTTGAATGGCGGTCGAGAAAATACTTGCCCGGATGCATGATGGACAGCGAGCCGCCGCAGGCGACAAGAAAGACTTGGGAAACAGGCTTTTTCGCGAGCGCCTCAAGCGCTTTGGCGATATCCGGACTAAGGGTAGCTTTCATAGAATCCTCTTGGGTATTGGCGCCGTCGCGGCGCTGCTTTTGAAATCCGGCTGTCGAACATTCTTCCTGTCCTGGCGCGGTTGGAAGCGCTGCCGGAGGGCATTTTCATTCCGACATTGCTACCAACCGTCCCGATCATCGTTCGCATTGACAGCTTTTACGCAATGTGCGAACGTTCTCACAACTTGTCAATCGGAAAGACTCCAGATGATCAAAATTGCTGCGATGGGCGACAATGTCGTTGATTGCTACATTTCCAAAGGCACGATGTTTCCCGGCGGAAACTGCCTCAACGTTTCCGTGTTTATCCGGCGTTTTGGCGGGTACTCAGCCTATATCGGGGTCATCGGCCAGGACGCAGCCGGCAAACTGATAGAGGCCGCTCTCCTAGATGAGGGCGTGGATCTGACAAGGCTGCGCATCTTTGACGGACCGACTGCATATTGCATCATCGGCCATCGCGATGCCGACCGGGTCTTTGTGCGCGCGGACCTCGGCGTGTCGATGTTTTCACCGGTCGATGACGATATCGCGTTCCTCAAGGATTTCACAGCCGTGCATATCGGACAATCGAGCGGGCTGGACAACCATGTTGCGGCGGCGGCGGCACAGACATTGCTGTCCTATGATTTCTCGACCCGCCGCGATCCCGGTCATCGCCGTGCGATTGCGCCCCATTGTTTCCTGGCATCGGTCTCCGGCGGCGACCTGACGAGCGACGAGGCGGTGGCCGTGGCAACCGAGCTCCGTGAGGGGGGCGCAAAATGGGCTCTGATCACACGTGGTAGCAAGGGCGCGATACTTCTGGGAGCTGAAGGCCAGTTCGAGGTTCCCGCCTCCCCCGCCGAACTGGTCGATACACTCGGTGCCGGCGACACCTTTATTGCACGCACGCTTTACGGACTGGTTGCCGCTGAGACGCCTCAGATTCTGCTCTCGGCAGCCGCAATCGCAGCCGCCGAAACATGCCGCTATTTCGGGGCCATCGGCCATGGCGCGCCGATCGCACTTTCGGGGGACGTGCCGGAGCTTCAGACTCTTTCGGCCTGAGGCGCCGTGACCGAACCGCGCAGCGCCAGCGTGTGCTTCAACACCTGGTGCTGTTCTTCGCCGCACTCTCCGCCGATCCGCGCGAGAATGAGTCGCGCGGAAGCCTCCCCCATCTCTGTCAAGGGCTGCGCGATCGCCGTGATGCCTGGCTTCAGGAAGCTCATCCAGTCAAGATCATCAAAGCAGATCAGTGATAGGTCTGTCGGGATTTGCAGGTCGAGCGAGGTGATCGCATCCATCGCAACGGCCGACATCAATCCGTCTGCGGTAAACAGCGCCGTTGGCCTATCGGGACGCGAAAGAAGGTCCATCGTCGCCGCTCTTGCCGCCGTTACCGAATAGGTTCCCACCCGGCCGATGAGGCTGCGGTCAATCGAAAGCCCAGCCGCACGGTGCGCCTCTATATAGCCAAACAAGCGTTGCCAGCTGGGAAACAGGCTTGCGGGATCGATCGATCCCTCGATGACCCGGTCGATGAAAGTTGCCATATCCCCGAACTCCCAGCGTTCCAACTCGGCCACCATGCCGATCCGGCGGTGGCCCGCGGCAAGCAACTGCGCGACACTATCGCTCGCCGCCCCGCGGTTGTCTAATGTTACCGAATCGGCAGGAAGCCCATTGACGCGCCGGTCTATCTGGACGATCGGGCAGCCTGAGGCAGCGGCAGCATGCAGATGGTGCGAAGCGGATGTGTCGCAAGGTGCGACGATCAATCCATCGATCTGTTTTTCGAGCAGCAGTTGCACAGCTTCGAGCTCGCGCTCCAGTAGTTCGTCGCTGTTGGTCAGCAGTACACCGAAGCCCTGGGCACGTGCAACGTCGGCGATCCCTCGCAGGATGCTGGCATAAAACGGGCTTTGGATATCGCCTGCGACGACGCCGATTGTCTTGGTTTTGCCAGTGATCAGGCTGCGGGCGAGCAAGTTGGGACGGTAACCCAAAGCCTCGGCGCTGCGGCGCACCCTTTCCTTGTTTTCCTCACTGGTATAACCGTAACCGCCCAGAACGCGGCCCGCCGTTGCTGTGCTCACTCCAGCCCGCTTCGCAACTTCGGTAATCGTCACTTTGTCAGCGCGTTTGTCTGCCATTCCACTTTCCCGTCACTGACTGCATCAACATCTTCACCGCTGAAAATCGACCGGACCTCGGCGGGAATGAAAGCGACGAATGCGGTCGGTCGGTTTCGGATACAACGCCAGACCTAATTTTGACAGGCCCTTTTGTTCGATTTTCCAGACGAAATGGCATTCGTGAACTTTATCCCTTGACGGATGTGAAAAACAGATGCTTGTATTGTGAGAACGTTCGCACAATTAGATCGCAGGTTCAATCTCCAATTTTGAGTGGCCTGTTTCCGGTGCGAACCGGAGGAGCAAATAAAGACAAGAAAGGGGAATGACATGACGATCAAAGCTCTTGCCAGCAAGCTTCTTGCCGGAACGGTTCTGGTCATCGCCATAGCGGTATCAGCCAATGCCGCGGGCGTCGATCAGAAATTGCACGGCGCAGTTCCGTCGGAATACCAGAAGAATGGTGTCAATGTGGCTGCGTTTAACGACTGGCCACCCGATGAATTCGTCGAAACCGGCGAGTTGAAGGGATGGAGCATCGATATGGCGAAGGCCATGTCGGAAAAGCTCGGTGTCGAATTCAAGTTCACGCCGACGAGTTTCGATGCCATCATTCCAGGGCTGGCTAGCAAGCGTTTCGATGCTGGTTTCTCCTCCTTTGGCGTCACCGAGGAGCGGCTTGAGGTCCTTGATTTTGTACCACAACGCAAGGAAGGAACGGCCTATGCGTTCCTTAAGGAAAAGAGCCTGGACATCCAATCGGAGAAAGATCTTTGCGGTCATTCCGTTGCTGTTCTGACCGGTGCCTGGGATTTCCAATACTTGACCAAGGTCAGCGTTGAAACTTGCGCCAAGGAAGGTGCTGCGTCGATCGACCTGCAACAGTTCACGACACAAAATGCGGCGGAGCTAGCGGTTTCGTCTGGTCGTGTCGAAATGGTCGCGGCAGGTTCGGCCAAATTGCAGTATCTTGCCAAACAGACCGGCCGCTTTGGTGTATCGAAGCTGACCAGCAATGCCGTCTTCAACGGCATCGGCGTGCGCCGTGACGATCCGCTTGGGCCAGTTCTCAGGGACGCGCTTCAAGCAATGATCGACGACGGCACCTACACGGCGCTGATGGCGAAATGGGGTGTCGACGGTTCTGGCATGCTCGACAAGGCATTACTGGTCAACAAGGCAAACCCTGTCACGAAGTAAGGGTGGATGATCCGCTCGATTCAAAATCGCGGAGCCGTATGCAGCGGCTCCGATCCTTTTCTGCCAGAGGTGCAAATGGCTCACGACAAGAAACCCCCAGCATCGGCGCGTCCCAATATTCACGAGACCAAACCGGTGCCACTGCGCCATCCATCCTGGTGGATTGGCGGGGCTGCTCTTTTGATCTTCGTGGTCATGTTCATTCGCCTCCTGGTCACGAATGAGAACCTGCATTGGGAGGTCGTCGCGCAATATATGTTCAGTGCGGAAATCCTGGCTGGGCTCGGACGCACTCTGCTGCTGACCTTCATCGCCATGATCATTGGCCTTGTAATCGGAGTGGTGCTTGCCATCATGCGTCTGTCGCGCAATCCAGTGTTCCAGACCGCAAGCTGGGTCTGGATCTGGTTTTTCCGTGGTGTACCGCCCCTCGTTCAACTGATCTTCTGGTACAATCTGGCGCTGCTGATCCCGACTGTGTCGATTGGTGTTCCCTTCGGACCTGAACTCTGGTCCGCCAGCATGAATTCGCTGATCACGCCCTTCAGCGCAGCCGTTCTCGGACTGGCCTTGACTGAAAGTGCCTATGCCGCCGAAATGATCCGTGCCGGCATTCAGGCAGTCAATGCTGGACAAACGGAGGCGGCCGCAACGCTCGGCATGACCCGCTCCCAAACGCTGCGGCGCATCGTGCTGCCGCAGGCGCTGAAAATCGTCATTCCGCCGATCGGCAACGACACCATCTCCATGCTGAAATTCACCTCGCTGGTCAGCGTGCTCGCGCTTCCGGACCTGCTTTATTCCGCGCAGATGATCTATTCGCGCACCTATCAGACCATCCCGCTGCTGATCGTTGCGACGATCTGGTATCTGGTGCTTTCAACTATCCTGACCCTTATTGAGCATTACATCGAACACCGTCTGAACGACGGCAAGTCGCTGGAACTCAGCCTTGTCCTGTCGTCCCTGTTTTACAGCAAGTTCTGGGCGCCACGCCGCACGAAGGTTTCCGCATGATTGCCACCATGCCTCTGCTCAATGTCGAGCGCCTCTCCAAGAGTTTCGGAACGCATCGGGTGCTCCACAGCATCGATATGAGCGTCAAGCTGGGCGACGTCACCTGCATCGTCGGGCCGTCGGGCTCCGGTAAGAGTACGCTGCTGCGCTGCCTGAATTATCTCGAAGTGCCGGATTCGGGCGTCGTTTTTCTCGACGGGAACCCTGTTGGCATGCGCTGGCACGGCGACACGCTGCGTCAGATGTCGTTCAACGAACTGGCAATCCAGCGCCAGCGCATGGGTATGGTTTTTCAGAGTTTCAACCTCTTTCCGCACAAAACCGCCCTTGAGAACATCATCGAAGCGCCGATCATCGTCCAGCGTCGCAAGAAGGCTGAAGCCATCGAGGAGGCGGTAGCGCTGCTCGACAAGGTTGGCCTTAGCGATCGCGCGCACTACTATCCGAAACAGCTTTCCGGCGGGCAGCAGCAGCGCGTGGCGATCGCCCGCTCGCTCGCGATGCGGCCAGCGGTGATGCTCTTCGACGAGCCGACCTCAGCTCTCGATCCGGAACTGGTAGGTGAGGTCCTGGCCGTGATGCGTCAGCTCGCAGAGGACGGCATGACGATGGTCGTCGTCACGCATGAAATGAGCTTTGCCCGTGACGTTGCCGATCACCTGATCTTCATGGATGGTGGCGTCATCGTCGAAGCAGGTCCGCCGAAGGAGGTGCTGTCCAATCCGCAGCACGCTCGTACAAAGTCTTTCCTCGCTCGCGTGCTCTGAGCCAGATATCCAAATCCGAAAGCGCCCCATGCAGCATCTGAATGCCGATACCGTCCATGCCCTGCTCGACTATCCCCGCCTGGTCGAGGCCCTGCGTCGTGCCCACCGCGATGGCACGATGCCCCAATCCCGCCTACAGGTTCTGAGCGACACTGGCAACGAGGCCAACAAATTCGTTTCTCTGATCGCCTGGGCGTCAGGGGACGTGATTGCGATCAAGCTTGTCGGCGTGTTTCCCGACAATCCTTCGCTCCCGGTTCCAGAGCCGTCGGTACAGGGTCTGGTCACGCTGATCAACGGCAAGACGGGCGCGCCGCTGATGACCTGCGACGGTGCGGCCCTCACCTTCCGCAAGACGGCGGCCGACTCGGCACTGGCCGTCGATCTTTTGGCCCGCAAGGATGCCGAAGTGCTGCTCGTTCTCGGTGCCGGCGGTCTCGCGCCGCACGTGATCGAGGCGCATATGACCGTGCGCCCATCGATCACCCGGGTAATGATCTGGAACCGGCATCCGCAGAAGGCGACCAACCTTTCGGAAAACCTCAGACATCTGCCTGTTGACATATCTGCCGTCGATAATCTGGACAACGCCCTGGCGCATGCCGACATCGTGTCCTGTGTAACCATGGCGACGGCCCCGCTCGTGAAGGGTGCCTTGCTCAAGTCCGGCTGCCATGTCGACCTGATCGGCGCCTACTTGCCCGAGATGCGCGAAGCGGACGATCAAGTTGTACGGCGAGCCGGCCGCATCTTCGTTGATACCCGGACCGCCTGCGAAGGATCCGGTGACGTGGCCGAACCGCTTGCCCGTGGGCTGATAACGCGCGAGCAGATCGCCGCCGACCTGTTCGATCTGTGTCAGGGTCGACATCCAGGGCGCAGCGACAATGACGAAATCACAATGTTCAAAAATGTCGGTGGCGGTCATCTTGATCTCTTCACCGCGCGCCACTTGCTTGGTCGAGCAGACATTGTCGGATGAGCCGTCGCCGCTTGCTCGCGCCAGGAAGGGTTCTGAATGGGGTGACCGCCCCTCGACGGCATCGATGTGCCAGGATGGAGACGTTGATCACCATTTAAGGGGGGCGTCCACCCCATCAGAACCATATGATCTCCCCAGGCCAAAGAAGAGCGCGGTTTAAGTGCTCCAAGGATATCCCTATCTTGGTCATCTGCCGCTCGAATGAAAACTTCCATCACCGCTCCTGTGTGAATTGCTATCATTACACTTTGGCCCATTTTCTACCTTGGCGGTCGTTCGAGCCAAGGGCTTCGTAAACTTAACCTGAGGTATTCCCCTTCTGTCCAACGGCAAGGCATTCGGCAACCATCAAGCGATGCGCCGACAGACTTAGACAACGCAAAGTAACTCCAGCTTCGGCTCACATGCCGGTTGACTGGTTCTGTTGCAAATGTTTCGTCAATGAGATGGATGTAGCGTTTGGGCTTTATCTGCAGAGTATAATCGATGTTCAAAGGCCGCCATTTCGACAAATCCGTCATCCTTCTGTGCGTGCGATGGTATCTGACTTAGAATCTGAGCCTGCGTGATTTGAAGGAGATGATGGCTGAGCGCGGCATTGCTATCGACGATTCGACCGTGCATCGCTGGGTTTTACATTTCAGCCCCAAATTGCTTGAGCGCTTCCATCGCAGGAAGCGCCACGTTGGGCGGAAATGGAACCTCGACGAGACCTACGTGAAGGTCAAAGGTGAGTGGATGTATCTGTATCGTGCCATTGACAGCAACGCAGATACGGTTGAGTTCTATTTCAGAAGAAATCGCGATCTCCAGGCCGCAAAGCGCTTTTTGCGCAAGGCTTTGGCCCGTCATGGCAGGCCAAAGCGGATCACCATTGACGGAAGTCAGACCAATCGCACGGCAATCATGCAGTGCGATGCAGAGAACCGGCTTTGGCGAGGTGGTCATCCCATCGCCATTCGCTCCAGCAAATACATGAACAATGCCATCGAGCAGGATCACCGCCGGGTCAAACGCCGGATAAAGTCCATGCTCGGTTTCAAATCCGAGCAAGCCGCTGGGATCAGCCTTGCCGGTATCGAACTCATTCACATGATGCGCAAACAGCAGGGTGTCTTTGCAACAGCGAAAACCTTATCGCTCAGACAGCAATTCGCGGAACTCACTGCATAATTGCGTCCAGTGGTAAGCCGCGCTCCCTCAAAACCGATTTTTTGCAACAGATCCCAACATTCCCTTTTACACACAAGACTTTGTTAAAGGGGCTGTATTGGTCGGCGCCCTGGCTATTTCCTACGGTATTGGCCGGAGTTCATATTCCTGAACGTCTGAGCGATGGCGGACATCGCGGCAATGATATTGCTTATTTCAAAGGACCGCAGCACCACAGGTCGTTTCAAGAGCTGAAACGACTATGCGAAGCCGCAGGCCAGTCTGGTGTTCCTTTAACGGGCGCGCTTATGAAACAGCTTGGATGGTCCTGATCTTCTCAAGCCCTCCGACAACCGGTGCAAATTGCTCCCAGACGCCTTGTGCACCGCTTTCCCATGCAACCCTATTTTCCGGCTGGAGAACTTTTCCTCCATGATCAGCGGCGGTCTTTACCGATCCGGCCTCATCCTCGACAATCAATTGGCTGAAGTAATCGGCGCCGGCGGCTGACGCGTCAAGGAAGACCTGCTTCTGCTCGGCGTTGAGGCTGCTCCAAAACGCCGCGGAATAATAGACGACGCCGGACGCCCAGACATGGCCTGTCTCGGTCAGATAGGGCACGACTTCGTACAGCTTGAAACCCGCATAGGCCGATTTCGTCAGATCCATTGCGTCGGCAACGCCCGTTGACAGGGCATTGTAGGTTTCAGTGATTGGGATACCGATCGGCGTGGTGCCGAATGCCGCCCAGAGCTTAGTATGCAGAGGGCTCTGGATAACGCGGATACGCTTGCCCTTGAGCTGCTCCGGTCGCGTGACAGGTTCCTTGGTCAGGAGGTGGCGCGCGCCGTAGTTGATATAGCCGCCGACGACAAAATTCTGCGCAAGAAGCTTCTCCTTGAGCCCCGTTCCCACCTCTCCCTGCACGACTTTGCGCACATGCCCGGCATCGCGGAAGAGGAACGGCAGATCAAGAATCTGTAACTCGGGCACCCAGCCGGAAAGCCATGACACCGTTGACTGGCTGGCCTGGATCGAGCCGAGCCGCACGCCTTCCGCGACTTCCTTCTCGCCCCCGAGCGCGCCATTCCTGACGATATTGAACCTGAACTGGCCGGGCAGTTTCGCTTCGACAAGGTCGCGAATTTTGAACCATATCCTGGTTTCCGGTTTGTCATCGCCAAACAGAGAGGCAACCGTGATCGTTCGGGTTTGAGCGGCGGCACGGCCGACAAGCGCTGGGGCGGCAAGCACTGCCGTTCCAGCGACGGCGACGGATTTGATGAAGGTACGGCGATGCATGGTCATTGGATGGCTTCCTGATTTCTAGAAAATGATGGCCCAGGCGCAGATGATCGCCAGAGCTACAAGCAGTGCGAAGAGATAGGGAACAACAGCGCGAAACAGCGCCGATGCCGGCAGACGCGTGACACCGCTGACGACAAAGATCAGCATGCCAAGCGGCGGTGTCAGCCCATGGATCATCAGATTGACGACGATGATCACGCCAAAATGAACGGGATCGATACCAGCCACCACCGCGGCAGGGAGCAGGATCGGGCCAAACAGAAGTATTGCAGCCCCGATATCGAGCACCAGACCGACGACGAGCAATATGAGATTTGAAAGCAGCAGCACGGCGATTGCACTTCCGCCGAGCGCGGAGGTCAGGTTCGAGATAAGCCCGGAAACATCGTCCACCGCCAGCAGGAATGCAAACGGCCCCGCGGTTCCGATCAGCAGTCCGATGGCCGAAGCTTCCGTCGCCGCCTGTCGGAACGCGCTGAAGAGCGAACCGAACCGCAGACGCGCCCCGATCCCGAGAAGCAGGGTATAGATCGCCGCAAGCGCCGCCGCTTCCGTCGTCGTGACGACGCCCATGCGGATACCGACAACGACGATGATGCCGAGGCCAAATGCCGGAATTGCGCCGATGGCGGCATTCCAGCGTTCTGCCCTGCCCGCACGCGGTTGCGGCTGTTGCTCGCGAACGGTGAGGTGGATGGCAACTGCTAGACAGATGGCCATCACACCACCGGCAAAAAAACCGCCGACAAGCAGCGATCCCACCGAGAGATTGGTCGCTGCGGCCAGGATCAGGAACGCGACGGACGGCGGTATGATGTTGTCAAGAACCGAGGTGGAGGCGATGATGGCGGCAGCCTGCGCCGGCGGGTAGCCGCGCTTGACCAGTTCGGGCTGGAATGTCGATGCACCAAAGGCCGCATTGGCAACCGATGAACCGGACGCACCGGAAAACAGCACGCTGGTCAAAAGTGTCGTCTGCGCCAATCCGGCGCGGCGATGGCCGACAAGCGCGGATGCGAACCGCACCAATTGGTTGGCAACACCCGAGGCCGTCAGCAATCCGCCAGCCAGCAGGAAGAAAGGAATGGCTAGAAGCAGAAACTTTGACATGCCGGTGACCGTAGAGGCGACAACGGCAGGCTCGGGCAATGTACTGCCGAAGGCAATCACGACATAGGCGGCCGCAAGAAATGCGTGCGGCAGCGGCGCTGCCACCACCAGACCTATGGCCGCGATCAATCCGAGAACAATGCTTGGAGGCCAGGCGCGCCCCAAATCGAGGTGCGGAATAGCAAAGTAAAGGGCAGCCCCGATAATGCCGGCTGTGACGATCTGCACCGCTTTGCCGTCTGCCAAGCGTTGCAGCAGCACAGCGGCAAGCAACAATGAGCCGCCCGCGCCTAGGAAGCCGAACCGTATCCACTCCGGCAGCCCCAATGTCGGTGAAACGCCGCCGAGCATTGTCATGATCTCGCTGCCGCCGAAGCTCAGGATAAGTCCGGTCAAGACGGTAAAAATATCAGCGATGGCATTGGCAACAATCCTGCCGGATGGAGGCAACAGGTCGGCAAAGACGTCAAGCCGCATGGCCAGGGCGCTGTTCAGGCTGAGAGGCGCACCGAAAGCGATGAGCGCAACGTGCAGCCACACCGACAGATCCTCCGATCCCATGAAGCCGGCGCTGAAGACGTACCGCAGCACGACCGTTGCCAGGACAACCGCGAGCAGGATGGCGAGCAAAGCGGCACAGAGCCAGCCAAGCACGGCCTCCAATCGCCTGAGCAGTTGGCTTGAAATCCGGGCAAGCCCTTCACCGGGCAGAGGTTCTGTGGTCTCGATAAGGGTCACGTATCTGTCTCTTTCGCTCAAGTGGCAAAAACTTATGCGGATTTGGCACTGCCCAGGTCTCTGTCGAACAATGTCGACCAGGTGAAATGTTTCGCCTGCGAAACCTCTCGCGTTACGTCGAGACGCGGCAATACGAGTTCGCCGAAGCGATATGCCTCTTCCAGAAGCGGCATCCCGGAGAGAATGAACGTGTCGACGCCTGCCAGCCTGTAAGCGTCCATTGTCCGTAGAACGGTATCGGGAGAACCAACAATGGCAGTCCCGGGCCCTGGGCGGACGAGGCCGATTCCGGCCCACAGATTGGACGCTATTTCGAGATCGCGCAGATCGTCCGGTTTGTGGCCGCCATGCAGCGCGCTCATGCGTTGCTGACCGACGGAATCGCTCTTGGAAACAAATCGCTGGTTGGCAGCGATCGCAGCGGCATCCATGCGCGCATAGAGATCATTGGCCGCATCCCACGCCTTGGCATCGGTCTCCCGTACGATGACGTAGAGCCTGATCCCATATTCGAGCGTCCGGCCGAGCCGGGCCGCCCGCTCCTTGACCGCGTCGATCTTCTGCCTGATCTGGTCGGGTGTTTCGCCCCAGGAGAGGTAAACGTCGACATGTTTGGCCGCAACGTCGAGCGCCTTGTCGGACGAACCGCCGAACCAGAGTGGCGGCGGGGCGATGCCGGTTCCAACGGGAAGGGCGAGTTTGGCACCCTCCGTTGAAAAATACTTGCCCTGATGGGTCACGCTTTCGCCGGCAAAGAGCCGATGCCACAGGGTGAGATATTCGTCCGCCATGTCGTAACGCTGGTCGTGCGGCAATGTCATGCCATAGGCACCCAGCATTTTGGCATCGCCCGAGACGACATTGACGAGCAGGCGGCCGCGCGAAAATTCCTGGAACGTTGCCGCCATTTTGGCCAGCAGCGTTGGCGCAATCAGACCGGGATGCACCGCCACCAGAAATTTCATGCGCTCGGTATAGGGAAGAAGCGCACCCGCGAGCACCCAGACGTCATGAGCCCCGGTTGCAAAAAGTGCTCCGGTATAGCCGAGATGATCATAGGCCTGCGCCAATTGCCGGTAATAGCCGTAGTCAACCTGACGCGAACCTTCCGGCTGCCAGGGATATGCACCATCCGGTGCGCACATGTACCAAAGTACGTTCATGACATTCTCCTCCGCTCAGACGCTGCAGGCCAATTGTCCAAGGCGGACGGGGTTCTTGAAATATCCATGGCGATACAGGGTATCGGCCTCTTCCTGCTGCTCGGCGATGATGTCCGCATCGGCCGCCACAACGCTGAAGTCCCGGGATCGAACCACGCGCTCCCACGCATCAAGGTCGGCATCGCCGGCACCATTCGCGACAAGCCGTTCGGCAGCAATGCGCGTATCCGCTGCCACCTCACGGCCGATGCGGGACAATTCCGCGACAATGCCCTGACGCGTTTCCCGGGACAGCCGGCGATCGTCCGTCGTCCAGAACAGGGAGCGGTTGGGAATTGTCGAGCCACAGCGCGCAATCAGACGAATGTCGCTGCGTTCCATCGCCTTTTCCAGACGTGGCGCCATGGCAATCCAGGCATCCACACGTCCTTCAAGCAGGGCTGGCAATGAATCTGCGGCCCCGGTCTCGAGGCGGCTGACATCCGGCAGCCGCAGCCCTTCGCCTTCAAGGGCTCGCGCCAGAAGATAGGTATGAAACGAGCCATCGATCAGGGAAATGCGTTTTTCCCTTAGATCGGCAATGGAACGGATCGGGCTGTCCCTGGCAACGAAAATACCGCCATTGGCTGGCCGCGGCGCGGATGCCGCGATGTAGGTGACATTCCAGCCAGACGCTTCGGCAGCAATCGGTGGCGTCGATCCGGTGCCGCCAAAATCAATCTGACCATTGCCGATCAGTCTGATGGTATCGCGGCCTTCGTTGTAATTGACGAACTCCGGCTCAAGTCCCGAAAAAGCATCGGGCCAGGCCTGCGCGAGACGCAAGTGCAAGTTGCTCGGATGAACGCCGATTTTCATGCTGATGTTCCAATAGGATTGAAATGACTGCTGAAAACAATTTATATTTTTATATATCGTTCAGGAAAGGCGGCCATCCCAATTCATACACAGCGGCGAGACAAGATTTCCAATGGCCCGGGAAAAGAGAGAACAATTTTGCATTCTTATCAAAGGCTGCTTTTGCGCATTGAAAGCGAAGACACCTCAATCTATCTTTTTATGAATGATGAGGGACACCAGTCATGGCAAAAACGATTTCGCCCAAACTCTGCCGCAGCGTGGGAGACGCAAGCGAGCTGCTCAAGCACATTGCCAAACCCTGCGCGCACCACCTCCGCCAGATAGGCAGATACAAAAAGGGTCAATCCGATTTGCGCGCGCACCAGAGCCTCCGGCGAAAACCGTGCCGGCAGCATCATCGGCACCAGCAGCATGGCCACATAGAGAATGGCGATCATCGGAACACCGCGAACGGCTTCAATATAAAGGATTGCCAATATCCGGACCCCTGCCATTTTCGAGCGACGCGCCAGGGCGAGCAATACTGCAATGGGAAATGCACAGGCAAAGCCGACCACGGATATGAGGAGCGTTAACGCCAGACCACCCCAGCGGCCGGTCGGCACTTTCGGCCCGACGACCAACCCTGCCATCAGCATCCACACAAAAACAACAACCGCTATCCAGAGATAGACGAGATGGAGCGTCCAGAAACGAGGCATTCCCGTGATTGCAAGCAGTGCAACAATTGTAACGACAGTGACTGCAGGTCGCCAGTCAAGTTCCGGAGGATACAGCGCAAATAGAATAAAGCGCAGCTTCGCACCTATGAACGCCCAGCAGGCACCTGAACTGGCGGCACAGTCCTTGGCTGTGCCTGTCCATATCGCATCAAGCAAGGCCCAGCGGACCAGCGGCGGAATTGTCCACAACAGCAGTGCAACGGTCGCGAGGGTAACAATGGCATTCACCGGCGTGCCAAACAGTCCATGTCGCAACGCGGCACAATGCTGCTGCCGTTTCATCCTGATATCCGTGCGGTTGACGATAGGGCTCATCGTGGCAAGTATCCCTGACGCTCGATGCGCTTGTTGTACCAATTCATCAGTGTCGAGACCGAGAGATTGAAAGTTAGATAGCAGATCACGATAATGGCAAGCGCCTCCAATGCCTGACCGCTCTGGTTGGCTGTCGTGTTGAGAACGCTGACAAGATCGGGAAAGCCGATGGCAACGGCCAGGCTGGAATTCTTCGTCAAATCAAGATAGCTAGACGTCATCAGCGGGATGATCACACGCAAGGCCTGAGGCAGCACGACGAGCCGCATGATACGGGCGGGTTGCAGGCCAAGAGAGCGGGCTGCCTCCCATTGCCCCGACGGCACCGACTGAATACCGCTGCGAACGATTTCGGCGATTGTGGCGGATGAATTCACGACCAGGCCAATCAGCAATGCGGCAAATTCCGGGGTCAGATTGAGCCCGCCGACGATGTTGAACCCTTTCAGCGCCGGTACGTCGATCCGGATACTGACGCTGGAAAGACGAAAAACCAACCCGATACCGATGAGCGTCAAAAGCAGTATTCCCGCACGTTCTGTCATGGTCACAGCATTTCCGCTACGCCGCCGCAATGAGAAATAGGCGCCGGAAACGATACATAGTCCCACCGAAACAAGCAGCGTTTTGAGCGATAAGTGCCCAGCCCCGATGCTCGGAACAAAAATTCCCCTGTTGCTCAAAAAGATCGCTGTGAAAATGCTGAATGCCTGTCGCGGCGCCGGCAAGGCGTGGGTGACGGCACTCCAGAAGAACAATTGCAGAAGCAAGGGCGTGCTGCGCAATGTCTCGACATAAATCCGCACCAAGCCGGCCAGAAGCACGTTGCCGGAGAGCCGGGCTATCCCCAGAAACACCCCGAGGATTGTCGCAAGAATGCAGCCGGATATGGCGATCGCTACCGTGTTCAGCAACCCGACGAGGGCCGCGCGGCCGAAGCTGTCGCTGGGCGAATAGGCTATCAGGCTTTCGCCAATAGCGAAATTTGCGCTTTGTCCGAGGAATCCGAAACCTGGCGTGATCCCGAGCCGGTGCATGGATTGAAGCATGTTCGATCCAAGCAGCCAGAAGATGGCGGCAAGGGCGAGAAAGACGCCAAGCTGCGTGACGGGATAACTCCCCCACCAGCGCAGCAGGGAAAGGCGAAAACCGGACCCTTGCGGGCCCGGAATCCGGTAGTTCAAAATCGGCGTATCTGCAGACATGATCGGGACTGCACTCAACGGAACGGCGGAGAGTACAACAGTCCCCCCTTCGTCCACGGTTGATTGTAACCGCGCTCGAAACCAACCGGCGATCCCTTGCCAATGGTGCGTTCGAAAATCTCGCCGTAATTGCCGAGTGTTTTGACAATGTTGTACGCAAACTTCGGATCAAGTCCGATGGCTTGGCCCAATGCCGGATCTGTCCCAAGGAACCGTTTGATCGCTGGATCTTCACTGGTCAGGAACGTGTCGATGTTGTTTTTGGTGATACCGAACTCTTCAGCCTGAATGGTTGCGTAGACCGTCCAGTTGACGATTTCGAGCCAGCGGTCGTCGCCCGAAGCAATAGCCGGTGCCAACGGTTCTTTCGAAAGGCGCTCCGGCAGCAATACGAAGTCATCAGGCTTCGAAAGTAATGTACGGCGCAAGGCAAGATCGGACGCATCCTGCGTCAAGGCATCCACGCGCCCTGTCTCAAGCGCCTTGAGGAATTCATTGCTGTCTTCGATGGTTACAGGCGTGAATTTGTGTCCTGATTTGCGGAAGAAATCGGCAATGTTCAACTCGCCCGTCGTTCCGCTCTGCACACCGATCGTGGCGCCATCCAGATCGCTCCCCTTGGTTATACCAAGAGACTTGCTCACGAGAAGACCTTGTCCGTCATAGAAGATGGTCGGTCCGAAGTGGAAACCAAGCTTGAACGCGCGCGTGATCGTCTGGGTAACACCCGAAAGCAGGATGTCGAACTCGCCCGACTGCAAGGCAGGCAACCGTTGCTGAGGCGACGAAGACGTGAATTCGACCTTGTCCGGATCGTTGAAAACGCTGATTGCCAGCGCCCGTCCGAACTCGACGAAAAAGCCCTGCCATTTGCCGTTGCCGTCAGGGGCGAAGAAACCCGGTGAAGTGCCGACACCAACCTTGATCGTACCGCGATCCTTGATTTTGTCCAGAGTAGGACCTGCCAGCGCGACACCACTGAACAATGTGGATGCTGCGACAAATCCGGCGACAAGCCTCGTTCTCCAGATGCCGTACCGTTTGTTATTCTTCTGCATTCAATCTCTCCTTTGGCAGAGCGTTCTTGGGTCAGGTGAGATTTGATCCTGCGATCACCCCCTGCATTCCCGCTGTCGAAAGGGTAGAGAAGAACAGTATCGGGAGGAGATATCGTTTTGCGCATGAATGACTATCTTTGCAGTAACATGCTCAAGGAGCGGCAATTTTCGGCTTTATTTCTCAAAGGGTTTGCCTATGAAGTTCCGAAACCCAATTCATCATTGCCTGACTTCATGACAGGCCGGCGAGCAGATCGCCAGATTCCAGTCTCTGGCCAAGGGCACGACAATGACCGCCGAAGGTGCCCCCTCAATGGTCAGCTTGCACATTATGGCAATGCCCTCGTCGCATCTTGGACTGCTCACGGTACAGGTACCGTTTTGAGCCTCCCCCGGCGGGTTATCAGGTGCCGGGGAAGAGCCGCTGTCGAACCGCAAAAATCCTGAGTTGTTGCTCCGAGGTGATAATCATCGGGACCACACGGCCGTTGCCGGGAAATCTTGCGTAACACACGTCCGGCCAGATTTTCTGTGTCTGGCTTTAATCTCAAAACAAAATTACCGTTATGATGAAACAATTGAAACACGGTTCTGAATTCCGGACTACCTCCTGTACTCAGGATGTGGGACATATTTGCGAAATTTTGAGCGGCGATGTTCCACAGCCGGTCAATGGAGCAGCCAGTCTGTGCCCGCAATCTCAAACCAAAATACAACAACCATAAGAAAAACAGGAGCTCTCGCAATGTGCCTTCCCATCAGCCGAACGAAATTGCTCGGCGCGGTATTCAGTCTTGGCCTGGCATTTGCCGCCACGGCGGCTCAATCGGAAACGCCTCCCAATGTTCTGGTTGTCGCGCAGTCCATTGACGATGCTGTCAGCTTTGATCCTGCCGAGGGATTTGAACTTACAACGGTTCAGTCATTCAACAATATTTATCAGCGCCTGGTGCAGGCGAACCGGGATGATGCGACGAAAATTGAGCCAGCCCTTGCTGCATCCTGGGAGATTGGCTCTGACGGGAAGAGTTTGACTTTCGCGTTGGCGGCCAAGAGCGCCTTCGCCTCTGGCAATGCGGTTCGCCCTGAAGATGTCGTCTTCTCCCTCACCCGCGCCGTTAAACTCAACAAAACCCCGGCGTTTATTCTCAATGAGCTTGGCTGGTCGGCTGACAGCGTGGATGCTGCTGTCACGAAGGTGGATGACACCCACGTCAAGATCAGCTGGAGTGCAGATGTCGGACCGGCATTTGCTCTGGCGATTTTGACAGCACCCATCGCAAGTATTGTTGATACGCAAGTGGTCACGGCACAGGCCAAAGACAACGATTTTGGCAACAGCTGGCTGAAAACCAACTCGGCTGGCAGCGGACCCTTTAAGATTGCCAATTACACGCCCCACGAGGCACTCGTGCTTGAGGCCAATCCCACCTCGCCCAATGGGGCACCCAAACTGGCGAGCCTTATTATCCGCAATGTCCCTGATGCAGGTGCGCGCCGCTTGCTTGTCGAACAGGGTGACGCCGATATTGCCCGGGGCCTCGGCGCGGATCAGATTGATGCGCTCAAGCAAAAGCAAGGCATTGAGGTCCTCGCTGTTCCCTCGGCGCGGACGGATTATTTGCTGATCAACTCAAAAGCCAATGCCACACTCGGCAATCCGGCCTTTTGGGAAGCGGCCCGTTACCTGGTCGATTACAACGGCATCTCCAAGGATCTCCTGCGGGGGCAGAGCCAAGTTCACCAGGCGTTTCTTCCGGTTGGATTTCCGGGCGCTTTGACCGACACGCCATTCAAACTCGACATCGACAAGGCCAAGAAAATTCTTGCCGATGCGAAGATCGCAACACCGATCAAGGTTGACTTCCCGGTGTTCAACGACCAGCCATTTCTTTCCATCGCGCAATCCCTGCAGTCGAGCTTCGCCAAAGCAGGTATCGAACTTGACATCCAGCCCGGCGTCGCCAGCGAAATCTACGCCAAGGGCCGTTCAGGAAATTACCAGTTCACCCTGCGCTACTGGATTCCCGACTACTTCGACCCTCACTCGAATGCCAGCGCATTTGCAATCAACAAGGATAGTTCATCCAATACTGTGGCCAAGCAGGCGGGTTGGATAATTCCCGAGTTAACAGCCGAAACGCTCGCTGCCGTTAAAGAACAGGACCCGGCCAAACGCGCCGTCCTTTACGGCGAACTGCAGAAGAAAATCCAGGCAAGCTCACCCTATGTCTTTCTGTTGCAGGGCAGCGATCAGGTGGTTTTGCGCGATGTCGTAAAGGGCTATAAGCAGGGACTCAACGCGGATCAGGTTTACTACGATAGGGTCGAGAAGTAATTGCCACAAAAACAGGGTTTGTCCCTTGGTGAGAATGTGGACTCCCGTCAGCTGCGAGGCCGGCGGGAGTTGCGACTTGTATGGCGGCTCGCCAGCTGGTTGACATCGATGGCGATCACCCTGCTTGGCCTTGCTGTCGTGACCTTCGCCATGACAAGACTCGCGCCCCTCGATCCGGCCCTGCAGCTGGTTGGAGATCATGCCAGCGCGTCCACCTATGCCGCAGCCCGGGTGGAGCTTGGTCTTGACCAGCCTCTGCCGGTCCAGTTCGTGCGTTATCTCCAGGCCGCATTATCGGGCAATCTTGGCCAATCGATTGCTACCGGACAGCCGATCGTCAAGGACATTGCCCGCACCTTCCCGGCAACCATCGAACTTGCAACCGTGGCAATCATCCTCGGTGCATTTTTGGGGGTGTCCCTCGGGATTCTCGCCGCCGTGAAGCCGGGTAGCTGGGTTGACGGGCTGATCCGTCTTGTCGCCCTCATTGGCTATTCCGTTCCCATTTTCTGGCTGGGTTTGCTGATGCTTTTGCTGTTCTACGCAAAACTGCGATGGGCTCCCGGCCCTGGCCGCCTCGATGTGGTTTTCCAGTACACGATCCCATCGAGAACGGGCTTTGCTCTCATCGATACATGGCTTTCCGGCAAGGCTGGAGCTTTTCGCGATGCGATTGCCCATCTTGCATTACCTGCAACAGTTCTCGCCTTTTATTCGCTTGCAGGCATATCGCGACTGACCCGGTCCCTTATCCTGGCAGAAATGGGACAGGAATATGCGCTGACGGCCTCTGCCAAGGGTGCGGCAATCCATCGTGTTATATTCGTTCATATTCTGCCCAATATTGCCGGCGCTCTCATCACTGTTATCGCGCTCTCCTATGCGAGCCTGCTCGAAGGAGCAGTATTAACAGAGACAGTATTCGCCTGGCCCGGTATCGGACGCTACCTGACCGTTGCCATGTTTGCCGGTGACATGCCGGCAATACTGGGAGGGACACTCGTTGTGGGTGCATCTTTCGTCATTCTCAATACACTGACCGATCTTCTGGTGTCCAAATCGAAACCGGGAGATCGTCTATGACATCGAGCATTGCAGCGACGTCCAACGAAACAGGCTTTATCCGCCGATTGCTGAGATCACCGTCAGGCCTGATCGGGGCAAGCGGCGTTCTGCTGATCTTTGCAATTGCCTTGCTGGCCCCGCTGATCGCCCCCTACGATCCTATTCTACAAGAGACCGCCAACCGTCTGGCACCACCCGGAGCGCTGCATTTGTTGGGGACCGACGCTTTCGGGCGGGACATTCTTTCGCGCCTTATCTATGGCGCGCGCCCGACGATGGCGCTCTTGCTCTTCGTCATTCTCATCATGGCGCCCCTCGGCATCACGATTGGTGTGTTTGCCGGCTATTTCGGCGGCTACATCGAATCCATTCTGATGCGCCTTACCGATATCGTCATGTCGTTTCCCCGGCTGCTTCTCGCATTTGCCTTCGTGGCTATTATCGGGCCGGGCTTGATCAACGGCGCACTGGCGCTCGCCCTCACCAGCTGGCCGGCCTATGCCCGGCAAGCGCGCGTGGAGACGACTGCTCTGCGCCGCAGCGATTATCTCGCAGCTGCCGAGATGGTGGGAATTCGCGGCATTCGCCTTTTGTGGGGTCACGTATTACCGCTGGTGCTTCCCTCGGCGATCATCCGGCTCGCCCTCGATATGAGTGGGATGATACTTGCGGCGGCAGGCCTTGGCTTCCTTGGCCTTGGCGTGCGGCCACCAACTGCAGAATGGGGAACCATGGTTGCCGGTGGTACCGAGGTCATTTTTGATCAGTGGTGGGTTGCTGCCGCTCCGGGATTTGCAATCCTCATTGCCAGCCTTGCCTTCAACCTGCTTGCAGATGGATTGCGCGACGTCATGGATCCGCGCAATGACTAGACCTCTTCTGCACGTTGAAGATCTCTCCATTTCCTTTTCCTCACCGGCAGGACGTGTGGAGGTGGTCAAGTCCGTCTCATTTGAAATCAACCGCGAAATCGTTGCCCTCGTCGGAGAATCCGGTTCCGGCAAATCCCTCACCGGCCGCGCCCTCATGGGATTGTTACCGCGGCGCGCTGTATCGGCGGCCTCGATCCTTTCGCTTGAGGGACGCGATCTAAATGCCCTTTCTCCATCAGGGTGGCGAAAGCTGCGCGGCAATGATATCGGCCTTATCCTGCAGGACCCCAAGTTTTCGCTCAATCCCGCGTTGCAAATTGGACGGCAGGTGGAGGAGGCCCTTCTGCTGCACACAAAACTGACTTCTGCCGAGCGGCGGGAACGGGCACTTGATATGATGAACCAAGTCGGCCTGCCCGATCCCGTGCGCCTCTATAAGAATTACCCTGGCGAACTGTCCGGGGGGATGGGCCAGCGTGTGATGATTGCAGCAATGCTGGTCAACAGGCCGAAACTTCTCATCGCGGATGAACCAACGTCCGCGCTCGATCATGACCTTCAGATTCAGGTGCTGTCACTGCTGCGCAATCTGACAGAGAAATTGGGGATGGGACTTCTGCTCATCAGCCACGACCTGAAACAAGTCGCTCGCTATAGCAATCGCGTGCTGGTTATGCGCCACGGCACGATCGTCGATAGACTTGCTGGCAGCGACCTTGAGCAATCGCCCCATCCCTACACCCGAGCGCTGTGGAATGCGCGTCCATCGGCACAAACCTATGGAACGATGCTGCCCGTATTCAACGAGACTGATTTAAGCGCATGAGCACCGTTGTTGTCGAGAATCTGTCCATCGCATTTTCGCGAGCGACCGAAAAATTTAACGCCGTGCATGACGTGACGTTCTCGGTCGAACCGGGCGAAACCTTTGGTCTGATCGGACCATCCGGTTGCGGAAAAACATCCGTTTTGCGAGCAATTGCGGGCCTCAACACGCACTGGACTGGCAACGTAAACATACTGGGCACAGCGCTAGCAGCTGGACGGAAACTCGAAGGCGATTTGCGCCGGAACGTTCAGATGGTGTTTCAGGACCCCTATTCTTCCCTGCATCCAAAGCACCGTATCAACCGGATACTCGGCGAACCGCTGTCTATCAGAGGCGTTGCCAACAGTGATGTGAGGGTGCGCGAGGTGCTGGCGCAGGTTGGACTCCATGCCCAAATCGCCGAACGCTATCCGCATCAGCTTTCAGGGGGACAGCGGCAGCGCATCGCGATTGCACGGGCCCTTCTGCTTGAGCCAAAAGTGCTTCTGTTGGACGAACCAACCTCGGCACTCGATGTCTCGGTGCAAGCGGAAATTCTCAATCTTTTGTCTGAATTGAAGCGCACACTTGGAATGACCTACTTGTTGGTCAGCCATGATCCTGATGTCATCGGCCATATGTGCGACCGCACCGCAAGAATGGCTTCGGGGCGTATCGAAGCATTCACCAATCGATGACCTATCCCCGTCCTCCTTCGCAAGTACGTCGATACTTCCCTTATGTGGGATCAGAGTTTGAGCGACGCACGAACAGCATCAATGCCGGGAGCTCCATCGAACGCCGCTACGTCCTTGAGCCAGAGGTTTAGCCGATCAGGATGTGCTTTGATCCATTGCTTTTCCGTGGCCCGTCCGTGCTGCCCCTCGTCCAGAATCCTTCCCATAAGCTCGTTCTCGATGCGGCTATAGCCGGGTCGGCAGCGCTGCGATGCCTACAAGTGAAATCAGCGTGGCCGAGCTCCTGCCGGCGGCCAGGCTGATCGAGTTTCAAAACATCATTTGGAAACCGTGGAAACGATGTTCGGCCCAAAGGATTCAAGTTTGTAGTTCAATATATTGGCGCGAACGCCGGCAACTTCCGTCTGCTGGAACAGGAGAACGAACGGGCTGGTTGCCAGAACCTTCTTCTGCAGATCCTCATAGGTCTTGGCGCGCTTGGCAGTGTCGCGTTCCAGCAGGGCCGACTTGGTTTCCTTGGTCAGATCCGGCACATCCCAGGCATTGCGCCATGCGAGCGTCTTGTTGGTGCCCGTATCGGCATTGTCCGGATTGCTGGTGAAGGTTTCCGCATTGGAGTTCGGATCCCAGTAATCCGTTCCCCATGGGCCAATGAAAATATCATGCCCCCTCGCCCTGTATTTTGTCAGCGTCTGCTTACCGTCGCCGGGAATGATCTCCAGCTTCACGCCGCCCTGGGCAAAGGTCTGCTGCACGGATTCGGCAATGCCCGTCACCGGCTGGCCGTTGCGCACATCCATCGTCACCGAGAAACCATCCTTCAGGCCGGCCTTGGCCAGAAGTTCCTTGGCCTTCGCCACGTTGAGGGAATAGGGCTTTTCGTCCAGCTCGCCCAGAATGCCCTTCGGCAGGAAGGTCTGGTGGATTTCGCCGATGCCCTTGATCAGCTTTTCGCCGATGGCGTCATAATCGACGAGGTATTTCAGCGCTTCACGCACTTCCGGCTTGGCCAGGTTCGCATTCTTCTGGTTGAGGCTGAAATAATAGATCGTGCCCTTGGCTGCGCTGGTCGTCTTGATGTCGCTGTTCTTGACCACCTGTTCCAGATCGTTGGGCTCCAGATTGCGGGCAACGTCGATATCGCCCTTTTCCAGGAGCAGGCGCTGCGTGGCGCTTTCCTTGACATGGCGGTAGATCACGCGGTTGAGCGGCGCCTTGGTGCCGTGATAATTGTCGTTGCGCTCCAGAACGAGGATTTCGTTGGCGCGCCAGTCGCGGATCTTCATCGGACCGGAACCGGCATAATTGGTCTTCATCCAGGCATTGCCGTAGTCATTGTCGACCACATGCTGCGAGATCAGCTTTTTGTCGACGACGGATGCAACCGTCGATGTCAGGCAGTTGAGCACGAAGCTCGGGGCATAGGGCTGGTCAACGGTGAAAACGAAGGTGCTCGGATCCGTTGCCTTGGCCTTTGCGGTGACATTGTCCGGCTTCAGGCCGAACTGGGTGAGGATGAAGGCGGGGCTCTTGTCGATCTTGATGGCGCGCTCGAAGGAATAGGCGACGTCTTCAGCCGTCAGCGGATTGCCGGAAGCAAACTTCAGGCCCGGCTTCAGCTTGAACGTATAGGTCAGGCCATCGTCGGAAACCGTCCAGCTCTCGGCAACGTCAGGAATGATCTTCGAGGCATTTTCCGGTGACGGTCTGACGAGCCGGTCATAGGCATTTCCACTGATCTCGCCGCTCGTCAATTCAAACGCTTCCGCAGGATCGAGGGTGACCAATTCGTCAAGCGCCCACGCTTCCACCAGTGTGTCCGCGGGTGTCTCCGCATAGGCTGGTAACCCAGTGGCAAGAAGAACAGACAAGCCGATGCTTGCGGGCATCCCAATTCTGCATGATCTGGAGGAGGCTACAAAATATGCCATGGGACGGTGATCCTTTTTTGGCCAAGCCTCCACAACTCCGGTTTCTACATTCAAGTAGAATCTGGACAATTGCCGTTTTCGGCCGGCGGTGATTACAAATTCTTCCTAAAACTTCCGGGATTCACGGGCTGACCGCAGGCGGCAAGACCGATATCAAAACAGGCCGGTGGGACTCCAATCAGCCGTCGCATATGTCATGTTGATATCCTCCAAGCTTCTCCGCATCACAGGATGGGAACTGCCAAAATTCCGACCAGTCGCACCATTTAGCCGTATGTGGTCACAATACCCGCTACGGTTTTTCTGTATAAACACGCCGTTCCATTTTTGAGCTCCAGGGAAAAATGCATTTCCCCGGTTGAGTGTGTTTCGAAACAAAACAACCCGGAGTTTTAACGGCCTGACATCAACTGAAATTTGAGCTTCAATATGCCTTTGGCTTGATTTGCAACCAGGGCTCGAAGCTCAGGCGAAATTGCGCCCCTTGCCGGAAAACTGAAACGCAGTCCCGGATTGACCGCTACCAGTCATGGTCAAGACATGGGACAACGTGCAAATCGGTAGGTGATGGGTTTCCACAAACCACGATATGGGCACCGGGGTTTAGGCCGAGCTTCGGCTATGGCCGCGAGCCGTCCGTTTTGAGACATCCCCGTTAGCTGGGCCAAAAAGCGAGACCTTAGAAAACTCTTTGGACAAATTTGAAAGTTGTGAGAAATTGATCAGTTGTACGCGAGGCAGAACATAAGCCCTTTTGGCTGGCATATATTAGTAAGCCGTGTTTCCCTCTCACGTTGACCAAAAACCTGGATTCTGCGCAAGGACCAGTGAGCTCGATAGCCGTGGTGACCATGGACCAACAGCGGCCATATCTGCCGGCAACCGAAGCGATCGGGATGCTTCAATAGGCAAATGCCACTGGTAATTGCGTCATGGCCATCAGCCGGCGAGAGCCAAACTTCCGTGACGGCCAATGTCCCTCTCAATCTCGCAGACCAAGTTGTCTAGCGCCGGGTTCCTCGATTTCCTTGCTCGGCGGACGACATACGCCAAGGCTGGCGGCCGAGGCAGTCGTTCAACGACAACGTGCATCTCGCCACGGATATGGCGGTCGCTCAGGAGCGCCACGCCCATGGCCGCGTTGACGGCCGAAACGATGCCGGCGGCGCTCGAGCACTCGAAGATGGTCTCGAGAACAGCATCATCCTGGCCGATGTCCAGGGCCCACTGACGGTAGAAACACTCGTCGTCAAACGACAGAAACGGAATCGGGCTGTCCCGCGGTAGCGCCAAATCCGGATGCTTCACCCAGTGAAGGTCTTCACGAAAGAGGACAATGTCGGTCGGTCGCACCTCGTGGCTGAAGACCTGAACGATTGCGGCATCCAGCTCGCCACGTTCGAGCATGGCGCGCAGAACCAGACTCATACGGACCTTGGTACGGACCGAAACGTTCGGATGCACACGCCGAAATCGCCCCAGAATTCGGGCGAGGTCGGTACACGCCGTGTCTTCGGTGAGTCCGAGGGCAAGCCTACCCGCGAGCGTGGTCTTCGAAAGGCTGAGCAGAGCCTCGTCATGCAGACCGAGGATACGTCCGGCGTAGTCGAGCAAGTCTTCTCCCGTAGCGGTAAACATCGGACCGCCCGCTTTCCGACCGAGCAGCTCACAGTCTAGGCTGACTTCAAGCCTCTTTATCTTATGGCTCACAGCCGACTGTGAGAGGCCTAAAGCGACGGCCGCTCTGGTAATGCCGCCATATTGGCGAATTGCCGAAAGCGCCCGCAAAGCGTCGA
>NZ_JBVFZN010000002.1:0-353027 GCF_055685835.1 Phyllobacterium sp. RCAM01083
CGGTCGACAAGGTCTTCTCATCCAGCAAAAGCCGGGCGGAACGGCATGAATGGACCATGCGCAATCTCGAACTGGTGCAGATGGTGCATGCCAGGGACAAGCGCCCGTCTGAAGTCTCCGGCGGCATGAAGCAGCGGGTCGGCATTGCCCGGGCGCTGGCCATGGAGCCCAAGGTGCTGCTGCTGGACGAGCCGTTCGGTGCGCTGGATGCGCTCACCCGCGCGCATCTGCAGGATCAGGTGATGCAGATCCATACGGAGCTTGCCAATACGGTGTTGATGATCACTCACGATGTCGATGAAGCCGTGCTGCTTTCCGACCGCATCGTCATGATGACCAATGGTCCTTCCGCCAGGATCGGCGAAATCCTCGACGTGCCGCTGGTTCGCCCGCGCCGCCGCATCGAGCTTGCCGCCGATGCCACCTATATCCGTTGCCGTTCATCCGTGCTGAAATTCCTCTACGAACGGCACCGTCTTGTGGAGGCCGCGTAAGATGGAAACAGCAGCGAAAAAACAGAAACTCGTCGTCATCGGCAATGGCATGGCGCCGGGCAGGGCGCTTGAACACCTCTTCGAGATGGCGCCCGATACCTATGACGTGACCATTTTCAATGCCGAGCCGCGCGTCAACTACGACCGGATCATGCTGTCGCCGGTGCTGTCAGGCGAAAAGGAATTCGAGGAAATCATCATCCATGGTGATGGCTGGTACATCAAGCACGGCATCACGCTCTACAAGGGCCACAAGGTTATCGGGATTGACCGGGAGGCAAAGACGGTCACCTCCGATGCCGGAACGACCGAAAGCTACGACAAGCTTTTGATCGCGACGGGTTCGGTCCCCTTCGTTCTGCCTGTTCCCGGCAACAACCTGCCGGGGGTCCTGACCTATCGCGATCTCGACGATGTGAATGCCATGCTGCTCGCGGCCCAGTCCCGGGCGCGCGCCGTGGTGATCGGCGGTGGGCTGCTGGGTCTGGAGGCGGCTGCCGGCCTGAAATCACGCGGCATGGATGTCACGGTTCTCCATATCATGCCGACGCTGATGGAGCGCCAGCTTGATCCCGCTGCGGGCTATCTGCTCGAACAGGCGGTGGAAGGGCGTGGCATCCGCGTGATGACCAAAGCGAGTACCAAGGAGATCATCGGTCAGAACAGGGTGGAAGGCGTTCTGCTTGCCGATGGCACAACATTGCCTGCCGATCTGGTGGTCATGGCGGCGGGTATCCGCCCCAACGCCCTGCTTGCGAAGGAGGCGGGCCTTGCAACCAATCGCGGCATCGTTGTCGACGCCGGCATGCGGACCTCCGATCCCGATATTTTCGCCATCGGCGAGTGCGCCGAGGTGGGCGGACAATGCTACGGGCTCGTCGCGCCTCTCTACGAGATGGCGCGGGTTGTGTCGGCACAACTGGCAGATGATGCGGATGCAAAATTCGTGCACAGCGAGACGCCGACCAAACTGAAGGTCACAGGCATCAACCTGTTTTCCGTCGGCGATCTCGGCGAAGGCGACGACCGGCAGGAGATCGTCCTGCGCGATGCGGCTGCCGGTGTCTACAAGCGGCTGGTGCTGAAGGATGACCGCATCATCGGCACGGTGCTGTACGGCGAGACATCCGACGGGGCCTGGTTCCATGACCTGACCAAAAAACGCACTGACATTTCGGAGATGCGCGACACATTGATTTTCGGCCAGTCCTATCAGGGAGGGTCCCCGCTGGACCCTATGGCGGCCGTTGCAGCCTTGCCAGATGATGCGGAAATCTGCGGCTGCAACGGCATATGCAAGGGCAAGATCACCGGTGCCATATCCGGCAAGGGGTTGACCTCGCTGGACGATGTGCGGGCCCATACCAAGGCGTCCGCCTCCTGCGGCAGCTGCACCGGTCTGGTGGAACAGCTGCTGGCGCTGACACTCGGCGATTCCTACAATCCATCGGCCGTGACGCCCATGTGCAGTTGCACCGACCTTGGCCATGACGATGTCCGCCGGCTGATCAAGGCGAAGAAGCTGAAATCCATTCCGGCCGTGATGCAGGAGCTCGAATGGAAGACATCGTGCGGCTGCGCCAAGTGCCGCCCGGCCTTGAATTATTATCTCGTTGCGGACTGGCCGGATGAATATGCCGACGACTACCAGTCGCGCTTCATCAACGAACGGGTGCATGCCAATATCCAGAAGGACGGAACCTATTCCGTGGTGCCGCGCATGTGGGGCGGCGTCACCAACTCAAGGGAATTGCGGGCGATCGCCGATGTGGTCGACAAATTCGCCATTCCGGCTGTCAAGGTCACAGGCGGCCAGCGCATCGACATGCTGGGCGTCAAGAAGGAAGATCTGCCTGCCGTCTGGGCCGATCTCGGCAAGGCCGGGTTCGTCTCGGGGCAGGCCTATGCCAAGGGTCTGCGCACGGTAAAAACCTGTGTCGGGACCGACTGGTGCCGGTTCGGCACGCAGGATTCGACCGGGCTCGGCATTCGCATCGAAAAATTCATGTGGGGATCGTGGACGCCCGCCAAGGTCAAGATGGCGGTTTCGGGCTGTCCGCGCAATTGCGCCGAAGCCACCTGCAAGGATGTCGGCATCATCTGTGTCGATTCCGGATATGAAATCCATTTCGCCGGGGCGGCGGGGCTGGATATCAAGGGGACGGAAGTTCTGGGGCTGGTCAAGACCGAGGACGAGGCGCTGGAACATGTGGTGGCCCTGACGCAGATGTACCGCGAACAGGGCCGCTATCTCGAGCGCATCTACAAATGGGCCAAACGCGTCGGTCTCGACGAAATCCGCCGCCAGATCATGCGGGACGAGGCGAAGCGCCGCGGCTATTTCGACCGGTTCGTCTTCAGCCAGACCTTTGCGCAGGTCGATCCGTGGTCCGAACGGGTTTCCGGCGTCGACAAGCATGAATTCCAGCCGATGGCCAAAATCGGCTACCAGCAGGCAGCGGAGTAGAGTGATGAACTGGGTTGAGATTGGAACAATCAACGACATTCCGCGCCGGGGCGCCCGCTGCGTGAATACGCCCGAGGGCAGGATCGCGGTTTTCCGCACCATGGAAGACCAGATTTTTGCCATTGACGATCACTGTCCGCACAAGGGCGGGCCGCTCAGCCAGGGCATCGTCCATGGCGCTTCGGTGACCTGTCCGCTGCACAATTGGGTTATCTCGCTGGAGACCGGCAAGGCACTTGGCGCGGATGAAGGCAGTGTGAAAACCATCGCGATCCGGCTGGATGGCGACCGGATTCTGGCTGGACTTGAGCTCGCCGCCATGGCGGCGGAGTAGAGCGGCATGGACACCCCGGCAGTTCGCACCACCTGCCCCTATTGCGGCGTCGGATGTGGCGTGCTCGCGACCCCCGGCAATGACGGCACGGTTGCCATTGCCGGAGATCCCGATCATCCCGCCAATTTCGGGCGGCTCTGTTCCAAGGGATCGGCGCTCGGTGAAACGGTTCATCTGGATGGCCGGTTGCTGGAGCCGCAGGTCGAAGGTAAGGCCGCGAGCTGGGACAAGGCGCTTGATTTCGTCGCCAGCCGTTTCAGCGCTGTGATCAGGGAACATGGCCCGGATAGCGTTGCTTTCTACGTTTCGGGCCAGCTTCTCACAGAGGATTATTACGTTGCCAACAAGCTGATGAAAGGTTTCATCGGCTCGGCGAACATCGATACGAACTCGCGGCTGTGCATGTCGTCGTCGGTGGCGGGGCATATGCGTGCCTTCGGGTCGGACACCGTGCCGGGAACCTATGAAGACCTTGAGCTCGCCGATCTCATCGTGCTGACCGGGTCCAATCTCGCCTGGTGCCATCCCGTGCTCTATCAGCGTATCGCGGCGGCCAAGCTGAAGCGTCCGCAGATGCGTATTGTCCTCATCGATCCGCGCCGCACCATGACCGCCGATATCGCCGACATGCACCTGCCGATCCGTGCCGACGGGGATACGGCGCTGTTTGTCGGGCTGCTCGGTTTTCTGGCCGAGCAGGGGGCCTTGGATCGCGCCTATATCGAGCGGCATACGTCAGGCTTTGCGGCGGCGCTGGCCCTTGCCAATCCCTGCGATCTGGATGAGATTTCGCAGCACACCGGAATTGCGCCGGATCAACTGCTCGCCTTTTTCGCGCTGTTCGCCCGCACCGAACGATGCGTGACGGTGTACAGCCAGGGCGTCAACCAGTCGGCGTCCGGTACGGACAAGGTCAATGCCATCATCAACTGCCATCTGGCAACGGGCCGCCTCGGCCGCCCCGGCATGGGGCCGTTCTCGGTCACCGGGCAGCCCAATGCCATGGGCGGGCGCGAAGTGGGCGGGCTTGCCAATATGCTGGCGGGCCATATGCAGATCGAAAATGCCGGGCACCGGCGGCTGGTTCAGGATTTCTGGGCCTCCCCGACCATGGCAACGAGGCCGGGGCTGAAGGCCGTCGATCTGTTCAAGGCGGTGGGAGACGGCAGGATCAAGGCGCTGTGGATCATGGCGACGAACCCGGCCGATTCCATGCCGGAAGCCGATCGCGTGGCGAAGGCGCTGAAAGCCTGCCCGTTTGTCGTGGTCTCCGACATCAACGCGGAAACCGATACGACCGCCTATGCCCATGTGCTTCTGCCGGCGGCCGGATGGGGCGAGAAGGACGGAACGGTCACCAATTCGGAACGGCGCATCAGCCGGCAACGGCCATTCCTGCCGCTGCCGGGTCAGGCGAGGCCGGACTGGTGGATCATCACCGAGGTGGCGAAACGCATGGGGTTTGCCGCCGCCTTTGCCTATCAGAATCCCGCGCAGATTTTTGCCGAGCATGCCGCTTTGTCGGGAGCGGAGAACAAGGGCAGCCGCGATTTCGATATCGCTGCCCATGCCGGCATATCAGTAAGCGGATATGACAACCTTGCCCCATTTCAATGGCCGCAAAGCCGGGACCCTGCGACACCGGGCGGACGTTTTTTTGCACAAGGCGGCTTCTTTACCGGGGATCGCCGGGCACGGTTCATTGCGGTCTCGCCAGCCGATACCGGCGCGATCGATCAACGATTCACGCTCAATACCGGGCGCGTGCGCGATCACTGGCACACGATGACGCGCACTGGAAAGAGCGCGCGCCTGTCGGCGCATTTCGCTGAACCCTTTGCTGAGATACATCCGCTCGATGCCGTGGGACTGGGGATTGCCGATGCAAGCCTTGTCCGGTTGCACAACGCGCATGGCGGCATCATCGTCCGAGCCCTGCTGACGGACAGACAGGCGCGCGGCAGTGTGTTCGTGCCCATGCACTGGACCGACCAGTTTGCCGGTAGTGCCCGGGTGGACACATTGGTGACATCGCGAACCGACCCGGTCTCCGGCCAGCCTGCACTGAAGATGGCAAGGGTGGATATCCAGCCTTTCGAAGCTCTCTGGTACGGGTTCGCGGTCCTGCGTGACAGGCCCCGGAGGATTACGGCGGATTACTGGGCACTTGCCAGGTCCAATGGAGGATACCGGATCGAACTTGCCGGTCTTCACGAGCCCGATGACTGGGCGATGTTTGCCGGAGAATTGTTCGGTTGCGGCGAGGGGGCACCGCTGCTGCGTTATCACGATGCTAGGAATGGCCAGCACCGCATGGCTGCCTTTGCCGGTGATGCCCTGATCGGCGCGCTCTATATCGCGCGCCAGCCCGTTGCCGTGTCGCGCAGTTGGGCCAGCGAGCAGCTGTCGCAGCACTTTCCTGCAGCGCAGAACCGTTTCCAGCTTCTGGCGGGACGGCCCGGCGGGGATATGCCCGACAAGGGCGCGATTGTCTGCTCCTGCTTTTCCGTCGGCCGCAACGAAATCGCCGGCGCCGTGCGCGGCGGCTGCCGGACCGTTGCCGCCATCGGCGAGGCTTTGAAGGCCGGAACGAATTGCGGCTCCTGCCGCGCCGAAATCAGGGGGATTGTCGATGCAAATCTTGTCCAGGCCGCAGAATAGCCCACGCCCCGGCAGTATCGGGCAACTGGCAGTGCTGCCGGTGTTTTTCAGCCTTGCGGGCAAGCGCGGCGTGGTTGCGGGCGGGACGGCCGCCGCCGCATGGAAAGCCGAACTGCTGGCAGCGGCGGGCGCCGAGGTTCATGTCTGCGCCGAAGCCATGAGCGAGGAAATGTTCGCCCTGATTGCGGCAGGACCGTTCGTTCATCATGCGCGCAGGTGGTCGGCAACGGATTTGCACGGTGCTGCCATCGCCATTGCCGACGTCGCGACGGAACAGGAGGCTGAAGCATTCCTGCATGCGGCGACGCAAGCTGGTGTGCCGTGCAATGTCATCGACAAACCGGCATTCTGCGCGTTTCAGTTTGGCACCATCGTCAATCGTTCGCCCGTGGTGGTCGGCATATCGACCGATGGCGCAGCACCTATTCTGGGGCAGGCGATCCGCCGGCGGATCGAGACAGTCCTGCCCGCATCATTGGCAGTATGGGCGCGACTGGCACAACAGTTGCGCTGCTATATTGCGCAAACGCTGCAGCCTGGCCGCCAGCGAAGGCTGTTCTGGGAGGATTTCGTCAATCGCGCCTTTGGCGTGGACCCGTTGCCCGACGAAGAGGCCAAACTGCAGGCACAGGCGATGAAGATCGCCAATGCCCGGAATTCCCGAACCGGCACCGTGACTCTCATCCCGGTCGAGAGTAATGACCCCGAGCTTCTGACACTCAAGGCCATGCGCCTATTGCAAATGGCCGATGCGATCTTTTATGGCAGGGATATTGCGCCTGCCATTCTGCAGCTGGCGCGGCGGGAGGCCAGGCGCATTCCCCTGATCGATGAACCGTTTCACGACGCTGCTGCGCAGCGTCTTTGCGCCGACGGCAAGAACGTTGTTGTTCTCAAACGCGCCTAGACGGCGTCCTGATCGAGTTCCGGGTAATGACGGAAAATGCCTGACTCGTTGAAGGGAATACGCCGGGGCGAGGCGAGATAGCGGGCAATGTTGGGCCGCTCCCGGATCCGATCATGCAATGCAACCAGTAGGGGATACTGGCGATCAAACAACCGCGCGGCGCGGGGAAAGGCATATCTCAGCCCTTCGATCACCTGAAACAGCGAGAGGTCGACATAGCTGAGCCCGTTGCCGACGCTGTGCCTGTCACCGTCCGGATTATTGGCAAGGTTACGCTCGAAATAGCCGAGATATTTCGGGATGCGGTGCTCGATGAAGCTGGCCGAACGTGCCTTCGCTGCTTCCTTCTGATCCTCGTAGTAAAGCTCGGTGGCAATCGGATGATGCGTGTCGTGCACCTCGCAGACAAAGTCGGTGATGGTCAGTTGCAGGCCATTGGCGGCATAGCGCAATCCTTCATTCTCCGGCACCAGACCGAGTTTGGGTCCGAGATAGAAGAGAATATTGGCGACGTGCGAAACAAGCAGTTCGCCGTCTTTCAGAAAGGGCGGTGCGAACGGCGTGTGCGAGGTATCTGCGCCTTTCAGCATCCGCATCATTGCGGATGTGCCGCGCCCGCTGCCGGTTTCGCGGGTAATGTCGACATAGGCCGTCCCGGCTTCTTCCAGCGCCAGCCGGATGAACTCGCCGCGTCCCTGTATGCCGTCCCAGTAATAGAGTTCATAGGGCATTGCCGGTTTCTCCATTGTTCGGATTGGATGCCTTTGCGGTTTCCGCGATCAGCCAATCGATAAATATTTGGGCCGCCGGAGCACTTCTGGCCCCTTTGGGTGTCACCAGCCAATGGGCGGTTCGGGTGGAGGTGATCGTCTGCGCGCATGGCTGCACCAGACGCCCGGTCCGCAGGTGATCGCGGATAAGCAGCATGCGGCCGATGGCAATGCCCTGACCGTCCAGCGCGGCCTGCAGGGTGATGTTGTAGTCCGTCAGCTGGATGGTGCGGGCACCGGACAGATCAAGGCCCACCGCATCGGCCCAGACCTGCCAGTCGACGGGCTTCCTGGCGAACAGCAATGTGTGGCGCAGCAAGTCCTCCGGCGTCTCGATGGCTTTGTCCGATTGCAGACGTGCCGGGCTGATAACCGGGCTGAGCTGTTCGGCCATGAGCAGGCGCACATCGACCCCGGGCCAGTTTCCGTCGCCATAGCGGATGGCAATGTCGGCCTCCCCGGCGGCAATGTCCGCGCTGCGCAGGGTGGGATCGAGTTCGAGGCCGATGTCGGGGTGCAGCGATTGAAAACCGTGCAGGCGCGAGACGAGCCAGTTGGCGGCAAAGGAGGGCAGCAGGCTGATGCGGACCACTGTGCGTTTGTTCCTGCCGCGCAGGTCTGCGGTGGCGGCGGCGATGAGGCGGAATGCATCGGTGGTGCGGGCGCGATAGTCCTCGCCCTCCGGTGTCAAGGCGATGCTGCGCGCCTTGCGGACAAACAGCGGCAGGCCGAGAAACTCTTCCAGCTGGCGGATATGATGGCTGACGGCACTTTGCGTGATGAGCAGTTCCTCGCCCGCCCGGCGAAAACTCATCAGTCGCGCGACGGCCTCGAAGGCTCGAAGTGCCTGCAACGGCGGCAAGGTGGTGGAGGAGCGCATTTCGCCTCATGCTTTCGATTGCGTGTCATCAGCTTATCCGGGTTTCCAGACATTAGCCAGATCGATCAGTGACACCAGTGTTTTGAATTGGACCTGCGGAGCAGGGCCGTTGATGATGGGACATAATCAGCCGGAGATGATGATGTCAGCCACCATAGCAGAGAAGCTTGCAACCCTCGGTCACGACCTGCCGGTCGCGTCCGTGCCTGTTGCCAATTATGTATCGGTCGTGCGCGCGGGCACCCTGTTGAGCATATCGGGGCAGATCAGCCGTATCGATGACGGGAACGCCGTCCTCGGTGTTGTCGGTGCGTCTGTTTCACTTGAGGAAGGCCGCAGGGCAGCCGAGATCGCGGCGCTCAACGTGCTGTCGCAGATTGCCGCGGCCACCGGCGGGACGATTGCCAGCGTGCGCCGCATCGTTCGGCTCGGCGTCTTCGTGGCGGCGACACCTGACTTCACCCAGCATCCGCAGGTGGCCAATGGCGCATCGGACCTGATGGTTGCCGTGTTCGGCGATGCGGGGCGTCACAGCCGTGCCGCCGTCGGCGTCAGCTCATTGCCGCGCGGCGTTGCTGTCGAGGTGGACGCGCTGGTGGAACTGGAGGGCTGACGGTGACCCAAACGCTCGACATCGAACAGCTGCGCGCGCAGACGCCGGGGTGTGCGATCAGCACCCATTTCAACCATTCCGGCTCTTCGCTGCCGTCAAACACGGTATTGGCGGCGGTGACGGAACATCTCCAGCGTGAATCGCTCTATGGCCCCATGGAAGCTGCGGCCAATGCGGCGGGCCTGATCGACGAAGCGCGGGCGGATGCCGCCGGTCTCATCGGTGCGGCGCCTGCCGAGATTGCCTTCTCCAGCAGCGGTTCCGCCGCCTGGGGACTGGCCTTTGCTGCCCTGTCGCCGCTTGCGGCAGGAGATCGCATTCTGGTCGGCCGTCAGGAATGGGGCGGCAATCTGTCGACGATGCAGGCGGCGGCGAAAAGAGCGGGTGCGGGCATCGAGACCATCCCTGTGAATGAGGACGGCAGCGTGGATGCCAATGCGCTTGCTGCCATGATCGATGACCGCGTTCGCCTTGTTGCTTTGACATGGCTTCCCGCCAATGGCGGGCTTATCAACGATGCCGCGGCCATCGGCCGGGTGACGCGTGCGGCGGGCATTCCCTATTTCATCGATGCGGCGCAGGCGCTCGGCCAGCTTCCCGTGGATGTCAGCGCCATCGGCTGTGATATGCTGAAGGGGTCCGGCAGGAAATTTCTGCGTGGCCCGCGCGGCGCGGCCATCCTCTATCTGCGCAAGGCCTTTCTCGAAACACTCGAACCAGCCTATCTCGATGTCCTTTCCTCGACATGGGGCGAGGACGGTCCACATATGCGGGCGGATGCGCAGCGTTTCGAGACAAGTGAGAAGCCCATCGCCCTGCTGCTGGGACTGGGAGCGGCGCTGAAACAGGCGCGCAGCCTCGGCGTGGATGCAATCCGCCAGCGGATCAGGGAACTTTCCGGGCAATTGCGCGATCAGCTGGCTGCGGTTCCCGGTGTTGCGATTCATGACCTTGGCACGGAGAAATCCGGATTGGTCTCTTTTACGGTGGCGGGCATTGCGCCGCAGGCTTTGCGGGGCAAACTTGCGGAAAAGCGGATTACAATCGCGGCAAATGGGATACCTTACACACCGCTCGACATGACGGCGCGCGGCCTCAACGAGATTGCGCGGGCGTCAGTCAGCTATCTGAACACAACGGATGAAATTGACCGTCTCTGCGATAATGTTGCCGCTCTTGCTCGGCAGGCCGCTTGACGGAACGAAGGACAGGTGAGGACAGAATGGATCTGGGAATCAGGGGTAAGCGGGCAATCGTCTGCGCGAGTTCAAAAGGGCTCGGCCGCGGCGTTGCGGAGAAGCTGGCGGAAGCAGGTGTCGACCTGACGCTGAATGCCCGCACGGAAGCGGTGTTGCGCGAGACGGCAAAGGAAATCGCCGATACCTACGGCGTCAAGGTGCAGATCGTTGCGGCAGATGTGACGACGGAGGACGGCCGCAAGGAATTGCTGGCCGCCGAACCGCAACCGGATATTCTCGTCAACAATGCCGGCGGGCCGCCGGCTGGTCTGTGGTCAGACTGGCACGAGGAGGAGTGGTTGAAGGCGGTCAATGCCAATATGCTGACACCGATCTACCTGATGAACGCGATCCTGCCCGGCATGATCGAGCGCAAATGGGGCCGCGTGGTCAATATCACGTCCGGCTCGGTGAAATCCCCCATTGCCCAGCTTGGCCTGTCGAATGCCGCGCGCAGCGGCCTTACCGGTTTTGTCGCCGGAACAGCCCGGCAGGTGGCGCGCCACGGCGTGATCATCAACAACCTCTTGCCGGGCTCGCACGAGACCGACCGGATCAAGGGATTTCTGGAAAAGACTTCGGAAACCAAGGGCATCTCCATCGAACAGGCGCGCGCCGAAGCCCATGCCGCCAATCCGACCGGCCGTTTCGGCACCAAGGAGGAATTCGGCGCAGCGGCCGCCTTCCTGTGCAGTCAGTATGCCGGCTTCATCGTCGGGCAGAACCTTCTGCTCGATGGCGGCGCCTTCAACTCGACACTGGGGTGAAAGCCTGCATCGATGCCGTGAGTTCCATAATTAAACTTATGCAACTCACGGCATCGTGAAGGTGGGTTCAAGGATGAAGCGCGACTTGCAATAGATAACAATGGTTTATCCAATGCAAGGAATCGCCCGTGGAACGCACCTACTCCCAGATTGACATGGATGAACGCCGCAAGATCGCTCACTGGCGAACGGCAGGCGTCAAGGTCGACATCATTGCTGAAAAACTTGGGCGTCATCGCTCGACGATTTTTCGTGAGCTCAGGCGTAATACCTTCACCGACGTGCAAATGCCCGAACTTAACGGGTATTACTGTGTGACGGCGAACGACATGGCACGTGAACGACGTGCCAAGCTCCGCAAACTGGCACGGTTCGCGCATCTGCGCCAATCCGTGATCGAGCGCATTATTCATGGCTGGTCACCGCAACAGATAGCCGGTCGGATGCAGCTGGAGCAGCATCCGATTTGTGTGAGCCACGAGACGATCTACAAGTTCGCCTATTCACCGGACGGCCATGCGATCAAGCTTTGGCGGCACCTGCCGGAACACCGTGCCCGGCGGCGGCCGAGGCATGCCAGACGGCGTCATGGCCGCAGGTTCAGCCCGGACGTCAATATCCTGCACCGCCCGGATGTCGTGGCGACGCGCAAACAGTTTGGGCATTGGGAATGTGACCTCATCCAATTTCGCAAGAAATTCGGAAAAGCCAATGTGACGTCTCTGGTCGAACGCGTCAGCCGGTTTGCCGTGTTTCTACGCAACAACGATCGGCAGTCGAAACCTGTCATGGACGGTCTGATCCAAGCACTGCAGTCCCTGCCCCATTTTGCCCGCCGCTCCATCACCTTCGACCGCGGCACCGAGTTCACTGACTGGCCCTACCTGCAGGCCGGCATCGGAACGCAAACATGGTTTTGCGATCCGCAGTCGCCCTGGCAGAAAGGCACTGTCGAGAACACCAACAGACGGGCCAGGAAATGGCTGTCGAGAGAGGTTGATCCGCTGTCGATCAGCGACCGTGATCTCACGGAAATCTGCAACAGGCTGAATTCCACACCGCGCAAATGCCTTGGCTACAAAACGCCAGCAGAAGTCTTCCGGCAAAAACTACTCGCGCAGAGACGGCGTGCGGGTTAGCTTCAAAAGCGTGCAAGTCGCGCTTCAGCGAGAACTCACAGAAATCCGGAGGATCAGGCAATTCATCCGGAGTTCCGGTCTACGTGCTTTGCCGCCTTCCATCCTATTTTCGCGTCGTGGCCCCAAGGGGCTCTGTTTCAGGACGACAAGGAAATGCAGGATGAGCAAGACATGGTTTATCACCGGTGCCGGACGGGGTATCGGCGCGGAAGTTGCCAAGGCTGCGCTGGCAGCCGGTGACAATGTGGTCGCGACCGGCCGCAATCGCAAGCAGGTGCAGCAAGCGTTCGCGGGCGTCGAGGGGCAATTGCTGATCGTCGAGCTGGATGTAACGCGGCCCGAGCATGCGGATCAGGCGGTGGATGCTGCCGTCACCCATTTCGGCGGCATCGACGTTCTCGTCAACAATGCCGGCTACGGCCAGCTGGGTCAGTTCGAAGAAAATGGTGCCGACGACATCGAACGGCAATTCGCCACCAATGTATTCGGCCTGTTGCACGTGACCCGCGCGGTTCTGCCTGTGATGCGCTGGCAAAGATCGGGGCGGATCTTCAATTTCTCCTCCATAGGCGGCATGGTCGGGTTTGCCGGTGCTTCCGTCTATTGTTCGACGAAATTTGCCGTTGAAGGATTCTCGGAATCGCTGGCCATGGAAGTGGCCCGCTTCGGTATCCATGTGACCATCGTCGAGCCGGGGTTCTTCCGTACGGATTTTCTCGACGAAAGTTCGGTTCGCTATGGCAATAAAAGCATTGATGACTATGCCGAAGCCTCGCGTGAAACACGCACGACCTATGACGGGTACAGCTACAAGCAGGCGGGCGATCCGGCAAAGCTCGGGTCTGCATTGATTGAACTTGCCGCCTCGCAGGAGCCACCCCTGCGTTATGCCGCCGGTTCCGATGCGGTCCAGGGCATCGCGACGAAGCTGGATTCGGTTCACGCGGAAATCAACAAATGGCGATCCCTGTCGATTTCCACGGATGGTAATTTTTGAGCCGCTTTTCTGCCCAGAGATCAACACGATCTTCCCGGAGAAATAGGCAATCACCTCGGTGGATCGGTATACCGCCTCGCCCTTCCGCCATGCGATATTCAGACTGGGAATAAACCCCCGCTATTCAAATAACTTAAAAAGAAAGGGATATTTGCAATGAACATCCAACTCCCCACCCTTTCACCGTATCTCAAGCCGGGCTTTTCAACGCTGAAACTTCTTTCGCGTGTGCTGCATCCGATCAAGACCAAGAAGGATCGTGATATGGCGGAACTGGCAAAGCGATATTTAAACGGATAATCAGCGCCTTTTGACGCGCTTGTGAAAGCACAGGAAACCCGCAATGCCCGGCATTGCGGGTTTCAACGTTTTTCGGCGGGGTCGAGGGTGAACAGTTCTTGCGCCCGCCCGACACCGCGCAAGGCGAAACGCCCGACGCAAACCAGTTTGGAGCGAAGTTCTTCCGGCAGGAATGCGGCGAAGCGATCCGAGATCAGGACATCCTGATCGACGGACCGGCACATAGATGCGATGCGGCTGACTTCATTGACGGCCGGTCCGACGACGGTAAAATCCAGCCGCGTGTCGCTGCCGATATTGCCAAAGAACACCTCGCCCACATGCATGCCGAGATAGACATTGGTGATCGGCTGTTTCTCGGCGGCGCGCCGCTCGTTGAGCACGATGAGCCGCTTGCGCAGGAGAGCTTGGGCCTTCAGCGCCGCGGTGCAGGCCGTCTGCGACCCGCCTTCGGTGAAGATGGCCAGGGTGCCGTCGCCGATGAGCTTCAGCACATCGCCGCCCGCTTCCTGGATCGACGAGATGACCGCATCGGCATAGTCGTTCAGCATCGGGATTATGGCATCCGGTCCTGCCGCGTCGGAAATACGCGTATAGTCGCGCAGGTCCGAATACCAGAGAACCGCTTCGATCCGGTCGGCCGCGCCGCGATTGATGCGCCCGGCCAGCACGCGTTCGCCCGCATCGTGGCCGAGATAGACCTCGGCCACCGTGCGCACGATCCGCGCCAGTGAGGAGCATTTGATCGCAAGCGCCAGCCCCCGCGCCAGACGTTTCAGGATTGCAATGTCGCGGTCCTCGAAGCCGTCGGCGTGCGCCGTGGACCATTGCGAATAGAAACAGTCCATTTCGCCAATGCTGCCCTGCGTCGAAAAGCGGTGGACCAGCGCGAGATAATCGGTGAGCCCTTCGGCCTTGAGGTTTTCCAGATGCAGAAAGCCCGGTTCGTCCATTTCGCCGATGCGGCGGCGGAGCGAATCCTCGCCGGACTGCAGCAGGTGGTAGAATGTGGTCCGCTGCCAGCTTTCGGCGCCGGGGCCCTGGGTGCTCGAGCCATACTCGATCACCGGCTTTTCCACCTCCTCGCGCTGGCGCCAGTGGAACGCCCTGCCCTCGTAGATGGGATGCAGCGTATCGACAAAGGTCAAGGCGCGTTCGAGCGTGATGCCAAGGCCGCAGCACCGCACACAGAAACCGTTCAGCAGTTCGGTTTCGCTGGCGCCGGCCAATCCTTGCGCGTCGAGCCATTCTTCAATCGCAACTATGTCGGCTTCCGTCATGATTCCCGCTCACTTGTCCGTCTGAACGGGTATCACGTCCGTGCCGTTTGACAAAGATGGCAGTGGCGGGAACTCAGGCGCTTGGCGCCGGTGCTTCCACTTTGGCCGCCGGTTGTGCGGCAGCGGCAGAGCCATTGGCCGCGCTTCCGGCCTTCTCGATGGCGCAGACCTTCAGGTTGCCGGTGAAGAGAATGCCGCTGATCGGCAGTGCCGGTTCGGCCGGGAATGTTTCATGCCTGATGCTGTCCTTCGGCACATGCAGCTTGTGTTCGCCGTCTTCGCCGCCGCCCCCGAGGGTGAGCGCGAGGGATGGCTGGGTCTGCAGCAGCGTGACGCCATACAGGAACTCGAAGCTCAGCATCGACACCAGGAACTTGTAGGTGCCGTCGCGCACACCGCCCTTGAGCAGGGCGGCGCGGTGCGTCTCCTCGCCCATGCGCACATCGAGTGGCGGAATGCGCGGCTCGCAGACATAGGCCATGGCCAGGAGCTGCCCCTTGTCCACTTCGAACTTCAGACGGTCGCGGCCAAGATCAAGGGCCGAGACGGAAAATCGCCGGTTGCTGTATTCGACCGGCAATCGGCCCAGCCGCTTGCCCAGCTGCACGCCATCGAGCGCGCGCGCGCCGGCAAAATGGTCGGGGTCGATGGGCGGCTGCAGGGCAGCCGCCTTGTGCGGGCGCTGCAATGCCGGCTCCAGTTCATCGGCAATGAGGTTGGCGACAACGGTCGTCGCGACCGGCCGCGCATAATGCCCCTGGTCGGAATAGAAACTGGGATGGCCGACGACATCGCGGCCCAGCCGCTGCATCAGGTGGCGCGAAACGTCGACGCAGATGGTGCCGTACCACTGCGAAATGTAGTTGATCCCCGCATCGATGGATGGCACGGCGCTGAGGAAGGAGCCGTTGCGGGCGCCGAAGACAAGGGTGGCGATGCGCAGGTTGGGGTTCTGCTCGAGGGCATAGCGGATGATCCCCTCGTAAAACCGTGCCCAGTGGCGGAAAGGCCGCCGCTCGTCGCCATAGACAAAGGCATCATTGAGTGCGTACTCGATCAGCAGCAGATCGCAATCGGCAAGCTTGTCATAGGTCTTGAGCTGGTAGAGGCCGAAGGCGCTGGTCGTCCCGCCCACGGCCAGGTCGGCGGCAATGTCGAGGTCGATCCCGCGCCGGGCCATGGTCGCCAGAAGCGACGGCAGGTAGCCGGGCAGCATGACGGTATTGGAGCCACCGATGATGACGGTTTTCAGTTTCATGGTGTCACCACTGCTGCCCGGCCCGCGGGAGAGAGTCCCCCGCAGCGCCAGACCCCATATCCCTTTGCATCCCAATCGAAGTAGTAGGCGGCCGCCACCCGGCCTGTTCCCATCAGTTCGGCGAAGCGGCTGCGTGCCGCCTCGACCAGCTGTTCCCGTGAGCCGTCATTGGCCGGGCATGTGGTCGCCGTGTTGGAAAAGCCCCATTCGGTGATCCAGCACGGTTTGCCGTCCGGTTCCGAGCGGCAGATGGACAGCGCCTGGCTGACATGCGCTGCGCGGGCTGCTGCCGTGCCGTTGCTGCCGGGGTAGATGTGGATGCCGTAGCCATCCACGACCTTGTCCAGCCCATGCTTGCGCATGAGATTGGTAAAACTGGCGGGATCGATGCTGTCGATGCCGCGCCGGTCGGCGTCGGCGACCGGGATATCGGACAGCCCCGCCGAAATGACCTTGGCGTTGCGGCTGTATTGCGTTGATTGCAATTCCTTACGGACCACGGCGGCAAGCTGGACATACCGGGCTGCGCCCTGTTCGACGGCCGGCAAATTGTCGAGATCCGCCAGCGAGCGGGCGGTGCGGCTTTTGGCCTTCGCCTTCACTTCCAGATCGCCATTATAGGCGCCCCAGTTGATCTCGTTTCCGGCCTCCACGGCAACAAGCGGAATCTTGAGCGCATCGATCTTGCGCAGGGCATCGCCGACGACGGAACGGAACTGATCCGGCGAAATATCGGAAAGCCGGTACATGTCCCATATCCGGCCAAGGCCGGAACGGGGTTGCGTGCCTTCGGGATAGAAGGCCGGATTGTTGAGCGATATTTCCAGGAGGATGGCGAGGCCCTTGGCGTGAGCAACGCGGACCGCGTCAATGCTCTGGTCGATCGGTTTTGTCAGGGACAGGCGCACCGCCACGACGCCGTTCTTGACCATGAGATCAAGAAGCTTCTCCCGTTCGGCGGACGAAAGCCAGGCCAGATTGACCCGGTTGACGCCAAAGCGGGTATCGCCCGCCGCATGTGCCGGTGTTACCGGCTGAAAGCCGATAACAATCGCTGCCACGATACCGGCAGCGCCGGCGGCCAACTTACGCATGCGCACTTTCCAGCCCATGGTTTCATGCCTCCTCATAAGGTGGACGCCGGGACAAGCACCGATCACCGGATTCCAATATCTTTCAACGCGGCGTTGAAATTGGCTTCGCAGGCGGAATAGCGGTGGATAGCAGCGGGAACGTCGATCTTCGACAGGAAGTCCTGCAGGAAGGCCTTCTTTTGCGGCTCGCGATTCCAGACGGATGCCTCGATATGGGGGAAGCCGACAAAGTCGAGCATTTCGCGCATCCGGTCGTCGACGGCGATCATCAGCGCCGGAATGCCCGACTGCATGCCGATGATCGAACCATGGAACCGGCGGCCAAAGCAGAAATCCTGGCCGGAAACCCAGCTGCGCCACTTGTGCGTGTCGAAGAATACGAGATAGTCGCGCTTGCGCTGCCATTTCTCCGCATGCTTGTACTCGGTCGGCGCAGTGATGCGGCTGGCCGCCGGATCATAGGCTTCAGTGCCCTCATCGCCCACCATGTTCATGTTGTAGACGATGACTTCGTCCTGGATGACATAGCTTGCCGTGCTGTCCTTGTGCAGCAGCGCATGGGCATCGACGATGGTGTCGGGAACGCTGCCGAGATAACCGCCAAAGGCGATCTTCTGCGATTCCGCCAGGCCCGGATCGGCCAGGCGGCTGAGCGAGCGCTTCATCTGGGCCGGGTCGTAATAGAGGGAGGGGCAACCGGTCGGGCGCACATATTTCATGCCCTCGGCCTTCAGGAATTCCGCCGTGAAGTGCCCGCGGGTGAGGAAGAACGTTTCCTTCTTCTTCAAGACGTTGAGAAAGCGCTGCGTGCCTTCCGGCAGTTCGGCTTTCAGGTTTTCCTTCTTCTGGATGCCGATGCCCATGACGACGATCGGCATGTTGAGACGCTCGAACACATGGGATTCCGTCGCCGCTGCATAGCCGGGCCGGAGCAGGTTGGCCGATGCAAACAGGCACAGATCAAAGCTCTCGTTCAGCCGCGCATAGGTCTCGGGCGAATGGATGCTGTTGGCCAGATGCCAGAATGGAATATAGGTGACGTCGTGGCCGCGCACGCTGTTGGCCGCGCCTTCACCGATGAGATAATTGCCGGTATTGGCAATCCGCTTGACCTGGTCGATGACATCCTTCTTCGTCCGGATGTTCTCGAAATAGGGACGGTGCTTGACCGTTGCCCCGGAAACGCTGTCGACTGTCCGCATCAGATATGATGGGATGCCTGTGATCATTATTCGCATGTTCGTCCATCTTGGGTTGGAGCTTCCGGAGCACCGGATATGGGAGTTATCCGATGCCGATCTCGGTCAGGACCGAGCGGAAGCTGCGTTCACGGTCAGAGTATTTTTCGATGACCTGCGGGATGTTCATCTGCGCCAGATGGTCGGAGATGAAAGCCGAGCGGTCATTTGCAGAATTGAGGTCGTTGGCCTCGACTTTCGGCAATCCGGAAAAGTTCAGCATTTCGCGCATGCGGTCATCGACGGCCACGATCAGGCTTGGCACGCCGGACTGGAGCGCAATGATGTTGCCGTGAAAGCGCCGGCCGAAGGAGAAGTCCATCGAGGACGTCCAGGCGCGCCACTGGTTGGTGTCGAAAAATGTGTGAACCTTGATCTTCTTCTTCAGTTCGCCGGAGCCCTTGAACGTCAGGTCGCCGATCATCTCGCCCGAGGTTGAATCGTAGACGCGGCCATCCTCGTTGGGCTCGACCTGCATGTCGAAATGCAGGGGCTCGTCCTGGATGACATAGGCCGACCGGCCGTCATCGGACGACAGCGCGTTCATGTCGCCGATCGTATCCAGCGCGGCACCCATATAGCCGGTGAACACGGTCCGCCCCTCGCCCACCTTGACATCAGGCAGACGGCGAATGGCCTTGCGCACATTGGCGGGCATGAAATACATCGACGGGCAGCCGACGGGCCGCACGAACGAGAACCCCTGATCCTTGAGATAGGAGGCGGTTTCATCGCCGCGGGTAAGGAAATAGTGTTCCTTTTCCTTCAGCACCTGCAGCAGGCGCTGGGTGCCTTCGGGCAAGGACTCCTCAAGATCGGGGCGGTTCTGGATGCCGATGCCCAGCATGACCACGGGCATGTCGAGCTTGGACAAGACCTGCGCTTCCGCATCGGCCGACAGGCTTTTGCGCAGGAGATTGGCGCAGGTGAACACGCAGATATCGAACTGCTTGTTGATGGAATCGAGACCGGTGCCATTGTTGACGGCATTGTAGAGATGCCAGAACGGAATATGGGTGGCATCCGGGGACAATGCGCGCAAGGCGCCCTCCCCGATCAGGTAATTGCCTGTGTTGCTGATGTTCTTGAGTTCGCGCAGGTAAGCATCCTTGCTTTCCGGCTGCGGCTGTTTCTCCGAGTAAAAGACCCGGGCGTCTTCAGCGCGCTGGATAAGGCGTGTCAGGTGGCCTGGGATGCCTGTAAGGAGAATTCTGGGGCTCATGGGGGTCACAAAACCTTTCTGGTGATCGTCACGCGACAGCACGGCCGGAAAGCACGGCGGTGGCATCGAATTCTGGGATGATTTCCGGCGCATCCGCATTCCGTTCGAGAGGAAGGGCCGGTTCGATGGTGTTGCTCCAGTGAATGAAGCTGGCAAAGGATGAGGTCCAGGAGCGCTCGGCAGCCGTGGCAAGTGCGCCTTCCGCCGTGCGGGCCAGCGCCGTGCGGTCCTGGGCGAGAATGGTCAGCAGCCGGGCGATATCCGATACGATCTGCGCATCATTGCCATTCTTGATCAGGATGCCGTCCTGGCCGTGGATGATCAGCTCATCGACCGCACCGACGGCAGTCGCCACCGGGACGCAACCAAGCTGCTGCGCTTCGGCAATCATCAGGGGCGCGCCTTCCCAGCGCGACGGCATCAGCAGCACGTCGGCCCAGGCGAGTTGGGCGGCGATGTCCTTGCCGCTGAAAACCGGCGGCGAAACGCGGACACCGGCGTCCTTGAGGCGCGCCATCCATGAAGAACTCGGATCGTCGGAGAGAATCTCGCCGCCAATGGCCTGGGCTTCGAAGGCGATGCCGCGTTCGCGCAGTTTGATGATGGCATCGTGCAAGCGGTCAATGCCCTTCTGGCGGTCCAGCCGACCCATGTAGAGGATGCGCAGCGGTTCGGCCGGCTGCGGCGTCTTGCGGGCACCGGTGACCTGGGCGCGCAGCTTTGCATCAATGGAAAAGCTGGCGGCGTTCGGGACGGCGAAGATTTTCTCGAATGGCACGCCAAAGCTGTGCAGGTAGGTTTTCAGCTGCTCGGAACAGGTGAGAAACGCGTCATAGGCATGTTCGAATGCAATGGCGGCATAGGGCTGCCCGGCGCGGCGGCGGAAGACAGTTTCATCCACCACGTGGAGATAGCAGGCCGTGCGCGTGCCTTCCGAGCGGAGTTTGCCCATCAGCGGATGGGCGGCCATCACATGGTTGTTGACGATCAGGTCGAAGCCGGAGAGCTGGCCGCGCAGCGCTTCCCAGTCGAGAGGATGATCTTCGGTGATGAAATCCTGCCCGAGGAAACGGTTGGTGTCACCCCAGGCCGGTATGCCGTCCTTCCAGAAATGGATGTAGTCGAAGGCCTGGTCGAACTCGTCGAGCACGTCCATGCGGCTTGAACCGAGTACGAACAGATGGGTTTCAAACCCCTCCTGTTTCAATTCGCGGCCGGCGGCATAGGCGACCTTCTCGGCGCCGCCGAACGAGGCATTGGGAACCAGCACTGCCGCGGTCTTTTTTCCGGCGGTATTATGGGCGAGCGGCAGCACCGGCGATCCGCCGAGTTCCTTCCTCAAGACCTGATACATGTCCGACAGGGCCGGCAGGCGGCGCGGACGCCACGTCCAGCGTGTGGATGCCGTCTGCTTGAGCGGGCTGGTTGCAATGGCTGTTACAAGGTTGAGCAATGCCTGCTCCGGCCGTGCCAGCGAGCGGCGCTGCCGTGCCTTGGGGAACGGAAAGCGGATTTTCAGGCGCGATGATGTCGGCCACAGCTGCTGGCTGCCGATGGACGAAAACCAGTCGAGCGCGTCATTGTCGATGACGTTCTGGATAAGCTTGGTCGAAACGAAGATCAGGTCGGCCGGGCCCTGATGCGTGCCGGAGGGCATGATCTCGGATTCGATGCGCCGCTCCGAATCCACATTGCCGAACTCGACGAAGACGATGTTGGATTTTTCCGCCAGACGCTCGAGATGGCAGAGGATGTTCGGAAACAGCCGCGAGCGGTTCAACAGCTTCAAGGTTTCGTTGCTGCATGCGGCGACAAAGGGCGGGAAATGGAAATTGTCGGGTTCGCCGACGCTGCCCCAATAGGCGCGGATCGCGTCGTCAAAGCCGATCTCACCGGGTGTGCGTGTGGGGTCGGTGAAGGTGCTGAGCGTCCCCTCGCCTGTCCGGATCAGCGCGTAGCGGGGACATTCCTCGTGTTCGAAACCGACCAGGGTCGGTCGGCGGAACAGGGCCTTGTGCCGTTTGCGCAGGAAGTTGATCGATGACGACCGGTCGCGGTTGGCTTCCTTGAAGCGGCTTTCCGCACGCAGACGGTATTCGAAGCCGGTGTCATGGCACGGCTGCCCGGTAAAGCCGGCCTCGATCGCCGACAACCAGAATTCCCAGTCCTCGAAGCCATTCTGGCGGTCGTCATCGAAGCGCACGCCGCTGTTGAAGACGTCGATCGAAATCATCGATCCCGTGTCGCAGATATTGTCCGTGATGCAGTGGATCAGCCGCGAATAGCTGTCGCCGTAATGGGCGCGCCAGTTCACCGAGAATGTATCGATATTCGTGTAAATCCACCCTGTCTTGCTGGAGGAAAGACGGCGGTAAAGTGTATCCACAGTATAGGGTTGAACGCGATTGTCAGCATCCAGAAAATATACTGCCTTTGCTTCGGGTAATTCTTCCAGAATGTATTCAATCGCCCGATTGCGCGCGCCGCCCGGCCCGGCATTCGCGCCGAAGATCACGTGTATTGACGGATGGGCTGCCGCATAGAGCGCCAACTGATCGAACACTTCATGGCGCGGGTCGCCGTCGACGGAGACAACGATGGCGACGCGGAATTTCGTTATCGATGCGAGTGCCGATTCAAGCGCTTCGGGAACGAGGGCCGCATGGCCGTAAAGCGGCATGGCGATGGCGATCAGGTCCTGCGATTTATCGGGCATTGGCCATCTCCTGGGCCGGGCGCGCCTCGATATGCTTGACAAGCCTGAAGTTGAACACCTTGAGCCAGGAGAAATCGACCGAACCGGTGGTCGCCTTGCTGAGAATGACAAGATCCATGGCGCGGGTGGTCGCCGCGTCCAGCATGAAATTGATGTCCACGGGCTGTGCCGCGGTGATGTCGGTCCAGCCGCTGAACAGCGCAGTCGGCCGCTTTTCCGTGGCGCGGCCCAATGCACCGATCTCGCCCTTGATATCCGCCGACAGGTTTGTCAGCAGGAAGCCGACCGCGCCGGGCTGGCCTTCGGGATGATCGATGATCGCGCGTGCCGAGATGCGAACTGTTCCCGGCGATATGACGCGGCGGATCGCACCGGCCGTTATGCCCTCGTTCAGGGGATGGCAGACAATGGCGTCTTCGTGTTCCAGAAAGCGCACCGTTGGGAAATCGGGCGTGACGGTATTGACGGAAACATTGACGACGCTGCGCAGCATTTCCACCGGCAGCCGGTAATCTTCGACGCGCCGCCCGGCGATCAGCGATGTCGGCACGAAGACGTTGCTGAGGGAGGTCGGGCGCACCCCGGGCAGACCGGTAAAGACGCGGAAAGCCAATGGGCGCATGTCGAGATCGGCATGCGGTATGCGTGCCCTGGCCGCATAGCGTTCATTGGTGATGGCGTTGCCGAGGGAAAGCTCCGGCGGCACGCCGCCGGTTGCGGAGACCCGCAGCCGCAGCGTGCGATGGCCGCCGTCGCAGGCCTTGGGCAGGGAGAAGAAATTCCAGTCCGCAGCTACGCTGGCATAGGGAACCAGCCATTCCGCGATGCCTTCGCCATTCTCAACGTAATCGAGCGTGACAATCAGCTGTCCGGACCGACCCGTGGGCAGGCCGCGAAAATGCAGGGCAAAGCCGGAGACCGCATAGCTCGATACCGGGAAAAGCTGTTCGATTTCCGATTCCCGCAGAAGGTTGGCAAAGCCTTCATCCTTCGGGTCGATGCATGGCGTGTGGCCGAAAATCTCGGTGACGGAATCCCAGTTCCTGGCGTGGAAGGCATTTTCGATGGCGCGGTAGTTCTCGAAGAGCGTCTCCCGTTCGCGCCGCAGCATGACAAGCTCGCCGTGTACCTTGGTCACGTGGCTGGTGAGGCGGTCCAGCCCGCATTCAAGCACCTGCGCAACAAGCGCGGCCTGTGTGGCAACCGTCGATGCATCCAGCCGGACAATCGGCACTTCGGGAACGGTCCTGAACCGGTAGATGCGCTTCAATGCGTTCTGCAGCTCCGCCGCGCCGGTATCCGAAACGGCCACGCCGATCAGCGGAAAGGCATTCAGCAGCCGGAGCTGATCCGCGTCCGGTTCCACGAAGACGATGAAATCGGCCAGGGGCGAAGCTTCGAGCAGCGCCTGATCATGGCTGGAAGCGATGGCGTAGCGGCTTCGGCGAGGTTGTCGATGAACGGCTGCGGGCAGTGATGTGTTCAAAATAGACATCCCGTATCTTTGGCAGTGTAGTTGGTCGATTGTGCAGATGCGAACTGCGTCTCCCGTTAAGAGAAAATATCAACCGAGTAATGTCAACAGAATATCTTCGCGGTCTATAGTAAAATGTAATACAGATATAAGTTGTAATTGTTTCAAAAATCGAAATATTTTATTTATACTTTCAATCGCGCGGCAAAACCCCAGCATTTCCTGCAGGTTCTGCGGGTGCGCGCTCACGGCGTGGGTGGTATTGGAGGGTGAAGACAGCGCCGTTCAGGCAGCTCGCAAGACCGCGTCGATCAGAGATTTTTGCCGCGCAAGACAATCGGTCAGCCGGAAACGGTGCTCGATCGTGCGGCGTGCTGCCGCACGCAGCGGCATGAAATCGTTCGGCCCGGCAAGCACGCGCAAAATGGTGTCGGCGAGCGCGTCCGTATCATAGAAGGGAACAAGCAGGCCATTCTGGCCCGACCGGATGATTTCCTGAACGGGCCTGGTATCCGAACCGATCACCAGCGCGCCGCATGCCATAGCCTCGATAACGGACCAGGACAGAACGAAGGGGTAGGTCAGGTAGATATGCGCCGTCGATATCTGATAGAGCTGGCGCAGGAGATCGTGCGAAATCGCACCCGGAAACAGGATCCTGTCGGGCGGCAAATCATACTTGGAAAGCAGTGCGTCTTTCCACGAGCCGCCACCGGGCGGCGGCGTGCCATAGCTCACCCCGTCGCCGCCGACAAAGACGAACAGGGCGTCGGCATTTTTCCGGATGACCTTTGCCGCCGCTTCGAGTGCCTGCGGGAAGCCGCGATAGGGCTCGAGGTCGCGGGCAACAAAGGTGATTACAGGCGGATCGCCCGCCCTGAGAATGCGGCCATCGGGCAATTTCAGCGCTGCGTGCGCGTCGGGGCGGAAAATCCGGGTGTCGACGCCTTCGTGGCAGACGGCAATGCGTTTCTGTGCGGCGGCCGGATACAGGCTCTTCTGCCAGAACGTCGGGCTGATGCCGCCGTTCATTGCCTCAAGGGAAATCAGCTGCGCAATGTTGCGCAGCCTTAATCTTTTGCGGGTTTCGGCATCCGGATTGTCATCCGGCGCAAATCCGACATCGGCGCCTTCGGCCCGATAGAAGAATTCGCAATAGCCGAGGGCCGGAACTTGCGGCAGGACATCCTTGACGAACATCATGCTGCCCCAGCCGATATGACCGATGACAATGTCGGGGCGTTCGCCCTGGCGCGTCATGGAATCGAGTGTTTCGGCAACGCGGTGCCCGATCCGCACGTGGTGATCGGGAATGCCGAGATACCTGGCCATCTGGCTGTCCGCCCGAGGGCCAGGTTCCATTCTGTGTCTGATCACGCGGACCGATGGGAGGCGCCGGTCCACTGTTTCACAGATAAGGCTGACATCATGCCCGCTTGCCGCAAGATGTTCGGCCAGGGCAGCAAATTGACCCAGGCCGCGCCTGTGAACGAAAGCCACATGCATGTCAGTCCTTTCCAGACATCAGAACACGAATTGACAGGGGCTCAGATGCCGTAACGTGCGGCATTGCCCCAAACCAGTTCGAGTCTGTGCAATGTCTGGAATGCGATTTCCAGATTGCGAAGATCGTCATCATCCCGGGCGAGTACGCGGTTGTAAGCTCCGCCTGCATTGCGCAGATTGGCGCAAAGCTGTTCGCCCTTGTCGGTCAAGCGGATCCTTGCGGACCGCTTGTCGCGCTGGGAGGCAACCCTGTCGATGTATCCCCCATCGGCGAGCTGCTTCAGATAGTAGGAGATATTGGAGCCGATATAGTGACCCCGGTCCAAGAGCTCCCCAACAGAAAGTTCGACGTCGCCAATCGCCAGGAGAACCATCGCCTGGGCTGGGCCAACGTCTTCGATCCCCAACTTCGTCAGTTCAGTCCTCAGCAGACTGGCGAACCGACGATTTACTCTCTCAATCATTCTGGCCAGCTCGAAGTGTGTCACCACAACGGTGTGAACTGGATGTCTATGTCCCTGTTTTTCCGCTGTAATTTCAGGAAAATCGGCGGCATCATAACCGTCAATAGATGTTTCGACTTCCACTCCTTCGTGTAGAAGTTTTTGTATCATCTTTGTCTCCATCATCAATTTTACTTCAAAATTTGAAGTAAGTTACAAGTATATTCCAAGGTCTCCTTTGCTTTTTTCCCCACCATATGAACTTTTTTCTGTCACATTCTGCACGGTATTACTTTACTAGTCTAAAGCTATAGACCAAGTTCAATCGGGCTAACGGGCAGCTGTGTCATTTCCAAGGCAGATTACACATGAGTGATACTCGTCAAAACAATGCAAATGGCAAGAGCAATGTTGGAAAAAATGCGACGACGCATACGGTTCCGGCACCTCGGACCCTCATTCTGCGCGCACGCCGGGTGTTCTTGTCGGGCCTCCTTTATGCCGTTCTGCTGAGTGCCTGCATCAACCTTCTGCAGCTCACCGTACCGCTGTATATGCTGCAGGTGCATGACAGGGTTTTGAACAGCCGGAGCACGGACACGCTGGTCATGCTGAGCATCCTGGCGGCAGGCGCCCTGATCGTTTTCGGTATTCTCGAATTCATCCGGGCCATGTCGTTCCAGGCCATGGGCAGCGCGCTTGTGCGCCGGCTCAATCTGCCGATTCTGACCGCTGCAGTTCAGGCGTCGGTCGATCAGGGGCTGCCCAAAGCCACGCAGGCACTGCGGGATCTGACGGAGCTGCGGACATTCCTCACCTCGTCAGCGGTCAGTGCGCCGCTTGATGCTGCCTGGTCCCCCATCTTCCTGACCGTGCTTTTTCTTCTCCACCCGGTTTTCGGCATTATCGGCGTTGTCTCGGTCATCGTGCTCGTCGCCTGCGGTGTCATCACGGACATTTTGACGCGAAGCCTGGTGAAGGACGCGAATCAGGCGAACATCGAAGCCGTCTCGAAAATCGGCAGCACGTTGCGCCATGCGGAAGTGATCGAGGCCATGGGCATGCTGCCGGCATTGGCCCGGCGCTGGCGTACGGCGCAGATGAGCGCTCTGGATTTGATGGATGCAGGCGGCGCGCGCAGCCGGGCCATGGGGACCATCGCCCGCACCTTGCGGTTCATGATCCAGATTGGCGCCCTGGGCGCCGGTACGCTTCTGGCGATGCAGCAGGAAATCACGGCCGGTGCGATGATTGCCACGACGATCATCGTCGGCCGCCTTCTCGCGCCGTTCGACCATGTGGTGGAGACGTGGCGCCAATGGGTGAACGCCATCGGAAACTGGCAGCGGATCCAGGCCCTGCTTGCGCAAAACCTCGCCGTCCGCCAGACGATGCCGACGCCGCGGCCCCATGGCGATCTGATCATCGACAAGCTTGTCTACGCGGCGCCGGGCGTCGAAATGCCGATCATCAAGGGCATTTCGTTTTCCCTTTCGCCGGGCGAAGTGCTTGGTATTGTCGGGCCGTCCGCGGCGGGTAAATCGACGCTGGCCCGGCTGATGATCGGTATCGTCAAGCCAACCTCGGGCGGTGTCTTTCTCGACGGCAACAACGTCTATCTGTGGGAGCGCAGCTCGTTTGGTGAAATCGCCGGCTACCTGCCCCAGTCGGTGGCGCTGCTTGACGGTACCATCAAGGACAACATCGCCCGGATGGGTGAAAGCGACCCGCATCGCGTTCTGGAGGCCGCACGCCTTGCCGATGTGCATGAGATGGTCGGCCGCCTGCCGCTGGGCTACGACACGCCGGTCGGCGACGGGCGCCTGACGCTGTCCGGCGGCCAGCGCCAGCGGATCGGCCTCGCACGCTGCCTCTACAACCGCCCGCGCCTGATCGTGCTGGACGAGCCGAATGCCAATCTCGACGCCGTCGGCGAAAGAGCCCTGATGCGCGCCATCGAACAGGCGCGCGATGACGGCGCCATCGTCGTCATGATCGCGCATCGCCCGACCATCATGCAGGTGGCGGACAAGCTGCTCGTGCTGGAAAACGGCCGAATCACCCAGTTTGGCCCGCGCACCGACGTCGTGGCCTCCATCACACCCACGGGTCCCAAAATGGGAGCGACAGGATCATGACCGGCAAATCGATTGTTCCCAAACGTTTCACCCAATTGCTGGCGCCGCGCGCCGAGTCGGGCGGGAAGCAGGCATTGACCAAATTTGGAATCGTGCGCCCGGAATGGGTCATCGATCTTGAGAATGAGGATGCGAAGTCGCCGCTGCGCCGGCTCATCATTGCCGGAATCATGACGATCGTCATCGCGTTCGGCGGCTTCTTCGGCTGGGCCTATTCGGCCGAGCTCGGCAGCGCCGCCGTTGCCCTGGGAACGGTCATCGTCGATTCGAAACGCAAGACGATCAGCCATCTGGAGGGGGGCATCCTCGACCGCCTGCTTGTGCAGGAGGGCGACGAGGTCAAGGTCGGACAACCGCTGATCCGGCTGGACGATACGAAATCCCGGGCGGAACTGCAGTCGCTGCAGTCCCGCCGCACGGGGCTGATCGCCAAACTTGCACGGTTGCGTGCGGAACAGGCGGGTGCAGCGGAGATCACCTTCCCCGAGCATTTCGGCGGGCCTGACAACGTGGCTGCCGAGAACGCCGTCAAGGCGGAACGCATCTTCTTCCAGAAACGCTCGGCCCAGAAAATGAGCCGCACGGACGTGCAGAAGAAAACCATCGAGCAATATACCGAACAGGCAAAATCATCCGCGGCGCAGGTCGCCGCGACGGACAGGCAGATCGAGCTGATCACTGAACAGCGCAATGCCATTGCTGGGCTGGTCGCCAAGGGCTTTGCCCAGAAATCCAAGTTGACCGAGATCGATACCAAGCTGAGCGAACTGGCGGGCAATCGCGGCCAGTATGCCGGCGACAAGGCAAGGGCGGAGCAGGCGAAGGCCGGTGCAGAGTTTGGCTTGATCGGCATTGAAAGCGACCTGCAATCCGAAATTGCCGGCGAGATCACCACCAACCAGACCGATCTTGCGGATACGGAAGAGCGGATCGTCGCAGCCAAGGACGTCATGCGCCGGGTGGAAATCAGATCGCCGCAGGCGGGCGTCGTTGCCAATATTCGCCTGCGTACGCCAGGCGGCGTCGTGGCAGCCGGCGAAGCGCTGATGGACATCGTGCCTGAAAACGAACCCCTGGTGGTTGAAATGAAAATCAGTCCGCGTGACGTGGACAGCGTTTCGATGGGATCGCAGGCGCAGATTCGCCTGACCGCCTACAATCAGCGCTCGCTGACGCCGCTGGATGGCAAGATCAGCTATATCGCGGCTGACCAGATATTGGATGAAAAGACCGACACCGCCTATTTCGTTGCCCGCGCTGAAATCATGCCAAAGTCGCTGGCGGCCAATCCGTCAGTCAAACTTTATCCCGGAATGCCCGCCGAGGTCATCATCGTGCATAAGGCGCGCAAGGCGATCGACTATATCATTTCGCCAATTTCCGACAGCTTGAATCGAGCATTCAGAGAGGATTAATTGGAATAAAATCCCTTAAACAAAGGGGTTTTGGTAATATTTCAAATTTTGAAATAAAATACAATCAAACAACGTCAATTGATGAAGTATTGTATAGGTAAATATAAATTATAGTTCTTTTTCAAAATGTTGAGTAATACGCATTCGTAATAATTTGTTACTCGCGAATGCCGCATTTATACTCTTAGTCTAGGTTGCATTTCGATTTGGTGCAGCGCACAATCGTCAAAGCATCGATGGCTGGAACATTTCCAGCTGGTCGAAACTCAAAGCAGACAGAAGGAGAAGCAGATGGCCACTTTAGAAGGCGGCGCCTACGACGACGTTTTGTTTGGCTCGCGTTTTGACGATTTCATTCACGCCCATGGTGGTGATGATCTCGTCTTTGGCGGAAACGGAAACGATATAATCTTCGGCGATGAGGGCAATGACATCCTTTTCGGTGGACACGGTAACGACACCCTGTTCGGCGGTACGGGCAATGACATTCTTTTCGGCGATCAAGGCAATGACATCCTGTACGGCGGTGAAGGTGATGACATCCTTCACGGCGGCACAGGCAATGACATCCTGAGCGGCGGCGACGGAAACGATATTCTGTTCGGCGACGCTGGCAATGACATCCTGCAGGGCGGAAATGGCAATGACATTCTGTTCGGCGGTGCTGGCAACGACGTTCTTCAGGGCGGTGCCGGTAATGACTATCTCGACGGCGGTGCTGGCAACGACATCCTCTCAGGCGGTGCCGGCAACGATATCTTCCACTTCGGCGGTGGCGGCGGCAACGACGTCATCCTGGACTTTACCCCAGGTGAAGACATCCTTCAGATTTCCAAGGATATCAACGGTCTCCAGATCCATTCTCCCGAGGATCTGGCCGATCGTGTTACGCAGGTTGGCAATAATGTCGTGGTCGATCTCGGCCATGGCGACAGCGTCACCCTCGTAAACACCAGCTATGACGATGTGCAGGCACATCCTGACCAGTATTTCGTCGTACATTGATTTTTGCAAAAATTGGCGTGCCCAGCTTTCCGGCCGGGCACGTTTTTCTTTCCGCTGTGGATGAAAGGGCAACGTGTTGAACCTCGACCATTCGACGGATATTGCAGGCGATACGGAGAATATTTCCATCTCGCGCCTGTGCGGTGATGTCGCTGTCGTGATCTGGGATATTCCCGGCGCGGTGCGGGCCTCGACAAAATGCACGCTTGAAGCGCCGGAACAGCTGGTTCCCCTCGTCAGCCTCAACATTCCGCTCGAAACTGGCGGCCAGCGCATCCTTTGGGTCATGCGCACCAAGGACGAACCCGTCAGTTTGACCCTGTCTGCCGGATCGCTCGGGCCAACGGCGCAGACCATTCTGTATCCCGCCGATGAACTGGTATCCTTTGACGTCAACAGCGCTGTCGCCAATCTGTCCGCTGCCGGCCATATCAAGCTGCTCAACAATATTTTGAGCACATGGCGCAGCACGTTCCGGCTTTCGCAAAACCAGATCTTTGCCAGCGTGGCGCGTGAAGTCATGCTGGCGCTGGCACCCGAGCCGCGCCCGGCGCGCCTGTGCGGCCAACCCGTCGACGGTCAATATCTGCTGGAAACGGCGATTGATCCGGTCCTGGGCGAAATCACCACGATCTATGCAATCAGCCCAAGCGCGGTGACAATCCTGCCAACACGGCTTGTCATGGGAACCCAGTCGAAACGCGGCGGGCAGCCGTGTCACCTTCTGGTTGAATCCGTCCGTCCGCTGCCGCAGTCCTTGCATCTGGTGTTTTCCGGCCGCAACGGCGTTGCCGTGCGCAAGCTCTCCGAAGGGGACGGCCAGCCCGCCGATTTTGAAAAGTGGTGGGCGAAGCGTCATGGGGATATGGATCTGCGCGAGTTTCTCATCCGGGAAATGGCGCAGGCGACCGGGCCCGGGCTTGCCACGGCCATCGACATGCAGACGCGCGCGCCATTGACGGTGCGCCAGATTGCAAAGTCCGCAACCCATCCCGCCGCAGAAATCGATCTTGCCCTCGCGCTTCAGGGCGGGCTGCTGGTGGGCGGCTGGAGCCACGATCCCGCGGCCATGCTGGCGGGCATCGAATATCTTTCCGGCAGCAACGGCGCCTTGCCGCTACAGCCCAATTTCTACAAGTTTCCCGGCAAGACGGGGGAACGGGAAGACGGGTTCGGCGCGGATGTGACCGGTTTTGCCGCCTGGCTTCCCCAGAGCAAGAACCTTGGGCCGCTGCTGCAGCCGCGTTTCCAGATGCGGCTGGCTTCCGGCGCGACGGCCGCGCTGGTGCCGCCGCTGCAGCCATTCGAAGCGTCGGCCCAGCGCAACCGCATTCTGCGGGCGGTGCCGCCGCAGCACGCGCGCGATCAGGTCTTCGAGAATATTCTCGCCCCTGCCCTGCAGGAGGTCGAGCACAAGCTCGGCAAGACGGTGAAGGTGGCTGACACCAAGGAATACGGCGTCCTGCCGGATGCGCCTGCCGTGTCGATCGTCATTCCGCTCTATCGCAACCTGGATTTCCTGCGCTTCCAGTTTTCGGCGATGGCCACCGATCCGTGGCTCGTTGCCAATGCGGAGCTGATCTTCGTTCTGGATTCCCCCGAAATCCAGGATGATACCGAGCACATGCTGGGCGGGCTGCATATCCTGCACGGCCTGCCTTTCCGGCTGGTGACGATGAACCGCAACAGCGGCTATGCCCGTGCCTGCAACGCCGGAGCGGGTTTCGCCAACGGGACCATGCTGGTCATGCTGAATTCCGATGTGGTGCCCTGTGCCAATGGCTGGCTCCAGGCCCTGACGCAGCCGCTGCTCGACCAGAAGAAACTGGGCGCCATCGGACCGCGCCTGTTGTTCGAGGATGGTTCGCTGCAGCACGCCGGGCTTTATTTCGCCCGCGACCAGAAAGGCATCTGGCTCAACCATCATTTCTACAAGGGCATGCCGGGCGCCTATGCGCCGGCGCGGGTTTCCCGCACCGTGCCGGGCGTGACCGGGGCCTGCCTGGTGACACGCAAGGACATCTACGATCTCGTCGGCGGTTTCACCGAGGACTATATCATCGGGGACTACGAGGACAGCGATCTGTGCCTGAAAATTCGCCAGATCGGCTTCCACATCGCCTACGCGCCTGATGTGTCCCTCTACCATTTCGAGCGGCGGTCCATCCGCCGCAGTGCCGATTACATGCGGGGGTTGGCAAGCCAGTACAATTCATGGCTGCACACCCAGCGCTGGAACGATGACATTACAGAATTGATGACGACGTACCGGGACGAAGCGGCGGAAGACACGGTTGCGCCCTTCATTGCGGCAAAGTCTGAAAGGAGCGCTGCTTGACCGACGTTATCGCACTCAAGAAAACCCAGGGCGAGCCGATAAGCCCCGTGAACGAAGAGTATGTCGACTGGCTGATGGAAGCCGTCATGCGCAACCGGTTCCTGCCCTGCCCAGATCCGGACAGCGTGTTTGTCGGCGACGGCGACTTTCAGGCGGTTGGTTCGGAGTTTCTCGGCCATTTCATCCGCAAGGGCGGATTGCGGCCGGACAGCCGCGTGCTTGATATCGGCAGCGGCATCGGCCGCATGGCGGTGCCGCTCACGCAATATATCGATCCGGCCAAGGGCAGCTATTGCGGCATCGATCCGGTGTCCGGCGGCATCAACTGGTGCCAGCAGAAGATCACCCCGGTCTATCCGAATTTCGAGTTCCGCTACATGGATATCGCCCACTCCCTGTACAATCCGAAGGGAGCGATCGACGGCCTTATGCTCCGTTTGCCCTTCGAGGACAAGCAGTTCGATTTCGTCATCATGACCTCGGTCGTCACCCATCTTCCCGATGAGGAAGTCAGCGTCTACCTGCAGGAAGTGGCGCGGGTGCTTGCGCCCGGCGGGCGCCTGTTCATGACGGCGTTCGTCGTCGACAAGACGGCTGCCGACAATCCGCTGGGCAAGCGCGACAGGCGCCTGGGTTTCCAGCGTTATGACGAGGGGCCGTGCTGGTTCGTGCCGGAACTGCCGCCCCTTGCCGCCGTCGGCTTCGACGACGGGTTTCTGGATCGCGCCCTGACGCGGGCCGGGCTGCAGGTTTTCAGCAAGTCGCTCGGGCACTGGCGCGGTGTTCCCGCCGACCATTATCAGGACCTCTTCATTGCCGGTCCCGGAGGCGACAGATAATGGCCCGTGTTCTCGTTGCGGCCCACAATCATCCGTCCCTGCATCCCGGCGGCACGGAAATCTTCGCGCACGATCTTTTCCGCGCCTATCAGCGGGCGGGATGTGAAGCGCTGTTTCTCGGTGCGACCAATCACATTCACCGGGAAGCCAGACCCGGTACGAGCTTTCAGAGCATCGGCGACAAGGGCGATGAAATCCTGCTGTGGTCCGGCCATTTCGACCGGTTCTTCATGAGTCAGGTCGACCTCTACGGCATTGTTCCCGACATTGTCGAACTGCTGCGGGATTTCAGGCCGGATGTCGTCCACCTGCATCACCTGCTGCTGCTGGGCGCGGAATTCCCGCATATCGTGCGCCAGACATTGCCGGAATGCCGGATTGTCCTGACCCTGCACGATTATTACCCCATCTGCCATCACGATGGCCTGATGGTGCGGACAAGCGGCAAGGAACTCTGCTACGGCGCCAGCCCGGACCGCTGCCACAGCTGTTTCAAGGACATCGCACTCGACAAGTTCGTCCTGCGCGAGCGTCATCTCAAATCGCTTCTGAGCGTGGTCGATGCCTTCGTCTCCCCCAGTGAATTTCTCAAGCAGCGCTATGTGGACTGGGGAATTGCCGAGGAACTGATCAACGTGATCCCCAATGGGCAGCCCGCGCGGGCGCTTGTGGCAAAGCCGGCTGCGCCGGCCCGCAGCAAGCCTGTTTTCGGCTATTTCGGCAACCTCAACCCGTGGAAGGGCACGACCGTCCTTCTGGAGGCGGCCAAGCAGCTCATCGCGGAAGGCTTTGATTTCGAGCTGCGTGTCCATGGTGCGGCGCCGTTCCAGAGTGAAACCTTTGTCGCCGATATCGACAGGCTCTTTGCCGAAACCGCGCCCTTTGTGCAACGGCGCGGCGCCTATCGGCGTGAGGATATCGGCAATCTCATTGCGGCGGTCGATTGCGCGATCATGCCGTCAATCTGGTGGGAGAATGCGCCGCTGGTGATTCAGGAGGCGCAGGGCCAGGATTGCCCTGTCATCACCAGCAATATTGGCGGTATGGCCGAAATGATCGAGAACGGCGTCAATGGCCTGACCGTCCCCCCGAACGATCCGCTGGCACTGGCAGCTGCCATGCGGCGCATCGCCGAAGATGCCGATCTGCGCGCGCATCTTTCCCTTGGGGCACGCCACCCCGATACCATCGACACGACAGCCGGACGGTATCTTGATCTGATCGAGACGCTGCGGCCCGAACGTGTCGAGGCTGCCTGATCAATCAGAAAGGACTCTCCCATGTCCATAGTGACCAAAGTACCGACGCAGGCCTCTGTGAAGCCGACCGCCATCCCGGAACAGGATAACGCACGACCCGCCAAGCCCGAGCCGGTGCGCGGCGAGCCCCTGAAGGGCCGCGTGGATGCCGTCGATGCCGGTCGGCTGTATGGCTGGGCTTTCGATCCGCAGGCGCCGGGCGCACGGTTGATCATTCGCGTCCTGCTGGACGGCAAGCCGATTGCCGAGGCGGTGGCCGACAAGGAACGTCCTGACCTGAAGCGCAACGGCGTTGGCGATGGTATTCATGCCTTTGACGTGATGCTGCCGCAGTTTGCATCGGCGCGCGCCGGTGAACTGGTCGTTATCGCCATCAGCGGCGCAGGTGTCGAGCAGGCCCTGCGCGTGCCGAAGCCGGATGAGCAGGCGGCCGAAGCGCTGATCGCCGCACCGATGACCCGCATTCTCGACAAGCTCGACATGCTCATGGCCGCCCAGCGGCAGCTGCAGGTCAGCCAGCGTTCGCTGCAGCGGCCCGCCGCCACCATCGACGGCACAGGCGGGGCAACGCCGGGCGATCTTGGCGAGGTCAGCGGCGCGATCGAAGGGCTGCGCGGCGACCTCAATCAGCGCATGACGGAACTCGACGTGCATCTGATGCGGATGGACGGTGTCGTGGCAGGGCTGGAGAAGCGCCTGGAGCTTTTGCACAAGCGCGCCGGCGGCGATGCCAGACCGCTGTTTCTGCTGTTGTTTGTTCTGGTGGGGTTTGCCGCGGGCGCGCTCATGACCGTCGGGGTTCTCCGTTGAGGGTGGCATAGATGACTCGCGACGACAAAAAACTTCTGCCTGTCCCGTCGGGCGCCAAGGCGCCGGAGCGCAATTCCATTGTCATGGAAGGCGAAATGGTCGTCGGCTGCCCGGTCGAGGATACGCTGGTGCTCATCATGGGCATCGGCGGGAATACGCCCGAACAGCTCACGGTCTTTCTCAACGGCGATCCCGCCATGAGTGTCAAAGCGACCTTCATCAACTGGCCGCTGAAGGCACCGTCGCCGGCCGGCACGCACGGATTTGTCGCAATCGTGCCGACAAACGTGCTGCGCCGCGCGCAGCTCAAAACCATCATGTTTCAGCACAAGGCAAAGGTATCCCGCTATTCGTTTGCCGCCCGTGCCGCCGCTATCGGCGATCTTGCGGCCATGATCGCCGATCTTGCCGGACCGAATTTGCCCGGTGCGATCGACGGGCTTGTCGAAGGGCTGATTTCCGGCCCCATCAGCCGCAAGAAACTGTCGGCCATCACCATTCTGCTGCAGGCCGGCGCCCGCTCCGATGGCGTTATCGAGCTGATCGGCGGCAGCGACGAGGGCGAGATTTTCGTGCAGGGCTGGGCACAGGACCTGACGCCCTCCGTGACGCGGCTGTTGATCAGCGGCCGTACGCCATCTCTCGCCGAATGCGCCATCGGCGTTTTCGCGCGCCCCGATGTGAGCGAGCAGGCATCCGGTTTTGCCGGGCTGCTGCTGGCGAACGAACCCATCTCGCCCAATGATATCGAGCGCCTGTTGTTTCGCGGCCGGCGCGGCTGGCGGTTTATCGAGGTGTATGATCGCCGCCTGCTCGCCGGGTCGCGCGAAACCCCCAATCACGTCCGCGCCATTCTGCCGAACATGCGAAGTTCGACGGAGATTCTGCTCCGTCTTCGCTCTGCCGCCAACCGCTTCGACGGCACGGAAACGATATCCAGCCTGCCCTTTCCGGTGCGCATGGGCATCGACAATGTGTTTCGCGTCGAAGGCAGTGGCCTGCTTGTCTCCGGCTGGCTGCTCGACCCCGACAATCACGTCCAGGGCGTGAAGTTGCGCCGCCACCGCGGCGAAATCCAGCTGGACGGCAACTGGACCCGGGTGGACCGGGCGGATGTGACGCGGGAGTTCGACAACCAGCCGCCGTTCAATGCCGGACTGGACCCCAACCGCCATGCGCACGGTTTCGTCGCCTTTGCCCCGGAGCTTACGGGCGACAGCACGGCTCCCTTCTATATCGAGCTGGAACTCAGTGATTCCCGGCGGGCTTTCATGCCCTTGACGCCAACCCGGATCACATCGCGCGACGCGGTCGTTCGCCAGATTCGCGCCATCGATCCGAATGCCTGGGCACTGCGCCATATCGTTGACCAGCAGCTTGTTCCGCTGCTGCGTGGCGTCAGCCGGCCCGCGCCCGAGGTTTTCGGGGTTGTCGATCTCGGCGCGTTTGAAAAAGCTTCCGGACCTGCACTGATCATCGGTGTCGATGAGCGCGTCGAGGAAATCGGTCCGCTTCTCGCCCTGCTGGCGCTTGATCCGGAGACGCGCGCGGCGCCGATTGTCGTTGCGGCTGCCACGGATATTATCGACCGCATCGGCGTGCAACTGCGCAGGCTGGCGGATTTCTACGGGCTGCGCGTCCGCCTTGTCTCCGCCAGCGGATCCGAAGATCTGTATGATGCGCTGGAAGTCGGCGCGCGGGCGGTGTCCACCGAAAGCGTGGTCTTTCTTGCCGCCTCACTCCTGCCACGCAGCACGGGATGGTTCCGGAAACTGCTTGCGGCCTATGACGCCCGCAAGGAATGCGTGCTGTCTCCGACCCTCGCCTATGAGGATGATTCCATTCGCTGGGCCGGAACATGGGTGGCGGGTGCGCAATCCGACCGCGCCCTGATCAGCCGCTATGCCGGCTATCCCATCGATGCCGTGGCGGGGATGGGAACAACGGAAGTGGCAACGGCGACATTCGAGTGCTGTGTCCTGCCGCGAAAGGCCTTGTTCTCCGTCAACGGTTTTACCCGTGGATATCTTGGCACGCACGAAAAGGGCCTCGACCTTGGCCTCAAGCTCAAGCAGGCCGGTCTGAAATCCTATTGGCTGCCGTCGGCGCAGATGCTCGGGTCAGACGACATATCCGTGTCCGACAAGGCCTCGACCATTGCCCTGATCGAACGCATCGACCGGCAGGTTTTCGACGCGCGCTGGGCCAACAATCTTTCCAACAAGCGCAGTGTGCCTGCGGAGGAAACAGCATGACCGAACGGCTTCGGGTTCTGGTGATTTCCCATGCCCATCCCAGCATTTCCCTGGGAGGCGGCGAAATTGCCTCCTACAATCTGCACAAGGGGCTCAACAGCCTGCCCGGTGTCCAGTCGGTGTATCTGGCGCGGGCCGGACATCCCATTCCGCGGCATGGCACCACGGCGCTGATGAGCATGCGGCGCAGCAGCGATGAAATCCTGTTCCATGCCGACGAATATGATCACTTCTATCTGTCGAACAAGAACACCGACGAAATCCGCCGCGATCTCCTGCGTTTTGTCCGCGATCTCAATCCGCAGGTCGTGCATTTCCACCATGTGCTCGGCCTCGGGCTGGAAACGCTCTATGCCATCCGCGAGGCGCTGCCCGATGCGGTCATCCTGCTGACCTTTCACGAATATCTGTCGATCTGCAACAATGACGGGCAGATGGTGAAGGCAAGCTCGGCCAAGCTGTGCAACGAGGCTTCGCCCATCGATTGCCACGCCTGCTTTCCTGATGTTCCCCCTGCCCGCTTTCTCAAGCGGGAGCGCTTCATCCGCGGCATGCTCGAGCTTGCCGATGCCTTTGTTTCACCCAGCGAATTCCTGGCCGGCAGGTACAAGGAGTGGGGACTTGATCCCGCCAAGCTGAGGGTGATCGAGAATGGCATTGCCATCGACAGCGTGACACCGCCGCGCGAGCTGGCGGGCCCAAGGCCGCGGCGCAACCGCTTCGCCTATTTCGGGCAGATAACGCCGTTCAAGGGCATCGATGTCCTGATCGATGCGGTGTCGCGTGTGCCCGAGGAAACCTGGGGTGAGGATTCGCGCCTGATGATTTTTGGCGGCAATCTGGAGAAGCAGCCGCGCGATTTTCAGGATCGCATGCGAAAACTGATCGAGGAAGCCGGGTCGCGCGTGCGCTTTTACGGCGCTTACCAGAATGCGGAAATGCCGCGTCTCATGCAGCCCGTCGATTGGGTGGTGATGCCGTCGATCTGGTGGGAGAACTCGCCGATTGTGATCCAGGAGGCCCTGCACCATCGCCGCCCGGTGATCTGTTCCAATATCGGCGGCATGGCCGAAAAAGTCCGGGACGGGCTGGATGGCCTGCACTTCCGTGTGCGCAGCGCCGAAGACCTGGCCGACCGTTTCACCGAAGTCCTCAGCGACACCTCGATCTGGGACCATTTGCATCAGACCATCCGGAAACCCGTGAACTATATCGACTGTGCTCAGGAACACCTTGCTCTCTATGGTGAATTGCTTAAATCTAGCCGGCAGCAGCCACTCACGATCGCTGCAAGAACTGACGTTGTTCTTTCCCAAGCAAGCTGAGGTTATCCAGCTTTCATCGCCAAAAGAAGGAATACCTCATGGCACGCGTCCTCGTAATGATCCCCGCCGGAGAAGTTTACGATCACGACAATGTCCGCTGGTACCAGCACAGCGACATTCAGCGCAGCATCGACCACTACCACAATATCGGTGATGCCTTCGTCTTTGAATCATCCCTGAAGCTCATGAACTACGAGAAGGTGGCAGAACTTCCCATTGCCGGGCCGCCGATGGAGAAGATCGACCAGCTGCGCGAGGAGTATGACTATGTCATCCTGCGCGGGTCCAACTACATCAACAGGGAGATGAACTGGCGCGACACCATCCCGGTTCTCAAGCGCCTGGGGCTGCCCGTCATCGCCTTCGGTGTCGGCGCGCAGGCGCCGGTCAAGGGGCAGCTGGAACTGTCGGAGGAGTCCAAGGCGGTTTGGCGCCTCATTGCCGATTCGACCACCTCCGTCGGCGTTCGCGGCGCCTATTCCGCCCAGGTTCTCAACGACATCGGCATCAAGAATGTCCGCGTCATCGGCTGCCCCACGGCGTTCCGGCGCAACAACCAGCATCTGCGCATCAAATTGCCCGAGCTGGACACCGTGGAAAAGGTGGGTGTGACGGTCCGGCGTGAAGTCTCGCCAACCTATGCGCAGGATATCCAGCGCTATCTCACCCTGCACCGCGACCTTATCAAGGCGATGGCGAACCGCTTCGACATCACCCTGATGGCGCAGGGCGAAGTGGAAGAAAAGAAAATGGTCTTCGGCACCGACGAGCAGAAGGAAGACGCCATCGCCGCGCTGAAGGCAAACCGTTGGGTCTCGGACTGGTATTTCGACGATGCAATGGAAAAGCTCTACCGCGAGCGTATGTATTATTCCGACGTGGTCGCGGACTATGAAACGCTTGTTCGCGCGCATCAGCTGGTTCTCGGCTACCGCCTGCACGGCAATCTCATGGCGCTGGCCAACGGTGTGCCGTCGATCTATTTCACCTATGACAGCCGCACGGCCGAATTCGCCGAAACCTACAAGATCCCGAGTTATGACGTCTTTGGCGGCAAGCCGTTCAGGCTGGAGGATTATTGGGATCAATCGCTCTTCGATAAATACAATCGCGCCTGGTTCGAGACCTATGGCGAGATGAACGTCTTCCTGACCGAAAACGGCGTCGATCACAAGATGACCGAGACGGGCAGGCGCGCATCGGACTCTGCTCGACGAGTCGCTTAGACAACAAACAATCAGAATTTCCCGGGAGGAAAGCAATCCGTAGGAAAGGAAGTGTAAGACAGGCTATCGACATGGCACACGCCGCTCCACCCTATCAATCTCTCAAACAAAGTTGCAGGAGTTCCTCCCCATGACTGTTCTTGTTACTGGTGGCGCCGGCTATATCGGCATCCACATGGTGCTTGCCCTCAAGGATGCCGGCCGGCCGGTCGTGGTCCTTGACGATCTGAGTTGCGGTTTCGCCTGGCTGGTGCCGGATGATGTGCCGTTCGTGCAGGGTGATATCGGCGATCAGGCGCTGGTGCGCGATCTGATCCGCCGGCACAATGTGACGGCGATCCTGCATTTCGCCGGTTCGATCGTCGTTCCCGATTCCGTGCGCGATCCGCTTTCTTATTACCGCAACAATACCGTGCAATCGCGTTCCCTGATGGAAGCGGCCATTGCCGAAGGCATCAGGCATTTCATTTTCTCGTCGACCGCCGCAATTTATGGGGAACCGGAGCGAACGCCGATCAGCGAAGATATGCCGCATCAGCCGATCTCGCCCTACGGTACGTCCAAGCTGATGACCGAGTGGATGCTGCGCGATGCGGCCGTGGCCCATCCGGAATTCAACTATGTGGCGCTGCGCTATTTCAACGTGGCGGGTGCCGACCCGCAATTGCGCTCGGGGCAGTCGTTCCCGCGCGCCACGCACCTCATCAAGATCGCCAGCCAGGCGGCGACGGGCGAGCGCTCACATATCGAGGTGTATGGAACGGACTATCCGACAGCCGACGGCACCTGCATCCGCGACTATATTCATGTCAGCGATCTGGCGCAGGCGCATCTGTGCGCCCTGAACTATCTGGAGGCCGGAGGAGCCAGCACCGCCGCCAATTGCGGCTACGGCTACGGCTATTCCGTTCTTGACATCATCGACGCGGTCAAGCGCGTGTCGGGCGTCGATTTCGAGGTCCGGACCGCCCCGAGGCGTGCGGGCGATCCGGCAGTGCTGGTGGCAGGGAACGAACGTGTGCGCACCGTATTCGGTTTTGAGCCGAAACGCGCCGATCTCGACCTGATCGTCGGCGACGCCCTGGCCTGGGAGCGGCAGCTCGCCATCAGGAAGGCGCTCGAACAGTCGGAAGCGCGCATCGCCGTGTAGTTAGTCCCGGCACTTCGCCTGATCAGACCCGTTCCAGGGCAACCGCGATGCCCTGGCCGACACCGATGCACATGGTGGCCAGCGCATAGCGGGCATGCCTGACGCTGAGTTCGAGTGCCGCGGTTCCGGTGATGCGTGCGCCGGACATGCCCAGCGGATGGCCGAGGGCAATCGCCCCGCCATTGGCATTGACGTGGTCGGCATCGTCCGCAAGCCCGAGTGCGCGCAGGGTGGCAAGGCCCTGCGAGGCGAAGGCTTCGTTGAGCTCGATCACGCCGAAATCCTGCGGCGTCAGGCCAAGCCGCGCGCAGAGTTTCTCAGTGGCGGCGACAGGGCCGATCCCCATGATGCGCGGTGGAACACCGGCGGTCGCACCGCCGATGATGCGGGCGATGGGGGTCAGACCGTATTTCCGCGCAGCCGCTTCCGATGCGATGATCAGCGCCGCCGCACCATCATTGACACCCGAGGCATTGCCCGCTGTCACCGATCCGCCCTTCCTGAAGGGCGTCGGCAGTTTGGCCAGCTGCTCGCGCGTTGTCTGCGGGCGCGGATGCTCGTCACGGTCGACGATCACCGGGTCACCCTTGCGCTGGGGGATGATGACGGGCGTGATTTCCCGGGCAAGCCGGCCATTGTCCATGGCCGCCCCTGCCCTTTGCTGGGAGCGCACGGCGAAAGCATCCTGATCGGCACGCGAGACATGAAACTCCTCGGCGACATTCTCGCCGGTCTCCGGCATGGAATCGATGCCGTATTGCTGCTGCATCAGCGGGTTGACGAAGCGCCAGCCGATGGTGGTGTCGTGAATTTCCGCGTGGCGCGAAAACGCGCCTTCGGCTTTCGGCAGAACGAAGGGCGCGCGCGACATGGATTCGACGCCGCCGGCAATGGCAATCTCGATTTCCCCGGCCTTGATGGCGCGGGCCGCCGTGATCACCGCATCCATCCCCGAACCGCACAGGCGGTTCATCGTCGTGCCCGGCACCGTCACCGGCAGGCCTGCCAGAAGCAGGGACATGCGTGCAACGTTGCGGTTGTCCTCGCCCGCCTGATTGGCGCAACCATAGATGACTTCACCGATGGCTTCCCAGTCGACGGAGGGATTGCGCTCTATCAGGGCTTTCAGCGGAATGGCGCCCAGATCGTCGGTGCGGACGGAGGCTAAGGCGCCGCCGAAGCGGCCGATGGGCGTGCGGATATAGTCGCAGATATAGGCTTCAGACATCAGGCGGCCTCGTGAGCGCGTTTCGTACGCGCATTGATATCGCGCAGCACGGAAAGTTCGGTTGCAGTGGGGACTGGCGTTTCCACGATCTCCTTAGCAAACCGGACGGGCCAGCCGCAATTCTCTTCGATCTGTCCGCGTGTCACACCCCTGTGGATCGACACCACGGTCAGCTCCTTGGTGACCGGATCAGGCTCGAAAATGCACAGGTCGGTGATGACCCGGGTCGGCCCTCTGGTTTTCATGCCGAGGCGTGCGCGATGATCGCCGCCCTCGCCATGCCCCATCGAGGTGATGAAATCGAGATGATCGACAAAGCCGCGATTGGTCAGCGCCATGGTGATGAAAATCTGGCCGCAATTGCTGGCTATTTCCGGTGCGCCGCCGCCGCCGGGCAGCCGCACTTTCGGTGCATCATAAGGGCCGACCACCGTCGTGTTGAGATTGGCAAAGCGGTCGATCTGCGCGCCACCGAGAAATCCGGTGGTGATGCGCCCGCCCTGCAGCCAGTAGCGGAACATTTCCGGTACCGACACGGTGAACAAGGCGGTGTCGCAGAGTTCGCCGTCGCCGATGGAAAGCGGGAGCACATCCGGCTTGGTGCCGATGGTGCCGCTTTCGTAGATCAGCGTGATGTCAGGCGCATGGGTCAGCCGCGCCACATTGCAGGCGGCGGAGGGTGCGCCGATCCCGACAAAGCAGACATCATCATTGCTCAGCGCGCGGGCAGCCGCGATGGTCATCATTTCCGTGGGGGTGAAATCCTGGGTCATGGTCTTGCTCCTCACGCTGCATTCGCCGCACGCCGGACGGCGTGGCGGGCAAAATCTTCCGGCTTGCCGGCAAGAACGTTCTCGCTGATCCACGCGGTAAAGCTGTCGCGGTCGCGGGCGATCTTGTCCCAGGCGATGTAGAAGGCATTGGAGCGCTGGTAGTAACCATGCGCATAGGAGGGGTAGGCGCCGCCCGGCACATGCACGACGGCATTGATGGCCCATCGGGGCAGGACGACTGCATTGGGCGATGGCGGGTTCAACTCGTCGACGATTTCCTCCACCGTCACGATGGAACGGCTGGCCGCCAGCACCGCCTCCTTCTGCACGCCCGAGATGCCCTCGATCAGCACATTGCCCTGCCGGTCGGCACGCTGGGCGTGGATGATCGACACGTCTGGACGGATGGAGGGAACGGCGGCCAGCACCTCACCGGTGAAGGGACAGGTGACCGACCGGATGTTCGGATTGACCTTGGCAAGGTCAGCGCCGATATAGCCGCGCAGCACGGCGAACGGCAGATTGGCCGCACCCGCCTCATAGGCATTGGCCATGGCCGCGTGCGAATGTTCCTCGATCTCAAGCGGCCGCGGCCACTGGTTTTCCACCGCGTCGCGGAAGCGGTGCAGCGAACCCACACCGGGATTGCCGCCCCAGGAGAACTTCATGCCGCGTGCCGCGCCGACACCGATCAGCTGGTCGTAGATGAGGTCGGGCGTCATGCGCACGAGGAAGAGCTCCTTGCGGCCCTGCCGGATGATCTCGTGTCCGGCGGCATAGGGAATGAGGTGGGTAAACCCTTCCATGGCGAGTGTATCGCCATCCCTGACATTGTCCCCTATGGCTTCGGCAAGCGTGCAGATTTTTGCCACGTCTCTCTCCCTGTCGCTGTTCCCGAAGCACGGCGATCGCCGGCATCCGATGCAAACCTCCATCTGTCCCCATGGCGTAGTCCCGTCGCGTTCCGCCCGTCAATGATTTTGTGCGTTATTTGACATTTGTTCGTATATCGCACAAATTGTGCGGAAATGCAGCGGATAAGGCAGGTGTGGATGCGTGAAACGGATTTCATCAGTGGTTTTGCCAAGGGGCTCTCCGTCATCGAGGCCTTTGATGCGGTCAATACACGCCTGTCGATCACGGATATTGCGCGGATGACCGGGCTGGAGCGCGCCACGGCCCGCCGCTGCCTGCTGACGCTCACACAGCTTGGCTATGCGGAGTATGACGGAAAATTCTTCACGCTGACGCCGCGCATCCTGCGTCTTGGCCATTCCTACCTGTCATCGACACCCCTGCCCCGGCTGATGCAGCCCTTTCTCGACCAGCTGTCGGAAAAAACCGGTGAAAGCGCCTCGGCTTCGGTGCTCGACGGCAACGAGATCGTCTACATCGCGCGTGCCTCGCACAAGCGTGTGATGTCGATCAATCTCAATCCCGGCAGCCGCCTTCCCGCCTATTGTTCCTCCATGGGCCGGGTCCTGCTCGCGGCGATGAGCGATGACGACGCACTGCGAATCCTTGCAGGCAGCAACCGCCCGGCGAACACGCCGCGCACGAAGACCGCGCTGCCGGACCTGATGGATGAAGTGCGCACCGTCAGGGCGCAGGGCTACGCGGTGATCGACCAGGAACTGGAGATCGGGCTGTGCTCCATCGCGGTTCCCGTGCGCAACACGCGCGGCATGACCATCGCCGCCATCAATGTCGGCGCGCAGGCACCACGCGTGGCGATCGCGGAAATGATCGAGCGTTATCTGCCGGTCATGCAATCGACCCGCGATACCATCGCCGCAGTGCTGGTATGACAGGCCGTCGGTTCAGACAGCCATTCTGGCGCTTTGCTCGGTGCGGTACTGCCGGGGTGTCGTGCCGGTCTCCCGGGTGAAAAACCGGGTGAAATAAGCCGGATCGGCAAAGCCGAGATCATAGGCGATCTGCTTGATACTGGCGGAGGTGAACACCAGATCGCGCTTCGCCTGATCTGCAAGGCGGCGTGCCAGCAGGCCATTGGTGCTTTGCCCCGTCGCCGCCTTGACGATGCGGTTGAGATGGGTTGCCGACAAACCGAGGTGTCCGGCATAGAATTCCGCCGGGCGATGTTCGCGGAAATGCCGGTTGACCATGATGTTCAGCAGTTTCAGGCGCTCCTCCGTACCGGAGCTTTCACCGCCGGGCGGCAGTTCCGGGGCCGTCATGCGCGCCGCGAGAAGAACGATGGATTTGAGATAGGATTCCACCAGATCGTCGTGAAAGGCGCCGCCCGATACCAGCTCGGCGCACAGGCGTTCGAGACTGTGCGTCAGAAATGCTGCATCGGCGTGATCGGGTACGAGCGAAATCAATCGCGGCCGCATGCCGGCGTCGCAGATGGTGCGGCCGGAAGACCCGAAGCGCGCGGCCAGCATGGTGATGACCATGCCATCCATATCCCGGGAAAACCGGAAGCCATGCTCGCATTGCGGCGGCACGGTGATCATGACCGGTGGTTGTATGGGATGGCTGTGCGCGCCGAAAACCGCATCGCCGGTTCCGCCGCGAAAGTACAAAATCTGAAAGAATGCCGCATGGCGATGGGTTTTGATCTCCCAATTGTGCAATTGGCTTCTGGAGGCGATTGTCTCCCAATGCAGCCAGAAATCCGGCCGTTTCGGATGGTTTTCGCCGTAGAGATCATAGGTTGGTACTGCGCCGCTCATCGGTTCCTCCCGTCCCCAATGTTCAGATTGTCCTGTTTTTTGCCTGAGAAGTCCATTGTTCAGATGCGTGCTGCCGCTAGCCTTGCGCAATTATTTCATGCTGGGAGGCATCATGCGCACGCACGTGGCTATCATCGGGTCTGGACCTGCCGGGCTTCTGCTCGGTCAGCTTCTGACCCGGGCCGGTATCGACAACATCCTCCTCGACTGGTCGGGCAAGGAGCATATTCTGGGGCGCGTGCGCGCCGGAGTGCTGGAAGAAGGCACGGTGCGGCTGCTCGACGAGGCAGGCGCCGGCGCCCGTTTGCATGCAGAAGGCCTGCCGCATGACGGCTTTTCGCTGGCGTTCGACGGGCGCAATCATCGTATCGATCTGTTCGACCTGACGGGCGGCAAGCGGGTGACGGTGTACGGGCAGACCGAGATGACGCGGGATCTGATGCAGCAGCGCGAGGCGACCGGTGCGCCGGCATTTTACGGGGCGCAGAACGTTGCCATCCATGATTTCGACCGGGAAAAGCCGTTCGTCACCTTCGAAAAGGACGGCAAACCTTACCGCATCGATTGCGACTTCATTGCCGGGTGCGACGGATTCCATGGGGTCAGCCGCCGGTCCGTGCCGGCGGAGGCGATCCGGACGTTCGAACGCACCTACCCCTTTGGCTGGCTCGGTGTTCTGGCAGAGGTGCCCCCGGCGGCACATGAGCTGATCTATGCCAACCATCCACGCGGCTTTGCACTGTGCTCGATGCGCTCCCTGACGCGCAGCCGCTATTACGTGCAGTGCCCGCTGGACGACAGGGTGGAGGACTGGTCCGACGACCGGTTCTGGGACGAGTTGCGGCGCCGGCTGCCGGAAGAGGATGCGGCTGCTGTCACAACAGGCCCGTCATTTGAAAAGTCCATCGCGCCGCTTCGCTCGTTCGTGGCCGAACCCATGCGCTTCGGCCGCCTGTTCCTGGCTGGCGATGCCGCCCACATCGTGCCGCCGACGGGGGCAAAGGGTCTCAATCTGGCGGCCAGTGACGTGCATTATCTCTTTGAAGGCCTGCGCGACTATTATGCCGATAGGAGCACGGCGACCCTTGACGACTATTCGCGCCGTGCACTCTTGCGCGTGTGGAAAGCCGTCCGGTTTTCCTGGTCGATGACGATGCTGATGCATCGCTTTCCCGATACCGGCGCATTCGGCCAGAAAATACAGGAGGCCGAACTCGATTATCTCACCCACTCCCGGGCTGCGTCGACCGCGCTTGCCGAGAACTATGTGGGACTGCCGTTTTAGGTTATTGCTTCGGTTCCACCGCCCGCATATGCGTGCCTGAAGAATACGCCTGAAACCGGAAATTCCCATGACCGCGACAACAAATCCGCCGGACGCGATGCTTGTGCCGCCACAACTGCAGGCTCTCGTCGCGGGCTACAGCTGGAACCGCGATGCGCTCGGCTGTTCCGATGCGCAGGTTTTCATGCTGCAAGGCGAAGGCTTACCCCGGCTCTTCATCAAGGTCGAAGCCGTTAGCCCTTACGGTGAGTTGCCCGATGAGGCGGCGCGGCTTCGCTGGCTGTCTTCCCGCGATATGCCCTGCCCCGATGTTCTCTTCGAGGGCGCCCATGCGGGCCGCTTCTGGCTGCTGATGAGCGGGGTTTCCGGTGAAGATCTTGCCTCGGCCGGTTCTTTGTCCATCGAAACGCGCATCCGGATTTTTGCCGGAGCGCTGCGCCAGTTGCATGCGCTTGATCCCGCGACCTGTCCGTTCGATCACCGGCTTGACGGGCGCATTGAAGCGGCGCGGGCCCGCATGCAGGCCGGGCTGGTGGACGAGACGGATTTCGACGACGATATGCTGGGAAAGACGGCATCCGAACTTTTCAGCCGGCTTGTGGCGGAAAGGCCCGAGACCGCGGATGTCGTTGTGACCCACGGCGATGCCTGCCTGCCGAATTTCATGGCCGGGAATGGCATCTTTACCGGCTATATCGACTGTGGCCGGCTTGGTCTTGCCGATCGCTACCAGGATATTGCGCTGGCGTGCCGCAGCATTGCGGATAATTTCGGCGACGAAAGGGTGGAGCTTTTTCTGGATTGCTACGGCCTGATGCAGCCCGATCCGGCAAGGCTGGCTTATTACCGGCTGCTCGACGAGTTTTTCTGATCCGGTTTCATCTCCCCTGCCGCCTCGCGGATGGTCTGCATCAGGATCATCAGCGGCAATGACGGGGTAACGTCCGCGCGGGTTGTCAAGCCAACCGGTCCCTTTGTCTCGGTCGTGTCGATGGGCAGCAGCGCAAGCGCCCCGTCGGCGACGTCCCCGGCAACCACCCCCGCGGAAATGATCCACACCGCCTGATGGGAGCGGACGAAAGCCCGGCCAAAAGCGTCGGAGACCGTCTCGATTTGATGCGGCAGCTTGGCCACGCCATTGGCAATCAGGAACCGGTCGACGAAGGGCCGGATGATCGATGCCCGCGTCGGCATCAGCACCGGGAATTCGGCAAGGCGGTTGAAAATGTCCTCGCTGGCATTGAGCAGCGGATGGCGGGCACTGACGGCAAACACCACCTGTTCGGAATAGAGATGTTCGAAGGAAAAGCCGGTCATTTTTTCCGGCGCCGCCAGCCGTCCGACCACGAGATCAAGATCGCCGAGCCGCAATTGTTCGAGCAGCACGGCATTTTCGCCGGTGACGATTTTCAGCCGGCTCTGTGTCTTCTCCTGCAGGAACAGGCTGATGGCCTGCGGCATGATGCGGGTGGAAACCGTCGGCAAGGCACCCACCCGGACGGGAATCCCCTCGCCCGACTGCTCGTTGCTGACGGAATCGATGCCCTGCCGCAGCGCGGTGATCGCCGCTCCGGCATAGCGCAGGAAAACCTCGCCGAACCGGGTGATGCGGATGCCGCGCCCGTCACGCTCGAACATGGCAACCCCGAGCACCTCTTCCATTTCTCGAATGGTTTTGGTGACGGCCGGTTGGCTGATATGAAGGATCGCCGCGGCCTTCATCACGCTTTTCTGGCGGGCAACTTCGAGAAAAGTCTGCAGGTGGCGAAACTTGATACGGCCGTCGATCATATATTTCATAACCCCGGGGTTAAGCGAATGCGGCAAGATATCATTTTACTGAACCAAATGCATAATCCATTATCGACATAACTGACCGGGAGGATTTCGGTGCAATTTGCTCACATCAATGGCGTCACGCTGCATTACCAGTTGATCAGCGCGCCCGCAGGCAAGCCCGTGCTGGTTTTCGCCAATTCCCTCGGTACGGATTTTCGCATCTGGCGTGACGTGATCGTGCGTCTGGTCGGAGAGTTTGCCGTCGTCACCTATGACATGCGCGGACATGGCCTTTCCGATCTGGGAGCGTCTCCTTACAGCATCGATGATCATGTCGGTGATCTCGCGGGATTGCTCGACTACCTCTCGGTCAAGGATGCCGTCATCTGCGGTCTGTCCGTCGGCGGGCTCGTGGCGCAGGGACTTTATGCGAAACGACCGGAACTGGTGCAGGCTCTGGTCCTGTGCGATACCGCGCACAGGATCGGTACGGCCGAATTCTGGAATGCGCGCATCGATGCCGTGACCCGGAATGGCATCGCATCCATTGCCGATACGATCCTGCAGCGCTGGTTCACCCCGGCCTTCCACCAGGAGCGGGCCAATGATCTGACCGGCTACCGCAACATGCTTATCCGCCAGTCGGCCGACGGTTATGGCGGTACATGCGCGGCGCTGCGCGATGCGGATTTCACCGAAGCGGCAAAGCGCATCGCGGTGCCGGCCATCTGCATTGTCGGGGACCAGGACGGCTCGACACCGCCGGATCTGGTGCTCGAACTGGCAAAGCTCATCCCGCGTGCGCGTTACGAAGTGATCAAGGATGCCGGCCATATTCCCTGTGTCGAACAGCCGGAAACGCTGGTCGCCGTGATCAGGGCCTTTGTCGATGAATTCAAGCTTGGAGGGAAATCATGACGGATACGGCTGCCCCATCGCGTCGTTATCTGCAGGGCATGGCCACGCGCCGCGTCGTGCTGGGCGAAGAGCATGTCAACCGGGTGGAAACCACCAAGACCGATTTCGATCAGCCCTTCCAGGAACTGATCACCGAGGCAGCGTGGGGGCATGTCTGGTCGCGGCCCGGCTGGACGAAGCGCGAACGCTCGATTGTCACCATCGCGCTTTTGGCTGCGCTCGGCCAGGATGACGAATTGACCATGCATATCCGCGCGACGGCCAATACGGGCGCGACACAGGACGATATTTGCGAAGTCCTGCTGCATGTTGCAATTTATGCGGGTGTTCCGGCGGCAAACCATGCCATCAAGCTGGCAAAGCAGGTCTATAAGGAACTCGAGGCCGAACGGGCCGCGTGACGGGAGGCAACTGTGTCCAATAGAAAACCGGAAACCGGAGCATTCTTCCAGCGCGACAGGCAATGGCATCCGCCTGCCTATACGCCGGATTACAAGACAAGTGTTGTCCGCTCGCCGCAACGAGCGCTGTTGTCGCTCGACAATACACTGTCGGAAATCACCGGTCCGGTGTTCGGGCATGCGCTGCTCGGCGAACTGGATGCGGACCTGATCCACAATTTTGCCCGGCCGGGTGAAAGCGCCATCGGTCAGCGTATCATCGTGCATGGCCGTGTGGTGGACGAACGCGGTGTCGGCGTGGCGGGTGCGCTGCTCGAATTCTGGCAGGCCAATGCCGGCGGACGCTACCGCCACAAGCGCGAAGGTTATCTCGCGGCGCTCGATTCGAACTTTGGCGGCTGCGGCCGGACCATCACGGACGAGGATGGCTATTACCGGTTTCGCACGGTCAAGCCCGGCGCCTATCCCTGGCCGAACGGCGTCAATGACTGGCGTCCGGCCCATATCCATTTTTCCGTTTTCGGGCACGGATTTGCCCAGCGGCTGATCACGCAAATGTATTTCGAGGGCGATCCGATGATCTGGCAATGCCCCATCGTCAAATCGATCCCCGACAAGGCGGCCATCGAACAATTGATCGCTGCGCTCGACCGCCAGAACACCATCCCCATGGATGCGCGGGCCTACAAGTTTGATATCGTGCTGCGCGGGCGCCGTTCCACGCTGTTCGAGAACCGGATGGAGGGCAATTGATGGTTCAGTCGCTGGGTTTTCTCAAGGAAACGCCGTCGCAGACCGCCGGACCCTATGTGCATATCGGCTGCACGCCGAATTTCTCGGGTATCACGGGCGTTTACGACATGGATCTTGGCGTTGCCATGGTCAATGACCGGACGCTGGGCGAACGTATCACGCTGCGCGGCCGGATTTTTGACGGAACCGGAACACCGCTGCGCGATGCGCTGGTGGAAATCTGGCAGGCGGATGCTGCGGGACTGTACAACAGCCCCTCGGAAATGCGCGGTACAGCCGATGTGAATTTCACCGGATGGGGCCGCTGCCCGACGGATATGGAAACCGGCGAATATGTGTTCGAGACGATCAGGCCCGGCCGTGTGCCCTATAAGGACGGCAGGCTGATGGCACCGCACGTGACGCTGTGGATCGTGGCGCGCGGCATCAATATCGGCCTGCAGACCCGGCTCTATTTTGCCGACGAGGAGGCCGCGAACGCCGAAGACCCGGTGCTGCAGCGCATCGAGCACCGCAACCGCGTGCCGACGCTTCTCGCACGCCGGGAAGGATCGGCCTATCATTTCGATATCCATCTGCAGGGGGAGAAGGAAACTGTCTTCTTCGATATCTGACTGATGAGTATCTCGCCCTTCGATCATCCGTTTCTCTCCGGCCTTCTCGGCGCGCAGGCGGCGGCGGACTGGTTTTCCGCCAGCGCCGATATTGCCGCGATGCTCGATTTCGAGGCGGCACTGGCGCAGGCACAGGCGGATGAAGCGGTCATCTCCGCCGATGCCGCGCGGGCAATTGCAACAGCCTGCCGGTCTTTCGTGCCTGATATGATGGCTTTGAAGGCCGCGACCGCCCGCGACGGTGTCGTCGTGCCGGAGCTGATGCGGCAGCTGCGGGCTGTCATTCCCGAGGAACATCGGAACGCCCTGCATTTCGGCGCAACCAGTCAGGATGTCATCGATACGAGCCTGATGATCCGGCTGAAGCCTGCCATTGCCGGTCTTGCCGAGGGGATGGACGACGTGATTGCGGGGTTGCATCGGCTCGAGGCTGCCTTTGGCGCCAACAGCCTGATGGGGCATACACGCATGCAGGCGGCTATGCCCATCACGGTGCATGATCGCATCGACGCGTGGCGGGCACCCTTGTTTCGCGACAGGGAACGGCTAACCTTTCTCACCCGGGCTTTTCCGGTCATTCAACTGGGGGGCGCAGCGGGCACGCTGGATAAGCTTGGCGATAAGGCGAACGCCGTTCGACAGCGCCTTGCCGCGGCGCTTGGCCTGCATAACGCGCCGCAGTGGCACAGCCAGCGCGACCGTATCGCCGATTTCGCCGGTTTCCTTTCGCTCGTGACGGGCAGTCTGGGGAAAATCGGGCAGGATATTGCCTTGCTTGCACAATCCGGCGGCGAGATCAGCCTTCGTGGCGGTGGAAGTTCATCGGCGATGCCGCACAAGCAGAATCCTGTTCAGGCTGAACTGCTTGTCACACTCGCCCGCTACAACGCCACGCAGCTTTCCGGCATGCACCAGGCGCTGGTGCACGAGCAGGAGCGGTCCGGCGCGGCGTGGACACTGGAGTGGATGATCCTGCCGTCCATGGTCATGGCATCAGCGACATCGCTGCAGGCGACGAGCAGCGTGTTGTCTTCCATAACGGGGCTCGGAAACGGCAAGTCGCCGGAACAATCATAACTCAGGGATTATGCAATAGCGCATAGTTTTCATTTTACATTACCAACCGGTATGAGACATTGAACGAAACATTCCAAACGGACCAGATGAGGAGAATGATCTGGCCGGCAGGGGATCAAAGGGAGGAATGATGAAAAAGCTTATTCTGGCTGCAGCGGCAGCCGTCCTGCTTGGCGGTGTGGCCTATGCCGATGTGATCAAGATTGGCGTGGTCGGCCCGTTCTCGGGCCCGTTCGCCATTCAGGGCAAGAACTTCAAGGCCGGCATTGACGCCTATATCGCTACCCATGGCAACAAGATCGGCAATGACACCATCGAAGTGCTGTACCGCGACGTGCCGCAGGCCGATCCCGCGCAATCAAAGGCGCTGGCACAGGAACTGGTGGTGAAGGAGGGCGTGCAATATCTCGCGGGTTTCTATTTCACCCCCGATGCCATGGCTGTCACGCCGCTGCTGCAGCAGGCCAATGTGCCGCTGGTGGTTATGAATGCGGCGACATCGGCCATTGTCACCAAGAGCCCCTATGTGGTGCGCACGTCGTTCACCACCTGGCAGACGTCCGCACCCATGGCCAAAATCGCCCGCGAGCGCGGTATCGAGAAAGCCATCACCGTGGTCAGCGACTACGGGCCGGGCGTGGATGCGGAAAACGCGTTCAAGACCACCTTCGAGAAGGAGGGCGGCAAGGTCGTCGAATCCATCCGCATGCCGCTGTCGACCAATGATTTCAGCCCGGTCATGCAGCGCGTGCGCAATTCCGGGGCGCAGGCCGTCTTTGCTTTCCTGCCATCGGGTCCGACGACGCTGGGTTTTGTCAAAGCCTATAATGAGAACGGCCTGAAGGAAGCGGGTGTGCAGTTTCTTGCGCCCGGCGATCTGACGCAGGAATCCGATCTGCCGGCGCTTGGCGATGCGGCGCTCGGTATCCTCACCACGTTCCACTATGCCATTGCGCATGACTCGCCCGAGAACAGGGCCTTTGTCGAGGCGGCGCGCAAGGCCATCGGCAATCCGGCGGAACTTTCATTCCCTTCAGTCGGCGCCTATGACGGCATGCATGTCATCTACAAGATGATCGAAGCCACCGGCGGCAAGCAGGATGCCAAGAAGGCAGTCGATGCGGTGAAGGGTCTTGCCTGGGAAAGCCCGCGCGGGCCGGTGTCCATCGATCCGGAAACCCGGCACATCACGCAGAATATCTATCTGCGCGAAGTCGCCAAGGGCAGCGACGGCGCCTATTACAACAAGGAAATCAAGACATTCGAGAAACAGCCCGACCCCGGTCTGGCTGTGGCCAAGTAGGCGATAGCCGATGCGAAATCTATCTGATTCAGGCACCCCCCTCTGTCCTGCCGGACATCTCCCCCACAAGGGGGGAGATCAGCCTGCATCACTGTTTCAGTCAGTTCTGAGACATCGCAAAGTCAGTACAAGTGCAGATGCCGATGTGATCTCCCCCCTTGTGGGGGAGATGGGCGGAAGCCCAGAGGGGGGTGATAGCCTTCTTTCCGTGACCGGGATGATCTGATGCAGGTTTTCTTCAGCATAGGCGTCGATGCGCTTGCCTACGGGATGGTGCTTTTCATCATCTCCATCGGCCTGTCCGTGACCATGGGCCTGATGCGCGTCGTCAACCTCGCCCATGGCGCCTTCGCCATGATCGGCGGTTATATCGCGTCCTATGCGGCGCGCGATCTGGGGCTCGGCTACGGTTTTGCCATCATTCTCGCCGTCATCGGCACGATCGTCATCGCCATTCCGCTGGAGCGCTTCCTCTATCGCCGCATCTATGGCGCGCCGGAACTGACGCAGGTGCTGATGACCATCGGCATCACCTTCTGCGTCATCGGCCTTGCCAATTATGTCTTTGGCCCGACATTGAAAACCATTCCCCTTCCGGCCGACCTGCAGGGTCCGGTCAATCTCGGCTTCCGTACCATTGCCGCGCACAAGCTGTTTGCCATTGCTTGCGGCGTCGCCGTGGCGCTCGGCCTGTGGTTCCTCATCGAGCGCACCTCGTTTGGGGTCAAGCTGCGCGCCTCCGTCGACAACACCGCCATGGCCGCTTCGCTCGGCGTGCGCACGCGGATCGTTTATGCCGCAAGCTTTGCCCTCGCCGTGGGGCTTGCTGCCTTCGGTGGCGTGATCGGTGCGGAACTTTTGCCCGTCGAGCCCTATTATGCGCTGCGCTATATGGTGACCTTCCTCGTTGTCGTTTCGGTCGGCGGTGCCGGTTCCATTCCGGGCGCCCTCATTGCCTGCCTTCTGCTTGGCGCCATCGACACGACAGGGCGCTATCTCGTGCCCGAATATGGCGAATTCTTCTTCTATCTCGCGGTGATTGCCATCGTCTGGGTGTTTCCGCGCGGCCTTCTCGGAAGGGCGAAATGACATGAGTGCCACCGACATCTCCCCGTCCGCCGCTCCGGCTGTCCGCACGGGCAGGCCATGGCAGCGTGATCTTATCGGCGTTGCCGTCATCCTCCTGGCTGCTATCGGCGGCTACGTCCTGTTTCCGGACAATCTGGCGCTGCTGACGCGTATCATTGCCATCATGCTGCTGGTGCTGTCGCTTGACCTCGTCACGGGTTATTGCGGTGTTGCAACCCTCGGCCACGCTGCATTGTTCGGTGCGGGCGCCTATGCGGCAGGCATTGCTGCCGTCACCTTTGGCATCACCGAACCGCTGAGCATGATCGGTATTGGCGCGATCGCCGGAGCCGTAGCCGGTCTTGTCTCCGGCGTCGTTATCCTGCGCGGCCATGGCCTTGCCCAACTGGTCCTGTCCATTGCGGTCATTCACCTCTTCCATGAAGCGGCCAACAAGGCGTCCACCTATACCGGCGGCAGCGACGGCCTTTCCGGCATCGCACCCGATCCGCTGCTTGGGCTCTTTGCCTTCGATCTCTGGGGGCGGACGGCCTACGTCTTCGGTATCGTCCTGCTCATCGCTGTCTTTGTTCTCCTGCGTATCCTCGTGCGCGCGCCCTTCGGCATGTTGTGCCGCGGTATCCGCCAGGACCCTGTCCGCGTCAGCGCCATGGGCGCTTCGGTCAAGGCGAGCCTGATCAGGATGTATGTGATATCGGGCGCCGTTGCCGGCATTGGCGGTGCGCTCAATGCGGTGTCAACGCAGGTCGTCGGGCTCGACAGCCTGAGCTTCACCAACTCGGCCGAGGCGCTGGTCATGCTGGTGCTGGGCGGCGCGGGCTCGCTCTTTGGCGCGCTTGCCGGCACGGTCGTGTTCATGTGGTTCGAACACGTGGTCTCCGCCGCCAACCCGTTCCACTGGCTGACCATTGTCGGCGCCCTGCTGATTGCCGTGGTGCTCTTCGCACCGAAGGGGCTCTATGGCACGGCGGCAGATCTCGCCAGACGTTTTGCAAGGAGCAATCCATGAGTGCGGTCTTTGCAGTCGAACGGCTGAAAAAATCCTTCGGCGGGCTGGATGTCACCCGGGATGTTTCGCTGTCCATGGCGCGGGGAGACCGGCTGGCGCTGATCGGCCCGAACGGCGCGGGAAAAACCACCTTCGTCAATCTGGTGACCGGGCACCTGCAGGCGAGTTCCGGACGGGTGCTGATGGATGGTGAGGATATCTCCCGCTTCAGTCCGATGCGGCGTGTGCGTGCCGGGCTCGTGCGTTCCTTTCAGGTCACCCGGTTGTTCTCGGAAATGACCCCCGAGGAGCATGTGGCGCTGGCCATCCTGCAGCGCGAGGGCAAATCCGGGCGCATGGCCGGGAATTTTCATGCCATGCCGCAGGTCATGCGCGAAATGCGCGGCATCCTTGAAACGCTCAATCTCGGTGCGCTTGCATCCGTGCCGGTGGGCGCGATTGCCTATGGCCAGCAGCGCCTCCTGGAAATTGCCCTGGCGATGGCGCTACGCCCGAAGGTGCTGCTGCTGGATGAACCGGCGGCGGGCGTGCCGCACAGCGATACGTTCCTGATCGAAAATGCGCTTGCGCAACTGCCTGACGATCTCGCGGTGCTGATGATCGAGCATGACATGGATCTCGTTTTCCGCTTTGCCAAGCGGGTCGTGGTGCTCGCCGCAGGGACGGTCATCTTCGATGGTTCGCCGCGCGACGTGACCGAAGATGCGCGGGTGCGCGAAGCCTATCTGGGGAGCTATGCCCATGCCAGCAGCGCAGCTTGAAGTGGAAAACCTGTGCGCGGGCTATGGCTCGACGCGGGTGATCGAGAACATCTCTTTCACGGTAGCGGCGGGGTCACGCGTGGCCGTGCTCGGCCGCAACGGTGTCGGCAAGACGACACTGTTCGCAACGCTTGCCGGACAGACGAAGCGCTATGACGGGACCATCAAACTCGGCAACAGCGACCTGACCGCGTTGGATAGCGCCGCGCGCGCCTGGAGCGGGCTCGGTTTCGTTCCGCAGTCGCGGGCGATTTTCCCATCGCTGACGGTGGAGGAGAATCTGTTCGTCGGGCTGAAGGGCCGGCCGCGCAGCGCATTGCAGGAAGCCTATGACATGTTTCCGCGCCTTTACGAACGGCGTGCCAATTCCGGCTCAAAACTGTCGGGCGGCGAACAGCAGATGCTGTCCACGGCCCGCACCATCCTAGGCCGCCCCTCCCTGCTGCTTCTTGACGAACCGCTGGAGGGACTGGCGCCGGTTATCTGCGAGGAACTGATGGCGGCGTTTTCACGCCTCGCTTCCAGCGGTGAAATGACAATTCTCCTGGTGGAGCAGCGTATCCAGAGCGCCTTGGAATTTGCCGAGCGTGTCATTATTCTCGAACGCGGGCGCATCGTCTGGGACGGCTCGTCGGAGCAGTTGTCCAAGGACGATGAAACGGTTCATCAGCTGCTTGGCGTGTCGAGCCTTGCCCATTGAAGCCTTGTTCCGATAAGGGGGCACCATGACATTCAAGGACGACGATCTGACGATGTTCGAGGCGGATGGCGCGGCGCCTTTGCCTGCGGCAAGCGGTGAAGGCCATGTCGAGCATGATGGCGCGCGGATCTGGTATGCGTCCTACGGCTCCGGCGCTCCGGTGATCCTCCTGCATGGCGGCCTCGGTCACAGCGGCAACTGGGGGTATCAGGTTCCGGCCCTGGTCAATTCCGGCCGCCGGGTCATTCTCATCGACAGCCGCGGCCATGGCCGCAGCACGCGGGACGAGCGGCCCTATACCTATCACCTGATGGCGTCGGATGTTCTGGCTGTCATGGATAGATTGCAGCTTGCAAAAGCGGCCTTTGTCGGCTGGAGCGATGGTGCCTGCATTGCGCTGGTGCTTGCCAGCCAAAGGCCGGATCGCGTCACGGGTGTTTTCTTCTTCGGCTGCAACATGGATCCGAGCGGCACCCGGGACTTCGTGCCGACACCGGTGATTGACCGGTGTTTTGCCCGCCATAAGAAGGATTACGCAGCGCTCTCGGCAACGCCGGATGACTTCGACGCTTTTGTCGGCGCGGTCAGCCTGATGATGCAGACCGAACCCAATTATACCACCGCCGATCTCGGCAGAATCCGTGTGCCCGTTGCCATCGTGCAGAGCGAGCATGACGAGTTCATCAAACCCGAACACGCCGCCTATCTCGCCCGCAGTATTCCCGGCGCCGAACTGACCGGCCTGCCCGGCGTCAGCCATTTTGCCCCGCTGCAGAGGCCGGAACTGTTCAACAAGGCGGTGCTGAGTTTCCTCGAGCGCGTCGACAGGCGCTGAATATCCTTGTTCAGGCCACGGATTCGATTATCTGAAACGCGTCATATGCGGCAAGAACGGTTTCCATCTGCGCGGTATGTCCGGCAATGAACGCGTCGCCATAAATCGTTTCATCGGGATATTCCGTGATCAGCGTCAAGGGCACATCATGCCTGTCATCGACCGAGATCAAGCAGGGGAAACCGTTGATGATGCGGAAACCGGTTTCACCCGCATGGGTTTCGTAGAGGCTGATCTGCGTGTCGTTGAAGGCGACGAGCCCGGGCACGGCGGCCAGGCGCCGGGTCACCGCATCGATGAAGCGCTCGGCCCGCTCTTCCCATCCGTGCTGGTAACGCATGATGAGGAAGAAACCTTTCGGCAAGGTCCACATGGCAAAGCCGCGCGGTACATAGCCTGAGAGCGGCCGTGTCCATTCATGGGCGGGGTAGCCGTGCAGGTTGATGTGCAGGCGTGCACTGCTCAGGCGCTGTGCCTCAAAGCGGATCGCTTTCTCGTAAGGCTGAGCGGCGGTGCGGTATTCCAGGTCGTCGCCCAGCGCCGTGTAGCGCGCCGCATGGTGCATGTGGCGCGGATTGTCGGCGCGCAGACGATGGTGCACGGCGTAACCGTCCGGATTTTCCAGCGGCGAAATGGTGAAGTGCGCGCCGGGACGATCTGCCAGTGCCTGCGCGCCGCGCAACGCACCGATGATGCCGGTTGTTTCATTCGGGTGCTGGCCGCCGCTGATCATGACGGCGGCATCGGTGCCTCTATGGTAGCGGGCTTGAACCACCCTCCCGGCACGGGAGCGTGCCTCGAAGGTTTCACCCTCGATGCCGGAAAGTTCCGTGCGGACCTGTGCAACGAAGATGGGCGCATGCGCCGTCGCAAGAGACTGTGCCTCGCCGGATACTTCGGATGTATCGAGCGTGCGGGTTTCGATCCGGATCGCAGGAGCCCCCTCGCCTTCGGTGATCTCCGGTATGATCTGCCCGGGCTGCAGCCCGCGGTCGCCGAGCGGACGGCCGGATTTTTTCTGGAATACTTCCAGCAGCGAAAAATAGAAGTCTTCGTGCAGCGCCTCGCGCAGGCTGATGACTTCATCGCCGAATGGCAGCGGCTGGTCGGCGATGGGCAGCGTTGCGCGGATGTTAAGCTCGCCGAAATAGGGCTCGGTATTGCCCCAGCCGTGATCGATCACGGCGCGCATGGCATTGGCGAACAGGGCTTCGTAGTCGGTCTCGAGGCGCGTGCCCTCGAAGGCGCCGTTCAGCCGGATCCAGCCGGTGGGCGAGACAAGGGTTTCGCCAATGAAATCCGTATGGATGCGATTGGGGGCGAAAATCGTGTGCTCAGCCTTGCGGCCGTCCTTGTAGACCAGCGTCACGTCATAGGCGAAGGGTGCGCTGCTGCCGGTTTCAAAGCGCAACTCGGCGGTGTCGGTCAGCGCAGCCAGCGGATAGGTCTCAAGGAGAAAGCGGTTCTGCGGGCAGTTTTCGTGCACGGGATAGGCGATGGCGATGCTTTTCAGGGCGCCGGTATCGACTTCTTCCAGAAAGAAATGCAGGAGTGGCTTGTAGGCGCTGCGCAAGCGCGCCTCGACGCCGATAGCCGCAAGCCTTGCCTCGGCGGCGCGGCGGCTCGGCGCGTCCTCGAACAGCCAGGCTTCGAGACGCGTGCCGCGGGCGGCCGCCTCGCCATAGGTTGCGAGCAGCTGGTCGAGGGTGCGGTTGAAACCGCTTTCATAAATAAGTGTCATTTCAATTCACTGTTGATTAGCGCGATGTTCGTCCGGTGGGATCAAGGCTGTCGCGCAGCCAATCGCCCAGAAGGTTCAAGCCCAGTACGGTCAGGAGAATGGCAAGGCCGGGAAAGACACTGACCCACCAGGCATTCTGCAGGTAGGTGCGCCCGTCCGCGAGCATGCCGCCCCAGCTCGGTATCAGCGGGTCGACGCCAAGGCCGAGAAAGGTCAGGCTGCTCTCCAGCAGGATGTTGGTGGCGACGTTGAGGGTCATCAGCACGATGACCGGCCCGATCAGGTTCGGCAGCAGATGCTGGAACAGAATGCGGTGATCTTTCACGCCGATGGCGCGCGCCGAGAGAATGAATTCCCGGTCCCGCAACGACAGCACCGAGCCGCGCACCAGCCGGGCATATTGCACCCATTGCGAGACGATCAGCAGGATGATCATGTTGGTCAGGCCGCCGCCGGCAATGGCAATGAAGGTGATGGCAAGAAGGATGAACGGCATGGCGAGCTGCACATCGGCAAACCGCATCACCACCATGTCCCAGAAACCGCGGTAATAACCGGAGATCAGGCCCATCACCACGCCGATGATGACGGCGCCGGCAACGGAGATGAACCCGACCTGCAGCGAAATCTTGCCGCCGGTGATCACCCGTGCCAGCACATCGCGGCCAAGCGGATCGGTGCCGAAGGGATGCGCCCATTTCATGAAGGGCGGCAGCAGGCGTGCCATCAGGTCGATCTTCTCGGCGCCGCCCGGAAAGATGACGCTGGAGAAGATGACGGCAAGGCACATGCCGCCGGCGAGCAGCGCGCCGAGAATGAATTCCAGATTGCGAAACCGCGCAAATCGAGGGGTGGAGGCTACGGCAGACATGGGCTTACTCCGTCCGGATGCGCGGGTCGACAAGGCCGTAGGCGATGTCGACGAGAAGATTGACGCCGATGATCATCAGGGAAAGGACTGTGATGACCGCCTGCAGCACGGGATAGTCGCGCGCGCCGACCGCATCGAATGCGAGTGTGCCAAGACCCGGCCAGTTGAACACGCGCTCGACCACCACGATACCGCCGAGCAGGCCGCCGAACTGCAGGCCGAAATAGGTGATCAGCGGAATGGCGCAATTGCGCAGCGCGTGCTTGTACAGCACGACATTCTCGCTGAGGCCCTTGGCCCGTGCGACCATGATGTATTGTGAATTGAGGGTTTCCAGCATGGCGGTGCGCACCAGGCGCACATTGGTGGCGGTGAGGATGATGCCCATGGTCACGGCGGGCATGATGAAGCTCTCGAAACCGTTCATGCCGCTTGGCGGCAGCCATTTCAACGTGATGGCGAACAAAAGCACGAGCATCAGCGCCAGCCAGAAATTCGGGAAGGACAGGCCGACCAGGGACAGAATGCGGATCGCCTGATCCGCCCACTTGCCGCGCGCCGTTGCTGCCTTGATGCCGAGCGGGATGGAAATGGCGATGGAGACGATCAGGGAGGAGAAAGCAAGGAGCAGCGTCGCGGGCAAGGCGGCGGCGAGCAGGGTGGAGACCTTCGTGCCGCCAAGGAAGCTGCGGCCGAAATCGAGCGTGAACAGCCCCTTGATGAAGCCGAAATACTGGACAAGAAACGGCTGGTTGAGACCGAGCGCCTCACGGATGCGGACAAGATCCGCTTCAGTCACGCTGCCTGCGCCTTGTGTCAGCATCAGCGCCGGGTCGCCGGTGAGGCGAATGGCGAACGCCACGATGAGCGTCACGACAATGACGACGAAGATCGCCTGCAGAAAGCGTTTGATGAGAAAACCAGCCACGTCTCTATCCTTCAATCCTTGGCCCGCCGCCCCTTGCAAGGCGACGGGCCTGTTTTGCTACTCGACCGTGACATCCGTCAGCCGCAGGCGGCTGTCGGGAACAGGCGTAAAATTCTTCACGCGCTTGCTCACGCCGAAAATCGCATTGTAATTGTAGAGCGGAATTTCCAGCGCCCGATCCGCCGTGTAGTGGGCGATGGACTTGAGGATTTCCTCGCGCTTTGCCCGGTCGGTGATGGAACGCTGCGATTCCAGCAGCGCATCCAGCTTCGGATCGCTGTCATAGGGATTCCACTTTTCACCCGAGTGATACATGGAATAGGCGGTGTTGTCGTAATCGAGCGTCCAGCCGCCCCATGCCTGTTCGAACATCGCACCGGTCTTGCCCGCCGGAATGATGTCGTTGAGCAGGACATTGGTCTCGTAGGGCTTGATCGTGGCGTTGAGCCCGATGACCTGAAGATAGCTGGCGATGGCCTGCGACACCTCGTTGAACGTGGAGTCGTTGCCGCGCACGTCGATCTGCAGCGTGGTGCCCGCTGCAATGCCCGCTTCCTTCAACAGGGCTTTGGCTTTTTCCGGATCGTAGGGCAGCGGCTTCATGGCGGGATCGTTGCCGAAGGACAGGGCGCCCTGGAAGCTGGCAATCGGTGCTGCCTGACCGCCAAGGATGGTCTGGATAATCGCATCGCGATCAACGCCAAGGATCAGTGCCTTGCGCACCCGTTCATCCGCCGTCGGTCCGCTCTTGGTGTTGAAGCGCAGGGCATAGACGGTCGGTCCGGCGGTGCTGACCACTTCCAGCTTCGGATCGGCCTGAATGGTCGGAATCATGCCGACAGGAATGGTGGGAGGGATGACCAGATCGACACGGCCTGCCTGCAATTCGGCAACGGCGGTCGCGGGTTCCGCGATGAAGCGATATTCGAGATTGGAGAGTTTTGGTGCGCCGCCCCAATGGTCGGCAAAGGCTTCGAGCTTGATGCCGATCTTCGGCTCGTAGGAGACCACCTTGAACGGGCCGGTGCCGACGGGATGGGCGTTGAAATAATCGTCACCCTTTTCCTGGATGTATTTCGGCGGCACGATCATGGCGCCATAGCCGGCAAGCTTGGTCAGAAGCACCGGATCCGGCGCCTTCAGATGGAAATCGACGGTCTTGGCGTCGATGATTTCCACCTTGTCGATGGCGGCATAGTTGGAACGCTGCGGACCCTTCTTGCCTTCTTCACCGAGAAGACGGTCGAAGGTGAATTTGACGGCTTCCGCATTGAAGGGTTCGCCATCATGGAATTTTACGCCTTCGCGCAGGGTGAAGCGGATGCGCTTGCCTTCGTCGAGTTCTTCCCAGGCGGTGGCAAGGCCGGGCACCAGTTTCAGATCGGCACCGCGATAGGTCAGGCCATCATAGATATTGGTGGCAACCGAGGCCCAGTTGACGAGAAATGTATCGATCGGATCCCAGCTGCCCGGGTCCTGCGGCGACGAAATGGTCAGCGTACCCGCCGCCCATGCGGGTGCTGCGAGCAAGGCTGTGCCTGCCAGACCCAGCGCCAGAAACGCTGCGTGTATTCCCCGTCGTGTTCTTATCATTGTTGTGTTCTCCTCATTATATGTAGACGTTTGGTTCAGGCCGCACTCGCCACAAAGTGGCCGGGTGCAATTTCGGTTCGCTTGAAAATGGCGGGTTCGTCGCCGACGCGGCGAATGGGGCTTGGTATTTCACCTTCCAGCATGGCCCGGTTGCGGGCCCGCGCCGGATCAGCCACCGGCACCGCCGACAAAAGGCGCTGCGTATAGGGATGCGCCGGGGTTTCGAAGATCTGCTGGCGGGTGCCGATTTCCACGACCTGTCCCAGATAAAGGACGGCGACGCGATGGCTCATCTTTTCAACGACAGCCATGTCATGGCTGATGAAGAGATAGGAGAGGCCCTGCTGCTCCTGCAATTCCATGAACAGGTTGAGGATTTGCGCCTGAATGGACACGTCGAGCGCCGACAGCGCCTCGTCGGCAATGATCAGTTTGGGATTGGAAGCAAGCGCGCGGGCAATACAGACGCGCTGGCGCTGGCCGCCGGAAAACTCGTGCGGATAGCGGCTGGCATGGGCGCTGGTCAGGCCGACCCGTTCCAGCAATTCATCGACCCGTTTCTGGATCGGCTTGCTGCCGTCGATCAATGCGTGGGTGCGGATGGGTTCGGCAATGGAGAAGCCGACGGTCTTGCGCGGATCGAGCGAGGCAAAGGGGTCCTGGAAAATATACTGGATTTCCTGCCGCAGCTTTTGCCGCTCCGTGCCATTCATCGAGGAGACCGGACGCCCGCCGAACAGAATGGTGCCCGACGTTTCCTTCTGCAGTTGCTGGATCGTGCGGCCAATCGTGGATTTCCCCGAACCGGACTCACCGACAAGCGCAAGGGTTTCGCCGGGATGGATGTCGAACGAAACCTTCTCAACCGCATGGACCCGGTGGGTAACGCCGCCGAAAATGCCCTTCTTGATGTTGAAGCGGGTGACGAGATCACGCACTGAAAGGACGGGCGGCAGGCCGTAGCGGGCCGTATCCTGAACATGCTCGCCGCCGACAAGGCGGGGTGTATCACCATCCATGACCGTCAGCGGCAGGCGCTTGGGATAGGCCTCTCCGGTCATGCTGCCGAGTTTCGGTACGGCGGCGAGCAGGGTCTGGGTATAGGGATGCTGCGGACGGGCGAAAATATCGGCAACCGGGCCTTCCTCGACCTTCCGGCCTTTCCACATCACCACCACGTCATCGGCCATTTCGGCGACAACGCCCATGTCGTGGGTGATGAAGATCACCGCCATGCCAAGTTCGGTCTGCAATTCGCGGATGATGGTCAGAATCTGTGCCTGTATGGTGACATCGAGCGCGGTTGTCGGCTCATCGGCGATCAGCAGTTTCGGGCGGCAGGCAAGCGCCATGGCGATCATGACGCGCTGGCGCATGCCGCCGGACAATTGGTGCGGGTAGCGGCCGAGCAGATCGGCAGCGTCGGGCAGGCGCACCATGTCCAGAAGCCGTTTGGCCTCGGCCAGCGCTGCCTGTTTGGACATGCCCTCATGCAGGATCAGAACTTCGGCGATCTGGTCGCCGATGGTGAACACCGGGTTGAGCGAGGTCATCGGCTCCTGGAAGATCATGGCGATCTCCTTGCCGCGAATGCCGCGCATGGTTTTCTGCGTGGCGGTGGTCAGGTCGATCCGCCCCTGGCGGCTTTCGAACAGCACCTGGCCGGTGGGGAACTGGCCGCCCATCATATCGGCAAGCCGCATGACGGAAAGCGAGGTCACGGACTTGCCCGACCCGGATTCGCCGACAATGGCAAGCGTGCGCCCTGCCCGCACCGAAAAGCTCAGATTCTCCACGACACGCGACGGACCGAACGCGACGGAAAGATTGTCCACGGCCAAGAGCGGGGCTGAAGCAGTATCGGTCACGCAGCTATCCTTAAAGTGTGGTGGCGGCGCGGGCCGCCTGATCGTAGGCGCCGGAGAGAAAGCGCAGGACGGCGGCGATTTCCGACAGCGTATCCTCGGCCGGCCGGGCATTGGTCGTCGATGCCACGAACAGCCGCTCGCGAATCTGAGCGTAACGCGTGCAGGCGTCGGCGCCCTTGTTGGTGATCTTGATCGTTTTTTCCTTGGCGGCCTTGCCGGTGGTGACGAGCCCGGCCGCTTCCAGCTTGCGGATGGCATAGGTGGCGACATGCGTGTCTTCGATATCGAGAACCAGACAGATGTCGGCGAGTTTCTTTTCGCGGCCGCGATGCCGCACGGAATGGAGAATGAGAATTTCCGTGGCCGAAAGCCCCGGCAGTCCGGCGGCCGCCATGCAGCGCACCATCCAGCGGGAAAAGGCGTGGGAGGCGAGGATCATGCCGTATTCGACTTCGGAAAGGCCGGGCGAACCGCCCTCGGCAAGATGGGCTGACGAGACAATGGGACCAATGGAGGAGACGGGTTTGAGATGCTTCGGCAGTGCCGTTGCAAATTGTTCGAGATCCGCCGTGGTGTGGTCTTTCGGACCAGTCGTCATTCTGCTTGCCTCCGCCTTGACGAATTTATATCATCATTTTATCGACATATTGTCAATGACGCTATAGTCTATTAATTGGGCATGCTTACAAATGTGGCAGTCGATCAAGAGGAGTGCGGGATGAGCATCGGAAGCTGGGATTTCTGGGTTGACCGGGGCGGCACGTTTACCGATGTCATCGGGCGCGATCCGCACGGCGTGCTGCATGCCCGCAAGGTGCTGTCCGAAAATCCCGAGGCCTACAAGGATGCCGCCGTGCAGGGCATCCGCCTGCATCTCGGGCTGAAGCCGGGCGAAGCCATTCCGGCTGGGCGCATCGGCGAAGTGCGCATGGGCACCACCGTTGCCACCAATGCCCTGTTGGAGCGCAAGGGCGAACGGCTTGCCCTTGTGACGACCAGGGGGTTTCGCGATGCCCTGCGCATTGGCTATCAGGAACGCAAGAACATCTTTGCCACCGAGATCATCAAGGCCGAGGCGCTTTATGACCGGGTTGTCGAAATCAATGAGCGCGTGCTCGCCGATGGCACGGTTGAGATCGCCTTTGACGGCGTGCAGGCGCGCGCAGCCCTGAAAGCGTTGAAGGATGAAGGCTATGACGCGCTCGCCATCGTGTTCATGCATGCCTACAAATTTCCGGCGCACGAGGCTGCCATGGCCGCAATCGCCCGGGAGATTGGTTTTGCCCAGGTATCCGTCAGCCACGAGGTTTCGCCGCTGATCAAGCTGGTCGGGCGTGGTGATACCACTGTCATCGACGCCTATCTCTCGCCGGTCCTGCGCCGCTACGTGGCGCAGGTGTCGGCAGAGCTCGATATTGCCCGCACCGGCGCGCGCGTCATGTTCATGATGTCCTCGGGCGGTCTGACCGCCGCCGATATGTTCCAGGGCAAGGATGCCATCCTGTCCGGCCCGGCCGGCGGCGTTGTCGGCCTGGCCCGCACCGGCGAAGAAGCCGGCTTTCCCAATGTCATCGGTTTCGACATGGGCGGCACATCAACGGATGTCGCGCATTTCGACGGCGAGTATGAGCGCGCTTTCGAGACGGAAGTGGCAGGGGTGCGGGTACGCGCGCCGATGATGCTCATCCACACGGTTGCCGCCGGTGGCGGGTCCATCCTGCATTTCGATGCCGGGCGTTTCCGGGTCGGCCCGGATTCCGCCGGTGCCAATCCCGGTCCCGCCTGCTACCGCAATGGCGGCCCGCTGGCCGTGACCGACGCCAATGTCATGGTCGGCAAGCTCCTGCCCGAATTCTTCCCGCCGATCTTCGGACCGGACCAGAACCAGCCGCTGGATGTCGATGCCGTGCGCTCGCGCTTTGCCGAACTGGCAGGCCGGATCGGCGATGGCCGTAGCCCTGAAGATGTGGCTGACGGTTTTATCCGCATCGCCGTTGCCAATATGGTCGAGGCGATCAAGAAGATTTCCGTGCAGCGCGGTTATGACGTGACGCGCTATGCGCTCAGCTGCTTTGGCGGTGCCGGCGGCCAGCACGCCTGTCTGGTAGCCGATGCACTGGGCATGAAGAGCATTCTCGTGCATCCAATGTCGGGTCTGCTGTCCGCCTATGGCATGGGCCTTGCCGATATCCGGGCGACCCGGCAGAAGGCACTGGGTGTGCCGCTCGATCCGGCCGCCCCTGCCCCGCTTGCCGGTCTGGCTGCGGAGCTTCAGCAGGAATGCCTGTCCGAGCTCAACGCGCAGGGTATCGCCGAAAGTGAGATCACCACCATCGTGCGCGCCCATATCCGCTATGCTGGTACGGATACCGTGCTGGCCGTCGAGGCGACCTTTCCGGCACATGACGACATCGGCCGTTTGCGGCGCGAGTTCGAAATCCTGCACAAGCGCCGCTTTGGATTTGTCGCCGAAAACAAGGCGCTCGTTATCGACGCGGTGGAAGTGGAGACCGTCGGCGGCGGTGCCGGTCAAGCCGAGGCGGCTGTTGATGCGACAGCAACCGGTGAGCCGGATGCGGTGCGGCACAACCGCTTCTATTCGCAAGGGGCAGCGCATGACGCGGCCGTGGTGCTGCGCGATGCGATGCAGCCCGGCCAGCGCCTCACCGGCCCGGCCATCATCATCGAGCCGAACCAGACCATCGTCATCGAGGACGGCTGGCAGGCGGAACTGACGGCCAAGAACCATATCGTTCTCAAGCGCATCAAGGCGCTGCCGGACCGTTCGGCCATCGGCACGAAGGCCGATCCGGTGATGCTGGAGATTTTCAACAATCTCTTCATGTCGATCGCCGAGCAGATGGGCGTGACGCTGCAGAACACCGCCTATTCCGTCAATATCAAGGAACGGCTGGATTTCTCCTGCGCCGTTTTCGATGCGGAAGGCAATCTTGTTGCCAATGCGCCGCATATGCCGGTGCACCTTGGCTCCATGGACGCGTCGGTTGCCGCCGCAATCCGGGAAAATCCGGTCATTCATCCCGGCGATGTCTTCCTCATCAATGCCCCCTATAATGGCGGCACGCACCTGCCCGACCTGACAGTCTGCACGCCGGTGTTCGACGATGCCGGTACGACGATCCGTTTCTGGGTGGCGAGCCGTGGCCACCATGCGGATATCGGCGGTATCGCGCCGGGCTCCATGTCGCCGCTGGCAACGAATATTGAAGAAGAAGGCGTCTACATCGACAATTTCAAGCTGCTGGATCGCGGCCGTTTCTGCGAGGACGAACTGGCGGCATTGCTGACCGGTGCCCGCTACCCCGTGCGCACGCTGCTGCAGAACGTCAATGACCTGAAGGCGCAGGTTGCCGCCAATGAAAAAGGCGTGGCGGAGCTGCGCAAGATGATCAGCCATTTCGGCGAGGATGTCGTCGAAGCCTATATGGGCCATGTGCAGGACAATGCCGCGGAGAGCGTGCGCCGCGTGCTCGATCAGCTGCAGGACGGCAGCTTCACCTATGAGATGGATCAGGGGTGCAGCATCGTCGTCAAAATCTCGGTCGACAAGGTTGCGCGCGAGGTGACCGTCGATTTCACCGGCACGTCAGAACAGCGGTCCGACAATTTCAACGCGCCGCGCCCGGTGACGCGCGCTGCCGTGCTCTATGTCTTCCGGACACTGGTGCAGAGCGACATTCCGATGAATGCCGGATGTCTGCGCCCGATCCACATCATTGTTCCCGATGGCACCATGCTCTCGCCGGAATATCCCGCTGCGGTTGTCGCGGGCAATGTCGAGGTCAGCCAGGCCGTCACGAACTGCCTGTTCGGTGCGGTGGGTGCGCAGGCTGCCGCGCAGGGAACGATGAACAATCTCACCTTCGGCAATGACCAGTACCAGTATTACGAGACGATCTGCTCCGGCGCTCCGGCTGGCCCCGGTTATGACGGCGCCGATGCCATTCACACCCACATGACCAACTCCCGGCTGACCGATCCGGAGATTCTCGAAACGCGCTTCCCCGTGGTGCTGGAAGACTTTCATATCCGCGCCGGTTCCGGCGGCAAGGGAAAATGGTCCGCCGGGAACGGCACGCAGCGGACGATCCGCGCACAGGAAAAGCTCGACTTCGCCATTCTTTCCGGTCACCGCCGTGTGGCACCGTTCGGCCTGCAGGGCGGAGAGCCGGGGCAGACCGGCTCCAATGCGGTGCGCCGCAGCAATGGCGCCGTCGAAGCGCTGCAGGGCTGTGCGCACACCGTGCTGGAAGCGGGTGAAGCCTTCATCATCGTCACGCCGACGGGCGGCGGCTATGGCAAGCCCGAGGCATGAATTTTCCGGCAGGTGCGCCTTTCTTCTTGGTAAAACCTGCCTGAAGACCTCATGTTCTGCAACCGGTGGTATTTGCAAGCGCTGCAAAGGGCGCATTTTCGTGTCGCAAAATAGTGGACAAAATCACTCAACATACGGAAAAGATTACAGAAATTCGCGGCCTCACCTTCTTAGAATTCTTCTAATATATTGTTATTGCTTCGTTTTTCGTCCCGGTTTATGACTTGCCCAGCGCTGCGCAACATCGGGCTGGCCGCGCCGAGGATTGGTTTTAATGCTTGTTCCATTTTTGATTATGCTGCGCGAGGGCATTGAGGCCGCGCTGATTGTCGGCATTGTTGCGAGTTATTTGAAGCAGACCGGTCGCGGTGCCTGGATGCCTGCAGTATGGGTGGGCATTCTGCTTGCCGTTGCCCTGTCCCTGTTCGTGGGCGCGGGTCTGCAGATGGTCAGTGCGCAGTTTCCCCAGAAAGCCCAGGAATTTTTCGAAGCCCTTGTCGGCTTCGTCGCGGTGATCGTGCTGTCATCCATGGTCTTCTGGATGCGCAAGGCTGCCCGCTCCATCAAATCGGAACTGCACACATCCATCGACGATGCGCTTGCCCATTCCTCCGGGCAGGGAGCGGCACTGGTCGCCATGGTCTTCTTTGCGGTGGCCCGCGAGGGGCTTGAATCCGTCTTCTTCCTCCTGGCCATTTTCCAGCAGAGCGCCAACTCCGATGCGCCGCTCGGCGCGCTTCTGGGCATCCTGGTCTCCATCGGTCTTGGCTACGGCATCTATGCCGGCGGTGTCCGTCTCAACCTGAAACGGTTCTTCTACTGGACAGGCCTGTTCATCCTCGTTGTTGCCGCTGGCATCCTTGCCGGTTCGCTGCGGCACCTGCATGAAGCGGGCGTCTGGAACAGCCTGCAGACGGTGGTGTTCGATTTGAGCAACGTGCTGCCGGTCAGCAGTGCCTTCGGTACGCTGCTGTCAGGCATGTTCGGCTATCAGGATATGCCGACGCTCGGTGAGATCATCGCCTATGTCGTGTTTCTCGCCGTCAGCCTGTTCTTCTTTCTGCGGCCAGCGCAGCGTCAAACCGCTGCCGCAGCATCCCGGCCAACCCACTGAAAGCATCCCATGGTCCAGAATACGAACCCGTCTGCTCCCCGCCCGCCCTCACAAGCGCTGATGAAGCTTGCCGTCATGGGTGCCGGCTTGCTTGTTGTTGCTGGCGGAGGCGCCTTCTATTATGCCTCGACGAAGGTCAAGACCGGCGCTTCGGCTGGCGCGATCACGGTGACGATCAGTGAGGGAAAATGCGATCCGAATGCCCTGACCGTTCCGGCCGGGCGGACCACGTTCAATATTGTCAACAAGTCGGATCGGGCCCTTGAATGGGAAATACTCGACGGCGTCATGGTGCTGGAAGAACGGGAGAATATCGTTCCGGGCTTTACCCAGACATTCACCGCCAAGCTCAATCCCGGCACGTATCAAATCACCTGCGGACTGCTCAACAATCCGCGCGGGACCCTGACCGTAACGCCTTCGGCGGAGGCCGATGCGGCGGCAGCGCGCCCGGCGCTGGTGGCGTTCGTTGGTCCGCTGGCCGAATACCAGGTCTTTCTTGCCACGCAGACGGGTGCGCTTGTGAAGGGCGTGCAGGCGCTTGACGAGGCCATCAAGGCCGGTGATATCGACAAGGCGCGGGAGCTCTACCAGAAGGCCCGCCAGCCCTACATGCAGATCGAGCCCATGGCCGACCGCTTTGCCGATCTGCACAATGCGATCGATCCTGTCGCCGACTATCTGGAAAAGCGCGAGGCGGACATCGGCTTTACCGGTTTTCACCGCATCGAGTACGGGCTTTATTCGGTCAAGAGCCTCGATGGCCTTGCGCCCGTTTCGGCAAAACTGCTGGCTGACGTTTCGGCGCTCAAGGATCGGGTACGGTCACTGCGCATCCCGCCTGATCAGATTGCCGCCAGCGCCACCCGCCTGATCGGTACCATTGCAGGCACGAGGATCGCAGCCGGCGAAAATCACTACGCGCGAACCGACCTTGCCGATTTTGAAGCCAATCTTGCCGGTGTATCGCGCATGATCGCGCTGATGAAGCCTGTGGTTGCACAGGGCTCTCCTGCGGTTGTCGCGGATATCGAAGCGCGCTTCGCTGCCGTGGACGGCACGCTGAAATCGCTGCGCGGCGCGGATGGTTTCCCGGCCTATGACGGCGTAAGCGCGGACAAAAGAACGGCGCTGGCCGCACGGATGCAGGCACTTGCCGATGCCATCGGCAAACTGAATGCCGCTGTCGGGCTTGAATAGGCCCGGGGGAGCAATCATGACAAAGGACAAAGACAACAAGCCCTTCGTGACCAGCCGCCGCGGCCTCCTTCTCGGAGCGGGCGCAGCTGGCAGTGTGCTCGCCGCCGGCATCACGACGTCTCAGGCTGCGAACAGCCACGGCGAACAGGTGACCGACGCTCCCGTGAGCGACAAGATGCTGGAACAGCAGCCCTTCCACGGGCAATATCAGTCCGGCATCGTGACACCGCGTCCGGCCGCCGGCATGGTGGCGTCGTTCCGGGTGCTGGCGAGCAAGCCGGAAGAGGTGGAGCGGCTGTTCAGAAGCCTCACCGAGCGGATTGCGTTCCTGATGAAGGGCGGCACCCCCCCTGCCCTCGATGACAAGCTGCCGCCTGCAGACAGCGGCATCCTCGGCCCGATGGTCCTGCCCGACAATCTGACAATCACCGTTTCGCTTGGCGCATCGTTCTTCGAGCAGCGGGAGTGGCTTTCACCCCACAAGCCTGCCCGCCTGTCGCGCATGAAGGCGTTCAAGAATGACGCGCTGGACCAGTCCCTGTGTCATGGCGACCTGTCGTTGCAGATATCGTCGAATACACCGGATACCAATATTCACGCCCTGCGCGATATCCTGAAAAACCTGCCGGATCTGATGGTCCTGCGCTGGAAGCAGGAGGGGTCGGTTCCCGTCCTGCCGCGCAGCCCCGACGGGACGCACCAGAGTGCGCGCAACTTTCTCGGCTTTCGTGACGGATCGGCCAATCCCGATGCCGGCGATGCCGGCCTGATGCAGCGGATTGTCTGGGTTCAGGACAGTGGCGATGAACCGGCCTGGGCGCGCAATGGCAGCTATCAGGCGGTCCGGATCATCCGTAATTTCGTCGAGCGGTGGGATCGCACGCCGCTTGGCGAGCAGGAGCGCATTATCGGGCGGCTCAAGCCCAGCGGCGCTCCTTTTGGCGGCCGCACCGAAACGGAAGTGCCCGATTATGCAAAAGACCCGGACGGTGCTGTCACGCCGCTCGATGCGCATATCCGGCTGGCGAATGACCGCAGCAAGGCCGCCGACGCGCATCTCATCCTGCGCCGCCCGTTCAATTATTCCAACGGCGTGAGCAAATCCGGTCAGCTCGAACAGGGGCTGCTGTTCATTTGCTACCAGGCGGATCTGGAGAAGGGATTCATTGCCGTTCAGAACAAGCTGAATGGCGAGCCGCTGGAAGAATACATCAAGCCCATTGGCGGCGGTTTCTTCTTTACCCTGCCGGGCGTCACCGGCGCCGACGATTTTCTTGGCCGAACCCTTTTGGAAGCAGCCGGCCACACGCCAACAAACACCAAATCCTGAAGGAGCTACCCATGAAATTCAGAGCCTATCTCACAGCGAGCGTATTCGCGATCATGGCCGCCGTGGCGCCGCGCGTCGCCAATGCGGAGGTCTCGCCTCTCGATCTCGTCGGGCCCATTGCCGAGTACAAGATTTTCATCGGCGAAAACCTGGAAAAGCTGGTCAGCGAGACCAAGGCCTTTACCGATGCGATCAAGGCCGGCGATCTTGAAAAGGCCAAGAAGCTTTATGCGCCGACCCGCATGAACTACGAAATCGTGGAGCCGGTGGCCGAACTTTTCAGCGATCTCGATGGCTCCATCGATTCGCGCGCCGATAATCACGAACTGAAGGAAAAAGATCCCGCATTCACCGGTTTCCATCGCCTTGAGTATGGCCTGTTCAGCCAGAACAGCACGGAAGGCCTGGCGGAGTTTGCCGACAAGCTCCAGGCCGATGTGATCGAACTGCACAAGCGCATCACCGATCTGACCTTCCCGCCCGAGAAGGTCTTCGGCGGCGCGGCCACCTTGATGGAAGAAGTGGCGGCGACCAAGATTTCCGGCGAAGAAGACCGCTACAGCCATACGGACCTGTGGGATTTCAAGGCAAACTTCGATGGTTCGCGCAAGATTTTCGAGCTGGCACGTCCGCTGATCGAAAAGGGTGATGGCGCGTTCGTCACCAAGGTTGCGAGTAATTTCGATACGGTCGGCAAAACCCTGTCGAAGTACAAGACCGCGGAAGGCTACGAACTCTATGACAAGCTGACCGACGACGATCGCGCGGTGCTTGCAGCTGCCGTGAACACGCTGGCTGAGGACCTTTCGACCCTGCGCGGCAAGCTCGGACTGAACTGACCGCGTCGCGGCGTTCAGGTGGAAATTGGAAAACCCGGCTGGCAACGGCCGGGTTTTTTGTTGGCCAAGCCCCTGAACAGACAGCGTATTCTTTCCGTCATCGTTGCAATGCTAGGTTGAGTTCTGAGGTCACTTGCATCTCATTGATTTATCGAATATCGTAATTTCAGTAATTACTGAAATAACTGTTGTGTCGGGAATCTCTGATGAACCTTCCTCCTCTCGTTCAGTCCTTCGTGTTGCATTTCGGCGAAATGGGCAGCCGGTGGGGCATCAATCGCACCGTGGGGCAGATCTATGCCCTGCTCTATGTCACGCCCGAGCCGTTGAATGCCGATCAGATTGTCGAATCGCTGGGCATTTCCAGATCCAATGTGTCGATGAGCTTGCGCGAGCTGCAGGCCTGGAATCTTGTCCTGCTGAAACACCTGCCGGATGACCGGCGGGACTTCTTCACAACTCCGGACGATGTCTGGCAGATTTTGCGCACGCTGGCGGAGGAACGAAAGAAGCGCGAGGTCGATCCGACACTCTCCGTCTTGCGCGAAATACTCATGCAGCAGCCGGCGAGCGATGCCGAGCGGCATGCACAGGAACGCATGGCGGAAATGCATGGGCTTATCGAGCGCCTCACAACTTGGTACGATGACGTGAAGAAGCTCGAAACTGACCGCCTTGCAACTCTGTTGACGCTTGGCGCCAAGGTAACGCGGTTGCTCGAGGCGAAGGACAAGATCGTCTCGCTCGGCCGCACCAAACGCAGTCCGGACAAGGCATAAATGTCATGTCAGTCGATGCACTCAGTTCCCCGGTGGCTTTGCGGGCAGGAGATCCGGCCGCAAACGGCGAGGTGCGCGCAAAAACCACTGAGCCGGATAATATCGGGACGGAAACATCAGGCCGTTTGCCCGGAGGACGGTCCGCAGCCCTTGTGCAGGCTGTTGCCGCGCTCCTGTGGCTGCCGCAGGCGGCCCTGCTCAGCATCGCTGTCGGCCGGATCGCTGCGGGCAACGGTTTGTCGGGTGTCGTCTGGCTTGCCGCCGGCGTTCTTGCAATCGGCGTCGTGCGCGCATTCATCGACGCTGCGGGTAACCGGCTCGCTTTCCATGGTGCGCGCTCCATGCTTACCGGACTGCGCCGGGACGCCATTCTCGCCCTTGCCCATCGCTCGCCGCTTGATCCCGGCCGGATTGCCTCCGGGAAGGCTGCAAGCATCCTGGCCGAGCAGGCCGAAGCCGTGGTGCCTTACCTCGCGCGGTTTCGTCCGGCCCGGTTCAAGGCAACGCTGGTCCCGCTTGCAATCCTTGTCTGCGTTCTTTCCCTGTCCTGGGCTGTTGCCATCGTTCTGCTCGTTGCCGCACCGCTCATTCCCGTGTTCATGGCGCTGATCGGCTGGCGCGCCAAGGCGGCGAGCGAGGCGCAATTGGTCGAAGTTGGCGGAATGAATGCGTTTCTGCTCGACCGGCTGCGCGGACTGGCGACAATTCGCGCGCTCGATGCGGTGGATGTGACGGCAAAGCGCCTCAGGGCCGATGCGGAGTCGTTGCGGTCGCGCACGATGGCAGTCCTGCGCATCGCCTTTCTATCCTCGGCTGTCCTCGAGCTTTTTGCCGCGCTTGGCGTTGCGATGGTGGCGGTCTATGTCGGGTTTCATCTCCTCGGGCAACTCGACTTCGGAACCTGGAGCGGCAGGCTCTCCTTGAGCGAAGGGCTGTTCATCCTGCTGCTCGCTCCCGCTTTCTTTGAGCCGTTGCGCGAGCTTTCGGCGGTCTGGCATGACCGTGCTGCAGGCGAAGCTTCGCTGGAGGCGCTGCGGAAACTTGCCGTCAAGGGCGTGGACCTGCCGCATGACGGCGACAAGCCCCATGATGACCGGACTGCATTCCCTGCGCCGATCGGAACGCCCTCCGTTCACATCCGTGATGCCACGTTCCGTTATGCCGGAGAGGGGCGGCCGGTTTTCGAACGATTCAGCCTCGATATCGCACCGGGTGAAAGCGTGGCGCTGCTTGGACCGAGCGGATCGGGAAAATCGACCTTGCTGGCCCTGATTGCAGGCCTGGCACCGTTGGACGGCGGCGACATATTGGTTGCCGGCAAATCCATGGCTGCAAATGCTGCGGCACAGCGGCGGTGCATCGCCTGGGTCGGCCAGAAACCGCATATCTTTGCCGGGACTGTTGGCGCGAATGTCTCGCTGGGCCGGCCGGAGGTCGATGCGGATGCGGTGGCAGCGGCGCTGCACAATGCCGCTCTGGACACGGTCGCCAATGCCCGTGGAAAATCGTCCATCGGTGAAGGCGGTTCGGGTCTCTCCGGCGGCGAAGCGCTGCGTCTCGCCCTGGCGCGCGCTGCCGCAAATTCCCATGCGCACCTGATTCTTGCGGATGAGCCGACTGCACACCTCGATGATGAGACGGCAAATGATATTGCCGGCAGATTGTTTGCGCTGGCGCAGGGCAAGACATTGGTCATTGCAACGCACGATCCGGCTCTCGCCGCACGGGCAGATCGCATCATCGATCTTCGGACCGCTTTCACAAGGAGTGATGCGTGATGTCATTCCGACGCGATTTCCGGCCTGTGCTGCGGCTTTTCCTGGCAGAGCGGCGGTTCATGCTGCTGGCGGGTGCGCTTTTGGCGGCGGCGACAGTGCTTGCCGGCATTGCCCTGCTTGGCTTGTCGGGCTGGTTCATTACCGCCACGGCCATTGCCGGATTGTCGTCGGCAACGGCTTTCACGTTCGATGTCTTCGCGCCGTCGGCAGGTATCCGTTTTCTGGCCCTTGCCCGTACTGCCGCGCGCTACGGCGAGCGGTTGACCACCCATGACGCCACGCTCGGTGTTCTCGCCGGTCTGCGCGAGACCTTGTTTCGCGGATGGGCCAGACCCGAGGCGGCCCATCTGCTGCTCCGCCGGCCGTCAAAGCTGCTGTTCCGGCTGACGGCCGACATTGACACCCTGGATTCGCTCTATCTGCGGATTGTGGTGCCGGGCGCCGTCGCGCTGTGTTCCGCGGTGGCTGTGAGCGTGGTCTTCGGGCTGATGCATCCGCTGTTTGGCCTGGGCGTGGCTGCCTGGCTTCTCGCAACAGGGCTGGCGATACCCTTTCTGGCAGGGCGCTTTTCGCTGGATGCGGCGCGCCGCCGGGCCCATGCGATGGAAGCGCTTCGCTCGCGTGTGATCGATCTTGTCGCGGGGCAGACGGATCTCATCATGGCCAGCCGGGTCGCGGCGCAATGCGCTGCCATCCAATCCGCCGATGATCGTCTGGTGAATGCGGATGACAGGCTCAACCGGGTTGAAATGGCGGTCACCGCAGGTTTCGGCATCGCCTCCGCCGTGCTTCTCGCCGGTACGCTGTTGGCCGTTGCCATTCTGGCACAGGCAGGCCTGATCGGGGCGCCGGTTGCGGCCCTGGCTGTTCTCATGGCCCTGGCAGCGCTTGAACCCTTTGCCGGGCTGCGGCGCGGCGCAGTTGAACTTGGCCGCACCATTCTTGCGGCGCGGCGCATCGGCGGCAATCTTGCCGCTGTCCCCTCGCCTGCCCTCCCCTCCCCTCCTCCCGCAGGTCTGGCGGTAGCGCTTGAGAAAGTCACGGCCGTTCATCAGGGCGCAGCTCATCCCGCCCTCACGGCTGTCTCGCTGTCATTGGCGAAGGGCGAGCGCGTTGCGCTGGTTGGCGCCAGCGGTGCGGGAAAATCGACATTGCTGGCCCTGATTGCCGGTGAATTGCAGCCTGTGAGTGGCCATGTCGCCTATGTCCCTTCGGCACGCCTGACGCAACGGACGGAACTCTTTCAGGATAGTCTGCGCGAGAATCTCAGGCTTGCGGACCCCGACGCCGGGGATGACCGCCTTTGGCAGGTGCTTGTGATAGCCGGGCTGGCAAGCCATGTGGAAAAATTACCGGCCCGGCTCGATACCCCGCTTGGCGAAGGCGGGTTGGGGCTTTCGGGCGGACAGTTGCGCCGTCTTGCATTGGCACGGCTGCTTCTGCGCAACGCGACGCTCTGGCTGCTGGACGAACCGACCGAAGGGCTGGACGGCGAGACAGCGCGGGATGTCCTGCAGCGGCTGAGGCATGAGATGGCCGGTCATACGGTCCTTGTCGCCACACATATACGGCGGGAGGCTGAAATGGCCGACCGTCTCCTCATCATGAAACAGGGGCAGATCGTTGCCTCTTTACACCGCGGCGAACCAGAATTCGACGCCGCACTTGCAGCACTGCGGCCGGACTGAGGACGCAGTCTCAATCACTCGGCGTCCGCCCTTCGCGGCGCTGATCAACAGGGGGTCGGGCGTAAGCCCGGCATGAGCAGATGGAACTCGACATCGTAGCGCTTTCGCGCCTGCAATTTGCGATAACCGCGCTTTATCACTTTCTCTTCGTACCATTGACGCTTGGCCTCTCCGTATTGCTTGCAATCATGGAGACAGTCTACGTCATGACCGGCCGCGTCATATGGCGCCAGATGACCAAGTTCTGGGGCACATTGTTCGGTATCAATTTTGCGCTCGGTGTCGCCACCGGCATTGTCATGGAATTCCAGTTCGGCATGAACTGGAGTTACTACAGCCAGTATGTCGGCGATATCTTCGGCGCGCCACTGGCCATTGAAGGCCTCATGGCATTCTTTCTGGAAGCGACCTTTGTCGGGTTGTTCTTCTTCGGCTGGGATAAGCTGTCCAAAGTGGGACACCTCACGGCAACCTGGCTGGTCGCAATCGGCTCGAACTTCTCCGCCTTGTGGATATTGATCGCCAATGGCTGGATGCAAAATCCGGTGGGGTCAGCGTTCAATCCCCAGACGATGCGCATGGAAGTCACTGATTTCTTTGCAGTTTTGTTCAATCCGGTCGCCCAGGCGAAATTCGTTCACACGGTTTCCGCCGGTTACGTAACGGCTTCCATCTTTGTCCTGGGTGTTTCCGCCTGGTATGTCCTGAAGGGGCGTCACACGGCGCTGGCCAAGCGGTCGATGACGGTGGCGGCATCCTTCGGACTGGCCGCGGCCCTTTCCGTCGTCGTGCTTGGCGATGAGAGCGGCTATCTGTCCACCGAACACCAGAAAATGAAACTCGCCTCGATTGAGGCGATGTGGGAGACCGAGCCTGCTCCGGCTGCCTTCACGGCATTCGGTTTTCCCGATCAGCAGAGCCGCGAAACCCATTATGCGGTTCGTATTCCCTGGGTGATGGGGCTCATCGGAACGCGGTCGCTGACCACGGAAATTCCCGGAATCGAGGATCTGGTCAAGCATGCGGAGGTGCGGATCAAACAGGGGCTCCTGGCTTACGACGCGCTGCAACAGATTCGCGCTGCCGGCAGCACCAATGCGATCGCACCGGACGTACGGGCCAAGTTTGAAGACAACGGGGCCGATCTCGGTTACGCCTTGCTTCTCAAGCGCTATGTCGACGATCCGCGCCAGGCAACCGATGCCCAGATCGAAAAGGCCGCGCTGGATACGGTCCCGCACGTTCCAACACTCTTCTGGTCGTTCCGCATCATGGTCGGTCTCGGCATGTTCTTCATCCTGTTGACCGGGACGTTCTTCGTGCTGTCGGTACGGCGGCAACTCGATACATATCCATGGCTGTTGCGCATCGCAGTCCTGGCGATCCCCCTCCCCTGGGTTGCAGCGGAGATGGGATGGATCGTTGCGGAATTCGGCCGCCAGCCCTGGATCATCGAGGGCGTCCTGCCAACGGCGGCAGCCGTTTCCAATCTGGGCGCGACGTCCCTGCTGATCACGATTGCCGGGTTTGTGACGATCTACACAATCCTATTCGTGATCGAGATGGGCCTGATGCTTCGTGCCATTCGCAAGGGGCCGGAACTGGACAACGAGCCAGAAGCCGTCCTGATTTCCCCCCATATCGTACCGGCGGAGTAAACAATCATGATTCTGCATCAATTTCTCGACTATGACACTTTAAGGTTGATCTGGTGGGTGCTGCTCGGCGTGTTGCTGATCGGATTTGCCGTCACCGACGGCTTTGATCTCGGCATCGGTACGTTGTTGCCCTTTGTGGCCCGCACGGACATGGAGCGCCGTATCGCCATCAACACGATCGGTCCGATCTGGGAAGGCAATCAGGTCTGGCTCATTGTTGGCGGCGGCGCGATATTTGCCGCCTGGCCGCCACTCTATGCGGTCTCCTTCTCCGGTTTTTATCTCGCCATGTTCGTTATCCTGGCGGCGCTGATCATCCGGCCTGTTGCGTTCAAATATCGGTCGAAGCGCGAGAGCGCCATCTGGCGGGCTGCCTGGGATTGGGCCCTGTTTGTCGGCGGCTTCGTGCCGTCACTCATCTTCGGCGTGGCGCTCGGCAACGTGCTGCAGGGTGTTCCCTTCCGTTTTGACGGCGATCTGCGCATTTTCTATGAAGGGTCGTTCTTTGGGCTGCTGAACCCGTTCGCGCTTCTCTGCGGGCTTCTTTCAGTCGCCATGCTGGTCATGCACGGCAGTGCGTGGCTGCAATTGAAGACGACGGGGATCATCGCCGAGCGCGCCCGCAGATTTGGCGGGATCGCGGCGCCGGTCACCGTGCTTCTGTTTGCCGTCGCTGGACTTATCCTTTGGACCGGTTTGGACGGGTATCGCATTTCCAGCGTCGTCGATCCAACGGGGCCATCCAATCCGCTGCTGAAGACTGTGGTGTCGGACAAGAACGCCTGGTTTGCCAATTTCAACACACATGCATGGATGCTGGTTGCCCCTCTCCTCGGCTTCGTGGGCGCTCTTGTCGCCATGCTGGGTTTCAGGCTCAAGCGGGAAATCACCACCATCCTGGCAAGCGCACTGTCGATTTTCGGCATTATCTCGACCGTGGGCCTGTCGATGTTTCCCTTCATCCTGCCATCGTCGCTTGATCCGCGGTCGAGCCTGACAGTCTGGGATGCGTCGTCAAGCCACCTGACCCTGTTCATCATGCTGGTGGTGACGGTCATTTTCGTGCCGCTGATCATTCTCTACACAAGCTGGGTTTATCACGTGCTGTGGGGGAAGGTGGATGACAAGACAATCACCAACAAGAGCGGTCACGCTTACTAGGACGAAGAAGGAGTAGAAGAATGTGGTATTTTGCCTGGCTGCTCGGATTGCCGTTTGCTGCTGCTTTCGCCGTTCTCAATGCCATGTGGTATGAACTGGTCGAGGACGATGCCAGCCGCAAGGCGGGCGGCAAGAAATAGCAACGGATATCCGTTTTTGGAATTGACTGCCGGAGGGTTTTATCGCCGGCGTACCGGGCGGCAAATGTGTCTCATTTGCCGCCCGGTATTTGACTGCAGACCAGGGCTTTCCCGGTGTCTCCTGAAAGAATACAACTAAAAAGTGCGCATCAATATCAACCTATGCGTGTGCTTGCCTATTGATATCTTCCCTTAAACCAGCCATACGATTGAGCGACAAGACCAAGCGTTTGTCAGAAAACGCGGACTTCAGAAGGGACGAAGGACAGTCTTGCAGGTGGCGCCTCAGCCACTGGTGGGAACTATTGCGATAGGATAATATTGATTGACTTCTTTTCGTCCGGCCCGTTTTGGGAGACGTCCCGCCCTGCCAGAGTCCAGCCCCACTGAACCACCCAGAAATGCACCGCGAAACAATGCAGGCGCCAGCCTGTATCGGAAGCTTTGGACCGGGATAGGCATGGCCGTGGCCTGTACCACTATTCTCGCGGCGAGTATCATACTGCCTTCCTATGGGGATTACCGGCTCGCACGGCTTAATCTTGATCGTGTTGAACGCTTTCGTCTGGTTCTGGACGCCGCCAATCGCCTGTCGGCGGAACGCGGCCCGTCGAACACGGTCATGGGGAGCGCCGATCCTCTGACACCTGATGTAACCCAGCGGCTTATCCAGTTTCGTGCGGCAAGTGATGCGGCTCTTGCCGCAGCGGCAGCCCCTCAAACACCTGAGCCCGGAACCCTAAACCACCCCATCCCTCTCCGGATGCTTGAGCAGACGGGCGCTGATCTCAAACGCGCCAGAATGGATGTCGATCGGGTCGCTGCGATGCCATTTGACCAGCGCACTACAGACGACGTCCAGCAGGCGATTGAAGGCATGTTTGCGGTTGTCGACGATTTCCAGTCGATCGTGGCCTGGAATGTCAATGAGCTTGTCGGGTCCGACGATGCCATCGCTGCATCCGTGATGACAGGCCACATGCTGAGCGATCTCCGCGAATATGGCGGACGCATTGCGTCCCAGATCATGGCACCGATCGCGACGCATCATCCCCTTGAGCGCAAGCACCTGATTGACAGCAGCCGGACGCGCGGGCGGCTCAATGAGCTCTGGCGCCTGATTGGCGTGCAGGACGCCCTCTTCCGCAGCGATGCCCGTCTTGACGGCAAGCGCGAGGAAATCGAGCGTGTGTTTTTCGGCGAGGGTCTGGGCATGGTCGATGCTCTTGTCGCGGAAGGCCGGGTCTCCGGGCAATATTCCATGACGGCGGAGCAGTTCACAGACCGCTTTGTCAAAACGCTTCAACCGCTGGAGAGCCTGCGCAGCGAGTTTCTGAACGTCAAGATCGACGAACTCATGCACACGCGTGATCATGCCTTAAGCACCTTGATCATGGTTGTCGCCATAACATCGGCGATACTGGCCATTCTTGCGAGCCTTGTTCATATGGTGCACCGGTCCGTCCTGTCACCACTCCTGCAGGCGCGCGAAGAGGTTATCGGCCTTGCCCACGACGTGCCGGTCAAACTCGGTGACAGGCAGCATTATGCCGGGGAAATGCGCCGGCTTTTCGATGCGTTGCAGGTTTTGCGCGGCAAGCTGCATGAGCGGGCTATCTTGACCGACAAATTGAAAGAGCAGGCGGAAACCGATGGCTTGACCGGTCTCTTCAACCGACGCACGCTCGACTTGATCGGGCAGAGCGCAGCAAACAAGGATGAGCAGCCGGAGACGGCCTGTCTTATTCTTCTGGACATCGATTACTTCAAGCTTGTCAACGATACCTATGGCCATCAGGCTGGAGACCATGTGCTCAAGGACGTATCGGCCCTGCTACGCTCGATGGTCCGGTCGGCGGATGTCATCGCCCGGTTCGGCGGCGAGGAGTTTGCCATTCTCTCGACGGGTGACCAGCTTGCGGACGTCGTCATGCGCGCTCGCCGCATCCGGCTCGCCCTGCAGCGACATGAGATTCGGCTGGCAGACGGTGTCTGTCTGAATATGACCGCAAGTTTCGGCGTCGCCAGCGGCGTCCTGGGCTCTGTCGGATGGCCGAAACTCATCAAGGCGGCGGACGTCGCGCTCTACCGCGCCAAATCGGAGGGCAGGAATCGCGTTCGATTCGCCGCCGATGACCAGACCGACGCTGAAAACGCATGATTCCGGGCGTGCTTGCAGATGAATCATCGGATAAGTCGGGTGGGCTCCAATGGTGAAGCGGCGCCCGGCTGAAAGATGGATTGCCCCGATTGCGTCGGGTGTCCGGTACAGAGGCGTATTTACTGCGGTAAATACTCAATGTTTTTGTAGGAAAAACAGCGGGTTACTCACGTTTTGACGCAGAGTGCGCCAGCGCCGCGGGATATGCATCGGGATTCAAAGCTCCGCATGTATTGCATGACAAAACTGTTGTTAAGTTTCTGTTAACCTAAAATTTCTTGATGGTTTGTTCGAATCGGAGCTTAATGGCGCTTCTCAGAAGATTTGCTTTGAAAAAGCGCTATTAGAGGTCTTGTCTCCGATGAACTTCGCTCTACCTCTGCCCAAGTTTGAGTTTGATGACAAGATCCTCGACCAGGGTGCAGAGATTTCACGCCGCTTGAATCAGCTTCGGATGGAAAAGTTTCCGCCGAATGCCAAGAAGACATTGCGGCAGTTCTCCATGGCGGAAGTGGCGCACTATCTTGGTGTGACGCAGAATAATCTCAAGCGGCTGCACCTGGAAGGCAAGGGGCCCGTGCCGGCGCAGGCCGCATCTGGGCGGCGTTCCTATACGGCGGAGCAGATGCTGGAGCTGCGCCATTATCTCGACCGCAACGGCCGGACCGAGGTTAAAAAATATGTGCCGCACCGCAAGCCCGGCGACAAGCTGCAGGTGATCGCTGTCGTCAATTTCAAGGGCGGTTCCGGCAAGACCACGACATCGGCGCATCTCGCACAGTATCTGGCGCTGACGGGCCACCGGGTTCTGGCGATCGATCTTGATCCGCAAGCGTCCCTTTCCGCCCTGCACGGTTTCCAGCCTGAACTGGACCGGAATCTGTCGCTGTACGAGTCCATCCGCTATGACGATCAGCGCAAGCCGATTGCCGATGTGATCCTGCCGACCAATTTCCCCGGGCTCGATATCATTCCCGCCAATCTCGAACTGCAGGAATACGAGTACGATACCCCGCTGGCGATGCAGGACAAGGCGTCGCGCGAAGGCCGGCAGTTCTTTACCCGTATCGCCAGCGCGCTGGAGAGTGTCGATGACCGTTATGACGTGGTTGTCGTCGATTGCCCGCCGCAACTCGGCTATCTCACGCTGACGGCAATGTCGGCCGCCACGGCGGTTTTGATCACCGTGCACCCGCAGATGCTGGATCTGATGTCCATGTCGCAGTTCCTGCTCATGCTGGGCGGTATCCTGAAGACCGTGAAACAGGCGGGAGCGAAAGTGGAACTCGATTGGTTCCGCTACCTGATTACCCGCTATGAACCGACGGATATTCCGCAGGCCCAGATGGTGGGCTTCATGCAGTCCATGCTGGCTGAAGAGATATTGGCCAATGCCATGCTGAAATCCACGGCGGTATCGGATGCCGGCCTGACCAAGCAGACGCTCTACGAAGTGGAGAAGAACAGTTTCACACGCTCAACCTATGAGCGGGCGATCGAGTCACTTGACGCTGTTAATGCCGAGATCGCCTCGCTCGTGCATCGTGCGTGGGGCCGATGACATGAACCTACGATTTACTGCCGTAAAAACATTGATTTTCGCAAGAAAAATCAACCGCATGACTGGGAATGGACGCAATTAGATGGCCCGGAAGGATATTTTCAGCAGCGTGATGAACCCGGCGCCCGCGCAGCCGGAACGCAACGACGCGCTATCGTATGTGGTGACGGGTGCATCGCGCTCCATCAAGAGCTCGTTCGAAGAACTGGCCAAGGGCAGTGTCGTTGAACTAGATCCGGAACTGATCGACGGTTCGTTTGTCACCGATCGCATCGATGACGACGATCAGGCTTTTCAGGAGCTGCGGGCTGCCATTGCGGAGAGGGGGCAGGATTCGCCCATTCTCGTTCGCCCGCACCCCTCCGTATCCGGTCGCTACCAGATCGTTTTCGGTCATCGCCGGGTTAAGGTCGCACGGCATCTCGGCAAGCTCGTGCGCGCCGTGGTCAAGCCGATGGCGGATCAGGATCACGTCATTGCGCAGGGGCAGGAAAACGCGGCGCGGCAAAACCTCTCCTTTATCGAGCGGACGCTGTTTGCAAAGCGGCTGGGCGATCTTGGCTATGATCATGCCGTCATCAAATCGGCGCTGGCACTTGATCCGACGACGTTTTCCAAGATGCAGTCGGTTTCGTCGCACATACCAGAGACTATCGTTCTTGCCATCGGCTCGGCCAAGGCAACGGGGCGGGATCGCTGGTGGCAGCTTTCCAAGTTTCTGGAACAGCCGGGAAATCAGGCGAGGGCGGCCGAGTTCATTCACTCTGCGGACTTTGCTGTCGAGAACAGCGATGATCGGTTTGCGCGCCTGTTCGATAGCCTGAACAATGCGAAGCGGCCGGCACCGAAAGCTAGCGCTTCCAGGACGAAGACCTGGGCGGCCAAGGATAAATCGCTTAACGCAGAGATCAAAGATACGGGAAAGAGCTTTACACTGGCGTTGAAGGCCAGAAATGCTTCTCGTTTCGGTGCATATATTGCCGATAACCTTGACGAACTCTATCGAGCCTTCAGGGAATCGGAAACAGTAGGAAAAACAGGAGATTAACCGCACAAGAAAAAAGCCCACCTAAACATCTCTGTCTTGGAAGGCTTCTCTCATATCTCTAGCAGGATCGAGAATCGCATTTCCGGGAATCAGTGTCAAGACATTTTGGCGTCGTTTGGGCGAGCGGATTTCTTTTGCCTATTGAAAGGTAGAAGACGATGCAGTCGGGGAATGCATTCACGACGCCCTTCGGGCGGCGATCGCTGTCGCTTGGCATGCTGGCAACGCAGGCGCAGGCGAGCGACGTCGATCCAGAAGCTTCAGTCGACAAATGGAAGCTGTTTCGCTCCTTATGCGAGGCGCGGGCGCTGATCGGGATTTCCGACCGGGCGCTGGTGGTTTTGAACGCGCTGCTGACGTTCTATCCGCAGAACGCGCTCAGCGAGGCGGGTGGCCTGGTGGTGTTTCCGTCCAATGTGCAGCTGTCGCTGCGCGCGCACGGCATGGCGCCGGCAACGCTGCGCCGGCATTTGAGCGCGCTGGTGGAAACCGGCCTGATTTTCCGCAAGGACAGCCCCAACGGCAAGCGTTATGCGCGCAAAGCCCGGGCAGCGGGGGCAGGGGAGGGCGGCGAGGCCTTTGGCTTCTCGCTGGCACCATTGGTGGTGCGGGCGCAGGAGTTCGACACTATGGCGCAGACGGTGCGGGGCGAGCGGCTGCAGCTGAAGCTGATGAAGGAGAAGGTGACGCTGTTGCGCCGCGACATCGTCAAGCTGATCGAGCTGGGCTTTGAGGAAATGCCTGACATCGACTGGAACGGCCACCACACGGCGTTTCGCGGTGTGATTGATGATATTCCCCGCCAGGCGAGGATCCGCGATCTGGAGCCGATTGTCGACGGCCTGGAATGCATCCAGCTGGAGATCTCCAAGTTGTTGCAGAATAAGCTGAATTCGACACAATCAAGCGCCAAAGAGTCTCATTCTGAGCGCCACAAACAAAATTCAAACACCCAATCCACATCTGATCTTGAACCTGGCTTTAGAAAAAACCAAGGCCAAGCCGACGCGCACAATGACGACGGGGATCTGCCGAGCGAACCGCAGCAAGAGCAGGGGGAAGGCCAGGCAGCGGAAAACCCGGGCCCGGGCCGGAGGATGCCGGCAGACATGTCCGGCGGCAGCATCGATCTTTCCGGGCTGGGCGCGGAGGCCTTCGAGGCAAAGCCGGTTCCGCTCGGACTGGTGCGCCAGGCCTGTCCGGATATCGCGGCCTATGCCAGGAACGGCCTTGCCAGCTGGGCCGAACTGATGGGCGCGGCCATTGTCGTGCGCTCCATGCTCGGCGTCAGCCCATCCGCCTATGAGGAGGCCTGTGCGGTGCTCGGCCAGGAAAACGCCGCCATTGCCATGGCCTGCATCCTGCAAAGGGCCGATCAGATCAATTCGGCCGGCGGTTACCTCCGCTCCCTCACCGACAAGGCGGCCAAGGGCGAATTCTCCGTCTGGCCGATGCTGCTCGCCCAGCTCAGGGCCAATGGCACCCATGTCAGGCTGGTCAAGGGGCAGCTGGAATGACACCGACATGGCGCGCCAACCACACCGTTTCGCGGGCGAAACCACCCGGAAAACCCCAGCAAATCCAATGTGTACAAACACGCAAGACGCGAGAAAACGAACAGTTAAAAACGCCGATAAGAGGAAAACAGGCACGAGCCGGCGGGTGACCGGAAAAAGCCAAGAGGGCAGGGACACCGGAAAACCCAGTAAAACCAATGCTGTAGCATCGAGCAAATGCAGTAAAATGGCGTATAGTGAGACGATGGACGGCCGCAGAGCGAAATGAGCCTTATAACGCAGCCCCATCAGGCGCATATGGCATTCGGCATCATGGTTAAGAAAGGACTATCAGTCCATGCTGCCGAAGCTATCTTCGTATTAGATACGGACTAGGATAAATAATATAACAAAAACAACGAACAATAGACTGCAGTGAGTATAAAAGCCAGTGGCTCAACAGGATTTTGAGGGTCCATATTGAGTTCTCGCAACATATCGGCGCGAGTTGCTAAATCCCTGTCCCGTCGAGCTCGCGCGCGTCGTCGCCTTCCCATGGTGATGGCATGGAGCTGCCGTCGAGGTTAGCAGTGGGCATCGGCATCCAGCATTTCAATTCCGGCTCGGCATATTCGACGAGGCGGCCAGGCGAGGAATCGGAAGCACGCCAGCCTTCTGTGCCGAACTGATCACCCTTGGACCAATAGGCAAGATCGACTTCTGCCGGCCCCTGTTCGGATGGGCGAATCGTGACGAGGATCCGTCGGCCATCTCTCGGCGCGGCTGCCATGTGGCGCCAGCGGTCAGGCTCATTCATCGTTTTTCCTCCTGCCTTGCGGTGGATTGCAAGTGTTGCCTTGTCATCGAAAACGGTCAACTCAAATTATTTGACGGCCAACATGCGCATTCCACTGCAAGCCACCGCTTGATAACAAGTGCGCGACGACCGATGTGAGAATGCCGAGCAAATTTACGAGACGTTTGTGTCCGCCGCGACCACACCAAAACCGAGGGTCTTTATATGGGATATGTCTCGTTGAAATTTCAGGTGCGGGTAAGAATGCGCGTCCTGCGATTGAACCGTTCATGCAATTTAGGACTGACCAGAATTGTCCAGCGATGGATCGCAGAATGATCGATCAAAATGACGGCCCTTGAACATCACCATTCGGCGAAAGAGCCGTCCTTGTGCCGCCAGATCGGGTTGCGCCAGCGGTGTCCTTCCTTGGCGCGTTCGATGACGTATTCCTCGTTGATTTCAATGCCGAGGCCCGGACCCTCCGGAATTGCCACATAACCATCCTCGTAGTGAAAGACGGATTTGTCCTTGGCGTAGTCGAGCAAATCATTGGTACTGTTGTAGTGGATGCCGAGGCTTTGTTCCTGGATGAAGGCGTTGTAACTGACAGCATCAAGCTGCAGGCAAGCTGCCAGTGCGATCGGGCCAAGCGGGCAATGGGGTGCCAGCGCCACGTCGTAGGCTTCGGCCATGGCCGCGATCTTGCGGCATTCCGTAATGCCGCCCGCGTGAGACAGGTCGGGCTGGATGATATCAACGGCCCCTTGCTCAAGAACGCTCTTGAAGTCCCAGCGGCTATAAAGGCGCTCGCCGAGTGCAATCGGCGCTGATGAGAAAGCGGCAATTTCCTTGAGCGCCTCACGGTTCTCACTCAAGACAGGTTCTTCGATGAACATCAGGCGATAGGGATCGAGTTCCTTGACCAGGGCCCGTGCCATCGGCCGGTGAACACGGCCGTGAAAATCGACCGCAATGCCGATGTTCGGTCCGACTGCCTGGCGAACAGTCGCGACGCGTTCGATGACGGCATCGATCTTGTCGTGGCTGTCGACGATCTGCAATTCTTCCGTGCCGTTCATCTTGAGTGCGGTGAAGCCGCGGCTGGTGACGTCAAGGGCGCCGGCGGCGATGTCAGCTGGCCGGTCACCGCCGATCCAGGAATATACCTTGATCCGGTCGCGGAGTTTGCCGCCGAGAAGCGCATGGACAGGCACGCCGAGTGCTTTGCCCTTGATGTCCCAAAGCGCCTGATCGACACCGGCGATCGCACTCATCAGGATGGGGCCGCCGCGATAGAAGGCGCCGCGATACATCACCGTCCAGTGATCCTCGATCAGACGCGGATCCTTGCCGATCAGATAATCCGCAAGTTCCGTGATCGCGGTTTCAACCGTGTGCGCCCGGCCTTCGACAACGGGTTCGCCCCAGCCGCTGACACCCTCGTCGGTTTCAATTTTCAGAAAGAGCCAGCGCGGGGGAACAATGAATGTCTTGAGTGCGGTGATTTTCATCGTCTGTCTGACCTTTAAACGGTTTTGCCTGCATTGAGGGATTTTGCCGCGGCAAGATCGCGTGCGGCGAGGTCCAGGATGTCACTGGCGGCCTTGCGTGCAGCGGCAGCGTCGCGCATCCGCAATGCTTCGACCATGGCACGGTGCGCCTTGATCGCTTCGCTTCTCTGATCGTTGGAAGTGGTGGCGGTGGTTTCGAGAACAAATTTCAGTGCCGCATCGATCAGTCCGCCAATCTGACGGAACACCGGGTTGTGGCTCGCCGCATACAGAATCTGGTGGAACGCTATGTCTGAACGCGAGAACTGTTCCACATCGTTCGCTGCGTCGGCCATGCCCTGCCAGGCAAGTTCGAGATCGGCGATTTCCTGCAGCGTGGCCCTGCTCGCTGCAAGTTCCGCAACCAGCGGTTCTATGGCGCGGCGTGTTTCAAGGATGGCGTCAAACAGGCGGTCGTCCAGGAGGTGCGGGGCGTGCCATTCCAGCACCTGGGGGTCGATGATGTTCCAGTTGTCCGGATCACATACGGTTGTTCCAATGCGCGGACGGCTACTGACCAATCCCTTGGCGGCCAAAACCTTCAGCGCCTCCCGGATAACCGTCCGGCTAACGCCATAGGCGTCGCCGAGGTCGCTTTCCCGCGGCAAAAGGCTGCCGCTTGGATAACGGCCGGCAAATATGTCACGTGCCAGCGCGCGCACCACATCCGGCATCACGCGGGGGCGGCGTATTTTTTGCGCGCCTGCAATCGACGGATCAGTGGCTTGGCTCATCATTTCTTCCCCTCTGTGACGCGACGGCGTCACAGCCTTATCGATCATCGTATCGAGAATTCCAATCCCTTGAGCAATAGACTATTTATCATACCAGAGCAATTGACTAGTATGATAAAAATGATTAATTGTACCATCACGATCGGAAAACGGGATCGTGCTTTTGGGAGGAATGACAATGAATTTAATCAAGACGGCGATTCTCGCCGGCGCACTCGCAACGATGTCTGTCGTGTCCATGGTTCCTGCCAGTGCGCAGGATGCCAAAATCGGATTCATCGTGAAACAGCCGGAGGAGCCCTGGTTCCAGGATGAGTGGAAATTTGCCGACCAGGCCGCCAAGGAGAAGGGATTTACTCTCGTCAAGATCGGCGCTGAGGATGGCGAGAAGCTGATGTCGGCAATCGACAATCTTGGCGCGCAAGGCGCTCAGGGCTTTGTCGTCTGCACGCCCGACGTGAAGCTCGGACCGGGCATTGTGGCCAAGGCGGCTGCGAACAACCTCAAGATGATGACGGTCGATGACCGCTTGGTCGATGCCGCCGGTAAACCGCTTGAGGATGTGCCGCATATGGGCATTTCCGCCACCAAGATCGGCGAAGCCGTCGGGCAGGGCATCGTTGACGAGATGAAGGCGCGCGGCTGGAAGCCGGAAGAAGTGGGCGCCATTCGCGTTTCCTACGATCAGCTGCCGACGGCCGTTGACCGTGTCGAGGGTGCCATTTCGGTGCTGAAGGCAAACGGCTTCAAGGCTGAGAATATCTTTCCGGCTCCACAGGCAAAGACGGATACCGAAGCTGCTCTGAATGCTGCAACCGTGGTGTTGAATGCGCATGCCGGTATCAAGAAGTGGGTCGCTTTCGGCCTCAATGACGAGGCGGTGCTCGGTGCTGTGCGCGCGACGGAGAGTGTGGGCATTCCGGCAGACGGTGTGATCGGCGTCGGCATAGGCGGCGCGGACTCGGCGATCAACGAGTTCAAGAAGCCGACTGCTACCGGTTTTGTCGGGACTGTTATCATTTCCCCCAAGCGTCATGGCTATGAGACCGCCACCAACATGTATGAGTGGGTGGCGAACGGCAAGCAGCCGGAAAAGCTTACCCTGACATCGGGCGCTCTCGCCAAGCGGGATACTTTCCAGCAGGTGCGCAAGGAACTCGGTATCGAGTAATCCTCGCCGTATATTGAAATCCCTGGCGGCGGTTTGTTCCGCCGCCAAGCTGGAGGGGAAGCCACGTGTCGTTTTTGCAGTTCTCAAATCTTACGAAGACCTATCCCGGCGTGAAAGCGCTGTCCGGCATCAGTTTCGATGTACGCAAGGGTGCCGTGCATGGATTGATGGGTGAGAACGGTGCCGGTAAATCAACCCTCATCCGAATTCTGTCTGGAGATCAGCATGCGAACGAGGGCGAAATACGCATTGACGGCGACGTTCAGGCGTATGGCTCTTCAAGAGACGCGTTCGAACATGGTGTGATCGTCATCCACCAGGAGCTGCAGCTCGTGCCCGAGTTGACCGTGGCGGAAAACCTGTATCTCGGCCGGTTCCCGGCAAAGGCGGGTGTAGTTGCCTCCGCGAAAATGTTCGCCGATGTCACCGAAAAATTGAAGAATGCAGGAATCGATATCGATCCGCGCCAGAAGGTAAAGACGCTGTCCATCGGTGAACGGCAGATGGTGGAAATCGCCAAGGCAGTGATGCTCGATGCACGGGTGATTGCCCTTGATGAGCCGACCTCTTCGCTTTCTTCCCGAGAAAGTGAAATTCTTTTCACGCTGATTGACCGCTTGCGGGCCGAAGGCAAGGTTATCCTCTATGTTTCGCATCGGCTGGATGAGGTTTTCAGGCTTTGTGACAGTTTGACGGTTTTGCGCGACGGCAAGCTCGCAGCACACCATGAGACGTTGCAAGGTGTAACGCGTGATCAGATTGTAGCCGAAATGGTCGGGCGGGAAATCAACGATATCTGGGGCTGGCGCGGCCGCAAAGCGGGCGCCGTGCGTCTGAAGGTGGAGAATGTTTCCGGAGAACGCCTGCCGGAGCCTGCGAGCTTTGATGTGCGCGCCGGCGAGATTGTCGGCTTCTTTGGCCTTATCGGTGCGGGCCGTTCCGAACTGATGCGACTGGTCTTCGGAGCCGATCCGCAGTTTTCCGGTGCAACCTCAATCGACGGTGCCCAGGTGAAAGCCGGGAGTCCGCGCCAGGCGATCCGGTCGGGGATTGTTCTGTGCTCGGAGGACCGCAAGCATGACGGTATTCTCCAGGGGCGCTCGATCGAAGAAAACATCAATGTTTCCTCGCGCCGCCATTACAGCCCGTACGGATTGCTCGACCGGAAGAGGGAGGTGGAGGTTGCGGAAACCTTCATCAAGCGCCTGAAGGTACGCACACCTTCGCGCAAACAGGACATCGTCAACCTCTCCGGCGGCAATCAGCAGAAAGTCATATTGGGCCGCTGGCTGGCGGAGCAGGGTGTGAAGATCCTGATCGTCGATGAACCGACGCGTGGCATCGACGTCGGCGCCAAGTCCGAAATCTACGAGATTCTCTACGAACTTGCCGAAAGCGGGATGGGCATCGTCGTGGTTTCGAGCGAACTGCCCGAGGTGATGGGTAGGCGAAATCGAGCTGATCATTGCTGAACCCCTCATTCACGGCGGGCCCGGCACCCTTGAAGAAGAACCATTCGATCTTGATGTTGGGATCGTTGGCGAATTCCTTTTCAAGATATTCGCCAGCCCGCGCCGTTGCAGCCGATGTACCCTCCGCAAAGGGCCGGTTGTCGACGCCGATGGCCGCATAGCCGACGTGGATCGTCAAAGGCTCGGCCGCACGTGCAGGCGCCGCCAGAAGGGAAACGGTGAAGACAGCCAGGGCCGTCCGCCGCAAAATCGTTGAGAATGTCATCTCATATCTCCGTTGTCGAAAAGGCCGGCTGTGCTGGTTTGATGCAATGCGCGACATGAATGGAGAGTGCGGGTGCGACGGGTCGCTTTGCTGCGACCGGCCGGGATACCGGCTTCGGCGCCTCGCCGGTGGTGCCGTTGAGAATATCAAGCACCTCATTGCGGATGGCGGCGAGCTCCGGGGATGTGCGCTCGCGCGGATGCGGTAAATCCACCGGCACGATCTGCCGGATCCTGCCCGGGCGCGGCGACATGACCACCACCCGGTCTCCCAGATAGACCGCCTCGTCGACATCATGGGTCACCAGCACCATGGTAATCTTTTCCGCTGCCCATATCTGCTGCAGCTCGCCTTGCAGCCTTGTCTTGGTAATGGCATCCAGCGCGCCGAAGGGTTCATCCAGGAACAGCACATCCGGCCGGTTGACGAGACCGCGGGCAATCCCGGCACGTTGCGCCATGCCGCCGGACAGCTGATGCGGATAGGCTTGTTCAAAACCCGAAAGGCCAACGAGCGCGATCTGCTCGCTCACCAGCTGGCGCTTTTCCGCTTTGGAAAAAGCCGCATTCTCCAGCCCGAGGGCAACATTGCGCTCGACGGTCAACCACGGGAAAAGCCTCGGCTCCTGAAAGACGATACCCCGGTCGAGGCTGGGACCATCGACGCGCCTGCCCCCGTGTTCAATCACGCCGTCGTGCTCGACATCGAGACCTGCGCCGAGGCGAAGCAAGGTCGACTTGCCGCAGCCGCTCGCCCCGACGATGGTCACGAACTCGCCCGCTTTGATGTCAAGACTGACATCGTCAAGGGCTGTCAGCGTCGTGCCGTTGACATTGAAGTGTCGGCTGACATTGCGGATTTTCAGATGAACAGGGTTGGTCATGATGCCACCTCTTTCGCTGTCAATCGTTTCATTCGGCTGCAACAGCCGCCTGCGCCGGGTGCGACGGCTCGCGCAGACCAAGATGGCTGCGCAAGGTGCGGCCGGCATAGTCCGTGCGGAACAAACCACGGCGGCGCAGCTCCGGAACGATGTGTTCAACAAAATCCGTCAGGCCAACCGGCAGATGCGGCGGCATGACGTTGAAACCATCGGCCGCACCGGTGGTGAACCATTCTTCCATCTGGTCGACGATCTGTGTGGGTGTTCCGACAATTTGCCAATGACCGCGCGCACCTGCCACCCGCAGATACAACTGGCGGATGGTCAGGTTTTCGCGGCGGGCCAGATCGAGCAGCAGCTTCTGTCTGCTTTTACTGCCATTGGTTTCCGTGACCTCGGGAACCGGTCCATCCAGCGGATAGGTCGACAGATCGACATCTCCGCCCATTCCATTCAGCAGCGACAACCCCACCGCCGGATGAATGAGCTCCTGGATCTGTTCGAACTTTTCCCGAGCCTCCGATTCGGTCTTGCCAATGACCGGGAAAATACCGGGCATGATCTTCAGATCATCAGGCGAACGGCCAAAACGGGCAAGCCTGCCCTTGACGTCGCTGTAGAATGCACGTGCATCCTCGATCGCCTGGTGAGCCGTGAATATGACTTCGGCAGTGCGGGCGGCAAGATCCCTGCCCGGTTCCGACGAACCCGCCTGCACGATGACAGGATGCCCCTGCGGCGCCCGCGAGACATTGAGCGGCCCGCGAACCTTGAAGTGCTTGCCCCGATGATTGAGCAGATGCTGCTTGGCTGGGTCGTAGAAGATGCCGCTATCCTTATCACGCAGAAACGCATCCTGTTCCCAGGTGTCCCACAATCCGCGCACGACATCCGCGAATTCCTCGGCGCGGTCGTAGCGCTCGGCATGGGCAACATGGTGGTCACGGTTGAAATTCTGCGCTTCATCTTCACTCGCCGATGTCACAAGGTTCCAGCCTGCGCGGCCGCCGCTGATGTGATCAAGCGACGCAAACTTCCGGGCGATATGGTAGGGTTCGTTGTAGGTCGTGGACGCCGTTGCGACGAAACCGACCCGCTCGGTCAGGGCTGCAAGCGCCGAGAGAAGCGTCAAGGGCTCGAACTGCGCGACATACCGGATAGCCGTACGGCTCAGCGCTTCCGTATCCGTTCCGCGCGTACCGACACCATCGGCCATGAAGATCAGGTCGAACTTGGCTGCCTCTGCAATCCGCGCCAGCTGCGCATAATGCGCGAAGTTCGACCCGGCATCGGCCTGCGCCTGCGGGTGGCGCCAGGCGGCGATATGGTGGCCTGTCGGATAGAGAAAGGCGCCCAAACTCAATTGGTCTGTCCGTCTGGTCATCGATGCTCCAGGATCATGAGTGAAGCTGGAAGCCTAACCTCCGCGTTTTAATCTCGACAGAAATGGTATTCTTTAAATCACGGGGTTTCGGGTTTATTGGTCCGCGCGGTGCCGATGCGGTAAAACCAGAAAGAAATTCTAGTCCGTGCCGTTCAATCAATAGCCGCCTTCATGTCGCGCGCATCGCCAGATGAGGTTGTATAACCGATTGCGCGTTGGTCGAATGATTGCCTAGCTTGTTCAACCTCGTGCTCATGCTCCAGCGCCCAGGTGCATAGAGCACCAAATGGCTCCTTCAGTGTGCGGCCGAGCGGCGTGACACTGTATTCAACGGCAATCGGAGAGATGGGAATGACGTGTCGCGATACCATTCCGTTTCGCTCCAGCCTTCGTAAGGCTTCGGTGAGCGCCTTCTGCGTGATGCCGTCGATACGCCGCTTTATTTCATTGAAACGCAGAGGATTGCCACAGAGCAGCGACAGAATGAGCACGGACCATTTGTCAGCGATCTGATCGAGCAGAAGGCGACTTGGGCCGTGCACCGCGCACATTTTGCTCCGATCCTCGGTCATGATGGTTTCCTCCTGTATACCTGATCTACATTAAGTGCCTTATTGACACTAGGTTTACAATATATACCTGTGTGCTTCAACACAATCGGAGTACCTATCAATGTCTGCACTGCAAGTGGCTGCCCTCTTCAAGCCATTCAAGATCAAATCATTGGAACTCAAGAACCGCATCGTCATGGCGCCAATGACGCGCACATTTTCCCCTGGCGGTGTGCCTGGCGAGAATGTGGCAGCCTATTATCGGCGGCGTGCTGAAGGCGACGTGGGACTGATCCTGTCGGAGGGAACGGTGATTGACCGACCTGCTTCCAAGAATCACCCGGATATTCCGTTCTTTCATGGCAAGGCCGCCTTGGATGGATGGGCGCACGTCATCGAAGAAGTACACGCAGCGGGCGGCAAAATGGGCCCGCAAATCTGGCACACCGGTTCAACATCCCATCCGACGACCGACTGGCGTCCGCCATCACCGGTTGAAAGTCCTTCCGGTCTACTCGGTCCCGGCCAGCCGCGTGGCAACGCAATGACGGACGAAGACATCGCCGATACAATCGCTGCATTCGCCCGGGCAGCCGCAGACGCCAAGCGACTGGGTTTTGACGTGGTCGAAATCCACGGGGCGCACGGTTATCTCATAGACCAGTTCTTCTGGGCAGGAAGCAACACACGGACAGATCATTTTGGCGGAGCGACGCTCAAGGAGCGGGCGCGATTTGCCGCCGAGGTGGTGAAGAGTGTCCGCAGTGCGGTTGGACCGGATTTCCCTGTTCTCCTGCGCGTCAGTCAATGGAAGCAGCAGGATTACAGCTACCGGCTGGCGGAGACGCCAAACGAAATGGCCGATTGGCTCGTGCCCCTTGCGGAGGCGGGCGTTGATATATTCCATGCCTCGCAGCGGCGCTTCTGGGAGCCTGAATTTCCGGAAATCGACGGCGAAGAAGGCCTGAACTTTGCAGGCTGGGCAAAAAAGCTGACGGGCGCTGCCACAATCAGCGTGGGATCGGTGGGACTGTCCGGCGAATTCCTGGCCGCCTTTGGCGGCGAGAGTTCCCAACCTGAAAGCCTGGACAAATTGGTTCGCCGTCTTGAACGCGAAGAGTTCGACCTGATCGCAGTCGGCCGCGCTCTTTTGAACGATCCCTCGTGGATCAAGAAAGTTCGCAGTGGCGACACGGAAAACCTGAAAAGCTTCAGCCCTGCCGCAATGCTGGAGCTGGCATAAGATAGCAGCCACACCAATCGTCAAAGCCACGGCATGCCTCCACCCTGGCTTTGACGGCCGTTTGCAACCAAATATAGAGTCGCTCAAGCCTGTTGCGACACCGCCAGATTATCCTGCTCTCCAACTTGTATGGCTTTCCCCGCATTCTGGGTGTTGTGATTTATCCCAAAGGCCGCCTCGGCGGCTATCGCGCGGTAGGTCGATTGAGATATCAGGTTCCGATATCCCCGATACGCCGCGCCGAAACACCCGCCAGATGCATCTTTCTCAAAGCGGATGAACCCGTGATGGGAGCGTGCCGGATAGAACTTCAATTTGGCGACAGGGATTGTCGACGGCATTCCAGCCCGTCGATTGCAATTTCGCTGAACTTGCCACGAGGTCCCCATTCAGTCTTTTCCGGCGATCGCTCTGGCCCGTCATGCGCGTCGCAATGTTCAGTATCCAGGACGGGAAGGAAAACAAATTGGGCGTTCGGCCCAGACCGCGGCGGGCGGCAGCAACGATTTCCGACACGGTTACTGGAACTCCATCGGAAACGATGAATGTGCCACCGTTGGTCTCTGCCTCATTCAGACTATGGATAATAGCGCGGCAAAGCGCCCCGCGATCAAGCAGGGACCGTTTGCCTTCCAGCGAATTCAGCGGCAACGGCACGGGCAATGCTGCGAGCTTCAAGAGCGTCGCCAAGTTACCCCCTACACCGGCACCATAAACGAGAACGGGCCGCAGAATGGTGAAATTTCCGCGGGTAAGCGCTGCAGCGATTTCGGCCTCGGCTGCGAGCTTGGTCCGGCCGTAGTCGTCGCTGGGTTGCGCGGGATCGCTTTCCCGCGCGATGCCCTCGTGAACGCTTCCGCACTGCGCGCGTATCGTTGAGACAAAGACGAATTTGCCTGTGATGGTTTTATGTGCGGCCTTTGCGAGTTTGGCTGACAGAACGCAATTGACGGCATGGTAGGCCTCGGCGGACACGAGAACCTTGGGGTGGTGAATAGCGGCCAGATGAACAACGTGATCGATCCCACCAAGAATGCGTTCGAAGGCCTCGACCGGTTCGTCCGACGAAGGGAGAAGCACTCGTTCCATCCCGTCAGCGCAGGCTTTGTTGCTGTTTCGCGTCGCGGTAATCACTCTATAGCCGGTCGCCTTCAACTGCTCGACCAGTTCAACACCGATGAAGCCCGAAGCTCCTGTCACGAGTACAACGCCGGGTGCCATATGATTTTCGCTCATGCGATCTCCACAAATCTCTGAAAGATTTACAACCCTGTGCTTCTGAGGTTTGTCCGTCCGTCGCTGAAAATTGCGCATTTTCATCCGCTTCAGCCACTCAACATTGGTTTCGAACTTAGCATGCCGTTGTTGCCGTCCATATTTAAACGAAAGGCCGAATTTCGGGCCCCCTATTAGGTCAAAAGGTGGTTCATTCAGATGGTGTTTCGTCCTGGGCCCGCACACATCCCGGATTGCTTGTACCCGAAATCGCGAGATATCCGGTTCAGGCGATGCCCTGTTTGGGTGGCGTCCTATCGGGCATGTCAAGACGTTCCATATCGCAACACCAAAGGCCGGAAACAGTCGATCTCTAGCAGACTTCACATACTCGGCCAGGTTCGCACCGCCATGACCCAGGCCTCGCGCAACTAAGTATCAAATTCGCAACACTGGTGATCAAACACCATGCTCCGCCTGTAATATGCGCATAAACTAAGTATTTGTCTTTATGAGTTAGCTTTGACTCGCGCTAAGAATGAGTTCTATATCGTTGGACAAGGCTGGAGGGGAAATCCAGATGCGTCAGCCTCACTTGGGGGGAAGAATGGGCATGAACCTGCGTAAAGGACTGCGTGTATCGACTGCACTGACTGCGGTCCTGCTTTCTGGAACTGCTTATGCTGCCAATACGACCTATTCGGGCAATAGTTCGGCGAACAACGACACCATCACCAACAATTCCGGCGATTTCACAACGTTTCGAGATACAAGCCAAGGCGGCACCGCAACTATTACGAACAACACCGGCGGCGAGACGGATTTCATTAATAGCAGCACGGCTCAGAATGCGACAATCAGCAATCTGGGCGGTCTGACGCTCTTCAGCAATTCCAGCAATGCTGGCAGCGCGACCATAACCAATGGCACCGCGGGACTTACGCGGTTTTTCAGCGGGACAACCGCCCAGAACGCCACCATCATAAACAACTCGGGTGGCACGACCCGATTCGAGGGAAACAGCAGCGCAGGCAGCGCCCGCATCACAAATAATGCGGGTACGCTAGTATTCTTTGATACATCCACCGCAGGCAATGCCACCATCTCCAATGCTACTGGCAGCACGACATTTTTTGTCAATGCAACCACAGCAGCCAACGCCGCAATCACCAATAATGGTGGCAATACGGAATTCGACAACACCAGCGTGGCCGCCAGCGCATCAATTACCAATCTCAACAACGGTCGAGTTACGTTTTTTAATACAAGCAACGCTGGCAACGCCACGATCACAAACAACAATACCGGTCTGACGCTCATTCGCGGAACCAGCTCAGGTGGAAATGCCACAATCACCAGCAATAGTGGTGGTCGAACGCTCTTTGCCGATAGTGGCTCTGGCGGCAATGCCAGGCTGATTGCAAACGGCACGGGTCTGGTCGATTTTTCCAACGGGCCAGCCACCAACACTGCGGGTTCCCTCGAAGGCAGCGGCCAGTTCTTTCTCGGCGGCGTGACATTGACGGTCGGCTCAAACAATCTTTCGACCGGAGTCTCCGGAACCATTCAGGATGGGGGGTCTGGTGGTGGAACGGGTGCCTCGCTGGTCAAAATCGGCACTGGCAAACTGACACTGTCGGGAAACAATACATATACCGGTGGCACCACCGTTCAGGCCGGGACGCTGTCCGTCAATGGAACCCTGGCCGGGACGCTTCAGGTTTTGAATGGCGGTATTCTCGCGGGCACGGGCACGATTGGAAACACGACGATTGCCTCCGGCGGCATGATTGCACCAGGCAATTCAGTAGGCACGCTCCATGTCAATGGAAACATAACCCTTGCCGCCGGATCGGTCTATGATGTTGAGATCGCGTCGACGGGCGCTTCAGATCTCATCGCCGCCACCGGCGTTGCAACGCTTCAAGGCGGGTCGGTATCGGTAGCCGAACTCGATGCCGCAACCAACTATCAGACAGGTCAGACCTACCGGATCCTCACCGCGCAAGGGGGCGTCAGCGGGACGTTTAATCCGAGCGTCATGACCAATTCGGCCTTTCTTGACGCAACGTTGACCAATACCCCCAACGCGGTCGATCTGACGATCGCAGTCAAGCAAATGTCGGGTGGTGGTGGCGGCAGTACAGGCCCATTCCCGATCGCTGCCATCACTAAAAATCAGATTGCAACCGCAGGGGCTCTCAATACCTTGCAGCAGAGCGGCGCCTCACAGGCACTTTACAACAAACTGCTTGTCCTGGACGCAGCCTCAGCGCGCACCGCTTTCGACGCCTTGTCGGGCGAAATCTACGCCTCCGCAACAACAGCACTGGTCGAGGACAGCCGTTTCATCCGCGATGCGGCGACCAACAGAATCCGAGCAGCCTTTGACGGCGTGGCTGCGAGCTCTATACCGGTCATGGCCTATGGCGAAGGCGGACCGCAGAGCACAGCCGCCTTGAGCGAACAATTCAGCATATGGGGTACGGGTTTCGGCAGTTGGGGTTCGGCGGACAGCAATGGAAATGCTGCCAGCCTTGACCGCTCGACCGGCGGTTTTCTCATCGGAGCCGATGCTATTGTCGTCGACAACTGGCGTCTCGGACTGCTTGCCGGTTACAGTCACACATCCTTTAGTGTCGACGATCGAAACTCTTCCGGTGATAGCGACAATTACCATCTCGGTGTCTATGGCGGATCACAATGGGGCAATCTCGGCTTCCGGGCGGGAGCAGCCTATAGCTGGCATAATATCGGCACCAGCCGCTCGGTCGTTTTTCCTGGATTCACAAACAATCTATCCGCAGATTATGATGCCGCCACGGCACAGGTCTTTGGTGAGTTCGGCTACCGCATCGATACAAATCGCGTTGCCTTCGAGCCTTTCGCTAATCTCGCCTATGTCAATTTCAGGAACGATAGCTTCAACGAGAGTGGTGGCGCAGCTGCCCTTGCCGGCAGCAAAACCACCACGGACACCACGTTTACGACGCTGGGCCTCCGAGCTTCAACGGACTTCGTGCTGGGTGGCATGACATCAACCGCGCGTGGCATGCTGGGGTGGCGTCATGCATTCGGCGACACAACCCCCGAATCAAATCTCGCCTTCACTGGCAGCAACGCCTTTGTGATTTCCGGCGCGCCGATTGCCGAAGATGCATTGGCTCTCGAGGCAGGGCTTGATTTCAAGCTCTCATCTCGTGCAACTCTCGGCATTTCTTACAACGGTCAGCTCGCCAGCAAAGCCCGGGACAACGCATTCAAGGCAGATATCTCGCTCAAGTTTTGATAAGAGAAGAATATTACGAAACAAACTCAGCGCCGCCGATCCATAGGCAGCTGTCGACAGCGCAACGGTATTTGAGGCGGCCACGACCCGTTATCGCGATATCTCCGAAGGCATTGGACCGCATGTTTGTGTGCGAGGTAAGCCCGTCGATGTCATGGAAAATTTCGGCATACTCCCCAAAATTGGGATGAGACGTTTATTTTGGCGGACCGGCGTTGCCCGAAGCAAATCCCGTCCACGTTGAGCCTATATTCAACCAGGTGTTCTTGGGTTGCAATGTCAAGAAACCCACGCTTCCAGACAAGGGTGCGGACCCGCGATCGAAAACATTCTTGTAAAGGATCGTATTGTATTTGCGCGCACTATACAGGGACGGGGGAATGAAATGACCATCATAGGTCCACAGGAGGTGAAAGGCATCAATGAAGCCGTAGCGAAGATTCGTGAACCGGTTTCCTTCGAAAACCGTACCGTTGTAATCGGCACCTTTGTAACCCCAAGAATCATATTCAACGCCAATATGGGCCAGATTGTTGAATGTGTTCTTGCGGTAGATATTGCCAAGACCACCCCAGACACCAGCAGTCCCTGACTCAGTAAAGGTGGTGCCGACGTAAAGACCACTATTGCTGTCGGTAATTACGTTATTCGAATACTGTAAGAAATAGGGACTTAGTCCGCGTGTCGACGTCAACGCTACCGTCATCATGCCGTGGCGCATCTGAGAGACATGATTGTGATCCACAACGGCATCGTACACGTTCCCAAAAAGCAGAACGGCAGTGGAGTCCGAATCGTGTTGATCGTAGCCTGAGCGTCCCTGGAATGTATTGTTGTAAATCGCGACATGCGAAGCGGTAGAAGCCCGCGCGACTTGGCTCGATCTATCGGGGATTACATTCCATGGCGCGTCCAGGCTTGCAGTATTGTTGCTCACCGAGACGATGTGACGGCGCTGTCCGGCACCCCTGCCGGCGACGATGACGAGATCGTCCCCGCCAGCTTTCGCTGAGGGGGACACCGAAATGAAGGAAACTGTATTTGCGGTGGCTTCCTTGAAGCCAGCCATCAGTTCGCTCGTGACGACCTCGAAGCAGATCTGTTCGCCCTTGTTGCAGTCTACCTTCGTGCAGTCATGTGGAGCCGCCCGATGGGATATGTTGTCGCCCCAATACAGGTTTTCCATGCTGCCGAAATGGCCTTGCCCGACAAAGAACCGGCCGATGCCCTGCCCGTCATCGCGGCTTTCATCGGCATTGGCAAGGTCGTTGCCGACCATCGAAAGATCACGCCCGCCGGAAAGCCAAACGACAGATTCACCATAGCCTGTCATGCGGAACCGATTGTTGGTCATAAAAATTTGCCGGCTGCTTCCATAGAAGGATCCGTTTTCGATCAATTCGGAGGCATCGATATAAAACCCCGAGGCATTGTGTGCTTCGAGCGCCGGCACCCCCCAGGCTTTGATCCGCACGGATTGCAGCCGCAGATTTGAGGCTGACGGCACCAGCAGCAGTGGATGAGAATCCGTTTTTCCATTGGCATTGAGCGTGAGTTTCTCGAACTGCACATTCTGCTGGGCGCCACCAACCATGCTGCCATTGATATTTTTGCTTAGTTGAATTTCCGTGGAATCCATGCCGTCGCCCAACCAACGGACGTTGCTTGGGGCCTGGAGTGCGGACTCCACAAGGTAGGTTCCAGATGGAAAGTAAACGGTAGAAGGGGCAGCATTTCCCGCCGCAGACAAGGCCGCCTCAATGGCCGCGGTGTCGTTGGCGCCATTTGCGACCGCACCAAAACTCTTCACATTGAAAATCTGCTGATCTTGACCGGCCCACGGAGCTTGGCTCAGAACAGTTAAAGCCAAGGGGCCGCTCCAACCGAAGCGGCCGCCATGGCCGTTGTGGCTCCAAACTTCATAAGAACCGGCCGCCAATTCGGGAACCTTGAAATCAACCTTGAACGGATTGACCGAAATCGGCGTCACATATCGACCGGCACCAGCAGCCGGTTTAATATAGACAAACGATCTCGATGTGCCATTGGAACTGGACAGATTCCGGCCGTAGATTGAAACTATTGTACCGGAAGGCGCATTGCCTGGGCCTATCCACCAAGCCTCAGTGCGATTGATGGCGAAGGCCTTGCCGCGAATTCCGTCGCGCTCTGGCCAGATCAGGTACATCGACCAAGAAGGTAACGAAGCCGGCAGCAGCACCGTCGCCACCGTCTCATCGGCGCGCAAGGCATTGATCGAAATCACCGATCCATTTTGTGCGGAGGGCGCTTGAGAAAAGACTTCGAAGCGAGATGGACCATCCAACTTCACACCCGTCATTGAAATCACCTCGTCGCGATCCGCCGTCCTGGAAATCTCTGCAATCGTTGGACCGGCGGGATTGGGCGCGTTGGCGGGAGGGTCGAAACTATCCACTTCGCTGGGCAGTGCCGGCTCCGGGTTGGGTACTGGAAAGCCAAAATCGCCGGGTGTCGCTCCGACTTGTGCAACTTGCCAGGACTTCTCCGGCGATGTGTCGCGATGCGACGATCTTACATCGTTAAGGTTTACGCCGGACCACGAATTAGCGGCTGCTCGCGCGCTCGCCGAAAGACATGCTAACGCCATTGAGCCCATAACTAAAAGAAAAAGGCATTTTGCGAATTGACTCATACCTCATGTCCGGTCGCTGGGGGATATTTCGTTAGCGCGCAAAAACCAGAAAGGCTGTGCCACCAACCTTGCGATGTCGCTGATATCGGCGTTTCGAGCACCGACGAATAGATTCTAGCGGGTCGACTTCAGTTACTCGATATACCTGATGAATCCTGATCCTCGTGTCACAGGTGCGAGCTCTCGATTGACGTTCACTCATGCAAACACGCGCCAAAGGTGCGCGTTCCATTTCAGTGGCTTGCGCCGTGATCAGGCATCTTTTCTCTTCATCAATTTACTCGGCTCCAGTCCCACCGGAAGCACTAAGTTTTCGCGCATGGCTACTGAGGTGTCATCTGCCATCGCGGCTGTTAGGACCTCGCCCTTGGTTCGAGCATTCGCAATTGCCTGAAAAGCCGTGACGGCAATGAATCCAGCCGCAGAGGCAGCAAAAGTAAAAGTTCGTTGCAGCGCTTTTCTCAGCCGTGTCTCCAAATATTCCGAGATCAAGAAAGAAAGACCAAGCACCGCGATAATTGCAATTCCGGTATTGAGATAGCGCGGAAAGTCGAAAAGCCATTCCATGACGGCGTAGACGAAGTTCCCGGCTATGAAATGGGTGAGGTACAGGGGATAGGTTAAAAGACCGATTCTCCGCGCCGGGTTATGAAATCTGGCAGAAATCTCCGATTGCGCTGTCTTTGTACTAATGAAGAGAAGAACCACGGACAAAACCAGAAAAGCGAAGGGCAGGAGGCACGATGACGATGCGCCATTGTCCTTATAGGTTTCGTAGATCAGAGCATTCGAATTGCTTATCTGTAGATAGCCCGCCAATATTCCGGCTAGCGTGAAAAGAGATGCGATGGACCTGTTGCGCGCGTCCATGAACCTTGAGATGACGATCCCCATGCCGAAATAAATGCCGTGCACCAGAAGGAAGCGGCGCGCAAGTGACATGAGGATACTTGAGGCAACTATCTCCGGAAACAGCGTGGCGGAAATCCAGAAAAATGCCGAAAGTGTTATGAGGAAATAGCCGAAATAGAGTAAATTCTTCTTATCAAAGACAACAATGAATAGGCTAACAAGGAGATAGAATACCAGTTCAAGCATGATCGTCCAGATAACGCCGTCGACATAGGGACCAGAAGGCAACAGAAGAGCCGAGTGGGTGTACATCTGGATAATCTGGGATAGTGGGAAAAGTCCAAATACGAAAAATAACATCGCCCCGATCCATGAACACAGCCATAGGCAAGGTAAAATCCGCAAAAGCCGATTTTTGAAAAATTCAATGCCGGAAGATGCTCTTTCAACGCTAATTGATATAATATAGCCAGAAATCAAAAAGAATATTTGAACACCGATGTATCCGGTAAACCAAATTGGATGTAGCACACTATAAAAGGGTCTCGTATTGCCGCCTGGAAAGAAATCAATCCAAAGCCCGTTTTGCGAATTTGTCCCGACAAGGTGATACATTACCACCAGGAGTGCGGCGCAAAGGCGGATTACATCAGGGATTGGATAGTTGCTGGAAGCCTTCATGATTTCTTGTGACCAACCTTCCCGGATGTTGTTGGGCTTCCTCTGTTAGGCCCCAAAGCATACAAAGGAGCGGAATTCGGAAGCAAGGTCACTATTCGGACTGTGGCATATCCGTTCGGATGAATTTCAAGTTGTTCGTTGGGATGTAAAACCAAACTGACGGCTTGCTGTACCCGGGGCTGGTTTGGATATTCCGGGCTGTGCCGGATATATGAGCTTTTATTCTGCCCGACCCGCTGCGACAGATATTCCCATTGCCGTTCCACCGCCAGGACTTAAACCTGGACATAGGCCCTGGGCCTTCAACTTGAGAAACCGGCATGCCCGTCATTGGGACACAAGTTCGTCAACGCCGTAATCCAATCAGACACAGCAGCGGAAGGCTGCGTTTGCGGCCTCGCCGCGCATCATCTTGTCAAACAACAGGAGCACTGCCTTTCGAGGGGCAGACCCTGCCGGATGACATGTGGAGGGATTCCCCGGTCCATTGTTGCACCACTACGCCTTATGACCGAATTGATTTCAATTCCGCTTCCATATTGAATCAATCAACACAACTTTGAGCGAAAAGATGACCTGGTTTATCATTTGGTTGCTTGTAATACTTTGTTCTGGAATGTTGGTTCACGGGCTCCTTGTGCCCGGGCGATTTTATCAGTACCCTTTTTTTGCTGCTGGAATATTCCTCACCTTTGTGCTGCCGCAATTGCCGGGTCTCGCCAACAGCCGATTTATACCGGAAGCGGCTCTGATCAAGACACTGATTTTCTCATTCTTTTGTCTTGCAATGTGCGGAATTGGATGGCGCTTTGGTGTGCGGTCGAAGACGCTAAAGGATCATGTCTTTAGCGAGCCACATTTGTTGCTAGCCGCAGCCTTTCTATCGCTTGTCGGAGCATATTTCTTTTTTAAGTTTGGGCGTTTGCCCGACGAAGAACGCTTACGCGGCATATTGACGGGTACAGCTGTGGCATATTTGTTTTTTGCCAAATTACTTACATATGGTTTTGCGCTTGCCCTCCTATGCTTTGCGCGTCGAGCCTCAATACCAGCACTGTGTATAATATTGTTTGATACGCTTTTTTATCTGGAGCGGATTGTCATTGCCGGGCGGCGGGGAGAAACGGCCGAGTTTTGTCTTCTTATCGCACTTGCTTTTTGGTTTCAAAAGCGATGGGCTGCGCCGCGCATTGCTGTTGTTGGTGGCCTCGCATTCAGCATTGTGGGCTTGCTCGGGGCTGGAGAATATAGAGAAGCGACCTACTATGAACAGCAGGGCTGGGGCGCAGTAGCCAATATCGATCTCGCAGGCAATTGGAATCGGATGCTGAAGGAAGGCGGCCCCGAGATGACCAACGCCGTGGTTGCAATTGATCACGTCGATCAGAGCCAAGTACTCGACTTCGGCATCGAACATTGGAATTCTCTGGTATTTAGTTACGTGCCCGCCCAGTTAGTGGGGACGGATTTCAAGCGGTCTCTCATCATCGATATGGCGCCCATATACGGCAAGTTCTATTTTCCAGGCATTGGCTCAACATCGACTGGTATGGCGGACGCTTTTGCATCGTTCTGGTATTTTGGGTGCTTGAAGTTCTTCCTGGTAGCGTATCTTATGGGGCGGCTGTATGACTCTGCATTGAGGGGCAATACGGCAAGTCAAATAATCTATATGCTATCGGCTGTGCCCTCCATTCTCGTAGTAAGCCACTTCACAAACGAAATCGTCATCGCATGGGTTCACATGGCGGTTTTCCTTGTTCCCGCGCTCTACTATGCTCGCGTTACAAACTACGTAGCACCTCCCAACTTAGGCAAGATTAGGCTTGGATAATGAAGAATGCATTTGCTCGGCGCAGACTTTTCCTAGCTGTCACCATAGTGATCCTTTTGACGATCGGTACGGAGATTGGCCTTCGGTTAGCGGTCGGATTAGGTAACCCTCCCTTATTTCAAAGCGACCCACAAATTGGTTACATGATGGTTGCGAACCAGGAGGTTTACAGATTAGGAAATCGAATAAAAGTTAATGCGTTTCATCAACGCTCAGACGATTTGACAGCGCTTCCCATGGACGGAATCGAGCGTTTGTTCTTTCTGGGGGATTCCATCACCTTTGGTGTTACCGGTGTCGATCAAACGGAAATTTTTTCCGAGTTGGTGGGTGCGGATCTTCGTGAGACAGGTCAGAAGATTGAGGTGATGAATGCCTCCGCGGCGTCATGGGCCATTGGCAACGAACTTGAATATGTTCGGCGCTTCGGCACGTTTGGCAGCAAGATTGCCGTTTTGGAAATAGGTTCTGCCGACCTGCTTCAACCAACCAGTGTTGGCGACGGTGTTGGCGTGAATGCTAGTCAGCCCGACCGAAAGCCTTTCAGCGCCATAAACGAACTATTTGACAGAATCCTGATACCGCGGATTGCCGAAATCTTGGGTTATCAACCTAGCGATAATGAACCGGTCAGCGTTGAAGATCGAGCCAGGCAGTTCGAAGAAAACATGCAGCACTTCGCTGACTTGGTAGCAACTGTCAGACAACAAGGATCCTTGCCTTTGGTTGTCATGATGCCTGGGCTACCCGAGATCGTACAAAACCCATTTCAACGATATGTGCCCTATCGAGATAGCTTTCGCAAATACCTCCAACAATTGAATGTGCCATTTGTCGATATGTCGGTTGCTTGGCACAACGATCCTAACGCCAAGTCCTATTATACCGATGGAACGCATCTGACGGCTGCCGGAAACCGGGCTGTCAGCAAGGAAATAGTGGCAGCCATCAAAAGGATGTAGCAGGGTATTTCGGCCTGCATGAGTTGTCGGCCGAGGCGAGGATTTTGCTGGTGGCCGAGCGCCGCTGATTACCCGACTCTAGGGAAAAAGTCGAAAAGTCACACGCTCGCTGTCTGATTGACGACACAGCATCTTCCTTACAAATTGGCAGCGAGACCTTCATTGCAAAAGCAGCATCGGCGACGGGATCGATAGCAGCGGAAAGCGGTGACACTAGACCACCCGGTCGACGACCGAGGTGTGTTGAACTCTTGAGTGCCGCACCAACGCCGCTTACTTGGCAACTTCGTTGACCAGGGTTGCATCGTCGGATTTGTGAGCCTTTGGCCTGAGCAACGCGATCGGCATCCGTTCGCGCTTGTAGACGAACAATCCCTTCAACTTCAAAAACTGCTTTTCATAAAGGTTCCAGGAAAGCCACGCAGCAGCAACAAAAACGAGGAGGCACACACCTATATAAAGCAACAACGCAATGGATTCTGGAAGCTGCAGCGCAGCAAATGGCGTTGCAGGCAGTTGTGGCAGAATGAGATGGTGGAGTACATAAAGACCATAACTGTATACGCCGAAAAAGCGAAGCAGGCGACTGCTGAATATCCGGCGGACCAGCGGATTTGGGTAACCCGGCAAACACATCACCAGCAGGCCACCCCACCCGAATGCGAGAATGGAGAACCCGAATGTATTGACGAACCGATCACTGAACCAAATGCCATCTCGGGCGACAAAAACTGCCGACATAGACACGAACGCCGCAACTGTACACCACGGTGCAGCTGCGTAGAGCCCAGAAGGGGCCGAAGACTGGCGTACCGCCAAAGAAATCAGCGCACCGATTGCAAGGGTATCAATGCGCGCCGGGGTCAATGTGTACGAGGCGCCATTCGGCAAGTGTAGCATGGCCATCATCAAGCGAAATGCCAGTGCACCCAAAACCAACAAAATGCAAATTTTGAAAAATCTGTTCCGTGGACAGAAAAAAACAACGAAAGGCCACAGCAGATAGAACTGTTCTTCGACTGCCAAAGACCAAAAATGTACGAGCGCCAACCAGTCCACGTTAAAAAAATGCGCTCCGCGCGCGGCCACAAATCCCCAATTGATCGAAAATGTCCAGAAATACAGCTGATGGTCTGAGATAAATTGCAATTTGGGAGTGTTGTAGAGCCCAAAGACCGGGAGGATGACGAAAACAACGATGAGAACGCCGTAGTATAAAGGAAAAATGCGCAGGACTCGTCTGCCGAAAAACGCCTTGAAAAAATTTGTACTGCCCTTGTTGTCCAACAATATCCCAGTAATAAGAAAGCCTGAGAGGACAAAGAAGAGATCGACTCCCGACCAGCCCACACCGGCTAGTTTGTAGAGAAATGCCTTGTCCCCGGCCTCGAAGGGATATCCGAGCACAATGTGAAAAATCATCACGAGCAGTACCGCGAAGCCCCGTAGACCATCCAAAGCTGCCAAGTGGTTTTTCTCGGCTTTGGTGTCGTTTTCCAAAGAGTCCATCGCTTTGGCTGCTCCTGATATCCGTTGAACCCAACGCGTCCGAACCTCAGATCGTAGGTGCCAAGTCAAGCGATCACCATTTGAATAAAAGGTGCAGGCGCTTCATCCGTTAGTGGTGTGAATCAAACCAGAGATTTGCACGGTATGGGCGGCTGACATGGATCGAATCTCCCGCTGGCTCAGCGGTGCATCGATTGATCAACGCGATTTTCTCATGCCGTATGAGTTTGTTCTTAACTGGCATTTTCCGATTCGCTCGAAGTTTACGTTCAGAGATGATCGTCTGGATCGACGACAACATGGGAAGCGGCTGCATGCACAATGGCGATGCCAAATGCGGCCCCGGTGTCGCTCACTGCCGGAGCCAACGTCCCGGGGGTATTCAGTACGTCTTTCGGTCAACTGGACAGACTTTCACACCCTATCTAGTCTGGCGGCAGCGGGACGGAGATTTGAGAGATGTCGCAGCGAACGGTGTTGGATCGGACTAGGGACATGGGCCGCCTGTTCTCCGAGTTCGGCCCTGGGATGCAACCCCTGAGGTTCCTTTGGGCTCTGGCCAACGGGAAGTCCCAGGATCGCCGGATGTCGTTCCGTGTGCGGTCGTTGGGGTCCCGCCCCGTATCCGTGCGCCCGGGCACGAGCGACCTCGTCGTGCTTTATGAGACATTCGGTGCCTCTTACGACATGCCGCCAAAAATCCTTTCGCCGGAAACGACAACACGCATCTGGGATCTTGGTGCCAATATCGGCCTGACCGTGGCCCGCTATGCCGCGGCATTTCCACGAGCCAGGATCAGCGCGGTGGAGTTGGATGCAGCCAATGCCGATCTCGCCCGCAACAATGTCATCGCCTTCGCTCCGCGCTGCGAAGTCATCACCGGAGCCGTGTGGATCGAGGACGGTACGATCCAGTATGTCATTGATGAGGGCATGGAACACGGAGCGCACGTGACTGGCGGCACTGCGGGCTCTCGGACACGGACGTCGCCGGCTTGGTCGCTCAACACCCTTCTCAAGGATGACGCGCGCGTCGACTTTATCAAGATGGATATCGAAGGCGCGGAAGCCTTGGTCCTCAGGCAGAATACCGAATGGGCGGGCAAGGTCGCTTGCCTCAAGGTCGAATGCCACACACCCTATACGGTTACGCAAGCTGCTGCCGACCTCGAGGCGCTTGGCTACGATGTCGTGCAGGACTCGAAGCACTGGGCGTCAGTGCTCGCGTTCAGGCCGGACCTGCTTGCCAAATAGCGCGACTGATAAGAGCGCACAAATGCCGCAACAGAGCTCGAATTCGCGTATAGCCTCACACTCAAATTGATCGTTGAGGCTATGAGCCAATTGTTCAATACACTTGATCACGCAGGCCTGCAAAGACATAAACAAGCGATCAATTACTATAGAGATACCAATCTTAGGGAACGAGTTTCATTGGTGCTACTATGCGCAGGGGCCAAAGTTTTTGAATCGGGATTTGGCTTATGGCCATCTACTTCGAAAAGTCGAACCAGCTTTGCGGGCCGTCGCATCATCGCATTTCCGGTGGCACGCATACCTATGCCAGGGGTGAGATTCAGCATCCAATGCTGTTACCTGGTCATGCCTGGGATGCCGATGGCAATGAATACGAACGCAGAAGGGGAAATCACGCTGTCAAACGAGGCCAAGCGGATCAACCGGCACTTGAGATACCCGTGCGTCAGCCCGCGCATGGCTTGGCAATTGTCTGGTTAAGCGCTCTTCGGAAACGGTTTTCCGTTGCTTCAGCATACGACCTGCTCCAATCCGCGATCTCGAATTGGCGGCCAACGGCTGATCTCGGCCGGAAATACATTTGCCGACTGTTTCTGTTGTTCGTGTCTCTTTACCCATTTGCCGCCAATGCGCAACATACAATATTTCCGCTGCGCATTTCTGAAAATCACCGCTATCTGGAAGATGCAACAGGCCGGCCTTTTCTCATTACGGGTGACTCCGCATGGTCATTGATCGGTGATCTTTCGCGCGAAGATGCCGACAAATATCTCGCGGACCGCCAACACCGCGGCTTCAATACGCTTATTATCGGGTTAATCGAGCATAAGTTCAGCCGCAACGCGCCGCGCAACTTTTACAAACGCGCTCCTTTCGAAGAAAATGCTGCCTTCTCCCAGCCGAATGATGCCTATTTCGATGACGCCGACTGGATCCTGCAACAAGCCCGAGACCGTGGCTTCCTGGTACTGCTAACCCCTGCCTATATGGGGGTGAATGGCGGCGCCGAGGGCTGGTACCAAGAAATGCAAGCAGCGGGGCCTGACGTGCTCAAGTCCTACGGACGTTATCTTGGCAAACGCTACAAGAAATATAACAACATTATCTGGGTACAGGGCGGCGACTTCGATCCGCCGGACAGGACTCTGGCGAACGCCCTTGCCGAAGGAATTGCAGAGACGGATCCCGGCGCGTTCCAGACTATTCATGCAAGGCTGGATACGGATGTCGCATTGAATTGGAAAGCAACCTCTTGGCTAACCCTCGATACTATCTACACCTATGGAGACGTGGCAGCGAAATCCCTTCTCCGCTACATCACAGGACCGGTCACCCCATTCTTTCTAATTGAAAGCATCTATGAAGGCGAACACAACGCTTCCGAGCAGAACATTCGAGCAAACGCCTATGGTGCGATCCTGTCAGGCGCGTGCGGCCAGATCTTCGGCAACAATCCCATATGGCATTTTGGTGGCCCTGGTGTTTTTGAGCAGCCGAAGACTTGGCAGGAATCCCTGGCAAGCCGCGGCGCACAGAGCATGACGCATCTCAAAGCGTTCTTCGACAAAATTGCATGGTGGACACTTGGACCTGAGCAAGGGAAACTATTGGTCGCCCCGAACCCCCTCCTTCCCGGAGAGGCGATCGGCAGCCTGTCAGCGGACGGCACCCTTGCCGTCATCTACCTGTCCGACCGGAGAAGTGTTGCACTCAACATGGCTTCACTCTCGCCGTCAGCGCAACAAGCGCACTGGTTTGACCCTTCCTCCGGCAAACTCAGCGAAGCAGTACCGAAGAATACTGACAAGGCCGGCATCACAGAATTTCAAGTACCTCAAGAACGAAATTCAGCGGGTTTCTCTGATTGGCTGCTCATGGTGACTAATCGCAACTGATGACGCCAGCTTTAGAGCTGCGTTCACCACGGAACCCTAGTTTGATCCATCATGATCGGCGTTGGCGCAGCACTCAAGGACCGGCGCCGAAGGCTATTGGACTTGCCTATCCGCAAAGTCGTGTGGAGCCCGGTAGAGAGCGCATAAGCTGACTTGTCAGTTCGTCGACAGCGGATAAGTGCTATCCAGGACGACACGGATCGTTCCGCCGTCAAGCAAGGGTGCGACTTCCGTCAACTGGGCTCCTTTCGAACGGACCTGGGCCGCCGAGAGCATCGAGGACAAGATCAATGTCATGCGCAACGCCTTCGGGAGGCGTTTTGGTGTAATCGATAAATTCGTCTGCCCTGATGTCAACGGTGCTGAAAAAGCGAACCATGGAGTAGACTTCATCTCCGACCGCGAAGCCCTGAACATCATCAGCGACGACATCTCGGTACCGGCTCAATACTCCCCAATGGCGCCGTTTGAATCTTCCCAGTTCGACCTGCCACCGTGGTACATCTTGCGGTGATTCCTGCGCGCTGCAACGCCTGGCAGCTGTTCGGCACACATTAGCGCTGCTCTATGCGTTTGAGTACGGATTCAAGAGCCAGCGTCAGAGCCTTTGTGCCGCCGTTCTCGGTAAACTCCGTGAAGACCTGCTCATTCAGACCGCCCTTTGTCGAAAAATCGGACGCCATCGCCTCGAACGATCGCTCCTCCGATGCGCCCGTTGCGTGGGACAGGCCCCCAAACAGCTGCCTTAAATAGGTGCTCGCTTGGTCATAGGACATTCCTTCCGCTTCAAGCCAGCGGGCGCTTGTTTCCAACAGGCCGAAATATGTAGCCATCAACGCACTCGCCGCGCCAAAAAGATCGTACTGCTTGAGGTCCTTTGCCTGGACTGCGGTTCCCAACGACGAAAACAGATCAGCTATCTGGTCATGAGGTGGATATATGGCTGTGGCTCCCTGCAGATCAGCCACGAAAGGAAGAGGAATTGCCCGGGTAATCGTGACGGGCGCGTCAATCCACCTGGCAAGCGCTTCGATTTGGACAGCGGCAATAAAGCTCACCACATGTTGATCGTCGCGAAATCTGAGTTCCCCGATCACTTCCTCGGCAATTTGCGGTCTCACCGCAAGAAACACGATGTCGGTGCTGTCAACCACATCCTGGTTGTCTTTTCCGACGCGCACGATCGGAAACATCCCGTCAAGTCGGGAAGCGACGCTTGAACTGCGAGGCGAGACAACAAGGGTTTCGACATCGGATCTTGATTTCATTAGGCCAGTCACGACCGCCTCAGTTATCGCACCGGATCCGATGAATCCCAGTCTCATGAGCTTCCCTCTCATTCGCATTGCGTTATCGCGTCCACAGTGGTCAATCAAATGAAACCCGCTATGGCGACCATTGACAGACTAATGGTCTCCCGGAGGCGGGTCCAGCCACATCCATCCGCGACAACAGCATATCGCCCCCAAGCAAAACAGGAATTGTTGGTTTGTCCGTGCTGCGGCTGCCTGAAGTTGATGTGTTGACGCCGTCGACTGAACCTTTCTCCAATCTTCGATGACCAACCGGGGGGAGTCCAACCATGGCCCGAACCCGCTTCATGAAATTTTCCCGTTTTCTTGAGACTGCTCTTCACCCCGAGAAATCAGCCGCTCGACGATGAATACAAGGCATCCCGCCACCGTCAAACATGCCGCGAGAAAGAACATCGGTGCGATCGTGCTGCCCGTCGCATCCTTTATCCATGGCACGACGTTTTGGGCAATGAACCCGCCCAGATTGCCCACCGAGTTGATCGCGGCCAACCCCGCTGCCGCGCCAGCGCCTCTGAGAAATCGCGAGGGCATGCTCCAGAACACGGGTTGCCCGGCGAATATTCCGCCGGCGGCAAGGCAAAGAAACGCAAACTGCAGCGTCTGATTGGAAATCACTGCGGATAAGACCAGGCAGATCGCGCCAAAAAAGGCTGGTATGACGATGTAAGGCGCCTGCCAGCGTGCCCGCGCCGCCATATGCGGCACCACATAAAGCGCCACAGACACCACCACCCAGGGAATGATGTTCAGAAAACCGTTGGCAACATTGCCGATGCCGAAGCTTTTCAGAACGGTTGGCAACCAATAGCTCAAACCATAGGCCGAGAGCGGAAAGCCGATGAAACATACCGACATGAGCAGGACACGCGGGTCAAGGAGCGCCTTGAATGCATGGCCGCCTTCCGTTCCGAGATTTGAATTCTCGTCGTCGATGCGCTTTTTCAGCCAAGCCTTTTCCGCTGCTGTCAGGAATGTTGCCTTTTCCGGCCGGTCGTCCAGATAGAACCATGTCACGATCCCGGCAATCACCGCAGGAATGCCGGTCACAAGAAATACCCATTCCCAGCCTTTGAGGCCAAGAAGGCCATCCATGGCCAACAACGATCCGCCAAGCGGCGCTCCGATCGCATTGGCCACCGCGCTGAATATCATGAAGAGACCGACCATTGCGCCGCGATAACGCGCTGGATACCACAGCGTCATCAGATAAAGCACGCCGGGGAAAAAGCCGGCCTCACACACACCCAGCAGAAAACGAAGGACGTAAAACATGCCGGCGCTCTGCGTGAATGCCAGCGCTATCGTCACCAGTCCCCATGATACGAGAATTCGGGCGAACCATCGGCTCGCACCGAATTTTTCCAGAAACAGGTTGCTTGGGACTTCAAAGATGAAATAGCCGATAAAAAACAGCGACGCTCCAAGCCCATAGGCGTACTCGCTCATGCCGAGAGCATCGACCATCTGCAGTTTGGCAAAGCTGACATTCTGCCGATCGATATAGGCGATCAGATAGAGGATGCCGAGGAATGGCATCAAGCGCCACGATATCTTGCTTATCAGCTGTTTTTCTACGACCATGATATTCTCCAAGAGGCATTGTGGGTGAAGCAGCCGAATCCATCAGGCCGGCTGTTGCTGGGCGTCCGTTACTGGTGCTTGTCCGAACCGGCCGAGGCGCCGGGCGTGAAGCTGCACCAGCCGCTCACCGAAGGCGGTCGGGCGCATCGCCGGGGCTCGGTCGAAAACCTCGATCCCAGCCCGTGTGGCGAAGAGGCGTTTGCCGTAACACATCAGATGTTCGATTCCCTGCATGACAAATGCCACGGCGGGCAACATCTGCGCGTAAGTATCTTCCGCCGATGCCAGATTGCCGGACCTGTAATCCTTATAGGCCCGTACAGCATAATCGATGATGTCCGGCGCAAGGATATAGCCGGCGCAGCCTCCATTGAGCCCATCGATCAGTTCAAGTCCGCCGCGTCCATTGAAAACTGGAACGCTGCTGCCTATCGCCTGAATGAGGGTTTCGACATCCACAGCCGATGCCTCGGCTTTCAGCAGGCGGATATTGGGGTGACGGGTGGTAAGAGCCGTCATATCCGCTGCCCCGAGGCCGCGGCCCAGAAATGCCGGCGCATTCTGTATGGCGACGGGCAATGACGTGGCATCGGCCACCCTTCCGAAAAAGGCGATGTATTCCTGTGCATTGAAGCTTCCGGCAATGGGCGGCTGGAGGATAACCCAATTCGCGCCCACCCGTTCGGCATGGCGCACCTGCGCGATCTGTTCGGCAACAGACGTGCCGAAGATCGTAAAGGCCAACGGCAGGCGTCCGGCATTGTCCTCGGCCAGCCAATCCATGACCGTCCGCCTCTCATGTTCGGTCAATTTGGCGACTTCCGTCGCGAGCCCAAGCGCAGCGATACCCTGCACGCCGGTCGAAATGGCAATCTCGGTCTGCTTGCGCATGGCTTGGCGATCGAGTTTTTCGTCCCGGTTGAAGAAGGCATACAAGATGGCGTGGATGCCGGAAAAATCATTGGATGTAGCGTTCAAAATTGTTTCCCCAGAATAGGCAATGGCAGATTGGAACGAGCACGGCGTGCAAGGGCAATGCCCAATGTCCCGCCGATGACAAGCGCAGCAGCAACAAGGCCCAAGGCCACATTATAGTTGCCTGTTGCCTGCCGGATGCTGCCTATAACCGGTGGCAGTGCAAGACCGGCGACATTCGCAAGAGCGTTGATCAACGCGATGGAGACAGCAGCGGCAACGCCGGATACATATTCCGTGGTGACAGCCCAGAATATCGGAATGACCGCCCAGTTCAGTCCAACGGAAAGAACGAGCAAGGCGTAGCGGACATAGATGTCACCGGAAAAGACTGCCGCGATGATCGCAACGCCTGACGCGACAAGGGGAAGGCCGAGATGCAGAGCTCTTTCGCCAGTCGCATCGGAATGCCGGCCATTGAGAAACATGAAAATGCAGGCTGCAACAAATGGCACTGCTGAAAGCAGACTGACGATCAGATTGTTGCTGCCCGACAGATCTTTAACGATCAAAGGCATGAAAAGTGTCAACCCGATCGTGCCGAAGGCCTGCAGCAGCCAGAACACCGCCAGCAACCAGATGTGCATATCAGCAAACGCTGCAACCCAGGAGGTCTTGTGCGATACAAGCGCCGCCTGTTCGCTCTGGATCGCCTGTTCCAGACCGCTCTGTTGCTCCGGTGTCAGCCAGCGTGCATCGGCGGGCCGGTCCGGCAGGAACCTGAGGACCAGGAAACCCAACAGGATGGCCGGTACGCCTTCGATGAGGAAAACCCACCGCCAGCCCGAAACGCCCAGTACACCGTGGGCATTCAACAGCAATCCTGAAAGAGGCAAGCCGATAACGGAAGCAAGAGCAGCGCCGATATAGAAGAACGACATGGCATGGGCTCGATCCCTCGATGGATACCATCTGGCAAGGTAGTAGATGATCCCCGGTGTAAATCCGGCTTCCGCTGCGCCCAGCAGAAGACGCATGCCGTAAAGCTGGTAAGCGCTCGTTACCAGAGCCATGCCTGCGGCGATGATTCCCCATGTCACCATGATGCGGGCGATCCACCGGCGTGCGCCAAATCGCGTCAGCGCGATATTGCTGGGAATTTCGAAGACGATGTAGGTGGCAAAGAACAGACCAGCCGCAATCCCGTACATGCGCTCTGTCAGTTGCAACTCCGCGTTCATTCCCAATGCCGCTACGGAGATGTTCGACCGGTCGATATAGGCGACCAGATAAAGCAGCATCACAAAGGGCAAAATGCGTCGGTTGACGCGCCTGATCGCGTCGGACGTGTTGTAAGCAGTCATTTATTCCTCCCCAGAGCCGCTCTCCCAAGCGGCCTATCAAACATCATACGTTTAACATATGATGTTTGATAGGCAAGAAACTTTTTGGAGTTCCACCCCGATTGTGTATGGGTGATGAAGCACGCAACAATTGGTCGATGAGGTAAAAGCCATGAGAATCCGGAAGCCGAACCGAACCCGGATTGTAGTGGCAGCGCTCGGGGCCCGCATCGCAAGCGGCGAGTTTGCGCCCGGGGCACTCCTGCCCTCGGAAACGGTGCTTGAGCAAGAATACGAGGTCAGCCGTACCGTCATTCGCGAAGCCACCAAGATCCTGTCGGCCAAAGGCCTTGTGATCGTGCGCCAGCGACATGGAACCCATGTCAACCCGCGTGAGCAGTGGATGTGGATGGATGGCGAGCTCATCAGCTGGCTGGCAAACGGCAAAGCCGCCAAGAGCGATCTCCTGGCATTCGCCGAGGCACGGCAGATCATCGAGCCTGGCGCTGCAGCTCTTGCCGCTCTGCGGGCAACGCAGAAACAGCGCGCGGAGATTGTCGCAGCCTATGAGCGGATGAAGACAGGCCACGCATCACCGCAAGAGGCCATACTCGCCGACAAGCAGTTCCATCTTGCTATTCTGGACGCAACGCACAACCCTGTCTTGCAGAGCCTGCGCCAGACGATCGAGTCCATTCTCGATGCTATTTTCCCCCATACGGTTGGCACATTCACCCACAACCTCGACAATCATGGCGAGGTTGCCGATGCGATAGCACGCGGCGATCCCGAAGCCGCACGCGCCAATATGGAGAAGGTCCTGCAGCATACCACGGGGTTTCTGCAGTCCGTCGGTTGAAGCAAGCGAAGCTTTAATGGCTCTCACGCGGTATCCCGGCACCGCGACACCCCACCAGGAAATCAAGGTCAGCCCCGCGGTCAGCCTGCAGAACACGCTCTGTATAAAGATGCTGGTACCCGCCTTCCATTGCCGGGACAGGAGCCTGCCAGGACTGACGGCGCAATTCCAGCTCAGCGTCAGACACATCCAGATGAAGTTTTCGTGCTTCGACGTCGAGTTCGATGACGTCGCCGTTGCGCACCAGGGCCAGCGGACCGCCGACAGCCGCTTCCGGTGCAACGTGGAGGACAACCGTCCCGAATGCCGTCCCTGACATACGGGCATCGGAGATACGCACCATGTCGCGCACGCCCTTCTGCAGCAGCTTCTGCGGCAGAGCCATGTTGCCGACCTCGGCCATCCCGGGATACCCCTTGGGGCCGCAATTCTTCAGCACCATGATGCAGGTTTCGTCAATATCCAGCGCCGGATCGTCAATGACGGCCTTGTAGTGGTCGATGTCTTCAAAAACCACGGCACGCCCGCGATGGCGCATGAGTTCCGGCGATGCAGCGGAGGGCTTTATGATCGCGCCCGAGGGCGCAAGATTGCCGCGCAACACAGCTATACCGCCTTGCGCCGTCAAAGCTTTTTCCGTCGGACGGATAACTTCCGGATCGAAATTCTCCGCCTGGGCAATGTTTTCGCCCACGGTTTTGCCGGTGACGGTCATTGCATCAAGCTCGATCAGGGCAGCTATCTCCTTCATGACGGCCGGAAGCCCGCCTGCGTAACAGAAATCCTCCATCAGGAAACGCCCCGATGGCATGAGATCAAGGATCGTGGGAATGTCGCGCCCGAAACCGTTGCCGGCGACCCGGTTGCCGATTGGAACAAGCGGAAAACATGCTGCCCGTTGCACCATGAATTCCTGTTCCGTCCCGGTGTAGGGGCGCAGAAAGAAACGGCCATCCGACGTCTTGCCATCCACCACGGCACCGCCCTTTGAGGCGACGCGGACAGTCATATGCGCATTGTGCAGGACCAGAAAATCCGCTGGAACTGACTGTTTCCCGGATGGCATTTTATCGCCTGATGAATGCGCTGGACCGCAGATTGTCGAGCATCACCGCCAAGAGCAGGATGAGGCCGCGCACGATATACTGATAGAAGGCGGGAATGTTCATGAGGTTCATGACGTTCTCCGCAATGCCCATGATCATCACGCCCACAATGACACCCGCCATCGTGGCTCGTCCGCCCGCAAGCGATACGCCGCCGAGAACACAGGCGGATATGACTGAAAGTTCAAGGCCGACGGCGGCATTGGGTTGACCCGATGTAATACGGGACGCGAGCAGTATCCCCGCCACGGCACAGACCACCCCTTGCAAGGCAAAAATCCAGATTCTGGTCTTGTCGACATTGACGCCGGCAAGGCGCGACGCCTCCGGATTGCCGCCAATGGCCAGGGTATTCTTGCCGAAGACCGTACGGTTCAAGACAAAGCCAAAGACCACGAAGAGGCCAGCAAGTATCCAGACCGGCGTCGGGATGCCAAACAATTTCGAGAGCGCCAACTGATAGAAACCCGGATCATTGATGCCTATGGCGCGCCCATCCGACGATATCAGGGCAAGGCCACGCACAATCTGCATGGTCGCCAGTGTGGTGATGAGCGCGTTGATCCTGAACTTTGCAATGACGAAGCCGTTGACGAAACCGACGAACGCACCGCACAGAAGTGCTGCACCGATCCCTACCAGTATTGATCCGGTGGTGTTCGACGCCATGACAGCGACCATCCCGGTGAAAGCGGCCGTCGAGCCAACCGACAGATCGAAGTCCCGCGCTGCGAGACAAAACATCATGGTGCAGGCGACAATCCCTACCGTAACCACCGACTGCAGCAGGCCAAGCATATTGCGTTCGGTCAGGAAATTGGGAACCAGCAATGCCACGATCGTGAAGGCCACGATGAAGATCAGGACGATGCCCTGGTCCCCCAGCAAAATCTTCTTCAACTGATTGGTCATGCCTGTGTCCTCAATACGCAATTTCTGTTGGCTGCTTCACGTCCGGAAGCGCCGCTGCCAGGATCGCATTTTCTTCAAACTGGTCACGGTTTAAGCCGGCCGCGATTTTCCCGGCGCACATGACCAGGATACGGTCACAGATAGGCAAGACCGATATTGTGGTTGTGACGCGTTATCACAACGTTGTCTGCGCCTTGAAGCTCGCGCGTCCCACGATCTCGCTCGGATATGCCCAAAAGAATGATGAACTGCTGGCACAATATGATCAGCACGCATGCCAGCATATTGAAACCTTCGATGTCGAGATCCTGAAAGATCAGACGCGGCGCATGCTTGCGAACCTCAATGAGGTGCATCTGGAACTGGCCAGAGTGAATGCGCGCGTTCAACGGCAGCTTTCCATTCAGGAAAAACTGCTGGAAGAGAGGGTCATTGGCCCGCTTTTCACTGCGCAGCCTGTCATGTCATCATAGCCGGCCGTCTGGTGTCGTGGATGTACCAAGTCGTCGCCCAAGAGCCTTGACGCTGCGGCCAATCAATGCCGAGGCATCTGATCTGCGCAAGAGGTAGCGGAGAGGCGGTAGCCAGGCTGCGGACGGCCGGAGCTTGATGGCATGACGCATCAACGCCATAGCCTCCGGTTCACCCCGGCACAATTGCGCGACTGCCGACCAGTAGGCCCTTTCACTCAGTGCATTGCGCGCTTGCCGTAGAAGTACGTCAGCATCCGTCAGGATTGCCCCGTCATTCTCGAAGAATGACTGGAACGCCGCTTCGAATTCAATGCTCCACTGCTCCAGGGTGCGAACAGTCGCGGATTGATTGAAATCATGAACCCTTGCGACCGCCTGGATGTTTTCCGTTCGGCCCACTGCACCGTGAAGGGCAAAACGCAGCCACATCTCTAGATCATCCGTGTGGATCAGGGCGGGCTTGTAATAACCGACTTTCTTCTGAATTGGCGTACGTACGATCGCCGTGGGGCCGCTCACAAAATTCCTTCCGCTTTGACAGAGGGATTTCAGAAAGGACATGCCGTCCTGCTTTGACCAGCCCGAAGGCAATGGATTGTCCAGCAGTCCATCGCCTTCCGCGTTGTTTGCGCGAAAATGGGTCTTGCCATGCACCAGGTGAACATCCCGATTGTCCTCCATGAAGACCATTGCCCGGGCAAGAGCTCCCGGTGCCAGGTAATCGTCGGAACAAAGGATCAGAAAATAATCCGATTGTGCCCAATCGATACCGTCATTGAATGACGCATGTGCACCGAGGTTTTTGGGGCGCAGCATCAGTTCTATTCTGGGATCGGCACTGGCCAGCATCCTGGCAACGGCCGCGCTGTCGTCGGTAGAGGCATTGTCGATGATCAGAATGCGCAGTCTCTCGGCAGGCTGGTTGCGCACGCTGTCGACGCAGTTTTTCAGATAGTGAGCGTAATTGTAGTTCGGTATGACCACGTCAATGGATTTCATCGTCGAAAATCCAATCCTTGAGCCGAAGCACGGGGCCGCTCATTTGACGGCCGCGGCGTTTATCCTTGCCCGCAGTGTCGGCATTGCGATTCTTGCAATGTTTTCCACTTCGTCGAGGAAAGGATGCCTTAAGTAAGCCAGGGCTGCCAACCATCCTATCGCCGAGAACAGACCCGCAATGCAGGCTTGGGCAATCGACAGGTCAAACTGAAAGCGGTTTGCCGCAAGAACGAGCAGCGGACCTGCAATGGCCCATATCGTCACGAGGCCGCTTCGGTATAAAACGTGAAACAGTTCGTCCCACGCAAAGGGAACCTGCCGGCGGACATAGACCAGCGAAAGATACATCTGAAAGGGCAGGACAACGAATTGGCTTAGTGCCAGGGCGTAGAGCCCGAAAAAGCTGGCTGCGCAGATCACGAGCATCGACAGTCCCCGGCCAATGAAATTGGCTTCAAATGCCTGTCTATTTGCGCCCATTGCGACGAGAACGGGAAAGGTCAGGATATTGGGAAACCAGAAGAGCGCGGCAAGCGCAAAAATCTGGACAAGAGGCGCTGTCTCCGACCATTGGGGACCCAGTGCGATGCGAACAATGGGATAGGCCAGAATGGCCATTGCCAGGGTTGCTGGCCAGTACAGGGCCGTGATGTAGCTTATGATGCGCAGATAAGCCGCTTTGACATCGCGTTCCGCTCTGACTTCCGATGCAAATGCGGGAAAGGCGACGGAAAATATCGCCGAGAGCAGGATCTTGTCCGGCAAACCGCAAACGAGGTTTGCACGATTGTAGAGACCGACCGCCGTGAGCGGCATGATCCGGCCCAGGACAAGCTGGGGAAGTGCTTCATAGGACCGATCCAGCAGGGTTGAGGCGCCTTTGTATGTGCCGAAGGCGAAAGCGGCCCGCCAGCTCTTCAGGCAAGGGTTCAGCATCCAGAAGATTGGTCTGGTATGAAAAGCGAGAAGCGTCCGCACGATAGCCGAGGCGAGCGTTCCCCAGGCAAAGCTCATGAAGCCGAAATGCAAGGCAACAAATGCGATCGTCACAACGGCATTGGTTATGCCGCCGATGGCGTTGATGCGGGTTACCGCACCAAAGGTGAGATCCCGGCGCAACAGCGCAATGATCGGACAGACAGCAGAGTCTATCACGCCCGCGAATGCCAGTATTTTGATGAATGCGAGCAGCTCAGGCGCGGCGTAAAATCGGGAAAGGAACGGGGCCGAGAAAAATAGGCCGCAGCCTGAGGCCATCGAGAACCCAAAGGTCAGCGTGAAACTGGTTCTTATGTCTTCGCGTGTGAGTGTGTCGCGCTGAATGAGGTATTCTGACGTGACGAACTCCCTGACGGTGAGCGCAATCGTGCCAATTCCCAAACCGATGACGGCTATCCCGATCTCGCTGCTGCTCAACATGCGCGACAGGATCGTGATCATCGCCACGCTGACGATCACTTGCGAATACTGTTCCAGTATCGCCATGAAAAATGCCCGGCGTACAGCGCTCACCCTCTGACCTTTCTTATGATTGTCGACCGTTTTTCGAGCGCTTGTTTGCCAGCCGGATTTTTTGCGTCTCGGCGGCACGCAGGCAGCATTAACTCTAGCGCTTTGCAGAAGCCGGTTTAAGCTGTCTATTCAGTTGAAAGGCGGCTAAGCCGTTCGACGTACCTGCGTCCTCAATACGACGCGGGCAAGAATCGAATGGTGATAATTGGCCCTGCCGTGTCCATTGAAAGATATCGGCAGATCATCGATTTTATTGTCTTCACAGTTCGGCCGAACGCTTAAGGATGTACCTGATATCCGTCAGACCAATTACCAATCCGGCTCACAAAAGTGGTAAAGAAATGGTTCTGAGGGCGTTGCGTGTGAGCCAGGATTTCCATGATCGAGGACGAGCAGATACGGACAGAAATGATGGCGATCCAGTTCTGGCTTCGTGCCCTTTTTCTGTATGCGGCGACGGGAACCCCGCCAACGGCGCGCTCGGTTCAGGAGTTTCTCAATGAGCTGAAGAATTTTGCGCCGCAGGATGGCGCCAATGATCTCTCGCCGGCTGACTGGGACAAAGAACACCTTTTGCACTATCCCAGCTATGAGCGGGTCGGCAGCAAGATTATAGAGACGCTGCAGAGTCTGGAGAAAAAACTGACATCATGAATCTACGATGGGGTGAAGAGTGGATCGCATAGGCTGCGTTGTTGCGGGCGGTGGCGTTATCGGGATTGCCATAGCGCGGGAATTTGCAAGACGAGGCATTGAAACGCTCATCGCCGAAGAGAACGGTGCGGTGGGGAGTGGAATAAGTTCCCGCAATTCCGGTGTCATTCACGCCGGCCTCTATTACCCCGAAGCCAGTTTGAAGGCGCAGTTCTGTGTGGAAGGTAACGCCGCGCTCTACCGGTTTGCGAATGCATACGGCGTGGCGCATAAGCGCTGCGGCAAACTGATCGTTGCGACTGATAACCGGCAGGTTGAGACCCTGACCGAAATTGCCGGGCGCGCCCGTAGGTGCGGTGCGAGTGATCTGCAATTCCTTTCCGGAGCGCAAGCCCGTCTTCTTGAGCCCGAATTGGATTGCACGGCCGCGATTATGTCTCCGTCTACCGGAATCGTTGATTGCCATGATCTGATGCTGGCGCTGCTTGGAGATGCGCAGGCGCACGATGCAATGATCGCATTCCATACCAAGGTGGTGTCCGTGGACGCTGACAGCGATGGATTTGTCGTGCACACCATCGAGACGGAAACTGACCGGCCGTATGAATTTCGCACGGACGTGTTCATCAATGCCTGCGGGCTCAACGCGCCTGAACTGGCGACGAAAATTGCGGCATTGCCGAAGCATCATGTGCCGGAGCGCCGATATGCAAAGGGAAACTATTTCTCGGTGCCAGGTGCCGCGCCGTTTCAGCATCTGATTTATCCCGTGCCCGAGCCCGGTGGTCTGGGTATCCACCTGACGCTCGATCTGGGAGGCAGCATGCGGTTTGGTCCGGATGTCGAGTGGGTGGATACCATTGACTATTCGGTCGATCCGGCGCGGGCCGAGCGTTTCTACCAGGCAATACGGACATATTGGCCCGCGTTGCCCGATGGAGTTCTCCAGCCCGCCTATTGCGGCATCAGGCCAAAACTGAGTGTTGCAGGCGAAACAGTGACAGATTTCCTTATCGAGGGCCCGTCGTCGCACGGCGTAAAAGGACTGGTCAATCTGTTCGGTGTTGAAAGCCCGGGGCTGACGTCCTGCCTGCCCATTGCGCAATATGTGGCGGCGATGGTTTGAAGCGGAGGTCGATTGGCACGAGCTTCGAGTGCTGATTCCTAGTCTCCAAGCCGCTTCAGTATATCGGTCGCAACTGTTTCGATGGCCATGCCGAATGTGAACCTGTTTGCTCGATCGGGGTCTTGCGTAAAAAGCGGCTCGGCTGGCCGTGGCGCCTTGAAATCAATTTTCCGTTCTTCATCGGGAAGATAAGCCGAACCGACGACGCGTACATTTCGCCGATCATTCTCCTGGGTGGGTTCTGCCAAGACGGTGCCAAAGGGGTTTCCGCTGCCTTTGGATGCGGCGTCTGTGTCCGCTGCTGTCTCCCCATCGGAGGGTTGTTGCGCGATTGGCAATTCAGGACCAAGGGCTGTTGAAGCTCCTTGACCTGCGGGGGCCACCGCGCTGACCGATGTTTTTAGCGATTGCTGCGCATTGTGACACGTGCAATTGGCCACTGGCGGAGCGCCGGTAAGACGATAGTTGAACGCGGTGGGCAGGTCCTTGTAGGGAATCTTGGTTTCGACGGAGATCATATCCTCGGAAGACTGCTCCGGTATGGCATGGGAATATAATTTTACCGGCGACGCGGGACACATTTCACTGCAGGTGTTCTGGTCGCGATCGAAATATTTGGTCTGGACGGCGAAAGAGATCGGAAAATAATACCCATCGCACGTTCGCACACAGAGTGTTCGATAGAGTTTCGTACTGGACGCATCAGGGTTTTGCGTCGGTTGCCGCGGCCGTTTCCGTTCGATCACCTGCCTGGGAAGTGTTGCGACTTTCGTTACTTCCGCCCCGGACGCTGAACTGCCGAAAAGCGCCTCAAGCAGCCCCTGCCGCCGCTCTTCAGCGCACCCATTTGCTTTCAGTGCCGCAAGAATGCGCGCTTTGGAGGAAGGGGCGCTTTTGGAACGGGTTTCCGCACGCTTGCGCCTCTCAAGCTCTGCCGCAATGCTTTCAATATTCTGTTGAAAACGCGCGCATTGCTTCGGGTCTCCCCTGGAAAAGAGCGTGTTGCCGCAACCCGCCTGATTGGCGCGTGCCCGTGCTTGCTGCAGCTTCATCGCCTGCTCTTGGACAGCTCTATTGACCTGCGGTTCGTCCCGGATTGGCAGTTTGAGCTGCTGGCGAAGCCGGATGCAAATGCTTGGTTCAGCCACGGCATTTGCATGAAGAAAGAGGCTGGAAGATAAGAGCAGAGCTAGTCCGAGAATATTCCGGCTAATGAATTTCATCGACGCATACCTACTCGTAACAACACTCGGGAGAGGATCAGTTGTATTCAAGTTGAGATGGGTATTGATGGATGCGAAATCTCAGAAATAAAAATGCGTTTCTACACTCTAATCTGCGGAATGAAAATACTTTATTTCAATGTTACTGATCATCAAGACGATTTACGGTTAATGGCATTTGGATGATCATAGACGGATTGGCAGGTATTGCCGCACAACCCGCACACGGACACCGGTCCGTCCGGAGCATCGCAGATGCCGACGCTGATCGGATCAGGGCAAATTAATGCGTGGCGCCGTTCCTCCAACCGTGCGGTTGAAGGAACAATGGCGAGATTTCACCGGCAAGAGAATCCTGGCGCGATCTTGCAATTTGGGCGAGGGCGGTGGGGCCGCGGCGGCGGGCGGTGGCCGTGATAATAGGGAGGCCGCACAACAATCGTCGGCCGAACCACAATGGCAGGCCTATGAACGGCCACGCGATCGAGATAGTTGGCTGACACCCATCCCCGGATGCCCTGCCGTCCGATCCGGCACCAGTTTGACTGGCAAGCCAGAACATTCACGCGTATTCCCGCAGCCAGAGTACCAACGCGGGTGTAATGTGTTGCCGGACCGGTGCGAAGATTAACATTCCCGGTTGTATAGGCGACATCAGCAAGAGCAGAACCTGCCGAAAATATTGTCGTGGAACAAAAAACAAGTAGTGTGAGAAAGCTTCTCATGTTCATTGCTCAATCCCCCTGCAATAACACTGATTCAATTTGGATCTTCAGTCTAATAGATTGAAATTATCGCGATTTGTCCAGTTGCTTTACAGAATAAGCCGATGATCATCGGCATGGTGAGAAAGTTGCCGCCGCAAGAAGTTAATCCGAGGCGCTGGCATTCTGGTTTCAATTGTCCCATCAATGTGCCTGATCCCTCAAGGCCAACGGATGTGAACGCTGGATATGACCGGTGCACGTATTCGCCTCGTCCTGAACCTCACGGGCAGCCAAGGAGCCGTTATCATGACTGAGACTAACCTCGCGGAAATCTACAACGCCTATATTTCCTGCTTGAATACGCAGGATTGGCCGAACCTCGGAACGTTCGTTCAGGAGGATGTGCGCTACAACGGGAAGCAGATCGGGTTGACCGGATATCGAGGGCTGCTGGAGAATGACTTTGTGGAAATTCCGGATCTGTATTTCAATATTGAGCTGCTGATTTCCGACCAATCCTATGTTGCTGCCCGCCTCCTGTTTAACGTGACACCAAAAGGGAACTTCTTTGGTCTCCCCATCAATGGGAGGAAAGTGTCCTTCAGCGAAAATGTGTTCTACCAGTTTCGAGACGGAAAGATCAGTCTGGTATGGTCAGTGATAGACAAGGCCGCCATCGAAGCGCAGATCTAGTGCTTATGCCGAGCCCGTTCCTTAAAACCCGAGATTTCCGGCAATCCAGGATTGAAGCTCGGTACAATGGTCTGTCCCCGCAACTGCAACTTGGCGGAAACACGCATGACGATTCCTTTTTTAACAGTGGCCGCTGCCTGATGGTCGCGGACCGGCAAGTTTAACGGTCGGTTCGATATCCGAACCTCGCGCAACCAGTGGGGTATCAGGACTGCGCAGGGGCAGCCGTGACTGCACGCCGACGTTTCAACATCGAGAGAATGGCGATCGAAAGTGTTGAGGCGAGGCACAGCCACGCGAAGAGATCGCCGATCCGCGTGTAAAGCGTCGGCCCGGGGCCGAGCGGAAGGTCCGTGACCACCATGGTCAGGCCCGTCGGCGCATCCTCCTTCATGGCGATGACACGGCCTTGCGCATCGCTGGCGATCACCAGGCCATGGTGCGCGGGACGCATCATGGAAAATCCGTTTTCGACGCCGCGCATGATGGCCATTCGCGCATGCTGCCAGCCGTCAATGCCGAAGTCGCCGGCCGGCACACCTGCTAGCCGGGCTCCGTTCACGGCATCGGAGCGAATGGTGCCGGGGAAATCCATGTCTTTGCAGATTTCCATCGCGAATCCGTCGGCCAGGGACCCGGAGGCGTGACCGGGCACGTAGCGCTCTTCAAGCCCTGGTACGGGATGCCGCTTGTCATAGCGTTGCGTCGGTCCCGTGGGGTCGAATGCAAGCGCGAAGTCGGCTGGCGGGTGGTCCGAATGGAAGCCGGCAATGATCTGTACTCCCGTTTCCCTGGACGCGGATGCAAGCGGCGCGATGATGGCCGACTGCGCCTCAGGGATCGACGCCATGCCGCCTTCCGACGTCACGATGAAACGGGCGCCCTGGCGAGCCGCTTCACGGATTTCCTGTGCGTAGGCTGTCGTCACCGCAAGATCCTCCGGCAAAGCATGCGCGCGCCAGGCGTTCGCTACAATGGATTCATCGACGATGCCTGCCACCCGGACGGTGGACGGCTGTGGCTGGGCCAGACGCCCGAACCCGAACGCCAAGTTCGCCGCGCAGATCGCAACGCCCAGAGTGATGGCGGCGATGGTCTCCCGTCTGGCGCGCAGCGCCAAGGCAACGGTGTTGGCGAAGAGGCAAATGAGGAACGTGACGGCATACATTCCCAAGAGCGAAGCGCTCTGGATCAGGATGGGCGCTGACATCGTGCTGTAGGCAAACGAGCCGTAGGTGCCGTTGGGCGATGGAAGCTGGCTCACGAGTTCGAACGCCGTCCACCATGCTGGAAACGCGAAGAGTGTGGCGAACGGATGCGCCCAGAGGTGTACAAAGCGCGCGAACCAGACGGCGGCGCAAAACATGCCAACGTAAAGCAGCAGCACCGGCACGATTATGAAGAGCGGCGGTATGTAAGGCAGTTGCAGTATGTAGCCGCCGCTTGCCAGGATCGCAGCCGCGCTCGCCGCCATCACCTGCCACATCGGCTGCTTTCCGTAGGCCAGCCACAGCAGCGGCACCGGTGCGAACCAAGCCAGCACCCATACGTCGTCGAAGCCCTGTGACAGGTAGAACATCGCGCCGCTCAGCAGCGCAGCGAGGACGGCGATCATCTTGTTCTCCGAGCAGATTCGAATGAAGCGAGGCATTGGTGAAGGGCCGTGCGGTAGAGCGCTTTGAACTGCGTCTCGCTCGAAAAGCGGTTGGCGCGATGCATCGAGACGAGGCCTTGGCCGAGCGCCGCGAGCGCCAAGGCGATTTCGAGCGCGGGCGTGTCCCCGATGCGTCCCTCTGCCTGCGCCTCTTCGATGCGCTTCATGGCCATGGTCAGTACGGGCGAGCGGCCGGCCGCAAAATCGTCTGGAAAGCGGCGCGCCTCGGGCGCAGGCAGAAAGAACGCCGCGTCGAACCGGTGGGGTTCCGTGATGGCGAAGTCCAAGTAAGCTTCGCCGAGCTCCTCCAGCCATTCCATCGGATCGGATGTGCCGATGGCGCGCGCGCGCTCTTCCCAGGCCCGAAGTCCGTCCGCCATCAAAGCGTTCAGCAGAGCGTTCTTGTCGGCGAAGTGGCGGTACATCGCCATCGTCGACATCTGCGCGCTCTGCGCCACCTTGCGGATGGTGAGCCCCGCGATTCCGTCTTGTTCGAGTACGGCTTTGGCCGCCGCAAAGATCCGGTCCATGGTCATGTGTGCTTTGTACACGTATCTGTGTGCAATGTACACAGGGCTGAAGTCATGCCGAAGATCTTGGGCTTTAGGGAACGGGTTCGGCAAAGTATCGGGCTCGGCATAAAGGGATGAAAATCGTCCGTGGCGCCAGCCACCGCATCCCTCAAGCTGCTGATGTACCATGTCCTTGCCGCCCGGTAACGAAATACCAAGGAAGCCCTGTCAGGCTGGGTGACATCGCGATTCGACGCTCAGGAACGTTGTCAAACCCGATGTTGATCTGGCCCAACCGCGACTGGGCCGAAGAGGGCAGGATTCATATGGCCAAGAGAAAGCGCAGCACCCGTTCACCGTCACGTTCGCCGAAGCGGTCATCGTCGCGCTCCGCAGCGCGCGGGTCCTCGACGGGTATATTCCTGGCTCTTGCCGTGATTGTCGGCGTTGGCGCATTGAGCGTATGGTCGGCAACGCAGCACAAAGGCCCGCTTAAAGCTTTCGCCGGATGGTTCGAGCGTCCAGCGGCTCAGACCAGTCGATCAGCCGCCGCAAAGCCAGACGCAGATGTGAAACCGACTGCAAAAGCCGCACCGCGCCAGGAGAACATTCCGGCTACCGCTTTCAATGCTCCGATCCCGCGCCCCTCCATTCCCGTCGGCGCACAGCCGAATCCCGTGCTGCCCACGCCGCTGCAGCGGGCAGCATTGCTGCAACCGCAACCATTGCAACGGCCGGCCTTGGCCGTTGGTCCTGCGGAGCGGACGGGCATTCACCTGCCACGCGGGATCAACATGCCCAACATGACGCCATCGGTGGTGTATGCGCGGGAAAGGCTGACCTTGCGGCGCAATGCGTGGGATAAATCCGAACCGGCGGGTACCGTGGAAAAGGGACGCGAAATGCGCTCCTATGGCAAAACCGGCAAATGGCATCATATCGTGATTCCCGCTACCGACATGATCGGCTGGGTGCACGAAGATATGCTGATTGCCGGAAAAACCCACCCCGGCACGTCGGGTATGACGACAGGTGCGATATCCGGCACGCCCAGGTCCACACAGGTGCAGGCCATCTATCCGCCACGCCCGGTCGGCGCCCAGTGATGGCCTGAACAAAAGCGGGGACAGTTGCCCCTGCCGCTACCTCAATACTGCAGAATCTTGTTGAGAAACTCGCGCGTTCGCGGCTGGCGGTCCTCGATCTTGCCGAAGAACTCGTCCTTTGTCGTATCCTCGAGAATGCGTCCGCCGACATCCATGAAAATGACGCGGTTGGAGACTTTCCGGGCAAAGCCCATTTCGTGTGTCACGACCATCATGGTCATGCCTTCCGAAGCGAGACCGACCATGACGTCCAGCACCTCGCCCACCATCTCCGGATCAAGCGCCGATGTCGGCTCATCGAAAAGCATGATGATCGGATCCATGGAGAGCGCGCGGGCGATGGCCACGCGCTGCTGCTGGCCGCCGGAGAGCTGGCCGGGGAATTTGTGCTGATGATCGATGAGCCCGACGCGCTCCAGCATTTGCAGGCCGCGTTTCTTGGCCTCGTCGCGCCTGCGGCCAAGCACCTTTATCTGGGCAATGATGAGATTGTCGGTGACCGACAGATGCGGAAACAGTTCGAAGTGCTGGAAGACCATCCCGACACGGCTTCTCAATTTCGGCAGGTCGGTGGCCTTGTCGTGAACGGCGACGCCGTCGATCCAGATTTCGCCCTTCTGGATTGGTTCAAGCGCGTTGATGGTCTTGATCAGTGTGGATTTCCCTGAGCCGGACGGCCCGCAAACGACGACAACTTCTCCCTTGTTGATCTTGACCGAGCAGTCGTTGAGGACCTGAGTCGTGCCATACCATTTGGAAACGCTTTTCATTTCGATCATTGTGATTGCGTCCTTCAGTTCAGCGCACGATGCGGATTTTCTGGTTCAGTTTCTTGACGAGCATGGACAAGAAAAAGGAGATGACAAAATAGACCACGGCAGCGAGGAGATAGGTTTCGATCCGCCTGCCGAACGTATTGCCCATGATTTCGAAACCCTTGAGGATGTCGTAGGCGCCGATGGCATAGACCAGCGAGGTATCCTGGAACAGCACGATGGTCTGGGTCAGGAAGACCGGCAGCATGTTGCGGATCGCCTGGGGCAGGATGATGTAGCGCATGTTCTGCGCATAGGTCATGCCGAGAGCCTGCCCCGCATTCGTCTGGCCGCGCGGCAGGGATTGGATGCCGGCGCGCACGATTTCGCTGAAGAAGGCGGCTTCAAAGACAATGAAGGTTATCAGGGCGCAAATCTCGGCCCGGTATTTCTGGCCGCTTCCACCCGGGAAGAGGTCGTAAAAGCCGGATGGCACCAGCAGGAAAAACCAGAGGATCACCATCACCAGCGGCACGCTGCGAAACACATTGACATACCAGGTCGCGATATATTCCAGCGGCTTGACGTTGGACAGGCGCATCAGGGCAATGACGGTGCCGAGGGCAATGCCGCCAATGGTGGCGGCGATCGTAAGCGAGACGCTGAAATAGAGGCCGCTGAGCAGATAATTGCTGATATTGGCCCATGTATAGAACGAAAAGTCGAGCGTAGCCATCAGTGCGCTCCCTGCGTCTGGACCGTCAGGCCGGGTATGCGCATCCGCCGTTCCATGAAGGCCATGACCCGGTTGACCACCAGCGCGGTCACCGCATAGAGCACCGTGGCCGCCAGATAGACCTCGACCCCGCGCGACGTCTCTTCCTGTGTCTGCATGGCGAAGCTGATCAGTTCGGGAATCGATACCGCAAAGGCGACTGACGAGTTCTTGACGATATTCATGGCTTCGCTGGTCAGCGGCGGGATGATGATGCGGAAGGTCTGCGGCAGAATCACATAGCGGTAGGTCTGAAACTGGGTGAAGCCGACAGCATAGGCGGCGTTGCGCTGGCCTGTCGGCAAAGCCTGGATACCGGCGCGTATCTGTTCGGCGATACGGGCGGAGGTGAAGAAGCCGAGCGCACAGCAGGCCAAAACGAAACCCGGCACGCTCCGCATGCCCGGAACGAGTTCGGAAATCACGAAGAACCAGATGAAGAGCTGGACGAGGATGGGAATATTGCGGAAAAGCTCAACCCATCCCGCCGCGAAGGCGGAGATGACCCGGTGTCCGGACAGCGTGCGCAACGTGCCGATGACGATGCCGAACACCAGAGCGATCACGAGCGAGGTAGCGGCCACGGCCACCGTGTAGCCCCAAGCCGACAGCATCCATTGAAAGTAGGTGACGCCGTCACCCCGGTCATCCCAAAGAAACTGCCAGCGATCCCATACGTTCTGCCAATACGCCATCATCTCTCGCCCACCCGCACGTGTTGCATCAACAGGGCCGGTACTGCGCGTTTCCCGGCCCTGGTAAGCTCAAACCTATTGACCGGGTTGCTTGTAGTCCTCGGTCGGCTTGTCGTTTGGATTGGCCCAGGCTTCTTTGGTGGCTTCCGAGGCCGGCATGTTCAGCGAAACATTGTTCGGCGGAATGGGCTGCATGAACCACTTGTCGTAGAGCTTGGCGATGGTGCCTGCCTTGATCTGTTCCACGATGCTTTCATCGACCGCCTTCTTGAACTCGGGGTCGTCCTTGCGGATCATGATGGCGATCGGTTCAACGGACAGGACTTCCGGCAGAACCTTGAAATCACTCGGCTTTTGTGCCCGGGCAATATTGGCTGCGAGGATCGAGGCGTCCATCACGAAGGCATCGGCGCGGCCGCTCTGCAGGAGCAGGAAGCTGTCGGCGTGATCCTTGCCATAGACCTCGTTGAAGGTAATGTCTTTGCCGCGCTTGTTTTTGCGCAGGGTCTGCACGGAGGTGGTGCCGGTCGTGGTCGCCACGTTCTTGCCGTTCAGATCTTCCAGCTTGCTGATGTTGGAGTTGGCACGGACCGCAATTTTCACTTCCTCGACATACACGGTATCGGCAAATGCAACGTCCTTTGCGCGTGCGGTGTTGTTCGTTGTTGAGCCGCATTCGAGATCGACGGTGCCGTTCTGGACCAGAGGCACACGGTTCTGCGATGTGACGGGCTGATACCGGATGTCCAGCTTTTCAAGCCCAAGCTTCTTCTTGATGTCCGCAATGATATTCTGGCAGACATCGTAGTGATAGCCGGTGTAGACGCCATTGCCGAGCGTATAGGCCAATCCGGATGACTCTCGTACACCCTGCGTGATGGTGCCAGAGGACTTGATCTTGTCCAGAGTTCCGTCAGCCTGTGCCGCTGACCCAAGAGCAGCAAAGAGTATTGTTGCCGTGATCAGAATTTTTTTCATTTAATCCTCCAATTCGAACGCCGCAACTATGGCCGCATTCGGCGAAATTGAAAAGCGCTTAGGCTTCCAATTTGCGAATCCAGGCCGCTTGGCTGTGGAACACCCATTGTTGTGAAAGGCCTCTGCTGCCCGCGGGCGGCGATGTAACGGGAACGCCGCCAGCTCTTGTAATATCCGGATATTCAGTCTCTCGGAGCCGCATAGACGAGCAATTGCCAGACGATTGGCAGGTTATTCGAGTGCCGGTGTTGAGCCGGCAGCGGTACGCCTTCTGTTGCAGCTATTTCCTCACCGCAGTTTTTGCAGCGATATATACCGGAATTGTAGGGGATCGATCCGGGTTCGAATTCTTTGTCAAACTGATCGCTCTCGTATCTCAGCAGGTACTTTCCATATTTATAAGAGGCCATGCTTTTCTCCCGCGATGTCAATATACGGGTCAGCGGCGTCCGGTGCGAAGCAGGAAAACGATCTGATTCAACCATTGGCCACCCCAAGTAATCCAGCGCGATGTTAATGGAGACTCCGGCCGATTGTCACTACGGCTGTTGGCTCTCGCGTGCAGCAGGTCGAATTCTTATGCGTTTGGTAACCGGGATGGAAAGGGCCGGTGGCCATCGCCCCTGTTCCTCTGCTAGATCAGTTCCTTCAGCATCGGGGGCGAGGCGCACTATGAACAAGGAAATCCATATCCAGTCCGGGGAACTTGCGGACGCAATAAGGATAGGGGGGGCGGGCGGCGGCGCAGCCTGTTGTTTTCAATCAGACGATTGGACTTTTTCAAAGGGCTGATGCGGATCATCCGGGCAGTACGGCGGTGCTTTTCGCCAGCCCGTGGGGGTTGGAAGAACTGTGCACCCGCAAATTCTGGCGCATCATTGCGGAGAAACTGGCTGAGACGGGCATCCCGTCCTTCCGCTTCGATTGGCCGGGAACCGGTGACGCGCTGGATGATGGCGACTTTTCCAGGGGACTGGCGGTCTGGAGTGACGCGCTTGTGGCCGGGGCGGGGCTGTTGAAGGACCTCTCGGGCTGCCAGCGCATCATCGTTCTGAGCCAGGGATTGGGTTGCGTTGTCGCCGCCGATGCGGCGGCTCGGATGGACGGGCTCGAAGCCATTGCGTTCATGGCGCCGGTTGTTTCAGGCCGGCACTATACGCGTGAACTATCGATCTGGTCCGGCATGGTTGACGCCGACCTTGGCTTGCCGGAAGCCCAGCGCGACAAAACTGGCGTGTCGATTGCCTCGTTGAAACTGCCCACCGAAGTGGCCGAAGGATTGCGCCGGGCAAACCTGATGACACTTGGCAGCAAGATTGCAGCGGAATGTCTGGTCCTGGCGCGGGTGGACCGACCGTCCGACCGGGAGTTCGCGGCGCATCTCAGCCAGCTCGGCATGGATACGGTGACCGAGAACTACACCAGCTATGACAAACTGGTTTCCAATCCTGTCATCTCGCAGCTGCCGCTCGCCGTTGCCGACCGCATCGTCGACTGGGCCGCCGGTGTTGCAGGACGCTTCCCGCCCATCGAAGCCCGTGCACCTGTCGTTCAGGACGTGAAAGCCGGGCCGTTGCAGGGCGACGGTTTTGCGGAAACGCCGCTGCGTTTCGGTCGTGGTGACCGGCTCTATGGCGTGTTGTGCGAGCCGCAAGGCACACGGCGCGGGGCGACGGTGCTGTTCCTGACCTCCGCCTATGATCGGCATGCGGGTTGGGGGCGCACGATTGTCACCATAGCGCGCGCGCTGGCACGGCGCGGCGTCGCCTCGCTCCGGTTTGATACGGCCAATGCGTCCGATAGTCCGCCAGTCCCCGGCGTTCCCGACCAAGTGCTCTATCATGATGCGCAGAATGCCGATGTTGCCGAAGCGCTGTCTTTTCTCAATGGCCTCGGCACGCCGGCGATCATCGCTGCGGGCCGTTGCAGCGGCGCCTATCTCGGGTTTCAGAACATCGTTGCCGATCCGCGGCTGTCCGGTGCGGTCCTCGTCAATCCCATTACCTTTTACTGGGAACCGGGACGTTCGGTCGATGAGGCCGTGCGTGAAGGCAGCCGAACCCTGGAAGAATATGGCAGCCGGCTGTTGCGCGCCTCGACATTCAAACGTCTCGTCCGCGGCGAACTGGATTTTGTCGGCATTGCCCGAAACGTTGCCGGAGGAATGGGCCGGCGCATTGCCAAACGGGCGCGGCATCTGCTTCGCGGCCGGACGACAGAAGGCCGGGCCGTCTACAAGGCATTCGGCGTGTTGAAGGAGAGGCAGAGTCCCGTTGAACTGCTCTACAGCTACCGGGATCCTGGACTTGAATATTTCGGCTACTATTTTGATGCGCGGGAAGGCAGGATTGCCGGGTATCCCAATGTGTCGGTCAAGAAGATCGCCGATGCGGATCACAATCTCACACCGCAGCACGCCCGCGATATCTATATTGACGCGCTCGAACGGATGGCGCTACGTTTTCCGGGCTGACGATCACTCAAACCAGACGGTGCGAGGACTTCCGGCAATGCGGATTTCGCCGGCTGGGCGGGCTGAAAGCGCAGTGCCGTCACGCGGGATCAATTCGAGCCGCTTGGTCTCGCCAGGCGCCAGATGAAACCAGTTGTCATCGGGGCGGTAGCCCTCGATATCCACATGGACTGACTGGGCGAGTACGGGCGTGGTCAGCTCAAGGAACCAGACATTGCCCTCCAGGGTAAGGGCGGTTTCGACTGCCGCGTCATGGAAGGCTTTCGTCCGGCCTTGCGGAAAATGGAAAGCCTCGGCGAGAACCTTGCCGGACTGCGGTTCTTTCAAGCGGGCCACGGTCACGTCATGGGAAACCGGGCCAAAGCGATAGGCATAGGTCGTGTCAAAGAAGGCACCGAACAGATCCGTCGCTGCCAGCGTCAATGATTGGCCCGGTTCGAGCGTCAGATCACGGCGGCCCGATACAACGGGCTGTTTCCCGGCGCGCAGGCACGTGATCTCCACGAACGCTTCCAATCCCTCCGGCCGTTCATTGACGATGTGAAGCGCAAGACCATTTACCCCCTCATCCGTGAGGGTGAGATTGACCGGGCGCGAGGCGCGTTTCAAGCCGTACCATGCGGCCTTCGGCTCGCCGGTGCTGTCGATGACGCCCCAGCCTGCCCCCGGCAAGAGATCCTGCAGCATCCAGACCAGGCCGCCCCAACAGCTGCTTCCCGGCCGCCGCCATTCGGCAAAGGTAGCTTCCATCACTTCGGTCGTTACCGCCCGGGACAGGTGCAGGTAGGACGGCATGTCTTCGCGGCGCAGTGTCGTCGGGTCGAAGCCGTACAGCTTGGCGAGATAGGCCTCCCGCACATCCTCGAAGTCCCAGGATACACCGTTGTCGCGGGGTACCCTTGCCTTCCAGCGGGGATGGTGGACCGCAGGCACGTTCAGGTGCGCCGTCAATGTGCGGGCTTCCGGAACGTTGGAAAACGCCAGGCATTCCGTGGCGAAGCGGACATTGGCGCGGCGCGCATCCTCCAGCGGCCGGCAATAGGCACTGACGCCGTAATAGTGGCTGACGCCGGCATTGGCGATAAAGGGCAGTGCACCGTCGCATGGCGAATTGGCGACGTAGGGCACGTCGGGACGCAGACTGCGTGACAGGGACGGCAGTATTTCCTCGGTCAGCGGCCCTTTCCAAACGGTTTCCGGCAGGCCCAGCATGGAGCCCTGCTGGTAGATTTCGCTGCCACCGCACAGGACCGCCAGGGATGGGCCCCCGCGTGTTCGCTTGAGCAATTGCCGGGCTTCCGCGTCGACTTGCGCTGAAAACTCCGCATCCTTCACGGGATAATCGAAATTGGCGAACATGAAATCCTGCCAGACCAGGATGCCGAGCTCGTCGCATAGATCGAAGAAGTCATTGCTTTCGTAGACCGTAATGCCGCTGATACGGATCATGTTCATTCCGGCTTCGGCGGCAAGGCGTAGCCAGACTGCATAATCCTCGCGCTTGCCCGGCAGGCGGACAATATCGGCGGAGCTCCAGACCGCGCCCCGGCAGAAAATGCGCTTGCCGTTGACGATCAAGGCAAAGCCTTGACTATCATCGCCACGGTCGATTTCCAGGCTCCTGAACCCCGTGCGCCCCAGCCGATGTGTTTCACGTCCAGCGCGTAGCACGACGTCATGCAGGACCGGCGAACCGTGCGTGTGGGGCCACCACTGGGTCACACCGGGCAAATCAAGACGCGCATGCCAGCGGCCGTCATCGTTCAGAACGGCTTCGATGCTGCAGCCGGCACATTCCACCACGGGGTGTTTGAACGGGCCCGACCAGGCAAAACTCACGCGGAGGACGCCGTCGCCTCCGCGGGTCAATTCGCTATTGATGTCAATATCCGCTATCGGCTCGGAGCCCGGCCGCAACAGCCGTACCGGGCGCCATGGACCTGCCGGATGAATTTCGGGACACCAGCCGGGCATGTAGCCGAGAGGCGTGGTCCGCAGCAGACGCAGGCCCTGTTCGTTCATCAGTTGCGTGCGCCAGCGTGCGCGCGGCCCCTTCCGGTTGAGAAGAGGCGCCAATGCGCGAAAACATATGGCAAGCTCGTCACTGCCGGTCAATTCGACTGCAACATCCGATGCCAGGAACATATTGCCGGACTGCAGAATGCGGCTGCCGTTCCAATAGACTTCAGCGATTGTCGCCAGCCCTTCGAAACGGAGGATGGCCGTTCCCGCCGGTTCGTTGCCGAATGCCCTGATATACCAGGCGTCCTGTTGATTGAGCGGAAAGGGAGCGCCACGTTCAAACCGGCCGGCCTGTTCCAGGGCTTCCGCCACTGTGCCGGGTACCGGGACATTGGGCAAAGCGCCTTCGCGGCGCAACTGATCCGGTCCGGATGCCTCGCCCGATGCCGTCAGGATGAGGTGCCACGCATCGCCGAGAAGTTGACCACCCTCGTTACTGATCGGCAGCGGCACGCTCTCCATCCGCGTCAAGCGTCCACGCGGCTTTCGGCAGCGGCGTGCACTTTGGGATGGCCGAGTTCCGAAGCCAGAATATCCATCATGCTGTCCCATGCATCGGCGGCGGGAAGGAGTGCATCCGCCAGCGGGGCAAATTTCTTGCGCGTGACGGCACGGGCAAGCTGGAACTGCGCCGCCTTGGCAACCTCGGCAATGCGGATCGCATCGTTTGCCGCCGCCGCAAAGGCCCCATCCGGGCGCAGCCATGTGAGATGGCTGGCGGCAAGTTCGAAGTTCGCCCCCAGCTGGCGCATCGTGTTGAAGGCGTACTTATGGAAGAACGCAAAGGGCCGTTCCGCCACGGCCTCGGCCTGCAGCGGAAACACATCCATGAACGCGCGAATGGGATTTGCTGCGGGCCGGCGGGCGAAATGGCCGGGCAGCAGACGTGCGGATTTCGCGCGTATGGACGCGGCATCGGCTGGCTGGTCGGGGAATTTTGCAAATTCCGTGTAGGGCAGGAACGGCATGTCCTCATCAGTCAGATGACGCTGGAACAGGCCGTCAAAATCGTCGCCGTCCAGGCGGAAGAAGCCGCCATTGTGGAAATAATCGAGGCTGCGGTTTTGCGTATCCATGCGGTTGATGGCGACCGTCGTCTTGCCGTGCTCGCTGCGGTAGCCCACCCCATGGGTGTCCGGCATGAAATAGCTGTCCATCTCCACGAGGGTGAGGCGGCCCCGTGCCATCTGTGCGGCCACGTGGCTTTCCACCGTGTCAAAGATGGCAAGCTCGCCGACGCGAATGCCGTAGAGCGTCTCCAGATCCTCCAGCGGTACCTTGAAAAAGGTAAACTGATCGCCTTCAAAGTCCTGGTTCAGGGTGAAGCCCAGCATTGCTTCCGGCGGCAGGTTCTGTGCGGCAAGAACCTCGATCCACAGATCAACGTAGCAGTTGGTCTCCGGCCAAATCCGGTCCTGCGCATGCAGGGCATGCGGCCTGTAGGTCTGCGGATCGATATAGGGGAAAACAGCTTGCATGCCGCCGGTCAGCCCCACAATTCCTGACGAACCTGTTCCGGCCAGGCTTCGATATCGAGGCCATGATGGTGGAACAGGGCAAGCGCAATCCGCTCCAGGCCAAATCCGACACAGGCAGTATGGGCGGTCGTGCCATCGGCGAATTGAATGCCCCATTTCGTGCCGAAATGATCCTGATGATAGTTGAAGCTCATGCAGGCGGTCGGGTTTTCGGTTGAAGTGATCGGGATAAGCAGTTCGAATTTCAGGTTCTGATCGCGCTGATTGTTGACCAGCATGCGCCCGGCGCGGCCAAAGAACGGATCGTTGGCAACGTCGATGTGAACGGGAAGGCCCACCCGTTGCATGATGTCCGTGCCGCGCTCGATCCAAAGCTGGCGGAATTCCATCACGTCGTCGGCCTTGCCCATGCGGACATATTCACGCATGCGGAACATCTGCTGGCGCGCCGGGTCTTTCGACGGTTCGTGCCGGAAGCAATAGGACTGCAGGTCGAACAGTCCGCCATCTGCCGGCAGGTCGCCGCGCTGTGCCACGACGGGATAGAGTGGATAGCAGGCGGCCGGCGTCAGCACGATATCGGTCGCTTGCTGTTCCTTCGTCCAGTCCTTGCCGGCATCCATGCACTGGATGAGATTGACATGATCAAGCTCGCATCCGCAGAAACTGTGGATGGTTCCGGCCAATTGCGGAAAACTCTTCATGTAGCCGCTTTTTTCAAAGATGGCGCGGTTCATCCCCGGCGGGAAGCGGATGGCTTCGGCACCATCGCTGCCGCCGGTGCGGTCAATCAGCCGCTCGAACGCGGCAATGACGTCCTCGAAACGGCCGCTGCGTCCATAAAGACCGTCAACGCCGGTATCGAGCAGGAGACCAGCCGAAAACAGGCGGTCGAGAAAAGATATTTGAGCGTCCATGCCGTGTTACCCCAAGAGACTGGTGTTCTGTTTATGGATGAGCAGCATCGTGGCCGTGTTGCCAAGAATGCGCTCATTGGAGACCATGAGCTGTGCCGAATTGGCATCGCGCAAATGCCGGCCGAGGCTGTAGGGTGTTCCGTTCTTGTAACCCATGATGCCGCAGACGAGCATGGCATGATTGATGATCTGGAGAATGGATTGCGATGCGCCAACCTTGAGGTTGTTCATCGTAATGGCAAAGCCCATCGAGGCGAGCTTGTCGCTGTCGTCCTTGGCATGCCGGTAGGTATTGAGGCAGGCGACGATTTCGGACTTCAGCATCTGCAGCATGTTCGACGCTTCGGCGACGCGCAATGCTCCCGGCTGCTGAACGCCGGGCGCACGCTTGGCTGCTGCCCTGACGAAGGACTGGGCCCGGGTTACGGCATCGACTGCAATGCCGTACCAGAGCGCGCTCCAGAGGAGGTGTGCCATGGCCAGCATGGACTGCGCCGCTATTTCCGCGAAAGGGTGGGGCAGGATCTGTTCCGTGCTACCGGCTCCCCGGAAAACAAAGCCTTCCGAGCAGGTGCCGCGCATGCCGAGGGTATCCCAGCCGTTTGTCTTCTCCAGCGTATACTGATCCCTGACAAAAACGGTCATGACCTGATCGGAAGATGCGGCCTCCGCGCCCGAGCGGGACGTGATCAGGATCGCATCGGCTTCAGTGCCGTAGGAAATGACTGTCGCATTCTTTTCGAGGCGGCAAGTATCGCCGTCAATTTCGATGGCGCATAGGCTGTTGCGCAAATCACCGCCAATGCCGCCTTCGGTGGTAGCGGATGCCAGCAGCAGCTGTTCGGCCGCAATCCGGTGCATGAAGGCCCGGTGCCATTCTGCGGATTGGCCATGTTCGACCAGGCTCGACAGCTTGATGTGGTGCATTGCGAAAATCATCGCGCTGGCAGCACAGGACTGTCCGATAATGGAACATATTTCCGCGATCTGCTCGACCTGCGCCGCTTCGCCGCCAAGATCGGCGGGAACTTGGATACCAAGCAGATGCTCGGCCTTCATCGCGTTGATGGCTTCGCGCGGAAAGCGTGCTTCGGTATCAACATGGTCGGCGAACTGGGCGGCGATGGCGGCAACGCGCGATGCGCGCTGCTGCAGACTGTTACCGGCGCCGGCGTTCATCAGGCGTCCTCATTGTTCTTGAGGATCGCTTCCACTGTCCGTTCGATAGCCTTGATGCTGGCAAAGGATTTGCGGTTGAGGAACTGGTCCGAAAACTCAATATCGAATGTGTCCTCGATGCCCAGCATCAGCTGGACGGAGGCGAACGAGGACAACCCCGCATTGTATAGGTCTTCTTCATCGCTGATCTGATCGACCGCGACCGGCAAACCGCCTACCTTAGCCAAAAGTTCCCGAATGGCTTCATTCATTGGATGCACCCCCGCACATATTTATCGCTGTCTGCAATACGCGAATATGTCGGCAGTTTCTATCGTCTGAAGTCTTTATTTCTAGTTATGGTTGTTTTTTTGGGAATCACGGCAGAAACGGGTTGATTATGACCCGAGACTAGTAAGTCCAGCATCCGGTCATTCCACCTCATAGCGGCTTGCGCCTTCGATGTGACGGCGCAAAAGGGCCTCGGCAAAGATCACGTCGTTCTCGGACAGGGCGTCGAGAATGGCAATGTGTTCGATGCAGACCTGACGGATGCGTTCGTGCGGGAGCCTTTCGAAATAGGCATATTCGGTAATGCGCCGCAGGCTGTTTTGCTGGCGAACGGCCTGAACGAGAAAGCGATTGCCCGACCAGACCGCCAGGGCTTCGTGGAACGACGCATTGACGTTGAACCACTGATCGCGCTGAACCGATGCGGGCGGAATGCGCATGATATCCGCCTGCGCGGCGCGGATGGAACTAAGATGGTCCTTGTCCACCTTGAAGCCCGGATGCCGCAGGGCGCCGCATTCCAGAATCATGCGGAACTGATAGCTTTCCTCCTCCACCTGGTCGGTATCGAGGCTTTCGGCAAAAGCCCAGCCATGGCCCCTCTGGCGCTGCACCAGGCCTTCGGCGGCAAACCGCAGCAGGACTTTACGAATGGTTCCCCGTGTGGAGCTGTAACGCTCCGCCAGCAGCGTCTCTGATACCTCCATCGGTATTGCGCCCGTCGCCCGGTCAGCCATCAGCCGTTTGTGGATGTCTTCCAGCTCCGATGGGGGCGCGATACCATCGATATCGCCGTTGCCATCCGGCAGGAGAGCCAGGACATAGCCCCGGCCGGGTGCATGGGCCAGAACGCCGCGGCTCGCCAGCAGAGCAAGGGCCGAGCGGATCGGCGATCGTGAGACCCCCAGCCTTCTGGCCAAAGCAAAATCCGACACGCGCTCCCCGACAGGCCAGCGTTCCGACGAGGCCAAGGAAACGATCTGGCGGGCGATTTCTATTTGCAGGTCACTGACAGTCAATCCTGGCTCCATATCCTATGCGGCTTATTTTTGCATAAAAGCCAATTGACACGCAATCATTACGTATTAAAGTGTACGTAAATTAAACAAAATACACTATAAGGCGTAGCGATGAGTTCATATCCGACATCCTTTCCCTTCGTAACCGTCTCCGGGACGCCGTTTGAGCGTGGGCGCCAATATGGTGCGGCGGTGCCCGAGCGCGTGAAAAAAAGCGTTGCGCTGTACGGCGACCAGCTTGCCAAGCTGGGCTACAGCGCATCCGAAAAGACGCGGCTTATCGAGGAGTTTGCCGGGGAAATCGCGAATTTCGGTGCGCACTACATCGAGGAAATGCGCGGCATCGCCGAGGGCGCTGGCGTTGCTTTCGACGATATCGTCATGATCAATGCGCGCACCGAAGTCATCGCCAAGGCGCGTCTGGAAAAGAACGCTCCGCTGGACGAGGAAGATGAGATCGATGATGGATGCACCGGAGCGGTCATTCTTCCCGAGAGAAGCCTGGACGGCACTCTTATTCACGGCCAGAACTGGGACTGGAAGACCGAGTGCGCCGAGACGGCCATTGTCTTGCGGGTTCTGCAGGAGGACGGCCCGGATTTCCTGACATTCGTCGAAGCGGGCGGTCTTGCACGCAACGGCATGAACAGCGCCGGCGTCTGCATCACCGCAAACTATCTTGAATCCGATCGCGACTACCGGCAGCAGGGCGTCCCCCTGGCGCTGATCCGGCGCAAGGCATTGGAGCAGGAGCATTTCGCCCTTGCAATGCGGGCGGTGGCGGGAACGCCGAAGGCCTGCTCCAACAACATGATCCTTTCGACCGGTGCGGGTTTTGCAATCGACCTTGAGTGCGCACCGGACGAGGTATTCCATATATTGCCGGCCAATGGGTTGGTTGTTCACGCCAACCATTGGGTGAGCCCCGTGGCACTTTCAAAACTCCGGGACACAGGGCTGCCGCATGTGCCGGAAAGCCCGTACCGTGACTGGCGCGTGCGCAAGATACTGGAGGAAGCCGGGGAAAAACTCGGCATTGCCGATATGAAGCGCGCGTTCTTCGATGACTTTCTGACGCCCTATGCCGTTTGCAGGCCGCCGAGATTGAACACCGAAGGGAACCTTTCGGCCACGGTTGCCATGGTCATCATGCATCCGGCCAATGGCACCATGGAGGTTGCCTGCCTGCCGGCCATCAACCGCAACTTCACCCGTTACAGCCTTCGGTCGGACCCGGTTCAAGTCGCGGCCGCTTAAAGGGCGGAAATCTTTCCTTCTTCAACCAACGGGCACCTAAGCCCGAATGAATAATGGGGTTCAGAATATGAAGAATGCTATTTTGATGTCATTGGCATTGGGGCTGATCGCGGCGCCTGCCGCCGCCCAGTCGATTACCGCGGCAATTCCGGCTGACATTCGCAGCTCCAATCCCGGCGTCAACCGCGACGACTATACGGATGCGGTGGTCCTGCATACGGTGGAGGGTCTTGTTGGCTATAAAGAAGACGGCTCCGTTGGGCCGCTGCTTGCACAGAGCTTCGAGCTTTCGCCGGATGGGCTGACCTACACGTTCAAGCTCAGGTCCCGCGTTACCTTTCACAATGGAGAGCCGTTGACCGCTGCCGACGTGCTGTGGAGCTGGACCCGTTACATGGACCCCAAGACCGAGTGGCGCTGCCTGCCGGAATTCGACGGCCGCAATGGCCTCAAGGTGGACGCCGTCACGACACCCGATCCGCAAACCGTGGTCATGAAGATCAATCACCCGAGCGCGATTTTTCTCGATACGCTGGCGCGCACGGATTGCGGGATGACCGCCGTCCTGCAGAAGGCGTCGGTCAAGGCCGATGGCAGCTGGGACAAGCCCATCGGCACCGGGCCATACAAGTTCGGCAACTGGAAGCGCGGAGAGTACATCACCCTCGACGCCTTTGAAAACTATGTTTCGCCGGGCGGAGACAAGGCCGATGGCTATGTCGGCTCCAAGCGCCCGCTGATCAAGGAAATCAAATTCCTTGTCGTACCCGATCCGGCGACGGTGAAAGCCGGTCTATTGTCCGGCGCGCTGGATGTCGCATCGGTTCTAAGCACCGACATTCCGGAGTTTTCAGCCAATGCGAATTTCACCGTAACGACGGGAGCGGAAGCGTCCAAGCATACATTCCTGATGCAGACCAAAGATCCGCTGCTTTCCAAGGTGGAGATGCGGCAAGCCATCGCCGCGGCGCTCGACCTTCCCACCCTTGTCGCGCAGGCGACCAACGGAACCGGTCGTCCCAACAATTCCGCCATCTTCCCCGGCTCGCGCTACTACAGCGAGATCCAGAAAGAAATCTTTGCCCCTGATCCGACAAAGGTGGCGGACCTGCTTGCCAAGGCCGGCTACAAGGGCGAGGAAATCAACATCATCGCCAACAAGCGTCCCACCGCACCGAGTTTCGATGCGGCGGTGGTGGCACAGGCCATGCTTCAGGCCGTCGGCATCAACGCCCGCATTGAGGTCCTCGACTGGTCAACCCAGCTCGACCGCTACAATTCCGGCAAATACCAGATGATGTCCTTCTCCTATTCCGCGCGTCTCGATCCGGCTCTGAGTTTCGAGCAGTTTTCCGGCCCCAAGGACAAACAGCCGCGGAAGGTCTGGGACAATCCGGAGGCGCTGGGGCTGATTGCCAAAGCCATGGAAGTATCCGATCAGGCGCAGCGGCAGGCCATCTTCGACGAGCTTCACAAAAAGCTACTGCATGATGTTCCCTTGATCATTTACTGCAATGGCACGGGTGAAACCGTCAACAGCAAGCGCTTGAAGGGCACGCCTGTCTGGCAGGCAAAACTCCGGCTTTGGGAGCTCGGTCTCGAGCAGTAGACGCTGTGTTCCCGTAAGCCCGAGAGGTCAGCATGCTGAAGTTCGCCATTACCCGCGTTGGCACTGCGATCCCGACATTGTTCATCGTGGCGGTGTCCGTGTTCTTTCTCATCCGCCTCATTCCCGGTGATCCGGCATCGCTGATGCTGGGTGACCTGGCTGATCCGGCGAGCCTTGCGGACCTGCGCGCCAGGCTCGGGCTCGACCAAAGCATTCCGGCCCAGTTCGCAATCTGGCTCGGCAATATAATGCACGGCGACTTTGGCCGGTCGATCACCAACCAGCAGGAGGTTCTGCCACTGATACTGGCGCGCTTGCGCATCAGTGCGGAAATCGTCCTGATCGCAGTTTTCCTGGCGAGCATCGTTGCCGTGCCTGCAGGAATGATTGCGGCCTGGCGGCAAAACAGCATGACGGACGTAGCGCTGGTCGGCGGCGCAACCATCCTGCTTTCCATCCCGGCGTTCTGGATGGGGCTGCTCCTGCTGTTGTTCTTCGGGCTGAAGCTGGGCTGGCTTCCGGTGCTGGGTTATGTCTCGATGTCCCAGAACCTTCCGCAGGGATTGCTCTATATCATCCTGCCGGTGGTGACGCTCTTCCTGCACGAGATCGGCGTGATCCTGCGCATGGCGCGCGCCTCGACGCTGGAAGTCATGCAGCTGGATTACATCACCCACGCCCGGGCCAAGGGCCTGTCGGAATCCGCGGTCCTCTGGCGGCACGCGTTCAAGAATGCCTTTGGCCCAACCTGGACCCTGATCGGCATCGTCCTCGGCAATCTGCTCGGCGGTATTGCGGTGGTTGAAACGGTGTTCACCATACCCGGTCTCGGACGTTTGCTTGTCGATGCCATTTTCGCCAGGGACTATCCGGTGATCCAGGGCTGCCTTGTGCTCATTGCAACGGTGTACGTGCTGGTGAACCTCATTGTCGATCTGCTCTATCCCCTATTTGATCCGAGGGTGACTGCCGAATGAGAAATCTCGCTCCCAATGCGCTCCTTGGAAGCGCACTGATTGGAACATTGCTGGCCGGGGCATTCATGGGGGCGGTATGGACGCCCTATGATCCGCTCGGCCTCAACTTCAAGCTCAAACTTGCCGGGCCAAGCGCCGCCCACTGGCTGGGGACGGACGAGTTCGGCCGCGATGTGCTCAGCCGGTTGCTGGCCGGTGCTGCGACCAGTTTCTGGATAAGCCTGCTCACGGTGGCGCTCGCCGTAACCGCCGGCACCCTGATCGGGATACTGACGGGCTATTTCCGCGGCTGGGTCGATCGCATCGTCATGACCTTCAATGACGCGCTGCTCGCCTTCCCGGGCATCCTCTTGGCGCTCGGGCTGCTCGCGATTGTCGGGGCGAACAAGTATGGCATCATTCTGGCGCTTGGCCTCGCCTATACCCCGACTGTCGTGCGGATTGCCCGCGGCAACGTCCTGTCGCTGCGCGAGCGGGAGTTCATCGAAGCCTCGCGTGTCATGGGCAACGCGAACGCCTATACGATGGGGCGCCACATCCTGCCCAACTGTGTCGCACCGCTTACGGTCCTCGCCACGTCGATGTTCGGCTGGGTGCTGCTTGCCGAAAGCGCGCTCAGCTTCCTCGGCCTCGGCGTGCCGCCGCCCGCGCCGACCTGGGGCAACATGCTTGCGAGCGGGCGCCCCTTCATATCCCAGGCGGTGTGGCTGGCCATATTTCCAGGTCTCTGCATCTCGCTAACCTTGCTCGGGATCAATCTGCTTGGTGACGCCCTGCGTGACAAACTCGATCCAAGGATGAGGGGCTGACGATGCAGGAGAACACACCACTGCTCGATGTGCGCGGCCTTTCCCTTGAGGTGGCACGAACGGGAATTCAGATACTCAAGACCATCAGCTTCAATGTCAAAGCGGGTGAAATCGTCGGAATTGTCGGCGAGTCCGGTTCCGGAAAGTCGATGGCAGCCCGCGCCGTCATTGCCCTCAATCCGCCAGCGGTGCAGCGTACCGCCGGAACGATATGTTTCGAAGGACGGGAAATCGGCAGCATGCACAAGCGCGCGTTGCAGGCGTTGCGTGGCGCCCGGATCGGCATGGTTTTCCAGGAGCCGATGACATCGCTCAATCCATCGATGACGATCGGCCGCCAGCTGGAAGAGGGACTGCGGCTGCACCGGCGGCTGACGGGACGGCAGCGTCATAGGCTGATTGTCGACATGCTGGCCCGCGTTGGCTTGAATGATCCGCAGACGGCACTTGCAGCCATGCCGCATCATTTTTCCGGCGGCATGCGCCAGCGCATCATGCTGGCCGCCGTGATGCTGCTCAAACCGGCTTTGCTGATTGCCGACGAGCCGACCACGGCATTGGATGCCGTCGTCCAGCGCGATGTGCTCGAACTGATGGTTGATCTCACGCGCGAGAACAACACGGCGGTTCTCATGATCAGCCACGATCTGGCGATGGTGGCAAAATATTCGGACCGTGTCGTGGTCATGTCGCAAGGCGAAATCGTCGAGCAGGGGGATACCCGGGATCTGCTGCGTGCGCCGAAGCATCCCTATACGCGCAAACTGCTTTCCGCCCTGCCGCACCGCATGCCTGCAAGGGCTGTGGAGGTCTCGCCGGTGGCGCGGATCACTGTCGATCGCCTCATCGTCGACTTTGCCGCGCGCCGCAGCCTGTTGCGCAAGGGGCAGCCCAAGCGTGCCCTGAACGGTGTCAGCCTGAGCGTCATGCCCGGAGAGGTTGTGGCGGTGGTCGGCGGATCGGGATCGGGCAAGACCACTTTGGGGCGCACCATCGCCGGATTGATCGAACCGACGGATGGCAAAATCCTTTTCAACGGCAAGTTGGTCCAGACATCGGCGGCCGATTACACGGAGTATCGGCTCAATTGTCAGATGGTGTTTCAGGACCCTTACTCGTCGCTTGATCCGCGCATGACGATTGGCAGCCTGATCGGGGAGGCACTTCGCCATTCGACGGAACTGACGAGCAAAGAAAAGAGCGCGCGTGTCGCGGAAGTTCTTGACGAAGTGGGCCTGTCTTCGGCGTTTGCTGCGCGTTTCCCGCACCAGCTGTCCGGCGGCCAGCGGCAACGCGTGGCCATTGCCCGCGCCGTTGTCAGGCGGCCGCAATTCGTCATCGCCGACGAGCCGGTTTCGGCACTGGATGTGACCGTCCGCGCGCAGGTGCTCAAGCTGTTCGCCGAGTTGCAGCGAAAGCACGGCTTCTCGTGCCTGTTCATCAGCCATGATCTGGCTGTGGTCGAGCAGATCGCCGACCGGGTCATCGTCATGAACAATGGCGTCATCGTCGAAGAGGGCAGTCGTGATGCGATCTTCGATCATCCGCAACAGGACTATACCCGCAAACTGCTCCAGGCCATTCCCGCTCTGTTCAGCACCGACAATGGTGGCGTCGAACTGGGATGGCGTTTTGACGAGGTTGGCAGGAAATCAGCCGGTGGCCGGTCTTGAATCATTGTAGCGAGGAATAGCATGTCACCATCATCCGAAAGCCGGGCGCAAGCGATCTATGATCTTGGCCGCACGGCCATTTTTGCCTGCAAATCCGATCCCCGGTTTCATTATTGCCTCTACGTGCCTCCCATCGTCGGCAAGGGCGGGAAGGTCGATCTTCTGGTGGCCGTGCACGGTACGGGACGCACATCGTTTCTCGATTTCCGCGATGGCTTTGCCGAATTCGGCCGGTGGAACGACTGCGCCATTCTTTGCCCCGTTTTCCCCGTCGGCGTCCGGGGCGATGACGCGCGCAGCGGTTACAAGTTCATGATCGAGGGCGATATCCGCTACGATCTGCTTCTTCTGGACATGGTTGCGGAGGTCGCCGCAAAATACCAGCAGAATTGGGATATGTTCGCCATGTTCGGGTTCTCCGGCGGCGGGCACTTCACCCACCGCTTTGCCATATTGCATCCGCAAAAACTTTGGGCCGCCTCAATCGGCGCGCCCGGTTCCGTGACCCTGCTTGATCCGGACAAGGACTGGTGGGTGGGTATCCGCAATCTGCAGGAACGATTTGGCATCACCTTCGATCGGGAGAAACTGGCCCGTATCCCCATGCATATGGTCGTCGGCGATGCCGATCTGGAAACATGGGAAATTACCATTCCGGAGGGCAGTACAAACTGGATGCCGGGGGCAAACGATGCGGGGCGCACGCGGCCGGAACGGCTGTCGGCCCTTCGGCGCTCCTTTGAAGGTGCTGGTGTCTCTGTGAAATTCGATCTTGTTCCCGGTATTTCGCACGACCGCATGCAGGTGCTCGGCCATGTTCAGAATTTCCTTGCGGGCATTTTGGCGGACCGGCGTGCGGGATAGGTCGGGGGTATACCGGCCGCGGCGCAGCACTGTGACTTATAGTTGCATGGAGTTGTGAAGTCCCCGCGCATTTACAATTGGTCCAACTCGTGCAGACTGGTCTGGCTGAAGAAGGGAGAGCGGTGCGCTGGGAGGCGCATGGCAAAATCTCATGTCGCTGCATTCGGACCATATTCGCGAAATCGAGACGGTGAGTCTGGGAGGCTCGACCAACCGTGATGAAACCGTGGTTGAATCCTGGTTGCGCTGCATCAAGCAGCACAGGCTGGACCCGGCACAGGCATGCGAGGCCTACATCGTTCCCGAAACCCAGTTGCGCGAGCATCGGCAGCAATCGGAGCAGTTGATTTCAATCGCGCGGTCGGGACTCGAAAACCTGTTTCGTCATGTTGCCGGTCAGAACTACGTGCTGCTTCTTTCCGATCGCGACGGGATCACCGTTGAATTCCTCGGCGATCCGCTGTTCGACAACAATCTGCGCAAGGCGGGTCTCTATCTCGGTTCGGAATGGTCGGAGGCACGGGCAGGCACCTGTGCCGTTGGCTCCTGCCTGGAGACAGGCGAGCCGTTGACGATTCATCAGACCGATCATTTTGACAACACCCATACACCGCTGACCTGCACCGCCGCACCCATCTATGACGCGCAAGGGCAGCTTTCGGCCGTGCTTGATATTTCGCTGCTGCGTTCGCCGCAAATCAAGACGAGCCAGAACTTGGCGCTGCACCTGGTAACGGCTACGGCGCGGCGGATCGAGCTTGCCAATCTCATGGCCCAGACGCGCAATGAGTGGGTGTTGCGTTTTTCGCGCTCTCCTGAATTTCTCGACGTCGATCCGGAAGCGGCGATCTCGATCGACGGTGCGGGGCGAATTATCGGCATGACCCACGACGGCGCAAAGATCATGGCACGCGCGTCCGGGCTGGATTGGCGGCAGCCGGCGAATCTGATCGGGCAGTCCATATCGCGGTTTTTCGATATGGATGTCGACGATCTCGGCAATCTTACCCGCACCAGGCCGTCCGAAGACCGGCTGGTGTTCGCGCGGGACGGCAATGTTCTGTTTGCGCATGCGATAGAACCGCACTACCCATCGCGCGGTGCACCGATTGTTCAGGAGCGCATCCCCGCCTCGCTGCGCCGGTTGAGCGGCGGCGATCCGCATCTGGCTGGGCTGCAGACAAAGGCGGCAAAGCTTGCCGGCAAGTCATTGCCGATTTTGATCCAGGGCGAAACCGGTACAGGCAAGGAATATCTGGCGCGCGCGATCCATGACAGCAGTGGTGCCAGCGGACGCTTTATTGCCGTCAATTGTGCCGCCATGCCGGAGCAGCTTATCGAGAGCGAGCTGTTCGGTTATGCGCCGGGTGCCTTCACAGGAGCCTTGGCGAAGGGGCGCAAGGGGCTTGTCGAGGAAGCCGATGGCGGCACTTTGTTTCTCGATGAAATCGGTGACATGCCTTTGGCGCTGCAAAGCCGGCTTCTGCGGGTGCTGGCCGAAGGCGAGGTTTTGCCTCTCGGCGCATCGCGGGCCAAACCGGTCAATGTACGCATTCTCTCCGCATCCCACCGCGACCTTGCCGAACTCGTGCGCAACGGCACGTTCCGCCAGGACCTGTTCTATCGCCTGAACGCTGCCACCCTGTCACTGCCAGCGCTGCGGAACCGCAGCGATTTTGATTGGCTGCTCGCGGAAATCCTGAAGAAATGCACGGCGGATACGGGTTCGGCTCCGGTCGTTTCCGCCGAAGCGCAGTTGGCGTTGCGGCGGCACAATTGGCCCGGCAATATTCGCGAACTTTTCAATGTTCTTGATGTTGCGGCGGCGCTCTGTGAAAACGGGTGTGTAGACCTGACGGATCTTCCCGAGCACGTCCAGCGACAGGCCCAAAATCATCCGGTCAGCGCAGGCCAAGAACAGCATGATGAACACTCCCGGTTGACGGAAGCTCTGGCGGCAACGGACGGAAACATTTCCGCTGCGGCGCGCCTGCTTGGTGTCGACCGTTCAACCGTACACAGGCAGCTGCGCCGCGTCCGCCAAAAGGCAGCGCATTGATGTCAGGCCTGCCCAGGTGTTGCAACCGTTGCAGGGCGTCGCGCCACAGCTGTGGCGAATTGCAACAGCCGCGCTGTCGCCAATTCGTCCTTCGTCACAAAAACATTTGAAAGTCAGTCAGATAGAGGAAACTCCGGCTGCTGGCACGTTCCTTGCAGTGCTTTCGCACACCAGCTGCGTGCGTTGATCGCACTGCTGGAAGCTTGATGCGAACAACAGACAGGCCTTGTCGCGAAACGGGGCCGGGAGGAATGAATGAAAGCACTGCGTTTCCATGCGGCAAAAGACCTTCGTCTTGAAAATATCGACGCGCCTTCGTCGGCGCCGCAGGCCGGGCAGGTATTGATCCGCAACCGGTTTGTCGGCATTTGCGGAACGGACCTGCACGAATATGTGTCCGGGCCCATCTTTATTCCGGTAGAACCGCATCCGTTCACCAGGGCCAGTGGGCCGCAGATTTTGGGGCATGAATTCGGCGGTGTTGTTGAAGCGGTCGGCGCGGGGGTGGCGTCGGTTAAACCGGGCGATCGCGTTTCCGTCCAACCTTTGATCATGCCGCGCTCCGGCGATTATTTTGCCGATCGCGGTCTTTTTCACCTGAGCACGGATCTGGCCTTGGCCGGGTTGAGCTGGCAGTCCGGCGGCATGGCGGAATATGCGCTGCTGAATGAATACAACGTGCAGCGCATCCCGGATGAAATGACCGACGAGGAAGCGGCGCTGGTCGAACCCGCCGCCGTGGCGGTCTATGCCTGTGATCGCGGCGAGGTGACAGCCGGAAGCAGTGTTCTTGTGACCGGGGCGGGGCCGATTGGCGTGTTGACGCTGCTTGCGGCCCGGGCTGCCGGTGCCGCCCAATTGTTCCTCTCCGATATCAACGATACGCGGCTGGAACTGGCGGTCGGCATCCTGCCGGATTTGATCACCATCAACCCGAAGCGTGAGCTTGTCGGCGACATCGTCCGGTCGAGAACCGAAGGCGGTGTCGGTTGCGACGTTGCCATTGAATGCGTGGGCAACGAACATGCTTTGAAAGCCTGTACCGATGCCGTCCGCAAGCAGGGCGTGGTGGTACAAACGGGCCTTCATCCGCACGAAAATCCGCTCGACTGGTTCCAGGTCACCTTCAAGGATATCGATATCCGCGGGTCATGGGCCTACCCGACGCATTATTGGCCGCGGGTCATCAGACTGATCAGTTCTGGTCTCTTGCCTGCACATAAGGTCGTTACCAAGCGGATCACCCTGGATGAAGCGGTGACAGAGGGTTTCGATACCCTGCTTGATCCTGCGGGAAAGCATCTCAAGATCTTGATCGATCTGACGTCATAGGTCGTGCGGGCTGGAGGAGCCCGCATCCGATCTTACAGAGTTCATACAATTGGCAGGCAGAATGGAGGAGATTTCATGCTTGACGACAGCCCCCACCAGAAGATTGAAACGGTACTCGGGAAGCTCGAAAAGGCTTTCGCGAACGGCGATATTGAAGCGGCAGTCAACCTGTTTCAGGAGGACTGCTACTGGCGTGATCTTGTCACGTTCACATGGAACCTGAAGACCCTTGAAGGCCATGATCAGATCCGTGCCATGCTGACCGAACAGCTGGCGCGCATCAAACCGCATGACCTGCGGCAGGATCTGAACGAAGTTGCCACCGAGGATGACGGTGTCACCCAGGGCTGGATCGAATTTGATACCGGCGCGGCGCGCGGATACGGGCACATCCGCCTCAGGAACGGCCGCATATGGTCGCTGCTGACGACCATGTCCGAATTGAAGGGACATGAGGAACCAAAGGGTTTTCTGCGGCCCATGGGTGCGCAGCATGGCAGCGAACCTGGACGGAAGAGCTGGAAGGAAAAGCGCGAGACGGAAGCGGCTGAGCTTGGCTACTCCGTCCAGCCCTATTGCCTCATCATTGGCGGCGGACAGGGCGGGATCGCCCTTGGGGCCCGGTTGCGGCAGCTTGGCGTACCAACCATCATCATCGAAAAGAACGAGCGGCCGGGGGACAGCTGGCGCAAGCGCTACAAGTCTTTGTGCCTGCACGATCCGGTCTGGTACGACCATCTGCCCTACATCCCGTTCCCCGATAACTGGCCGGTTTTTGCTCCCAAGGACAAGATCGGCGACTGGCTCGAGATGTACACGAAAGTGATGGAGCTGAATTACTGGAGCTCGACGGTTTGCAAGTCGGCACAGTTCGACGAAGCACGCAATGAATGGACCGTCATCGTCGAGCGTGACGGCAAGGAGATCACGCTGCGGCCGAAACAGCTTGTCCTGGCAACCGGCATGTCCGGCAAAGCCAACTGGCCGAAATTCAAGGGAATGGACGTATTCAAGGGCGAGCAGCAGCATTCGTCCCAGCACCCCGGCCCCGAAGCCTATGCGGGCAAGAAAGTCGTGGTTGTGGGGTCCAACAATTCCGCCCACGATATCTGCGCAGCGCTGTGGGAAGCGGGCGCTGATGTCACCATGCTGCAGCGCTCCTCGACCCACATCGTCAAATCCGATTCCCTGATGGAAATTGGCCTGGGCGATCTCTATTCCGAGCGCGCCGTCGCCAACGGCATGACCACACGCAAGGCCGATCTGATCTTTGCCTCGCTGCCCTATCGCATCATGCATGAGTTCCAGAAGCCGGTTTACGACAAGATCCGTCAGAAGGATGCGGCCTTCTACGAGCGGCTGGAAAAGGCTGGCTTCATGCTGGACTTCGGTGACGATGAGTCCGGACTGTTCATGAAATATCTGCGCCGCGGTTCCGGCTATTACATCGATGTCGGTGCTTGCGACCTTATCGCCGACGGCAAGATCAAGCTGATCAGCGGCGTGAATATCCGCGAACTGAATGAAGGCGGTATCGTGCTGGACAATGGGCGGGAACTCCCGGCCGATCTGATTGTCTACGCCACCGGTTACGGCTCGATGAACGGCTGGGCGGCGGACCTGATCTCGCGCGAGGTGGCCGACAAGGTCGGAAAGTGCTGGGGGCTCGGTTCGGACACCACGAAGGATCCGGGACCGTGGGAAGGCGAACAGCGCAATATGTGGAAGCCGACGCAGCAGCAGGCCCTGTGGTTCCATGGCGGAAATCTGCACCAGTCACGCCATTACTCACAGTACCTGTCGCTGCAGCTGAAGGCCCGCATGGAAGGTATTCCGACACCGGTCTATGGTCTTCAGACGGTGCATCACCTGTCCTAGCGTGAAAACAACGCAGCATGCGGCCGTGTGGCCGCGTGCTGCTTCACCAGCCATGGCGCACCCTTGACCGAAAAGCAAACTAGCTTACCCTAGGGGCAGGACGCCTGGACTTTGGGAGGAGACCGATGGCTTCGCGGTACGATGGACAGCATGCGGAACACATCCAGTCCGCCCTTCTGGGAAGTGCCGCTGCGCAATCTGCGCTCGTTGCCTCCTGGGGGCGCTCCATGCGTCTCTACGGGCTCAATCCGGAAGAGGGGACGCCGCCGGATTTTTTGAGCGAACGGGAACTGACGGACGCCCGTGAACGGCTGGGATCGTTGATCACCACCGCGCAGGCGACGCTGGACCGTCTCTATTCCGCCGTTGGCGGTGCCGGATGCTGCGTGCTCCTGGCGGATAAGGACGGCGTGCCGGTTGACCGCCGCGGCAGCGTTTCGGACGATGCAACCTTCTGCAAGATCGGTCTGTGGACCGGAGCGGTGTGGAGCGAAGAACGCGAAGGTACGAACGGCATTGGAACCGCCCTGGCCGAACAGCGGGCTTTGACAATTCATCGGGATCAGCATTTCCGCAGCCGCAATACGGCCTTGTCCTGCACCGTTGCGCCCATTTTCGATCATTGCGGGCGCCTGATGGCGGCCATTGACGTATCATCCGCGCGTCACGACCTCACGGAAGATTTCGTCAAACTGATCGCCATGGCTGTCGTTGATGCCGCGCGCCGCGTGGAAGCGGAAAATTTTCGTCTGGCCTTCCCCAAGGCGCGGATCATGCTCGCCAAGCTTGGGCCGGATGTGAGCTATGAGCGCAGTGCCAGCGCGCTGATTGCCGTCGATGAAGACGACCTTGTCATCGGGGCTTCCCGCACTGTCCGGCATGTTCTGGGTCTCACCGATGAATCCTTGAGCAAGCCGCTGCCGGCGGCCAGTCTCCTGGGGCAAAGCATGGATGTGGAGCAGGAATTTGCTGCCGCCGAGCGCAGCGTCATCCAGCGCGTGCTTGCCAAAGCCGACGGCAATATCTCGGTTGCCGCCACGATGATGGGTATGGGGCGTGCCACCCTGCATCGCAAGTTGAAGAAACTCGGTATTCACTGACGCTGCGGCGTATTCGCTGATTGCCACCGGCAATTGTCTCAAAAGTGAGACAATGCGCTTGCCTGCATGGACCATGCGGGATGACACCCGCACCTCCGCGCGCGATCCTCTCTGGGCCGCAGGAGGCGGTATCAATCAGCGTGCAGATGGCCTTTCCGAAGTTTTCAAGGCGCGGAGGGCCCTGCAACAGGGAGGAACACCATGAACAAGGTAGAATTCAACCGCACCATTCGACCCAATTTCAAGAAGCGCTACGGCAATTTCATCGGCGGCAAGTTTGTCGAGCCGAAGTCGGGACGGTATTTCGATAATACCTCGCCGGTGAACGGCCAGGTCCTGTGCGAAATTGCCCGGTCCGACGCCAGCGATGTCGAGGCAGCCCTCGATGCCGCCCATGCGGCCAAGGATGCGTGGGGCCGCACGAGCGTTGCCGAACGCAGCGTCATCCTCAACAAGATCGCGCAGGTCATGGAGGACAATCTGACGCTGCTGGCGCAGGCCGAGACCTGGGATAACGGCAAGCCGATCCGCGAGACGACCGCCGCAGACCTGCCACTCGCGATTGATCACCTGCGTTACTTCGCTGGCGTGATCCGGGCGCAGGAGGGCAGCATTTCCGAGATTGACCATGATACCGTCGCCTATCACTTCCATGAGCCGCTGGGCGTCGTCGGCCAGATCATCCCGTGGAATTTCCCGCTCCTGATGGCGATCTGGAAACTCGCGCCGGCACTCGCCGCCGGCAATTGCGTGGTGCTGAAACCGGCGGAACAGACACCGGCTTCCATTCTGGTGCTGGCCGAACTGATCGGTGATCTCCTGCCGCCGGGCGTTCTGAACATCGTCAACGGCTTTGGCCTCGAGGCAGGCAAGCCGCTTGCATCCAGTCCGCGCATTGCCAAGATTGCCTTTACCGGCGAGACGACAACCGGCCGCCTGATCATGCAGTATGCCAGCCAGAACCTCATTCCGGTGACCTTGGAACTGGGCGGCAAGTCACCCAACATCTTCTTCAAGGATGTGACGTCGGAGGATGATGATTTCTTCGACAAGGCGATTGAAGGCTTCGTCATGTTTGCCCTCAATCAGGGCGAGGTCTGCACCTGCCCAAGCCGCGCCCTCATTCATGAATCCATCTACGACAAGTTCATGGAACGTGCGCTGAAGCGTGTTGAGGCAATCGTCCAGGGTGACCCGCTTGATCCGGCCACGATGATCGGTGCCCAGGCGTCCGGCGAGCAGCTGGAAAAAATCCTGTCCTACATCGATATCGGCAAGCAGGAAGGCGCTGAAGTGCTGACCGGCGGCGAGCGCAACGCGTTGGCCGGCGATCTCGCCGGCGGTTTCTATGTGAAGCCGACGGTGTTCAAGGGCCATAACCGGATGCGTATTTTCCAGGAGGAAATCTTTGGTCCGGTCGTTTCGGTCACCACCTTCAAGGACAATGACGAAGCGCTGTCGATTGCCAACGATACGCTTTACGGTCTTGGTGCCGGCATATGGAGCCGGGATGCAAACACCTGCTACCGCTTCGGTCGGGCCATTCAGGCCGGGCGTGTCTGGACCAACTGCTACCATGCTTATCCGGCGCATGCGGCATTCGGCGGATACAAGCAGTCGGGCATCGGCCGGGAAAACCACCTGAAGATGCTGGATCATTATCAGCAGACCAAGAACATGCTGGTCAGCTACAGCCCGAAGAAGCTCGGATTCTTCTGAGCACTCTGACGTTGCAAAGCTGGCGGCGCCTGCGCGGCGCTGCCAGTGTCACCATTGGGGAGGCATCATGCAAAATCAGGTCAGTGCCACGATCGCTGCTCTCGATCTCATTCGGACGCTGCAGGCGGAATACGGGCCGATCATGTTTCACCAGTCGGGCGGCTGTTGCGACGGCTCGTCGCCGATGTGCTACGCCCAAGGGGACTTCATCGTCGGCGATCAGGACGTCTGTCTGGGTGAAATCGGCGGCGCACCGGTCTATATCAGCGCCTCCCAGTATGGCGTGTGGAAACATACCGAACTGATCATCGATGTCGTGCCGGGCCGCGGCGGCATGTTCTCGCTCGACAATGGCCGCGAAGTGCGGTTCCTGACGCGCTCGAAAGTGTGCGTCGTGTCTCTGCTTGAGACGAGATAGTGAGCCGTCGGTTGATTAAAACTGACTGGCACGGCCCGTCGGGTTTGGCTGTCGAACCCGATCTCGCCTATGCCCGGATATCGCCGCAACGCCCGGCAACCGGCTCGGCGCCATAGACAGTCCTTGTCGCCGGCTCCATGCCCCTGAATTGCACCCGGTCGACATTCTTCATCCTCCCACAGCAATAGTTCGATTTTTGGCGTTGCACGCTTGACAAGTTTGACGAGACGTTATTAGTTCGGTGATAGAACGAACTAAATATGTGAGGCTGTGTTGAACGAAGCTGTGCGCCTGTCCCGTAAGTTCTCCCAGCGGGCCGTAATCGAAGCTATCGTGCAGGGTAGTCCGATTTCGCGGGCCTCGATCTCCAAGCAGACAGGGCTGTCGAAACAGACCATTTCGGAGATTGTCCGCCAGCTGGAAGCGGAAGGCTGGGTTCAGGAAACCGGACGTACCAGCGGTCACGTCGGGCGCACCGCGGTCACCTATGAGCTCATTCCAAGCGCAGCCTACATCGCCGCCGTTGATCTGGGCGGCACGAAGGTGCGTGTGGCCATCGTCGATCTGGCCTGCCAGGTCTTCGCCGAGGATACGGCACCGACGGATCCGAGGGGCGGGCAGGCGGTTATCGACCAGATCGCAAACATGTGTTTTCACGCGGCCGCTCGTCAGGCTATCCCGCGCGAGAAGATCAGGCTTGCCGTCGTCGGTGCGCCGGGTGCGCCGGACAGCGATACCGGCCGTATCCTGCTTGCGCCCAATATCGCCGGCTTCGACACCATGGATGTAGCAACGGCATTTGAACGCGCGTTCGGCGTCGACGTCATGCTGGAGAACGATGTCAATCTTGCCGTCATCGGTGAGAACTGGCTGGGCCAGGGCCAGGGCATTGACAATCTTGCCTATATTGCACTGGGAACCGGTATCGGTGGCGGCCTCATGGTGGGCGGGCAACTGGTGCGCGGCAATATTCATGCGGCGGGCGAACTCGGCTTTCTGCCCTTCGGTTCCGATCCGTTCGATCCGGAATCCCTGAGCGCAGGCGCCTTCGAGCGCGCGGTCGCCTCGATGAGCATCATCGAGCGTTACAGGGCCTTGTCGGGGATATCATTGGGTGTACCCGCTATTTTTGAGGCCGCAACGGCTGGCGATGCCAATGCCAACAGGGTTCTCGATGACACTGCCCGCCTTCTCGCGCGCGGAATCGGCGCCATTGCCGCCATTGCCAACCCGGAAAAAGTCATCCTCGGCGGTTCAATCGGCCTGCGGCCGGAGATGCTGTCGCGGGTAAAAGGCCTGCTGCCACGCTGTTTTCCCTATCCGATCGATGTCGAGGCCAGTGTGCTTGGGTCGCGTGCCGCCATTATCGGCGCTGCCGCCATAGGGTTGGGGCACCTGCACAATACGCTCTTCGGTGCCGATGCGCCCGATAGCCGTATCTCGCTTCCGCCCGCCAGCACGGTCACATTGCGGGAGGTCGTATGATGAAGGATGCAAGCAATCTCGCCTCGCGGTTACGCGAGGTTCTCGATGCCGATGACGCCGTGGCACTGCTGCGGGGTGCAATCGGGCGCAACAGCATCACCGGAAATGAAGCAAATTTTGTTGCCTATCTGAACGAACAGATGCGCGCCCGTGCGCTCACCGCCATTGAAACCGCTGATTTTCTGCCGGGGCGCCCGAATATCTGGGGCGAGCGCCGGGGCAATGGCGGTGGAAAGCGGCTCCTGTTCATCGGCCACACGGATACGGTTCATGTCGATGGTTGGGCCGAACATTGGGTGGGGACCGCCCATGCGGACCCGTTCGCCGCTCCCGTCGTCGACGGCCAAATCTGGGGCAGGGGTGCCGGAGACCTGAAAGCGGGCATATGCACCGCGCTTGCCGCACTCTCGCTGCTGGACAAGGCCGGTATCCGGCTAGCCGGGGATGTCGCCTTCGCCTTTGTCGGGGATGAGGAGAGCGGGCAGCCGGGAACGGGCGTCTCGGCCGGCATCAAGGATTATGTCGCGCGCATCGAGGCAGGCGCCATCCCGAAGCCGGACTTTACCGTCTATGTCGAGCCGACCCAGCTGTCGGTCTATTCGGCACAGATCGGCTTTTTCATCGCCGACATCACGGTAACCGGAAAGTCGGCTTATTTCGGCGTGCCGGAGCTTGGAAAGGATGCGCTGAAGGCGAGCCATGCCATCATGTCGGCTCTGTGGAACCATTCGGACGCGGTAGCGGCGCGCGCGGAGCATGACCTCATCGGCCGCGGCTTCCTGTTGATTACGGGGCTGAAGGGCGGCGGCTTTATTGCTGTTCCAGAGGAGTGCACGCTTTCGCTGATCCGCAAGCTCTTACCGGGTGAATCCCTCGATACGGCTGCAGCGGAGATGGAAGCCGTCATTCGCGGCGCGGTGTCCGATCCGGATATCAGGATCGACATCTCCTATCCGGCGGGCCGCGACCATCCGCTGGGCGGCACCGCCGCCGAGATCGACCGGCATGCGCCGGAGGTTGCAATGCTGTCAAAGGCCGTTGCCGATGCAATGCAGGGGCGCGGCGTGATCGAGGGCGCGCCCTTCTGGTCCGAGTCACCATTCTTCGTCAATCAACTGGGAACGCCGGCGGTGTATTGCGCCCCGGGCGATATCCGCAACTGCCACACCTATGAGGAACGCGTCGACGTGGAGGAATACCTGGCCGGAATCGTCGCGTTTGCCCGCTTTATCGCCGAATACTGCGGCGTTATTGAATGACCAACGACACCACAATAATAAAAAGGGAACATTCCAATGCTTGTGAAAAGATTTCTGAATGCAACGGCTCTGACCTGTTTCTTGCTGTCGGCTTCTGCGTCATTTGCGCAGACAGTCGGGCCGTCGGGAGAAGCGGCAACGCCAAGCTCCGCCGTTACCCTGTCTGAGGCCGATCTCGCCTCGCTGAAAGACAAGGGCTACAAGGCGGCCCTGCTCTGGCATACATCGTCGGATTTCGTGAATGCCGTTTCGGCTGGCGCAAAGGATGAGTTTGCCCGCGCCGGTGTGAAAGTCGTTGTCACGACAGATGCCGGTTTTGATGCCGCGCGTCAGCGCAGCGATATCGAAACGGCGCTTGCCGCCAAGCCCGATGTTGTCCTGGCCCTGCCGCTCGACCCGGTGACCTCGGCCGAGGCCTTCAAGCAGGCGATTGCCGATCATACCAAGCTTGTCTTCCTGTCGAATGTACCGGCGGGTTACAAGCAAGGCTCCGATTATGCGGCCATTGTCACGGATGACCTCTTCCAGATGGGTAAGCAGGCGGCCGATGCCCTGGCGAAATCCATCGGCGGCAAAGGCAGGGTTGGCTGGATTTTCCACGATGCCACCTATTATGTCACCAACCAGCGCGACAATGCGTTCAAGTCGACAATCGAGAAAGACTATCCGGACATCAAGATCGTTGCCCAAAAGGGTATTTCGGATCCATCACGCGCCGAGGAACTGGCAAGTGCGATGCTGCTGCAGAACCCTGATCTTGACGGCATCTATGTGACCTGGGCGGAGCCCGCCGACGGCGTGCTTGCTGCCTTGCGCGCTGCAGGAAATACCAAGACGAAGATCGTCACGCTCGATCTTGCCGAGCCCGTGGGTCTCGATATGGCCAAGGGCGGCAATGTGACGGCGCTGGTTGCCGACAAAGCCTACGAGCTTGGCCGCACAATGGCGGCGACAGGCCTGAAATCCCTGCTCAATCAGGCAACGCCACCCTTTATCGTCGCTCCGGCATTGACCGTAACCAAAGAGACCATCGCTTCAGGCTGGAAGGAATCGCTCAACCGCGATGCACCGCAATCCATCCTCGACGCCGTGAAATAGCGCGAAGCAGTACGGTTCAACGTTCGACAAACCAATCAAGGGGGCAGTCATGTCCAGATTTCTCACATTATCGGCAGCGCTTGCTGTCAGCATCTTCGCAACGCAGGCCTTCGCGGCTGAAGGGGTAACGGTCGGACCGCATGGCGAAGAGCCGACGCCCGCCGCCAGCGTGACCCTCACGGCTGACGAGGTCCAGAAGATCAAGGACGGCAACTATACCGCCGCGCTGGTCTGGCACGAGATGAGCGAATACACCAATGCGGTCAATCGCGGGGCGGAAGCAGAATTCGCCGCGCTCGGCATCACGATCGTAGCGGAGACCAATGCCAGCTTTGACAGTGCCCGCCAACAATCCGACGTGGAAACGGTCCTGGCGAAGAAGCCGACGATCATCGTGTCACTGCCCGTCGATCCGACCACCGCAGCAGCGGTCTATGATCCCGCGCGCAAGGCCGGGGTCAAGCTTGCCTTCATCGACAATTCGCCGGCGGGATACGAGCACGGCAAGGACTATGTGACCATTGTCTCCGACGATCTGTTCCAGATGGGCAGCAAGGCGGCCGACGCCATGGCTGCCTCCCTCGGCAAGAAGGGGAAGCTCGGCTACATCTATCACGATGCCGATTTCTATGTGACCAATCAGCGGGATCGGGCATTCAAAACAACCATCGAGACAAAATATCCCGATATGACGATCGTTGCCGAAGCCGGCATGGCCGATCCCGCGCGCAGTGAGGAAATCGCCCAGGGGCTTTTGATCAAGCACCCCGACCTTGACGGTATCTATGTCACCTGGGCCGAACCGGCGCTCAATGTTCTGGCGGCGCTCAAGGCTGCCGGCAATACCAGCACCCGGATTGTCGCCCTCGACCTGAATGAACCGGCAGCACTTGACATGGTCAAGGGCGGCAGCTTCACCGCGCTCATTGCCGACGAGGCTTACAATATTGGCCGCACCGCCGCGCGCGCTGCGGCGGGGTCGCTGATCGGGAAGAAAGCCGAACCCTTTCTGGTCGTCGACTCATTGGCTGTGACGAAAGAAAACGTCCTTGCGGGATGGAAGACCTCGCTCAACAAGGACGCCCCCGAGAGCATCGTCGAAGCATTGAAATGACTGTGCGGGCGGCCGTCCCGGCAGGGATCGGCCGCTCCCGTTTCACTTTCCTTTGAGGAAGATACCATGTCAAAAACCAACCCAAGCCTGGTACCATCCGGACGGTCGCTGTCCCTTCTGGGCAAGGCGAATCTACAGCAATATGTCGTCTATCTTGGGTTTCTCGCCATCTTTCTGTTCTTTGCGATCGTGCTGAGAGACAGCGGCTTCCTGACGGTCCGCAACCTGTCGAATATTGTGCTCCAGACAGCGCCAGTGACCATCATGGCGATCGGCTTGGTGTTTGTCCTTTCCGCCGGGGAAATCGATCTTTCGATCGGGTCCATCGTGGCTGTCTCCGCGCTTGCGGGCGCAGTTGCCATGAACGGCTACGGCATGACGGCCGGTATTGCCGCCGGCCTGTGCGCGGGTCTGCTGATCGGTCTGGTCAATGGCGTTCTCGTCGCTTACGTAAGGCTTCCGTCCTTTCTCGTGACGCTTGCCACCATGGGATTGTTTGCCGGTGTCGCCCGGTCGCTGACCGATCTTCGCTCCATCCCGGTGACAAACAGCGCCTTTACCGGCTTCTTCGGCTCCGGAACACTGCTCGGCATTCCCTCGCTGGTGTGGTGGACGGTGGGGGCCATATGCATCGGCCACATCGTCTACCGCCATACCCGCTTTGGGGCGCATGTGCTTGCCACGGGAGACAACAACCGGGCCGCAAGCGTATCCGGTATCAGCGTTCCACGCATCCGCCTGACGGTCCTGATGATGAGCGGAGTGCTGGCATCACTGGCTGGCCTCCTCTATGCCGGCCGCCTGCAGGCCGCCAAATACACACTGGGTGAAACCGATCTGATGACAGTCATTGCCGCGGTCATCGTCGGCGGAACGCTGCTCAACGGCGGCAAAGGCTCCATCATCGGTGCGCTGGTCGGTTCGCTGATGATGGGCATGCTGAACAACGGTCTGATCCTGATGGGCCTGTCCGTCTCTGACCAGATGATCGTCCGTGGTCTGATCATTCTTGCTGCCGTGGCGGTTTCGCTACGCGAAAAGTCGCGCTGAGGGAGTTTTCCATGTTTCTCGATATTCTACGCCGCCGCAACCCAGCCTTTGTGGAAAGTGCAATCCAGCTGCATCAGGCCGGCCGCATTCCGGCCAATGCCTATGTGCTTGATCTCGATGGGGTCGAAGCCAATGCGCGTGTGCTCAAGTCGGAAGCGGACAAACAGGGCCTGAAAATCTTCGGCATGACCAAGCAGGTCGGCCGGTCCAGTTCATTCTGCCGTGCCATCAAGCGCGGCGGTATCGATGCTGCCGTCGCCGTCGATATGGCCTGTGCCCGGGCCGTGCACAATGCCGGCCTCAAGCTCGGGCATCTCGGCCATTTGCAGCAGGTGGCGCGTCATGAAGCCGCCGCTGCAGCTGCCCGTTTTCGCCCGGACTACTGGACGGTGTTCAACGCGGAAAAGGCGGCGGAGGCCGGCAAAGGTGCGAGCGCTGCCGGTTACACGCAGAACCTGCTTGCCCGCATCAAGGCTGAAGGCGACACCTTCTATCGCGGGCATGAGGGCGGATTTGATGCGGACGATATTGCCGGTGTTGCCGACCGTCTCGACGATGTGGAGGGCGGCCGCTTCGCCGGTATCACGACATTCCCGGCACTCCTGTTCGATCATGCCGCGCGCAAGGTGAAACCTACGCCCAATCTGGCAACGCTCACCAAGGCTGCCGAGGCCCTGCAGAAGGCCGGCCGGACCAATGTCGAGGTGAATGCGCCGGGAACGACATCGTCAGTGTTGCTGGCCGCATTGGCCGAAGCGGGGGCCACCCAATGCGAACCGGGCAATGGTCTGCACGGAACCACGGCGCTTCACGTCATGGAGGATTTGCCGGAACTTCCGGCCGTACTGTATGTGACCGAGGTATCGCATCTTGCCGGAGGCAAGGCCTATTGCTTCGGTGGCGGTTTCTACATCGACCCGATCTTCCCGGACTATGACGTGAAGGCGATTGTCACCCGCGAACCGACGGTGAGTGCCGCGGCGCTGCGCAGTGTTGAAGTGCCGCCGCCTGCGGCCATTGATTACTACGCCATGATCGACGCGACTTCCCCCGGCTCACCCCGCCCTGGCGATACGGCCGTTTTCGGTTTCCGCGGCCAGGCTTTCGTGACGCGCGCCTATGTTGTCGGCGTGTCCGGTATTTCAAAAGGCGCGCCCAAGGTCGAGACAATCGAAAACGGTTTCGGTGAAACCGCCGCCTGGCCTGTATAGGAGAAATCGAATGACTGTCACCGACGTGTCACCTGTTCTCAAACTGACCGACATCCGCAAGAATTTCGACGCCGTGACGGCCATCGAAAATTTCTCGCTGGATATCTTTCCCGGCGAAATCGTCGCTCTTGTCGGCGACAACGGGGCGGGAAAATCCACGCTGATCAAGATCATCTCGGGCGTATACGCCCCGTCTGCCGGCACGATCACCATCGAGGGTGAAACAGTGACGATGGCAAGCGCCAGCATGGCGCGCGCCCATGGCATTGAAGTCGTGTACCAGGATCTGGCGCTCGCCGACCAGCAGACCGTTTACATGAACATGTTCCTCGGCCGCGAGCCGGTCAACCGCTTCGGTCTGCTAGATCGCGGCAAGATGATCAGCGATACTGAAAAGCTGGTCCAGGAGCTGGATGTGCGGATACCTTCGGCCCATGCCACGATCCGGGATTTGTCCGGCGGGCAGCGTCAGGGGGTGGCGATCGCGCGGGCAACCCATTGGGCGAGCAAGCTGATCCTGCTGGACGAGCCGACGGCGGCGCTGGGCGTGGCCGAAACGGCCAAGGTCGAAGCCATCGTGCAATCCTTGAAAACCCGCAACATCGGTGTGCTGATCATCAGCCACAGTCTGGACCAGGTCTTCAAGCTCTCCGACCGCATCTGTGTTTTGCGGCGCGGGAAGCAGATCGGTATCCGCAAGACGTCCGAGACGGACAAGAACGAAATCGTATCGATGATCACCGGCGTCAATTGACGGGCTGGTGCCTGTCGCTCTCGCCGGGGATCAGTTGCAGCGGCCAGACGAGCTGCACCCTTTCCTGCGGATAATGGTCTTCATAAGCGGGCATGGTTGAAAGCAGGGATTCCGCCAGCTTGATGCCAAGATCGCGCAGGGAAATCCTGAAACAGGTCAGCGTGGGCGACAGAAACCGGCTCTGGGTGCTCTCGCGGAAACCGATGACGGCGATGTCGCGGCCCGGGTGAATATCGGACTCGTAGAAGCGCCGGTACAGTCCGAGGGCCATGTTTTCATTGACGAGGATGATGGCCGTCGGCATTCGCCCCTGGGCAAGGACGGCACTTGCAATCTGGTAGCCGCCTTCCTCGTTGGCATGGGACCGGAACACATAGTCCGGATCAAACGCTATGCCGCTGGCGGCGAGGGCCTGTTTGTAGGCATCGAGAAAGATGTAGCCGAGGTTGATGTCGCTGGCCGGTACGGCAATGGCAATGCGGCTGTGACCCAGCCCGGCAAGCCGCCTGACCGCTGCCGTTGCAACGCCTTCGAAATCGAGGTCGATCCATGGGTAATTGCCCGCTGTTTCGCTGCGGCCCAGCGTGATGAAGGGAATTTTTCGCTCCAGCAGGAAATCAATGCGGGGATCGTGACGTGTGGTTGCCGATATGATCAGCCCGTCGACAAAGCGACGCGCAACCACGCGGTTGAGATAGGCGGCAGGCTCTTCGTCGGTGCCGCACAGAAGTGCAACGAGGTCGAGGTGATGGCGCCGGAACACCGACTGAACGCCTTCGAAGACAGGCATGAAGAAACTGCCGCCGGTGTCGACCGTCTCGATGGTTGATTCAATCATGAAGCCGATCGTGTTGGTGGTGCCCTGTCGGAGACTGCGGCCGGACTGGTTCGGCACGTAGCCAAGTTGCTTGGCCGCCTCAAGCACGCGCTCGCGCGTCTCCTGATTGACGTCAACCTTCCCGTTGAGGGCACGGGAAACTGTTCCGATCGAAATATCGAGATGGCGGGCAAGGTCCCGGATGCTCACGCTTTTTCTCCCTGTGCGACTCGGCGCTGATGCCCTTTCATTCTTAAAACACCGAAAGGGGGATTGACAAAAATAATTCGCCGATATGAAATCGTAAACGTTTACGGAAGACATTTGCAACCGATTTAGCCGGTTTCTGGTGAATTTCGTTGGGAGGAGAGACAATGCAGCGTGCCGTTTTAGTCGGTTGCGGAGCCATGAGCAAAGCATGGTTCGAGGCAGCCCGGACCATTGGCGATATCGACATCGTCGGTGTTGTCGACCTGGCGAGAGAGCGTGCGGAGGCGCGCATCGCAGAATTTGGCCTCGGCGCGGCAATCGCCTCAGACAGTCTTTCCGCTGTTCTGGCAAAGACCAGCCCTGATCTCCTGTTCGACGTCGTCGTTCCGGCCGCCCGCCATGTGACCGTGGCCGCCGGGCTTGACGCGGGTTGTCATGTGCTGTCGGAGAAGCCGATGGCCGAAACCATGGACGAGGCGCGGGACCTCGTCGGGCGTGCACGCGGGGCCGGACGCATTCATGCGGTTGTGCAGAATAGGCGTTATCTCGCCCAGATCCGCCGCATCCGCCAGCTTGTTGCCTCTGGAGCCATTGGTGATGTGACCAGCCTGCATTGTGATTTCTTTCTCGGCCCGCATTTCGGCGGATTTCGCGAGGAGATGCGCCATGTACTGATTCTGGACATGGCGATCCACACGTTCGATGCGGCGCGCTTTCTCGCCGGGGACGCTGCCAGCGCGGTTTATGCCCGGGAGTGGGAGCCAAGCAATTCCTGGTACAGTCAGGGTTCTTCCGCCGCCGCGATCTTCGAATTCAGCAATGGTGCCGTCTTCACCTATCGCGGCAGCTGGTGCGCCGACGGCTTGCGGACCAGCTGGGAAAGCAGCTGGCGCATCGTCGGCAGTAAGGGAACGATTGTCTGGGACGGGCATGACGACATACGGGCCGAAGCCGTCGCCTCCGGCAAGGACGGCCTGTTCTCCGGGGTGACCGCCGTCGAGATACCTCCCCTTGATGCGTCCCACCGCATCGGCGGTCACCTCGGAGTCATGCGGGATTTCATCGCGGCAACCCGGGGCGGCTCCGCGCCGGAAACGGCCGGGACTGAAAATATCAAAAGCCTCGCCATGGTGTTCGGTGCGATCCAAAGCGCCGAAACCGGACGGCGTATTGAAATCACGATCTGAAGGAATTCGGAATGAGCAACCCGGCACAATCGATCCGCATCGGCACCATGATCAGAGGCAATGCACCCGATCCCGCCGCCTATGTCAAAACCATCCTGCCGCATGGCTTCGAGAGCATCGAGCCATTCTTCTGGCAGGTGATGAACAAGGACCTGCCGACCCTCGCGGCGCAGTTGAAGGACGCCATTGGCGACGCCGATGTGACGATCTCGACCCTCGGCATGTTCGGCAATCCGCTTGAGGACACGGACATCGATCGTGAGACGCTGAAAGGCTGGGAGGCATTGATCGACAATGCCCATCTCTTCGGCGCCAACACCATTGCCGGGTTCACCGGCCGCGTGCGCGGCAAGCGGATTGAAGACAGTCTGCCCCAGTTCAAGAAGGTCTGGGGCGAACTTTCGCGGCGGGCCGCCGACAAGGGCGTCAGGCTTGCCTTTGAGAACTGTGCCATGGACGGCAACTGGGCAACCGGCGACTGGAATATTGCCCATACGCCGGACGCCTGGGAAATGATCTTCAACGAAGTGCCGGCCGACAATCTCGGGCTCGAATGGGAGCCCTGTCACCAGATGGTCTATCTCATCGACCCCCTGCCGCAGATCCGCAAATGGGCACCCAAGATTTTCCATGTTCATGGCAAAGACGCCACGATCCGCTGGGAGGTTATCCGCGAGCACGGGATTTTCGGCAAGGAGAAGTTCGTGTTCATGCGTTCGCCGGGATTTGGCGATACCAACTGGACCGATGTCATATCGGAACTGCGCCTCGCCGGCTGGTCGGGATCAATCGATATCGAGGGCTGGCACGATCCGGTCTATCGCAATGACCTGGAAATGACCGGGCAGGTGCATTCCCTGAATTATCTGAAACACAGCCGTGGCGGTGATTTCGTCGCCAATCCCTGATTTCCCCGAGCGGGCCCGCTGCCGGACGGGAGTTCCGGTGATGATGGAGATTAAATCCGACCAGGAAAGACGCGCCGCCAAGAAGCGCAATGCCGGTGTCGAGCAACACGAGGAGGAAACCTATGAAGAGCATTTCGCATTGGATTGCCGCTGCCGCACTGATGCTGTCTGGCACGGCTGCGCATGCCGAGCCGGTGACGCTTGATATCTGGACCATCGACCGGCCGGATCAGTATATCTATCTCCTGAAAGACGAGTTCGAGCAGGCGCACCCGGACATCAAGCTGAATGTCAAGACCGTGCAATTCCGCGACATGGTCAATGATCTGGCGCGCGCCACGGCAACCGGTGAATCGCCCGATGTCACCTATATCGACAATCCCGAAGTGGCGCTCTTCGCCTCGCGCGGACTGCTTCTTGATCTCTCGCCGATGCTGGCGGAATCGAAGGTGATCAGGAAGGACGATATTTTTCCGGGTCCGCTGTCGTCGGTGACATGGGATGGCAAGATCTATGGTGTTCCGCGCGGCGCCAACACGCTGGCGCTCTACTACAATGCCGACATGTTCAAGGCAAAGGGGCTCGATCCCGACAAGCCGCCCAGGACTTGGGATGAGCTTTATGCCGCTGCCAAGACCCTGAATGATCCGGCAAAGAACATTTATGGAATGGCCTTTTCCGCCGTGGCAACGGAAGAGGGAACGTTCCAGTTTCTGCCGTGGCTGCAGATGGCGGGCGGCGATTACAACAAGGTGGATACGGATGGCGGTGTGAAAGTGCTGCAGTTCTGGAGCAAGCTGCTCGATGAGAAGCTGGCCTCGCCCGATACGCTCATCCGCGGGCAATACGACTCGACCGGCACCTTCAATGCCGGAAATGCGGCCATGGCGATCTCCGGACCATGGGAGCTGCCGCGCATGAGCAAGGAAGCGAAGTTCGATTTCCGCGCCGCGCTGCTGCCGGTTCCGCATGAGGGCGCCACCCGGGCTTCGGCCTTGGGCGAGGGCGACAATGTGATTCTCGCCAACAGCAAGCACCCGAAGGAAGCCTTCATCCTGCTGGAATTTCTCTACGGCAAGATGCCGGATGTCTGGAACCGTTTCGGCTTTCTGCCCGCGGCGAGGATTCAGTCCAACAACCCTAAAATACCGGCCATCTACGCTGTCTTCGAGGAAAGTATGAAATATGCGCGCAACCGCGGTCCGCATCCGGAATGGCCGAAAATCTCCAAGGCCATCTACACGGCCATACAGTCGTCGCTCACCCGCAAGAGCGACCCGAAAACGGCCTTGGCAGCGGCGCAGAAGCAGATCGACGTGGTTCTGAAAAAGTAGATCAAATCCTGTCCTCGCATTCGTATTGCGGGGACAGGCCAACAATCCACATGGGGCGGGAGGGCACTATGCAGGGCATTATCAGGACCATCAGGGACGGGAGCGGCTTTGATATCCTGCTGCTCGGTCTGGCATTGGCTTATCTGATCGCGTTTTCGGCATTTCCCATTCTCTACAACATCATCATGTCGCTGCAGACGGTGGACATGTTCACGATCACCTCGTTCAACCGCCCCTTCGTCGGCCTGCAGAACTACTATGACGTGATATCGCAACCCATTGCGATGGCAGTGCTGTGGAACACCGTCGAGTTCGTTGTCCTGTCGATCGTCTTCCAGCTGTCGATCGGTTTCGGCCTTGCGCTGTTTTTCCAGCAGGATTTCCCGGGAGCCACCTATCTGCGCGGGTTGTTCCTGGCCGGCTGGATCATGCCGGCTCTGGTGGTCGGGGCTATCTGGAAATGGCTGTTCGCCGGGGATTTCGGTGTCATCAACTATGTGCTGATGTCGCTTGGCATCGCCGGTGAGCGTGTCTTCTGGCTGTCCGACCCGGATGTCGCGCTTTACGCGGTCATCATTGCCAATGTGTGGCTTGGCATCCCCTTCAACATGATCCTGCTCTCCGTTGGTCTTGCCGCTATTCCGCGCGATGTCTACGAGGCTGCCGAACTCGACGGCGCGGGACCCTTCGAACGCTTCCGGTCGATCACGCTGCCCCTGATGCGGGCGCAGCTCGGCGCGGTCATTTCGCTCGGTGTGATCTTCACCCTGCAGCAGTTCGATCTCATTGCGGCCCTGACGCAGGGCGGTCCCGCCGACAGTTCCAACGTCGCGCAATACTGGTCGTGGCAATTGTCCTTCCAGACCTATGAAATATCGCTGGGCAGCGCGGTCTCGGTCATGATGATCCTTTTCGTCATTGTCGTTGCCGCCGTCTATGTCCGCTCCACCCGCCACGAACACAGTTACTGAGGAGAGCGCCGGTGAAACGTTATATTCTCCTCGCCATCGGTCTGGTGATGACGGCGATCTACCTGTTCCCGTTGTACTGGATGTATCTCACCGCCTTCAAAGGCAGCTCCGAGATCTTTCAATATCCGCCAACATTCTGGCCGACAAATCCCCAGTGGAGTTTTGCCGAGGTGTGGCAGAGCCGGGGCATGGGGCGGTATATCTGGAATTCGCTGCTGATCGCGGTTGGGGTCACCATTCTCGTCACGTTCATGGGGACGGGATGTGCCTATGTTCTCTCGCGTGTCCGCAATATCTGGATGGACATGGCCCTCTTCGCCATCCTGATGATGCAGGTGCTGCCGTCCTCGCTGATGGTGACGCCGATCTTCGTCATGTTCAATCAGATCGGCCTTCTGGCCAGCCCGCGCGTGGCGGTCATCCTGGCGCAGACGGCCAAGATGCTGCCGCTCTATATCGTGCTGTGCCGTGCCACATTTGTGCAGGTGCCGCGCGAACTGGAGGACGCTGCCCTCGTCGACGGCTCCTCGCGCATCGGCGCGTTCTTCAACATCATGCTGCCTTTGGCGCGCAACGGCATTCTCGTCACGTCTGTGCTGATCTTCCTGCAATCCTTCGGTGAATATGTTTACGCCCGGTCCCTGATTGCCAAGAACGAGCTGCAGGTGGCGACGGTTGGCCTGCAGACCTTCATGGGTCCCGATGCCAGCGACTGGAACGGGATCATGACCTATGCCGCCATCTACGTCACGCCCATCCTTTTCGTATTCATGCTGCTGCAACGGCGTATCGTCAGCGGTCTTACCGCCGGCGCGCTGAAATGAGGTGAACCATGTTTCAGATCGAAATCGACCACCTGAACAAGCATTATGGCGGGTTTCACGCGCTGAAGGACATCAACATTGCCATCGAACAGGGCGCTTTCGTTGCGCTGGTGGGGCCTTCGGGCTGCGGCAAGTCGACATTGCTGCGCACCCTTGCCGGCCTTGAAAAGACAAGTTCCGGCGATCTGCGCATCGCCGGGGAAAGTGTCGTCCACAAGCCGCCGCGCGAACGGGACGTGGCGATGGTGTTCCAGTCCTATGCGCTCTATCCGCATATGGATGTCGAGCATAACATGAACTATTCGATGCGCCTGAAGCGGCGCCCGAAGCAGGAGATTGCCGAGCGCACCCGTGCCGCCGCGCAAACGCTGGGTCTTGGCGCCCTGCTTGACCGGCTGCCGAAAGCCCTGTCCGGCGGCCAGCGCCAGCGCGTCGCCATGGGGCGCGCCATCGTGCGCAACCCCAAGGTGTTTCTCTTTGACGAGCCTCTCTCCAATCTCGATGCGGCGCTGCGGGTGCACATGCGCAGCGAGATCCGCAAGCTGCACGAACGCTTGCAGGCCACATCGGTTTACGTGACGCATGATCAGGTCGAGGCCATGACCATGGCGGACCATATCGTTGTCATGCGCGCCGGAGTGGTTGAACAGCAGGGCAGCCCGCTCGACCTTTACGACCGGCCCGCCAACAGGTTCGTTGCCGGATTTATCGGGTCGCCCGCCATGAATTTCATTCCGGTCACGGTCGGGTCCGATGGCAACAGGCTGATGCTGGAGAAGGATCAGGCTCAATCGCTCATGCTCGGTCGCGCGCTGGCCCCCAGCCGGCGTTTGCTGGCCGGCCTGCGTCCGGAGCATCTTGCCTTCACCGGCGAAGCCGGTGATCTGGCGATCAAGGTCGTCGTGGAAGCGGTGGAGTCGACGGGGAGCATGACATTCGTGACGGCATCCATCGCCTCCCAGCAGGTGGTGGCCGCCCATAGCGGCAGGCCTGAAGTGAGCCGGGGCCGCGAGACAGAGCTCTTTATCGCGCCTGGGAACGTGCACTTGTTCGATCCGGAAACGGAGCTTGCCGTCTTCTGACCCTTTCCGCTTTGTCTGCTCAAATGCTATAGGGCGACACCCGCCTCTCATATTCGCTTTGCGAACGTGAGGGGATGGCATGTATGGCAAAGGATGCACTTTGGAGACTGCGCTCTATCTCCCGATCAAAGGCTTTCTTGAAGAGGCCGGCTATAGCGTCAAAGGTGAGATCGTCGGTTGTGATATCGTCGCGCTGAGCGATGGTGAGCCGCCTTTGGTTGTCATTTGCGAACTCAAGCTCAGTTTCAATCTTGAGCTCCTCCTGCAGGCGGTCGACCGGGCGGCTCTCAGCGATGAAGTCTGGCTTGCGGCGCGCATTTCGGCGCGGGGCAAGGGACGTGAAAGCGACCGCCGGTTCCGTGATCTTTGCCGCCGACTGGGTTTCGGCATGCTGGGTGTGTCAGATGGTGATGTGGTCAGCATCATTGTCAGCCCGGCCGCGCCCATGCCGCGAAAAAATGCGCGCAAGCGTTCGCGGCTGGTTGCGGAGCACCGGCGCCGCAAGGGCGATCCGACATCGGGCGGCGGTTCCCGCATGCCGATCATGACGGCCTACCGCCAGCAGGCGCTTGCCTGTGCCGAGGCGCTGCAGCGCGGTCATTTGCGGCCGCGCGATCTGCGCGCCGTTGCCCCCAATGCTCCGCAGATATTGCGCGGCAATGTTTACGGATGGTTCGAGCGCGTCGACCGGGGTGTCTATGCCCTGACGCAGGCAGGAATGGATGCGCTGAAGCGCTGGCCTTCATCCCCGGCAAGCGACCCCGTCTAAGCCGTAAATTCATGCTTGTTGTCGATTTTGCGCAGGCGGGTTTCGGAGTCAGTCATGCGGCGCTTGAGAGCCGGGACGGCATTGATGATGCGCAATGCGCCGCGCATGACCGCCAGCTGCATGCGGCCGAGCACGGGCCTGTGGCTGAGGCCGTTTGCATCCATCTGCTTGCGTGACTCGAGCACTGCCCGCGCGCTGTATTCCAGCATTTCGGCTTCGTAGGCGTGCAGGGCTTCCACCAGCGGCATGACACCGTCGCGCACCTCGGTGAGCCGCCTGCACAGCAAGGAACCATCCCGCATGGCGGTATTGGCGCCAACACCGCGTCCGGGTGTCATGGTGTGTATGGCATCGCCGAGCAGCGTCACGTTCGACGATTGCCACGGGGAAACCGGAACCGACGTGCGGATATTGACGCGAAAGATGGTGGTTGGATCGGAAAGCGCGATCAGGCGGCGCAGGTCGGGATGCCAGTCCCGGGTCATCTTCATGGCGATCCTGGCAAGGTCGGGGCCGGGAAGGGACGCGGGATCCTCCGGCAGATTCTTGCGCGCGCCCCAGACACCCCACATGATGTAATCGCGGGTATTGTCGAATAGCAGTCCGGGCCATTCGGCAATCAGGCTGGCATCATTGCCGCCGACGCCGTGCTTCACGCCGTCATTGTCCCATTTGAACTCCATGACGTGAAGAATGGCGCCATAGCCCTTCGGTGCCATGATCATCGATATGCCGTGAAAAACCTTGTCCGGAAGAAGCGCTCTGGTTTCAGGTGTGAGCGCGACCTTGCCGCCGATGGATGCGATGCCCGTATCCTCCATGCGCGCCTCGGGCAAGCGTTGCCGGCGAACGCGCGAGTTGGCGCCGTCGGCACCGACCAGTACATCGCCCGTATCCGTTGAACCGTCATCGAAGACGACGGTAACCGTGCCGTCTTCATTATTCCGGTAGTTTGAGAATGTCTTGTCGAACACGACACAGTCTTCGAGCCCGGTGAGCAGGACTTGGCGCAGCGTCATGCGGCTGACCGATTTTTCGCTGTCGACCGGATCATCGCTGCCTGGTACCGGCATGGATATCAGCTCGGACATGTTTTCCGTCAGCATGTTGAAATGGCGCGGTGCCCGCGCGCAGGTGGCAACAAACAGATCAAAAAGCTCTGGCGGCAGGCAGCTCTTGAGCGCCTGGCTTCCCGCAGGGCTGATGCCGACGCGATAGCCATGCAGGCCATCGCGCCGCGTGCGGTCGCGTTCATAAACCCGGACACCGATGCCGGCCCGCTTGAGACCATGCGCAAGGCAAAGTCCTCCGGTCCCCGCGCCGATGATGATCACCTGCAAGGTATTCGTTTTCATGGTCTTGGCCTTTCGCTAGGAAGACGTATGTTCGCTGGGCTGGGAAAGTTCCATTGCAATCTGGCGAAGCCAGGCTTCGCTCCAGGTCAGTTTGCCGGACTGAAGGTCGGCGGTGATAGCACGCACCCACGCAAGCTGCGTGCCATAGGTTGCGCTCAGATATTCCATTTCCAGGAGAAAGAGACGGGGCACCGGCATCGCGATTGCGTGGCGCAAATTCTGTTCGATCCGGTCGATTTCCGCCTGCAGTGCAACGGCGCGCTGCTCGAGCTGCAGCCGGGCGTCATCGGGCGTCAGGAGCGGCAGAAACGAGATTGCCGCGGGAAAATCCGGGAATTCCTGTGATGGCGTGGAAAGGATTTCCCGCATCCATTGCAGCATGATTGCGCGCCCGGCCGGGCTGAGCTCATAGACGGTGCGCTCGGGCCGGTTCTCGTCGCGGGAGATGCCCTGCGAGGCAATCAATCCTTCCCGTTCCAGCCGGTTGACCGTCTGATAGAGACTGGCGCGCTGGGCGACATTGATGACTTCATCTTTGCCGCGCTCCTTGATGAGCTGTTGCATGCGGTAGGGATGCATGGGTGCCTCATACAGCATGGCGAGGATTGCGAGGGCGATCGGGGAGCGTTTGATTGTTTTCATAGTCATATATATACTAGTAATAAAAATACTATGTCAAGCCCATTGCGAAGCGCTGCCCGAACGGCAGGTCTCGATATTTGTTGTCCTGCCCCGGCAGGTGCTTCCCACATTCAGCGACACGCTATATTCTCCGCCGACGTCGGATGGATTTCTTGCCAGAGCCAGGAACCGGGAAAATGAAGACCATGTCTGAAACGCGTCGCAAGCTCACCACGATTTTCTCTGCGGATGTTCAGGACTACACCCGTCTCATGCAGGTGGACGAAGAGCGGACGCTCGATACGCTCAACCAGTACCGCGATGCGATGCGACGTTTGATCGAGGCGCATGCCGGCCGGGTCATCAACACTTGGGGCGATGGGCTCATTGCCGAGTTTTCCAGCGTCGTCGAGGCGGTGCGCGCGGCAATCGATGTGCAGAACGAGCTCGCCGGTTATAACGCCAAACGTTTGAACGACACCCGCATGCTTTTCCGCATCGGCATCAATCTCGGGGATGTCATTGCCGAAGGCGACGATATCTATGGCGACGGGGTGAATGTCGCCGCGCGGTTGCAGGCCTCTGCCCCTCCCGGCGGCATCGTGATTTCAAGCACGGTTTTCGATCAGGTCCGCAACAAGCTGACCGTCGGGTTTGACTATCTCGGCGAGCTTTCGCTCAAGAACATTGAAGGCGGTATAGCCAGCTATGCCGTGCGTATCGGAGAAGACAGAGGATCCGGTCCGCAGCGGCCTTCCCTGCAATCCGGGCCGCCGCCGCATCATGACCATTTACGGCGAACCCAAACGCAGGCACACCCGGAGCCTTTGCCGTTCAGGAGAGGGCGGTTCGGTGTGCTGGCAACCATCGCCGCCGGGATTGCCGCCATCAATTTTCTCACATGGAGTGGCTATTTCTGGGCTGCGTGGCCTCTCCTGGCCTTTGCTGCTCTTGCTTTCGGTCTGTGGGTGCGGACCACCCGCCTTGACCGGTTCGTCGCCATGCTGGCAATGGTCGGGTTCGTCCTCCTCGGCATCAACCTTATCACCTGGAGCGGGACGTTCTGGGCCGCATGGCCGCTGCTTGCCTTTGCGGTTGCCGGCAGCATCCGCTGGTTCACGCGCCAGAGGAGCGGTGTCCGGAGCTGAGCCGCCAATGAATTTACTATTCGCCGCATCATATTTTGGCCGATAGTTGGAGATATCATTGGCCAATATTGGGGAGTATACAGACGGGAACAGGTTTTTTCTCAAGGCGATGACGTCGCAGGGATCAGCCTCAAGGACAGGCATACCATTCGCAAGCGGGAACGGGACAGACATATAGCATTTTAACAGCAAACAAAAAGGGTGACTGTAATGCCCCATATCGTGCTGATTAATCCGCGTTTTGAAGCTTCTTACTGGGGGCTGGAACATGCCCTGCCCATATTCGACGCAAAAGCCAACCTTCCTGTGGCCTGCCTGCCTTTGCTGGCGGCCCTGACCCCTGCCGAACACACGGTCACGCTCATCGATGAGAACGTGGAAGACATCGACTATGATCTGTGTGCCAGCGCCGACATTGTCGGGGTTACCGGTATGATCGTGCAGCGCTTCCGCATGAAGGAAATCATCACGGAATTGAAGCGACGGGGCTGTTTTGTCGTGGTCGGAGGCCCATGGATCACCGTCCAGGAGAACTATTTCGCCGATCTCGCTGATGTGGCATTCATTGGTGAAGCCGAAGAAACCTGGCCGCAATTCCTCGCCGAATGGGCGGAACACCGGCATTCACGCCGGTACGAGCAGGCTGACAAGACAGATATGAGCACGGTTCCGGTGCCGCGCTTTGATCTCCTGAAAATGGACGATTATGCGGTGGGAAGCATCCAGTTCTCCCGGGGCTGTCCGTTTACCTGCGAGTTCTGCGATATCATCGTTGTCTTTGGCCGTAAGCCCCGCATCAAGACGGGTCAACAGATTCTGGCCGAAGTGGAGGCGTTGCTGGCGACAGGCATGGATACCGCCTTCATTGTCGATGACAACCTCATCGGCAACAAGAAGGCGATAAAGGAAGTGCTGCGCGAGGTCATCGCCTGGCAGGTCGCGCACAATTATCCCATGACCTTCGTGACCGAAGCCTCCATTGATCTGGCGGATGATCCGGAACTGATGCAATTGATGGTCGATACCAACATTCGCGTGGTCTTCATCGGCATTGAAACCCCGAACGAGGCAGCACTGCGGGAGACGAAAAAGCTGCAGAATCTGCGCAAGGGCGCCACCATGCTGGAAAAGGTGCACACGATCCAGCGCTCAGGCATGGAAGTGTGGTGCGGCATGATCCTCGGTTTCGACAGCGACGATGCCTCGATTTTCGACGCACAGCGCGCCTTTATCAAGGAAGCGCGGATCGTCAACGCCATGGTTGGCATGCTGGCGGCCATACCGAAGACCCCGCTCTACACGCGGTTGCTCAAGGAGGGGCGGCTTGATCCCGAAGATCAGCAGCCCTTTGGCACCAATGTCATTCCGCTCAACCTCAGCCGCGAGGCACTGCGCGACGGCTATCTCGCGGTTATGCAGGATCTTCACAATCCCCAAGCCTATTTCGACCGGCTCGATGCGCTTTATCTGGATGAACGCATCGAACCGGAACAGACGCGGCTGCGCCATTTGCGCCGCCATCCCTTGCAGTTTGCAAAACTCAATGCCGAATGGATGCTCGAAGCCGTCGGCATCTTTCTGCGCCTGATGCGGCAGGTCCCCGACAAGGAACTGCGCCGCACCTACCGCCGGCGGATATGGGCCATGTTGAAGCGCCGCCGCTCGCCGGTGGTAATGCAGATCTACGCGATAAAATGCGCGATGCACTATCACGCCCATACGATGATCGCGCGGATGCAGACCGGCCCGATTGTGAACTCGTTCTAGGGGCCGAAACGCCGGGTGGCGTGACCGGGAGCGCTTCTGCTTTTCCGGCGCCGCAGCCATTTATGCGGCTAAAAACATTGGCGGGAAGGCCGCTGCGGCTGCAAAATTACATTTTGTTAAGGCCATCTAAATGCCATGAATCTGGATCGAGATCACATTTCCCCTAAAGGAGGTGAGTGAAAATGAATGCCGATGAACAGAAACTTCTCAGTGGCCTCTTTGACCGTACAAGGCAAGCGGCCGATACGCCCCGGGACCCCGAAGCCGAGCGCTTCATTCTGGACCAGATCAAGAGCCAGCCTTCGGCCCCCTATCTGCTGGCTCAGGCCGTCATCGTCCAGGAACATGGCCTGAACGCATGTAACGAGCGCATCCAGGCACTGGAAGCGCAGGTGAAGGATTTGCAGAATACCCCGCCTCCGCAACAACAGTCGGGCGGCTTGCTGGGTTCGATCTTCGGCAGTTCCCAAAGTGCGCAGCCGTCCCAGCCTTCTCCCGGCCGGTTCAGCGGACCGTGGGGCGGTGGCGGGGCAGCACCCCAGGACGCGCATGCAGCACAGGGACAGCCGCCTCAGGCCGGGCGCTGGGCAGCCCCGCCGCAGGCCCAAGGCGGCGGCTTTCTGCAAGGTGCATTGACCACGGCAGCCGGTGTGGCCGGTGGCGCGCTCATGTTCGAGGGCATCAAGAACGTGATGGGCGGCAATTCGTTGTTTGGCGGCTCGGGCGGCGGAACCGGCACTGTGCCGCAAGCCGGCGAGACGGTCATCAACAACTACTACAACGATGACAAGAGCACCGGCACGCAGAACGATTACGCCGAAATGGACCGTCTCGACGACGCCTATGACGATGCACAGGACAGCGATACCGACGACGACAATGTAGCGTGACGCACCGGGCGATAAACAGGATGGTGCCCTGTTTATCGCCTGTCTTCCCGGTCTTTCACCGAAGGTCTGTCAGGCGTATGAGATCCAGAGTATCACCAGGCCAAGCAGAATCCGGTAGCAGATGAAGGGCAGCGTTGAAAAACGCTCCAGAATGCGCATCAAGCCCCACAGGGCTGCGAATGATGACAGCGATCCGATGACAAGACCGACGAGAAGGATCATCCAGCCTTCAAAGGGAAGATGGGCGCGGGCGAGGACAACAAGTTCATGCAGGCCTGCCAGCGCGATAGCCGGAATGCCGAGCAGAAAGGAAAAGCGCGCGGCGTCCTGCCGCGTGAAATCGCGAAACAGGGCCGCCGTCAGGGTCGAGCCGGAGCGTGAAACGCCGGGGATCAGCGCACCAACCTGCGCGACGCCGACGATAAGCGCATCGCGCAGCCGCATGCTGTCCGCTGGACGTTTATGCTGGCATACCCATTCGGCAACCGCGAGCAGAACACCCATGACGAGGCAGGAAAAGCCGATGACCGGCAAGGTCCGCAACGGACTGTCGCAGGCATTGAGAACCGGCGCCAGAAGCAAGCCGGCGATGACAATCGGCACGGTGCCGAGCACGATGCCGATAGCCATGCGCAGCTTGGGCGACATCCAGTCGCCCGTCCTGATCGCGCTGAGCGATCCGCCGGTTATGGCGTAGATATCGCGCCGGAAATAGCAGATGACCGCCGTCAACGCGGCCAGCTGCATCGCCGCCGAAAAAGCCGATCCGGGATCCTGCCAGCCGAGAAGTGCCGGAACCAGCCGCATATGCGCGGTTGATGATATCGGCAGCAATTCCGTAATGCCCTGAACCACGCCCAGCACGGCGACCTTGGCGGTGCCCAAAGCCACAAAGCCGGTATCTACCCCTTGCGTGCATACGCCACTCATAAAGTGTTTCCCTCGATCTGGGTGATGGATGTCGATCGATTGCTTCGACCGTTGCGGAGGCTACATGCAAATGCGCTGCAAGTGTAGACGCCACGCACGTCTGGAGCCGCTGAAACAACAGAAAACAGCAGCGCCAAATGTCACGGTTGCCCGGTACTGTCCGCCACGCAATTGACGCGGCTGCGACTTTAATAAGCCGCAACTTGCGATGTAGTGTATAGCATCAGAAGCGCGTGAAATTTAAAGCGCACCATCGGCAACCGGCAGGATCGCAGTGGCAGAGTTTTCGGAAGTCTTGAGCTCAATGATTATCGGCGTGCTGGCGCTTGCCGTCGGCATGGGTGTCCTCTGGGGCGCTTGCCGGTATCAATGGCGGGCCGAGCGGACGGCCGGTCTGGCTTTGCTGGGGCTCTTGCTGCTTTTTGGTGTTGCTTCGCTGTTCGGCATCGAAGCACCGAGTGCGATTCTGCTCGGCGTCGTGGCGTGCGGGTTCATTGCCATACTGATCTTGAAGCGTGCGAAGGCCGGTTCGCCGCCAAATCGGCCCCAACTCCCATAAATGCCGATCTTCCGCGGATTAACCGCTACTGGGGGTTTTCCAGGCTGAAAAGCTCGGCCTGCTCGTCATAGGCAAACAGCTCGGCATAGCGCGCCCAGGACACCACGGTCTTCAATGTCTCGTCCGCATAATCTTCGCTCATGAAGTCTTCAAGCTCGTTGCGGAAACGGGCTGCCGGAGCCGCATGCGTCGGCCGCTCGTCAAGCACGCGTCTGATAAGGCCGACGAGCGGAACATATGTGACGAGGTGTTCCGCGAAAACCTTCTTGCGTGCATCGGTATCGAGATGGGCGAACCGCATGCCGGCGTCGGTCAGGACGAGGTCGCCCTCGTTCAGATGGGCAAAGCGCAGGAGCTGCAGGGCTTCGCCGAGATGAAACAGCTCGTCGGCTTCCATCTGCAGCGTACCGGCAAGAACAGGCAGGTCGGCCCGCCCATTATACGGTTCGCCCGCCAGAGACTCGATCAGGCCAGCCAGGATATTGGTCGAAACCGGGTTCAAAATCATGCCCATTCCCGTACCTGGAATACCTTCCACGGATGGCAGGCGAGGCTCGGTACGCTGGGTCATGCGGGCATAGATATTGTCGACAAGCTGCCGGAAGACCGGATCGAGGCGATTGCGCGGATGGGGAAGATCGACCCTGAGTTCCTGCGCAACCCGGCCGGGATTGGACGAGAAAATCAGGATACGGTCACACATCAGCACCGCTTCTTCGATGTTGTGGGTCACGATCAGCACCGATTTGATCGGCAGGCGCCCTTCGATCCACAGATCGATCATGTCGGTGCGCAGGGTCTCCGCGGTGAGGACATCAAGGGCCGAGAAGGGTTCGTCCATCAGCAGCAGGTCGGGATGCACCACCAGCGCCCGGGCAAAGCCGACACGCTGGCGCATGCCGCCGGACAGTTCCTTGGGATAGGCGTTTTCGAAACCGTCCAGACCGATGAGATCGATGGCCGCAAGCGCACGCTTGCGCCGCTCCGACCGGTCGATATCCTGCGCTTCAAGACCAAGTTCCACGTTCTGCAGGACTGTCAGCCAGGGAAAAAGCGCAAAGGACTGAAACACCATGGAAATGCCGAGGGGCGGCCCCTGGATGACGGAACCGCGGCACTTTGCTTCGCCTGAGGACGGCGCGATCAGGCCGGCGATGATCCGCAGCAGCGTCGACTTTCCCGAGCCGGAGCGGCCGAGCAGTCCGACGATCTCGCCCTCCCTGATGTTCAGGTCGACATCGTCGAGCACCATGACATCGTTGCCGCTGCCTTTCTTGAAGGACCGGGAAACATTGCGGATGTCGACGAGCAGGTTTTTGTCAGCTTGATCAAGCATTGAACATTCCTTTGATCCGATAATCCGGCACTAACCGAGACGAAGGCGCCGCTCGCCAAAGGCGTAGAGCGGGCGCCAGAACAGGCGATTGAACAGCGTTACAAAGATGCACATGACGGCGATGCCAAGCACGACACGCGGGAAATCGCCCGCCGTGGTAGCATTGGCGATGTACGATCCAAGCCCCGGTGTGGTCAGCTGCGTGTCACCCCAGCTGGCCACTTCGGCAACGATGCTGGCATTCCATGCACCGCCGGATGCCGTGATCGCGCCGGTGATGTAGTAGGGGAAAATGCCGGGAAGAATGACCTTGAACCACCAGCGCCAGCCACGGAGATGAAAGCTGTTCGCCGCTTCCTTGAGGTCGCTGGGAAAGGCGCTGGCCCCGGCAATGACATTGAAGAGAATGTACCACTGCGTGCCGAGGATCATCAGCGGGCTGAGCCAGATATTGGCGTTGAGACCGAAATGCACGATCAGCACGACAAAGGCGGGGAATGCGATGTTCGCTGGAAAAGCGGCGAGAAACTGGGCAAGCGGCTGGACTTTCTGCGCCAGTTTCGGCCGCAGTCCGATCCACACCCCGACTGGCACCCAGACAAGTGTCGCGAGTATCATCAGAACGGTCACCCGCAACAGGGTGATGAACCCGTTGCCTACGGCGGTCGCAACATCGGACCAGGCAATGTTGGCCTTGAGATAGATGATGCTGATATAGGCCGCATAGCCTGCGGCAAGAACAATGAAGGCAAGCCAGAGCCGGTCCAGGACGCGCGACGTCGCGGGCTTTGCCTCACCCGAGCCGAATGTCGGCAGTGCCGGCAAACGCAGGTTCCAGACCAGACGGGAAAGAAAGGCGACCGGGGCGGCGAGCAGGCGTGTGATCCGAGCCCGGCGAAACAGGTCCAGCATCCAGGAGCTTGGAACCGTTTCCGACGAGGTCGTTTCAAAGCGGAACTTGTCGGCCCAGGCCACGAGCGGCCGGAACAGGAACTGATCGTAGAGCAGGATGACGGCGAGCATCGCCATGGTGGCATAGAAGATTGCCATGATGTTCTGCTCTTTGATGGCCAGCGCAACGTAGGAACCAACACCCGGCAGGGTAACGGTGGTGTCGCCGACGGTGATCGCCTCCGACGCCACGACGAAGAACCAGCCTCCCGACATCGACATCATGGTGTTCCAGACAAGACCGGGCATCGCAAACGGAACGTCCAGCCGCCAGAACCGCTGCCAGCCCGTCAGGTGGAAGCTCTGCGTTGCCTCCTCCAGGTCTTTCGGCTCGTTGCGCATGGATTGATACATGCTGAACGTCATGTTCCAGGCCTGGCTGGTGAAGATGGCAAACACGGATGCCAGTTCGGCGCCAAGGACACTGCCCGGAAACAGGTTGAGGAAGAAGGTGACGGTGAAGGTCAGGAAGCCGAGGATCGGCACGGACTGGAGAATATCGAGAATGGGAACCAGCACCATCTCGGCACGCCGGCTCTTGGCGGCGGCTGCGGCATAGATGAACGTGAAGACGAGCGACAGGGCAATGGCCAGGAGCATGCGCAGCATGGTGCGGAGCGCGTAAACCGGCAGATTGGATGGATCAAGGGAAAGCGGGGCGGCTTCAAGCGTCGACAGTGGAACCGTGGTCACGCGAGCGCCATAGGCAATCAGCACGATGGCGCCGATCACCAAAAGCAAAGCCATCAGGTCCCACATGCTCAGCCACATCGAGCGGCCGATGGCAGGCGGTGTATATTTATGAAACGCCATGAACCGGGCCCCTAATGGCTTGAATGCAATGAATAAAGGACGCTATTCGCGGTACTCTGCCATCGTTGCCGAAGCATTTGCAAGGGACTTAAGAAGGACGATCATGACAGTGTCATGACGGAAAATGGGCAGCGGGAAAAATTGCGCGGATCGCCGGATCGGCTGCGGCTGTTTCATCCGTGGCGGCGCAGTTGCCAGCGCACAATTCCCATGCCAATCCGGTTGAGTTTCCCGATGACCCGCCACAGGGATCGGGCACGCCGTTTTGCCAGGCGGCCGGTGGCCAGCCGGGGCAGCGCGAACCAGATGAGGCGCAGGGAACACCAGTTCAATATGGCAACCAGATGCGCGCAGACCCTGACCTCCATAGAGCGTAGGCGCGCCTGCAGCCACCGCTGAAGGTGAAGACCGGACGGCGCATGCGGGTTGCGGATTTGGCGATGCACCTTCTGGATTCGCGCGAGCTCCTGCGCTGTGTTCAGGCGCAGTTGGCGGCGCTTTGCCAGGATATGGTCCAGTTCACTGCTGTTCTGCATCGCGCACCGCTCTGCAACCGGAATTTGCACGCCACTCGTCGTTCGAGGGCGTCAATACGCGGCTGCCGTTTGACAATCGGGTGTCAATCTGCATCCTCCAGTGGCTATAGGAGCAAGCGAAATATGTTGCGCTCAAGCCAAAAAGCCATGCGAACGGCTCTTGTGTAATTTACCGGAAGCGGCAGTGTAGCATTATGGATCACAGTATGTGTCGGTCATATTCTGGTCGTGTTAATCCTGCCTTGGTTGGCATATAATTATCCTGTTACCACGTTTTGGGGTAGGCAGATTTTCTGGAAGGAATGCAAATGGTACGCAGGTTAACGCTTCTCATGGCCGGAGCCCTGATGGGTGCAACGGCAATGGTGGCTGTGCAGGGCGGGCTGCATATAACCGCCGCGGAAGCTGCGGGCACTGACACATACAAGCAGTTGTCGCTTTTCGGCGAAGTCTTCGAGCGGGTGCGCAACCAGTATGTGACGCCGCCGGATGACCAGAAGCTGATCGAAAGCGCCATCAACGGCATGCTGACATCGCTCGACCCCCATTCGTCCTACATGAACGCCGAACAGGCGAAGGAAATGTCGGTGCAGACCAAGGGCGAGTTTGGCGGCCTTGGCATTGAAGTCACCATGGAAAACCAGCTGTTGAAGGTGATCACGCCAACGGAAGATGGCCCCGCGTTCAAGGCGGGTGTTCTTGCCGGCGATTATATCTCGCAGATCGACGGAACCGATGTCCGCGGCCTGTCGCTGAACGATGCGGTCGACAAGATGCGCGGCGATGTCAACACGCCCATCGAGCTGACGCTGATCCGTCAGGGCGCCGACAAGCCGATCAAGCTGACCGTCGTGCGCGACGTGGTCAAGGTGAAAGCCGTCAAGTACCGCGTCGAGAACGATGTCGGTTATGTCAGGGTCATTTCCTTCACCGAACAGACCTACGAAGATTTGCAGAAGGCAATCAAGGACATCCAGAGCAAGATTCCCGCCGACAAGCTCAAGGGCTTCGTGCTGGATCTTCGCCTCAATCCGGGCGGCCTGCTCGACCAGGCGGTTGCCGTCTCCGATGCCTTCCTCGACAAGGGTGAAATCGTCTCGACCCGCGCCCGCGATCCGCAGGACATCACCCGCTTCGATGCCCGTCCGGGCGATCTGATCAACGGCAAGCCGATGATCGTCATGATCAATGGTGGTTCTGCCAGTGCGGCTGAAATCGTTGCCGGTGCGCTGCAGGATCAACGCCGGGCGACGGTGCTGGGCACGCGGTCCTTCGGCAAGGGCTCGGTGCAGACGATCATCCCGCTGGGCGAGAATGGCGCACTGCGGCTGACGACGGCGCTGTATTACACGCCGGCCGGCAAATCGATCCAGGGCAAGGGTATCGTGCCGGATATCGCGGTCGAACAGCCGCTGCCGGACGATCTGAAGGGCCGGGCCGAGCCGATGAGCGAATCCAGCCTGAAGGGCCATATCAAGGGCGTTCAGGAGGATGCGGAAGGATCGGGCTCGATTGCCTATGTCCCGCCGGATCCGAAGGACGACCTGCAGCTGATCGAAGCCCTGAAGCTGCTGCGCGGCGAACAGGCCAATGCGGCATTCCCGGCAGATCCGACGAAAGGCTTTTCCAAGTAACCGGAAAGCCGGAGACCATCATGAAAGGGACGGGTCCGCTCGGTCTGTCCCTTTCGGTTGCCGGCCATTCTGCAACCACCACGATTTCTCATTCTCATCAGGCACAATGGATCTTTCCAATATTATCGAAGCCACGATTTCCTTCACGCGGGAGCATGAAAAATGGGCGCCGGTCATCGTCTTTGCGCTCGGCTTGGTTGAATCTCTGGCCTTGCTCTCCCTGCTTGTTCCCTCCACGATCATCCTTCTGGGCATCGGCGGCCTGTTCGGGGCGAGCGGGCTTCCCTTCTGGCCGCTGCTTGTTTCCGGCGGCATCGGCGCATGCGTGGGCTATACGCTTTCCTATTGGGTGGGGCGGCACTTTCACGAACCCATCTTGAGAAACTGGCCATTTTCCCGTTATCCGGCCATGGTCGAGCGGTCCGAGCGGTTTTTCGAGCGATATGGTGTCTTCAGCGTTTTTCTCGGCCATTTCTTCGGTCCGGTTCGTGCTGTCATTCCGGTTGTCGCCGGGGTGGCCGGCATGACGGAATTCCGGTTCCAGCTGGCCAATATTCCGTCGGGTTTCCTGTGGGCGTTTCTCGTCATCGCTCCGGGCTATTTCTCCACCCAGTCCGACCAGATGAAACCATTCTGGGACTCATTCAAAAGCCTGGCCGGAAGCTGAGTCTACGCAGACATCAGCATCGGCGGTCCGTTTCCCGCGCTTTCATATCAAGGCAAGGTCACGCGGCTGCACGGCGGCAAAGACGCGGTGCAGTCCGGTCTGGTCCAGGCCATACATGCGCTGGAACAGTCCGCCGAGCAGGGAGCGGTAATCGGTCAGAACGGGATAGTCGCGGTTCTGGAAAAGATGGGCCTGGTCGACGGCGATTTGCTCACCGGCGATGCGGCCGCCCTTGATGCCGCCGCCCAGAACCCAGTAGACGCTGCCATGGCCGTGATCCGTGCCGCGATTGCCGTTCTCGCGAAACGTTCGGCCGAATTCGGAGAGGACCACCACGACGGTGTCCTGCCATTGCGGGCCGATCTCTTCGGCGAACCCGGCAATTCCCCGGCCGAGCTCGCTCAGCCTGTCGGCGAGATACCCGTTCGCCGCCCCCTGGTTGACATGGGTGTCCCAGCCGCCGACATCGACGAAACCCAGGTTGAACTGCTCGCGCATGAGACGGCCGATCCGGCGTGCGGACAGCTCGAACCCCTTGGCGGAGACGGCGCCGCGGCTGGCTTCCATCATGTGATCGGTGATCGCATGGTAGACATCGTCGCGGACGCGAAAGCCTTCCCGCACGGACCCCTCCAATGATTTCCCGTCATACATGGCGCTGATGAGACTCGCCTGGCGGCTGTCGATGCCCGGCTTGCCCACGCTGTTGATCGCGATGTTGGGGACCGGCTCGCCGCCCTGGAACGTGAGCGGCATCTGGTCGGTGAAGGAGATCGGCCGCACGCGTGTCAGGGCGCCGGCGAGGCGCGCCATGAAGCCGGACCGGTAATCCCGCGTGCCGTTGACGTCCTGTCCGAGCTCGATGGTGTCCTGGGTTTCAAAGTGGCTGCGGGTGAGGTCGTCCGTACCGGCGAATGGAATGAAGGCGGCCTGCCCTTTCTGATAGAAGGGGAGGATCGTGTCCTTCAGGGCCGGGTGCAGGCCCCAATTGACGTCGAGGGAAAGCGCCGAGGCGGCGTTGGCCGCGTCCGGACGGGCGATGGCGAGGTTCGGCCGCGATGCATAGTAGAAATCACTGCTGACCGGGATCACCACATTGGCGGCATCATAGGCGCCGCGCAGGAACACCACGAGCAGGCGTGCGTCGGTTTTGGGCGCCGCCCAGACGCGCCCGGCAACCGTCATGGAGGTCAGGGCTGCCAGTCCACCAATGAGATCACGGCGATTGATATGCATGATCGTCTCCTCGTCGGGTTGCTGTTACTGCATGAATTCAGGTGAGGACAGGAACAGCGTGTTCCAGTCCTGTGGTGAAATCGCCTTGTCGAGGGCGGTCTGCGTGGGCGCTGAAAGCTTCAGATGCAGGCTTGAGAAATACAGCCCGTTCTCGATGAGCGGGAATGCCGGCTGATCCACCGCATCGGGCGTTGCCGCCTTGAAAAGCCCGGCGGAATTGGACCCGATCTGGTGGGCAATCTCAAAGCGCGTCATCATCGCCCCCGATCCGTTCCACGCCGTCGACATCATGGAATAACCATCAGGGGTCTGGTGATTATAGAGGCCTTCCGCCAGGCGGTTCAGCCAGTTCTGGACGGGCGCGCTGTTGACGATGACTTTCGTGTCATAGGCAAGACGGATGGCGGAAAGAACATACCGGACAGGATCCTTGAAATGCCCGCCAAGCGAGGCTGTAAATTCGGGGGAATGGAACAGCGTGTCGAGGACGCTCGCGATATTGCCATCCGTCCGCATGAAGGTCTGCGCCATCCGGTCAACCAGGGCTGGCGGCGGGACATCGGCGACAAAATAGGTGGCGAGCTGCCGGGACACATGCTGGGCCGTTGCTGGCTGTTTGCATAGAATATCGAGCGCTTCTTCAACTTCGGCAAAGCCGCGCCCTTTGATCGTTTGCCCCAGGAAAACCTTGTCGCCGAAATCATGGCGTGCCGGATTGAACTCAAACAAACCATCGCGCACGAGCAGCGGCTGCAGGTCCGGTTTCAGCTTGGGATTGTCCGGTTTGAGATCGATCCCGACACCGGTGAGGATGCGCGCCAGTTCCTCGACATCCTTCTGCGTATAGCCGGAGCCGACGCCCATGGTGTGCAGCTCCATGATCTCCCGGGCGTAATTTTCGTTGATGTGGCCAACGGCGTTGTCGGCATTGTCGAGGTAGCGGATCATGGCGGGGTGACGCAGCGTCGCCTCCAGCAGATCGTGAAACCGGCCGAGCGCGTGCGCGCGGATGGCCTTGTTCTCGTAGTCGCCGACAAGGATGCGCAGATTGGCCTTGTATTGATGCACGTTGAAATGATTGAACCAGAACCACGTCATCCGTTCGCGCAGCTGATCGGGTGAATAGAGCGCCCGCAACAGGCTGGCGGTTGCAGCCTGCCGGGCCATGTCGCTCATGCCATCCTGAAAAGCCTTTTGCGCAATGGCTTTCTGGTCGGGATCGGCCGTCTGGTTGGCGGTGCGCCCCTGCGCGTCGAAGTCCGTGGCAAGATCGAAGGCGGATTTCTGGCTGACCGGCAAGGCCTCGATCTGTGCCCGGACCGCTGCCGGTAGTGCATCGGACGCGGGATGGAGTTGCGTTTGCAGCCATTTTTCCCGGCCAAGCGTGTGATAGGCCGCCATCGTCGATGGATTGACACCCCACGTTATTGCATCGACCAGCGCAAGATCGCGCACGATCTGCGCTGCAGGGTTGTCAGCGGCCGGCGCTGCCGCCGCATGGAGCGGGCTGAGCAGGATCAGCCCGCAGATTGAAAATCTTGCTATTCGACCCCTGTGCATGCTCTCACTCCGCCGAATAAAGGTTGGGTGCATCGCTACGGCGTTTCCCGTTGCAGATGCCGATTCTCATTTGGGGCAGGCGGGCTGATCCTGGCCGCCGCACTCTTTCTTCATGCCAGGCTTTTGCGGCACATGTGGCTGGGGCCTTCCGGCTGGCGGCCTTGCCTCGACCTGCCGTCGCGGCTGCACTTGCACTGGCGTATGGGCTTGCGGCACGGGACTGGACGGCCTGCTCACTTGCGCATTGACCCGTGCCTGGTTCTGCGGCTGAGCCCTTTGAACCGGCGGTCGGGGAGCGGCCTGATTGTGCGGACGCGGGCTGGCATTCAGTTTTGCAACCGCCGGTGGAACGGTCCGGGGTTGAGGATTGGGCGCAGCCTTGTGCCTGGCCTGTGCGGCAATAGTGGGCTGGCGGCTGACAGCAGCCGGCAAGGCATTTTTCCCGGCTTTGTTCCAGCCGGTCGACACGGCAGCTTTCCCGGGGGCAAGCGGTGCGGCACTGCTTGGGGCAGCCGGGAGGGCGTGCCCCGGCAATGGCTTGACCACTGCGGCGTTGGCTTTTCCGGGTGTTTTCGTCACAGCCTGCGGGGCTGGTGTCTGCACCGGTGCCGGGTTTTGCAGCGCGGGTTTGCCGTTGATGAGGGGCAGGCGGCTGCCGTTGGTCCCGGGGAGCGAATGGCTGTCCTGCGGTTTGATGGCCGCGGGTACCGGGCCCGGCGCGGCGGGTTTGGCGGGTGCGACGGGATTTTGATTTGGCATGACTGCCGCCTTCTTCTGCACCGATGGCGGCAGGGCAACGTGCAGGGCGGCCGCCGCGGCTCCCACCGCAACAGCGGCGCCGGCAACTTTCGCGCCGGTGCTCAGGCCAGGGCTGGGGGCAGCCGCAGGTTCCTGCACGATCGTCGTGGTGTTGTTGATCACCGTGTTATGAATGTTGTTGAAGATGACATTGTTTTCAGGCGGTGCAATGTCACGTGCCGGGCGGACCCACTCGGCCACGGGCACGAACGCAGGCACCGGCAGAACATAGAGATCGACAGGTGCGGGCGGTGGTGCCAGCACGATGAAATCGGGCGGCGGTGGCGGCAGGAAGATCACCGGCGGCGGTGGCGGCGGCGCAAAGTCGAATTCGGGATCATCGAAATACAGGACCGGGCGGTCGACATAGATGATTTCCGTTTCAGGTGGCGGCGGCACGTCGTACGCAATCACCGTAAAGGATGCGGGCGGCTCCAGCGCGGCTTCAAAATGGTCAAGTCTCCGGCGGGCATCCCAGCCGTGCGGACCATGCGGATAGCGGCGCAGATATGACCAATAGGCTTCCGGCGTGTCGGCGACCCAGGTTTGGCGCCATGTGATCGCCTCACGCCGGGCAGCGACAATGGCCCGCACACGTCTGGCCATCGGGTCGCTGGGATAAGCGGCAAGAAAATCCTCGTACCCGCGCAGCGTATCGCGATCGAGCGCGGCGAGATAGGCATCGCGAGCATCGAAATCGCGAATGGCCTTGGCCCGCATCGCACCGCCCTGCAGCGCGGAGACTTGCTGTGCCGGCGCATCGGGGCCTTTGTCGAAGAAAAGGAACGGCGTGCGGAATTTCGAGGCATTCCAGGGCAGTTCCCCGCCCTTGGTCGCATCGCTCACCCGCAGGCGCGTGCGATCGAAGACGTCATCAAGCCCCAGCCCGCCGACACGGATCATCTCGGCAAGGGCGTGCGCATAGGCCCCGTAAGGCCCGGGCTCTGGCGGAGCGACGGTTCCGGGCGCTGCATTGAAGCCGATCAGGACATTGGGATCGGGATCGACAATGGCCAATCCCCCTGCCAGCGGCTGATCCGATCGGACGAATGGGTTGGTTCGGGCCGCGTCGAGCACCATGATGGTGCCCTTGTTTTGCAAAGCGGCGAGCGATTTGGTGAAATCGGAGACTCGTATGGCTTCGACGGGAACATCGGTTGCGCGCGTCATTTTCGCATCGACACCGGCAAAATAGTTTTCGCCTTCATACTGCAGGCCATACCCGGCGAGATAAACGAAGACGACGGTGTCGGGCCCGGAGGCCGTCGCCTTGTCGAGAAAGTCCCGGAAGGTATGGCGCAACGAATCCTGATCAAGATCCCTCGCTCCGACCACATCAAATCCTGCGGCCTGCAATGTTTGTGCAATCAGGCCGGCATCGTTGGCGGGTGTCGGCAGCGGACCGGTTTGATAGGCCGAATTGCCGATGACGAGAGCGATTCTTTTCTCCAACGGCGCCTGGGCTTGGGCCAGGCCAGGAATGGCTAGGGAGCCGAGCACCAGAAGTACGGCAAGACATGTCCGGATTATTCGCATCTCGATCACCTCATTGCAAAGCACGCACGTGCAGCAGGATTATGGTGTGCTTTGAAAGCGGCACGCAAAAATCGTGCTCCATGATTCCGGCAAAATCGTGGGATCGGCGCTTTAAATCTGCTTTGACCAATGCTTTCGAAATTGCTGAGTATAATCAACGCCGCATGGTTGATGGGGCGTCCTGCACCGGGAATTGCCGCGGCGGAGTACGCAATAAAACACCGGTCTGTTGCCAGACCGGTGCCTTTGATCGTTGAAAAAGATCTTGGTCATTGGAAAAGAGTGCATCTGAAGACCAAAGCCCTCGAAAGATACTCTAGCCATTTAAATCGATTTGAAAATTGGTAGTTCCACCTAGAGAGCGGAGCCATCGACAGGATCGATGACCCTGCCGATGGCAGAAGATACCGCGCTTGACAAACGGCGATGGAACAGAGCCAATCCTGACCATTGATCCGGTTATCCCGGTGGCAACGCGAGGCGCAGGAAATGAATTCGACCGCAGATCAGACCAGTCTTACCCCGACGTTTATTCGGTTCACGCTCGCCTTTGTCCTGTGCGTCGTCATCGTTCAGCTTGCCGTGGCGATGCTGAATATGAAAATGCCCAGTTCCATGGGCATCATTACTCTGGTGGCGGCTCTCGCTCCAGCTTTTGATCTTTTCACGCGGTCGACGGGCCGGGTGATGTCATCCGGTGAAAAGCTGCGGTTTTCGCTTGGCGCAGCCAGCATCGCGATTGCGGTGAATGTCGCGGCTCTCTTCCTGATGGCCTATATCGCAACCGGTTCGCTCAGCCTTGACACGATCTCGACCGGCGTAGGGCTTGGCAAGATTGATCTGCCTTTCCTTGCCATCGGTCTCGGGGGCGGGCTGGTGATTGCGTTTATGATCACCTATTTCAGCGCGGGTTTCATGGGCCGGGGTGCGCTCAAGCGTCTTGCCAAGGCAAAATAGACCGGGCAATGCCGCGCTGTTTCACATGGACTTGGCTGGCATAGACTCATAAAGTCGGTTGCAGAGCCATTCAGATGGGGAGCAGTGTTGGCTATCGACCGCGTTGCACGCAAACTGGTTGCCATTCTGGCAATCGATATGGTCAGTTATTCGCGCCATATGGAAACCGACGAGGCCGCCACGATAGCGCGCATGCGCGTTCATCGTCAGCAGCTGATCGATCCGGTTCTGCGGGAACACAATGGACGCATCGTCAAGACAACGGGTGACGGGCTGCTTGTCGAATTCGGCAGCGTTGTCGACGCGGTCGAAAGTGCGGTTCTGATCCAGCGCGGCGTGGCGGACGCCGAAGCGGACATGCCGCGGGAACACCGCATTCAATATCGTGCAGGCATCAACATAGGCGATATCGTCATTGACGGTGATGATATTTTTGGCGACGGCGTCAATATCGCCGCAAGGATGGAAGCCTTGGCTGAACCGGGTGGTATCTCGATCACCGCGAATGTGTTTGAGCAGGTCGCGGGCAAGGTGGCCTTTACCTTTGAAGATCTTGGCGAACGGCAGGTCAAGAACATCAGGAAGCGCATACGCGTCTACCGGGTTGTGCTGGAGATCATGGCGGGTGCCAAACGCCCCCGATCCGATGCGCCATCGGCCGACGATGTCGCCAAGCCGGCCATAGCCGTCCTGCCGTTCCAGGATATGAGTGCCGACAAGGACCAGGAGTATTTTGCCGACGGTATCGCCGAAGACATCATTACGGGGCTGGCGCGCAACCAGGCATTCTTTGTCATCGCCCGCAATTCATCCTTTACATACAGAGGCGGTGCCGTCGACATAAAGCAGGTCGCCGGGGAACTCGGCGTGCGCTATGTGCTGGAAGGCAGCGTGCGGCGCAGCGGTCCCCGGGTGCGGATCACCGCGCAGCTGATCGATGCGGCGACCGGCAATCACATCTGGGCCGAGCAGTTCGACCGGCAGATGGATGACATCTTCGCTGTCCAGGACGACATCACGGCGAGCATTGTCGGCGTGGTGACGCCCGAACTCATCGGCGCGGAGATGAAGCGGGCTCGCCGGAAAGACCCCGCCAACCTCAGCGCGTGGGATTATGTCATGCGAGCGAACTGGCATGCATGGCGCTGGACAAGGGAAGACAGCGCGGCAGCCAAGGATTTTGCCCTGAAGGCAATAGCCCTTGATCCGAACCTGGCGCGTGCACGGGTGGTGCATGCCATGTGCGATATCATCGATGTGCTGTACGCCTGGAGCCCCAATCCGCCGCAGGCCATGAACGAAGCCCACGAGATGGCGCGCGTCGCGGTTGAACTGGATGAGCGGGATGCCGAAGCGCATACGATCCTCGGTTCGGTCGCCCTGTTCATGCGGCGGTTCGACGATGCGCGCCGATGCCTGGAAACGGCCATCGATATCAATCCCAATCTGGCGTTCGCACGCATGTGGGGCGGCGGATATTATGCGCTGGCGGGTGAAAGCAGCAATGCACGCGAAACCCTGAAGATGGCCATACGGCTCAGCCCGCGCGACCCGGCCAATTACTGGACCTTCGCATTTTTCGGCATGGCCGAGTTTGCCGACGGGCTTTATGACGCTGCGGCGGAATGGGCGCGCAAGGCGCTGCATCTCAATCCCAATTTTCCGACCGGTCACAGGGTTCTTCTGGCGGCACTCGGCGAGATGGACAATGCAGACGCGACGCGTGCCGCGCTTGACCGCCTTCTCCATGTCGCCCCGGGGACCAGCATTGCCACGACACGTGCCGGTGTTCCCTGGCGAAACCCCGAGCATTTGCAGCGTTATCTCGATGCGCTGCGCAAGGCAGGGCTGCCGGAGTGATGCGGCAACCCTGGCATTGCCGTCAGGACGACAGTGCCTCCTGCATTTCGGTTTGTGTCGGCGGCTTGCGGCCCGCCTCACGTGAAACCGGGATCAGCCAGGTCGTTGCAAAGGTGAGGATGGCAACAGTGAACACCCCCCAGAAACTCCAGTGCAAGGCGGAGTGAAACACCAGGCGGATGGCGGGGTTCGTCGCCAGGCTGGACAGGCCCGATGGCTGGTTGATCACCTCGTGCAGTTTATTGGCGAGATCGCCGCTGCCGAAATGCGCAATCCCGATATTGAGTATCGCACCGAGGGTTGTCGCGCCGAGGGTGTTGCCGAGGCTGCGCGAGAAGATGATCGATGCCGTGGCACTGCCGCGCATCGACCATTCGACACTTTCCTGTACCAGAACGACGCTGGTGACGCTGATCAGTCCCATGCCGAAACCCATGAGGAAGGAACCGACGCCGGCAGGGACGGGGCTGCTTTCAGGCGTGAGGAAGAGCAGAAACGACGCGCCGATCGGAAACATCAGGCTGCCGGCGCGCAGGGTCCTGCGGATTCCAAACGCGCGAAACAGCCGGATGGACAGCATGACGGCGAGCGGCCAGCCGACGATCAGCATGGTCAGCGTGAAGCCGGCAACGAGCGGCGAGCGTCCCAGGACGCCCTGCACATAGATCGGCAGGACGGTGGTCAACCCGATCAGCGCCATGCCGGCGAGAAGCGTCGCTATGTTGCTGGTGGCGACAAGCCGGCGGCTCCACAGGGCAAGCGAAATGATGGGCTCCGGCGCCCGGCGCTCCTGCATGAAGAACAGGATGGCAGTCACGATGAACACGGCAGCCAGCGCGGCGAGGATCGACAGATCGGCGTCCGTTTCGGTCAGGATGACCATCAGCGAGACGATGGCGATCGAAAACAGGATGGTGCCGAGATAGTCGATCCGGGCTTTGCGCGGCTCGATTTTTTCGTGCAGGAACAGCGTAAAGCCGATGATCGTCAACAGGCCGATCGGCAGGTTGATCCAGAAGATCCACGCCCAGGAAAAATGATCCACGATCAGGCCGCCGGCGAGGGGGCCGGTTACGGCGGAAATCGCCCAGACGCTGGCCAGAACGCCCTGCACCTTGGCGCGTTCCTCAAGCCTGTAGAGATCGCCGACGATGGTCATCGTCACGGGCTGGATGGCTCCGGCGCCCAGCCCCTGCAGCAGGCGGAATGCGATCAATGACGTCATCGACCAGGCAAAACCGGCCAGTGCCGAGCCGGCAAGGAAAATCACAATGCCGCCGATGAGCATGGGTTTGCGGCCGAAAATATCGGACAGCTTGCCGTAGATCACCGTTGTCGTCGACTGTGCCAGCAGGAAGGCCGAGAAGACCCAGCTGTAATAGGTGAAACCGCCGAGCTGCCCGACAATGCGCGGCATTGCCGTGGCAACGATGGTGGCTTCAATGGCGACCATGAATGTTGCCAGCATGATGGAGGCAACAATCAACGGACGTTTTGAACGTTCAACCGATTGAGACATGTGTTGTTCTGGCTTTCCACTCGCCGGGATAGTGGTTGACGGGTCACGGAAGACCTCGGGCGAGCTGTATATGTGCGGGATCGGGTTGGCGGCAAGGGGCTCAAAATCGCGGCTTGCACGCCATACTTCAACGCCTCGAAACGCTGATTGTCAATCTCCCCCATGCACACTCCTGACATCCCGGCGCGTGATTCAATCTTGCACTCGCCGGAAAATTGAAGTCCTCTCGGGCCCTGTTTTGAATCAGGATTCGCCCAAGGGGAACAGAATGTCCTTCCAGAAACTCGATGAACTCGGCCACAGGCTTGAAGCCCTTGAACATGCGCTTGCCATTCTCGGCGCCGACGAGGCCACCCATATGGCCGTTGGCGGCGGTGAAAAGCGGGCGGAAGCCATGGGCACGCTGGCGGGGATGTATCATCGCCAGGCATCTGCGCCCGAAATCGCCGACTGGATCGATGCGGCGGAGCGCGAGGACCTGGACGAGGAACAGGTCGCGGCTCTCAGGGAGTTCAAGCGGCACTATGTCAATCTGACCTGCCTGCCCGCTGAATTCGTCGAGCGCCAGACGAACACACGTATGCGCTGCGAGCAGATATGGCGCGACCTGCGTGCCAAGAATGACTGGGCCGGATTCCTGCCGGCGCTCGAAGGTGTCATTGCACTGGCGCGCGAAGAAGCAGCCATGCGCTCGCAGGTTCTCGGCCTTGGTCTTTATGATTCGATGATCGAGCAATATGACCCCGGCAATCGCACGGCGGATATCGCGCCGGTATTCGACACGTTGAAAACCTTCCTCAAGGACTTCGTGCCCGAGGCGCTGGCCGTGCAGGCGGAAAGGCTGGCAAAACGCCCGCTGAAACCCTTGTCCGGTGTTTATCCGGTCGACAGGCAGCGTGAGCTTGGTCTTGCCATGATGGCGGCAGTTGGCTTCGATCTTTCCCATGGCAGCCTTTCCGTATCGCACCATCCGTTCTGTGGGGGCGTGCCGAGCGATGTACGCATAACGACACGCTACCGGACGACGGAGTTTCTCTCCTCGCTGATGGGCGTGCTGCACGAAACCGGTCACGCGCTTTATGAACAGAACCTGCCGAAAAAGTGGTCGCATTGGCCGCTGGGGAAGGCGCGGGGAATGGCGATGCACGAAAGCCAGAGCCTGTTTGTCGAAAAGCAGCTCGGCCGCAACCCCGCATTCTGGCAATGGGCTCTGCCGGTTGTCGACAAATATCTGGCTGAATCCTGGTCCATGGATGACATCATTCCGCATGTTCACCGGGTCGAACGCGGACTGATCCGGGTCGATGCCGATGAGGTGACCTATCCGCTGCATGTCATCTTGCGTTTCGAACTCGAACAGGACCTGATCCAGGGCAGATTGCAGCCGGTTGACCTGCCCGAGGCATGGGATGCGAAGATGCGCGACTACCTCGGATTGTCGACGATAGACAACCCCGCCGACGGGCCCATGCAGGATGTGCACTGGGCAAGCGGCGCCTTTGGCTATTTCCCGTCCTATACCCTCGGGGCGATGATGGCTGCGCAACAATGGGCGGCGCTGACAAAGGAATATCCGGCTGCCGACAGGGATATCGCCAGGGGAGAGTTTGCGGCCATCAACGGCTGGCGGCGCGACAAGATCTGGTCTCAGGCATCGCGCTGGTCGACGCCGGAACTGCTTGAACGCGCCACCGGCGAAAAGCTCAACGCGGACCACTTCATCGGCCATATCCGTGCGCGCTATGGTGCGGTGTAAACGCTTGCAGCGGATGATGTTTGCGCCGCGCCGGGCTTGATAACCGGGGCGGGCGGACACAAATATGCACCAACACACTTCATGGTTGGCCGGACATGCCGCAATCACGCTGACCCCTGATGGAAGGGAAACATATGCGCAAATATGAGAAGAACTCTGACGTGATCTCGAAACTCTCTCCCGAGCAGTTTCGTGTCACGCAGCAGAACGGGACCGAACGTCCCGGAACGGGCGAATATCTGGACAACAAGGAACCGGGCATTTACGTTGATATCGTTTCCGGCGAGCCCCTGTTTGCGTCATCCGACAAGTTTGAATCGGGATGCGGCTGGCCCAGTTTCACCAAGCCCATCGAGCCTGCCCACGTGAACGAGCTGCGCGACGACAGTTACGGCATGGTGCGCATTGAAGTGCGCTCCAGCCATGGCGACAGCCATCTCGGGCATGTTTTCCCCGATGGTCCGCAGGATCGCGGCGGGCTGCGCTACTGCATAAACTCGGCCTCGCTCCGGTTCGTCCATCGGGATGACATGGAGGCGGAAGGCTATGGAGCCTATCTCAATCAGGTGGAGGAAATCGGATGACAAGCGAACGCGCAGTCCTTGCCGGCGGTTGTTTCTGGGGCATGCAGGATTTGATCCGTCGTTATGACGGCGTCCTGTCGACCCGCGTCGGCTATTCCGGCGGTGACGTCCCTAACGCGACCTACCGCAACCATGGCACCCATGCGGAAGCCATCGAAATCATTTTCGATCCCGCACGGATCAGCTACCGGAACATTCTGGAGTTCTTTTTCCAGATTCACGATCCCACCACGCTCAACCGCCAGGGCAACGATCTGGGATTGAGTTACCGCTCGGCGATTTTCTACGCGGATGAAGAGCAGAAGCGGATTGCCGAGGACACGATTGCCGATGTCGATGCGTCCGGTCTGTGGCCGGGAAAGGTCGTGACCGAGCTCGCACCGGTCGGCGATTTCTGGGAGGCGGAGCCGGAACACCAGGATTATCTGGAACGGTATCCCAACGGATATACCTGTCATTTCATCCGGCCCGGCTGGAAGCTTCCTGTGCGGGACAAGGCGGCGGCATCGGGAGTCTGATGCTGTTCGCCCGGATGTGACGGGAAGGGGCCACATGATAAAAACTGCAGGGTACTGCCTGGTTGCCGTCTGCCTTGTCGGCATGCCTGCGGCGGCACAGGCGGCGTGGAAAGCTGTCGAACAGGTGGAAACCTACGCGATTGCCGGAACGTCCGGCGCTGCGCTTTATGCCTCGATCGGCGAGCGGGGGCCCATCATCGCCGGTACCACCCGGACAATAGCCCACACCAATTTCAAACTGACATGGCAAAGGAAGTATGAGCGGCAGGGCAATGCCTGCGCTCTGGTTGCCGCAACGCCGAAACTCATCATCACCTATACGCTGCCGAAGCCCGCCGAACGGCTGCCGGCTGCGGTACAGGCGAACTGGGATACGTTCATTGCCGGTGTGCGCACCCATGAAGCCGTGCACGGCGAGACGATCAAGGACATGGTCAAGGGGATCGAGGCCGCGACCATCGGCCTGTCGGTGCCGGATGATCCCGGCTGCCGGAAAATCCGGGTCGAGATGACGAAGCGCCTTTCCGAGCTTTCCCTTGCCCAGCGGCAGAAGGGGCGGGATTTCGACCGGGTCGAGATGGGCGAGGGCGGCAACATCCAGCAGCTTGTGCTTCGCCTGGTCAATGGCGGGTGACGCCGCCTATGCGAACGGCTCGGCGAGCGTGAAGCGCTTTGGCAGCAGCCGTTCGAAATAGGCCCGGCACGGCGCAGAAATCCGGTTGCGCTCAGACTCGAGAAAATCATCCGGCAGGTGGCGTGTTTTGCCGGCAACGCTGGCAAGCGGAACGATCTGCGGACGGGTGCTGCCATTGGCATATTGCAGCGCCACCGACCCGCCGCCGCGCGCCGCCGTTTCGACGGCGAAGACTCCCGCCTCGAAAGCCTCTTGTGCGTCGGTCGCATTGGTTGTGGCGATGTTGCCGCGCGGCAGGTAGCCGAACGTATCCACTCGTGCACGGGCGCCGGGCAGGCCGTCCCTGAGCAGCTGTTCGATGGCCATTCCCAATTCTCCGCCGGACAGGCGGATATTGCCGTGGGCGTCGCGTTCAAGGCGATCGGCGGGAACAAGGTTTTCAACCACGGTCCGCCCGTCCTCGCCGGTCACGCCCTCCGACATGGCAATGATGCAGCGGCCGTGACGGCTCTGCGCTTCGCGCACGTCATCGATGAACCGTTTTGCCGAAAAGGCCCGCTCCGGCACATAGACAAGATGAGGCGCGCTCGCATCGTCATGCTGCCATGCGGCGGCCGCGGTGGTCAGGAATCCCGCATGGCGGCCCATGACGATCCCGACATAGATGCCGGGCAGCGCACGGAAGTCGAGATCGATACTGAGGAAAGCGCCCGCGATGAACTCGGCAGCGGAGATGAAACCGGGCGTGTGATCGCTCTCGACCAGATCATTGTCGATGGTCTTGGGTGCGTGAACGAAGGCAATATCCTTGCCCGCCGCTTCCACCAGGATCTGCTGGGTTCCGGCGGTATCGTTCCCGCCGATATTGATGAAGGCGGTTGCCCCGACATGACGCAGGCTTTTCAGGATCGCCTCGCAATAGGCCGCATCGGGTTTGTCGCGCGTGCTCCCGAGCGCAGCACTCGGTGTTGCCGCGATCAGGCGCAGTTGTTGTTCCGGCAGAGCCGAGAGATCGACGAAGTTGCCGGCGCGAATACCGCGCACGCCGTGCTTTGCACCGAGCACACGGGCACCGGGATAACGTTTGCGCACCTCCAGCGTGGCGCCCGCAAGGGTCTGGTTGATGACTGCCGTCGGTCCGCCGCCCTGCGCAATTACGAATGTCTCGGTCATATCCGTCCCTCTCGTTTTTCTTGTTTGTCAGATCAAGTCAGGAAACCTTCGCTTTCACCCGGTGCTGCACATCGGGCTGGTGCCATTTGCGGCCATCGCGCTCGATCAGTACATCGGCGCATTGTGGCCCCATGCTGCCCGCCGGATAGGGATCAGGGCGTTCTGCCGATGTCGCCCACAGATCGAGAAAGGGTTGCACGGCCGCCCATCCCGCTTCGATGCTGTCGGCGCGCTGAAACAGGGTCTGGTCGCCGACGAACAGATCGTAGAGCAGGGATTCGTAGCCGGTCAGTTTGCCGATATCAAAGAAATCCGCATAGTTGAAATCGAGGGACACCGGGACCGTCTCGACGGAAAGACCGGGCGACTTGATCGATATTTCGATGTGCAGGCCCTCGTCCGGCTGCACCTGGATGATCAGCCGGTTCGGTGTCAGGCGGCGCTGCGGCCCCATCCCCTTGAACTGGGCGAAGGGAACCTGGCGGAAGGTGACGACGATCTCGGTATCGCGGGCCGTCATGGCCTTGCCGGTGCGCAGATAGAAGGGGATACCCGCCCAGCGCCATGTATCGACAAAAAGCTTCAGGGCAACGTAGGTCTCCGTTGCGCTGTCGCGCGCCACATCCGGGATATCCGCATAGTTCGGTATGGTTTTGCCGCCGGAAACCCCTGTTGTATAGGTGCCGCGCGCCGAGTTCTGCTCGGCTTCTTCGCCGGAGTAGATCCGCAGAGCTTTCAGGACCTTGCCCTTCTCGTCGCGGATTGCCTCGGCGTCAAAGCTGTTCGGCGGCTCCATGGCAACCATGGCAAGAAGCTGAAACAGATGGTTAGGCACCATGTCCCTGAGCGCGCCCGTTGCGTCGTAGAATTTGCCGCGGGTGCCGACATCGACGAGTTCGGCCGCGGTGATCTGGACGTGATCGATGAAATTGTTGCTCCACAGGGATTCGATCATCATGTTGGCAAACCGCGCCGTCATGATGTTCTGCACGGTTTCCTTGCCGAGGAAGTGGTCGACGCGATAGACCTGCGTTTCCGGCACGCGGTTCAATATCCTGGCATTGAGCGCCTTGGCCGAGGCGAGGTCGGTTCCGAACGGCTTTTCGATCACAAGGCGGCGGAAGGCACCACCCGTTTCTTTCAGCAGGTCGTGATCGGCGAGCTTGTCGACGATATCGCCGAAGAACAGCGGCGGCACGGCAAGGTAATAGGCGGCGTTCCGCCCGGCCTGCGCTCCGAGCTGGCCGGCAATCTCGGCATAGATGGCATCCTGCGTGAAGTCGCCCTGCCGATAGAAGATGCGCGAGCGCAGTCCCTGCCATGTCTCGGCGCTGTAGTTGGCCTTGATGTTGGACGTCGTGAGAAAATCCTCAAGCTTGGCGCGCAGCATTTCGTCATCGCCGGGTTCAATGCCGATGCCAAGGATCTGCAGGCTGTCGCTCACGAGACCGCTCTGCGTCATGTTGAGGACGGTGGGAACGAGCAGCCGCCGCGTCAGATCGCCCGTTGCACCGAAGATGACCAGAGTGACGGGCGGAGCGGGCGCGATGGTCGGTTCAGTCACGGGAGCTCCTTTGGTTCAACACTGGGCACATGGTGGGTAGCGTGTGAGGGTCTTGGCCGGTTCGTTCCGAGAATGAACGGAATAACGCGCGGCGTGGCAAGCATTATCTTGCTGGCTTGCCACGATTTCATCCGCCAGGGGAAGCTGTTTCGTGATGCGCGCAGAGGCCTATTTGACCTTGCCGAATTTGATGGGCTTGCCGTCAGGGTCCGAAAGCGCCGTCTTGATCGCATTGAGGAATGCTTCGGGATTGTCGATGGAAATGTTGACGCTCTTGGCTTCCTTGAACGGGTTGAGGCCCGAAAGCTTGAGGTTGGCGGTTTCCTCTTCGTACCTGATTTCCTGAAGTTCTCTAAGGCGCATCCTGACGTCCAATCGCGGTTTGCAGTGAATGGTCCTGTCACATATTCGAAAAATGATTGTCATAATCAACAGCTGAAAGTTGAAATGACCGCCTCAGTGCAGCTATTTTGGCGCATGAACGCCCGTGGAATCGGGGTTTGGGCGAATGGCCTCACCCGTGGCCGATTGTCCTCGGTGTCACAAACCGTTCCAGTTCCCCGGATTGATCGGCAAGATCGGACCAGCGCCTGGTGGTGAAATCGATGACGGCTAGTCCCGCCGTGGGGTATTTCTGCCGGAGGCGGGTGAGATCGGCCTCCCGTCCCCTACCGGCAAGCCGGAGGGCTGCATCGTGCAACCCCGGATTATGGCCGACAACCAGCAATGTCCCGATCCCCGGCTCCACCGCCCTGACGACATCCAGAATCACCCGCGCGGGCGCCTCGTAGATCCGCGGCTCCGCCCGCCAGCGTATACCGTCTCCGATGACGGGACGCAGCAGTTCCCATGTCTCCAGTGTCCGCCGTGCCGTAGAGATAAGGGCGAGATCCGGTATGAGCCATTCTCCGGTCATGTATCGGGCCATCAGGGGGCCGGCCCGGCGGCCGCGTTCGGCAAGCGGGCGGTCGTGGTCGTCAACACCATCAGGCCAGTCCGATTTGGCGTGGCGAAGCAGGAGAAGTCGCAGCATCTGTTTTGCTCCATGGGCACTCAGCTCACCCGATCATACAACATGAACGGGAATGCATGGAGGCTGGTATCATCGGAGAGGGCAATCCTCTCCGATGACAAGTCGAACGGATTACTTATGCAGTCCGGGAATGGTGACCTGAAACACCTGGAACATGGTGTCGACATCGGCACCGCCCTCGGCCTTGTAGCTCGCGCCGACCTGAAAGCCGTCCTGGGTCAGGAAGTCATTGTCGTTGCCGACGAAAAGGAAATAGTCGTCCGGCAGCTTGGGATCGAGGACGCTGACAAGTGCCATGGCTTCCCATTTTTCCGACAGGTTGTTGCGGTCATTGGGCGCACCGTTGTGCAGGCCGAAGCGCGACAGGTTCGCATTGTCATTGATATCAATGAAGGGGGTCAGTGTTGCCGGTGTAACAGAGGGGTCGACAATGCCCTTGGGTGCAACGGCCTTGTCGGCATCGAAGGCACTTCCGGCGATATCGGTGGCCGCCGAGGTGTCGACGACGGCGATGTTGCGGTAGAGCGACGTGTCGCCGTCAAGGCCATAACCATTGCCGCTGTCGCGTGCCAGCATCAGGAATGCCTTGTCGGACAAAGCCACGATCTCGCTCTGCGCTGCTACAGCCTTCTTGCCCTTGGCATTGGTGAAGACGGGAAGCGGCACGACATATTCATGCACCAGCTTCAGATGGGCCGGATCGGCCGCGTCATAGACGAGGGCGCGGGTGTTCTGGCGGGTCGAACTGGAATCGCCGCCATCCTGCCGGGCGGCCGACTGGAGAACGGCGATCAGGAACTTGCCGTCGGGCGTCAGTGCCATGCCTTCCAGGCCCTGATTGTTCTGGCGGCCGGTATCGGGATCCTTCGGATCGGGTGCCTGTGCGCCGGGCCCCGGATTGTTGGATGAGAAATTCGCCTTGCCATGGCGCATGGGAACCAGCGCTGCCGGAGGCTGGGTTGCCGACATCATGCGGCCCTCGGCGGAAAAGCGGTAAATATTCGGTCCATACTCGTCGCTGATGAACATCGTGCCATCGGCGAGGCGGACGATTGCCTCGTTGTCCAGGGATATCTTGCCATTGACGGCCTGCGGCAGCATGGGAAAATCCCCGGCAGCGGCGCGAACATCGGACTGCGGGTCGAGGCCGGTTGTGTCGGCGCCCTTGTCATCCACCAGCAGCAACGTGTCGGTGAGTGCGGCCTCGACGCCGCTCTGCTGCTTGTCGGCGGACGGTGTTGCGCCGGGCGCCACCGGCGTGAACCGGATCGACAGCATGTTGAGGCGAGGGCGGTAGTCGGTTGTGCCCGCCACATTGTAACCGCGGTCGGGCAGGAGCAGCATCGTGCCCTTGTAGCTGTCGCCATCGCGGCTCCACTCGGCCGGGTTCATCGCCATGCCCGAGCCGGAACCGAAGGTTTCGCCGAATTTGTCGCGCTGATTGGCCGGAATCCGTCCAACGCCGACCAGCCCCTTATTGACGAGCGTTGCACCGCTGATCGCAACCGAATTATCGGCAAAGGCTGCGGCCGGAAGTATGGCCATGGAGGTTGCAAGCAAACGCAACAGAATTGACGGCAGATGGCGCATGGAAAAATCCTTTGACAAGACAGTGTGGCGGGTGGTCTCGGGGTCGATCTTGGGAAGAGACCATCCCCCGGAATCGTGCAAGGAGACCTTTCCGGTAGGGTCTAGAACCGGAATGTAATACGCGCATGACAGCGGCGACGGCCCTGGGCCCCACTGGCCATCAGCCGGGCAACCCGGCTCAACAATATTTGCGCTACCAAGACGGCGCACACGCGATAGTATAGTCCGTGCAACGGGATGATCGACGGGAGCGGACGGATGGCTGGAGTTTCGGTTCACGGAACGGAGGACGGTGCGGGCGCCGGGACTGCTGCCGTTCCGCCGCGTACCCCTGTCGAGATCGAGCTGAAGCTGCGGGCACCCGTGGGCATGCTCGACGAAATTCGCGCCTCCGCAACGGTTCAGCAGGCCGCCCGCAACAAGGGCTTGATCCGGCGGCTTGATGCCACCTATTACGACACCTCCGATCATCGGTTGTTTGCGGCGGGATTGTCGCTGCGTGTCCGGCGTGAGGGCCGTCAACATGTGCAGACGGTCAAGCGGGCAGCGGATCACGGTTCTTTGCAACGCAATGAGTGGGAGACGGTGGTGAGCGGCATGGCGCCCGACCTTGCTCTGCTGCCGCTTGCCGACATCGGCGCGCCTTTGGACGGAATGACGGTGGATGAGTTGGCACCGGTTTTTGCGACCAGGGTCCGGCGGCATCTGCTGATGCTCGACCATCAGGACGCCCGGATCGAACTTGCGCTCGATGACGGCGTCATTGAATTCGGCGCGTCGCGTGTGCCGCTGTCGGAAGTCGAACTTGAGCTGAAGCAGGGGAAAGTCGCGGCGCTCTATCAGTTCGGTCTCAATCTGATGGATGTTGCACCGCTTTGCCTGGAAACGCAGAGCAAATCGGCGCGGGGCTATGCGCTGGCGCTTGGCGATGAACCATCGGCCGTCAAGGCGGCACCGTCCGGCTTCGTCAGGTCTGATACGGTCGATGAGGCGATTGCCAAGCTTCTGACCAATTGCCAGCAGCAGATCGTGGCCAATCTTTGCGCCAGTCAAACCGGACAGGAGCCAGAAGGCGTCCACCAGTTGCGTGTCGCGCTCCGGCGATTGCGCGTGGCGCTGCATTTTCTCTGCCGCGAGTTGCAGGCACCGTCGCTGGAGAGCCTCAGCACCGAGGCAAAACTGTTCGGGCAGGCGCTGGGTCCCGCCCGAAACTGGGACGTTTTCCTGCATTCGACCCTGACGGAGATTGAGGAAGCCGCTCTGCCGCACGTCAATATATCCGCCTTCCGTGCGGCATGCATGTCCTCCCACGATCAGGCCTACCAGGCCGTCCGGCGTATCATCGGCGATCCCAGGACCAACCGGTTCCTGTTGTCCCTGGGGCTGGTGATCGAACAGAGGAGCTGGCGCAACGATATTGCCAGCGAGGATTTGCGCATCCTGACCGAGCCGCTGGGGCAGTTTGCGGCGCGGGTGCTGGACCGGATAGAACGGCAGGTCCGCAGGCGGGGGCACGGCTTTCGCCACCTGCATGCCGATGCGCGCCATCGGCTGCGCCTTGGCCTGAAGCGCTTGCGCTATGCCGCGGAGTTTTTTCTGCCGCTCTATTCCAGCCGGCCGGTGACCGCAAAATACCTGAAGCGCCTGTCGCGGCTGCAGGATCTTCTGGGTGAGGCGAACGACATCAAGAGCGCGCATGAGCTCATGGATACGCTCGACCATGATTCCCTTGGCGCGGAGGCTAACCGGGCCGTGGGGGCCATCATCGGCTGGCAGGGGCACCGCCAGGCGGCGGGTGGCAAACAGCTGATCGGCAGATGGCGGGCGTTCAAGGACACCGCGCCGTTCTGGGCACCGCGGCCCTAGAATTTTTCCTGCACCAGTTCCTGCAGCGCGGCGGCACTGACCGGCCTGCCGTAAAACCATCCCTGACCGTCGATCGGCGTTTGCAGCCCGGCGAAGTAGTCCCGCTGCGTGGCTGTCTCGATGCCTTCGACAACGATTCCGAGGTTGAGGACACGGGCCATATCGATGATCTGCGGGACAATCGAGACCGTCACCGAGCCGGTTCCGATCGTCTGGGTGAATGATTTATCGATCTTGATGCCATCGACATTGAGGTTGCCGAGATAGGCCAGGCTGGAATAGCCGGTGCCGAAATCATCGATGTAGATTCGGTGGCCGCGCGCGCGAAGTGTCCGGATGGCGCCAACCGCAGCAGCGGCATTGGCCGTTGATCGCTCGGTAATTTCAAGGCCGAGCTGTTCGCTTCCGACATTGGCCTGCCGCAGGCGCTGTTCCAGCGCCGAAGCAAATGCCGGATCGACAAGGTCGGCAGCGGATATGTTGACGTTGATGCGGAAGGTTCGGTCCGCTTGCAGGAAGGCATTCATATCGGCCAGAACGCGGTCGAGGACATAGAGCGTGATGCGTTTGATCAGCCCTTCGTCTTCGGCTACCGGAATGAAGATGTCCGGCGAGATGGTGTCCTTGCCATCCGTCCAGCGCACCAGTGCCTCGGCACTGCGCGGCGTGTTCGTCCCGATATCGAAAATCGGCTGGTACACGACGGTAAGACGCCGCTTGTCGAGGGCCTGGGCCAGCCTGGCACCGAGCGAAAGGCGCTTGCGCTGCAGAAGGAGGATGATCAGGGCGAGCGCGCCGCCCAGAGTGCCGCCAAGCCCGGTGATGCTGGCCTCGATGGGGAACGCGTCCTCCTCCAGGTCCTTGACATGGGCCTGCAGGGAAACGCATGCCCGTTCGCCGCAGAGATTGCGAAAGACGATATCGCCATCCCGCCCGGCACCCTCCGGCAGCTTTTCACGCCGCTTTCCCGCATTCAGCCCGCCGAACATCGCGACGGGGTTTTGCGCGCCGGGCGGCTTGAACAGGATGCCGAAACTATAGTTCGGGTCGGTCATGGCGTCGAAAGCGGTGGGGTCGAGCACGACGTTCGCATTCCCCCTGCCGATGATGGGCGCCGTGGTGTTGGAAATGGCCAGGGGCGTATTGGCGTAGACAAGCGTGCCGTCAGCCGTTGCCAGATCCGGCTTGGCGAGTGGGGTGGGCTTGGCTGAACCGAAGACGGCGGAACAATGAAATGCGCCATCCCGCACGCGTCCGATGTCCTTCAGATACTTCGTATCGAAAAGTGCATCGCGCAGGTGGTTGATCTCATCGTTCGAACAGAATGGAAAACCGGTTTCATTTGCCATGGACAGGATCGTATCCGCCTCGGCGAAAACGAAGTCGGCACGTTTCAGCAGCTGGTTCGACAGGGACAGCATGTGCCCGCGGTCGCTGCGGATGATGACAAGCCTGCCGATCCACGATCCGGCGAGGCTTCCCAGCACAATGAGGGCGATGGCCAGAGTAATTTGCGGCACAATCCGCCATTTAAAGGATCGTATTACTGGCATTCGCGTGATCTCATCCACACTATATTTGGGCGACTGTATCGCAGGCGGGATAACAAGTGGTAATGAACCAGAAATTCTCCGCTCGGATTTCGGATGTATCAAACGCTACTGTTGCCGGGAGCCCGACTGCGCTACAGCATGTCCCGCAGCAGCTTTGCAGTGTGTGCCGCTCCGTTCAGGTCGAGACGATGGCTGCCCGGTTTGGGCTGTGCGAGCGACGCCTCGATGGTCTCGCCGAGCTGGCGCCCGGTCAAGCCGTTTTCAGGCAGGGCCACGGCCAGCCCAAGCGCCGCGAGGCGGTTTGCCCGCACTGTCTGTTCTGTTTCGCCGCCCGCGGTGAATGGCACGAGGATCGAACGGCATTGCGCGCGCAGCACATCGCAGACCGTATTGTACCCGGCTTGCGAAATGGAAAGCGCCGCGCCGCGCAGCAGGGAAGGGAAGTCCTTGCGGAAACGCACCACACTGACATTGTCGGGCACGGCGTGTGAGAGTGCCGCAAAATCGGCTTCCGGCAGATTGGGCCCGGTTATCAGACACCAGCGACAATGAACGCTCGAGGTCCTCGCCGCTTCGAGGGCCGCGCGGATCAGATCAAGGCCAACGGCGCCGCCGCCGGCGGAAACGACGATGTTGAAGTTTTCCGCCGGGAGCGCGGCAACAGGCGCAGCCACGAGGCCGGTATAGATGATCTTGCCGGCAATCTCGGCGGCCAGCGGAAATGTCTCGGGCAGGGTGACGAAATCTGGGTCGCCATGGACGAGCACATGATCGAAATGCGCCTTGATCAGCGCAACGGTTTCCTCGTCCCGTCCGGGTTTGGACCGTTCCTGCAATATGTCCCGCACGGAGGTCAGGAGTTTGGGCCGGGGGGAGGTGGCTGCTATGGCGTCGAGCAGCGGCAGCAGTTCGAAGCGCATTTGCCTGCGGCCAAAGGGAAAGGCCTCGATGATGACGATATCGGGCCGGACGGCATGAAATGTCTCGAGCAGCAGATCCCGGCGGCGGTGGAGAAAGTCCTCGTCAACCGGATTGCCGTGCTCGTCGGCCAAGCCGGAAAAACCGGCATTGCTGGCGACAACGGCGGGCAGGGCCACGGATTTGACGTCGGGGCCCGGAAATCCCGGAACAGGCAATCCGCCGGTGATGACCGTCACATCGAATGCATCGCGGGCCAGCGCTGCGGCAATGCGGCTGACGCGGGCAAGGTGGCCGATGCCGAGAAGATGCTGGACATAGAAGAGCACACGGGGAGCGGTCATTCCGTCCTTTGCCATTCGGTTTCAAACAGGTTGGTCAATTGCCGGATACTGGAGTTATGGTCGAAGTGCTCGCGCACGCGCGCTTCGGCCGCCCGGCCGAGGCGGTGGCGCAGGTCCGGCGCGCGGATTGCTTCCTCCAGCGCCCGGGCCAGGGATGCCGGATCTTCCGGCGGCACGACAAAACCGTTTTCCCGGTCAGTCAGCAGTTCCGGAACGCCGGAAATATTGGTGGAGATGCAGACAAGATTCTGGCTTGAGGCTTCCACGAGAACATTGGGCAGGCCGTCGCGGTCACCGTCCGCCGCAATCCGGCAAGCCAGAGCGAAAATATCGGCGCGGCGATAATGCTCCAGCACCTCTTCCTGTGCGAGCGCGCCCTTCCAGGTGATGCGATCGGCAATGCCAAGTTTCTGCGCCAGCGGTTTGAGCCTGGCCAACTGGTCGCCGCCCCCGATATGGACGAACGTCCAGTTGAGATCGCCGGGCAAGGCCGCCAGCGCGCGCATGAGGACGTCATAGCCCTTCTTTTCCACCGCACGTCCGACGCTCAGAATCTGTACCGGGTCTGCCGGGCTCGAACCGTTGCGGCTGGATCGCGCCCCGGTGAAATGGCCGAACCGCGCCAGATCGAGACCGTGATAGCTCAGATGCACCTGTTCCCGGCGATCGGTCAGCCCACGCATGTGTTCATAGCCGCTGCGGGTGCAGGTGACGCTCCAGCGGGCCTCCGCCAGCTTCTCCGACAATTCCCAGTCCGGCGACGTCCAGATATCCTTGGCGTGGGCCGAGCAGGTCCACGGCACGCCGGTCATGATGCTGGCATAGGCGGTCACCGAGGCGGGCGTGTGGATGAAGTGCGCATGCAGCCATTCCCCGGCATCGGGCCATTCATGGGCCAGCACAAGCGCCTGGCCCAGGCGGCGGAACCGGTTGCGGGTGACATCGCGGCGCAGATCGTTCCAGAAGCGCCGCAGCAGGGGTTTGAAGCCCGGCTTCGACCAGCCCGCAAACAGTGCCCGCAGCACCCGCAGCGGCTCCTCGTGCAGATATTCCGGCAGATAGACGACCCGCGCCCTGATCTCGTCATGGATGGGATGGCGCTTCTTGTCCGTTGGCTTGCGCATCGAAATGAGCGTCAGGTCGAAACCGGCGCGTTCCAGCCCGAGCAATTCCTGGGCGATAAAGGTTTCCGACAGGCGCGGATAACCCTTCAGCACCACCAGTGTTTTACGGCGTATGGGCAAAATCGGCTCTTTACTCGGCAACGGCCAAAGGTTGTTCTTGCTGACGCTCATCCAGCCAATCGCCGACAATCGTCGAGATATGGACAAGCCCTTCCAAGCGCATGCCTTCGCCCTTGCCGCTTTTCGACGGCGGTGCCCGGTCAGGCAGACGCTTGAGCGCTTCGGCGAGCAACTGGGGGTTTTCGGCCTCTTCCGGCAGAAGCATGTCGACAAGGCCGAGTTCCGAGGCGCGCTGGGCCCGGATCAGCTGTTCCTCGCGCGGTTGGATGCGCGGGACAATCAATGCCGGCTTGTCGAACGACAGAATCTCGCAATAGGTGTTGTAGCCGCCCATGGCCACGACCGCCTTCGCACCGGCAATCAGCTCTTCCATGCGGTTGTCGAACTCGATGACCTCGATATAGGGGATCTTGCCGCCTTTTTTCACCAGCTTGGCCCGTTGCTTGGCGGGCATGTAGGGCCCGAGCACGATGAAGGCCTTGTGCGTCAGTGTCGGGTCCTGCTGGTAAGCATGGATGACGTTGTGGACGAGGTCGGCGCCATCGCCGCCGCCGCCGGTCGTCACCAGGATGTAATCGCCCTCCGGCACATGCACCGAGGCGTTGTCGTGCGACAGGCTGCGCTGCAGGAAGCCGACAAACTCCATCTTGTTGCGCACACCGGCCGGCACGTCGAGATCAACCAGCGGATCGTAGAAATCCGGCGGGCCATAGACCCACACATTGTCGTAATACTGGTCGATCTTCTGCATCACATTGGCTTTTTTCCATTCGGCTTCGAGCAGATGCGGTGCGTCCATGACTTCACGCAGGCCCAGCACAAGCGTCGTGCCGCGCGACTTGAGATAGGCCAGGGTTTCCTCGACCTCGCCTTTCAGGCCCATGGGCTCCTTGTCGACGATGAAAATATCCGGCTGAAACGTCTCAGCGGTGTGCCGGATGATCGACTGGCGCATTTTCAGGGTTTCATGCAGATCGATGTGCCGGGCAAGCGAGGTGTACTCGCCGTTGCGCAGCTTGATCACGCTTGGAACCTTCACGAAGTCAACGCGGGCGCGATAATCGAATGCCCCGGCGATGGTCGCGCCGGAAATGATGAGTATATTGAGCCCGCGATAGTCCTCGACAAGCGAGTGGGCGATGGTCCTGCAGCGCCTGAGATGGCCGAGGCCAAACGTATCATGGCTGTACATGAGGATCCGAGCATCTTCAAAACGCCGCATCATGGTCAAAACCTCTTTGAGACGAATAGCTTTGGCAGGTTTAGCTGCGCAGCACATTCGGGACGGCTGGGAGAATGCAAATCCATTGGTATGTCAACTTTCCACTTATCTGTAGGGGTCTGCGGCGTCGCGCAACCCATCTCCCAGAAAATTGAATGCCAAAATAACAAGAATGACCGGAATCATTGGGAAAAGTAGCCAGGGATAAAAAGCGATTACACTGACGCTGCGGGCTTCTGTCAGGAGAATACCCCAGCTGGTAATGGGCGGACGAAGGCCGAGACCGAGAAAACTCAGCGCCGTCTCGCCCAGAATCATGCCCGGGATGGATATGGTTGCCGTTGCAATCAGGTGTGACATGAATCCCGGAACGAGGTGACGCCCGATGATACGTCCGCTTTTTGCTCCCATCAACTGGGCCGCCAGAACATAATCCTCTTCGCGCAACGCCAGAATTTTGGAGCGCACCGCACGAGCAAGGCCCGTCCAGTCCAGCAGACCAAGAATGAGCGTGATACCGAAGTAGATGATGATCGGGCTCCATGTCACCGGCATGATGGCGGCCAGCGCCATCCATAGGGGCAGACTAGGCAATGATTGCAATACCTCGATGACGCGCTGAACGAGCAGGTCGAACCAGCCGCCATGGTATCCCGCGAGCCCGCCGATGATGATGCCGAGGACGAAGCTGATGGTGATGCCGATAAGACCGATGGTCAGGGAAATGCGCGCGCCGTAGATAATCCGGGAAAGCACATCGCGGCCCAGCCGGTCGGTTCCCAGAAGGAACAGCTGCCCGCCCTTGGCCGGGCAGACCAGATGGACATTGGTCGCAATCTGGCCCCAGAAGCGGTAATCGTCGCCGCGGCAGAAGAAGCGCAGCGGTTGCACATCGCTCTTGTTGTCGGTGTATACGCGTTTCAGCGAGTCCATATCCAGGACCATTTCACGGCCATAGACGTATGGTCCGATCAGCTTTCCGTCATGGAACAGGCGGACCCGCTGCGGCGGGGCATGGATGAAGTCAACATTGCGTGTGTGCAGGTTATAGGGCGCCAGAAACTCGGCAATGATGATCATGCCATAGAGTGCGATCAGGAAAATGCCGGATGCCAGTGCAAGGCGGTGGCGTCTGAATTTCCACCACATCAGCCGCAATTGCGACGCGAGATGAACCTTGGCCTGAGCCTCGGTCATCGTCTCGATCGACATCGGATCGAATGGTGCGCTTGAGACGTAGTGCTGCAGGGGCGCGCCGGGGAGCGGGAGTTGTGCTGTCACTTCGTGCTCCTGCCCTGCAACCGGATGCGTGGATCGAGAAAGGCCAGGGCAATGTCGGAGATGAGCACACCGATCACCGTGAGAAACGCCAGGAACATGAGGAACGAACCGGCAAGATACATGTCCTGGCTCTGCAATGCCTTGATCAGCATGGGCCCGGTCGTTTCGAGCGACAGGACAATGGCGGTAATTTCCGCACCGGAAATGATATGCGGCAGGATCGAGCCGATATCGGCCACGAAGAAATTCAACGCCATGCGCAAGGGATATTTGACCAGGGTGCGGAAGGGGTGCAGTCCCTTTGCCCGCGCCGTCATCACATATTGCTTCTGCAGCTCGTCGAGCAGATTGGCGCGCAGGCGTCTGATCATGCCGGCCGTCCCGGCCGTTCCAACGATAATGACGGGAATCCACAGGTGGGCGAGGATTGATCGCGCCTTTTCCCAGCTCATGGGCTCACTGAGATATTTCTGATCCATGAGATGGCCGATCGATGTGCCAAACCAGATATTGGCGAAATACATCAGGATCAGGGCCAGCATGAAGTTGGGAATGGCGATGCCGAGCAAGCCGAAAAGCGTCAGCCCGTAATCGCTCCAGCTGTACTGATGCGTTGCCGAATACATGCCGATGGGGAAGGCGAGCAGCCAGGTCACCAGAATTGTGACGAATGAAACGAGAACAGTCAGCCACAACCGGTCGCCCACGACAGCGGTAACCGGCAATTGATACTCGAAGGAGTAGCCGAAATCCCCCTGCAGCATGCCGCCCAGCCAGTGGAAGTAGCGCAGAACCGGCGGCTGGTCGAAGCCATATTGGTGGCGAAGCTGTTCCAGATCCTGCAGGTTGACGGTTTCGCCCTGCGCCTGCATTTCGGCGATCTGGCTTTCAAAAAAGTTGCCGGGCGGCAAATCGATGATGACGAAAACCAGCGCCGAAATAATCAGCAGCGTGGGCACCATCGCGGCAATGCGCCATAGGATATATCGCAGCACGTCTACTTCCCCCCGCTCATCCAGAAAGTATCGGGCATGTAAACTCCGAGCCAACAGGTCGGATCAAAGCCGTAGAGACCTTTTTCGGGAACATTCTGCAAGTGGGAGGAGCGCAGAATGGGTTGCAACGTGCCGTTGACCAACCCTATCGAAAACACCTGATCGGTGTAGATGGACAGCATCTTGTGCCATATGTCCGCACGCTCGGCCGAATGGGCCGATTTCCGCCACTGGTTCTGCAGGGCGACGAGTTCCTGTGCTTCCGGCAGGTCGGGTGCCTGGCCGCTCTGCCCGAGCGACAGGTAATGCATGCCCCAAAGCGGCCATTGCCATTGATCGTCGGTGGTCGGTGCCAGCTGTCCCGGATTCATGTCCGGTGTTGCCACGCCATTGGCGATGCCAAACCAGATGGACATCATGATCCGGCCTGACTTGGCGCGGCTGCGGAAGATATCGCGTTGGGAGGTTCTGGTGAACAGCGCCAGACCGATCTTGCGCCAATGATCCACTATGAGCTCGAGCACATCGGAATCCAGCGTGCTCTCGCCGGGCGTTTCGATGGTGATTTCCGCAAGGCGGCCATCAGGGAGCAGGCGGATACCATCATCGTTGCGCCTGTGCATGCCCACTTCGTCCAGGAGCGCATTGGCTTTGTCCGGATCGAATGCAATCCATGCCTTGGCATAGTCCGGTCTGAACAGCGGGCTTTCCGGCAGCACCGTGTCGGCGCTTGGTGTTCCCAGGCCGTAAAACACCGCCATGTTGATTTCATGCCTGTCGATGGCAAGCGACAGCGCGCGCCGGAAGCGCACATCGCGAAAAAGCGATCGCCATCCCTCATCCGCGCAATTGAGATTAGGCAGGATTGCGACCCGTGAACCCCGGGTCAGTTTCCACAGGTCGACCTTCACCGGATAGCGCTTTTCGGCATCCTTGAGGAAGGTGTAGTCGGCAAAATCGATGCCGGTGGCCTGCAGTTCGCTTTCGCCCGCACCCGCCTTTGCCGGAATGATCGGCGATGAGCTGATGTTCAGGATGAAGCGGTCGATATAGGGCAGCTGCCGTCCGTTCTCGTCGACGCGATGAAAGAACGGGTTGCGCTCGAACACGAACTGTTCGGCCGGAGGGGCTGTCATGTTGCGCCAGGGATCGAGCACCGGCAGTTCGGGGTTTTCCGGACGGTACTGGCGCGCCATCTTGATGTGAAGATCGGCCCACTTCTTGACCCGGTTTTCTTTCATCAGGGCGGCAAGGCGGAACTTGTCCTGATAATCCTTGTGGAATTGTTTCAGATAGAGTGACGGGCCAACCACAACCAGGGCTTGCGGGGCCGCCAGGCTGGGCAGGAAATCAGGATTCGGCGACTCCCAGGAATAGCGCACGGTCAGCGGATCGAGGACCTCGAACTTAGGCAACTTCCCGTCGATGCGCAGCTCCAGCGCGCCGCCGGCGGGCGTCAGGTCCGAATTCAGAAGAACGTCGTTCCACCAGTAACTGAAATCATCGGTTGTCAGCGGCGAACCGTCGGACCATTTGTGCCCCTCGCGCAGCCTGAAGGTGAAAACGGTGTCGTTTTCCGATTCGAACGATTCGAGCACATCAGGCCGCAAAACGAGATGTTCGTCATATCCCACCAGACGGGCATAGCCGTAGATGGTCATGAACCGGATATCTTTCTGGCTGCCGATGATGGTGCGCAGCGTTCCGCCGTACTGTCCGGGGACGCGGCCCATTTCCTTCAGGTTGATAATCCGCGGCCGTTTGGGAATACGCTGGGCGAGCGGCGGCAGGCTGGTGGCACGCAGCCGGTCCTCGAGAAACTCCGGTTCGCGTTCGCGATCGGCCGCTTTGACCGTGACCGGAACCACGGTGGCGGCAAGGGCGCCCAGGACTGTCCGCCGCGTCACCACGAGCGTAGTTCCCGTGTATCGACATTGCGCCGGGCCAGCACCACGTGACCATTGCCGAGATCGGCGGGCGAGAGCGGATCATCGCTGTCGCCGCTGGAGAATTTTGGTCCCCAGGCTCGTTCATCCGAGGCACCGCTGGCCTTGAGCGTCTTGAAATCCAGCGGCCGGTCGAGGTCCGGAAACGGGACGGCGGCCAGAAGCGCTTTCGTGTAGGGATGGACGGGATCGCGCAGGATAATTTCGCGGGGCGCAATCTCGACAATGCGCCCGGCACACATCACGGCGATACGATCGGCCATGTAATCAACCACCGCAAGATTATGGGAAATGAACAGATAGGTCAGGCCCAGCTCCTTCTGCAGGTCCTTCAGGAGGTTGAGGATCTGCGCCTGAACCGAAACGTCGAGCGCCGAAACCGGCTCATCGCAGATCAGCAATTGCGGTCCGAGCGCCAGTGCCCGTGCAATGCCGATGCGCTGGCGCTGGCCGCCGGAAAAGCTGTGCGGGTAACGGTTGAGATACCGCTGGTCAAGACCGATCGCCTGCATCAGCGCGCGCACCGTTTCCAGACGATAGGTCCGATCCCCGCGCCCGTGAATTTCCAGGGGCTCGCTGAGGATGTTCTGTACGGTCATGCGCGGCGACAGCGATGAAACCGGATCCTGGAACACCATCTGGATTTTGGTGCGCAATTCCAGAAGCTTGGCGCCCTGCGCGGCAAGCACGTCGATTTTGCCCCGGCCGTCATCGAAGGTGACCGAGCCGCTATCCGGGGTCACTGCCCGCATCAGGATTTTGCTGACGGTGGTCTTGCCGCTGCCGCTCTCGCCGACGAGACCAAGACATTCACCACGCCGGATATCAAAGCTGACACCGTCGACGGCGCGTATGCGGGTCTTGTCCTGCTTGCCGAAAAGACCGGATTTGCGGATGCCATAGCTCTTGGTGAGGTTTCGCACGGATACAAGCACGTCAGGAGCCGTTTCCTCGTGCTTTCTCTTTCCCCACAACGCGCCGGAATTGACCGGTACTTCACGCAATGCCTTCAGGCGTTCCCCGGGTTTCATGTCGAAATGCGGTATGGCAGCCATCAGCCCCTTCAGATAACGATGCTGCGGGTTGCGGAAAATGGCATCGACCGGCCCGGCCTCCATGATTTCGCCGTGGTAGATCACCACCACCTCGTCGGCCATGTTGGCCACGACACCGAGGTCATGGGTGATCAGCAGCATGGCCATATTGAGCTTGTGCTGGAGATTGCGCAGCAGTTCCAGGATCTGCGCCTGGATGGTGACGTCGAGTGCCGTTGTCGGTTCGTCCGCAATGAGCAGGGCAGGGCGGCAGATCAGCGCCATGGCAATCATCGCCCGCTGCCGCATGCCGCCCGACAATTCAAACGGGTACATGTCATAAGTGCGTTTGGGATTGGAGAACCCGACCAGTCCCAGCATTTCCTCGGTCTGCGAACGGCGTTCGGATTTGGTCGCCTTGGTGTGGATGGCCAGGACTTCGCTGATCTGGTTGCCGACGGTGTGCAGCGGCGAGAGCGACGTCATGGGTTCCTGAAATATCTTGGCCATGCGGCTGCCGCGCAGGGCTCTTATTTCGGGTCCGTCCCGCTCCAATTGCAGAATATCGGTGGTTTTGCCGTCGATCGGGTCCGTAAACAGGATTTTGCCGGTTACGGCGGCCGTGTTGGGCAGAATGCCCATGACGGACTGGCTGATGACGGATTTTCCCGATCCGGATTCGCCCACCAATGCCGTTACTTTTCCCGGAAGGATACGCAGATTCGCACCCTTGACGACATGCATACGCCCGCCCAGCATCGAAAACGAAATGCCGAGATTCTCGATACGCAACAGATCAGACCCCGACGTCATGCCAGTTTTTCATTCCCCCAGAGCGTTTTTATTATCGCCATTACGATGAAGACTATCGCACGATATACAGTGAGTCTAGCTAGGTCACACGCCGATGACATCACTCTGGCATTTCAGGGTTATTTTTGTGTGGCCGGGCTCTAGAGCAAGGGGCAGAACTGCGCGTCCATGACGTCTTCACAGCGCGGCGAGCGGCGGAAATCGTCGTAATAAAGCGTCCATTCCTTGTCGTCGGCGGCACGGTACGGGCCAAATTTGAAATATTGATTCTTGCCCAGTCCCTTGTCGGCATGGCCGATATGCCCCTTGACCGTCACGATCCATTTGTTGTTGGCAAAAATCTCGACATGACCCGAGCCGTCAGGTCCGGGCTTCGTGTAGATCGCAAAATCGATCCAGCCCGAATCCGGCGTCGGCAGCTTATTGCCGCGATCCGTCACCGTCATGGCGCTGGTGCAGGTGGAGAATTGCTTGCCGTTCTCGGCCGACCAGTTCGAATCGGTCGCCACGAGGGCGCGCATCTGGTTGGTTTCAGGGCGCAGCCACACCGGTGTCTGTCCGCCGGCGCACGCCGGATCCGCCGCGATCCCGTTCTTCTTTGCCGGCGCGATATAATTGGTCTCGATGGTGGCGAACAGCTTTCCCTGGTTGAGCCGCAGCGCCAGAAAGGGACTGAAATCGCCGACCGCCTTCGGCCCGATCTCGCGTTTCCACTGGGCAATCAGATAGCGGTGATCGTCGCTGGGAATGGGATCGGCAAATTTGACGGCAAACCCGTACCAGACCCCCTGGTTGTAGGGCACGCGCTTGTCCGTCTTTTCCCAGATTTCCGCCCGTTCGCTGCAATTGTGCTTCGTGCCCGGACACAGCGGCTTGACGCTCAGCTTGAGGGCGCCGCTGCCGTTGCGCGTGACCTCGGATTGAAATTCAACCGTTCCGGCGCTCTGCTCGAAATTCTTGCGGTAGTAGAGGCCGCCGGCCGGCGAAAAGTCCTGACCATCAAAACGGTCGATGAGCACGTCGCTCCTTGGCTCTGCGCCGGCTTGGGATGAGAGAGTCAAACTTGCAGCCAGAGCAGCCATCAGAACGGTCTTTCGCTTCATTGCATGAACTTCTCCAGAAGGGGCCTCTGATCCTGTGTTTTCGCATCGCGGTGCAGCAGCATGACCTGTTCCGCTTCCGACAGGCCGTCATAGGCCACTTCATCAAAGGCATCTTCCGCCACGACAGTAGCCGATTGTTTGGGCAGGAGAACAGTGACCTTTTGCCCGACGCCGCGCAATTTTTCTTCGCCGAGGGTTGTCCAGTCGCCGCCGCAATAGTTGGCGAACGCCTGGCTGGCGACGATTTCGCGCGAATACTTCTTGGTCAGGCCCTGCAGCCGCTGCACCTCATTGACGGCGGAACCGAAGGCGGAAAAGGTCAGGCGGTCCTTCAGGCCGACATTGCCGAACATGACGTTGCCGACATGCAGGCCGATGCCGTAGCGGATGTCGCTGAGGCCGTCCTTGCGCCGGTCGCGATTGAGCTCCGCCACGCGGGCCTGTGCCTTGAAAACAGCCGAAAGAGCCGCCTGACAGGCAACCTTTGAAGCGTCCTTGTGCCGGCCGCAGGGGTAGACCGCAAGAAAACCGTCCCCCATGAAACTGAGGATTTCGCCGCCGCCGCGGTTGAATGGCGCGGCGATCGCATCGAAGAAATGATTGAGTGTGTCGATATAGGCCTGACGGCCTTCCCGTTCGGCCAGCATGGTCGACTGGCGCATGTCGCCCATCACCAGAGCCGCCCGGATCGTTTCGCCGTCACCCCGGCGAATCTGGCCGTTGAGAACGCGCTTGCCGGCATTGCCGCCGAGATAGGTGGTCAGCATGTTGTCGGCGAGCTTGCCGAGAACCGCCATTTTGGCAGCAACGGCCAGATGGTTCTGCAGCTTCAGCAGTGCGCCGATCATGCTTTCGCTGAAACCCGCGCTGCTGTCCGTTGACCAGGAGCCCATCATGCCCTGTGTCGACTCGCCGCTGAAGGGCTGCACGAAGGCCAGATAGTCCGTTACGCCCTGCTTCTTCAACTCGTCAAAGATGGGGAATTCATGCGGCCCGTCCGCATCGATGCGCCGCCGCACATGTTCAAGGTTGTTGCACAGCAGATAATAATAGGGGCTGAGCAGGAAACGTTCGGGTTTCTCGCCCGCATTGTGGCGATAGCCTTCCACCACGAGCCCGCTGGAGCGCTGCCAGGTGAAGCCAAGCGCATCGTAGAGCGGGTGCAGCATGGAGAACGTCAGGTGGACGCGGGCAATCGGCAGCCCGGCCGCGGCAATACGTTCACAAAAACCGCGTATGATTGTCTCAAGATTCTCGCCGGCGAGAGAAGAACGTGTGAGCCAGTCTGCGACTTTGTCGAGAAGTATGGTGGAAACATCCGTTTGCGTGCTCATCACTCGTCCTTGTCCTTGCGAACCGCGTCCAGCTTCGATGCGCTGTTCCGTGATCGGCCGGGCACATGAAAAATCATACCCAAAACAAGCAGATACGGAGACAAGATGAGCGAACCGAACAATGGTGTCAACGCTGGCAGCGGGGTCGCCGGCAACAATTGCACTGCCCGGTTCTGTTCAAATGGATGGCTGGCTGGCGGTTCTCTATCGATCCTGATTGCGTGCTGGCACTGAAATGGGCATGTCACCGATCTGAAACAATAGAGGCGCCGGGGTTAATTCACCGGATCGGCGCGCACTCCTGACAAACTCCTGTCAGCAGCCTGCCGGCGCGGGCTTGCCGTCGCATCAACTGTTTGTGACAGGCCGGACGCAGCCGGCCTTGCTTGACAGCGGTGGCCGGAGCAGCCATCTAAACCGGACGAATTCCGGGCCGCCACTGCGCCCTCAACCGCATCCGCTCACGCGGCGTGCTTCGCAAAGAAGAGATCGCCTTGGCCGTTTCCTCCTCTCCCTTCTCCGACCTTTCCGCCAAAATCGACGCGCGCACCGCCCAGGCGGGGGTGATCGGGCTTGGCTATGTCGGGCTGCCGCTCGCCATCACCCTTGCCCAGAGCGGGTTTTCGGTGACCGGCTTTGATATCGATCCGAAGAAGATTGTCGCCCTCGACGCCGGCCATTCCTATATCGAGGCGGTCACGGACGCGGCGCTCGGTGCGCAAACGGCGCAGAACCGGTTCCGGTCGACAAGCGATTTTGCCCGGCTCGCCCAGTGCGACGTGATTGTCATCTGCGTACCGACACCGCTGACGAAACATCGGGATCCCGACCTGTCCTTCGTCGAAACAACCTGCCGCTCGATTGCCGCGGCGCTCCGGCCCGGCCAGCTTGTCGTGCTTGAGTCGACGACCTATCCCGGAACAACCGATGATGTGGTCAAAACCATTCTGGAAAAGACCGGTCTCATATCCGGCAAGGACTTCTTCCTTGGCTTTTCCCCGGAGCGCGAAGATCCCGGCAATCGCGATTTCCAGACCTCGACCATACCGAAAATCGTCGCGGGCGATGGCGAGGAAGCCAGCCGGCTGATGCAGGCATTCTACGGTGCGGCGGTCAAGACCGTTGTTCCCGTCTCGTCCAACGCCACGGCCGAGGCGGTCAAGCTGACCGAGAACATCTTCCGGGCGGTGAACATCGCGCTCGTCAACGAACTGAAAACCGTCTACGCCGCCATGGGCATCGACATCTGGGAGGTCATCGAGGCGGCCAAGACAAAGCCCTTCGGCTACATGCCGTTTTATCCCGGCCCCGGCCTCGGGGGCCACTGCATCCCGATCGATCCGTTCTATCTCACCTGGAAATCGCGCGAGTACGAGCTGCCGACCCGCTTCATCGAGCTGGCAGGCGAGATCAACTCCGCCATGCCGCGTTATGTGGTCGGCAAACTGGCCGAAGCGCTGGATATCCGGGCGGGCAAGGCGCTCAGCCGCTCACGCGTGCTGGTTCTCGGGCTTGCCTACAAGAAGAACGTGCCTGATATCCGTGAAAGCCCGTCGCTGCGCCTCATCGAAATCATCGAGGAGCGCGGTGGCCACGCGGACTATCACGACCCGTTTGTCGGCGAGATACCGTCGACCCGAGAATATATGGCGCTGAAAGGCCGCGCATCTGTGCCTCTCGATGAGAAAACGGTGAAATCCTACGATGCCATTCTGGTTTCAACCGACCATGACGACGTGGATTATGCGGCGCTGGCCGAATGGTCGCCGCTGATCGTCGATACGCGCAACATTTTCACCAGGCGCGGGCTCGCCGCCGGGCATATCGTGAAATCCTAGAGCCTTTCCTGCTTAAATAGAATCGTTCTGCCGGAGGGAATTTGGTTCAAGGTCGAGGGGTTTGGCTAGGCCGATGCCTTTCCATCGGGCGAAGCCGAAGCCCGATGGTATTGAGCCAAATTCACCCGGCCCTTCGGGTTTCCGGCTGGCGGACACCCACTTTGTCAGGCAGCTTCGTCCGATGGATAAACATCGGTCTCGCCAAACCCCTCGACCTTGAACCAAATTCCCTCCGGCAGAACGATTCTATTTAAACAGGAAAGGCTCTAGGGTCAGGACAGCTTGGCCTTGAGATTGCTGGCCGCCATGGCATAGCCGCCCGATGCCCCATCGATGAAGTGCATGTGATTGCGCGATAGGGGGGTCGGAACAAGACAGGTCATCAGGGCAGAATCCTGCCGGTGCAGGCCGAAGCGGGCGATACCTGCCTTCGATGCCTTTTCCAGCAGCGCCTCAATGCGCTGCAACCGGGCCGGATCGATATCAATCGTCATTTTCAGACCATCGTCGAATTTGCGAAAATCCGAGTTCTGCGCGACGTCGCGCTTGTACTGTTTCGGATCAAATTTCCCCCAATGCAGGCCAAGCCTGTCCATCGCAACGGTCAGGCCGATCTGGGCGAGTATCGCGATTTTACGAAGAAGGCGTTGCCCCCTGGGGGCTGTGGCGCGTGCCTCCGTCTCCACACCGCTGGTATTGAATGCGATGGGCGGGCCATCCGCCGGCAAGGGATGCGCGCCGCGATTCTGTTCGGCGGCAATGGCAACGATGTCGGCAACAAGCTGCTGGAACGCCGCCGTTGCGCCGGCGTCGCCGGGAATGGCGATGATGGACAGGATTTCGCCATTGCGTGCCACTATCGGATTCCACCGGCAGGAAAGCCCCGTCAGATCCGGGCGCGATCCGGAGGGACCGGCGGCGATGGCATATTTGCCGGCTTTCATCTGCGCTTCGGCCCAGCTGCTGCCGCCGCCCGTGAACATCGCGTAGAAGACTTCGGGACTGGCGCTGAACCGGGCAACGCGCACGTCAAGGCCTTGCGCCTTGATCTCGCTCATCGGCACGAGGGCGGCACGCAGGGTCAGTTGCAGGTCCTCACGCACCCAGGCCTGGACCGAGGCTAGCGCTTCACGCGCCTGCACGGCGGCGGAGGCCGGAATGGCGACAAGCGCGCCATCGCCGCCGAAGACGAAGGGGTAGTTGTGCCTGCCCAGAGCATTGAGCAGGGCGGAGATGACGCTTGCGCCTGCCATGTTTACGGCCTTGTAGCGCCCGGCTTCGATCGCCCCGGTCGAGCCGACAATATCGGCCACCGCCAGTATCCAGTCGTCGGGGAGCGGCCGATAATTGCCCGCATCCGCCACGCCTTCGAAGTCAACGAAGACAGGAAGCGAGTCGAAGAAATCGTCGTTTGCAATGGCGCCCATGCAAGGCAATTAGCACATTGTGCGGGAACAGGCGACGGGCTGGATGAATGTACGGCGATGAAGCGGGAAATAACGGGCCTTGCCGGCAACCGGTGCGGGGCCGCCTCCCGGCCAAGGGCAAGCGCGCCAACCCTGCGCGCAGCGGTTGTGGGTACAGTTAGCGCGATCGCAACAGTCGGGCGCCTTTGCCCGAATTTTGCGGTAAAATGACCGAAAACACCGGAAAATGTGGGTTAAAGGAAACGCGCGTTTTCTGGTTTGTCAGGATTGATACTGACAATCAAAGCTTGGCAGGTCGGGTTCAACCATAAATTGCCTTTTGCAGCATTTATGTGAAAAACTGCAAATACAATTGTTCATCGTCTTGTCTGCCTGCCTGTCTCGTGCAAGCATGAAGGGGCTTTTAATCCCATGCGATGAAAAGCCATCTGAAATCCAGAAGAATACCGTTGCGGAAGCCGGCACTTTGCGGGCCAAGAGGAATGACTTGTATCCAATGCTGCTTGAACTGGCTCATTTTCCCGATTTTCAAAAGGGCCTGTTCAAGGACGTGGTGGCTTCTGACACGCTTGCAATGCTGCACGAGGTCAAACAGCAGACTGGCTGCCGTCACATTGCCCATGTCGGGCACCCGGAACCGCGGCCTGGCAGCGATGTGGTCGATGAAAATGTCCCGCTTCTGATGACCTATCCGGTCAGCTGGATGTTGCGGTATTTTGCCAAGGACTATCTCAAGATCGATCCGGTGATGCAGGGGATGACGCTGTTCCAGCCGCGTGCCGACGCGCCCGGCACGATCTGCAACCTGACTGGTGACGCCGTCCCTTCGCCAGCCGTAAAACGCTATCTGATGGACGCGGAACGGCGCAGGCTCGGCAACCTGTATCTTGCGATTTGTGCGACGAATGCCTTCGGCTTCCGCGGGATCACGCTCTTCACCTTCGACGTCGAAAAGGCTGAGCAGGGTGCCTTTGTCGAGCGCAGGCGCAAACAGTTATCGGCAGCTTCGGCGCGTATCCACAACGCCCTGCACGGCACCCGCAATCCGGCCCTTGCCGCGATCATCTCCAATCTTTTGACCCGGCGCGAGATCGACTGCCTGTTCTGGGCAGCCAATGGCAAGACGGATGGCGAGATCGGCGAGATTCTCAATATCGCGCGCTGGACGGTGGTCACCTATCTGCAGAACGCCAAGAACAAGCTGGGCTGTTCCAACAGAACATCGACCGTGGCGACGGCGCTTGCTCTCGGCGTGATCGACATACCCACCGTTGCCAAGGCCTATCTGTAGGAAGGCGGTTATTGCGCCTTTGCCGATGCGGACAATTGCGGCAGGCGTGCATTCTCGAAGGCCTGGGCCAGCAATGCGGTGTTTTGCGCGGGACTATGCCCCGTTTCGGCAAACCGCAGATGGTGCAGATCGATCTCGGTGCTTTCGGATGACAGCGTCAGCCGGAAATAGGCATTGACCCCCATATTGCTGAACTCGAGATCGAGCATCACTTTCGGCGCGGTGTTCCAGTCCAGCGCATATTCGCCGCCAAGACCGAACGTCAACGTATCGGGATAGAATGTCAGTTCCGTCGCTGAATTGACGATATCGGCGATGTTGCCGAACAGTTCACAGCGTATGAAGGCAATATAGTCGGCAACATCCACAAGACGAAGATCATGGATGACCTCTGTCAGGTGATTTGAAATGATATCAACCCGGGCAACCGAATATTGCGTTCTTTTCATCTGCTGTTTACCCGATTGGAAACGGTTTTATTATTTACGTCGTACATTAACGAATTGGATCAGTTCTGCTACCGCTTTATAGAATTCTGGTGCAATGGCATTGTTCACTTGGACTTGCTTGTACAACGCGCGCGCCAGTTGCACATTCTCGAAAACCGGTATGTCATTGGCCTCGGCGATCTCCCTGATTTTGAGAGCGATCAGATCCTGCCCCTTGGCGACCACGATAGGGGCCGGATCTTTCGCCGGGCTGTAGCGTAGAGCAACGGAGAAGTGTGTCGGATTTGCGACGATCAGCGTGGCCGTCGGAACCGAGGCAATCATGCGCTGGCGTGCCCGGTCACGGCCGAGCGAGCGCAAGCGGGCCTTCAGCAGCGGATCGCCCTCTGCCTGCTTGTGCTCGTCCTTGATTTCCTGCTTGGTCATGCGCAGTTCGCTGCGCCAGTGAATGCGGGCCCAGGCAAGGTCGAAGGCTGCGAGCGCGGTCACCGCAATCGTCACGGATGCCAGAAGCCGGGTGATGTTGCTGCGGATGAGCTCGGGCAGCTGGCTGGGTTCGGTGATGATCGTGTCGACGAAGAAATGGCTGCTGCGGAAGAACATCATGAAAACGATGATGCTGGCCGCCGCGAACTTGAAGACCGACTTGAGGAATTCTATGCGGCCCGACGCGCCGAAGATGCGTGTCCAGCCCTTGGCAATGGATACGCGCGAAAACTGCGGCTGGATACGGTCAAAGACCATGCGCGGCGCATTCTGCAGCACCGAGGCGAGGATGCCGGCGGTGGGAATGATGATGAAGACGGGAAGCAAGGCCGCACCCACGGCCAGGCCGACGATGCCGAACAATTGCCGGGCATCCTGCGCGCTGTTGAGCCGCCATTCCTCGGGCTTGTCAAGCAGGGCCGAGAGGAACGCCACCAGTTTCGAGCCGCTGGGCACGGCGACGAAAACCATGATGACGAGAAAGGCGGCGATGGAGGCGAGGATCGGCGCTTCGCGCGAGACGGGCAGATTGCCCTTCTCGACCGCATCACTGATTTTCTTCTCAGTTGCTTCCTCGGTTTTACTCTCTTTGTCGGGCCCGTCCGACATGCTCTAGCAGGCCCTGCCGATCATGTTTCAGATTCTTGCGGTTCGAGCTTGAGCTCGCCGCGTTCGGCCAGGGCAATGGCGGTGCGGGCAATGGCGCGGCGCGCTTCCGTGACCGTGTTGGCATTGATGTTGGTCTGGCTGGACAATTCGGTTTCAACCATGCGCCGTCCGCGTGTCGACAGGGACTGGAGGATGAGTTCCTGCAGGCGCGGTTCGCAGCCATGCAATGCTGATGTGACCACATCGGTCTGGATTTCATCGAAGAGGATGAGGCGCGCGCGCTGCGATATGCGCACGATATCCTCGAAGGTGAAGAGCTTGGCCTTGATCTTGGCAAGGTCTTCCGCGCCCAGATCGGTGAGGCTCGCCAGCAGCTCGTCGATCTCCGATTTTTCCAGCTGGTTGATGATGTTGGCAACGGTGCCGTGATGGCTCTTCTCGGAACCCGAATTGTCTTTTCCGGTGACCTCGCGCTGCAGGATGCTTTCCAGCATCGCGATCGTCGATGGACCCACCTTGCGGATATGCAGCGTGCGCTGAATGATGGCACCACGTTCCTGCGGCGCAAAGCCGATCAGCAGCCGGGCCGCAATATCGGAAGGCAGGCGCGAAATCACATAGGCCGTCACCTGGGGATGCTGCGTTGACAGATAGGCTTGCAGCACGTCGAGCGGCACGCGCGGCAGGATATCCCAGACGGATTCCTGCGTCAGCAGTTCGGGGCGGCGGTTCTCGATGACCGCGCTGGCCTCTTCCGCCGACAGCGTTTCACGCAGCAGCCCTTCAAAGCGCATGCCGGCTTCCGAAACCGGCGCGCCGTCAGCAAAGGCGTTCTCGAATTCCTTGACCAGCTCTTCGAAGTCGCCGGGGGTGATCGGCTCGAGCTTGCGGGCATGGCCGGCAAGCGAGCGCAGATCGTCCGCATTGAAATGCTTGAGAAGCCGCGAGGCGGATGGCCGCCCGATCGCCACAAGCAATGCGGCCACCTTTTCCGGGCCGCTCAGGTCCTGGATGGTGCTTTCGCCCTGAGGTGTGTCTTGATCGCTCATGCGGTCTGGCTTCTCGTGCTTGTAGGGGGGAAGGCGGCGCGGCGGCGGATGACTTAGCTGCCGCTGCCGATGACTTCGGTGAGGCTGACGCCGAAGCGCGAGGAGTCGTCCTCGAGGACGATGACTTCACCGCGTGCGATCACCCGCCCGTTGACGACGATATCGACGGGATCGCCGATCTGCTTGTCGAGGGTCACGACAGCACCGCGGCCGAGCTTCATCAGATTGGCCACCGGCATCGACGTGCTGCCGAGAACAACCTGGACGTCGACGGGAATGCCCATGATGAGATCGATGTTCGGCTTCGATCCCGCAGGTTTGCGGCTTGGTTGCGGTTCATCGCGTTTGAGATCTTCGATTGCCTCGTTGAGCTCGTCTTCGATGGAATTCTTGTCGGAAATGGCCATGATGGGAAATCCCGTTCACACTGGGTTAAAGGACGGCATTCGCCACGTCAGCACTGCGGACGATGCGATTGACGAACACGGGCAGGACTTTCGCCGGAGCCGCGGGCTGATTGTGGATAGGCGTGCCCTGGCGGATCTCGGTCTGGGCTGCCGGAACCGGTTGCTGCGCAAAGGCGGGTGCGGCAGCGCGCTGGGCGGCATCGACGGCCGGGAAGGGGCGCACATTGTCCTTGAACTCGTTCTTGGCGCGTTCAACCATGCGGATGGTGCGCGTCATTTCCGAACGGGCGCGGTCGGAATCCTTGAGCTTGGCCTCCAGACGCACGCTTTCGTCCCGGCAGGTTTCACGCTCGTTCTGCAGGAAGAGCAGCGCCTGCTCGAGGCTCCGGGCCGAACCGGCCACCTGTTGCGCCATGGCGCGGCTCATGGCCGTCAGCCGGTTGGCCTTGCGCAGGGCAACGAGGAAGACCGCAAGCCCGGTTGCGATCAGGGCGGCGGAAATGAGATTAGCCAGCAGCAAGCTCATCGAGCAGGTCCTCTTCTTCATTGATCGGATCGGTGATGCGCACGGTGAATGCCGTGCCGGTCTTGCCCAGGCGGCATTTGTAAAGTGCCTGTTTGCCGCTGCGCAGGCGTACCTGATTGATCGCATCCTTGGGCAGCTGCAGGATCTGGCCGGGTTTCAAAAGGGTGATCTGTTCCAGCGTCATGGACCCCTGCTGGATGAAGGCCTCAATGTCGATATGGGCCCGGCTCACCTCGAGGCGCAGCTTCTTTGCCCAGGTCGGATCGGAATGGTGTGCCGGCTGTTGCAGCATCCGCGCGATGGCATCCTGCATGGGACGGAAGCTCGAACGCGGCATCATGATGATGATCTGGCCGCTGTGTCCGCCAACCTTGAGCAGCATCGTGCAGCATATCATGCGTGTATCGGTCACCGAGGCGACCGAGAAATGCGCGGCTTCCGTCAGTTCGGCGATCTGGAACAGCGCGTCGCTGCCGCCCGAGAACATGTGATCCAGCGATGCGGTGACGTCGGTGAAAATCTGGCGGGCGATGCCAAGGTCGACCGAGGTCATCGGGCGATGCGGCTGGTGGTCCTGGCTGGCGCCGGAGCCGAACAGGGCATCGACCCCGCAATCGACAAAGGCTCGGTCGGCAGCCAGCAGCAGGCGCGATGCCCATTTGACGACCTGCACGGTTCCGATCAGTCCCGAGCGCATCAGGGTGCTGGCAATGGCATCCTTCTCGATTGATTCCATGCGCACGAATTCGGCCGCAATGGTGACGTCGGACTGGCTGGTTATTTTGCCGGCAAAGGTCGTTGCAAGGTCGCGAAACACCGCCTCGAGGGATTTGAGATCGTCCACCGACATGCCGGCGGCGCGCAGGATGCTTTCCGCAAGCACGTCCGGTCTTTTCTGTTCTGTCTCGACATCCATTGTTCAGCCTACGCCGCTTGCTGCATCGGAACGGTGGAGATGGTTTCCTGCTCGACCACATCGATGGACGGACGATCATAGGCCGAAATCGTCTTGCGTCCATATTCGAGCGCGATCTGCGGCAGGGCGCCGTTCATGTAGGCGAGCAGTGTCTGCTTGACGATCATGTAAAGGCGGTTCTGCTTCTCGCGCGTCGTCTTGATCTTGGTGGCAATCGGGCCGACCACACCATAGGAAAGGAAGATACCGGCGAAGGTGCCGACCAGCGCCGCGCCGATCAGATGACCCAGCACTTCCGGCGATTCATTGAGAGCGCCCATGGCCTTGATCACGCCCAGCACCGCAGCAACGATGCCGAGTGCCGGCAAACCTTCCGAAATGGCCACCATGGCATGGTAGGGCTTGAGCTTGTCGCGGGAGATCGTGTGGATTTCCTCATCCATCAGCGCCTCGATTTCGTGCGAGCGCGCATTGCCGATGATGATCAGGCGGCAGTAGTCGCAGATGAACTGCGTCAGATCATGGTTCTTCAGAACGCTCGGGAATGCCTGGAAAATCAGTGATTCATTGGGATTGTCGATGTGGACTTCCACCTCGTTGCGCGACTTGGCGCGCAGTTCCCGCATCAATGCGTAGAGGACGCCGAGCACATCGAGGTAGTCGCGCTGTTTGGGAACCTTGTTGGAGAAGGCCTCCATGCAGGCGCGTCCGGTATCCTTGACCGCCGAAAACGGATTGGCGACCAGAAACGTGCCAAGCGCGGAGCCGCCGATGATGACGAATTCCCACGGCTGCATGAGAACACTCACATGCCCGCCCATGGCAATGAAGCCGCCAAGGAGACATCCCATCGTTACCACAAGTCCAACAAGGATTCCCAAAGCGCTCTCCTGCAAATATTGCCAGCGGCCGAGCAGTAGCAAGTCCGGCTTGCGTGAACCTTGCATGGAGACGCAGGTTTGTGGCCGGGGTGAAATTGCGCGGACAGCTTCAGGCAAGCTTGCTTTGGCACAGATAGGCGAAAGCCGTGGGAGTGCCGTTGCCATGATCAATACGATGACCAGTTACAAATTGATCTCGTCGAACCTGACGCGTTCGCTGACGAGGGTGGCGGCCGAACCGGTCGTGCAGCGCGATACGGACTACTACCTGAAGAATATCGGCAAGGTCAAAACCATTGACGATTTCATGAAGGATGACCGGCTGTATAAATACGCCCTGAAGGCTATCGGGCTTGAGGACATGGCTTTCGCCAAGGCCTTTATCCGCAAAGTTCTCACCGAAGGTACCGGCAAGGACAGCTTTGCCAACAAACTGACGGACAAGCGCTACCTGGAGTTTGCCACGACGTTCGATTTCGCCAAACTGGGTGACAAGGCGACCAGCCAGCCTGCTGTGCTCAAGCCGGTGACGGACAAATATGCCCGCCAGACGCTGGAGCTGGAAGCCGGGCAGGACAATGAAGGCGTGCGGCTTGCCCTGTATTTTGCCCGCAAGGCGCCCACGATCACCAATGCCTATGAAATCCTCGGCGACAAGGCACTGCTCAAGGTCTTCCAGACAACCTTTTCCATCCCGGCGCAGGCGTCCAACATGGATATCGACCGGCAGGCCAAGATGGTCACCGACAAGCTCGATCTCGCATCTCTCAAGGATCCGGCGAAGCTTGAGAAATTCCTCACCCGGTTTACGGCTATGTATGAAATGAACAATCCTTCGACTGCCTCCACCATTCCCTCGCTGCTTTTCGGCGGGGATACCACCATCGGCATTTCGCAAAACATCCTGACGATCTTGCAGTCGTTCAAGCTGGGTGGCCGCTGATGGAAAACTCGATCTATGTCGGCCTGTCCTCGCAGATATCGCTGGAGCGCCGCCTGGATGCCCTCGCGCATAATGTGGCGAACATGTCGACGCCGGGTTTTCGCGCCACGGGCATGAAATTCGAAACCATGGTGTCGAAGGCCGCCGAGGATTCGAGCTTCGTTTCGGCCGGTCAGAGCTATATCAAGACCGATGCGGGCCCGATCACCCAGACCGGCAATCCCCTGGATATCGCCGCAAAGGGCGACGTCTGGTTTTCGCTGCAGACACCGGCCGGGCAGGTTTTCACCCGCGACGGCCGCATGCAGATGACAACGACCGGCGAGCTGCGCTCGGTCAAGGGTTACCCCATCCTGGATGCGGGCGGCCAGCCCCTGGTCATTGACCCCAATGGCGGGCCGCCGCAGATTTCCGCCGATGGGGCGGTCTATCAGAACAAGCGCCAGCTAGGCTCCATTGGCCTGTTCACGATCAGCCCCAATGCCAAGCTGACATATTTCGACAATTCGGCTGTCATTCCGAGCATTACCGCGCAGCCGACCATCGACAATCCCCATGCGGGGGTTGTTCAGGGCGCCATCGAAGGATCAAATGTCGATGCGATCGGCGAAATGACCCGACTCATGAGCGTTACCCGGGCTTTCGAGCGGGTCGATGCCTTGCTGCGCGGCAATGAAGGCACCTTCTCCGAAGCCATCAAGACGCTTGGATCGAAGACCTGATGCACCGTCTCCTTGAACCGGCGGGATAAGCATGCAGGATCTTGAAGCAGCCCTGCCGACGATGAGCACCGGGACGGGCAGTCTCGAGGCGCTGGCCCGGCTTGTCTCGCAGGTCGTGACGGCTCCGGCTCCCGTGGCCGTCGGCGGCTATGTGAACGAGGTGTCACGCTCCGCCATCGGCGTGCGCGGCATTTCGGAACAGGCGCAGCTTGGCGACATGGTGACCATCCGCAGCGACAACCGGCTGCACCCGGCCGAAGTCGTGCGGATCGAGCAGTCGCGCGTCCTGGTCAAGCCGTTCGATGACCGGATCGTGCCGTCGCTCGGAACGCCCGTCTTCCCCGAGGGGCCGTTTCGCATTGCCCCGGCGCCCGACTGGAAGGGGCGGGTCATCAACGCCCTCGGTCTTCCGCTCGATGGCAAGGGCTTGCTCACCGCAGGCAATGATCCCAAGCCCGTGGATTGTCCGGCTCCGCTCGCCATGAACCGCAGCCGCGTCGAAATCGGCCTGCGCACCGGCGTCAATGTCGTCGACGTCTTTGCGCCGATGTGTTTCGGCCAGCGCATGGGTGTCTTTGCCGGGTCCGGCGTCGGCAAATCCACGCTGCTGGCCATGATGACCAAGGCAACGGATTTCGACACGGTTGTCCTGGCGCTGACGGGCGAACGCGGCCGCGAAGTGCGCGACATGCTCGAAGACACCATGGCCGGCAAGCTTGGCAAGACGGTCACTGTTGTTTCGACCGGCGACGAAAGTCCGATGATGCGCCGGCTTGCCCCCAATACGGCAACGGCCATCGCCGAATATTTTCGCGATCTGGGCGACAATGTTCTGCTGATCGTGGATTCCGTGACGCGTTTCGCCCATGCGGCGCGCGAAATCGCCATTGCCGCGGGTGAGCCGCCGGTTTCGCGCGGCTATCCGCCGAGCGTGTTCAGCCAGTTGCCGCGCCTGCTTGAGCGCGCCGGCCCCGGATTGTCGGACAGCGGTACGATTACCGGCATTTATGCTGTTCTGGTCGATGGTGACGATCACAATGATCCGGTGTCCGACGCGATCCGCGGCACGCTGGACGGGCACATCGTGCTCGACCGCGCCATCGCCGCGCAGGGCCGTTTCCCGGCCATGGATATTCTCGGTTCCATTTCGCGCCTGGCGCAGCACAACTGGTCGCCGGAACAGGCGAAACTCGCCACCAGCATGCGCGGCCTCATTTCGCGGTTCGAAGAGACCCGCGACCTGCGGATGATCGGCGCCTATCAGGAGGGGGGTGATCCCCTGCTCGATCAGGCCGTGCATCTGGTTCCACGCATTTACGACGCTATGCAGCAGACACCGGCCACGCCGCTTTCGCTGGATCCCTACAGCGATCTGGCAGCGGCGCTTCGGCCAAAGGAGGGGGCATGACAAAACAGAAGACCACGGGCCTGGCGCCTGAAAGCGATCCCGCAACGGAAATTCCCGCACCCCGCCAGCGCGACAAGCGCTTTGACGGCTATATCAAGGGCGCGGGATTTGTCCTTGCAACCATCTGCGCCATCCTGCCCTTCGTGATGTATTACGACATTTGGGAAGCGCGGCCCAAGCCGGAAGCCACAGGCAAAACCGTTCGCGACCCCCTGGACCGGACAAACCAGAAGGTGGTGCGCAAGAACAACGGCACCGAAGTGTCGCTGTCGAGAACGAAAACCGGCGAAGTGGACCTCATGACCACGGCAACCACGTCGGCACTCACCGGCGATCGTCTGGCCGGGATCAATGCCGCCAGCAAACAGCCGTTTCCCGACAAGCCGGTGTTCCTGGTGCGCGAAGTGGTCGGCGGTCTGGTGATGATCGAAGACAATACCGGCTACTGGTTTGTCGAGAAGGGATCGCCCTTGCCGGACGGAAGCACCCTGGTTGCGATCGAACGCGGCAATGGCAACGGTTCGTGGCAGATCAAGACATCCGACGGCGAAGTGATCAGCCGAACCAATTGATCAAATGCCTCTTTGTCCATGCATAAGTTCCGTGGCTGTCGCCGCCGCAAGTCTCACGCAAGATTGACCGCATAGAGTGACCTCAATTAATTGGTCCGGGACGCGAGGCAGGCACATGCAGGGGATTCATCTGTTCGAATTGGCATCACGTCAGGCCGAGTGGCTGTCCGTTAGGCAGGCCGCGGTTTCCGGCAATGTCGCCAATGCCAATACGCCGGGTTTCAAGGCGCGGGACGTGGAGCCGTTCAAGGACGTGTTGCAGCAGACGCAGCTGACCATGGCGGCGACAAATGCGAAGCACCTTGAAATCAATGCATCCGGCATCGCCGCCACCGCGCTGCGCAAGAACGAAGTGACGGAACAGAACCATTCGAAGAACACGGTCAGCCTCGAAGGGGAAATGGTCAAGTCCGGCGAGATCAATCGCCAGTTCGCGCTCAACACCAGCATCGTGAAAGCGTTTCACCGCATGATGCTCTCCGCAGTAAAGGGCTGAAACAGATGTCAGATCCGCTCCAGGCCGCGCTCAAGGTTGCCGCTTCCGGCCTCAATGCCCAATCGACCCGTCTGCGCATCGTCTCCGAGAATCTGGCCAACGCCCAGTCGACCGGCAAGACGGCGGGCAGCGATCCATACCGCCGCAAGACCGTTTCCTTTGCCACCGAGCTCGACCGCAGCAGCGGCGTCGAGACCGTGCGCATCGCGGAAGTCGGGCATGACGTTTCCGCCTTTACCGAAGAATATGATCCAAGCCACCCGGCCGCCAACACCAAGGGCATGGTCAAATATCCAAACGTGAACATGGTCGTCGAAATGGCGGACATGCGCGAAGCCAACCGCTCCTACGAAGCCAATCTCCAGGTGGTCAAGCAAGCACGTGAACTGATTGCCATGACCGTCGATCTCTTAAGGAACTCCTGATGATAGACCAGCTTCTCAGTGTATCCACCCGCAACGCTCTTTCCAAACTATCGGAAACCGTCAATCAGACATCCATGTCCGGTGCCGCTTCGCCGGCGGCAGCCGCAACCGGTCAGCCTTCCTTTGACAACGTTCTGTCGCAGCTCACCGGCAAACTCCAGAATGCCGAAGCGGTTTCGCTCAAGAGCATGACCGGCGACGTGCCGACGCGTGACGTCGTCAACGCGGTCATGGATGCGGAAAAATCGCTCCAGACGGCCATCGCCATTCGCGACAAGATCGTCCAGGCCTATCTCGAAATCAGCCGTATGCCGATTTAAGGAATCAGAATGAAAGCGCTCACCATTGCTGCGACCGGCATGAATGCCCAGCAGCTCAATCTGGAAGTGATTGCCAACAACATCGCCAATATCAACACGACCGGGTTCAAGCGCGCAAAGGCTGAGTTCTCGGACTTGCTGTATCAGACGGAGCGCAGCGCCGGTGTGCCCAACATGGCAAACCAGAGCATCATTCCCGAGGGCGCGATGGTCGGGCTCGGCGTGCAGACCTCGGCCGTCCGCAACCTGCATATTCAGGGCGGGCTCAATCAGACGGGCAATCCCTTCGACGTGGCGCTCAAGGGCCGCGGCTGGTTCCAGATTCAGAACACCGCGGGCGAAACGCTCTATACCCGCGCCGGGGCATTCAACACCAATGCGACGGGGCAGCTCGTGACGCTCAACGGCGATCTGGTCGAGCCCAACATTGTTGTTCCGCCCAACACCATTGAAGTGAAAATCACCGATTCCGGCCAGGTTTTTGCCAAGCAATCCGACCAGATTCCGATGATCAATCTGGGCCAGCTGACCATTGCCAATTTTGCCAATGAAGCCGGTCTCGAGCCGCTTGGCGACAACCTCTACAAGCAGACCGATGCGTCGGGTGCTCCGGTTGTCGGCGTTCCCGGTGATCCCGGTTTCGGTACGCTGAAGCAGGCCTATCTGGAAAATTCCAACGTCGACCCCGTCAAGGAAATCACCGATCTGATCACGGCCCAGCGGGCCTATGAAATGAATTCGAAAGTCATCCAGGCAGCCGATGAAATGGCATCGGTCGTGTCGAAGAACCTGCGCTGAGGACGATCATGACGGCGGCAAAGATCATCGGGAACTGGGTTCTTCGCGTGCTGGCATTCAGCCTGTGCGCGCTGGTCTTTTCCGTCGCCGCCCGCGCCGAGCGCATTGCATTCCTGGTGCCTTCCCAGATCATCTATCCCGGCCAGACCATCGGCAATGCGGGATTGACGGAAAAGTATTTTACGATCCGTGCCTCCGCCGCCGCCCAATATGTGCTGTCGCCGGATCAACTCGTCGGCAAGATATCGCGCCGGACACTGCTGCCGGGGCAGCCCATCCTTCTGTCTTCGGTCAATGAGCCCGACATGGTGCAGCGCGGGGTTCCGGCGGTACTGGTCTATGATACCGGTGCGCTCGTCATTACAGCGCGGGGCACGCCGCTGGAGCCGGGCCGCGTTGGTGATTTCATCAAGGTGCGCAATATCGACAGCGGCATCACCGTAACGGGCACCATCCTCGCCGATGGGCGCATACAGGTAGGCATGCAATGATGCGGCGTTTCGCGATTGTCCTGTTGGCCGTCCTTGCATCGACCGCACTGCATGCGGGCGAATCGTCGCCCAAGGAAAGGGGCTACAAGACGCCGGCCCAGGCCCAGGCCGCCTGGCAGAAGGACGTCGACGACGGGCGCTGGGGCGGACCGGCTTCCCAGTTCGGCGACGGCGGAGTCATCGCACGGCTCAAGGATATCGCCGCCATTCAGGGCGTGCGCGAAAACCAGCTCGTCGGCTATGGTCTCGTTGTCGGATTGAGCGGAACCGGCGACAGCCTGCGCAATGCGCCGTTCACCGAGCAATCCATGCGCGCCATGCTCGATAATCTCGGCATCAGCCCGCCGGCCGGTGCGTCGCGTTCGAAGAATATCGCGGCCGTCATCGTCACCGCCAATCTGCCGCCCTTTGCCGGGCGCGGCTCGCGGATCGACATCACCGTTTCCTCGCTGGGTGACGCCACGTCGCTGTCCGGCGGCACGCTGGTCATGACGCCGCTGGCCGCCGCCGATGGCCAGGTCTATGCGGCGGCGCAAGGCAACCTGATCGTGTCCGGCTTCACGGCATCCGGTAACGCCGCCACCGTTACGCAGGGTACGCCGACCAGCGGACGTATTCCCAACGGCGCCCTGGTTGAAAGGGAGGTTTCCGGAAATTTCGGCCAGGACGGCGAACTTCTCGTCGAGCTGCGGCAGCCGGATTTCACCACGGTCGTGCGCATCACCGATACGATCAATGCCTTTGCCAAACGGCGGTACAATCAGCCTGTTGCCAAGGAGCGCGACGCCAAGTCGATCCGCCTGCGCAAGCCCAAGGATATCACGGCGGCCCGCTTCCTCGCGGAGATCGAAGGTCTGCCGGTGCCGACCGACGAGGTGGCGCGGGTCGTCGTCGACGAGCGCACCGGGACCGTGGTCATCGGCGAGAAGGTGCGGATATCGCGGGTCGCCATCAGTCATGGCACGCTTTCCGTCAAGGTCACCGAGACGCCGACGATCATTCAGCCGGAACCGTTCAGTGACGGCGTGACGGCGGTCGAACCGAACACCAACATCCAGGTTCGGCAAACCTCCAAAATCGGTGTTCTCGGCGGAACCGATCTTGAAAGCCTGGTGAAGGGTCTCAATCAGATCGGCGTGAAGCCGCAGGGCATCATCGCCATCCTGCAGGGCATCAAGACGGCCGGCGCATTGCATGCGGAGCTGGTGGTCCAATGAGTGTTGCCATGAACGCACGACGGAAAATCACGGCATCCTCCAAGGCCGCTGCGCTCTTGCTGGCAATGTCCCTGCTGCCATCCGCCACCATGGCGCAGGATGCGGCCCCCAAGGATGAAACCGGGCAGGAAATCGGCCGCTATTGCACCAACATCACCGACAAGGCGGCCGATGCGCGCTATGCCATGCAGACGCGCGAACTGGAGCAGCTGCGGGCGGATATCGACAGCCGCATCCAGGAGCTGGAGGCCAAGCGCAAGGAATATGAAGTCTGGCTGAAACGGCGTGACGAGTTCATCGACAAGGCCGAAGATTCGCTGGTGGGCATCATTTCCAAGATGCGGCCGGATGCGGCTGCGGCCCAGATGGCGCTGATGGGCGACGAGCCGGCGGCCGCGCTGCTGCTGAAGCTCAATCCCCGCGTCTCCAGCGTTATCCTGAATGAAATGCCCGCGGAAAAATCCTCGCGTCTAGCCCGCGTGATTGTCGGATCCCGTGTGGTCACAAACAAAGAAAGAACCGCACAATGAAGAAAGCGGCATCCCTGCTTGCCATCGCCAGTGCCGTTGCCCTTTCGGGATGCGCCGACAATTTTCGTGATCTGAACCGCACACCACAGATGTCGCCGGTGGGCGCGGGCGTCGGGCAAAGCTTCAGCGTCTCGGATCCGTCCTATTATCCGTCCCAGCCGCAGCCGAAGCGTTATTCGCTCTGGCAGGACCGCGCCGCCGGGTTCTTCCGCGATCCGCGTGCCACCAATCCGGGCGACGTTTTGACCGTCAACATTCTGATCGACGAAAAGGCGACGTTCGACAACAAGAACAGCCGTTCGCGCGTCGCCTCATCCGATGTCGGCGGCAAGGCGGATATCAGCGGCAGCGGCTTCTCCGCCGGCAATATCGGCGGTAATCTCGATTTGAAATCCGATAGCCGCACCAAGGGCGAGGGCAAGATCGAGCGGTCGGAAAAGATCGTGCTGAGGGTTGCGGCCATCGTCACCAATATTCTGCCCAACGGCAATCTGGTCATCCGCGGCTCGCAGGAGGTGCGCGTCAACTATGAATTGCGGGTGCTGAATGTCGCAGGCGTCGTACGGCCGCGTGACATTTCCGGCGACAATGTCATTTCCTACGAGAAGATCGCCGAGGCGCGCATTTCCTATGGCGGCCGCGGGCGCCAGAGCGAAACGCAGCAGCCGGCATGGGGTCAGCAGATCCTCGATCAAGTATCGCCGATCTGACCGATATGAGCACGCTCGCCGAAGACACGACACCCGCCCCGAAAGCACCATCCAGCGTGGCGGTCATTGCTGCGGTGGCGGTCCTCACGCTCGTCGCTGCGGCGGGCGGCTGGTTTCTTGGAACACAGCTCGGCCTGAGCGTGCCGGCCGGTCAGGCCGCCGGGGCGGGCGAGAAGACGCGCCCCGCCGGTACCGACCTGCCATCCGGCAATGTCGTGGCGCTCAAACCGATCCTGACCAACGTGAAAATCCCGCAGGATGTCTGGATCAGGCTGGAAGCGGGCATCGTGGCCAAGCCCGGCGAGAAAATATCCGATGAAATGGCAGCAACCGTTGCCGGCGACTTCATGGCCTTCCTGCGCACCGTCAATCTCATGCAGCTGCGCGGGGCGGCGGGGCTGGAATATCTGCGCATGGATCTGCAGGAGAGGGCGCGGATGCGCTCCGAGGGCAAGATCGAGAAAGTGTACATCTGGGCATTGGTGATGGAATGAAACGGCGTCTTCTGACACCCCTGCTGCTGCTTGTACTCGGCGGAACCGCAATGGCCCAGACGCCCTCGCTCCTGGACGGGCTGATCCCGCAGGGCAGCGCGTCGACCAGCGGCCAGATCATCCAGATGCTGGCGGTGCTGACGGTGCTTTCCATCGCGCCGGGCATCCTGATCATGGCGACGAGTTTTACCCGCTTCGCCATTGCCTTCTCCATGCTGCGCTCGGGCCTCGGCCTGCAGACAACGCCGGCCAATCTCGTGATGATCAGCCTTGCGCTGTTCATGACCTTCTATGTCATGGCGCCGGTCTTCGACCGGGCATGGCAGAATGGCGTGCAGCCGCTGGTGAACAACCAGATCACCCAGGATGTGGCGATCCGCGAGATCATGTCGCCGTTCCGTGAATTCATGCTGCGGCAGGTGCGCGACAAGGATTTGCGGCTGTTCGAGGATCTGGCGGACGAATCCTTCCGCACCAAGGCCAACGAGGCCATTGATATGCGTATCCTCGTGCCCGCCTTCATGATTTCCGAGCTGCGCCGCGGTTTCGAGATCGGCTTTCTCATCGTCCTGCCGTTCCTGGTCATCGACCTGATCGTCGCGACGCTCACCATGTCCATGGGTATGATGATGCTGCCGCCAACCGTGTTGTCGCTGCCGTTCAAGATCCTGTTCTTCGTGCTGATCGACGGCTGGAATATTCTGGTCGGCAGTTTGATACGATCGTTTTCGTAACCATGATGAAAATTAATCCTGGCTGTTATTGAAACCGTAACAATTCTGGCGTACTCCTGCTCGTCATAACAGGTGACCGCTTCGGTTACAGGCATCATGCCGCTCTGTTAGGTCGGTTCTGATCCGACATGTCCCCATCCATGTATCTTTTATAGGGGCTTTTTCCATGGCCAGCATTCTTACCAACGCGTCAGCAATGACCGCGCTTCAGACACTTACTGCAACCGGCAAAAACCTTGCCACCACTCAGAACCGCATTGCAACGGGCCTGAAGATCTCCGAAGCTTCCGACAACGCCGCTTACTGGTCGATTGCCACGACAATGCGTTCGGACAATGGTGCCAACTCGGTTATCCAGGACGCTCTCGGTCTCGGCAGCTCCAAGATCGATACTGCCTATTCCGCAATGAACAAGGCCATTGATTCGGTAAACACCATCAAGAACCTGGTTCTGGCTTCCAAGAATGCCAGCGCTGAAGACCGCGCCAAGAACCAGCTGCTGATCAACTCGGCTATCGGCGCCCTGAAGGAAAACGCAGGCGCTTCCTACGCCGGTTCCAACCTGCTCACCACCGACCAGGCTGTCGACGCTGCTCCTGCAACGGCAAACTTCAGCACGATCGCTTCCTACAGCCGCAGCTCGACCGGCGTCGTAACGACCGGCTCGATCGACGTTGCGCTTGCCAATACCCGTCTTATCGACACAGGCGGCACCGCTGCAACGAAGACCGGCATTCTCGACAAGCAGTTTGCTGTTACCAACGCAGCAGCCGCACCTGTCACAACGCAGACCTCGATCCTGACGATCGACGTTTCCGCTGCAGGCGTCGACAACACGGCGATTGACGGCATGCTGACCGGTATCGAAGCTGCTGCCAAGGGCCTGGCTTCCGGTGCTTCGCAGCTCGGTGCTGCCAAGACCCGTATCGACAGCCAGAAGTCGTTCATCAGCGCGCTTTCGGATGCCGTTGATCGTGGTATCGGCACGCTGGTCGATGCTGACATGAACAAGGAATCGGCTCGTCTGTCGGCTCTGCAGGTTCAGCAGCAGCTCGGCGTTCAGGCGCTGTCGATTGCCAATGCAAGCAACCAGACCATCCAGCAGCTGTTCCGCTAAGGATGACGATCCCTCGGGATCGGTAATGAATTGGGCCACACCTCGTGCGTGGCCTTTTTCTTTTCCACTTCGCAGCACGCTCTAACTTCGCGCAAGCTTCGGCCTCTATGGTCGGACGACGCAAGCGTGGTGGGCATTGATGGAAAAGAATATCAGACAGTCTCTGGAGCAGTTTCTGGGTGCCATGAAAAAGCTTGGCGCGCGGCGGCTCATCGGGCTCGCCCTCGTCGGCGTCACCCTGTTCGCCACCATTCTTGTCTCCAGCATTTATCTCAACCGCCCGCAATATGAGACGCTGTATGTCGGCCTCAGCCGCGACGACGTCAACCGCATGGGCATGGCCCTCGGCGAAGCGGGCATACCGTTCGACGTGAAGGCCGACGGCACCTCCGTGCTCGTCCCGTTCGGCAAGGCGGACCAGGCCCGCATGTATCTGGCCGAGAAGGGGCTGCCGACCAGCAACAATGCCGGTTACGAGCTCTTCGACAATATGGGCTCGCTGGGCCTTACCTCGTTCATGCAGGAAATCACCCGGGTGCGTGCGCTCGAAGGCGAAATCTCCCGGACGATCCAGGCGATCCGCGGCATCAAGGCCGCCCGCGTGCATATCGTTCTGCCGGAAAAGGGCAGTTTCCGCCGCGGCGATCAGGCACCCTCCGCTTCCGTGGTGATCCGCACCGAAGGCGGGTTCTCGATGGAGTCGGCGCAGTCGATCCGTCAGCTTGTCGCAGCCGCCGTGCCGCAGCTGACTGCCTCCGAAGTCACCGTGCTCGATACGAACGGGCGGCTCCTGGCATCCAAGGATGATGGCTCGAATGCCGGTGCCGTCATGTCGGCGACGCTGGAGCAGAATGTTTCGGCCTCGGTCGATGACAACATCCGCAAGGCGCTGGCACCCTATCTCGGCATCGGCCATTTCCAGACAAGCGTCCAGGTGGCGCTCGACACGGACAAGCGCCAGACCAACGAGACCGTGTTCGACCCGGAATCAAAGGTTGAGCGGTCCGTGCGTGTCGTGCGCGAAAGCGGCGATTCGAAGAACTCTAAGAGCGACAACGCGACCGGTGTGGAACAGAACATCCCGCAGGAAGAAATCCAGAGCAAGAACGGCGACAGCTCGACCGAAAAGACCGACAAGCGCGAAGAGCTGACCAATTACGAGGTCAATTCCAAGACGATCTCGACGGTCAGCGACAGCTATCAGATCAAGCGCCTGTCGATCGCCGTCGTCATCGACCAGGCGCGGTTGCTGGCAACCGCAGGCGTCACGCCGGTTCCGGACAAATTCGTCGAACAGCAGATCGCCAAGATCACCCAATTGGTGGCAACCGCGGCCGGCCTCGACCAGAAACGTGGGGACGTCATCAACGTGACCGCGCTGAACTTCATGGAAGCAACCGACGATCAGCTGCAGCCGGCCGCCACGCCGCTGTCGGAGACGATGTCGCGGCAGGCGGGCAGCTTCGTCAATGCCGCTGCACTGATCGTTGCCGTGGGTCTGATCCTGTGGTTCGGCGTTCGCCCGCTGATGCGTGAAATGACCAAGCCGCAGGATGCGCTGCAGCTGGCTGCCGGTACGGACGTGGCCGTTCCCGATTTCACCGCCGCATCGCGGCCGCAACCGGCGCTGGCCGCCAATGCCGACCAGAGCCTGCCCTATGACGACCTGAGCGAGCTGCGGCGGCGCATGCGCGTTCCCGCGCAGAACCGGCTGGAACAGATGATCGATATGGATGAAGAGCGCGTGGCGGCGATCCTGAAGCAATGGGTTCACGAGGCAGCTTGATATGGCCCGATCGATTGCCAGTATGCTCACCGACTTCACGCCGAAACATGTGCCCGATGACCGGGTGACGGTTTTTGCCGCCGCGACGCGTGAGCGCGTTGAAACATTGGTGGACGATGCGGTTCCCGAAGATGTTGTCGATCTCATCGATATCGAGCTGAAGATCAAGGAAACCTTCGAGCTCGGCCGCGCCGAGGGGCAGGCGGAGGCCTCCGTGCTGTTCGATGCGGAAAAACTGCGACTGGAGGGGGATTTTCAGGAACAGCTGGCGGCGGCGGAAGCGGATTTCATGGATCGGATCGGAACCCGCCTGTACGATCAGGTGGAAGCGGGGCTGGCGGTCATATCGGCGGGACTGTCGAGCAGTCTTGCAACCGTTCTTTCCCCCTTGGTTGAAAAGAATCTGCGTGACCGCGCTGTTACCGGCTTTGTCGGGGAAATCGAGCGGCTGACACAGGGCCTGGAGGGCGTGATGATCGACATTTCCGGGCCGCCGCACCTTATCGATGCTTTGCGCAATCGCCCGGGGATTGATCTCATGCGCTTCACGTTCACCCGGTCCGATCAACCGGAACTGTCGATGAAACTCGACGATGCGGTTGTCGAAACGCGGCTTGGTCACCTGATTGATGCGGTGAAGGATACGACCCGATGAATATCGACCCGGAAACCCGCCGCGAAATCGTCATTGTCCGGCGCGGCCGCAATGACGGCGAAGACAGCCACCATGGCGGTGTGTGGAAGATCGCCTATGCGGATTTCATGACCGCGATGATGGCTTTCTTCCTGGTCATGTGGCTGATCAATGCTGCCAATGAGGAAACCAAGGCGGCCGTTGCCAGCTATTTCAATCCGGTCAAGCTGATGGACCGGCAGGCGCGGCCGAAGGGTATCGAAGCCACGGACAATCAGGAAGGCAAGGTTCGCTTCGAGCGCCCCAATTCGACCGATGCGGAAACCAAGAGCGCGCGCAACGAAAAGGAACTGCAAGCCAAGCCGGAGACGGAAGAGCGGCAGATGTTCAAGGACCCCTATGCGGTGCTTGCGGAAATCGCCACGGATTCCGGCGTGTTGCAGAACAGGTCTGCCAAGGGTGACGGCGGGTCCAACAATGCCGGCCCATCCACGGGCGCGCAGGGCGGCGACGCCTATCGCGATCCGTTCAATCCCAACTATTGGTCGACCCACGTGGAGGATGATCTCTTTCCGCTGACCGACAGTCCCGCCGTGCCGCCGCCCTCGCAGGAACAGCTGGAAAAGCGGGCCGCGGGCGTGGAAGACAAGGCCGGTGCGCAGGCGCAGACGGCCGATGCAAAGCCGATGGATACGGCCAGTGCCGCCCAGCAGGCGAACCAGCAGAAGCTGGAAAAGGCGGCAGCCAAGCCCGCCGACGCCAGCGTAACCGTTGATCCGGCGAAGGGCGACAAGCAGCCGGATTCGGCGCAGCTTGCTTCGGCACGCGAGCTTGCCTCGGAAATTTCCAAGAAGACCGGCACTGCCGCCGATGAAAAGGCGCCTGACATCACCGTGGTGCCCACCGACGAAGGTGTCCTGATCCAGCTGACCGACAAGGTCGACTACGGCATGTTCGCCATCGGATCGGCAAAGCCGGACAAGCGGGTGGTGCAGGTTCTCGAGCAGATCGCCAAGATCATCGCGACGCGCAAGGGCGACGTCATCATCAGCGGCCACACCGACGCACGCCCCTTCAAGAGCGATACCTATGACAACTGGCGGTTGTCGTCGGCGCGCGCGCACATGGCCTATTACATGCTGACGCGCGGCGGCCTCGATGCCAAGCGCATCCTGCGCGTGGAAGGCTATGCCGACCGCGATCCCAAGGTGCCGGCCGATCCCTACGCGGCTCAGAACCGGCGTATCGACATCTTTTTGAAAACGGCCAAGAGATGATGTGGGGCTCCCGTCTGCGATGGCTGCTGATCGGTTTTATGAGCCTGCCTCTTGGCATGGCCCGGGCCGACATGCTGTCGCCGGAACCCTATCTGTTGGTGCGCTCCATGCGCATGCTGCAGGATCAGGTGGCCTCCGGCAAGCCGGAAGCCCTGCCCATGCTCAACCGTGTGCTGGGCCATATTGCAGCGCAGCTCCAGGCGGCCAATCCGGATGTCTGGCAAAAGCCGGCCAACGCCTACGCCATTCTCATCTATCTCCTGAATGGCGGCAATCCGCAGGTCGTGCGCACCATCCTCACCACGACGAAACTGGATGGCATCAGTCCCAAGCTGGTCGCCGGTTCGCTGGCCTATGCGGACGGCAATCCGCTTGGCATTGTTGAAAACTTCAGCGAGGAGCTGCCGCCGGATGTGCCGAGCGAACTGATCGCTTCCATCTCGCTGGTGACGGCAGCACAGCTCGCCGCCATCGATGTACCGACAGCGCTGAAGCGCCTGGATTATATCCGCTTGACGGCGCCGGGAACCCTGCTGGAAGAGGCCGCCCTTCGGCGCGGCCTGATGATGGCCGCCAATCTGGGCGACAAGGACAAGGTCAGGCTGCTGGCCCGCAATTATCTGCAGCGCTTTGCCCTTTCACCCTATTCGGAGGACTTCTTCCGCCAGCTGGTGGATGCGGTCATGGTCCTCAAGGCCAAGATCAGCAATGACGAGATCGAGGAAATGGCGTCGTTGGCCTGGACCGGGGCCCGCATGCCCTTTTACCTGCGCATAGCCCGTGGTGCCATCGTCGGCGGCGACATGCAGCGCGCCCGCTTCATGTCGGAAAAAGCCGAAGCGCTGGCCCAGTCGCTCAAGGCGGATGACACGCAGGCACGGCTCTATCTCGGGATCAGCAATGTCGGCACGGAGAAGACCGACGATGCGATGAAAATGCTCTCGGAATTGCCGCGCGACCGCCTGCATGAACGCGATGTCAAACTGCTGGAAGCAGCGGCGGCGATGGGGGGCAAAATCCTTGAGCAGCCATCCGCGGATGTTGCGGAAACACCGCAGCGATCCGTTGTGAGAGCCGGTGCCGCACCAACGGACGCCAGGGCGAAGACCGGTGCACCCAAACCGGCCATCGCGGTTGATCCGATGATCGATGAAACACGCAAGAAGCTTGACGCAATCGATGCGCTTCTAGGGAAGGCCAGGAAATGACCATCGGACCGGATATGCCGCTCAGATCACTCAAGGACGCCATTGTCGGGGAGGCAGGCAAGGGAAACCGCCTGCCAGACAGGAAAGCGGCCAAGGGCAAGGACGACGCGGTTGACTTCAAGTCCATGCTGGAGGCAAAGCCGCTGCGCCTGCCGTCCGAGGCGGGCGACGGGATCGCGCCGGATGACGTCGCCGCGATGGATGACGAACCGGCGGTTGAAGCGGACGATGAACAGGCAAGCACGGGCCCGTCCGTGCAGGCCATGTTCGGCCAGTCCATCCTCGCCCTGGAACAGCTGCTTGACCGGCAGGCATCGGCCGGTGGCGGTCAGCCGGGACGAGAGAACAAGCCGCTGCGGGCACTGGACGCCAATGCCCTGACCGACGGGGAAACGGCGCTCGATACCGGCGGAAATGGTCAGGACGAACCGCTTGCGCCTCTGACCGACAGGAGATCCGCTGCGGACGGGGCTGACAAGCCGGCTGTAAAGACCTCTGCCAATCCTGATACCAAGGCTCAGCCGGACAAGGCCGATGGCCCGCAGCCGCAGCCTGCCGAAGCAGCGGCGGCCGATGCGCCCAAGGCCCGCGTCAGTGCAAAGCAGGCTCCCGAACAGGCGCCGCCGCCCGCCGTCAGCACCCCGTCTCCGGTTGCCCAGCCGGCCCCCGCCGCCGATCCGCGCGTCACCCTGACAACGCTTGCCGAGGCGGCGCCAGCAGCGCCGCAGAGCCGCCCCGCCATCGCGGATGTCCAGATCATCTCGGATCACAGCACCAGTGCGGCACGAACGCTGGTGATCCAGTTGCAGCCGGTCGAACTCGGTACGGTCACGGCCCGCCTGCGTCTGACCGGCGAAGGCATGCATATCCAGCTCATGGCGGAAAGCAGGGCAGCAGCCGAGCACCTCGCGCGCGACCACGAAGCCCTTGGCAAGGCCCTGCAGCGCGCCGGTGTTGCCGATGACGCATCCGCTGTCACCATTTCCGTGATCGATCGCAGTGGGGCCGTGGCAAGCACGCAACCCGGCCAGCAGGCCATGACCGGCCAGGACCAGCCGGCCGGGGGCCGGGGACAGGCCAACACCGGCTCGCAGGGAACGCAGGGCGACCGCTCGTCCGGGCAGCAGCATTTTGGAGACAGCAGACCCGATGAAAGCGATGACAAGACTGCCAAAGCCATGGCTGACCGCACTGTGTCTCGCGGTCTGGTCGTGTAGCAGTCTGCTGGCCGCGCACGCTGCGCGTGCCGACAATCTCTGCGAGCGCGAAATGCACCGGGCGTCGAGCAAGTACGACATCCCGATCGGCATTCTCTATGCGGTTGGGCTGACCGAAACCGGGCGCAAGGACTCGCTGCAGCCCTACGCCATGAACATCGAAGGCAAAGCGGTTTTCATGCCGTCAGCCGCAGCCGCCGTGATGAAATTCAACGAAGCGCATGGCCAGGGAGCCAAGCTCATCGACCTCGGTTGCATGCAGATCAATCACTATTTTCATGCCAGCGCCTTTCCCTCCGTGGGGGCAATGCTGGACCCGGCAACCAATGTCGATTACGCCGCGCGCTTTCTCAAACAGCTCCGGGCACGCGAAGGCAACTGGACCATGGCCGTGGCACGCTACCATGCGGGTCCCAACAACAATCCGGCACAGAAGCAGTATGTCTGCCGGGTCATGGAAAACATGGTGGCTTCGGGCTTCGGAAACTGGACGCAAAAGGCGCGAATGTTCTGCGATAAGTGAGGGTGTTAATGATCGGTAATAAAACGTGAATTTGTTGACGCGGTCATCTTTCGTTAAGGTATGACCGGTAGACATTCAGCCATGCGAGTCGCATCGCGTTTCCCTCCCGTTTTCCCTTCGGACTCCCCATTTCAGACTCCCAATTAATTGCGGTCAATTAGTTGGGGATTGTCGGCGAGTCATCGACCCCGCTAGGTGTGTGTTGTGTGGGGTTTTTACTGATTCGGAAGGTGGGGCCGTGATTGTAGTCGTCGACGAACGAAGTCTGGTGACGAGTGGGTATTCGGCGTGGTTCGCCCGCGAGGGCATTACAACAACAGGGTTCGCTCCCGATGATTTCGGTGACTGGGTTTCGACCGTCCAGCAGAGCGACATTATGGCGGTTGAGGCGTTTCTGATAGGGGAATGTGCGAACCGCAGCCAGTTTCCCCACAAGATTCGTGAGCGCTGCTCGGCGCCGGTCATTGCGGTCAACGAAACGCAGTCGCTCGAACACACGCTTGAACTCTTCCAGGCCGGTGTTGACGACGTGGTGCGCAAGCCGATGCATGTGCGGGAAATTCTTGCCCGCATCAACGCGATCCGCCGGCGCTACGGCAACGGCGATACGGGCACGCAGGTCGGTCCGATCCGCGTCTTCTCCGACGGCCGTGATCCGCAGGTCAACGGGGTCGAGTTTTCGCTGCCGCGGCGTGAACGCCGCATCCTGGAATATCTGATCGCCAACCGCGGGCGGCGCCTGAACAAGGCGCAGATATTCAGCGCGATCTACGGCATTTTCGACAGTGAGGTCGAGGAAAGCGTGGTCGAGAGCCACATCAGCAAGCTGCGCAAGAAACTGCGCGAGCAGCTCGGCCACGATCCGATCGATTCCAAGCGGTTCCTCGGTTACTGCATCAATCTCGATTGAGCCTTCACCGCTCCGCCGCCGGCGGGGCGTTCAGCAAGTTCTCGAAACATTCAAGGCGTCAGGTTCACGCAAGCATCGTCAGGTTACGATTCGCAACGGAATCATCGCGCAAGGAGACGGAAATGAGCCTCTATGGAATGATGCGGACGGGTGTATCGGGCATGAACGCCCAGGCAAATCGCCTGTCGACCGTGTCCGACAACATCGCCAATTCCAGCACCACCGGCTACAAGCGCGCCAGCACCCAGTTTGCCTCGCTGGTTCTGCCAAGCTCGGGCGGCTCCTACAATTCCGGCGGCGTCGAAACGGTTGTGCGTCACCATATTTCCGACGATGGTTCGCTGCGCTTCACCACCTCGTCGACGGACCTTGCGCTCAAGGGCAACGGGTTCTTCGTGGTCAACGACAGCAGCGGCACGCCATACCTGACACGCGCCGGTTCGTTCGTGCCGGATGCGCAGGGCAATCTGGTCAATGCGGCCGGCTACTATCTCATGGGCAATCCGATCGTGAACGGCCAGACCAATTCGGTCATCAACGGCTACCAGGGGCTTGAGAAGATCAACGTCAAGCAGAACGATCTTGTCGCCGATCCAAGCCGCAAGGGCACGTTCACGGCCAACCTGCCGGCGGGCTCCGCCGTTGTCGCTGCCGCCGACCTTCCGTCCAATGCGGCCGCCAATGCCGCCGGAACGGCAAAGTACACCGCCAAGACATCGCTGCAGAGTTTTGACAATCTCGGCAATCTGGTGGTTCTCGATGTTTACTTCACCAAGACGGGTGAAGATCCGGTCACCAAGAACGCCACGTGGGAGGCCACGGTTTACAACAAGGCCGATGCGGCGGCCAGCGGCGGCTTCCCCTATTCAAAGGCGCCCCTGGCCAGCGAAACCTTCAATTTCGATGGCGCAACCGGCAAGATGACGTCGGCCGACAAATCTCTTTCGGTACAGATTCCCAACGGTCAGATGCTCGAGATCGACATGTCGGCCACCAAGCAGCTGGCAGGCGATTACACGCCGATCGAGGCGAAGATCGACGGCAGCACCCCGAGCCCGATCGAGAACGTCGATATCGCGGCAGATGGCACCGTCGTTGCCCGCTACAAGAATGGCGCGCAGCGCGCCATCTACCAGATCGCTCTGGCTGACGTTCCCAGCCCCGACAATCTGCTTGTCCTGTCCGGCAATGTGTTTGCGACCAGCGCCAATTCCGGCGATGTGCAGTTCGGCCGGCCTGGCAAGGGCAGCTTCGGAACACTGACATCCGGCGCGTTGGAAGAATCGAACGCGGATATCGCGCAGGAACTGACTGAGATGATTGAGGCGCAGAGAAGCTACACGGCCAATTCCAAGGTCTTCCAGACCGGTGCGGATTTGATGGACGTGCTGGTCAATCTGAAGAGGTAGCATCGCAAATGTTGATTGGACCTAAGGCATGTCACTAAGCTCGGCGCTCCTTACCGCTCAGAGTGCTCTGACGACGACGTCGAAACAGACAGCGTTGGTATCCCGCAATCTTGCGGGTGCCAACGATCCCAATTTTACGCGCCGCATCGGCTCCGTCGTCAGCGGCCCCAACGGATCGACCTATCTGTCCGTCAGCCGCTCGGCCGACGATGCGCTCCTGTCCAAATACATCGAGACGAACAGCCAGTACGGCTCGTCCTCGACGCTGAAGAGCGGCCTTGACAGGCTTTCCGGCATTTACTCCGCCAACAACGCATCCGGTTCGCCGAGCGCTCTTCTGGGCGACCTGCGCGATTCCCTGCAGCTCTACGCATCGCAGCCGGGCAATAACTCCGTTGGTGAAGCAGCGGTGTCCAAGGCCGTCAACCTGGCCAATGCTCTGAACAAGGGAACAAGCGACATCCAGAAGCTGCGCCAGGATGCCGACAACGACATCAAGGATTCCGTCAGCAATCTGAACGCGCTGCTGGCAAAGTTCGAAACCATCAACAACCGGGTGGTCAACGGAACCCGCTCGGGCGCCGATGTGTCGGATTTCCTCGATCAGCGCGATGGCCTGCTCAAGGAAATTTCCGGTGAGATCGGCATCACGACGATGGTGCGCGGCGACAATGATGTCGTGATTTTCGCCGAGTCCGGGGTCACCCTGTTCGAAGGATCGCCGCGCAAGGTCAGCTTCACGCCGACCGCTGCATTTGCTGCGGGAACCACCGGCAACCAGGTCTATGTGGACGGCGTGCCGCTGTCGCACGATACGTTCCAGCAGCCCTACGGGACGGGACGGCTGAGCGGCCTGCTGCAGCTGCGCGACCAGACCGCGCCTGCCTACCAGAACCAGCTCGACGAGATCGCGCGCAGTCTTGTCAGCATGTTTGCCGAAAAAGACCAGAAGACGCCGCCGACCCTGCCGGACGTTCCGGGACTTTTTACCTATTCCGGCGCGCCGGCCATGCCTGCGGACGGAACGATATCGCCCGGCATTGCCGGGACCATCAAGGTCTCGTCGGCCTATATCCAGTCGCAGGGCGGCAGCCCGACGCTCCTGCGTGACGGCGGCACCAATCCGGCCAATCCGGATTATGTGCAGAACACTTCGGGGTCGGCTGGCTTTTCATCCCGCCTGCAGGGGCTGATCGGCGCCATCAATGCGCCGCGCAGCTACGATGCGAATGCCGGCATCACCGGCCAGAAGAACCTCCTGGACTATTCCGCCGCCTCGATCAGTTCGCTTGAAACCAAGCGCAAGGCTGCCACGGAGACCAATACCTATAACGGCGTGCTGGCATCGCGGGCCGAAGACGCGATCTCCAATGCGTCGGGTGTGAACATCGATGTCGAGATGCAGTCGATGCTGCAGCTTGAACACTCCTATCAGGCGTCGGCCCGGATTCTCTCCGCCGTGGATGCCATGTTGAACGAACTCATGAACGCGGTGAAATAACGATGAAAACCCAATCGATTTCATCTTACATGCTGGCCAATTCCACCCGGAATATCCTGGCCAAGGCGCAGGCCGACCTGATCAAGGCAAAGGAAGAGTCGACCACCGGATTCGTGTCCGACACCGGTCTCGCGCTCGGCAGCCGGACGGGCCAGTCCATCTCCCTGCGCAAGGAGTTCGACCGGTTGACGGTTCTGACCGAAACGAACAATCTGATCGGCCAGCGCATGACGACATCACAGAATGCGCTTGGCAATATGGTCAAGGGCGCGACGGATTTTCTCGGCACCGTGACCGCGCTGCGCGGTTCGTCCGACGGTCATTCGGTTGCCCTGGACAAGGCGAAAAGCGGTCTGCAGACCATGACGGGCCTTGCCAACACCAACTACAATGGCGAGTATGTCTTTGCCGGCGTGAACACGGACGTGCAGCCGTTGGACGACTACTACGCCGCAGGCAGTCCGGCGCGCGCAGCCATCCAGACGGCTTTCCAGACGCAGTTCGGCTTTCCCATGACCGATCCGCAGGTGAAGAACATCACCGCCGATCAGATGAAGACCTTCCTCGACACCACGATGACCGCCCAGTTCAGCGCCGGCTCGTGGTCCAGCAACTGGTCGTCCGCGTCAGACACCGTCGTCAAAAGCCGGATCGCGCCGACGGAGCTGGCCGAGACCTCGGTCAGTGCCAACAATGCCGGGTTCCGGCAGATGGCGTTGAGCTACACTATGGTTGCCGAACTGAGCAATATCGGCTTGAATCAGGGCGCGTTCGATGCGGTCATGGACAAGGCGATCTCCACGACAACCCAGGCCGTCACCTCGCTGACCGGCGCACAGGCGTTTCTGGGTGATGCCCAGGCGCGGACCAAGGATGCGACCGATCGCCTGACCGTGCAGATCAAGGTCCTCAACAGCTCCGTTCTCGATCTGGAGGCTGTCGATCCCTATGAAGCGGCGAACCGCGTGAATGCCCTCTCAAACCAGATCCAGGCTTCCTACGCCCTGACCGTCAAGCTGCAGAGCCTGAGCCTGCTCAACTACCTGAAATAGCTGTAGCGGGCGCGGTTGCCGTGCCCGTCTGCGCCGATACCGGAAAAACATATGTACCAGGCCCGATACAACGACATCATGGATGACGGCGCTGCCAGCGCCAAGGAGCGCGAACGCTCGCTGTTCGACCAGTCGATCATGATGCTGGAGGAAGCGCGCGACGAGGGCGCCTATTCCTTCAAGGGCATCGAAGCCGTGCATTTCACCTCGCGCCTGTGGGTGATCGTGATCGAAGATCTCGGCAGCCCGGAAAACGGCCTGCCGCCGCAATTGCGGGCGTCGCTGATCTCGATCGGCATCTATATCCTCAAGGAGCTTGAAGAGATCCGCCAGGGCCGGTCGACCGACTATGACGGCATTATCGAGATCACCAGAACCATTCGGGACGGGATCTGAACACCATGAAAATCACCCTTCGCGCCGGCGAGAAAGTCTATATCAACGGTGCAATCCTTTGCGCTGACCGCAAGGTTTCCCTCGAGTTTCTCAACGATGTGACGTTCCTGCTCGAGAGCCACGTCCTGCAGGCGGACGAGACGACGACACCGCTGCGCCAGCTCTATTACGCCGCACAGATCATGCTGATCAATCCGCTAATCCGGAATGAAGCCAGCATCACCTTCAAGCGCATGCTGGCAAACCTTTTGGCCACCTTCGAAAATCCGCTGATGCTCAAGGAGCTGAAGCTGATCGACGAGATCGTTTGCAACGACCGGGTGTTCGAGGCGCTCAAGGCCATACGGCTGCTCTATCCGCTGGAGGCACAAATCCTCTCCGGCGAGCTTGAAACCATTCATCCCACCCATTCGGATCAGCCAAACCGGCCGGAGGCAATCGCATGACCACCACACCTCCCATAGGATCATCAACCGGCAATACACCGGACACGTCCAAGACCGGCGGACCGAGCGTCGACTACCAGTCCTTCCTGAAGCTGCTCGTCGCGCAGATGAAGAACCAGGACCCGACACAGCCGATGGACGGCACGCAATACGTCGCGCAGCTCGCGCAGTTCTCCAATGTCGAGCAGGCGACGCTGATGAACAAGAAGCTCGACCAGATTCTCGCCAGCGCCTCGCTTTCCCAGGCGGATGGCGTTATCGGCAAGACCGTCACCAGCGCCGACGGCAAGGTCACCGGCGTGGTGGAATCGGTGAAGATCTACAGCGACGGCATGATCGCCACACTCAAGGGCGGGGCCACACTGCCGATCACCGCCGGCATCGTCATCAGTTGACCGCCCGCCGCCGACCATGAATGAGGCCGATGCGCTCGACATCGTCAACCAGGCGATCTGGACGGTGATTGTCGCCGCCGGTCCGGCCGTCGGCGCCGCCATGCTGGCGGGCGTCATCATTGCCCTGTTTCAGGCCCTGACCCAAATCCAGGAAGTCACGCTGACCTTCGTGCCGAAGATCATCGTCATTCTCGCTGTGCTTGCGCTGACCGCCCCCTTCGTCGGCTCGCAGATCAACACGCTGACCCTGCTCACCTATTCGCGGATCGAAAAGGGCTTTTGAGTCTTTGGTGCTTGGTTCGACAGGCTCACCATGAGGGAATCCAGCGCTCTGCAAAAATGCAACCTCCCTCATCCTGAGCTTGTCGAAGGGCGCGCGACAGCTATGCAACGCATCCCTCATCACAAAAAATCACGCCAACTTATCCACCACATCCCGACCCGCATTATTCTCATCCCTGTCCTTTCCGGCGGGAATGCTTCCGGAAACTTTCGAAAGTCGGGAAAGGACCGGCGCTTCGGCCTCACAGGGAAGAAAACCTGTGCGGCCGGAGAGGGAGCGTTCAATGATGCCGCATTGAGCGAAACCGGTTGCCGGGGCGGGTGGTCCCCAGGATCGCAAGCATAGCATAACAGAATACCCAAGACCCGCGTTCCAGGGACCGCCCGTCTTTCCCACCTTCTCAATGGCCAGACGCGAAAGCGGGCGTGGCAACCGGTCGACGTGGCCGCTTTGGCTTCGCGTAAGCTTCGCTCCCTATGCTTGCTGTGATCATAGGAGAATGCTGTGCAACAGGCTGCCGTAAAGAAACTGGGCGACAAGGGCTATCTGACCGGCAGCGACGTCGGGCTGGCGCTTGGCATCGTCATCATTCTGACCGTGCTCTTTCTGCCCGTCTCGCCGATGGTGCTCGATATCGGCCTGGCCTTTTCCATTGCGCTCTCGGTTCTCATTCTCATGGTGTCCCTGTGGATCCAGCGCCCGCTCGATTTCTCGGCGTTTCCGACGGTGCTGCTGATTGCCACCATGATGCGCCTGTCGCTCAACATCGCGACAACCCGCGTCATCCTCACCCACGGCGATGAAGGCTATGCCGCCGCCGGGCAGGTGATCCACGGTTTCTCCCAGTTCGTTATGGGCGGCGACTTCGTCATCGGCCTCGTGGTCTTTGCCATCCTGATCATCGTCAATTTCCTCGTCATCACCAAGGGCGCCACGCGCATCGCGGAAGTCGGCGCGCGGTTCACGCTCGATGCCATTCCCGGCAAGCAGATGGCAATCGATGCGGATCTTTCCTCCGGCCTGATCGACGAAAAGGAAGCGCAGCACCGCCGCCGCGAGCTGGAAGAGGAAAGCGCCTTTTTCGGCTCGATGGACGGTGCGTCGAAATTCGTGCGCGGCGATGCCATCGCCGGCCTCATCATCACCGCCGTGAATATTTTCGGCGGCATCATCATCGGCGTCACCCGCCACGGCATGGAAGTCAGCCAGGCGGCCGACGTCTTCACCAAGCTTTCCGTCGGTGACGGTCTGGTCACGCAGATTCCGGCGCTGATCGTCTCGCTGGCGGCGGGCCTGCTGGTGTCCAAGGGCGGCACGCGGGGCTCCACCGACAAGGCCGTCTTCGGCCAGCTCGGCGCCTATCCCAAGGCTCTGTTCGTTGCCGCCCTGCTGCTGTTCGTGCTGGGCGTGCTGCCGGGTCTGCCCTCCTTTCCCTTCTTCGTTCTCGCCCTTGGTCTCGTCGCCATCGGTATTGCCGTTCCGCGCAAGATCGCCCGGGTGGCGGCAGCAGCCGTAGCCGAGCAGAACCAGAGGAAGAAAGAGGCGGAGGACGAAGATCGCAATTCCGTCCGCGCCTCGCTCGAAACGGCGCAGATCGAGCTGTGCCTCGGCAAGCAGCTGTCGACCCGCCTGATGGCCTCGCAGCTGGAGCTGGCGCACCGCGTCAACAAGATGCGCAAGAAATTCGCCACCGAATACGGCTTCGTGGTTCCCGAGATCAAGGTCACCGATGATTTCCTCATCCCGCCGAAGGTGTACCGCATCAAGATCCACGGCACCGTTGTGGTCTCGCAGGAGCTGCGCGTCGGTGAAATCCTGGTCATCCCGGGCGACCGGCCCATTCCCGAAATTCCCGGCGAAGAGGTGCGCGAACCCGCCTTTGGCATGAAGGCCTATTCGGTGCCGGAAACCTTTGCCGCCGATCTGAAGCGCGACAACTACATGACCGTCGACAATCTCTCGGTGCTGCTGACGCACCTGAGCGAGATCGTCCGCAACAATCTGGCGCAGCTCCTGTCCTACAAGGACATGCGCGCGCTGCTCGACCGGCTCGGTCCGGAATACCGCAAGCTGCTTGACGACATCTGCCCCGTGCACCTGTCCTATTCCGGCCTGCAGGCCGTGCTCAAGCTGCTGCTGTCGGAGCGCGTGTCGATTCGCAATCTCAACCTGATCCTGGAAGCCATCGCGGAAGTCGCGCCGCATATCCGCCGTGCGGAAATGATCGTCGAGCATGTGCGCATGCGCATGTCGCAGCAGATCTGCGGCGATCTGGCGGACAATGGCGTGCTCAGCGTGCTGCGCCTCGGCAACCGCTGGGACATGGTTTTCCACCAGAGCCTCAAGCGCGATGCCAAGGGCGAAATCGTCGAGTTCGACATCGATCCGCGCCTGCTCGAACAGTTCGGCACCGAAGCCAGCACCGCCATCCGCAAGCATCTGGACGCGGGCGAGCGCTTCGTGCTCGTCGCGTCGCCGGAAGCGCGCCCCTACATCCGCATGATCATTGAGCGGCTGTTCGCCACGCTGTCCGTGCTGTCCCATGTGGAGATTGCCCGTGGCGTCGAAGTGCGTTCGCTCGGCACGATCTCGTGAGGCCTTGATCGATGCTGCAGAACTTGGCGCTCAGCGACATGGTGATCGCCGCCTTTCTGGTGTTCGCCCGCGTCGGCTCGTGCCTTCTGATCATGCCGGGCATTTCCAGCCCGCGCATTCCCATGCAGATAAGGCTGTTTCTCGCCCTGACCTGTTCGCTGATGGTGGTGCCGCTGGTGTTCAAGCAGATGGCGCCGGTGGCCAATGCCGCGCCGCTGGTGTTGATGCGGATCATCCTTATCGAAGCCGTCGTGGGCGCGCTGATCGGCATCCTGGCGCGCATGTATTTCTGGGCCCTGCAGTTCATGGCCAACACCATTGCCATGGCGACGGGCTATTCCGGCGCGCCGGGGGCGGGCATCGAATCGGAGGAGCCGCAGGCGGCCATCGCCACCATCGTCACCTTGTCGGCGCTGCTCATGTTCTTCGTGATGGATCTGCATCTCGAGGTGCTGCGCGCGCTGCTTTCATCCTATTCGGCCATTCCGGTGGATGGGGTATTCCAGCCCGCAACCGCCATGGTCAACCTCACCGATACGCTGTCCAAGGCCTTCTTCAGCACCATCCGCATCGCCGCGCCGTTCATTGTCTTCGCCATCGTGGTGAATATTGCGGTCGGGCTGATCAACAAACTGACGCCGACCATTCCCGTCTACTTCATCTCGATGCCGTTCGTTCTCGCCGGAGGCTTGATGCTTCTCTATTTCAGCATGCCGGATCTCCTGCGCTTCTTCACCAGCGAGGCCGGCACTTACCTACGGAACTTCTAACATGAGCATCAGGCCCGGCTCGCGCCAATCCCTGCGCGGAATGATCAAACTGCAGCGGCTTACCAAGGCCCGGCACGAGATGGCGCTGGCGCGCCTGAATGCGCAGTCCTCGGCCATCGCGGAAGAGAATACGGCGCTGTTCAGGATGCAGAACGACCGCTTCGAGAATGGCGCCGGGATCGTCCCGCCCGATCTCGTCATGAAGCGGCTGGAAACCAACAAGGCGAAGCAGGCGGGCCTGTCCGAACGGATGGTGCGGGAAAAGCGCGATCTTTTGGCGGTGTCGCGCACCATCGATATTCTGTGCGACCGCCTGCGCCAGCTGGAACAGGCGATGGAACGGGCCGCTGCTGCCGAGGAAATCGAGGAATATGTCATCCATACAATCGTTGGCGGCACAAGCCTCCCGTAAGTTTGGCGCGGTAAGGTACGAAGCATGAAACACGATGGGACAGTGACCGATGGCCATTAATCCACCTTCCGATCTGGTGCTGGATGTTGCCAATGCAGCCGATCCGGCAACCCTGCAGGCGTCGGTCGAGAAGCTTCGCAGCCTTGCAGCGGCGCGCGTCGAAGCCCAGACACGGCTGTCGCGTGAGACATTCGCGTCCATCCAGCAGGCCGGGACACCAACGGTTTCCGTCGGCAGCACCAGTGCGCCGGGCGCGCCGAACCCCGCCTACAAGAAATTCGAGTCGTTCATGCTGCAGTCCTTTGTCGAATCCATGTTTACCGGCGACAACCAGGCCGTGTTCGGCAAGGGCATTGCCGGTGATTACTGGAAATCGATGATGGCGGAGGCGGTGGCCAAGAAGATGGCCGATGCCGGCGGCATCGGCGTGGCGCGGATGCTGGAACAGCAAAGCGCCAACAAGGCGAAAAGCGCGGCGGCGAGTGCCGCGCCTGCGGTCTCCGGCGATCAGACCCCGGACCCGAATGTCATTTTGTACCAGATCGAACGGCAACTCATTCACAAGCAATTGAAGACGACGAAACCTCTTGACGTGATCAAACGGGGCTGATGCCGGCAAGATTGGAGGAAATGAATATGGATATAGTCAACGATAATGAAGAGAACGGCACCGTGATCGAACACGCTCCCCTTGTACCCGAGGTCGAACCGGCGCTTGAGCCTGTCCTTTTTGCCATCAAGCGTCTCGAAGAGGTCGTCGAGCGCGAAACCAAACTGCTGCTCGATGGCGAGACGATCGATCTTGCCGAAATCAACTCGCACAAGAGCCGTGGCCTGCGCGATTTCAACAAGGCGATGAACAAGGCTGCGAAAACCGCCGGCGTGCCGGCGCTGAAATCGTTGCAGCCGGTGCTGGATGCCTTGAAGCAGAAGCTGGACCGCAATTGTGATGCGATCAAGCTGCATCTGCGTGCCGTGACCGAGCTGACCGGCCTCATCCGGGATGCGCTGGAAACGCAGGAAGCCGACGGCACCTATACCGCCCAGCAGATGAGGAACGGGCAAGGCGCATGATCCGTATTGTCCTGATCGGCCTCTGGATCTGCGGCGTGGCGCTGGGATCGCTGTATTTTGCCGTGTGGCAGAATTCGGCGACGGCGGCTGTGTCGTCGCAGAGCAAGGATGTGCTCGATTTCGGCAAGACCGACAGTTTCAGTGTCCCGATCATTCTGGACGGGGCAGTGGAAGGCTATATCGTGGTGCAGCTCGGCTATACGCTCGACAGCCGCGTCAAGGCCTCGGTCACCGTGCCCGTTGCGCCGTTCATCAATGATGAAATCTTCCGCCAGTTCTACGGCCGCTTTTCCGATGTGAAAGACGTGCAGAAGGTTGAATTTGCCAGCGTCAAGCAAGCGGTCATCGACGGGGTCAACGCCAAATTCCCCGAACCGCTGGTGCGCGATCTTCTGGTCGAACAGTTCAACTACATCACCGCCAAGGAAATCCGCGACCAGAACACCAAGGGCCTGCAGCGGCAGGCACCCGCGGCACCCTGATCCGCCTCACAGGGAATAGTATTTTCCGGCAAGAGCGCTGAGGACGGCTTCGCTCAGCGGTGTCACATTCGCATCCTCGATGAAGCGCACGCCGAAGTCGCCATCCCGGTGCCAGACAATCTCGGTCATCAGCGCCCCGCGATACTGGTCGTCGAACAGCCAGAAGCGGTTGGGAATGGTGCAGGGCCCCACGGTGCGGATGCGGGCACCGCCGCCGGCAATGTTGTGAAAGTGGCACTCGGTCAGAAACTGGCCTTCAAGCGTTGCAAGCTTTCCTGAGCGCAGGCGTGTCCGCTTGCGTTCTTCAATACGCTTTTCCGTCTTGTGGCCGGATTCGGTTGGTGGCATCGATGGCTGGTCCAGCAAGGATTGATGGTCCGGCGCGAGTACGTATCCGGGATACATATTTCAAGCCGGTGGTTGTCCCTGATGGTCATAGTCTCAAACCATTGCAAAACCGTTATACCAAGTTGGCAAATGCGTGTGATGCGGACAGTCGCCTTGTCCCGGCGGGCAGGGCGCCTGTCCTTGATTGAGCCGGTGTCAGCGGCGTGGCAGAAGCTTCTGGACCTCGTCGGCCGCGTTGTTCAGGGCTTCCTGCGGTGTGGCCGACTGTTCGACGACCCGCGAGAGGTTGTCGACGATGGTCTGGGTCACCTTGACGCCATTGGTGCCGGGGAAGGCATACCAGGGGATCATGCGGTTCATCTGGTTGAGGCCAGCCTGAAACAGCGGGTTCTGCTTGTAGAAATCGGCGAGATAGTCCGGCGACTTCGCAGCAAGTTCGTTGTTCGGCACATAGCCGGTGCCGGGAACCACCACCGAAGCGCCGTAGGGACCGGCGGCGAATTTGGCGAATTTCCATGCGGCCTGCTGCTTGGCGGCATCCTTGGTCAGGATGACGACGGCATTGCCGCCCGTGGGCAGATGGCCCTTTTCCGGATTGAGCAGCGGCAGCGGGCCGGTGCGCAGGTCGAACTTCGTGCCGACATTCTTGATCGTGTTGCGCAGCGCACCCGTGGTCTGGAAGGCAAAGCCCACCTTGCCGGCAACGAAGGCCTGTTCACCCGCCTGCTTGGTCAGGACAGGCATGCCGCCCTCCTTGACCAGACGGCTGACGAGGTTGAAGGCGGCGATGCCTTCCGGGCCGTTGAAGGCGACTTTCTTTTCATCCGGCGAAAGCATGGTGCCGCCGGCGCCGAACAGCAGGGCGGAGAACATCCAGTCATCGCCCTGCCAGCGGAAATCGATGCCTTCATTGCCGTTGCCGAGCGCCTTGACCTTGGCGCCGAGAGCAATGACCTCGTCCCATGTCTTCGGAGGCTGGTCGGGATTGCCGCCCGCCTGCCGGATCAGGTCGGCATTGTAGTACATGATCGGGTTGGAGGTGGCGAAGGCAAGGCCAACCTGCTGGTCGCCGACCTGGGCGAGGCGAAGGATGTTGTCGCTGAAGCCCTGGGCCGCCATATCAGGCTCCTTGGCGATCAGCGGCTTCATGTCGACATTGACGCTGCGCTCGGCAATCATGCGCAGGCGGTTGAGGCCGATGAAGGTGATATCAGGCATTTCGGCGGTACCCGCCTGCCGCAGGATCGTCTGGATGCCTTCCTCATAGGTGGCCGAGGGGCTGACGAAGCTGATCTTGATATCGGGATTTTCTTCCATGAACTTCTTGGAGATGACATCCATCACATCCTTGAAGAAACCGGGCATCGGGTAATGCACGTTCAGGGTGGTTTCCGCGAAAGCGGGAACACTGAACGCGGTGGCGATCGCGGCTGCCGCAATCGTCTTTCGGAAGAAGCTCATTGTTATCTCCTGGTCTTGGGAACGGTCAGCCTTTGAGGCCGGTGAGGGTGATGCCTTCGATGAAACGCCGCTGCGCCAGCAGGAAGGCGGCAACGAGCGGCAGGGTGATGATGAGGGTTGCGGCCATCAGCGCGCCGTAGTCGTCGCCGGCTTCGGCGGCGCGGAAGAACAGGAGGCCCAAAGGCGGTGTCGCCCGTTCGCTGCCGGTGATGACGATGAGCGGCCAGAACAGGTCGTTCCAGTGCGCCACCACCGAGAAGATGGCGAAGGCGGTGACGGCCGGCCAGGCATTGGGAACGATCACCCGGTTGACGATGGCAAGCTCCGACATGCCATCGAGCCGGGCGGCCGAGATCAGGTCGTCCGGCATGGCGCGGAAAAACTGCAGGAACAGGAAGATGCCGAAGACCGAGATGAAAAACGGCGCGGACAGGGCAAAATAGCTGTTGAGCATGCCGGCTTTGTTCAGGGCGACGTAGATGGGCAGGGCGGTCGCATGAATGGGGATGAGCAGCCCGAGCATGACAAGCGTCATCATCGTGCGGGCGGCGCGGAATTTCAGCTTGGCCATGGCATAGGCACAGGGAATGGCGATGACCACCTGGAAGAAGAAGATCAGGCCGCAGACCACAAGCCCGTTCCACAGGAGCTGGCCCATCGGCACCCGGGTGAGCGCCTTGGCAAGGTTTTCCCATAGCGCCCAGTGCTGCGGCAACAGGGTGAGCGAGGACGAAAAGATTTCCTCGCGGGATTTCGCCGCCGTGGAAATCATCCAGATATAGGGCGCCAGGAAGACGAGCGCTCCGGCCGAAAGCATGGCCAGACGCAGGTTGCGCATGGAGAAGAAGGCGGTGTTTTTCATGTGTAGTGCACCCGTCTGTCGAGAACCCGGTATTGGACGAGCATCAGCACGATGAGGAAGGCGAGGAAGATGACGGTCATGGCCGAGGCATAGCCGACGCGCAGATAGACGAAGCCCTCCTGATAGATGGTCCACAGAAGCACTTCCGAAGCCTTGTTCGGGCCGCCTTCGGTCAGCGTCTTGACCGTCTCGAACACCTTCACCGCGTTGATCACGCTGATCGTGGCGACGAACAGGGTGGTCGGTCCGAGCATCGGCCAGGTGACGAGCCGGAAGCGCTCCCAGCTGCCCTTGGCGCCATCCACTTCCGCCGCGGCATAAAGTTCGCGCGGGATGGCGGTGAGGCCCGCGAGAAACAGCACCATGTTGAAACCGACCGACTGCCAGATGCCGATGATCGCCAGGCTGATCAGCACGGTGCTGCTGCTGCCGAGCCAGTTGGGACCGGCAATGCCGAGCATGGACAGCATGGCGTTGACGGGGCCGATGGTCGGGTGCAGCAGGTACTGGAACACCGTTGCCATGGCCACCAGCAGCGAGGCGACGGGCAGGAAGTACACGGTGCGGAAGAAGGCGCGGCCGCGTGTCTCGCTCTCGATGAGGAGAGCGACGCCAAGTCCGATGAACACGGAAAAGGGCGTGACGATGGCGGTATAGACGGCGGTGTTCTTCAGCGAGATGAGGAACGTCCGGTCGGCGAAGAGCTCGATGTAATTGTCGAGGCCGATGAACTGGAAGTCGTCGTAGCCGAGCTCATAATTGGTCAGGCTGAAGACAAAGACGGCGAGTGTCGGCAGCAATATCAGGACGATGATCAGCAGGATTGCCGGTGCAGCCAGCTGCCAGGCCACGCGCTCTTCGCGTTTGGCGGCGCGGATGGCTGCCTGCCGGGCGGTGGTCCGGCTGGCGGAAAGATGATTGGGTATCGCGGTCTCATGCATCGACGGCAACCCTTGCCGTTGCCCGCAGCGGCACGCGCAGCCCGTCCTGCCCGAAGACGAGGCAGGCATCCCTGTCGATCTCGAGCGTGACCGGCGATCCCATACCCAGATGGGTGACGTCGGCCGGGGCGGCCTTGATGACAATGCCGTCCCCGGCGCCATCGGCCTGCGTTGTCACCAGCACTTCCGAGCCGAGGAACTCCAGCCGGGTGACGGTGGCGGCAATGCCCTTGGCGCCCTGCGGCCTCAGCCTGATGCGCTCCGGCCGGATTGCGAGCTGGACCGGCGTGCCGACCGGACCGGTGACGCCGTCGACCACGGCCTTGCCGCTGAAGAACACCGTGCCATTGTCCGCGGTCACGGCATCGATGATGTTGATGCGCGGGCTGCCGACGAATTTTGCCACCTCGACATGGCGCGGATCGTCATAGATCTCGGCGGGCGAGGCGAATTGCAGCACCTTGCCGCCCATCATCACGGCGACCCGGTCGGCCATGCTGAGGGCTTCCGACTGGTCGTGCGTGACGTAGATGGTCGGCACGCCGGTGCGCCGGTGCAGGTCGACGATCTCCGCGCGGGTGTGCACGCGCAGATTGGCGTCGAGATTGGAAAGCGGCTCGTCCATCAGGAACACGCCGGGCTGGCGCACCAGCGCCCGGGCGAGCGCCACGCGCTGGCGCTGGCCGCCGGACATCTGCCCCGGCTTGCGGTCGAGCAGGTGGTCGATCTTCAGGCTGGTTGCCGTGGCCAGCACCTGCTGTTTGATTGCCGCCTGCGCGGCGCTTCTGCCCGCGGTGAAACGGCCAAGCAACGGCATGCGCTGCAGGGTGGAAAGCGTGCGCATGGCCAGCGGCACGGCAATGTTCTGCTCGGCGGTCAGGTGCGGATAGAGCGCATAGGACTGGAACACCATCGCCACATTGCGGTCGGCCGGGTGCTCCGCCGTGATTTCGCGGTCGCCCATCCAGATGCTGCCGGCATCGCCATGGTCAAGACCGGCGGCAATGCGCAGCAAGGTGCTCTTGCCGCAGCCGGATGGCCCGACGAGGGCGATGAACTCGCCGTCTTCCGCTTCGATGCTGACATCGTTCAGGATGCTGTTCGTGCCGTAGGATTTCGAGATGTTCCTGAGGGCGAACGCGCTCATGCGGCTGTCTCCGGTGCCTGCGCGATGCGTGCACGCGGATAGACCTCCTCGACGACGTCATCGAGGATGAAGCGCGAGAGGCTGCCGATCTCGACGATGTCTGTTGCAACCGTGTCGGTCAGCGTATGGATCGCCGCGCCGACAATGCGCTGGCCGGGCATGTCCCGCTCCATGTCCCCGACGACGAACGACGAAGCCGGGGCCCAGACGAGACTGGTGTCGTTGTGCATGCCCTGCCAGGCGCGGTGCAGGTGCCCGCTGGCATGCAGGGCCACATCATATTCCCCGATCAGGTCGAGCAGCCGTTTGCGCGGCGCAGGGCGAACGCTCCAGTAACCGGTTTCGCCTTCGTCGGCCGCGTCGACAAACAAGGGCTTGTGCGCGAAGAGGGCGATGCGGCGGGTCTCCGCTTCGGCAAGGGCGTCCTCAAGCCAGTCGAACTGTTCTTCCTCTTCGAGGCTGTCATTGCCGAGGATCAGGCTGTTGAGGCCGACCAGCCGCCAGCCGTCCATGTCGTGAATCCAGCGGTCCGGCCCGACCATTTCGCGCCAGCGGTCGATGCGCGTGGCGTTGACCGGCTGCGGGCTGCCGGGCATGTGGCCGATGTCGTGGTTGCCGGGCAGGCTCAGGACCTTGACGGGAAGCGCGTTCAGCAATCCGGCGGAGAAGGCCAGGTCATCCTCGATATCCGCGCCGTCGATGGACAGGTCGCCCGTGTGCACCACCAGGTCCGGTTTCTGCTCCGCGACCCATTGGGCCAGGGGTGACCAGTTGGCGTTGAAATGGGCCTTGGAGGGGCTGAGGTGAGTGTCGGTGATCTGGATGATCCGCACAGGATATCTCTCTTCAAAATCGAACAATGGGGGCGCATACGGTGCTGGGGGAAAGCCGTTTTCGACCCGACCCGGCGCGGGGTCTTCTTAGGCTTGGTCTGTGACAGCTGCGTTTCAAGCCAATGACAATTCAATGAACCTCGTTGCCCCATGCGGGGCGGACAGGGCGGATAGGCCGGCCGCAATTTCTGCTCAATCAGCGGTGAAGATCACGCCGTTCACCATGGTTGTTTACACCTTATCAACCTCGGCCTCAGTAGTCTCAACCGACGCCCAACCCGTTGAATTATGCCTTCGCCCCTTTCGCATGGAGATCCCGCAATGCTGCTTGGTTTCGCTCGTCAAAGCCTGTTGTACTGCGTTAGAACGCTTGCGCTAGCCTGTGCCCTTGCCACCGGTTTGGCGGGCGCGGCGCAGGCAGCGGACCAGCCTTGGCTGGTGCTCGACGTGCCGACCGGCAAGGTCCTAGGCGAGGGCAACGGCTATGCGCCGCACGGACCGGCCTCGCTGGCCAAGATGATGACGCTTTATCTAACCTTCGAGGCGATCCGGAAGGGCAAGCTGAAGTGGGATGATCGTATCGTCATGTCGGCCAACGCTGCCCGCAAGATTCCAGCGAAGCTGTGGATGCGCGGCGGCGATACGCTGAGCGTGCGCGAAGCCGTGGATGCCATGATCATCCTTTCGGCCAATGATGCGGCTTCCGCCATGGGTGAGCATCTGGCCGGATCGGAGGCGCGTTTTGCACAGCAGATGACCCAGCGTGCACGGCAGCTTGGTCTCAGAAACACGGTGTTCCGCAACGCATCCGGCCTGACGGAAAAGGGACAGACGACAACGGCGCGGGATATGGCCGTGCTGGGCGTGGCCGTGATGCGCGATTTCCCCAAGGAGTATGGTCTTTTCTCGCAGCGGTCCTTCGTCTTCCGCGGCAAGCAGATCAACGGTCACAACAATCTGATGTATCGCTATGCCGGCGTTGACGGGATCAAGACCGGCTATACCGACGCTTCAGGTTTCAATCTCGTATCCTCGTTCACTGACAACAACAGGCATATTGTCGGCGTTGTCCTCGGCGGCAAGACCGGCCGGTCGCGTGATGACCGGATGGCGGAGCTTTTGACCCAGTACATGCCGCTTGCAAGCGATGCGGGCAAACGTGGCAATAATCTTGTTGCCAAAGCCGAACCGCAGCGCAAACCCGGTATTGCCGAACTTATCGATGAATCCGCCATCGAGCAGGGCGACGGTGGTCTTCAGCCTTTGAAAACAAGCGGCCAGTGGAATATCCAGATCGGTGCGGTGGATACGCGCGCCGATGCCAACCGGTTGCTGGGCAAGGCGGATCAGCTGGTCCGTTCGATTTTGCCCGAGGCCAAGGGTTATATTGAACCCGCAGCCAAGCGCTTTCGGGTGCGGTTTGGTGGTTTCACGGATCTACAGGCTGCAAGTGCCGCCTGTTCCGAACTGAAGCGCCGCTCGTTCGCCTGTATTGCATCGCGCATGTGATTAAAAATAGACGTCTATTCGCTTTAAATCAGACGGTAAATGATTTAGGAATGGACGCATGAGTGATTCCTCGTCTGAAAAGCATGGCCTGATCGAAAGACGCGTCGGGCCGCACGTCGCAACCGCCCTGTCGGATACGCGGGTCGTGCTGATCGCCGGCCCGCGCCAGGCGGGCAAGACGACGCTGGCCCGCCAGTTCTCGGGTGCCGACAGGCCCTATCTGACATTGGACGATGCCGCGACCCTGCAGGCGGCCCGTACCGATCCGGTCGGCTTCATCCGCGGGCTGAAACGGGCCGTCATCGACGAGGTGCAGCGCGCGCCGGAACTGATGCTGGCGATCAAGGAGAGCGTCGATACGGATCAGGAGCCGGGACGTTTCCTGCTGACGGGATCGGCCAATCTCGCCACGGTTCCGGCCATCGCCGATTCCCTCGCGGGACGCATGGCGGTCATCCCGCTGCTGCCGTTTGCGCAATGCGAACTGGCGGGAACGCCGGGCAATTTTCTCGACCGGCTGTTTGCCGGGGACGATCTGCAGCTGGCAGCCCGCCCGGTCACCGGACAGGCCCTGAGCGATATCGTGCTGCGTGGCGGCTACCCGGAGGTCGTGCGCCGGTCGTCGCCAGCGCGCCGCAAGGCCTGGCTGGAAGACTACGTTGCCCTCATTCTCGACCGAGACGTGCGGGACATCGCCAATATCGATCAGCTGGACCGCCTGCCGCGGCTTCTCGATGTGCTGGCCGAACATGCGGGCCAACTGACCAACCATTCCAGTTTCGGTGCGGCGCTCGGCCTTTCCAGCGTGACGGCGCAGAAATATGTCGCCATTCTCGAACGGCTGTTCCTGGTGCGCACCTTGCCGCCCTGGTCCACCAACCGGCTGACCCGGCTGATCAAGACGCCCAAGCTGCATTTTCTCGATACCGGTCTGCTCGGCGCCCTGCGCGACACCGATGCCGACGACGTGCTGAGCGACCGCACGCGGTTCGGTGCCATCCTGGAAAGCTTTGTCGTGTCGGAAATCTTCAAGCTGGCGGCCTGGTCGGAGCGCCGCCTGACCTTTTCGCATTACCGCACCAAGGATCAGGACGAGGTCGATCTGGTCATCGAGGACAGGCGTGGCCGGGTCATCGGCATCGAGGTCAAGGCGGCGGCCACCGTGCGCCAGCAGGATCTGCGCGGGCTGCGCCAGTTGCAGGAGGCGGTCGGCGACCGCTTCGTCCATGGCATCGTGCTGCACGATCACGACCGGATAACGCCCTTCGGCGAAAAGCTGCATGCAATGCCGCTGTCCAGCCTGTGGTTGAGTTAAGTCAGGCAGGATGCTTGCGGGATGCGGCAAATGTTTCTATGAATGAGAGGGATAGCCGCAGCCGCTATCTGCCTCTTTTCCCATCCGAAACTTAGCTGGCATCAATAAAATATTGAAGCTGTTTCGCTCATGTCTGCGGAAATCATGGCCTAGCATCGCCGCGCCGGAAGACGCACTATCAGCCCCGCAGTGGAAGCACTGAGGAGAGGCTGGCCGTGGAGGAGCTGCGCCAGTTTTCTCTTGATTGAAGACGTTCGAAAACTCAAAACAGGCAGCCATGCGACTCGCCGATCCAAGGGGGTCACGCAGCAACCGGAGACTCGGCGAGAGCCAGGGGGAGGAATCATGCTCGAAAAGCTTTTCAAGCTACGAGAACACAACACATCCGCACGCATTGAAATGCTCGCGGGACTGACGACATTCCTGACGATGTCGTACATCATCTTCGTCAATCCGGAGATTTTGTCGTCGACGGGAATGGACCGCAATGCCATCTTTGTCGCCACCTGTATCGCCGCGGCGGTTGGATCGCTGGTCATGGCGCTTGTCGCCAACTGGCCCATCGGGATGGCGCCGGGCATGGGCCTCAATGCCTTCTTCGCCTTCACGGTCGTGGCGGCGATGGGCTTCAGCTGGCAGCAGGCGCTGGGTGCCGTTTTCATTTCCGGATGTATTTTCATCCTGCTTACCGTTACGGGCGTGCGCAGCTGGCTTGTTGCCGGCATTCCCAAATCGCTGCGCAGTTCCATTGCGGCGGGCATCGGCCTCTTCCTTGCCTTCATCGCGCTGAAGAATTCCGGGATCATCGTCGCCAACCCCGCCACCTTCATCGGTCTGGGCCATCTCGGCAGCACGCCCGCCCTGTTCGCCATGCTGGGCTTCTTCATCATCGCGGCGCTCGATGCCCTGAAGGTGCGCGGTGCGATCCTCATCGGCATTCTCGTGGTCACCGTCCTGTCGATGGCCGTGGGCGCCAGCGAGTTCAAGGGCGTGTTTTCCGCCCCGCCGAGCCTGGCGCCGACATTCCTGCAGCTCGATATCATGGGCGCCCTGCATACGGGCCTGCTGCAGGTGATCCTGGTGTTCGTGCTGGTCGAGGTATTCGACGCCACGGGGACGCTGATCGGCGTGAGCAAGCGTGCCGGTCTGATCGAGGAGGGGAAACCCAACCGTCTCGGACGCGCCCTGTTTGCCGACAGCACCGCCATCGTGGCCGGTTCGCTGCTGGGCACCAGCAGCACCACCGCCTATGTCGAAAGCGCATCGGGCGTTCAGGCCGGCGGTCGGACCGGATTGACGGCACTCACCATTGCCGTCCTGTTCCTGGCGGCCCTGTTCATCTCGCCGCTGGCCGGTTCCGTTCCCGGTTATGCCACGGCACCCGCCTTGCTCTACGTCGCCGGCCTGATGATGCGTGAACTCACCGACATCGAATGGGGTGATGTCACCGAGGCAACCCCAGCGGCACTGACCGCCCTGATGATCCCGTTCACCTACTCGATCGCCAACGGTCTTGCCTTCGGCTTCATCAGCTACGTCGTGATCAAGACGTTCACGGGCCGGGTCAAGGACGTGCATCTGGCAACCTGGCTCGTGGCGATCCTGTTTGTCGTCCGTTACACCCTGTTCCCGGTGTGAAAAAACGGCCCGGATGCATGCCGTATCCGGGCCAGACTGTTTGCAGGCTTAAGCGAAGGACACGTCAATGACTGTGGAAAGACCAACGACCGCGACGATCGATGCGCTGCTCGACGCGATGGAGCATCACATCATTCCGATGACGGAAAAGGGTGTGGCGGCAGGCAACAAGATTTTCGGCGCCGCCTTGCTGCGCAAGTCGGATCTGTCGCTCGTTCTGGCGGAGACGAACAACGAGACGGAAAACCCGCTCTGGCACGGCGAGGTGCATACGCTCAAGCGCTTCTACGAAGTGAACCCGGACAAGCGCCCGGACCCCAGGGATCTCATCTTCCTGTCGACTCACGAACCCTGCTCGATGTGCCTTTCGGCCATCACCTGGGCCGGCTTCGACAATTTCTACTATTTCTTCAGCCATGAGGATTCCCGCGATGCCTTCGCCATCCCGCATGACCTGAAGATTCTGAAGGAAGTCTTCACGCTGGAGCCCGGCGGTTACAACACTGAAAATGCGTTCTGGAAAAGCTATGCCATCCACGCGCTGATTGCGGCGCTGCCGGAGCCGGACCGGGGCAGGCTGCATGCCCGTGCCGCCCGGATCGCCAAGAAATATGCGGATCTGTCGAACCAGTATCAGGCGGGCAAGGATCAGAATTCGATCCCGCTGAACTAGGGCCCCGACCCATCGACACATGGACGAGACGGGGTTTGCGCCCCGTCTCGTCCGTTTTGGCTAGCTGCTGCCGAGAAGTGGCAGTGTCCGCAGCGATTTTGCCAGCCGGATCGCGCTCCACGGCATGTATTCGGCGATCGCCAGCCCGACAATATCGGCTTCGGCATCCACGGCCCGCAGAATTCCGACCACTTCCTCGAAGCGCATCCGGCCTTTCGCGACGCCGTCAAAGGCATCCGGACCTGCAGCGGGGTCCTGCGAAAGAAGGAAATCGTAGAAAGCGGGATCGAGCACATCGAGGTCGAAATGCACCGCCACCTTCCTGGCGCCGGACGCGCGCAGCCAGGCGAGGACGGGCTCGGCCGACCCGGCCAGGTCTTCCGGGCTGAGCCGCGCGAGGCCGTGCTTTGGAATGAAATCGGTTTCGAACGGGGTGGTTTCGGTCAGTCCGACATAGAGGATCTGGCTGGCTTTCACCGGCTTCGGCACGGCGGCCACGAAATCCGGATCGCCCATGCCCATCAGCATGGCAAGGACATGCGCATGGGCGTTGCGGAACTGCTGCGGCCCCATCACGTCGGGGTGGGCATCCACCCAGAGAATCGCGAGATCGTCGCCGTATCTTGCATTGAGATAGGCAATCGGCGCGAGGTCGATGAGGCAGTCGCCCCCCAGGGTGACAATGGCCTCGGGATCGTGCCGGGCGATGGACGCGCTGGTTGCGGCGATGAGATCGAGCAGCGGCTGGCGGGAGACGATGCCCCGCTCGACCGACCGCACGGCGTCATCAGCTTCCGGCACGGCCACCGTCTCTTCGGGCCCCGGCGCCTGCGGCGCCAGGGCAGCGAGCACGCGGGCGCCGATTGCATAGTCGGGATGGTCGCCGCCCTGCCATTGCGGCAGGTTCAGGCGCAGAATTTTCATCGGATCGATGGTCATGGATTCACTCTTTCCTGTAGGAGACGTGCAGCCGGACGGGCCCCGGCCGCGCTGAAAGCAGGAAATAGGTGATTGAAATCGGAAACAAAATGCCGCATTCATGGCATCACCGTCCATAAATATGGACAATCGTTCGCACGTGGAGAAACGCGGTGAATCAGCTGCTTGCGATGCGCGCCTTCGTACGGGTCGTTGAATCCGGTTCCTTCCGGGGCGCTGCCAACCAGCTGCTGCTGCCGCGCTCGACGGTGAGCAAGCTCGTGACCGATCTGGAAAAGCATCTCGGCACCCGGCTGATGCACAGGACCACCCGCCACGTCGCGGTGACACCGGAGGGCGAGGAATATTACCGCCATGCGGCCCGTCTGGTGGCGGAGATCGACGAGGCCGACGGTGCGGTGCGCGGCAGCAAGCTGACGCCGCGAGGGCATCTGCGCATCGAATCCACCGCCACGTTCGCCCAGAATATCCTGATCCCGCACCTGCCGGATTTCCATGCGCAATACCCGCACATCACGATCGCATTGGGCACAAGCAACCGAACGGCGAACATCGTCGGCGAGGGCGTGGACTGCGCGATCAGGGCCGGGGACATCGGCGACCTGTCCCTCGTGGCACGGCACCTGTTCGATGCCGGGTTCGTGACATGCGCGTCGCCCGCCTATCTCGAACGCATGGGGACGCCTGCGGCCCCGCAGGAACTCGCGGGCCGCCACTGCAAGGTTGGCTTCTTCTCGCATTCGGATGGCAAGGCCAAGCCGATGCTGTTCGTGAAGCCCGGCGACAGGTACACCGTCAGCGAGCTGCAATTCTCCGCCAATGAGGACAATAGCCAGATCGCCATGATGCTGGCAGGGCTGGGTATCGGACAGAATCTCAGGCCGTTCGTCCAGCCTTACCTGGAGTCCGGGCAACTCGTTGAAATCCTCGGCGAATGGAGCCATCCGCCGCTGCCGTTCCATGTGGTGTATCCGCCCGGCAGGCATCAGAGCGCCCGGCTGAAGGCCTTTATCCAGTGGCTTGTCGAGCGCTTCGGGAAAGCCGGCATGCCGCCGGCCGCGCTCAGCGGACGATGAACGGTTCGGGGTAAAAATGTTCCTCGAGATTGTTGCCGTCGCCGCCGCGATCCACGACGATAAAATCCGAGATGCCGCCGAGGGGCGTGAGGATGCCATGCCAGATATTGCGATGGATGTTCACACCCTGTCCCGGTCCCGTCAGGAAAGCGATGGGATCACCCGCTCCGCCAGGCAGGTCATGGGCAACCACGACCAGCAGGGGATGGGCGGACAGCGGCATGAAGGCCTGGCTGCCGAGCGGATGCCGCTCCACCATCGTCAGCGTCAGCGGCAAATCATAGGGCTTGCCGCGCAGGAGGCTGATCAGCACGCGCGGGTTTTCCCCCGTTGTCTCGACCTTCGCCAGGTCGTGATAGCGCGTGCACATGCCGTGATTGATGGGAAAGCTGGATGATCCCTCCACCTCGATCACGTCGCCGAAGGGCTGGAACGCTTCAAGGGTAAGGGGCTGTATCCGAATCTCGCGCGTGGCTGTTGAACCTGACATGGTCATCCCTCAGTTTGGCAGCATGCCCTGCAGGCGGAGAAACGCGATCCGCTCCACCTGCCGGCAGGCGGTGTTGAATTCGGTTTCCCGGTCATTCTTGACGCGTGTCCTGAAGGCTTCAAGGATGCCATCCTTGCTGTGGTCCTTGACCGCGATGATGAAGGGGAAGCCGAAGGTTTCGACGTAGAGGCCGTTGAGCGCTTCGAACTGCGCGCGCTCCGCGTCGGTCAGGGCATCGAGACCGGCGGATGCCTGTTCCTGCGTGGAACTTTCCGTCAGCCGCTTGGCCTGCGCCAGTTTTCCCGCCAGATCCGGGTGGGCGGTAAGCACGGCAAGCCGTTCCTCCGCCGACGCGCCGCGGAAGACGGTGGTCAGCAGGGCATGCAGCCCCGCTGCCGTGTCGTGCCCATGGGAAAGCTCGCCGGCAAAGGCGCGCAGCGCGATCCATTCGGAATGTTCGAACACGCCGCCAAAGCGCGCCACGAATGCCGCTTCCGCCAGTCCCGACGGGCGCGGTTCGCCGGATGGCTGCGGATGGGTTTCTGCCCAGTGCCGGGCAATGTCGATGCGCCGCGCCAGCCAGACATGGCTGTGGCTCTGCACATAGTCGATGAACCTTGCGACGGCGGCCGCGCGCCCCGGCCTGCCGGCAAGGCGGCAATGCAGGCCGATGCTCATCATCTTGGGAGAACCCGCTTCGCCTTCGGCGTAGAGCGTGTCGAAACTGTCCTTGAGATAGGAGAAGAACTGCTCGCCGGAATTGAAGCCCTGCGGCGTGGCGAAGCGCATGTCATTGGCATCCAGCGTATAGGGGATGATCAGCTGCTGCCGGCCGGCAGCCTCGTGCCAGTAGGGCAGGTCGTCGGCATAGGAATCCGACACATAGTCGAAGCCGCCTTCCTCCGTTGCGAGGTCCACCGTGTTGACCGAGCAGCGGCCGGTGTACCAGCCCTTCGGCCGTTCGCCGGTGATATCCGTGTGGATGCGGATGGCCTCGCGCATATGCTCGCGCTCCGCCTCCCTGGTATAATCCTTGTATTCGATCCACTTCAGCCCGTGCGAGGCGATCTCCCAGTCCGCATCCAGCATGGCGCGGACCTGTGCCGGCGAACGCTGCAGGGCGGTTGCCACGCCATAGACGGTTACAGGCACCTTCCGGTCGGTGAACAGGCGGTGCAGGCGCCAGAAACCGGCCCGCGCGCCATATTCGTAGATCGATTCCATGTTCCAGTGCCGCTGGCCCGGCCAAGCCTGCGCGCCGACGATTTCCGAGAGAAAGGCTTCCGATGCGGCATCCCCATGCAGGACGCAGTTCTCGCCGCCTTCCTCATAGTTCACAACGAACTGGACGGCGATTTTTGCGCCGTCCGGCCAATGGGCCTGCGGCGGGGTTTCTCCGTATCCATGCAAGTCTCTGGGATATCTCATGGCAGCGATCCGTCCTCCACTCTGCTGGTCCGATCCCATGAATAATCAAATAAGCGGAGATGCATTCCCCCAGAAAATTTTGAAAGTCCTGCAAGGAAGCGCCGCCTACTGCACCGCCGCCGCGCCGGGCAAACTGGGCGATGCAAAAGTGGAAAATCCGCCTCGGGAGGGAGGAACGCTCATGAGTTCTCAGAACGAAACGACAGGCCGTCTGACGACGCATGTGCTGGATACCGCCAGCGGCAAGCCTGCCGCCAACCTGCGGGTCGATCTCCTGCGTCTTGACGGCGAGCAGTTCTCGGCACTGCGCAGCACGCGCACCAATGCGGACGGACGCTGCGATGCACCGCTTCTGGCCGGCGCGGAGATGCGTGCCGGCACCTACGAGCTGCGTTTCCACGTTGGCGCCTATCTCGGCGGGCAGAGCGATGGCGCCGTGCCGTTCCTCGACGTGGTGCCGATCCGCTTCGGCATTGGTGACGAGGCCGCGCACTACCATGTGCCGCTGCTCGTCGCGCCCTATGCCTATTCGACCTATCGCGGGAGCTGACCGGCCATGGATATCCAGACGCGCACCAGCATCCGCTTCCTGCTCAATGACCGGCTTGTCGAACTGACCGATGTGGCGGCAACCCAGACGCTACTCGATTTCCTGCGCCTCGATCGCCGGTTGCGCGGCACGAAAGAAGGCTGCGCCGAAGGCGATTGCGGCGCCTGCACCGTCCTGGTTGGCCGCCTGACCCATGGCCAGCTGACCTATGAATCAGTCAATGCCTGCATCCGTTTTGTCGGCTCGCTCGATGCCTGCCATGTCGTCACGGTGGAGGCGCTTGCCGCAGCCGACGGCACGCTGCATCCGGTGCAGCAGGCGATGGTCGACACCCATGCGTCCCAGTGCGGCTTCTGCACACCCGGTTTCGTCATGTCGCTCTACGGCCTGTGGATGCACAATCCGAGCCCGGCGGTGCGCGACATTGAAAAAGCGCTGCAGGGCAATCTGTGCCGCTGCACCGGCTATGCCGCCATCATCCGCGCGGCGCAAAGCGTGTCGGCGCGCAATGCCGGCAATGATCCGCTTGTCGCCGAGCGCGCACGGGTCATCGAACAACTGCAGGCATTGAAGGACGGCAGGCGCGTCGATATCGGCGAAGGCAAGCAGCGTTTTATCCTGCCCGCCGATGTGGATGATTTCGCCGCTGTTCTCGACGCCAATCCCGGCGCAACCATCGTTGCCGGTTCGACCGATGTCGGGCTGTGGGTGACGAAATTCATGCGGGAGATCGGACCCGTCATCTTCACCTCGCATCTGGACGGGCTGCGCGGGATCACGGCCGACGAGGACGGACTGACGCTCGGTGCGGGTGTGAGCTACACCGATGCCTATCCGGCCATCTCGGAACATTTCCCGCAATTGTCGGAGTTGTGGAACCGCATCGGCGGCGAGCAGGTGCGCAATATGGGCACGATCGGCGGCAACGTCGCCAATGGTTCGCCCATCGGCGATACGCCCCCGGCGCTGATTGCGCTCGGCGCAAGCGTGCGCCTGCGCAAGGGGCCGAGCCGCCGGAGCGTGCCGATGGAAAAATACTTCATCGACTATGGCAAACAGGACCGCGTGCCGGGAGAATTCGTCGAGGCGATCCACATTCCCGCGCTCAAGCCGGGCGAACTGTTCGCCGTCTACAAGATATCGAAACGGCTCGACGAGGACATTTCGTCGGTGTGCGGTGCGTTCAAGGTGCTGCTCGACACTGCTGGCAAGGTACGGGCTGCCACGATTGCCTTCGGCGGTATGGCGGGGACGCCAAAGCGTGCTTCGAGCGTGGAACAGACGCTGACCGGTTCCTTCTGGAACGACGAGACCATCGAACGGGCGATGGCGGCCTTTACAGCGGATTTCACGCCGCTGACCGACTGGCGCGCCTCGGCGGACTACCGCCTTTTGACCGCCAGGAACCTGCTGCGCCGCTTCCATCTGGAGACGACGGGCGAAGACAATATCCGGCTGAACCGTTATGCCGCGGTTGCGGGCTAGGAGGAGAGCATGAATTCGATCCAGCCGCTGGCCCGCATCAAGGGTGGGGTGCACGAACAGCAGCCGCATGAATCCGGCCACAAGCACGTTTCCGGTTCCGCCGAATATATCGATGACATGCCCGAACCGGCCGACACGCTGCACGCCTATCTCGGCCTGTCGCAGCGTGCCCACGCGGACATCGTGTCAATCGATTTCGAAGCGGTCAGGGCATGTGCGGGTGTCATCGGTGTCCTGACGGTGGACGATATCCCCGGCCACAATGATGTGAGCCCGGCCGGCAAGCATGACGATCCGGTTTTTGCGGTGGGCAAGGTGGAGTTCCATGGCCAGCCCATGTTTGCCGTCATTGCCGAAACGCGGCAGATTGCCCGGAACGCGGCCGCGAAGGTCAAGGTGGAATACCGCGATCTCGATCACGCCATCGACGTGCTCGACGCCGAAAAAGCCGGCTATCCGCTGGTCATCGATCCGCTCAAGCTCGAGCGCGGAGATATCGCCGAGGGGCTTGCCAAGGCAACGAACCGGCTGAGCGGTGAAATGCGCATCGGCGGGCAGGATCATTTCTATCTCGAAGGCCACATCGCCTTTGCCATGCCGGGTGAGGACGACGAGGTGACGGTGTATTCCTCGACCCAGCACCCGAGCGAGACCCAGCACATGGTCGGCCACGTTCTCGGCGTGCCCGCCAATGCGGTCACGGTCAACGTGCGGCGCATGGGCGGCGGCTTTGGCGGCAAGGAAACGCAGGCCAATTTGTTTGCTGCGGTCGCGGCGGTTGCGGCGAAGAAATACAAGCGGGCGGTTAAAATCAGGCCGGACCGCGATGACGACATGGTTGCCACAGGCAAACGCCACGATTTCCACGTGGCCTATGAACTGGGTTTTGACGATGACGGCCGTATCGAAGCGGTGGACGCGACGTTTTCGGCGCGCTGCGGTTTCTCCGCTGATCTCTCAGGACCGGTCACCGACCGCGCGCTGTTTCACGCCGACAACTGCTATTTCTATCCGAATGTCCGCCTGCGTTCGCGGCCGCTCAAGACCAATACGGTGTCCAACACGGCGTTTCGCGGCTTCGGCGGCCCGCAGGGCATGGTCGGCGGCGAGCGGATGATCGAGGATATCGCCTATGCGCTGGGGAAGGACCCGCTGGAGATCCGCAAGGTTAATTTCTACGGTGACACCGAGAGGAACGTCACGCCCTATCACCAGACTGTCGAAGACAATATCATTCCGCAGATCGTCGCCGAACTGGAGGCATCGTCGGACTACGCGGCCCGGCGTGAAGCGGTCCTTGCCTTCAACCGCGACAGCCGGATCATCAAGCGCGGCATCGCGCTGACGCCGGTCAAGTTCGGCATCTCCTTCACCAAGACCGAATACAACCAGGCCGGTGCGCTGGTGCATGTCTACAGCGACGGTTCGATCCATCTGAACCATGGCGGCACGGAAATGGGGCAGGGGCTCTACACCAAGGTGGCGCAGGTGGTGGCCGACGAGTTCCAGGTCGATCTCGACCGCGTCAAGGTGACCGCGACGACCACGGCGAAGGTGCCGAACACATCGGCGACGGCAGCATCGTCCGGGTCCGATCTCAACGGCATGGCCGCGGCCAATGCGGCGCAGCAGATCAAGGCGCGGCTGGTGGATTTCGCCGCCGAACATTATGCGGTCGCAAAGAGCGAGGTGTTCTTTGAACCCAACGCGGTCCGCGCCGGCAATCGCCTTATCCCGTTTCCCGATTTCATCCGGACGGCCTACGGCGCGCGCGTGCAGCTGTCGGCGGCGGGTTTCTACAAGACCCCGAAAATCCACTGGAACCGTGCGGAAGGCAGAGGCAGGCCGTTCTATTACTTCGCCTATGGCGCTTCGGTCTCGGAAGTCAGCATCGATACGCTGACCGGCGAATATCAGGTCGACCGGACGGATGTGCTGCATGATGTCGGAAAATCGCTCAATCCGGCGCTCGATCTCGGCCAGGTTGAGGGCGCCTTCGTGCAGGGCATGGGGTGGCTGACCACCGAGGAACTCTGGTGGGACGCCAAGGGACGCCTGCGCACCCATGCGCCCTCCACCTACAAGATCCCGCTCGCCTCGGACCGTCCGCGCCAGTTCAATGTGGAGCTGGCCACCTGGTCCATCAATCGCGAAGAGACGATCCGCCGTTCCAAGGCGGTCGGCGAGCCGCCGTTCATGCTGGCCATCTCCGTGCTCGAGGCAATCTCTATGGCAGTCGCCAGCGTTGCCGACTACCGGGCCGCGCCGCGCCTCGATGCCCCGGCGACACCGGAACGCGTGCTGATGGCGGTCGAGCGGCTGCGCGCTGCGCGAAACGGGAAGTGAGCGTCCCATGCCGTCGAACCGCGATGATATCAGGGATTTTCTCAACCGGCGCAAACATGTGGTGCTGGTCGAGGTGAAATCCGCCAGCGGCTCGACGCCGCGCGAAGCGGGCGCCTGGATGCTGGTTGCGGTCGATTGCATTTTTGGGACCATCGGCGGCGGCCAGCTGGAATTCATGGCCATCGACCACGCGCGGCGGCTGCTGAGCGAAGGCGGGGCGGATGCAGACGATATTTCCGTTCCGCTCGGACCGGAGATCGGACAATGCTGCGGCGGGCGGGTTGCCCTCGGCTTCAAGCGGGTGGACAGGCCCCTGCGCTCGGCGCTGGTGGAAAAGGTCGATCTGGAAATCGCCCAGCGCCCGCATGTCTACATCTTCGGGGCGGGGCATGTCGGCGACGCGCTGGCCATGGCCCTGTCGCTGGTGCCGCTGCGCATCGTCCTCGTCGACACGCGCGAGATCGAACTGTCCGCCACGCGGGTCCCCGGCATCGAAACCTGCCTGACGGCGATGCCGGAAATGGTGGTGCGCGATGCCCCGGCGGGCAGCGCCTTCGTTGTCCTCACCCATGACCATGCGCTGGATTTTCTCATCACGGCCGAAGCCCTGGCCCGGGGCGATGCGGCCTATGTCGGCATGATCGGTTCGAAGACCAAGAAGGCGACCTTCCGCAGTTGGCTGGAGCGGGAAGTCGGCCGCCCGGACATTTTTGACGGACTTGTCTGCCCGGTGGGGGGAAGCGCGGTCAAGGACAAGCGCCCGTGCGTCATTGCGGCGCTGGCGGCGGCCGAAATCATGACCTCAGCCCTCAACCACCGGATCGGCGAGGAGCGCCTGCCCAGGCAGAAGGCACGCCTGCACGCCTGATGCCTATTCGAGCATGGCGCTGATCAGCCGCTGGCAGCGTTCGGTCATGAAATCGATCATCAGCCGCACCTTCGGGTCCTGGAACCGCTTGTGCGGATAGATCGCCGCAAGCTGGATGCTGACCGGTGGCGTGTTTTCAAGGATCGGCTGCAACGTCCCGTCATTGATGTGGTTTTTGACCTCGAACAGCGGCTTGTTGATGATGCCGCGGCCATCGAGCGCCCAGCGGGTCAAAACGTCCCCATCATCGGAATCATAGGGGCCGCTGACCTCCAGCTTGCGCGGGCCTTCCGGCGTCTGCAGCGTCCAGTAATATTCCTTGGAGCCGGGATAGCGCAGAAGCAGGCAATCGTGATGCCCGGTTATGAGCTCGTCCGGGTTGGCCGGGATGCCGCGCTTGGCAAGATAATCCGGCGAGGCGCAGATCACCCGCTCGCAGTTCATGATGCCGCGCATGCGCAGGTTGGAATCTTCGAGAATGCCGAGCTTGAAGGCGACGTCGACGCCCTCGCTCATGATGTCGATATTGTGGTCCGACAATCGCAGCCGCACCTCGATATCCGGATATTTGTCGTGGAATTCCGGCACGCCGGAGGCAATCAGCCGACGGCCGATACCGAGCGGCGCGGTGATGCGGATGGCGCCCTTCGGCTTTTGCGACAGGTCGGCAATCGCCGCTTCCGCCTCGTTGATCGCCTCGATGATCTTGACCGCCCCTTCATAGAAGACACGGCCATGCTCGGTCGGCGTCAGCTTGCGCGTGGTGCGGTTGAAAAGGCGCACGCCGAGATAGCGCTCCAGCTCCTTGATGCGGTTGCTGGCGACAGCCGGGGACGCCCGCTGGTCCCGGCCGGCGGCAGAAAGGTTTCCCAGTTCGACGACGCGAACGAAAACACGAAGATTATCGAAATATGACATGGTTCCCACCCCTGTCTTACACCGTTCCATGATGTAGCATTTTATAGTTTTTTTTGAAAGAGATGGGTGATTTATGGCGTTTTCCTGCGGCTCAGGCTTTGGCACATACTCTTTCGCATAAAAGGGAGAGCCGCATGTATGAATATGCCATAGCCTGGGAATGGCTGAATTTTGCCGTCCGCTGGTTGCACGTGATCACCGGCATTGCGTGGATCGGCTCGTCGTTCTATTTCGTGGCGCTTGACCTTGGCCTGCGGCAGCGACCGGACCTTCCGGTCGGCGCCCATGGCGAGGAATGGCAGGTGCATGGCGGCGGTTTCTATCACATCCAGAAATATCTGGTCGCGCCGGCGCAGATGCCCGAACATCTCACCTGGTTCAAATGGGAATCCTATGCGACGTGGCTGTCCGGCTTCGCCATGCTGTGCATCGTCTATTATGCCGGCGCCGACCTCTATCTGATCGATCCGCATGTGCTTGATGTGTCGCGCCCGGTGGCCATCGCGATCTCGCTGGCCTCGATCTTCGGCGGCTGGGTGGTCTATGACACGATCTGCAAGTCGCCGCTGGGCCGCAACGATACGCGGCTGATGGTGCTGCTCTATTTCATTCTGGTCGGAATGGCCTGGGGCTATACCCAGCTGTTCACCGGCCGTGCCGCCTTCCTGCATCTGGGTGCCTTCACGGCGACGATCATGTCGGCAAACGTGTTCATGATCATCATTCCCAACCAGAAGAAGGTGGTTGCGGACCTCATTGCCGGCAAGACGCCGGACCCGAAGCTGGGCAAGCAGGCCAAGCAGCGCTCCACCCACAACAACTACCTGACGCTGCCGGTGCTGTTCCTGATGCTGTCGAACCATTATCCCCTCGCATTCGGCACCCAGTACAACTGGATCATCGCGTCGCTGGTCTTCCTGATGGGCGTCACCATCCGCCACTGGTTCAACACGCGCCATGCCCGCAAGGGCGACCCGACCTGGACCTGGCTGGTCACCGCCGTCCTGTTCATCGTCATCATGTGGCTGTCGACGGTGCCGAAAATCCTGTCGGGAAGCCCGGCCGCCGACAAGGTATCGGCCGTGCAGCAGCCCTTCATCGCCTCGGCGGAATTTCCCAAGGTGCGCGATACGGTCCTTGGCCGCTGCTCAATGTGCCATGCGAAGGAGCCGGGCTGGGAAGGGCTTATCGCCCCGCCCAAGGGCGTCATGCTGGAAACCGATGGCCAGATCGCCGCGCATGCCCGCGAGATTTATCTGCAGGCCGGGCGCTCGCACGCCATGCCGCCCGCCAACGTGACCGCCATCTCCAATGAGGAGCGGCAATTGCTGGCCAAATGGTATGAGAACACAGTCAAGGGAGGAACAATCCAATGAGCCAACTGCTGCTGCGCGGCCGGGTGCTGACCTTTACCGATGCGCCGAAGGCCATCGATGACACCGCGTCCTATTCCTATTTCGAAGACGGTGCCGTTCTCATCGAAAACGGCAGGGTTGCCCGCGTGGGTGACCATGCAACGCTTGCGCCTCTGGCCGGGCCGCAGGCGGAGATCGTCGATCACCGCCCGCATCTGATCCTGCCGGGCTTCATCGACACGCATCTGCACTTCCCGCAGACACAGGCCATCGCCTCCTACGGGGCGCAGCTGCTGGAATGGCTCAACACCTACATCTTTGTCGAGGAGCAGAAGTTCGTGTCTTCCGCCCATGCCGATTTCATCGCCGGGCGCTTCATGGACGAACTCCTGCGCAACGGCACGACTTCGGCGGTTGCCTATTGCTCGGTGCATCCGGAAAGCGTCGACGCCTATTTTGCGGCAGCGGAAAAGCGCAACATGCTGATGATCGGCGGCAAGGTCATGATGGACCGCAATGCGCCGGAAGGGCTGCGCGACACGGCGCAGTCCGGTTACGACGAGACCAAGGCGCTGATCGCGAAATGGCACGGCCGCGGCCGGGCGCATTATGCCATCAGCCCGCGCTTTGCCATCACCTCGACCCCCGAGCAGATGGAGATGAGCCGGGTTCTCGTGCGTGAACATCCCGAATGCTACGTGCAGACGCACCTGTCGGAAAACCGCGACGAGGTTGCCTATGCCACGTCGCTGTACCCCGCCGCCAAGGATTATACCGACATCTATGCCGGCTATGACCTCCTGGGCAAAAAGATGCTGCTCGGGCACTGCATCTACCTGTCCGACCGGGAAATTGCGGTCCTGGCGGAAACCGGGTCCGTGGCGGTCTTCTGCCCGACCTCCAATCTGTTCCTCGGCAGCGGCCTGTTCGACCGCGACCGGTTCCAGCAGCTGGGCGCGCGGTTTTCGGTGGCGACGGATGTCGGCGGCGGCACCAGCTTCTCCATGCTGGAGACGATGGCCGAGGCCTACAAGGTGCTGCATGTGCAGGGCCAGCGCCTCTCGCCCTTCGCGTCCTACTATATGATGACGCTCGGCAATGCGCGGGCGCTCGGCCTTGAAGACCGGATCGGATCGCTGCATGCGGGCGCCGATGCCGATATCACGGTTCTCGACAGCCGTGCCAAGCCGGCGATGGAATTGCGCATGCGCACGGCAACCACGCTCGCCGAAGAACTGTTCATCCTGCAGACCATGGGGGACGACCGTTCCGTGGCCGAGGTCTACGTGGCGGGCAAGCCGATGAAGAGCAGGCTCGACAAACATCCGGCGGCGGGTCCCGCCCGGTCGGCGGCCGATCTGCAGATCGCCTGAGGGTGACGAAAAAGGGGCCGACGGCCCCTTTTTGCTTTTCCCGCTAGAGTTCGTGCGGTTTGCGGCCACCCATGGCCTGCGTCAGCTCATCGGCGGTCCGACGGATGACCGGTCCAAATACATCCAGCTTGTTCTTGGGCAGGCGCACGGCCGGGCCTGAAATCGAAATCCCGGCGATGGCCTCGCCGTGTTCATTGAAAACGGGTGCTGCGATGCAGCGCATGCCGAGCGTGTGCTCCTCATCGTCGATCGACCAGCCGCGTGCGCGGATCTGTTGAATGTCCTTCAGGAGGGCGGGCAGCGTATCGAGCGTGCGGTCGGTGAAATGCGCCAGCGTCTTGCCGCTGAGCATCTGGCCGATATCGGTGTCGGACCAGGTCGACAGGATCGCCTTGCCGATGCCGGATGCATGGATGGGGCCGCGCCGTCCCGGCCGGAAGAAGGCGCGCATCGGCGCATGGCTCTCGATCTGCGAGATGAACACCACATCGCCTTCATCCTCGATGGCGACATTGGCGGTCTCGCCGCAGGCGTCCATCAGCTTTTTCAGGAATGGCCGGCTGATGCTGCCGAGCTTGCGGTAGCGCAGGAAGGCATTGCCGATTTCAAAGGCGCGCACGCCCACCGTCCATTCGCCGGATTCCGGGTCATGCGTGAGCATGCCGTGATTGGCAAGCGAAGTCAGCAGCCGGTGAACGGTCGATGGCGCCATGCCCGTGTGGTCGGCGAGGTCCGTCAGCGTCGATCCGTCATTGTCGGCGACGATGCTGAGCAGATGGAGGCTGCGATCAAGCACTTGAACCGAGGAAGGCACGGCATTCTCCCCCGCCTTGCGTCCCCGCCTGCCTTTTGGTGCCGTCGACTGTAAGGCCATGCTGCCGTCTTTCCCCTTGCATTACGATGCATTGGCATAATCCGGCGCGGTTGATTTTACCAGTTTTATTGAAAATCTTTATTTCCATATGATGAGAATTATTTCCAGAAATTCATTGTGCGATTCATGAAACGGATTATGATCCCACTAAATCTGGAGGAATGATCATGACCAAAATGCGTGCTGTCGATGCTGCGGTTCTTATCCTGGAAAAGGAGGGGATCGATTGCGCTTTCGGTGTGCCGGGCGCGGCCATCAACCCGTTCTATTCGGCGCTGCGCGCCCGTGGTTCGGTCCGCCATATCCTGGCGCGCCACGTGGAAGGTGCTTCGCACATGGCGGAGGGCTATACCCGCGCCAATCACGGCAATATCGGCGTGTGCATCGGCACATCCGGCCCGGCCGGTACCGATATGATCACCGGTCTTTACTCGGCCTCGGCCGATTCCATCCCCATTCTGTGCATCACCGGGCAGGCGCCGCGCGCCCGTCTCGACAAGGAGGATTTTCAGGCCGTCGATATCGCTTCCATCGCCAAGCCGGTGACCAAATGGGCGGTGACCGTGATGGAACCCGGCCTGGTGCCCTACGTCTTCCAGAAGGCCTTCCACATCATGCGCTCGGGCCGTCCGGGGCCGGTGCTGATCGACCTGCCGCTGGATGTGCAGCTGGCGGAAATCGAATTCGACGCCGACACCTATGAACCGCTTGAGCCGTACAAGCCCGCCGCAACGCGCGCGCAGGTGGAAAAGGCGCTTGTTATGCTCAATGCGGCGGAACGCCCGCTGATCGTGGCGGGCGGCGGCATCATCAATGCCGATGCCTCCGATCTCCTGGTTGAATTTGCCGAAATCACCGGCGTTCCCGTCATCCCGACATTGATGGGCTGGGGAACGATCCCGGACGATCACCGGCTGATGGCGGGCATGTGCGGCCTGCAGACCTCGCACCGCTACGGCAACGCCACGCTGCTGGCATCGGACTTCGTGCTGGGGATCGGCAACCGCTGGGCCAACCGCCATACGGGCAATGTCGCGACCTATACGGAAGGGCGCACATTCGTGCATGTCGACATCGAGCCGACCCAGATCGGCCGCGTCTTTGCGCCGGATTTCGGCATTGTCTCCGATGCGGGCAAGGCGCTGAAGCTGTTCCTCGACGTGGCCACCGAATGGAAGGCCGCAGGCAAACTGCGCGACTGGTCGGCATGGGCGCGGGAATGCCAGGAGCGCAAGCGCACCCTGCTGCGCAAGACGCATTTCGACCAGACGCCGCTCAAGCCGCAGCGCGTCTACGAGGAGATGAACAAGGCGTTCGGGCGCGATACCTGCTATGTCACGACCATCGGCCTCAGCCAGATCGCCGGGGCGCAGTTCCTGCATGTCTACCGCCCGCGCAACTGGATCAATTGCGGTCAGGCCGGTCCTCTCGGCTGGACCCTGCCCGCCGCCCTCGGCGTGCGTGCCGCCGATCCGCACCGGCCGATCGTGGCGCTCTCCGGCGACTATGATTTCCAGTTCATGATCGAGGAACTGGCCGTCGGCGCCCAGCACAAGCTGCCCTATCTGCACGTGGTCGTGAACAATTCCTATCTCGGGCTGATCCGCCAGGCGCAGCGCGGCTTCAACATGGATTTCGAAGTGTCGCTTGCTTTCGACAACATCAATGCGTCTGATGATGCGGAGAAAGGCTACGGCGTCGACCACGTGGCGGTGGCCGAGGGTCTCGGCTGCAAGGCCATCCGCGTGCGCAGCCCCAACCAGTTTGCCGACGCCTTTGCGCAGGCGCAGGCGCTGATGGACGAACACCAGGTGCCGGTGGTCATCGAGTTCATCCTCGAGCGGGTGACCAATATCTCCATGGGCGCCGACATCAATGCGGTGGTCGAGTTCGAGGAACTGGCCGAACAGAAACAGGATGCGCCGACCGCCGTCGCGGCATTCCTTGACTGACATTCACTGACTTTCCGGAGGTTCCATGCCCAAATTTGCAGCCAATCTGACGATGCTCTTCAACGAGGTTCCGTTTCTCGACCGCTTTGCACTGGCCAGCCAGGCGGGTTTCGATGCGGTGGAATATCTCTTCCCCTATGAATTCGACGCCGCCGTTCTCAAACAGAAACTCGGGCAGCACCGGCTGGTGCAGGTGCTGCACAATCTTCCGGCCGGCAACTGGGCGGGCGGCGAGCGCGGCATCGCGGTGCTGCCGGACCGCATCGATGAATTCCGGCGCGGCGTTGCCACGGCCATCGACTATGCCACCGAGCTGGGATGCAGGCAGATCAACTGCCTTGCCGGCATCGCGCCGGTCGGGCTGGCGGCCGATGTGCTGCGCACGACATTCGTGCACAATCTGCGCCTAGCGGCGCAGGAGCTTGCCAGGCATCAGATCCGCCTGCTGATCGAGCCGATCAACGCCTGTGATATTCCCGGTTTCTACCTGAATACCGTCGAACAGGCGGCATCGATCATCGATGAGGTCGGCAGCGACAATCTCTTCATCCAGTACGATCTCTATCATCAGCAGCGCACGCGCGGCGAACTGGTGGCGACCTACCAGCGCCACAAGGACCGCATTGCCCATATCCAGCTGGCCGACAATCCCGGCCGGAACGAACCGGGCACGGGCGAGATCAACTATCCCTTCGTGTTCGAGGCACTGGATGAGGCCGGTTACACCGGCTGGATCGGCTGCGAATACAAACCAAAGACTGAAACGCAACGCGGACTGGGCTGGCTGAAGGACTTTTCCGACGCGCAGAAATCCGCCGACATCTTGAGAATGAGGAGCTGAGGACATGGCTGACATAGGTTTCATCGGACTGGGCATCATGGGCACGCCCATGGCACGTCACCTGCAGGATGCGGGGCATGACGTCTACACCTCGAAATTCTTCATCGAGCCGCGCCCTGAACTGGTCGAGAACGGCCTGAAGATCGTTGAAAGCCCCAAGGCTCTCGCCGAAAAGACGGATATCATCATCCTGATGCTGCCGGATACGCCCGAGGTCAAGGACGTGCTCTTTGGCGAAAACGGCGTGGTCTTCGGCTTGAAGCCGGGCAAGCTCGTCATCGACATGAGCTCGATCTCGCCGATTGAAACGAAGGAATTCGCCAAAAGGGTTCGCGAGACGGGCAGCGAATATATCGATGCGCCGGTATCCGGCGGCGAGGTGGGCGCCAAGAACGCCACGCTCAGCATCATGGCGGGCGGCGAGCAAAGCGCCTTCGATCGGGCCCTGCCGCTGTTCAAGCTGATGGGCAAGAACATCACGCTCGTCGGCGATTGCGGCGACGGCCAGGTGACCAAGGTTGCCAACCAGATCATCGTTGCCCTGACCATCGAAGCCATTTCGGAAGCGCTGGTGCTGGCGTCGAAGGCGGGTGCCGATCCGGCGCGGGTGCGCGAGGCCCTGATGGGCGGCTTTGCCTCCTCGCGCATTCTCGAACTGCATGGCGAGCGGATGATCAAGCGGACATTCGAACCGGGTTTCCGCATTTCGCTGCACCAGAAGGATCTCAACCTTGCCTTGCAGAGCGCCAAGACGCTGGGCGTCTCGCTGCCCAACACGGCATCGACGCAGGAACTGTTCAACAGCTGCGCGGCGAACGGCGACAGCGGTCTCGACCACTCCGGACTGGTGAAGGCGCTGGAGCGCATCGCCAACCACGCGGTCGCCTGAGTTCGACAGACAAGGCCATGGGGGCGGACAATAATGACATCGAAAACCGCCCCCAGGGCATTGCTGACATCCCTGTTTGACGCCGCCGTGGCGGCGGCGCAGGCCGGGCGCACCGTTGCCGCCAACCTGCCGGACCGCCCGAAAGGGCGCACTATCGTCATCGGTGCCGGCAAGGGCTCGGCCCAGATGGCGCGCGCTTTCGAACAGGCCTGGAATGGCCCGCTGCAAGGGGTTGTCGTCACCCGCTACGGTTTCGGCGTGCCATGCGAGCGGATCGAGATTATCGAGGCGGCGCATCCGGTGCCCGATGCGGCGGGTCTGAAGGCAACGGCAAGACTGTTTGACGCGGTTGCCGATCTGACGGAGGACGATCTTGTGGTGGCGCTGATATCGGGCGGCGGTTCCGCGCTGTTACCGGCACCGCCGGAAGGCATGACACTCGATGACGAGATTGCGGTCAACAAGGCATTGCTGGCATCCGGCGCGCCCATCGCCGCGATGAACACGGTGCGCAAGCACCTTTCAACCGTCAAGGGCGGACGGCTGGCCGCCGCCGCCTTTCCGGCGCGGGTCGTCACGCTCGTGATATCCGATATTCCCGGCGACAACCCGGCTCTGGTTGCATCGGGTCCGACCGTGCCGGATGACGCGTCGCTCGACGATGCACGGGCGATCGTGCGCCAGTACAATCTTGCATTGCCGTCCGCGGCCTTGCGGCATCTGTCGCTGGATGCGGCCCGCGCACCCAATCCCGGCGATCCCGGTTTTGCCCGCAACACGGTCCGCATCATCGCTTCGGCGGCGGTCTCGCTCGACGCGGCCGCAGCGGAGGCGCGGCGTCAGGGCGTCGACGCCGTCATCCTGTCCGATGCCATCGAGGGCGAGGCGCGGGAGGTGGCGCATGTGCATGCCGCGCTTGCCCGCGAAGTTTTGACCAGAAACCGGCCGTTCACGGCGCCGGTGGTTCTCCTGTCCGGGGGAGAAACCACGGTCACCGTGCGCGGGAAGGGCAAGGGCGGGCGCAACACGGAGTTTCTTCTGTCCTTCGCGCTTGGCATTGCCGGGGCCGGGGGCATCTCGGCGCTGGCCGCCGATACGGACGGCATCGATGGTTCGGAGGATAATGCCGGGGCCTTTGCCGATGGTAGCACCGCCGCGCGGCTGGCGGGTCTTGGGAGGGACGCGCGCAGCCTGTTGAATGCCAATGATGCGTGGTCGGCGTTCGATGCTCTCGGTGATCTGTTCGTGCCGGGCCCGACGGGCACCAATGTCAATGATTTCCGGGCCATTTATATCGATGGCAGTAGCTAGTTTCTTTCGCGTTGGCTGCCCGAATAGGAGCGGACGGGAATGCCAAGGACATGGATCAGCGGATCGATGCCGAGGTCGGCCAGCTGATCCAGCGGCAGGGTGTTGAGTTCGGCAATGGTGCGGCGCGCATTGCGCCAGGCAATATAGTTGCGGTAAATGTTCATTTTCATACCTCGTCTTTGTTCGTCAAATAGACCTGTGAACACGACGGAGTATGCGCGGTCCGGTCAAAACCCGGTATCCCGTTTGGCCGAAGAGATTGCCTGATCCTCCGAGAGTGCGGCCGGCCGGCGGTTATTCTCCCGCGTCGCCGCCCATCCGGTCGATGTCGCGGCGCAGGATAATGGATGTGGTGACGTCATCCACTTCCTCCAGCAGCGCCACGGTGTTGCGGATCGTGTTGAGATGATTCATCGACGGCACCTCGACCTCGACAATCAGATCGAGCTGCCCGCTGACCGAGGAAACGCGCCGGACTTCCGGACGGGCCGCAAGCTGGTCCAGCACGCCGAGCGCCGGGGTGCGCACCAGGCTGATCAGCAGGAAGGCGCAGATCACCCCCTCGTTCAGTTGTCCGATATCGGCCCGGTAGCCGCGGATGACCCCCGACCGTTCGAGAAAAAGAATGCGCTCGCTGGTTGCGCTGCGCGACAGACCGATCTTTCCCGCGAGCGTCTTCAGCGGAATCTTGGCATCGCGCGACAGGATGCTCAGAATGTTCCGGTCCTTTTCATCGAGTTCCTTCATTGCCCTCTTCTCTTCCCCCGACCAAATGCCGGTTCAGGCCGTCCTTCTGACGGTCAAACCGGCGGATTAACGGATGCCCCATTTTGAGGCCCGTGCCAAGCTCTGGCGAAAAGGAGTTGATGCATGATCAATCTGTCCCATCCGGCACCGGCATTTTCGAATGCGGAAGCGCTCGCCATCGCCAAGGAGCATTTTGGCGTCGAGGGCCGGATCAGTTCCTTGGCCAGTGAACGCGACCAGAATTTCCGGATCGATGCATCGGATGGCTCCATCTGGATTCTCAAGGCCGTCAATTCCAGCGAGCCGAAGGATCAGAGCGATTTCCAGACGGCGCTGCTGCATCATCTCGAAGCAAACGCATCCGATCTGCCGGTGCCAAGACTGCGCCATTCGCTGGACGGGCAGGTACTGGTGCAGGTTCAATCCTCGACCGGCGAACGGCATTGCATCCGCATGGTGTCGTGGCAGGACGGCGATCCCCTGGCCGAACGCGAACGCACGCCGGCGGTCCTGCAAAGCCTCGGTGGGATGCTTGGACGGCTGGACAGGGCCATGCAGGGCTTCATGCACCCCGGCGCGCTCAGGACATTCGACTGGGACATGCGGGCGGCGGGCCTGTCGCGCCAGCGCCTGAAATATATCGACAATGCCGAGGATCGTGCGCTGCTCGGCCGCTTCCTCGACCGGTTCGAGGCGCGGGTGGCGCCGTGCCTGCCTCGTTTACGCGCCGCCGTCATCCACAATGACGCCAATGACTGGAACGTGCTGGTCGACGCGGACAATCCGGGGAAAATTGCCGGCCTGATCGATTTCGGCGACGCGCTGCACAGCGTGCTGATCGCGGAAGTGGCGGTGGCCTGCGCCTATTCCATTCTCGATCTCGACGATCCCATCGGGGCGGCAGTCGCCATCGTTGCGGGTTTCCATGCGGAATATCCCCTGCAGGAACAGGAGCTGGACCTGCTGTTCGACCTGATCGCCATGCGGCTCGTCACCAGCGTCACGCTGTCGGCGCAGCGCAAGGACAAGACGGATGACAATCCCTATCTCGCCATCAGCGAGGCGCCCGCATGGGCATTGCTGCGGCGCCTCGATGCGATCAATCCGGGCTTTGCCACGGCGATTTTCCGCCATGCCTGCGGATATGATGCATCTGCGGGTGCCAAGGCGGTTGCCGGCTGGATCAAGCGCAACAACCGGACCTTTGCTCCCGTTCTCGCGCAGCATCCGGCCACCGCGGCCAAGGCGCTGGTTCCCTATGGCGATCCCGAAAATGCCATGACCGTCTGGTCCGCGGCGCAGCAGCCGGACAAGGCAACCGCATGGTGGGATGCCTATTGCGCGGAAAACGGTATTGCGCTTGGCATCGGGCCGTGGGGCGAGGAACGTTCCGTCTATACCGGTGTGATGTTCGAATCGCGTTTCATTGCCGGCGAGCGGCGCACCCGGCATCTCGGCCTTGACCTCTTCATGGCGGCAGGCACGAAGCTGTTCACCCCCATTGCGGCAACTGTCGCAGAAGTCGTCATCGAGCCCGATCCGCTCGGCTATGGCTGCCTCGTCAAGCTCGAGCATGCGCCGGACGGCTGCCCGCCCTTTGCAACGCTGTGGGGGCATCTTGCGCATGAGGCCCTGACGCGGCTGCGTCCGGGCGACGTGCTTCAAGCGGGCGATCTCGTCGGCCAAATGGGCGCGCCGGCAGAAAATGGCGGCTGGGCACCGCATCTGCACCTGCAATTGTCGGTCGATACATCCCTGTCGGCAACCGCCATTCTTGGCGTCGGCGAAGCGCGCTATCTCCCGGTCTGGGGCGAACTCTTCCCGGACCCGGCCAATTTCATCGGCCTGCCGCGCGAGACATTCCAGCAGACGGGGCGCAGCCGGGAGGCCATTGTTGCCGCGCGCCGTACGTCGCTCCTGCCCAATCTGTCGATCTCCTATGCGGAGCCGATCAAGTTCGTGCGCGGCGAGGGTGTCTGGCTGATCGACGATCGCGGCCGGGCCTATCTCGACTGTTTCAACAATGTCTGTCATCTCGGCCATGCTCATCCGGATGTGGTGAGGGCTCTGTCATGGCAGGCGGGCCTGCTCAACACCAACACGCGTTATCTGCACGACAACATCGTCACCTATGCGGAGCGGCTGACCGCGACACTGCCCGGTGACCTCGCGGTCGCGACCTTTGCCTGTTCGGGCAGCGAGGCCAACAGCCTGATGCTGCGGATGATGCGGGCGCATACGGGACGCGAGGAGGCGATTGTGCTCGATTGGGCCTATCACGGCACGACGCAGGAACTGATCGAGCTCAGCCCCTACAAATACAAGCGTCGAGGCGGCAAGGGCCGCGAGCCGCATGTCTATGAGGCCGCCATTCCCGATCCTTACCGCGCGCCGTCCGACTGGCCGCAGGCGGAGATCGCCAGCCGCTATGCGCAAAGCGTTGCCGAACAGATCGAGTTGATGCGCAAGGCCGGAAAAGCGCCGGGCCTGTTCCTTGCCGAGTCCATTCCCAGCGTTGCCGGTCAGGTGTTCCTGCCGGATGGTTACCTCAAAGAGGTCTACGCGATGGTGCGTGCCGCCGGCGGCATCTGTGCGGCGGATGAAGTGCAGGTTGGTTTCGGCCGCGTCGGCAGCCATTGGTGGGCGTTCGAGACGCAAGGCGTCGTGCCCGACATCGTCACCATGGGCAAGCCCATCGGCAACGGCCATCCCATGGCGGCGGTGGTGACGACGCGCGAGATCGCGGCTTCCTTCAACAATGGCATGGAATATTTCAACACGTTCGGCGGCAATCCCGTTTCCTGTGCCGTGGGCCTTGCGGTGCTCGACGTGATCGAGCGCGACAATCTGCGGCAGAACGCGCTGGACACAGGCAATTACCTGCTGCAGCGCTTCGAGGAGATGAAGGCCCGCCATGCCGTCATCGGCGATGTGCGCGGACAGGGCCTGTTTCTCGGCATCGAGCTGGTGACGGACCGCAGGACCAAACATCCGGCCACGGAGATCGCCCGCGCCATCAACAACGGTGCCAGGGAACGCGGTGTCCTGATGGGAACGGAAGGACCGCACGACAACATCCTGAAGCTGCGCCCGCCGATGATTTTCAGCCGGGTGAATGCGGATTATCTGATCGACGTGTTGGAGGACACGTTCACGGCCGTCCTGGCGAACCAGTGATCCAAACACCGAAGAACGAACGAACCGCCGGGCAGCTGTCCGGCGGACGGGAAAGATTTATTCAATCACAATGAGGGAGAACATCATGAAACGGACTGCACTTCTGGCCCTGCTGCTGGCATCGGCAGCCTTTACCGCCACCCCCGCCAAGGCCGACACGCTGTCGGTGATCAAGGAACGCGGCCGCGTCAATTGCGGCGTCAGCCAGGGCGTCCTCGGCTTTTCCAATGCGGACAGCACGGGCAAATGGACCGGCTTCGACGTCGATTTCTGCCATGCGGTTTCCGCGGCAATCTTCGGCGACCCGGACAAGGTCAACTTCATTCCGCTTTCCACCAAGGACCGGTTCACCGCACTGCAGTCCGGCGAAGCCGATCTGTTGTCGCGCCAGACCACATGGACCCTTTCACGCGACACCACCATGGGCCTCAAATTCGTCGGCACCGCCTATTATGACGGGCAGGGCTTCATGGTGAAGAAGTCGCTGGGCGTGAAGAGCGCAAAGGAGCTCTCCGGCGCCTCGCTGTGCACGGAGACCGGCACGACGACGGAACTCAATGTCGCCGATTATTTCAAGGCGAACAACATCACCTACGAGATCGTCTCGTTCGAGCGCCCGGATGAAACCATTGTCGCGCTGAACAACGGCCGCTGCGATGTCTACACGACGGATGCCTCCGCACTCTACGCGCAAAGGCTGACCCTGTCCGACCCCGAGGGGTTCATGGTACTGCCCGAGATCATTTCCAAGGAGCCGCTGGGACCGGCCGTGCGCCAGGGCGATGACCGCTGGTTCAACATCGTCCGCTGGACGCTGTTCTCGATGATCGAGGCGGAAGAGCTGGGCATTACCAGGGAGAACATCGCCAAGCAGATGGAATCCGGCAATCCGTCGATCAAGCGCTTTCTGGGCGCCGAGGGGGATACGGGTGCGCCGCTGGGCCTCGACAAGGGCTGGATCTACAACATCGTGTCGACAACCGGCAATTACGGCGAGATGTTCGACCGCAATCTCGGCAAGGGCAGTCCTTTGAAGATCGACCGGGGCATCAACGCCCTGTGGAATGCCGGCGGCCTGATGTATGCGCCGCCAGCGCGGTAAGACGCGGTTACCATGATAAAAGGGCGGGCGGTCCGATGGACTGCCCGCCCTTGTTTCATTCCATCACCGCATGTTCCGGCGGCGCTGCGCTGGGTGCCGGTTTGCGCAGCAGGAACACCAGCGGGATAGCCGCCAGCGACATCAGCATCAGCAGCTTGAAATCGTCCATATAGGCGATGATCGTGGCCTGCAGGGTGATGATGCCGTCAAGCGAAGCGCGGCCCGCCGCCTTCAGCGGGTCGAGATGCTGCATCACGGCAGGCGCATTGAAGGCGTGGTTGAACGGCGTGACATAGGCGGCGATCGAGGCGTGGTTGGTCTGCACATTCTCGGTGATCAGCGCCGTGACGATGGAAATGCCGACGCTGGAACCGATGTTGCGCGAGAGATTGTACAGGCCCGTGCCTTCGCCGCGCATGCTGGCGGGCAGGGTGGCAAAGGCAATCGTCGTCAGCGGCACGAACAGGAAGCCGAGGCCCGCACCCTGGATGAAGCCCACCGAAACGATGGTCCACTGCGATACGTCAGGCGTCCAGCCGGTCATGTCGTACATGGCCCAGGCGGTGAGCCCGAGGCCGAGCACCAGGAGGAAGCGCGTATCGACCTTGCCGATGAGACGGCCGACGATGAACATGCACACCATCGTGCCGACACCGCGCGGGCCCATGACGATACCCGCCGTGGTGACGGGATAGCCCATGAGGGTCTGCAGATACGGCGTCATCAGGGCGAGCGAGGCGAGATAGGTCACGCCGACGATGAAGATGAAGAACATGCTGACGGCAAAGTTCCGGTCGAGAAACAGCCTTGGATTGACGAAGGACCGTTCGGCCGTGAAGGTGTGGCTGAGGAACAGGTAGAACGCGCTGACGCAGACCAGCGCTTCCAGCTGGATTTCGCCGGAAGAAAACCAGTCGAGCTGTTCGCCGCGGTCGAGAAAAAGCTGAAGGGCGGCGATGGCGAGGCTGAGCGTGCCGAAGCCGAACCAGTCCAGCTTGGCCTTGAGTTCGCGCCCGGTTTCGGTGACGAAGGCAACGATGCCGGCAAAGGCGAGAAGGCCGATGGGAACGTTGATGTAGAACACCCAGCGCCAGCTGATATTGTCGGTCAGCCAGCCGCCGATGACGGGGCCGAGCACGGGACCAACCATGACGGAAACGCCGAACAGCGCCATGGCCGAGCCGCGCTCCTCGACGGAATAGATGTCGAGAAGGATGCCTTGCGACAGGGGGACGAGCGAGGCGCCGAACAGGCCCTGCAACAGCCGGAAAGCCACGATCTGCGGCAGCGACTGGGCAATGCCGCACAGCACCGACGCCACGACGAACCCGGCGATGGCGGTGAGCAGCACGCGCTTGCGGCCGAAGCGGGCGGCGAGAAAGCCCGAAGGCGGCGTCATGATGGCGGCAGCAACGATGTAGGAGGTCAGGACCCAGTTGATCTGGTCGGCGCTCGCCGCAACGCTGCCCTGGATGTAGGGCAGCGCCACGTTGGCGATGGTCGTATCGAGCGCCTGCATGATCACGGCAAGAATGACACAGGCCGTGATCGCGCCGCGATTGGCAACCGGTGCGGTGCCCGGCAGTGCGACGGTGCTAGACATGATCCTTGCTGCCCAGGAGCGATTGCACGAACTGCGGCAGGCCGCGTGCATGGCCGGTATCCACCTCGGCCGTCACGCTCATGCCGACGCGCAGGGGCGGTTTGCCTGCCATGTCGTTTATGCTGACGAGCATGGGGATGCGCTGCACAACCTTAACCCAATTGCCGGTTGTATTCTGTGCGGGCAGCAGCGAGAAGCTCGAGCCGGAGGCCGGGCTGATGCTGGCAACCGTGCCCTTCCATTCGACGCCCGGATAGGTGTCGACGGTCACGGTCACCGGTTGGCCGGGCTTCACATAGGTCAGCTCGGTTTCCTTGGGGCTGGCGGCGACCCACATATGGGTTGTCGAAACCAGGCTGAAACCGGCCTGCGAGGCCTGAAGATAGGCGCCGACCTGCAGCGAACTGACATTGGTCACGATCCCATCGAAGGGCGCGCGCACGGTGGTCGCGTCAAAATCGTGCTGGGCCTTGTCGACGGTTGCCTTTGCGGCGAGATAGGACGGGTTCTGCTCGACGGGCTGGTCGGCATTGTTGCCCAACTGGGCGAGCGTGGTGGCAGCCTGTGCCCTGGCGACATCGACCTTCTGCTGCGCGGCATCGAGATCATGCTTGGCCTGATCGTAGGTGGCTTTGGAGACGGCGGCGGTGTTGGTCAGGTCCGCCTGGCGCTGCAGGGTTTTCTGGTAGAAGGGAATGTCGGATTCCGCCTGGGCGATTTCCGCCAGCGTCTGCTTGTAGCTCGCCTGCAGGTTGAGGATCTGGTTGCGAACGGTGCCGAGCTGCGCCTGCGCACCCTCAAGAGCGATGCGGTAGACGTCGGGATTGATGCGGAACAGGATCTGTCCCTGCTTGACGACCTCGTTGTCATGCACGTCGATGGCGCTGACCAGCCCCGATATATCGGTGGAAACGCCGACCATGTCCGCCTGCACATAGGCGTTGTCGGTGGACATGACCTGCCCGCCGGTGACGTAGAAATAGCCGCCGACCACGAGGGCAAGCGGCAGCGCGGCGAAGAGCACGGGACGCAGACGGTTGCGGCGGGTTTTCGGCGGCGTGATATCGGGCAGCGGCACCGGTTCGTTGACGCGGGCGGCAACGGGTGTTTCGCCGGGTGCATCGGTCTTTTCCAGAACAGGCGCGGCGTGCCCCGGTGCGGCGGGGTGATCGGTATTGGCGGGAATGCGGGAGTTGGGAGATCCGTCAGCCATGGTGTGTCTTCCTGTCATCGACCGGTGTCTGACAGGCATCGATCAAATTGGACTTCATAAGGGTTAGAGTGCGGATGAGATGTTCGCGGTCTTCCGCCGGCACATTTTCGAGGGCTTCGGACCGGGTGACTTCGCCGATGACGCGCATATCCGCCAGATGCGGCCGCGCTTCATCGCGCAGGAACAGCAGCCAGATGCGGCGGTCGGTCGGGTGCCGGCGCCGCTCGATCAGGTTGCGCTCCTGCAGCTTGTCGAGGATGCGCACCAGCGTGATCGGCTCGATTTCGAGGATTTCCGCCAGGCCAGCCTGATGAATCCCCTCATTCTTGGACAGATAGGCCAGCGTCTGCCACTGCGACCGGGTCAGGCCGAGGCATTTCGCCCGTTGTTCAAACCGCTTGCGCAGCAACCGCGCAACATCGTGCAGCAGAAAGCCAAGAGTGGGTGTGTCGTCCATGATGTGGGGTTTTGAAACTCATAAGGGTGCTTATAACATTCACACATATAGCATGTGGACTCATGTTTTAGAAGAGACAAGGTGTCACAAGTCAGTGAGGCAAGACGCATAGCAAAATGCCCGGCCTCAAGGAGACCGGGCACGATATTCCAGATGTTTCTGCAGGCAGGTTTTAGCCGACGAAAGCCCGCTCGACCACATAGGTCGCCGGTTTGTTGTTGGCGCCCTCGACCAGGCCAAAGGATTCCAGAATGGCCTTGGTGTCGTGGATCATGTGCATCGAGCCGCAGATCATGCCGCGGTCGGTTTCGGGATCGAGCGGCGGCAGGCCGAGATCGCTGAACAGCTTGCCGCTCTGCATCAGGTCGGTGATGCGGCCCATATGGGTGAACGGTTCGCGCGTGGTCGTCGTGTAGAGCCGCAGGCTGTCGGCGGCGAATTCACCGATCAGCGGGTCATCCTTGATGCCCTCGACCATTTCGGTGATGTATTTCAGCTCGGCGATATCCCGGCAGGTCTGGATCAGGATGACCTCTTCGAACTTTTCATAGGTCTCGGGGTCGCGGATCAGGCTGGCGAAGGGGGCGACGCCGGTTCCCGTCGACAGCATGTAGAGCCGCTTGCCGGGAAGAAGCGCATCGAGAACCAGCGTTCCCGTCGACTTCTTGCGCAGGAGGACCGTATCGCCGCGCTTGATCTTCTGCAGATGCTCGGTCAGCGGGCCGTTGTCGACCTTGATCGAGAAGAATTCGATTTCTTCGTCCCAGGACGGGCTGGCGATGGAATAGGCGCGATAGACAGGCTTTTCCGCATTGGGCAGGCCGATCATGACGAATTCGCCGGAACGGAAGCGGAAGCTCGTGGGCCGCGTGATACGGAAACGGAACAGGCGATCGGTATAGTGGCGCACCTCGGTGACCGTTTCCGCGAACACATTGTCGGGAATCGCAAATGCAACCGGTGCCGAAAGGTCATCCGTTGCATGAATAGGTGCCGCCGTGACGGTCGCTGACGAAGATGCAGTCATCCCTGGGTCTCTCGCTCAATACTTCGTGTCAACACATGAAAGAGAGCCGGGCGTTGCTCCATTCATTGCCTGATTTCCGGCCGCCGCATACGCCAGCCGGGCGCGCTGAACGCAGTCAGCGAGCCCTTATGTAATCAGATGAGCGGAATATGCAATGGCTGATATTGCAAGGCAGATCAGCAAATTAGCGGTTGCTGCCACCCGATGAAACCCATGCCGATACTAATCCGGAGCGATCTTTTAGAAGAATTTAGCGAAGGACGAAACGTTCGCAGTCGGTGTATACAGATTCCGGGACTTTCGTGGATAAAATTTCCAGATTGCGGGTCAGGCTCGAGGGCTTGGCGGTGCCGATCAAAACATTCGCCACGAACGGTTCGCGGAACGGAAACTGGATGGCGGCGGCTGCCAGGGGCACATTTTCGGCCTCCGCGATGGCCTGCATGGCGCGGACGCGCTCGAGAATATCCGGGGATGCCGGACCATAATCAAAATGCGCGCCGGGGACGGGACCCGTCGCCAGAATGCCGGAATTGAACACGCCGCCAATGACGAGGGAGGTGTTCTGCGCCCGGCAGACATCCAGCAGGCCGCGTTCGGCCGCGCGGTCGAGCAGGGAATAGCGTCCGGCGAGAAGAATGCAGTCGAGCGGATGCCGGGCCAGCACATCGAGGCAGACCTCGACTTCGTTCACCCCCAGCCCATAGGCGGCAATCGCCCCGGCCGACTTGAGTTCGTCCAGCGCCTTCAGCCCGCTGCCGAGCAGCTGGTCCATATAGACGGCGTTTTGTCCGGCACCATGGGTGTAGGCACCGATATCGTGGATGTAGAGGATATCGATCCGGTTCAGGCCGAGGCGCGCCAGGCTGAATTCGAAGGAACGCATGATGCCGTCATAGCTGTAGTCATAGTCGACGGCGAAGGGCAGGGGATTGACGTAGGAATGATCGGGGACCTGATCCTCCGGCACCGGGCGCATGAGGCGGCCGACCTTTGTCGAAAGCACGTAGCTGTCACGCGGCTTGTCGCGCAGGAAGTCGCCGGTCCGGCGCTCCGACAGGCCGAAACCGTAAAACGGCGCCGTGTCGAAATAGCGTATGCCGGCATCCCATGCGGTCTGCAGGGTTTCCATAGCGGCGTCGCGCGTGCATTCACGATACAGCCCGCCAATCGCCGCCCCGCCGAAGCCGATTTCAGTGACGGCCAGCGGCGTTTTACCAATCTTGCGAATGTCCAATTGTCTCTCCCGGAATCTGTCCCATGGTGGAAGCGGCAAAACGGGATGTCAACCGGTCAGACGATGGATATGCCGCAGGAATGACTATACGCCGGACGATATTGATGGCAGCTATAGGCAGGTCGCCGCATGCCGCCAAGGTTTCGGCTGTATGAGGGGCAAGGGGAGTTTGCGGGCGTGAGCAGGGGATACAGACGGGCTGCCGGCGCAGGCGCGGCGTGGTTGGCATCCGCCATTGCGCTGCTTGCCACGGTCGATTCCGCTTCGGCCGAAGCACCGGGGCGTGTCGTCTCCATGAACCTTTGCACCGATCAGCTGGCGATGCTGCTGGCATCGGGCGGGCAGCTCGTTTCCGTGTCCTATCTCGCCGGGGACGCGACCGTATCGGTTCTGGCCGGGGAGGCGGGGGCGTTTGCGCTCAATCATGGTCAGGCGGAAGAGATATTCCTGATGCAGCCGGATCTCGTCCTGACCAGCACCTACACCACGCGGGCCACGACCGATATTCTCAAGCGACTGGGATTTCGCGTCGAGGAATTCCCGCCGGAATCTTCCTTCGACGATATCCGCGCCAATGTGCGGCGGATGGGTGCCTTGCTCGGGCGCGAAGCCAGGGCGGAAGAACTGCTGGGCGCGATGGACACAGCCCTGGCAAGCGTTCCGGCACACGGCGCCGATGCGCCCACCGTCGCGCTCTATTATGCCAACCAGATCACCTCGGGCCGCAACACCCTGGCCGGTGAGGTCGTCAACCGGGCGGGGCTGATCAATATGGGCGAAAAGCTCGGCCTCGACGGCACGCAAAAACTGTCACTCGAACAACTGGTCATGGCCAAGCCGGACCTGATTGCCACCCACAACGCCTATCCGGCGCCCGCCCTTGCCTATGACGCGCAGCTCCATCCGGCGTTTCGGGCGGCGCTGCAGGGGCGGCAGCCCGTCGATATCCCCGACAAGTACTGGATATGCGGCGGACCGTTCACGGCAGAGGCCGTCAAGCTGCTGTCGGATGCGGCACGGCGGGAGGGCTCCAGATGAAGGATCATTACCGCCTTCTCCTGTCCGGGCTTGCGCTGTTGACCCTTGTCCTGTTCGTGCTGTCGCTGCTCGCCGGTCCGGCCGCACTGGGCATTTCGGACAGTATCCGCGCCCTGCTGACGGGACAGGGCGATGCCATCGTCATCGTCATGCGGGAAATACGGCTGCCGCGCGCGCTGCTCGGCCTTATGATCGGGGCGACCCTCGGACTCTCCGGCGCGGTGCTGCAGGGCTATCTGCGCAATCCGCTGGCGGAACCGGGCCTTCTCGGGGTGAGCGCGTCGGCATCGCTCGGCGCGGTGATCGCCATCTATACCGGCCTGTCCCTGGCTTTCCCGCTTGCCCTGCCGCTGATGGCGCTGGCAGGCGCCGTTCTCGCGGTCTTCCTGGTGCAGGCGCTGGCCGGCCGCGGCGCGGGTACGCTGACCATCATTCTCGCCGGTGTCGCGGTCTCGAGCTTTGCCGGGGCGATGACCACGCTGGCGCTGAACCTGTCGCCCAACCCGTTTGCCGCGATGGAGATCGTCTACTGGATGCTGGGATCCCTCACGGACCGCTCCATGCTGCATGTGCAGCTTGCCGCTCCGTTCATCCTTGCGGGCTGGGCGCTGCTGTTCAGCCTCGGCCGCGCGCTCGACGCCCTGACTTTGGGCCCCGATGCTGCCGCCAGCATGGGCATCAACATCCGGAGGGTGCAGTTCTTCGCCATTCTGGGCACGGCCGCATCCGTCGGGGCGGCCACCGCCGTTGCCGGTGCCATCGGCTTCGTCGGCCTGATCGTGCCGCATGTGCTGCGGCCGCTGGTGGGTGCCCGGCCGTCGCGCCTGCTGCCGGCCAGCACGCTTGGCGGCGCATCGATGCTGCTGGCAGCCGATATCCTCGTGCGCCTGATCGCGCCGGGCCGGGATTTGAAGCTCGGCGTGCTGACGGCCATGATCGGCGCGCCCTTCTTCCTCTGGCTGGTGTTCCGCACGCGGAGGACGCTGATATGACCATCCTCAGCCTGTCCCATGTCCATGCGTCGCTCGGTTCCAGGGCTGTCCTGCACGATGTATCGCTTGACGTTCGCGCCGGTGAATTTGTCGGGCTGATCGGCCCGAACGGTGCGGGCAAGTCGACCCTTCTGCGGAGCATCCTCGGCCTGGTGCCGTCGAGCGGCGACATCGGCATTGCCGGAAAACCGGCGAGGCGGATGAACATCGGGGAGCGGGCAAGGCACGCCGCCTATCTGCCGCAGGACCGCGAAATCGCCTGGGCCGTGTCGGTGGAACATCTCGTCTCGCTCGGCCGCACGCCCTACCGCCGCGGGTTTTCCCGGCCGAGCGCGCATGACGCGGCACTGGTCGAACAGGCGATGCAGCGGATGGATGTTCAGCAGCTGCGCCATCGTTCGGCTCTCGACCTTTCCGGCGGCGAGCGGGCGCGGGTGCTGATCGCCCGTGCCCTGGCGCAGGATGCGGCGCTCCTGCTTGCGGACGAACCGGCGGCGGGGCTCGATCCGGCACATCAGATCGGCCTGATGCAGTCGCTCGCCGATCTGGCCGGCAAGGGCTCGGCTGTGGTTGCATCCCTGCACGACCTCGGCCTTGCCGCGCACTGGTGCAGCCGGCTGGTTCTCATCCACGCAGGCAGGATCGTCGCCGACGGCAGGCCCGCGGAGGTGCTGACGGCCGATCACATGCGCCGGATCTATGGTGTCGAGGCCTATCTGCAGGCGACGGAGCAGGGGCTGATCGTCCAGCCTGTCGCGCTTGCCGGCGCGCCGGAGTGGCTCTAGCCCGGCTTGGCCGCCTGCGTCGACGCGAGTTCGGCGGCCTTCTCCAGGGCGATCTGGGTTGCCGCACCGGCACCGGCCGTATCGTTGGTCCCCGAGCGCACGGTCACCGCATTGGATGCCAGCAGGAGCCCGGCTTCGCGGAAGGCCACGAGCAGCCGCTTCATCGCCTCACGCTGGATAAGCGACGGGTTGCCCGGTTTGGCGGTGAATTTGAGCCGGACGATCATCGAATTCTCGGTGATGTCCTGAATGCCCTGGAATTTCAGCGGAACCAGAAATTCCGGGCCGAATTCCGGATCCTCGAGCATGTCCTGGCCGACCTTCTTGACCGTCTTGCGGATCTTTTCCGGATCGGTGTCGCGGTCGAAACGCAGCTCGAACTTGATCGTGCTCCAGTCCCGGCTGTAATTCGTCACCGACTGGATCTGTCCGAAGGGGATGGTGTGCACCGGGCCGTTCTGATGGCGCAGCTGCAGGGAGCGCAGCGTGATGCGCTCGACGGTGCCCTTGAGCTTGCCGGTGTCGATATATTCACCCGTGCGGAATGCATCGTCGGCAATGAAGAATATGCCCGAGACCACATCCTTCACCAACGTTTGCGAGCCGAAGGAAATGGCCAGCCCGAGAACGCCGAAGCCGGCAAGCAGCGGTCCGATATCCATGCCGAGGGATGAAAGCACCACGAGCGCGGTGATCGCAACGATGGCGCCAAAGGCGAGATCGCGCACCAGTGGCAGGATTGTCGAGAGGCGTCCGGCGGCGGTGCGCGTTGGACCGTCCGTGTCCTCCTGTCCCGGCAGCAGCGGCCGCGAGGAGGGAGAGAGGGCGGTGAAATAGTGCCGCAGGAAACTCCAGATGGCCCAGCCGACGACCACGGCAACGCTGATCCGCAGCAGGCCGGTGATGAGCGACAGCGCCATGGCGTAGGCGCTGTCCATGTAGCTGGTCCACAGACGGATAATGAGGAAGAGACCGAGAAGCCAGATGCCCCCGGTCGCCAGCGTCTGGATGGCCGCGATGAAAGCCTGCGCCAGCGGCGGCAGGGGCATGTCATCCTTGTGCCGCTCCTGCATGGCCGCAATCAGCGCATGCATGCCAAGGGCGATGATGGGTATCAGCAGGACGATGACCTGGGTTGCGCCCGCTGCTTCCCCCCAATGGGCGCGCTGCGGAGCACTGGCTGCCATGCAGCCGACAATCCAGATCAGGATGGCAACAAAGGACAGGAATGCCGGAAGCGCGCTTGCGATCACCTGCCGGGTCATGCTCGGTGCCGGTCCGGCAAAGACCGCAGTGATGTCCCTGCGCCCGCCAATGAACCACCAGAGCTTCAGAACGGTAACCACGGTCGCTGCAATCAGGAACCAGCCTTCAGTGACGCCGCGGCTGACACCGCTTTCCAGGGACAGGCGGACGAGTTGGCCGACCAGGGCGCCGGTGAGGCCATAGGCAACCAGCATGCGGAAGTGCCATTGCGGATTGTTGATGGGCAGGAGCCTTGCCTGGGGATCGCCGGGCGAGAGGAACAGCCGTCCGACCGCCGCATAGACCAGGGTCAGCGCCGCGGCGTGCAGCAGCCTCAACGTCAGGGTAGAAGCCATCGGCGCGTCGGCCGTCAGGACGTTGATGACGATGTGTCCGACGGCAATGAAGGCGCAAATGCCGGCAATGTCGCGCACCGTGCGGGCAAGCGAGCCGCGGGCGCGATGGACGAGATCGGCATCCTCGCCGAGCGGGCGGACGATCAGCGCCGTGCCAAGCCGGAAGACGATCCAGCCCGCGGCGGCGGCGGCAAGCAGCGCACCCAGCGTGACGAGGGTAACCTGACCCCAGTCGCCGCCCTGGCTTTGCAGCCCCTTGTCCATCATGAAGGGCAGTTCGACGATGTGGCCGATGCCCGTGAGCCCGACGGAGAGACCGGTGCCGAATGAATCCAGCGCATTCTCGGCCAGAGCTTCGGCCTGATCGAGCGGGCTATCGCCCGGCTGCGCGGCGGGCAAGGCCTTGGCTTTTGCCGGTGCGGGCGCCGGTGCCGGATCCTCCCAACGCACGACAACGTTGCGGCCGCTGGCATAGGCGGCCCGCAGCGTGTTGTTGATGTCGGCTTCGCTCTGGCCCCGCTGCAGCACGATGGTGACGGTTTCCGGCGCCGCGGTCTGGGCGCAAGCGGTTGTGGCCGCTGCGAAAACGCCGGGAAGTGCCGTGCACAGACACAGAAGGACCACTCGCATTGCCGATGGAATGTTCAGGTGTGTCAGCATCGCGGTCCCCTTCGTTCTCCTGATAGGAGTACGCGCATTGCTTGGTCGGCTTCAAGTGCTGATTGCATTGCCTGATCCGGGCGATTGCCGCCCTGTGCATTGCAGCAAACATGACAAAATGGTCATTCGACAAGATGCCGGGAAGGTGAGAGAGTCCATAGCCGATACATTGTTGGCTAACGGGCGGTGCCCTGGAGGTAGCGTGCAGTGAAACGTCTGGGTCTTTTGATCGCGTTCGTTGTATTGGCCGGACTCGGCTACATCTTTCTCTCTCCCCATCTGAACGCGCCGCCTGCCGGCAAGGGGCCGACGACGGTTGCCGCGACAGCGCAGGCTGCAGGGTCCGGCAAGGGGCGGTCTGCCGCCGTTCCATCGATTGTTGCCGCCACGGCTAAGACCGAAGACGTGCCCATCACCAAGACGGTTGTCGGCAATATCGAGCCGATCAACACGGTTATCATCCGGCCGCAAGCCGACGGCATGGTGATGGCGGCCAATGTCAAGGACGGGCAGATGGTCAAGGCCGGGGACGTGCTTTTTCAACTGGATGACCGGACGATCCGAGCGACGATCGAGAAGGACAAGGCGGCACTGGCCAAGGACCAGGCCAATCTCGATTCCGCCAACCAGGACCTGATCGCGGCGCAGGCCCTGTCAAGCCAGAAAATCAATACCCAGCAGCAGACCTATCAGGCGCTTGCCGTCGTCAATGCGTTGAAAGCGTCGATCGCCATGGATACGGCGCAGATCCAGGCCGACGAGGTCCTCCTCTCCTACATGACCATCAAGGCACCCATCGATGGCCGTGTCGGTGTGGTCAACACATCCGTCGGCAATTTCGTGCGCACCGCGGACACCGGCGGCGGTCTTTTGACCATCACGCGCATGGCACCGCTGCGGGTGTCGTTTACGGTGGCGGAAAGCGATCTGCCGACATTGCGCGATGCGATGAAGGAACGTCAGCTCGACGTTCTGGTCAAGGTTCCCGGCAGCAAGGAAGTGATTGCGTCAGGCCCGCTCAACTTTGTCGATTCCAGCGTCGACACGGCCTCCGGGACGATTGTCCTGAAGGCGGATGTGGCCAATGATGACGGCGCGCTGTGGCCCGGCCAGTATATCAACGCAACGGTCGAAATCGGCACGCACAAGGACGCCGTGACCGTACCGCTGATCGCCATTCAGCAGGGCAATGACGGGACATTCGCCTTTGTCGTCGGCCCCGACAAGAAGGTGATCAAGCAGGCGGTGACCGTGGTTGAAACGGTCGGCGATACCGCCGTTACCACCGCGGGCCTGAAATCCGGCGACCATGTGGTCATCGACGGGCAGCTGCATCTGCAGGACGGGTCGAGCGTCATTGAAACGGTGGCCGATGTGGACAATGCGGCGCCCGCACTGTCGGCCGCCGATGCGGTTGCGCCGGATCCGATCAAGACGGACACGGTGCAATGAACATCTCCGCCATATTCATCCGACGGCCCATCGCAACAATCCTCCTCTCCGTCGCGCTGGCCGCATCGGGCCTGTTTGCCTATCAGTTCCTCCCTGTGGCCGCCCTGCCGCAGGTCGATTTCCCCGTCATATCGGTTTCCGCCCAGCTGCCGGGTGCCGCCCCCGACACCATGGCCAATGCCGTGGCAACGCCGCTGATCAAGCAGTTCGCCACGATACCTTCCGTTTCGACGATCAGCGCCACCAGCACGCAGGGGCAGACCCGCGTCACCATCGAATTCGAGCTCGACAGGAACATCGATCAGGCCGCCGCCGATGTCCAAGCAGCCATCGCGCGGACGCTGCGGCAGCTGCCGGCGAACATGACGACGCCGCCGAGCTACCGCAAGACCAATCCCGCCGATGCTCCCATTCTGCTGATCGCGCTGCAAAGCGATATGGCGCAATTGTCGAAGCTCGACGATTATGCCGAGCAGGTCATCTCGCCCTCCCTGTCGACCGTGGATGGCGTCGGCGAGGTCCAGGTGTTCGGCGCCAAGCAGTTCGCCGTGCGCATCGAGGTCGATCCCAATGCGATGAAGGCACGCGGCATCGGCATCGATGAACTGACGAGTGCCGTGGCCGACAACAATTCGATCGCGCCGGTGGGAACGCTCACCAGCCCCACCCAGCAGATGGCGATCGAGGCCGACACGCAGTCGAAGAATGCTGACACATTCCGCCAGATTCTGATCGCATCGCCCAATGGCAAGCCGGTGCGCCTGGGCGACGTGGCGCGGGTGGTGGATTCCGTTGCCAATACCCAGACCGAGAGCCGCTATGACGGCAAGAAGGCGCTGGTGCTGGCCGTCTTCCGCCAGCCCGGCGCCAATACGGTCGATGTGGTGGACCGCGTGCGGACCATGCTGCCGAAATTCGCCGAAGAGCTCGGCGCGTCCACCAGCCTGAACGTGCTCAACGATCGCTCGACATCGATCCGGCAGGCCGTATCGGATGTGCAATTTACGCTCATCCTGATCATCGCGCTGGTCGTGATGGTGATCTTTGTGTTCCTGCGGCGGATCGCAGCCACGCTTATCCCGACGATTGCCGTGCCGCTGTCGCTGATCGCCACGCTGGGCGTGATGTATGTGTTCGGCTTTTCCATCGACAATATCTCGCTGCTGGGTCTGACGCTTTCCGTCGGGCTGGTGGTGGACGATGCCATCGTCATGCTGGAGAACATATCCCGGCATATCGAGGAGGGCATGCCGCCGCGCGAGGCGGCGCTCAAGGGCAGCGAGGAAATCGGTTTCACCATCGTGTCCATCACCGCGTCGCTCGTGGCAGTCTTCATCCCCGTCCTGCTGATGGGCGGCGTGGTCGGGCGCATCTTCAACGAATTTGCCGTCGTGGTGACCGTGGCGATCGTGGCGTCGGCGCTGATATCGCTGACCTTGACCCCGATGCTGTGCAGCCACATGCCGGCCATTCCGCATGACGATGGAAAGGGCCGCAAGCCGCTGACGGAGCGGGTTTTCGATGCGGTCCTTGGCGGCTACCGCTGGATGCTCGATGTCTGCCTGCGCTTCCGTATCGTTGTCTTCGGAATCTTTCTTCTGACGGTTGTTGCAACGCTTTATCTCTTCTCGTCCATCGACAAGGGCTTTCTGCCGACCGAGGATATCGGCCAGCTTTCCATCTCGACCGAAGCGCGGCAGGACATTTCATTCGATGCCATGGTGGCGCTGCAGAAGCAGGTGGCCGATGTCCTGAGGAGCAAGCCCTATGTGGCGCATGTGGCGTCGACCATCGGCGGCGGCTTCAATTCATCGAGCCTCAACCAGGGCAGTTTCTTCGTTGAGCTCAAACCCAAATCCCAGCGCCTGGCGCTCGACCCGCTGCTGACGGACCTGCGCCAGTCGCTGGCCAAGGTGCCCGGCATCAACAGCTATCCCATCGCCATCCAGAACCTGCGCATCGGCAGCACGTCGTCGCGCGCGCAGTACCAGTTCGTGCTGCAGGGCATCAATGCCGACGATCTCTATCCATGGTCGCAGAAATTCCTGCTGGCGCTGCAGCAGGACCGGCAATATTTTGCCGATGTGACCAGCGACCTGCAGAACAATGCGCTGCAGGCCAATCTGGTGATCGATGCGGACAAGGCGCGGCTCCTCGGCATTTCATCGACGCAGCTGCGCAATTCGCTCTATTACGCCTTTGGGACCAATCAGGCCTCGACCATCTTTTCCACCGGCGACAGCTACGAGGTGATCCTCGAGCTCGATCCGTCCATCCCCTGGACGACCGACAAGCTCGACCAGATGCAGATCCGCTCGACGACGACCAACAAGCTCATCCCGCTGTCTTCCTTCGCCCATGTGGAGCGGCGTGCCGGACTGCTGGCTGTCAGCCAGTTGAGCCAGCTGCCGGCGGTGACCATCTCCTTCAACCTGCCGCAGGGCATTGCATTGGGCAGGGCGGTGGAAGAAATCAACAAGATCAAGGCGGAACTGAATGTTCCCGACTCGATTTCCTCGACATTCACCGGCACCGCCAAAGTGTTCCAGCAGGCGCTGTCCAATCAGGGCCTGCTGATCGGCGCGGCGATCCTGACGATCTATATCGTGCTCGGCATTCTCTATGAGAGCTTCATCCATCCGCTGACCATCCTGACCGGCCTGCCGGCGGCGGCCGCCGGGGCGCTGGCGACGCTGCAACTGTTCGGCTTTGACCTCAGCGTGATCGCCATCATCGGCATGCTGATGCTGATCGGCATCGTCAAGAAGAACGCCATCATGATGGTCGACTTTGCCCTTGTCCGGCAGCGGGCGGGTGACACGCCGCACGACGCGATCCGCGAAGCCTGTCTGGTGCGGTTCCGGCCGATCATGATGACGACGCTCGCCGCGCTGATGGGAACCCTGCCGATTGCCATCGGTGCGGGTGCCAGTTCGGAATTGCGCCAGCCGCTTGGCGTGGCCGTGGTCGGCGGCCTGTTCGCCTCGCAAATCCTCACGCTGTTCATCACGCCGGTGATCTTCCTCTACATGGAAGACATGTCGCGCGGATCGACGCAGCTGTGGCGCAGGGTCTTCGGCAAACGCGGCACAGGTGCGGCGGCGCCGCACGCGGCGGAGTAGGCCCACTGCCACTCAGGCGGTTTTTGCCTCCATGAGGCCCAGCTCGTCGATCATGGCCTGCCGCATGATGAACTTCTGGATCTTGCCCGTCACGGTCATCGGATAGTCCTCGACGAAGCGGATATGGGCTGGCACCTTGTAGTGGGCGATCCTGCCCTTGCAGAAGTGCAGCACGTCATGCTCGCTGAGGCTGGCGCCGGGCCGCACCTTGATCCAGGCGCACAGGCATTCGCCGTACTTGCTGTCCGGGATGCCGAACACCTGCACGTCGGCGATGCCGGGATGAGTGTAGAGAAACTCCTCGATCTCGCGCGGATAGATGTTCTCGCCGCCCCGGATCACCAGATCCTTGATGCGCCCGACAATGTTGCAATAGCCCTCCGCATCGATGGTTGCGAGATCGCCGGTGTGCATCCAGCGGGCGGCGTCGATGGTGGCTGCGGTATTGGCATCATCGCCCCAATAGCCGCGCATGACGCTGTAGCCGCGGGTCAGAAGCTCACCGGTAACACCAGGCGCGACAATGGCGCCATCCGCATCGATGATCTTGACCTCGACATGCGGATGAATGCGCCCAACCGTCGAAACGCGCCGTTCCAGCGGGTCGGTGGCGGAACTCTGGAAGCTGACCGGACTGGTCTCGGTCATCCCGTAGGCGATGGTGATTTCGCCCTGGTGCATGTCGTGGATGACTTTGCGCATCACTTCGATGGGGCAGGGCGAGCCTGCCATGATGCCGGTGCGCAGGCTGCTGAGGTCGAAGGCTTTGAAGTCGGGATGCCCGAGTATGGCGATGAACATGGTCGGCACGCCGTGCAGTCCGGTGCACTTCTCGGCCTCCACCGTCTGCAGCACCGCCAGCGGATCGAATGCCTCGCCCGGTATGACCATGCAGGCGCCGTGGGTCAGGCAGGCAAGGTTGCCGAGAACCATGCCGAAGCAATGGTAGAAGGGCACCGGGATACACAGGCGGTCGATTTCGGTGAGGCGCATCGCCTCGCCGATGAAGAAGCCGTTGTTGAGAATATTGTGATGACTGAGCGTTGCGCCCTTTGGGCTGCCGGTGGTGCCGCTGGTGAACTGGATGTTGATCGGGTCGTCGAACTGCAGCACGGCGGCCAGCGCCTGCAGCTGTTCGATGGCTTGCGCTGTGGCTGCCTGTTCGAGATCGGCGAAGTTGAGCATCCCCGGCGTCTTGTCTGCGCCCAGTCGAATGACGGTCCGCAGCGTCGGCAGCTTCGCTGAGCGGAGTTCGCCGGGCGCGCAGCTGTCCAGTTCCGGGGCGATCTCGCGCAATATGTCGAGGTAATTGCTGGTCTTCAGGGCGGGCGACAGGATCAGCGCGGCACAGCCGACCTTGTTGACGGCATATTCAAGCTCGTGCGAGCGGTAGGCCGGATTGATGTTGACGAGGATGAGCCCGGCCTTGGCGGTGGCGAACTGGGTCAGCACCCATTCCAGATTGTTGGGTGACCAGATGCCGATGCGGTCACCGGGTGTCAGGCCGAGGGCGATGAGGCCCGCTGCGACGGCGTCGACGCGCTGCTTCAGTTCGGCATAGCTCAGGCGCACATTCTGGTGGCGGACCACAAGGGCGGGACGGTCGGGAAACCGCCCAGCGATATGGTCAAAATGCCGCCCGATCGTTTCGCCGATCAGCGGCTGGCTGCATGCACCGTGAACGTAGCTTTCCCTGATCATTGATTGCTCCTCCCAAAGCGTTCAGCAGATGGAGCATACGTTTCTGACCGGCGCTGTAAAGTTCAGGCTTTCCCGTTCACCCGGTCGAGCAAGATTTCCGCGCCCGCATCGCCGAACTGCACCTGATAGAGCCGCTTGTAGGCGCCGCCTGCGGCAAGCAGTTCGCTGTGGCTGCCCTGTTCCAGAATCCGGGCATCATCGACCACGACGATACGGTCGGCGTTGCGGATCGTCGCCAGCCGGTGCGCGATGACCAGGGTCGTGCGGCCCTGCGCCAGTTCGGCGAGGGATGCCTGGATTTCGCGCTCCGTCTGCGTGTCGAGCGCCGATGTCGCTTCATCGAGAATGAGGATGGGCGGGTTTTTCAGGAACATGCGGGCGATGGCAAGCCGCTGCTTCTGGCCGCCCGACAGCTTGACGCCGCGCTCGCCGACAATGGTCGCAAGCCCGGCAGGCAGACCGGCTATCATTTCGTCGAGGCGGGCGCGCCGGGCCGCAAGCGCAATGTCTTCATCCGACGCATCGAGGCGGCCATAGGCGATGTTCTCGCGGATGGAGCCGCCGAACAGGAAGACATCCTGCTGCACGACGCCGATCTGGCTGCGCAGCGAGGCGAGCGTCATGTCGCGGATGTCGATGCCGTCAACGGTGATCGCGCCGGAGTCGACCTCGTAGAAGCGCGGAAGCAGCGAACAGAGGGTGGTTTTCCCCGCACCGGAGGAACCGACAAAGGCAACGGTCTCACCTGCCCTGATCTCCAGATCGATAGCGTGCAGCGCTGCCCTGCCGGCGGTGTAGCCGAAATTCACCTTGTCGTAGCGGATATTGCCCTTGAGCCCGTTGACATCGGCGGCACCGGGCCGGTCGGCGATATCGGGCTCGGTGTCGAGAAGCTCGGTGTAGCGCTTGAACCCGGCAATGCCCTTCGGATAGGTCTCGATCACCGAGTTGATCTTTTCGATCGGCCGCACGAACACCGTCACCAGAAGCAGGAAGCTGACGAAGCCGCCGTTGGAAAGGCTGCCGGTGATGACGAAGTAGCTGCCCGCGATCATCACGATCAGCTGGATCAGCCGCATGCTCATATAGTTCAGCGAGGTGCTTGCCGCCATGATGCGGTAGGCGCTCAGCTTGGTTTCCCGGTAGCGGGCATTGTCATGGGCAAAGAGATCGCGCTCATGATCCTCGTTGGCAAAGGCCTGCACGACGCGCATGCCGCCGACATTCTCCTCGATGCGGACATTGAAGTCGCCGACACGCCGGTAGAGGCTCTGCCAGTTGCGGGTCATGCGCCCGCCATAACGGCTGGCGACCCATGCAACGAAGGGAACGATGGCCAGTGTCAGCAGGGCAAGATGCGGATTGATGAGGAACATCAGCAGGAATGCGCCGATGAAGGTCATGATGGCGATGAACAGATCTTCCGGGCCGTGATGGGCCACTTCGCCGATCTCCTCGAGGTCCTTGGTCACGCGGGCGACGAGATGGCCGGTCTTGTGGTTGTCGTAGAAGCGGAAGGAGAGCTTTTGCAGGTGATCGAAGCTCTTGCGGCGCATCTCGGTTTCAATGTTGATGCCGAGCTTGTGCCCCCAATAGACCACGACCGCCGTGAGGCCGGAATTGAGGAGATAGACAGCAAGCAGTCCGGCCGCCGCCAGAAGAATGTAGCTCCAGTTTTCGCCGGGCAACAGCACATCGATGAAGGCGCGCACGGCCATGGGAAAGCCGAGTTCCAGCAGGCCGGAGAGGACAGCGCAGGAGAAGTCCAGCGCGAACAGCCCTTTGTAGGGCGCGTAATAGGCGAAAAAACGTTTGATCATGGGCACGTATGGCGAGAACCGGAAGCTCTCTGGCTTGAATGGAACTGTTGGGGGAAGCGTTAGCACGCCGCTCCCCCATAAGCGAACATGTTTTGCGGGCGCTGGATGCCGGGCAGGCCGATTTGGGGCCGGAATTCAAGCCGTTGCAGCCGGTACGATCAATTTCACGCGACAAAAATCGCAATGGCCAAGCTTTCTGGTTGACAACCCGCATCAAGCAGGCGTATCGCGGTTTTGCCTGGGTTACCCAGGTCATTTTTCAAATCACAAAGAAGACGATGGACAGCAAATCTAGCTGCGCCCTGACTGCCGTTGATGCGGGAGGCCGGGCGCTTGAAACAACTAACGAGCAGGACTCGATCCGGTACACCGGATGAGCAACGTTAGGGCCTAGGGCTCCACCGTCGCTCACCCCCGGCCGGATCGCTTCCGGTCAATGAGGTGAGCCATGAACATCACGTTCGCAACTCTTCCAGGCGTTCGCGCCTTCGCCAACCGCGCCCGCGGGCGGCTTGCCGTGCAACGGAACAGCGTTTCCGCAGCACCCCAGAAACAGCATCTTTTTTCCAATCTGCAGGCGGATTGGCGCGTCAATCCGGTCAATGGCCGGCTTGAAATGCGCTGGCATGCCGACAATGAGCCGCCCGCACCCGCTTTGGACCCGGTTGAAAAACTCGGGATGGTGCTGGCGGTCTATCAGTCGGGCCGCATGATCTGACCGCTGTTTTGCCAAACGCCGCGCAGGCGCCTTCGGGCCATCGGGTGCGGCATGAAGGAGTATCCCATGGACGACTATCCTAGTAGGCCCGCCGTGCTGCCGGTGACCGGCAAGCATGGCGGGCGACCCCAAAGAGCAAATTCCCCAAAACCGACCGTGGACGTGACGGCTCGGCACGGCTTGTTGCGCCTGAATTTCAGGTGATCCGGAGCTGGTGTCGCTGTCGCGCAAAGCGGCAGGAGACCAGAAAATGAACGTCATTCTCAAGAATTCCGCATTGAATGCGGAGAAGAAGGACAGCCGCAAGCTGTCCATGCGGGCTGTACGCGAAGCCCAGAACGATATCGACATCACCCTTGCCAAGGTCAAAAGCCACCGCAACGGCCTGACGATCCGCGATGCATCGGAACGCCTGGCCAAGGACGGGGCAAACGAGGTCGCCCATGACCGGCGCCCGCATGCGCTGCTCCAGTTCATGTCGGCTTTCAAGAACCCCTTCATCATGGTGCTGATCGTCCTCGGCCTGATCAGCGCTTTCACGGACTGCTGGCTGCCCATGCAGAACGGTGACGCGCCGGACCCGACCAAGGTGATCATCCTTACCGTTATGATCCTGGCCAGCGGCATCATGCGCTTCGTGCAGGAATACCGCTCCGGCAAGGCGGCCGAAGCCTTGAAGGCGATGGTGCGCACGACGGCCACGGTGCTGCGCCGGAACCGTGCGACGACCCCGCCAGAAATGCTCGAAATTCCGATGCGGGAACTCGTGGCGGGCGACGTGGTGCGCCTGTCCGCCGGTGACATGATCCCGGCCGACGTGCGCCTGATCGAATCGCGCGATCTCTATGTCAGCCAGGCGGTCCTGACCGGCGAAGCCATTCCCGTCGAAAAATACGACACGCTCGGCGCGGTTGCCGAGAAGTCGGCGCTGGGCATTGCCTCGGATCAGACCGACATGCTGGATGTTCCCAATATCTGCTTCATGGGCACCAATGTGGTCAGCGGCACCGCGACGGCTGTCGTCGTGGCGACGGGATCGCGCACCTATTTCGGTTCGCTTGCCAAATCCATCGTCGGTTCGCGGGCGCAAACCGCCTTCGACCGCGGCATCAACAGCGTCAGCTGGCTGCTCATCCGCTTCATGCTGGTCATGGTGCCTGTCGTCTTCCTGATCAACGGTTTCGTCAAAGGCGACTGGCTGGAAGCTCTGCTGTTCGCGCTTGCGGTTGCCGTCGGCCTGACGCCGGAAATGCTGCCGATGATCGTCTCGTCCAACCTGGCCAAGGGCGCCGTTGCCATGGCCCGGCGCAAGGTCGTGGTCAAGCGCCTCAACGCCATCCAGAATTTTGGTGCCATGGACATCCTGTGCACGGATAAAACAGGCACGCTGACCCAGGACAAGATCATCCTCGAGCACCACGTCGATGTCTATGGCAAGCGCGACGAGAATGTGCTGCGCCTTGCTTGGCTCAACAGCCATCACCAGAGCGGCATGAAGAACCTGATGGATCAGGCCGTGCTGCGCTTTACCGATGCATCGGCCGACAACATGCGGACTGCCGCCTTCTATCGCAAGGTCGACGAGATGCCGTTCGATTTCATCCGCCGGCGGCTGTCGGTGGTGGTCGAAGGCGTGGCCGGCGAGCACCTGCTGGTCTGCAAGGGCGCCGTAGAGGAAATGCTGGGTATTGCCACCCGCATGCGCGACGGGAACGATGTCCGCGCGCTCGACGACACCAGCCGCAAGGCACTGGTTGCCATTGCCCGCGCCTACAATGAGGACGGATTCCGTGTTCTGGTGGTCGCCACCCGGGAAATCCCGGCGGGGGACACCAAGGCGCAATACGGCATTGCGGATGAAAGCGAGCTGATCGTCGAAGGTTTCCTGACCTTCCTTGACCCGCCCAAGGAAACCGCCGGACCGGCAATTGCTGCACTTGCCGAACATGGCGTCGCGGTCAAGCTGCTGACCGGCGACAATGAGGTGGTCAGCCTCAAGATCTGCCGTGAGGTCGGGCTTGAAGCCGGGGTACCGCTGCTTGGCCGCGACATCGAGAAGCTGGACGACAGCGCGCTGCGCCTGCTCGTGGAAGAGCGCGTCGTCTTCGCCAAGCTGACGCCGCTGCAGAAGTCGCGGGTGCTCAAGGCCCTGCAGGCCAATGGCCACACGGTCGGCTTCCTCGGCGACGGGATCAACGATGCTCCGGCGCTGCGCGATGCGGATGTGGGCATTTCCGTCGACAGCGGTGCGGATATCGCCAAGGAATCGGCCGATATCATCCTCCTGGAAAAGAGCCTGATGGTGCTCGAAGAGGGCGTGATCAAAGGTCGCGAGACCTTCGGCAATATCATGAAGTACCTGAACATGACGGCGAGTTCCAACTTCGGCAACGTGTTCTCGGTGCTCGTGGCCAGCGCCTTCATCCCGTTCCTGCCGATGCTGGCGATCCATCTGCTCATCCAGAACCTGATGTACGATATCTCGCAGCTGGCATTGCCGTGGGACCGGATGGACAAGGAATTCCTCAGCAAGCCGCGCAAGTGGGATGCGAGGAACATCGGCCGCTTCATGCTGTGGATCGGACCGACCTCGTCGATTTTCGACATGACCACCTTCGCCCTGATGTGGTTCGTCTTCGCCGCCAATGCGCCCGAGCATCAGTCGCTGTTCCAGTCCGGCTGGTTCATCGAGGGGCTTCTGTCGCAGACGCTGGTCGTGCACATGCTGCGCACGCAGAAGATTCCCTTCATCCAGAGCACGGCGGCCCTGCCGGTCATGCTGATGTCGATCCTGGTGATGGGCCTCGGAATCTATGTGCCGTTCTCGCCGCTCGGCACGCTGGTCGGGTTGCAGCCTCTGCCCTGGAGCTACTTCCCCTGGCTGGTGGCTACCCTGTTCAGCTACTGCGTCGTCGCCCAGACGATGAAGGCGATCTACATCCGCCGCTTCGGCCAGTGGTTCTGAACCGTCAAACAACGGGCGGCATTGGCCGCCCGTCATCCTCCCGTTCCGCAAGACCGCCAGAGGAGATCTGATATGGTCATGACCAATTCCATCCTGCACTTTCAGGCAGGCACACCACCCCATGATTCATGGGGTGGTGTGCCCAAACGCGGCTCGCTTTCGAAACGCCCGGAACCGCGCCGTTCCCGGATAAGGGATCAGTTCCTGCGATGGCTCTGCTGGCTTCTGGCCGTGACGGGGCAGGGATTGTTCTGGCTTGCCACGCGGCTGCACCGCCGGGGCTTTCTCAATCGCAGGCGCAGCTGGCGCCTCATCCAGTGGTCGTCCTCCCTGAACCAGAGCGCCATCCGCATCATGCGGCGGGCACGCTGGTAGCGCGCCTCCCATTTCAACACAGACTGCAAGGAGCACATCATGCGCCTTTTGATTTCCGGCGGCCGGCATTTCGATGTCGCCGAAGCCATTCTCGACGAACTGAACCGCATCCATGCGGCCTGCCCGGTGACGGTGCTCATCCATGGCGGTCTTCCCGCCTTGGGATCGGTGGCCGAGGACTGGGCCCGGCAGAACGATGTCCATATCGTCCGCTATCCCGCCAACTGGTCGCTGCTGGGCAAGCAGGCCGACACGAAGCGCAACCGCTTCATGCTGGAAGACAGCCGTCCCGATGCGCTGCTGGCGTTTCCCGGCGGCAGGCATCTGCAGGAACTGGTGCAGCAGGCCCGTGCCAGGCATATTCCGGTGATCACGGCCCGAAGCCTGGAGCGGTCTTCCGACGGCGAGGCCGGGGCGCAGGCGGATCATTGCGCCGACAGTCCGGAGGGTGACATGCCGTGCCAAACCGCCTGTCTGGCGATGACAGGGACTGTCATCATTGTTAACCGGAGAAATGCTAGCCTCGCATGACGAGCCAGCTGCGGTGACCCCATGAAGTTCATACAGACATTCGATCTCTACCCCTTTCTCGATACGACCATCAGCTTCGTCGCCGCCTTCATCTTCGGCACGCTGATTGGCGCGGAGCGCCAGTACCGGCAGCGGACGGCCGGGCTGCGCACCAATGTGCTTGTCGCTATTGGTTCGGCGGCCTTCGTTGATCTGGCGCAGCGGATTGCCGGGACGACGGAAGCCGTCCGGGTGATTTCCTATGTGGTTTCCGGCATCGGCTTTCTCGGCGCGGGCGTGATCATGAAGGAAGGGATGAACGTGCGGGGGCTGAACACTGCGGCAACGCTCTGGTGTTCGGCGGCGGTGGGTGCCTGTGCCGGCACGGACATGCTCGCCGAAGCGGCGCTGCTGACCGTGTTTGTGCTTGCCGGCAATACGCTGCTGCGCCCGCTGGTCAATGTCATCAACCGCATCCCCATCAGCGAACAGGCGGCGGAGGCCACCTATGAGGTCAAGCTGATATCGACCCGTTCTGCCATGCCGACCATGCGCGACCTCCTGGTCGAACGGCTTGAAGAGGCGGATTATCCCGTCAGCGACGTCGAAATCACCGATCAAGGCGATGACGAGACCGTGGAAATCGTGGCCACGCTGGTCAGTACGGCGATCGATCCCGATGAGATCGACGCGGTGATTGCCCATATGGAAAAGCAGCACGGCATTTCCCACGGAACGTGGGAGGGCAGCACAAAGGACTAGGGTAATGTTGCATTATCACGCAAGTTTACAGCCTGATATATACTGTGATCATAATGCAACAGTGCCACAGACATTGCGTTCTGCCTTGTTTTTGACACACGGTTGCCGCGATCCGTTTTAAAAGGATAGGGGCAAGCGGTGACCACGACCGCCTGTCCGCCCCGCCTGTTCCATCGTTTGAAAGCATACAGAATGTCATCCCTCGTTTCGCGCCGGTCATTCCTGACCGGCCTGTCGCTCCTTGGCGTTTCAGCCGTCGCTGCCTGTGCCCAGTTGCCCAAACAGTCGCTCGATCTTGCCGGTTCGCAGGATGCCGTGCCGGCGGACAAGCCGGTGCCCGTCGAGGTAGCCGCACCGGCACCGGTAAAGCCCGACTACATCAGCATGTATCAGGCGGTCGAAGAGGAGGGCTACAGGCTGCCGGCGATACCCTTTGCCAAGGTCAATGAAAAATTCCTGCGGCAGGTCGTCGACGATCCGACAGGGGAGAAGCCCGGCACCATCGTCGTCAACACCGTCGACAAGTTTCTCTATCTGGTTCTGAAGAACGGCAAGGCCATGCGCTATGGTGTCGGGCTCGGCCGGCAGGGTTATTCCTGGAAGGGCCGCGCCATTGTCCAGTGGAAGCGCAAGTGGCCGACCTGGACACCGCCATCGACCATGATTTCACGCGATCCGAAGCTGGAAAAATGGCGCCAGGGCATGCCGCCGGGTGTCCACAATCCTCTGGGTTCGCGAGCCCTCTATATCTTTCAGGGTGGTGTCGACACGCTGTACCGCATTCACGGTTCGCCAGACTGGAACTCCATCGGCAAATCCGCCTCGTCGGGCTGCGTGCGCATGTTCAATCAGGACGTGATGGATCTCTATGAGCGCGTCCCCGGCAAGGCCCCATTGCTGGTCATTTGACCGGCTGAGCTATCAAGGCCGCAGCCGGTTGCGACTGCGGCCTAGTGTTGCGCATGCGCGCATTTGCCGTGATCGGCCAGAATTTCGATGACGCGGCATTCGGCAACGCGGCCGTGCCGGCATCCCTCCACCATCAGTTCCAGCTCGGCCTTCAGCGCATTCAGGCTGCGGATGCGCTGCTCAACCTCGATGAGCCGTGCATTGGCAATGCCGTCAGCGGTTTCGCAGGACTGGTTGGGATCATCCTGCAGGTGCAGCAGGGTGCGGATGGAGTCGATCTCGAAGCCGAGCTCGCGCGCGTGGCGGATGAATGCCAACCGGCGGATATCCGTGTCTTCATAGTGCCGCCGGTTGCCGTCGGTGCGCGCCGGCGCCGCCAGCAGCCCGATCTGTTCGTAATAGCGGATGGTCGGCACTTTGACGCCGCTGCGCCTTGCTGCTTCGCCGATCGAAATTTCTTTCAACATTTCGCTTGCTCCTCTAGTCGCTAGAGCATGTAGCCTTGCCGGCAACAGAGTCAAGAGAGGTTGAAACATGACAGCAGCGCCAACGCAAACCCGCTTCCGGGTCGAGGGCATGGACTGTGCAAGCTGTGCGGCCAAGATCGATACGGCGGTGCGCCGGTTGCCTGGCGTGGCCGACATTTCCGTGTCGGTGACGGCGGGCACGATGACGGTCAAACACGACGACACCGCCGATCTCGGTGTTCTGGAGAAAAAGGTCAACGGCCTTGGCTACAAGGTTTCGCCGCTGACAGCCAAGAGCCCGGCGCCCGTGGCGGCACCGTCATGCAGCGGGCATGACCATGCCAACCACAACCACGCGGAGCATGATCACCACGACCATGACCATGCGGGCCACGATCATTCCGGGCATGACCATGCGGACGCAAGCGCGGCTGTCGCCGCTGCTCCGGTGCAAAGCGCCGGGCCGGCCCGCTGGTGGCAGAGCCGCAAGGGCTTTCTGACCATCGTCAGCGGCCTCGCCCTTGTCGCGGCCTATGCCGTCGGCAAGCTTTATCCGGATATCGCCAACGGAGCCTTTGTCGTGGCGATGCTGGTCGGGCTGGTGCCCATTGCCCGCCGCGCGCTGATGGCGGCGCGTTCCGGCACGCCCTTCTCCATCGAAATGCTGATGACGGTCGCAGCTATCGGCGCGGTGATCATTGGCGCGGGTGAAGAAGCCGCCGCCGTGGTCTTCCTGTTCCTGATCGGGGAAATGCTTGAAGGCGTTGCCGCCGGCCGTGCCCGCGCCAGCATTCAGGGTCTCGCCGATCTTGTCCCCAAAACCGCGCTGGTGGAGCGTGGCGGCAACACGGTCTCGGTTCCTGCCGATGCGCTTGCCATTGGCGACATCATTCTGGTGCGGCCGGGTGACCGTATTCCCGCCGATGGCGACATCACCGAGGGAACAAGCGAGATCGACGAAGCGCCGGTCACGGGCGAAAGCACGCCCAAGCGCAAGAATGCCGGTGACGCGGTCTTTGCCGGGACCATCAACACCGACGGTGTCCTGCGCATCGCGGTCACCGCGACGGCAAGCGACAACACCATCGCCCGGGTGATCCGTCTCGTCGAGGAAGCACAGGAAAGCAAGGCGCCGACGGAACGGTTCATCGACGGCTTCTCCCGCTACTACACACCGGGCATCATGGTTGTCGCGGCGCTTGTCGCCGTCGTCCCGCCCTTGTTCATGGGCGGCATCTGGAGCGAATGGGTCTATAAGGGCCTTGCCATTCTCCTGATCGGCTGCCCCTGCGCGCTGGTCATCTCGACACCGGCCGCCATTGCCGCCGGCCTCTCCGCCGGTGCGCGGCGCGGCCTGCTGATGAAGGGCGGTGCCGTGCTTGAAACTTTCCGCAAGGTGACGGCCGTCGCCTTCGACAAGACCGGTACCCTGACCGAAGGCAAGCCTGTGGTCACGGATATCGTTTCATTCGGCCTGCCGGAGCGGGAAGTGCTGTCGCTGGCCGCCGCGCTCGAAACCGGTTCCAGCCACCCTCTGGCGGTGGCCATTCTCGACCGGGCCAAGGCGGATGCCGTGGCCATTCTTCCTTCCACCGCGGCAAAGGCCGTTTCGGGCAAGGGGGTCGAGGGAACCGTTGGTGGCAAGGACGTGTTCCTCGGTTCGCCGCAGGCCGTCGCCGCAACCGCGCCGCTCAGCGCGGAACAGACGGCGTCCATCGCCGCGCTGAATGACCAGGGCAAAACGGTTTCCCTCGTGGTTGTCAATGGCAAGCTTGCGGGCCTGCTGGCCATGCGCGACGAGCCGAGGGCCGATGCGGAGCGCGGTCTTGACGTGCTGAAAGAGCAGGGCATCAAGGCTGTCATGCTGACCGGCGACAACAGCCGCACCGCGAAAGCCATTGCCTCCAAGCTGGGGATCGAGCCGAGGGCGGAACTGCTGCCACAGGACAAGCAGCGGATCGTCGGCGAGATGCAGCGCTCGGGCCTGACCGTTGCCAAGGTCGGCGACGGCATCAACGACGCTCCGGCGCTTGCCGCGGCCGACATCGGCATTGCCATGGGCGGCGGCACGGATGTGGCGCTTGAAACCGCCGATGCGGCCATCCTGCATGGCCGGGTGATCGATGTCGCCAACATGATCGACCTGTCGAAAACGGTGATGAGCAATATCCGCCAGAATATCGGCGTTGCGCTCGGCCTGAAGGCGGTCTTCCTGGTGACGACGATCATCGGTCTGACCGGTCTGTGGCCGGCGATCCTTGCCGATACCGGCGCGACGGTGCTGGTGACGGCCAATGCCATGCGGCTTCTCGGCTGGAAGGGCCGCGCGTAAGATATGATATGTGCGGCCTCCCGTCGAGGAGGCCGTCAGACGCCGAGATAACGATCCTGAATCGCGCCGGTCAATTCGGCCGGCACACCGCTCCAGACGGTGCGGCCCCGCTCAAGCACAAAGCAGCGGTCGGCCACCGGCAGAAGTTCGGACAGGGTCTTGTCGACGACCAGAATGGACTGTCCCTGCCGCTTCAAGGCGGCGATGGCCTTCCAGATTTCCTGCCGGATAACCGGCGCAAGGCCCTCTGTTGCCTCATCGAGGACGATCAGCTTCGGGTTGGTCATCAGGGCGCGCGCCACGGCAAGCATCTGTTGCTCGCCGCCCGACAGCGAGTTGGCATATTGCCCGGACCGCTCCGCCAGGCGCGGGAAGAGGGCATTGACCTCCTTGATGGTCCAGAATCCCTTTCGCGCCGAAGCCAGCAGATTTTCCGCCACCGTCAGATTGGGAAAGCAGCGCCGTCCTTCCGGCACCAGACCCAGCCCAAGCCGGGCAATGCGATAGGGTTTTGCCGCCGAAATATCGGCGCCGGCGAAACGGACCGTGCCGTGGCGCAGCGGCGAGAGCCCGAAGATCGAGCGGATGGTGGTGGTCTTGCCCATGCCGTTGCGTCCCATCAGCGCAACGGCTTCGCCTTCCGCCATCGCGAGATCGACGCCGAAAAGCGCCTGCGACGCGCCGTAGAAAGTCTCGACCCCGTCAAGTTCCAGCAGCATCAGACGCTCTCCCCGAGATAGGCTTCGCGCACCAGCGGATTGCGGCGGATGTCGTCGACCGTGCCGGTGGCGATGATGCGGCCATAGACCAGCACCGAAATGCGGTCGGCGAGGGCAAAGACCGCATCCATATCGTGTTCGATCAAAAGGATCGGCGCCTCGTGCCGCAGCGTGTCGAGAAAGGCGGTGAGGCGTTTCGAGCCTTCCGGCCCCATGCCCGCCATCGGCTCATCGAGCAGGAAGGCTTTCGGACCGAGCGCCAGTGCAATGGCAATTTCCAGCTGCCGCCGCTCGCCATGGGAAAGTTCGGCGCTGGGTATATCGGCCCGCTCAAGCAGTCCCACCCGGCCGAGCATGTCGCGCGCGGTGTCCTTGAGCGATGCGTCGGTCATGACAGGCTTCCAGAAACGGAAACTCGAACCCTGATTGGCCTGCACGGCCAGCATGACATTGCGCAGTGCCGAAAACTCGGGCGTCAGCGACGAGATCTGGAAGGTGCGGCCGAGCCCCAGTTGCGCGCGGTGCGAGACGCCAAGCGCCGAGACATCCCGGCCCATGAAATGGATGGAGCCGCTATTGTGCTTCAGCGTTCCGGCGATCTGGTGGATCAGTGTCGATTTTCCCGCACCGTTCGGGCCGATCAGCGCATGGATTTCGCCAGGATGAAGATCAAGGCTGACATCGTCGGTGGCCTTCAGGGCGCCGAAGGATTTGCACAGGTTCCGGATGCTGAGGACGGGTTCAGCCATGACGCACCTTCCCGGCCAGAAGCCCGACGAGACCGCCGCGCCCGAACAGGACGACGGCAAGCAGAATGAGGCCGAGGAACAGCTGCCAATGCTCCGTCAGCCCGCCGAGGGCAAATTCGAACAGCACGAACAGGATGGCGCCGGCGACGGGCCCGAAGAGACGGCCGGTACCGCCCAGTATGATCAGCACGATGAGTTCGCCGGACATGCTCCACGACAGCATGGAGGGGCCGACAAAGCGGTTGAGATCGGCAAACAGCGCACCGGCAATGGCGGTGATCATGCCCGACAGGATGAAGGCGACGAGGCGGATGCGCAGCGGCCTGATGCCGATGGACGCCACCCGCACCTCGTTCTGCCGCGTGGCCTGCAGCGCCGCACCGAAGCGTGAGTCCCTGAGCCGGGAGAAGGCGAACAGCGCCAGCAGGAGCAGGCCATAGGCGATCAGGAAGAAGCTGAGGGGATTGATCGTGTTCACCCCGGGAAATCCGTTGCGCATGGTGATCGACAGGCCATCCTCGCCGCCATAGGCGGGCCACGAGATGGCGAAATAGTAGATCATCTGGGCAAAGGCGAGGGTGATCATGATGAAATACACGCCGGAGGTGCGCAGGCTGATCAGGCCGATCAGCTGGGCGGCGAGACCGGCGACGGCAGCGCTCACCAGCCAGATCACCGGCATCTGGTTTGTCGCCATGATCACGACGGGGGCGGTGAGCAGCGGGGTCTGGTTGAAGGCATGGGTGGCAAAGATGCCGGCGGCATAGCCGCCGATGCCGAAAAAGGCTGCATGGCCGAAGGAGACAAGGCCGCCAAGGCCGAGCGCGAGGTTCAGCCCCACCGCGGCAAGCGCAAGAATGGCAATGCGGGTGGCAAGGGTCACGTAGAACGGCTCGCCCATGCCATGGGCCGCAAGGGCGCAGGCCGGCACGATCAGGGCAAGGGCGATATTCACAAGGCGTTCGCGATCAGCCATTCCGTCCCTCACGCATTGACCGCAAAGAGGCCCTTCGGCCTCACTGCCAGAATGAAGGCCATGACGATGTAGATGAGCATCGAGGCGATGGCTGCGCCTGCCGTGGCCGCCTGTGACGGCTGCATGAACAGGGCGAAAAGCTGCGGCAGCAGAAACCGGCCCATGGTATCGACCACGCCGACAAGAATGGCGCCGGCCAGCGCGCCCTTGATGGAACCGATGCCGCCGATGACGATGACGACGAAGGCGAGGATGAGCACCGGTTCGCCCATGCCGACCTGCACCGATTGCAGCGCTCCGACAAGCGCGCCGGCGAGGCCGGCCAGCGCCGCGCCGAGGGCAAAGACGATGGTGTTGAGCGAAGCAATGTCGACGCCGAGCGCGCCAATCATTTCCCGGTCGGATTCACCGGCACGGATGCGCATGCCGAGCCTTGTCTTTGCGATCAGCAGATAAAGCCCGATGGCGACGATGAGACCGGCGCCGATGATGGCAAGCCGGTAAAGCTGGTACTGCCCGCCGCCCGGCAGGCTGATCGCGCCCTGCAGCACCTTCGGGATGTCGAGGTAAAGCGGAAAAGAGCCGAACACCCAGCGCGTGCCCTCGGAAAAGATCAGGATGAGCGCGAAAGTGGCAAGAACCTGATCGAGATGATCGCGGTTGTAGAGACGGCGGATCACCGTGACTTCGACAATGGCGCCTGCGGCGGCAGCGGCAATGAGGCTTGCCACCAGACCGAGCCAGAACGAGCCGGTATAGGCGGCAACCGCCGCGCAGGCGAAGGCCCCGACCATGTAGAGCGAGCCATGGGCAAGGTTGATCACGCCCATGACGCCGAAGATCAGCGTCAATCCGGCGGCCATCAGAAACAGCATGACGCCGAACTGCAGGCCGTTCAGGGCTTGTTCGATGAGGAGAGCCGAAGACAAGGTTCAATCCAATCCGATGAGACGATCACTGGCAGAAAGGGCGCGCGTTTTTTTCGTCCGCGCGCCCGTCCATCGTTCACATCTTGCAGCTGGCCGCATAGGCATCCTGATGATCGGTGAAGCTGGTGGCGACGATCTTGTTGGTGAGAACGCCGTCCTCCTTGATCACTTCACGCACATAGATGTCCTGGATCGGGTGGTTGTTGTTGCCGAACTTGAATTTGCCGCGCACGGAATCGAACTTGGCTTCCTTCAGCGCGGCCCGGAACGCATCCTTGTCCTTGACGCTGGCCTTGGCGACGGCCGAAAGGATCAGGTTCGCCGTGTCGTAGCCCTGTGTCGCATAGAGTGACGGCAGGCGCTTGTACTCGGCCTTGAAGGCCGCGACATACTTCTTGTTGGCCGCATTATCGAGGTCTTTCGACCAATGCGACGAGTTCTTCACGCCGATGGCCGCATCGCCGATGGCGCCGAGCACGTCCTGATCGAAGGAGAAGCCGGGGCCCATGACCGGCGTGGAAATGCCGGACTGCGAATACTGCTTCATGAAGGCGATGCCCATGCCGCCGGGCAGAAAGAAGTAGACGGAATCGGCGCCGGAGGCGCGGATCTGCGCGATCTCAGTGGCATAATCGGTCTGGCCGACCTTGGTGTAGAGCTCGCCTGCCAGCGCACCCTTGTAGAAGCGCTTGAAGCCGGTGAGAGCATCGGTGCCGGCGGGATAGTTCGGCGCAAGAATGAAGGTCTTCTTGTAATTGGCCGTATTGGCATAATTGCCCATGGCTTCGTGCAGGTTGTCGTTCTGGTAGGCGACGTTGAAATAGTTGGGGTTGCAGTTGGCACCGGCCAGCGCCGACGGGCCGGCATTGGTCGAGAGGTAGAAGGTGCCCTGGCCGACAACGCCCGGCACGACGGCCATGGCGAGGTTGGACCAGACGATACCGGTCAGGATGTCGACTTTTTCGCTCTGGACCATCTTGTCGGCGATCTGCACGGCAAGTTCCGGCTTCTGCGCATCGTCCTCGACGATGACCTTGATGTCCTTGTTGCCGGACTCCTTGATGGCGAGAAGGAAGCCGTCGCGTATATCGATGCCAAGGCCTGCGCCGCCGCCGGACAATGTCGTGATCATGCCGATCTTCACGGGTTCGGCCATGGCCTGACCGGCAAAAGTCAAACCCGCCATCAATGCCGCTGCTGCTATTCGTTTCATTGCGTCGTTCCCCTTATTTTATGGTTCATCTCAATTCTAAATTGATTCGCGATGCAAGTGCCCGTGCTGACTAACGCGTGGTTGTTGTGTCCTCCGCAAAGTCCGCCAGAGCGGGACAGGCATCATACCGCCCGGACGGGTGCATCCGGCCGCAGCGCTCCAGCGTGTTCGTGATCGCCGCGATCCCGAGCGCCTCCAGCATCTCGTGCGGGCCGTGGCGGAAGTTCAGGCCGTGTTTCAGCGCGGTATCGATTCCCGCCGTCGTGGCCAGTCCCTGTTCGAAGGCGAAAGCCGCCTCGTTGACCAGCATGGCCGCCACGCGCAGGAATATGAGCCCTGGCGTGTCCGTCACCTCGTGCAGTTCAACACCCAGCGATTTGGCCTGCAGCGCCATGGACCGGATATCGGCATCGCGCAGATCATACTGGGCGAAGGCGAGGGAAACGGGACCGCGCCACTGGCCGATCTGCCGGTCAAGCACGATGACCGGCTGGCGGCTGTCCGTGGACAGTTCGCGGGCCGTCCGCCCGTCGCTCAGATGCACGGCAACACCGGTGCGTGTTTCCAGCTGCCGCTTCAACTCGTCGACAGTGGATATGGAACTGTCACCGGGCAGCACATTGTCCTGACGCGGATAGGTGAAAAATCCGCTTCCGGTTTTGCGGCCGAGCCTGCCCTCGGTCTTCAGGTCTTCGAGAAGGCGTGACGGTTTGAAGCGTGGCGACCGGTCGAATCCCTGCCACACGGAGGCTGTTGCGGCGAGGTTGATATCCACGCCAACAAGATCGATCAGTTCGAACGGCCCGAGCGGAAAGCCGCCTGACGATGTGAGGCACATGTCGATGGTTGCTGCATCGGTAACGCGATCTTCCAGAAGTTGCAGCGCTTCGCCGTAAAAAGGCCGGGCACAGCGATTGACGAGAAAGCCGGGGCTGTCGCGCACCTCGACGGGCTGCTTGCCCAAGGTCTTGACAAGACCGGACAGCCGTTCGGCGATACCCGCTTCCGTTTGCGGACCGGCGACGACCTCGACCAGCTTCATCAGCGGGGCGGGGTTGAAGAAATGCAGCCCGGCAAAGCGCTGGGGATGCCGGATCGTGCGGGCAATCGCTTCGACGGAGAGGGAAGAGGTGTTGGTGGCAAAGAGGCAATCCGTGGCGCAGACCTTCTCCAGTGCCTGAAACAGATCTGCCTTGGCGTCCAGCGTCTCGATGATGGCTTCGATGACGAGATGCGCCGGCGCCATGTCCTGCAAGGTGTCGGCGATGACGATATTTCCGGCGCAGGCGTCGCGCTCGCCTTCCGTCGATTTGCCGCGGGCGATGCGCTGGCCGATATCGGCAAGGATCGCAGCCTTCGCCTTGGCGGCCATGCCGTCCTGCGTGTCATAGAGGATTGTCTGTATTCCGGATCGTGCCAGCAGATGCGCGATGCCCCGGCCCATGGTGCCTGCACCGGCAACGCCAACAATGTTGACCGGCTTGCCCACGCTAGCGCCCCCGGAATTCGGGTTGGCGCTTGGCGCGGAAGGCGGCAATGCCCTCGGCCTTGTCGTCGGTGGACAAGAGCAATTCGAAGGACCGGCGTTCCAGCGCCAGGGCATTCTGATCGTCCAGTGCTGTCAGCACCGCCTGCTTGACGAACTGCTGGGCCAGCGGCGCGCCCTTGGCGAGTTTGGCGGCAATATTTTCAGCCGCCACAAGGCTTTCCCCGGCAGGGGTGCCGTGCGACGCGATACCCCAGTCGAACGCATCGGCGCCGCTGATGGTTTCACCGGTGAGCAGCAGGCGCATCGCCCGGGATTTTCCCAGAAGCGCTGTCAGCCGCTGGATGCCGCCGGCACCGGGAATAAGGCCGAGCCGGATTTCCGGCTGTCCGAAGGTGGCGTTGCCGGCCGCAACGATCAGGTCGCAGCGCTGCGCCAGTTCAAATCCGCCGCCGAGACAATAGCCCTCGACCGCCGCGATCAGCGGCTTGCGCACCCTGGCGATGGCGTCCCATGCATGCAGGCGCAGATCGTGCACGCCATCCACGGATGTCTTGTCGGCGATTTCGCCGATGTCAGCGCCAGAAGCAAAATTGCCCTCGGCGCCGGTGAGGATGATGGTGCGGATTTCGGGGTCGCGGTCAAAGCGCGCGAGGCTGTCGGCCAGCTGCTTGAGCATGCTGGTATTCAGCGCGTTACGCGCCTCGGGGCGTGCCAATGTCAGGATGGCGTAACCATCCTTCACGTCGGTTTGGATATAGTTTTCCATATCGCATCCCCCTGCAGTTTGCTCTGCTTGACCTGACTATCCCTATAAATCGGAAATTATTCAAGCTTGAAATTTCATGCTTGAAATTATTTTGATGCGGTGACACGATAAGCAAGGTCAAACGGGAGTATGCCTGATGAAGATCGCCTGTCTTGGAGGAGGGCCCGCCGGTCTCTATTTCGCGATCAGCATGAAGCTGCGCGATCCCGGCCACGACATCACGGTGATCGAGCGCAACAGGGCCGATGACACGTTCGGCTGGGGCGTGGTGCTGTCAAGCGAGACCCTGTCCAATCTCGCCGCCAACGATCCCGTCAGTGCCGATGCGATCCGCGACCATTTCGCCTATTGGGACGATATTGCCGTTCATTTTAAGCAGACCGAGACGGTGTCGACCGGCCACGGCTTTTGCGGCATCGGGCGCAAGACGCTGCTGATGCTGCTGCAGGAGCGGGCGCGCGCGCTCGGCGTAGAACTGCAGTTTGAAACACCTGTTGAAGACATCGCCGCTCTCGCCAAGAATTACGATCTGGTCGTTGCCGCCGACGGGTTGAATTCCCGCGCCCGCTCGACCTTTGCCGCGCATTTCAAGCCGGAAATCGACACGCGCAAATGCAAGTTCGTTTGGCTTGGCACACACCAGAAATTCGACAACGCCTTCACCTTCATTTTCGAGGAGACGGAGCACGGCTGGGTCTGGGCGCATGCCTACCAGTTCGATGCGGATACCGCGACATTCATCGTCGAATGCAGTCAGCAGACCTGGGACAAGTTCGGCTTTGGCGCAATGAGCCAGCAGGAGTCGATTGCGGTCTGCGAGCGGATCTTCGCCAACTATCTTGGCGGCCATGCGCTGATGACCAATGCCAACCATATCCGCGGTTCCGCCTGGATCAGTTTCCCGCGCGTGCTGTGCGAAAAGTGGTCCCACGACAATGTGGTCCTGCTGGGGGATGCGGCGGCGACCGCGCATTTCTCCATCGGTTCCGGCACCAAGCTGGCGCTGGAAAGCGCGATTGCGTTGGCTGGTTATCTGCATTCGGAAAAGTCTGTTGCGGACGCCTTTGCCAAATACGAGGACGAACGGCGGCTGCAGGTATTGCGCCTGCAATCGGCGGCGCGCAATTCGCTCGAATGGTTCGAGGAGGTCGAGCGCTATTTCGATCTCGATCCGGTCCAGTTCAACTATTCGCTTCTGACCCGCTCGCAGCGCATCAGCCATGAAAACCTGCGGCTGCGTGACAGGGCGTGGCTGGGGAGCGCCGAAGCCTGGTTTCAGGAAAAGGCCGGGGCGAAGAGGGGGACGCAGCGCGCACCGATGTTTGCGCCGTTCAAACTGCGTGATCTGACCCTGAAGAACCGCATCGTGGTCTCGCCGATGGCGCAGTACAAGGCCGTCGACGGCACACCCACCGACTGGCATCTCGTCCACTATGGCGAGCGCGCCAAGGGCGGGGCGGGTCTGGTGACCATCGAGATGACCTGCGTCAGTCCGGAAGGGCGGATCACGCCTGGCTGCACTGGCATGTATGCGCCGGAGCATGAAGCGGCGTGGAAGCGGATTGTCGGTTTCATCCATGCGGAGACCGGTGCGAAGATCAGCTGCCAGCTTGGCCATTCCGGTGCGAAGGGCTCGACGCGCCTTGGCTGGGAGGGAACGGATGTGCCGCTGCCTGACGGCAACTGGCCGGTTCTGTCCGCCTCCGACCTGCCGTGGTCAGCGGACAACCAGACCCCCATCGCCATGACCCGCGCCGATATGGACCGGGTGCGGGACCAGTTCGTTGCCTCGGCCGAAATGGCTGACCGGGCCGGGTTCGACATGCTGGAAATCCACGCGGCGCATGGCTATCTGCTGTCGTCGTTCATAACGCCTGTCATGAACAACCGCACCGACGCCTATGGCGGCTCCCTGGAAAACCGCATGCGCTATCCCCTGGAGATTTTCCGTGCGGTGCGTCTTGTCTGGCCGTCGGGAAAACCGATTTCCATGCGCATTTCCGCCAATGACTGGGTGGGCGAGAAAGGCATAACCCCGCAGGATGCTGTCGAGATCGCGCGGATGCTGCAGGAGGCGGAGGTCGATATCTGCGACGTGTCGGCCGGGCAGACCTCGATAGACGCCAAGCCGGTGTATGGCCGCATGTTCCAGACGCCGTTCTCCGACCGCATCCGCAACGAGACGGGCATGGCAACCATGGCCGTCGGCAATATCTACGAGCCGGATCATGCCAATTCCATCCTGCTTGCGGGCCGTGCCGATCTGGTGTGCCTTGCACGCCCGCATCTCGCCGATCCCTACTGGACCCTGCATGCGGCCGTGGCGCTGGGTGACAAGGGCGTGGACTGGCCGAAACCCTATTATCCCGGCCGGGACCAGATGTACCGGCTGGCGGAGCGTGCCGAAGTCATTGCTCCCATCGAGGGCGCGTAGATGACACGGTCGCTGCAAGGCAAGGTCGCATTGGTCACCGGCGGTGGTTCCGGCGTCGGCGCCGCCATCGCGCTTGCCCTGGCGGGCGAGGGTGTAAAGGTGGTGATCGCGGGACGCCGGATGGATGCCTTGAATGAGATCGCGGCACAGTCGGAACGCATTATTCCCATCGCTGCCGATGTCACGGATGAGGGCTCGTCCCGCCATCTGTTCGAGCGCATCCGCAGCGACGTCGGACCGCTCGACATCGCCATTGCCAATGCCGGGTCGGCTGCCAGCACACCATTCCAGAAACTTGACCTTGCGACATGGCAAAGCCAGATCGATCTCAACCTGACCGGCGTGTTCCTGACCTTCCAGCAGGGATTGGCGGATATGCTGGCGAAAAATGACGGGCGGCTGATTGCCATTGCCTCGACGGCGGGCCTGAAAGGCTATCCCTATGTCTCAGCCTATGCCGCGGCCAAGCACGGCGTGATCGGGCTGGTGCAATCGCTGGCGCTGGAACTGGCGAAGTCCGGGGTGACAGTCAATGCCGTCTGTCCCGGCTTCACCGAAACGCCGATGCTTGAACGCGCCATCGAAACGATCATGCAGAAAACCGGCAAGAGCCATGCGGATGCCGTTGCAGCCCTCGTTGCATCCAATCCGCAGAAACGTCTGATCCAGCCTGCGGAGATCGCGCAGACGGTGCTCTGGCTGTGCGGGCCGCATTCCGGCTCCGTCACCGGGCAGGCCATATCCATTTCAGGAGGCGAAGTATGAGCAGCAAGACCAGCCCGTCCGCCGCCCGCAAAGCCGGGCCCGAGCAGGTGAAGCAGAGCCTGCGCGTCTGGCTGAAAATGCTCAAGGCGACCAAGCATGTCGAGGCGGTGGTGCGCGAAAACCTGCGGGTCGAGTTCGATACGACCCTGCCGCGTTTCGACGTCATGGCGGCGCTCTACCGGTTCGAGGAAGGGCTGAAAATGAGCGAGCTCTCCTCGGCGCTGCGGGTTTCCAACGGCAATGTCACCGGCATCATCGAGCGGCTCGTGTCGGATGGCGCGGTGCTGCGGGTGCCGGTTGCGGGCGACAAACGCGCCATGCTGGTCCGGCTGACCCAGCGGGGCCGGGATGAATTCGCGCGGATGGCCGCCGCGCATGAGCTCTGGATCAACGAGATTTTCGGCAGCCTGCCGGTGGATGTGACAGCCGGGCTGCTCGCCACGCTGGATACGATTGAACATGCGCAGGGACTGCACAGCGAGGGGGAACACGATGCGTGAGATGGCAAATTACACGGCGACCCATTTCAAATGGCATGTCACCGACGGCATCGCGGTCATCTCGCTTGACCGGCCGGAGCGCAAGAACCCGCTGACATTCGACAGCTATGCCGAACTGCGCGACTGTTTTCGCGCGCTCGTCTATGCCGATGACATCAAGGCCGTGTTTTTCGGTTCCAATGGCGGCAATTTCTGCTCGGGCGGCGATGTGCACGACATCATCGGACCGCTTCTGAAGATGGACATGAAGAGCCTGCTGGAATTCACCCGCATGACGGGCGATCTGGTCAAGGCCATCATGCATTGTGGCAAGCCGGTTATCGCCGCCGTGGATGGCGTGTGCGTGGGTGCAGGCGCCATCATCGCCATGGCGTCCGATCTGCGTCTGGCGACACCGGCCGCCAAAACCGCCTTCCTGTTCACGCGCGTTGGGCTTGCCGGCTGCGATATGGGCGCCTGCGCCATCCTGCCACGGATCATCGGCCAGGGCCGCGCGGCAGAGCTGCTTTATACCGGACGCAGCATGTCGGCCGAAGAGGGCGAGCGCTGGGGCTTTTACAACCGCATTGTCGCGCCGGATGTATTGGAAGATGAGGCGTTGAAACTGGCAAGGCGGCTCGCCGACGGGCCGACATTCGGCCATATGATGACCAAGACGATGCTGAACCAGGAATGGTCCATGTCGATCGATCAGGCCATCGAGGCGGAAGCGCAGGCGCAGGCGCTGTGCATGCAGACGCAGGATTTCCAGCGTGCCTATGATGCCTTCGTTGCGCATCAGACCCCCGTGTTCAGGGGCGACTGAGATGATGGACCGCAGCTTCCTGTCATGGCCCTTCTTCGACGATGTGCATCGGCGGCTCGCCGATGCGGTGGAGTTGTGGGCCATGGACAACACCGGCCACATCGACCACGAAAATGTCGATGACGCCTGCCGAGGGCTGGTTGCCAGGCTTGGAGAAGCCGGTCTTCTCCAACACACGGCGGTTGATCCGGCAGCCGGCGGCAAGCTCGACGTGCGTAGCCTTTGCATCATCCGCGAAACGCTGGCGCGGCACGACGGTCTGGCGGATTTCGCCTTTGCCATGCAGGGGCTCGGTACCGGCGCGCTCTCCCTGTTCGGGACCGATGCGCAGAAGCGGGAATGGCTGACGCGGACGCGGGCGGGCAAGGCGCTCTCGGCCTTCGCCCTCAGCGAACCGCAGTCGGGATCCGACGTTGCCAATCTTGAACTGTCAGCCGTGCGCGATGGGGACGGATTTGTCCTCAATGGCGAGAAGACCTGGATTTCCAATGGCGGCATCGCCGATGTCTATACGGTGTTTGCCCGCACCGGCGAGGGGGAGGGTGCCAAGGGCATTTCTGCCTTCATCGCACCCGCGGATACGCCAGGCCTGATCATTGCCGAACGCCTCGAGGTGATAGCCCCGCATCCGCTGGCGCGGCTGGTCTTCGACGATTGCCGGATTCCGGCATCCGCTCTCATCGGTTCACCGGGGCAGGGCTTCCGCATTGCCATGTCGGTGCTTGATGTTTTCCGCTCGACCGTGGCGGCGGCCGCGCTGGGCTTTGCCCGCCGGGCGCTGGATGAAGCGGTCAACCGCGCCAATGGCCGCCATCTCTTCGGTGCACCCATGTCCGACCTGCAGATGGTGCAGGGGCATATCGCCGACATGGCGCTCGATATCGATGCGGCGGCGCTGCTCGTCTACCGGGCGGCGTGGCTGAAGGACAGCGGTGCCGAGCGGGTCAGCCGGGAAGCCGCGATGGCCAAGCTCTACGCCACCGACCGCGCGCAGAGCGTGATCGACAAGGCGGTTCAGATTCACGGCGGCGATGGCGTGCGCAAAGGCAGTGTCGTCGAGCGCCTCTACCGGGAAATCAGGGCATTGCGCATCTATGAAGGTGCGTCGGACGTACAAAAAATAATCATCGCAAGGCATGAACTTGCAAGGGGATAAAGAGAATGTTGGGACCATCGGCGCATACGGATCACTTTACCCGGGATAATCTTCCTCCGCTCGAGGAATGGCCGGAACTGCTGATGGAGAATTTCCAGTATCCGGAATGGCTGAACGCCGCCGTGGAACTGACCGATGCGATGGTCGCCAAGGGTTTCGGCGACAATACGGCGCTGATCGGCAATGGCCGCCGTCGTACCTACAAGGAACTGACCGACTGGACCAACCGCATTGCCCATGCGCTGGTCGAAAATTACGGTGTCGAGCCAGGCAACCGTATTCTGATCCGCTCCGCCAACAATCCGGCCATGGTTGCCTGCTGGCTGGCGGCAACCAAGGTGGGCGCCGTCGTCGTCAATACCATGCCGATGCTGCGGGCCGGCGAACTCACCCAGATCGTCGACAAGGCGCAGATCTCCCTGGCGCTGTGCGATACGCGGCTGCTGGAAGACATGGAGACCTGCGCCAAAACAAGCAGGTTCCTCAAACGCGTTGTCGGCTTTGACGGAACCGCCAATCACGAGGCGGAACTGGACCGGATCGCGCTCGACAAATCCGTGCGCTTCGAGGCGGTGAAGACCGGCCGTGACGATGTCGCGCTGCTCGGCTTCACGTCGGGCACCACAGGCGAGCCGAAGGCGACGATGCACTTTCATCGCGATCTTCTCATCATCGCCGACGGCTATGCGAAGGAAGTGCTTGATGTGCGGCCAGACGATGTATTCGTGGGCTCGCCGCCGCTTGCCTTCACCTTCGGTCTTGGCGGACTGGCGATCTTCCCCCTGCGGTTCGGCGCGGCGGCAACTCTTCTGGAACAGGCGACACCGCCGAAAATGATCGACATCATCGAGACCTACAAGGCAACGATCAGCTTTACCGCACCGACCGCCTACCGGGTCATGCTGCAGGCGATGAACGAGGGCGCGGACCTTTCCTCGCTGCGCATCGCGGTTTCGGCAGGCGAGACGCTGCCGGCGCCGATCTACGAAGCCTGGATGCAGAAGACCGGCAAGCCGCTGCTCGACGGTATCGGCGCCACGGAAATGCTGCACATCTTCATCAGCAACCGGCTGGAGGATTCGGGGCCGGGCAAGACGGGCAAGCCCGTCAGCGGCTACCAGGCCATTATAGTCGACGAGGCGATGCGCGAAGTGCCGCGCGGCGAGATCGGCAGGCTGGCGGTGCGCGGGCCGATCGGCTGCCGCTATCTCGCCGACAAGCGCCAGAAGAACTATGTGCGCGACGGCTGGAACCTGACCGGCGACTCCTTTTTTCAGGACGCGGATGGCTATTTCCATTTTGCCGCGCGCTCCGACGACATGATCATCTCCGCCGGTTACAACATTGCCGGTCCCGAGGTGGAGGCGGCACTGCTCGCCCATCCCGACGTCAGCGAATGTGCGGTCATCGGCGCTCCCGACGCGGAGCGCGGCCAGATCGTGCAGGCGCATGTGGTGCTGCAGGCGGGTGTGGCGGCCAGCGAGGAAACAGCCAAGCGCTTGCAGGACCATGTCAAACAGGTCATAGCGCCGTACAAATATCCGCGCTCGATCAAATTCCTCGATGCGCTGCCCAAGACGGCGACCGGGAAAATACAGCGCTTTCAATTGCGCAAGGCATATCAGCAATAACCCATTTAATAATCAGGCAGGAAACTCGAATGGCAGAGATCATACACCCGCAGGGCTGGCCGGCGGCAAAGGGATACTCCAACGGCATGGCAGCCGAGGGGAAGGTCATCTTTGTCGGCGGCCAGATCGGCTGGACCAAGGACCAGACATTCGAGACCGATGATTTCGTCGAGCAGGCCGAGCAGGCGATGCGCAACATTGTCGATATCCTGGCAAGCGCCGGTGCCGAGACAACCGATCTCGTGCGGCTGATCTGGTTCATCACCGACAAGAAGGTCTATGTCGCCGAACAGAAACGGCTGGGCGAAGCCTATCGCCGCGTTTTCGGCCGGCACTATCCGGCGATGACCCTGGTACAGGTCGTGGCCCTCCTGGAAGATCGCGCCTTGGTTGAAATCGAGGCGACAGCCGTCATTCCTGCCCGCTGATTGCGCGGGCAGGAGCGCACCGTCTAGGCGGCTTTGCTGGCCGCCAGAAACGCCAGCTTGGCCGGAATGGCCAGCAGTTTGGAACGCTCGACCCGCTCCGGCGTGTAGTGGTGCTCGACATCGAGGCAATTGACCGTGCCGAGCAGCTCGCCCGCAATCACCACGGGAATGTTGATGACCGAGCCGCAGCCGAGCGCCCAGATCGTTTCATGGTCGGAAAACACCGTCGCGATATCGGCGATGGTGTTGGCAACGAAGGACTGCCGGTCCTTGTGCACGGTGTCGAACCAGCGGTCATAGTGGATCGGCTTGGTGCCGGACACCGGATAGCTTTCGGCGTCGGATGTGTATTCACGGCGGGCGAGCTCGTTCTTCATGTCGACGGTCATGATGGTGAACAGCTTGGCGCCGATGATCTTCTGCGACAGCGTCTGCAATGCCTGCCACGGCGCTTCGGCATGGGTGCCCGCGGCAATGGCCGCGTCAAATTCGGCCAGAGCCGTTGCTACTTCATCCTGTGTCATTTTCATTTCCTTGGGGTCATTGTTCAACCGGCATGCGCGACGCTGATATCCATCAGTTCACGCGAATAGGTTTCCTGAAGCGCACCGCGCTTGAGGTCGGCCACAGCGGCGATCTCGACGATCCGCCCGTGGCGCATCACCGCCAGACGGTCGCAGAGGAAGGACACGACGGGCAGGTTGTGGGTAACCATGAGGAAGGTGAGGTTCTGTTCGCGGCGCAGGCGCTTCAGAAGGTTGAGAATCTCAGCCTGCACCGAGACATCAAGCGCCGAGGTCGGCTCGTCCAAAAGCAGCAGCTTGGGTTCAAGCATCAGGGCGCGGGCGATGGCGACGCGCTGGCGCTGGCCGCCGGACAATTGATGGGGATAGCGGAAGCGGAATTTGCGGTCGAGCCCGACCGCAACCAGCATATCCTCGACCCGGCCGTTCTGGTTGCCGATGCTGTGGATGGCCAGCGGTTCGCTCAGGATGGCATCGATGGTCTTGCGCGGATGCAGCGAGCCGTAGGGGTCCTGGAACACCATCTGGCAATGCCGGGCGAAATGCTGGTCGATACCATGCGTGCGCGGCCGGCCGAAAGCGGTGATCGAGCCGGTCCATTGCGGTGCGAGACCGGCAACCGCCTTCAGCACCGTCGATTTGCCGGAGCCGCTTTCACCGACCAGCGCAAAGCTCTCGCCCTCCGCGATATCGAGGGTGATGCCGTGGGTGATCTGCGTCTCGCCATAGGAGATGTCGAGATGTTTCAGGGAAAGCGCGGTCATTTAGCCACCCATGCGCTGCGGTCGAGAACAGGCAGCTCGTCACGCGTTTCATCGAGCCGCGGAATGGCGGCAATCAGCCCGCGCGTATAGGGATGCACGGCGTTGCGCAATTCGCCCGCCTGGCATTCCTCGACGATCTCGCCGGTGTTCATCACCAGTATGCGGTCGCAATAGCTGGAGACGAGGTTGAGATCGTGGCTGATGAAGATCAGGCCCATGCCTTTGCGTTTGACCTGCTCGTCGATGATATCGAGAACCTGTGCCTGCACCGAGACATCGAGCGCTGAGGTCGGCTCGTCGGCAATCAGCAGATCGGGCTCGGGGATGAGCATCATGGCGATCATCACCCGCTGGCCCATGCCGCCGGAAATTTCGTGCGGGTAGAGGCTGGCGACGCGTTCAGGATCATCGATACGCACCGATTCGAGCATGGTGAGCACGCGCTGCCGGGTTTCCCGGCGGGGCAGGCGCTGGTGGGTCTGCAGCGCTTCGGCAATCTGTTCGCCCACGGTCATGACGGGATTGAGCGAGAATTTCGGATCCTGCATCACCATGGAAATGCGGGCACCGCGAATACCGCGCATTGCCTTCTCTGACTGTTGCAGCAGGTCGATACCATCGAAACGGAACCTGTCCGCACGGATCGTTCCCGGTGCGCGGATGAGTTTGAGGATGGCGCGCCCGGTCATCGATTTGCCCGAGCCGCTTTCGCCGACAATCCCCAGCCGTTCGCGGCCAAGCGTGAAGGAGACACCGCGCACCACGTCGACGACGCCCTTGTGCGTGGGGAAGGAGACCCGCAGGTTTTCAATCTCAAGCAGGGGCGTACTCACCGCTGTTCTCCGCTTTTGGGATCGAGGACATCGCGCAGGCCGTCGCCGAGGAAGCAGAAGCCGAGGCTGACGATGATGATGGCAAAGCCCGGCATGGTGGCGACCCACCATTGGTCGAGAATGAACGAGCGGCCGCGCGCAATCATGGCGCCCCATTCGGGCAGCGGCGGCTGCGCCCCAAGGCCGATGAAGCCGAGACCGGCGGCGGTCAGGATGATGCCGGCCATGTCGAGCGTGACGCGCACGATCATCGAGGAGGTGCACAGCGGCAGCACATGGCCGAGAATGACCCGCAGCGACGATGCGCCCTGCAGGCGGATGGCGGCAATGAACTCCGCATTCTTGAAGGTGAGTGTTTCCGCCCGGGCGATGCGCGCATAACCGGGCCATGAGGTGATGGCGATGGCGATGATGGCGTTCTCGATGCCGGGCCCCAATGCCGCGACGAGGGCGAGCGCCAGGATGAGTTTCGGCATGGACAGGAAAATATCGGTGACACCCATGAGGACGCGGTCAATCCATCCGCCGAAATATCCGGCGATGGCGCCGATGATCAGTCCGGCGGGCGCGGCCAGCACCGCGACCAGCACGACGATGACCAGCGTGATGCGCGCGCCGTAGACGACGCGGGACCAGATATCCCGGCCCAGCTCGTCGGTGCCCATCCAGTTGCCGTTGCCGGGCGGCAGCAGGCGCTGCGCCAGATCCTGCTTCAGCGGATCATGGGTTGCGATCAGCGGCGCGAAGATCGCTGTGAGGATCAGCACCAGAATGATGATCGCGCCGACGGCTGCCAGCGGATTGCGCGACAGGGCGCCACATATCCGGTAGAGGCGGCCGAGCCGGGCCTGCAGGCGGGAGGCGGGGCTGTCATCGATCAGCCAGCTGTGGACGTTTGCCATCAAGAGCTCCTAACGCGCACGGGGATCGAGGACGCGGTAGAGCACGTCGGAAATCTTGTTGATGCCGATGAACACCGCGCCGATCACCAGCGTGGCACCGAGAACGGCGGACATGTCGGCATTGAGCAGCGCTACGGTGAGATAATTGCCGATGCCCGGCCAGGAGAAGATCGTCTCGATCATCACCGAGCCCTCCAGCAGGCCCGCATAGGAAAGGCCGATCACGGTGATCAGAGGAACCAGAATGGGACGGAAGGCATGGCGCCAGATGACCAGCCGTTCCGACACGCCTTTGACGCGCGCTGTCGTCACATATTCCTGCGACAGCTGGTCGAGCATGAAGGAGCGCGTCATGCGCGCGATATAGGCAAGGCTGAAGAAGCCGAGCACGGAGGCGGGCAAGGCCAGATGCCAGAGCGCATTGACAAAAATCTCGGTTTCACCGGCAAGCAGGCTGTCGATCAGCACGATGCCGGTGACGGGGTCGACGAGGCCATCATAGAAGATGTCGAGGCGGCCGGGTCCCGCGACCCATTTCAGGCGGGCATAGAAGACGGCAAGGCCGACAAGGCCGAGCCAGAAAGCAGGCACGGCATAGCCCAAAAGCCCGATCACCCGGATGACCTGATCAACGAGGCTGCCCCGGCGGCTCGCCGCATAGACACCCATGGGAACGCCGAGCAGGACGCCGATGATGATGCCGAGCGTTGCCATTTCGAGTGTTGCGGGAAACACGCGCTTCAGGTCGTCGAGAACGAGTTTGCCTGTGGACACGGATGTGCCGAGATCGCCCGACAGGACCGAGCCGACATAGCGGATAAACTGGATCGGCGCCGGCTGGTCGAGGCCCATCTGTATCCGCGCTGCTTCATAGACAGCGCGCGGCGCCCGGTCGCCCACGACGGCCAGAACCGGGTCGATGGGAACCACGCGGCCGATGAAGAAGGTGATTGCCAGAAGCCCGAGAAAGGTGATGAGCACGGAGACGGTGAACCCGGCGAGCCCAAGCAGCAGGCGGGCGCCACGGCTCCTGTGCAAGCCCGGCCGTCTGACCGGCTTGGCGGCAATATCTGCCACTGTTTCGGATTCGAATGCCAAACCCAGAGCCTTCCCCATTTTGGGCCATTGGGTTGGCCCATGTGTGTCGATTGTTCCCGTTGATCCCGGTCTGAAAGTCGGGGGTGCAATGACACTTTCCCTGACCTTGCCGAAGATTCTGCTTGGACCATACAAAAATTTTTGCTTAGATCAAAGAAATTTTACTGGGATTGGAATCGTCCATGACGTCCGAACTTCGCAACGCTGCGCCACAGCCCAAGGTCGGGGCCATGATCCGGGCACGCCGGCGGCAACTGCAGCTGACATTGCAGGAAATCTGCGACGCTGCAGGTATTTCGGTCGGCTATCTCAGCCAGGTCGAGCGCGATCATGCCACACCATCGCTGGGAACGCTTGCACAGATTGCACGCAGTCTCGACGTCGGGGTGGATTATTTCATTGCCACGCCCACGGCGGAAGATGCGCTGACCCGTGAGGGCGAGCGGCAGAAGTTTTCGGTCGACGGTTCTTCCATTGTCTATGAACAGATCGCTGCGGATTTTGCCGGGAACGTCCTCTCGTCCGTCATCATGCACATACCAGCGGGTTATCGTTCCGAAACGGTCAGCCACGAAGGCGAAGAAATCCTCTACGTGCTGGAGGGTGCCATCACCCACAGGCTCGATGACGAGGAGGTGGTGATCTCGGCGGGCGACAGCCTGCATTTTCGCGGCAACCGGCCCCATGCCTGGTGGAATGACACCGACAGAACGGCGCGGGTTCTGTGGACTGGGACATTGCCCGTGTTCCGGCCCCGGCTCTGAAACCTTCAACAAAAAACCCAACAACAAGAACAATCCAGAGGAGAATGAAGAATGAAACTGTTCAAGGCGGCATTGCTGGCCGCTTCCATGATCGTACCGGCAGCACCGCTTGCCCATGCGGCAACGCCGGGCAATGCGCTTGTCGTGGCCCAGAATATCGACGACATCGTCAGCATCGATCCGGCCGAGGCCTATGAATTCACCTCGGGTGAATATGTGACCCAGACCTATGACCGTCTGGTGCAGTATGATGCGCCCGATGTGAAGACGCTGGCGCCAGGTCTGGCGACAGCGTGGACGGCGGATGATGCCGCCAGGAACATCACCTTCACCCTGCGGGACGGGGTGAAATTCACATCCGGCAACCCGCTGCGTGCGGAAGACGTGGTCTATTCCTGGAAGCGCGTCATCGCGCTGAACAAGGCGCCCGCCTTCATCCTGGCACAGCTGGGCTGGACCCCTGCAAACTATGACAAGATGGTCACGGCTTCGGGCAATAAGATCGTCGTCAAATATGATGGCGATTTCTCGTCCGCCTTTGTGCTCAACGTTCTTGCCGCCCGCCCGGCCTCGATCATCGATGCCGTGACGGTACAGGGCCACGAAGCCAATGGCGACATGGGCAATGCCTGGCTCAAGGCGAATTCCGCTGGCACAGGCCCCTTCGTCCTGAAGGCTTTCCGTCCGGCCGAGATCATCAACCTTGCCGGTAATCCCAACTATTTCGGCGGCGCACCGGCAATGAAGTCGGTCATCATCCGCCATGTGGCGGAGGCGGCGACGCAGCAATTGCTGCTTGAATCCGGCGATGTGGACATTGCCAAGAACCTGACGCCGGATCAGGTCGCCAGCCTTTCGACCAAGGGTACGGTCAATGTGGAGACCTATCCGCAGGCCGCCGTGCATTTCCTCAGCCTGAACCAGAAGGACGAGGCGCTGACCAATCCGGCCATCTGGGAGGCCGCGCGCTACCTCGTCAACTACAAGGGCATGACGGACTCGTTCCTCAAGGGCCAGATGCAGGTGCATCAGGCATTCTGGCCGGCGGGTTTCCCCGGATCGCTGGATGAGACGCCCTATACCTATGATCCGGCCAAGGCGAAGAAGATCCTTGCCGATGCCGGCGTGAAAACCCCGATCAAGGTCACGCTCGACGTGATCAACTCGACGCCGTTCACTGACATGGCGCAGTCGCTGCAGGCGGGCTTTGCCGAAGCCGGGATCAACTTCAACATCATTCCGGGGACGGGCAGCCAGGTCATTACCAAATACCGTGCCCGCACCCACGAAGCCATGCTGCTCTATTGGGGTCCGGATTTCATGGATCCGGATTCGAACGCCAAGGCATTTGCCTTCAACGAGGACAATTCGGACGGCAATTACCAATCGACCACCACGTGGCGCAATGGCTGGGCGGTGCCTGCCGAACTCAATGCTAAAACGAAGGCGGCGCGTGCTGAGGCGGACCAGTCCAAGCGCAATCAGATGTATGTCGACCTGCAGAAGCAGGTGCAGGCGAAATCACCGATCATCGTCATGTTTCAGGCGGCCACACAGGTTGCGCTCGCCAAGACTGTTTCGGGCTATGTGAACGGTGCAACATCGGACTTCGTCTTCTACCGCCTCGTGAAGAAGAACTGACCAGAAACTTTAAAGGCCGTCCGGATCGTCGGGCGGCCTTGCCACGGCATCCATAACAACGGGAATAGTAAAATGTCTGAACTTCGGATGGCGCGCCTGCGGGAGCGCATGGCTGAAACCGGAACCGATCTTGTCGTCGTCGGTCCGTCCTCGCACATGGTCTGGCTTGCTGGGCTCTCGCCCCATGGCGATGAGCGGCCGGTCATGCTGTTTGTCGGCAGGGATCACGCCGGGATATTGATGCCGGCACTCAATGCCGACAGCTCGCGCCAGCATACCGACCTGCCGTTCTACCCATGGACGGATGGCGAGGGTCCCGATGCGGCGCTGGCCGCTGTTTTGAAAGACGTCGTCGGGACAAAACAGGATATCAGGATCGCGCTCGATGAAACGATGCGGGCGGATTTCGCCCTGCTGGTGATCGATGCATTGCCGGGTGCCAGGCGCACCTTCCTCAACGACACCGTCGGCTATCTGCGCGCCCGCAAGGACGAGGCGGAATATGCCGCGCTCAAGGCCAATGCGCTCATCAATGACGGTGCGATGCGTGCGGCTTTTGCCGCGTTGAAGCCCGGCGTGACCGAGCTCGAGATTGCCGGTGTTGTCCGGGACTACTACAAGGCAAACAATGCGAAGCCGGAATTCACCAGCGTCTGTTTCGGTGAAAATGGCGCATATCCGCACCATCACACCGGCGAGCGCGTGCTGAAGGCCAATGAAGCGGTGCTGATCGACATTGGCGGGCGCAGTGACGGCTATCCCAGCGACATGACCCGCGTTGCCGTCTGCGGTGAAACGCCCGCGGATTTCGACAAGGTGCACGCGGTTCTCGATGCTGCCGTCAAGGCGGCGCTGGCTGCGGCCAAACCGGGGGTTGCCGCCAAGGAAGTCGACAAGGCGGCACGCGATGTCATCACCCAGGCGGGTTACGGTGAATATTTCCTGCACCGCACCGGCCATGGCATGGGCATCGACATCCACGAGCCGCCCTATATCACCGCGACTTCCGAGGCCATTCTCGAGGACGGGCATGTGTTCTCGATCGAGCCGGGCATTTACCTCAGCGGCAAATTCGGCGTCCGCCTAGAGGAGATCGTCATCATGCGCGGCAACAGGGCGGAAGTGCTGTCCGAACTGCCGCGGGCTGCCTTCAAGGCCTGATCCATTGCGCAGAAGGCGGCCGTTTCGGGTGCGAAGCGGCCGCCCGCACTACTTTTGTTGATGTGCGCTAATGTAGCATTGCACAATTTGAGGGCATGCGCAAAATTAAGGCATGTCTACACCGCTATCGATCATGGTCTTCGACGAAAACCGTATCCGCGCTTCCATTATCGAAGAGGGATTGCGGGAGGCCGGCCATGATCGCGTCGTTGTTTTGCACGACATCGTCGGGCTTGCCCGGCAGATCGAGCGGATCGCGCCCGATGTCATCGTCATCGATATCGAAACCCCCAATCGCGACATGCTGGAGCATCTGTTCCAGCTCAGCCGTTCCGTGCGCAAGCCGATCGCCATGTTTGTCGACAGCTCCGATACTGCGTCGATCGAGGCGGCGGTGGATGCCGGTGTGTCCGCCTATGTGGTCGACGGCCTGAAGAAGGAGCGCGTCAAACCCATTCTCGACATGGCGGTCAGCCGCTTCAAGGCTTTCAGCCGGCTGCAGCAGGAACTGGCGGAGGCAAAGAGTGCCCTGGAAGAGCGCAAGGTCGTCGAGCGCGCCAAGGGCATTTTGATGAAATCGCGCACAATATCGGAAGACGAGGCTTATGCGCTGCTGCGGCAGGCCGCCATGAACGAGAAGAAGAAGCTTGCCGATATTGCCCAGAGCGTCGTCATGGCGGCAGCCATGCTCGGAAGCTAGAAAGAGAGGTTGGCCGTGAGTTTTATCCGGATGGACAATGGCCAGGGCATGGGCGGCGGCCTCGCGGCGCCGGCAGCGGTCCGCCGTGACGGCGTCTCCGTCGTTCGCGCCGGCTTCATTCCGCTTGTCGATGCTTCGGTTCTCATCGCGGCGGCTGAATTCGGATTCGCCGCGCGCGAAGGCATTCAACTTGAACTTGTGAAAGACGTGTCCTGGGCCAATATCCGGGATCGGCTGGCTTTCCGGCAGTTTGATATCGCGCACATGCTGGCGCCCATGCCGGTCGCCTCCGCCCTGGGGCTCGGTTCCAATCCGTCAGCGGTCATCACGCCGTTCACGCTGGGGCGGGGCGGCAATGCCATTACCCTGTCGGTGAAGCTGTATCGCCGCATGCAGGCGCTGGCGGATCTGGCCGGAGACGAGGGCGCACTTGCCAATGCCGAAGCCCTCAAGTGCGTGATTGACGACATAAAGGTTCGCGGCGAGCCATTGCCGGTGCTTGGTACGACCTATCCGTTTTCATCGCACAATTATGAGCTGCGCTATTGGCTGGCGGCCGGCGGCATCCATCCGGACCGCGACGTCAAACTGGTGGTCGTGCCGCCGCCCATGACATCCGATGCCCTGTCGGCGGGGGCCATCGACGGCTTCTGCGTGGGTGCGCCGTGGAACATGGTGGCCGTCGCCCGCGAAGTCGGACGGATCGTTGCGGTCAAGGAGGATATCTGGCCGTCCAGTCCCGAGAAGGTCATCGGCGTGCGGCCGGAATGGGCGGAGACCAATCCTGAAACATTGGCGAGGCTGATCGTCGCGCTGGATCGCGCCGCCGCATGGTGCGATGTGCCGGACAATCGACGCGTCCTTGCCGAGCTATTGGCCGAGCCGCGTTATATCGATGCGCCGGAGGACATCCTGCACCGGGTTCTCATGGGCAGGTTCACCACTGACCCGGATGGACACGAGCGGACGGTCTCCGACTACTTCACCTTCCATCGCGATGGCGCGAATTTTCCGTGGATCAGCCAGGCGCAGTGGATATTCAGCCAGATGGTGCGGTGGGGGCAGGTTGATCACTCCAAGGAAAAGCAGGAAAAGGTCGCGACCGCCTTCCGTCCCGATCTCTACCGCCATGCGCTGGGACCCCGCGCCGACATACCGTCGGCGGATGTGCGCGTGGAGGGCGGCCAGCGCCAGGACGGGTTCATCGATGGGGCTGTCTTCGATCCCCAGGACATTCCCGCCTATCTCAAGGGCTTCAATGTCCACAATCTTGAAAACCCCGTTGCAACCCGGGACGAGGCCTGATGGGCAGAATTTGTGCTCTGCACAATAAATGAGCGGGTTTGGTGGCCGTTCTGCCCATTTCGCCTGCGCCGCTCTTCGACTGCCGTCGGTGAAAAATAGCTGGACTATAAAAATATATATCAATTACAATAGCTTATAAATATAATCTCCGGTTGGCACGCTTATTGCTTTTATAAAACCGTTCCGTCAACGAAGACAGGAACCGCGAGCATCGCCATCGGATGCTTTCAAAGACACAGACGTCGCTTGGGCGAGTTCATTCACCGGATCGGGTGAATGCACTTCATCCGGCGGCGTTTTTTTATGGCTCAAGCTGCACCAGAAGCAGCGCTGCGAAGGGGAATTGCGATGAAGGTGATTTTGCCGACAGGCTTGACAAGACGAACGCTTTTGCGGGCAGGCGGCACGCTGGCGCTGCTGGCGGCGGCAAAGGCTGCGCTTCCCGGCGGCGCCCATGCGGCCGCTGCCGGACCCGAGACCACCAAGGCGACGCTCGGTTTCATTGCGCTGACGGATGCGTCGCCGTTGATCGTTGCCAAGGAAAGGGGCCTTTTTGCCAAACACGGCATGCCCGATGTCGAGGTGGTCAAGCAGGCATCGTGGGGCACGACGCGGGATAATCTGGTGCTCGGCTCGGCGGGCAATGGCATTGACGGCGCGCATATCCTGACGCCGATGCCGTATCTCATCAGTGCCGGCAAGGTCACCCAGAACAATCAGCCCCTGCCGATGGTCATCCTCGCACGCCTCAATCTGGATGCGCAGGGTATTTCGGTTGGTTCGGCCTATGCCGGTCTGAAAGCCGGGGTCAATTCAGGAGTCCTCAGGGAAGCCTTTGCCAGGAAGAAGGCGGAAGGCACTGCGGCAAAGGCCGCGATGACCTTTCCCGGCGGCACGCACGATCTGTGGATCCGCTATTGGCTGGCCGCCGGCGGGATCGACCCGGACAAGGACGTGGAAACCATCGTGGTTCCACCGCCGCAGATGGTCGCCAACATGAAGGTCGGCACCATGGACTGCTTCTGTGTCGGCGAACCGTGGAATGCGCAGCTCGTCAATCAGGGCATCGGCTATACTGCGGTCAACACGGCAGAAATCTGGGCCAAGCATCCGGAAAAGTCCTTCGCCATGCGGGCGGACTGGGTAGAGAAAAATCCCAATGCCACCAAGGCCCTGCTGATGGCGGTGATGGAGGCGCAGCAATGGGCTGATGATCTCGCCAACAAGGACGAACTGGCGGCCATGGTCGGCAAGCGCGCGTGGTTCAATGTGCCTGCAACCGATATCGCCGGGCGCTTGAAGGGCGACTATGACTATGGTTCAGGACGCGTCGAGACAGCCAGCCCGCATCTGATGAAGTTCTGGCGCGATCACACATCCTATCCCTTCCAGAGCCATGAAAAATGGTTCCTGACCGAGAATATCCGCTGGGGCAAATTTGCACCGGACACCGATATTTCAGCACTGGTCGGCAAGGTGAACCGCGAGGACATCTGGCGCGACGCCGCCAGGGAACTCGGCGTTGCCGCCGCCGATATTCCGGCTTCGACATCACGCGGTCCCGAAACCTTTTTCGATGGCAAGGTGTTCGATCCGGACGCCCCGCAAACCTATCTCGCCAGCCTTGAAATCAAACGTTTTGCGTGAGGAAACCGGCATGACAGCCAGCCCCGTTCCCATCCGTCCGACCGAAAAGCCCCAGGCGGCCAACATCATGACGCTTTCCCTCCCGCCGAAGACCGGTTCACCCCGCCGCCTGCCGCCATGGCTCACCTCCCTGGCGGCACATGTGGTACCGCCCATCATCACGCTGGTCTTCCTGCTGGTGCTGTGGGAAATCCTCTGTTCCTCGCCGACGGCAAGCGTGCCGCCGCCCTCACGGGTGGTCTCGGAGACCTGGGAGCTGATCATCCATCCGTTCTATGCCGGACAGGGTGTCGATCAGGGGCTGTTCTGGCATATCCTCGCCAGCCTCCGGCGGGTCGCCATGGGCTATTGTCTCGCCGCCGTGGCGGGCATTGCGCTCGGCACCCTTGTCGGGCAGAGCGAATGGGCGATGCGCGGGCTCGATCCGATCTTTCAGGTGCTGCGCACGGTGCCGCCGCTCGCCTGGCTGCCCCTGTCGCTGGCCGCTTTCAAGGACGGCAACCCTTCCGCGATCTTCGTGATTTTCATCACGGCCATCTGGCCGATCATCATCAATACCGCCGTCGGCATCAGGAACATTCCGCAGGACTACCAGAATGTCGCGCGGGTGCTGCGTCTCAACCAGTTCGAATATTTCACCAGGATCATGATCCCCGCCGCCGCGCCCTATATCTTCACGGGCCTGCGCATCGGCATCGGCCTGTCGTGGCTGGCCATCGTGGCCGCCGAGATGCTGATCGGCGGCGTCGGCATCGGGTTCTTCATCTGGGACGCGTGGAACTCGTCGCGCATCAGCGACATCATCCTGGCCCTGATCTATGTCGGCATTGTCGGCTACCTGCTCGACCGCGCCATCGCCTTCGTCGCCCGGACCGTCACCCGCAACACCGCAAGCGCTTGAGGAAGCCATCATGATGTCGAAACCCTATCTCTCCCTCGAACAGATCGACATGGTGTTCAGCCGTGGCGGCGCCAGCACGCAGGTTCTCAATCAGGTCTCGCTGAGCGTCGACAAAGGCGAGTTCATCTCGATCATCGGCCATTCCGGTTGCGGAAAATCCACGCTGCTCAACATCGTCGCCGGACTGACGCAGGCGACGCGCGGCGTGGTGTTTCTCGAAGGCACTGTTGTCGACACGCCGGGCCCTGATCGCGCGGTGGTGTTCCAGAACCATTCGCTGCTGCCCTGGCTGACGGTCTATGAAAACGTCAAGCTGG
>NZ_JBVFZN010000003.1:0-557863 GCF_055685835.1 Phyllobacterium sp. RCAM01083
GCCGGCTTCGATGTTGCGGTCTTCGTCCTTATCAATGCCAGCAATGGCAACGACCTTATCCCTCGCGGTGGCTGGGAGCAGTTGCATGATACCGACTGCGCCGCGTGGACTGCGTTTCGATTGGTCGAGCTTGGATTCCTGATAGCCCTGCGCCATCAGCATCAGGTAATCGAAGGAATAGGTCGTTCCGTGCTTGCGGAAGAGTGTGACCAGTTGCTTGAATTTTTCGACATCGTCGCTTGAGTAAGCGCGCTGAAGAATTTTATCGCTCTTGAAATACGTATTTTTCAGAATATTGCCAAAGGTTGTTCCAACGCGATGCGTCGCCACGAAACGGTCGAGCTCTTTCTTCAACAATGGACTGTTCTTGCGGATCGCCCAGGCGATCTGGCCGTTACCGGAAATTTCGATATCCGGACGAACGACAACATCCTTGAAAATAGACGACCAGATTGCGGCCTTGTATTTGTCGACGACGGTGTAGGCCAGAAGATCCGCATTCACCATTTCAAGAAGATCTTCATCCTCGAGATTTTCGTCCGTAATCCGAATGCTTATCTCGGTCTTTCCCCGCGATTTCAAATCGGCATTCAGTTTTGAAAGATGTTCGAAATAGCTGCTTGTCTCCCGCACGGCGACCTGTCTGCCCGAAAGATCATCGAGATCGACTACCCTTTCGGCAGAAGGCCCCGTCACCAGAATTTCGCTTGCTTTGTCGTAAACGGGAACGGTGAAATCGACCTGCTCGAGCCGGGCAGGCGTTATTGTGAGGTTTGCCATCACCACGTCACCCAGTCCGTCATTCAACGCATGAATCAGTTCGTTGCGGCCAACCGGGATGAACGCGATGCGCACGCGATCGAGCTCTCTCTTGGCTCCGGCATTGAGCGCCGTCTCAAGCGCAGTGCCGAACTCGACTGCAGTGCCATACTGTTTGCCCTGATCAATGAAATAAATCGTCTTGCTATAAGGGACAAGAATTCGAATGAGCCGCCTCTGCTTCATCCCGTCCAGATCAAGAATGTGGCTTGAGAGGAACTTTGAGTCGGCCAGGGCCGGCGCGGCCATGGACAAACAAGCGATCCCGATGAGACCCAGCACAAGCCGGTTCAATGCGTTGCTGAATGCCATTGCTACCCCGCCCTTATCAGAAGTCATTGACCTTGGTTCAACTTTCCCCGGCTTTCGCGGCATCCGCTGCCTTCTTGCGGTGGATCGCATCGTTCGTGGCCGCTGCGGCGACACTGCCTGAATGATCGTCACCCGCAACCTGCACGGTCGGCGAGGCAAATTCGATGCCGGTCGCCGTAAATGCATCGCGTATCATGGCGTAGGCCCGTCGCCTGATGGTTGATTGGTGCCCGGGTTTGGTCATCATGGCGAAGCTCAGGTTAATGCCGTAGTCGCCGAATGCCTCGACGCCCTTCATCTTCACTGTCTCGATGATCTGCGGACCAAATTCCGGATCTTCCAGGAGCGTTGCGCCCACGGTCTTGACCACCTTTTTGACCTGCGCAATGTCGGTGTTGTAGCTGACTGAAATCAGGAACTTGTCGATGACCCAGTCGCGGCTCATATTCTGGACCGCACCGAGCATGCCGAAGGGAACCGTGAAGATCGGGCCACGGTGATGGCGCAGCTTGACCGAACGGATGCTGAAGGACTCTACGGTGCCCTTATAGCTCCCGCTCTGGATATATTCGCCGACGCGAAACGCATCGTCCATCATGTAGAACACGCCGCTGATGACATCCTTGACGAGCGTTTGGGAGCCAAAACCTATTGCAACACCAAAAATTCCTGCGCCGGCAATCAGCGGGCCGACCTCGACGCCGAGCCCCGAGAGCACCATCATGATGGCAATAACCGCGATGAGTACCGCGAGGAAATTGCGCAGGATCGGCAACAGGGTCAGCAGTCTGCCGCTGCGCGCCAGTTCCGCGGCATCGCCGCTCGCTCGCCGGGCCTTCTCAAGCCGATGGTTTATGGAGCTTTTGGCGACGTGCCACAGCATGTCCGCAACAAGGAGAATAATAACACCGCTGAGGACGCCGCGGATCGCTTTGCTGGCCGCGGCATCTTCGGTCAGAACTGTCGGATGCAGGCGCACAACCATGGCGAGCCAAATTACGGCAAGTGTTATGATGAGGGCTCGCGCACCGCGATCGACCAGAACTTCGAAAACCGGTTTGCTCTCATCCGCACGGTACTGGTCAAACACGGTTTTAACGATTGCACTTGTCGCTCTCAATATGCCGGGCAGGACTATCGCGTAGATGCCGAGCCACAACAGAATGTTCATGCCTGCAATCCAGAAGAGCCACAAAATGCAGAAGGAAGCGACGAGCAGCCAGCCTCCCGTGCCCACATCCCTGGCGTCGCGGCGAGGCCCGGGGCGGTGCCAAACGGCTTCCACCGCCACGGCCAGCAATCCGATACCAATGCAATAGACGATCAGGCTCTTTGCGTCGGCCGGTATCGATAGCGCCGTCAGAACACCGGCTGCAGCCCATCCGGCGAACAATATGATTGTAAAGGCGCTGGTGCGACGGCTCCAGAACCGGGCGGAGATATCCTCCATCGGAAGAAGCCGGATGTGGGCTTCGCCTTTGCCGGGCGCAAGCAGGAGTTCGCTCAGGCAAATGATCATCCGGCATCCGATCAGCGCCAGCAAAAGCGGGATGACGAGAGCATTGAACAGAGGCGGCAATGCCAGGATCAGAAAAACGCCGAAGCTCGTAATGCTGAAAACAGCAATCGGGGCAATTTTTACGAAGGCCGCCTGTGCCAAGTCTTCGTGAAAGATCACCTTGTCATCCGGCGGCTGGTTTGCGATCAATCCCGCGGTATTTTTTACCCATTTCCTGAAAAGAACCTCCAGGCCTATCCCGCAGAAAATGGGTATCAGAAGCAAAAACGCTGCGGACCAGAATCCGTATTCGCTGACCTTGGCTGCCAGGATTCTGCCTGCGTTCAGCAGATCGCCGGGGAGAGCCGGAACGGCATGAATCACCGCACGAAGATGTTCACGTATACCATTGGTCCAAAGCGTAAAACCGCTTGGAGCGCCATCGATGGCAGGCGCAGGCACTGTCTTCGGTTTGGTGGCAAGCCATGCACGGATTTCCGGATCGTCGAGCAATTTGATCAGTTGCTGGACCTTTTCAGGTGGCATTGCCGCCGCCGCGGGCTGTGCGGCACTGTTCGACCCGGAGGCAAACCATGCGGCGACCATCAATCCGACGATCAGACAGAGATGGATGGCAGTCCTTTGAATTGCAATGATGTGCATCACGACCGCTCCGGCCGTGCGCCCCGGACAGTTGCCGCAACTGCCTTCGCCATTTGCAAAAACGGATATACACCTGAACCGACCATTGTCGCCCCCAACTGCGCCACATTCCCTGGCTTGATGCCCATCGGCTCAGAACGGCACGCCCCCAAGGTAATACGTGGAAAGTTGCGGACGCACAGGTCGTTCTAGGTCATCGGGATCAAACATTGGCCCGGCGGAACGCGCGAACCAATTCCGTCTGGATTGTTGGGATAAATCAGAGGCCACGTCAAAGTTGTTACAGTTACATTGTTGCATTGCCGGAGTGCTCAAAGCATCTTCTTATCAGTAACTTATGCGAGGTAACGGATGAAACGTATAGCCCAGGGCCTTTGTCTTCTCGTCGCTCTGACAGACGTTGCTGCCGCACAGTCATTGCAGGTGCGCATACTTGAGCGCCAGACAGCGCGCGCAATACGCGCGGCAGGATTCTGGTGCAACCAGGTCAGCGACGCAAGAATCGATCACGTCCTGTCGGCAGCAGGCCCCACGATTGTGCTGGTAACATGTGACGACAAGACAAGGTTTGCCCAGTATAAATTGACAATGACCGCAGACGATAAAATCTCGAAGATCGAAGCGTGGAAGTGATTCCAGCGCGCCATATTTCTAGTGGCATAGACGTCCGCCCCCAGTGATTGAACGAGAGATTTGCCAGCACGCCATCGTGATAATCGCCGATCGTTCATGAATGCATGAGCGGTCGCGCAAGCCGCAAGGGCAAGTACGCAACTGTTAATTTGTCGAGCTAACGAGAGGAGACGTTGCGTCCAGTGCTCCCCCTTGAGGCCACTGCGGCAGCGCAAGCCCGGCCTTCATCAGGCCGGCACCAAGGGTGTCTACAAGGACAGGCGCGTACTGGCGGGCGGCCATTTCGGCGCGAAAAGCCGTCCAGAATTGCCGGTTGCGCGATTTGAGCCGGGTGACAACCTCGCCAACCGTTTCCGTATCACCAACTTGCGCTGCGGCTGCCAACTCAAGAATATTGGCGACATAATCGTCCGAACGGCCCATTTGCTGCACGCGCAAAAGCGCTTCCGCAAATTCACCGCGCCGATAGGCGTCAAGGGCCAGAGTCAGACCGGCGTCGCTGTGCGGAACCTCGTCGATCAGGCCCGCCTTGATCGCCAGTCCAGAACCCTCAGCCCACCGTCCCGCGGCAAAGAGCATTGCACCCAATCGGGCCGGGATGGCGCTATTCTGCGGATTAAGCGCCATTGCCCGATAACCGGAGACGAAGGCCGCTTCCGTCTGGCCATTGCGGAATTGTGCCAGCATGTGCGCGTAGTTGCTCAGATCCGACATCGGCGCAAGCGAGACGGATTTGTTTGCAAGAACAAGTGCACGTTCCGTCGCATCATTGGCAATGTCAGGCGCGGTCGACTCCAGCAGAAGAACCGCCAATTGGGCATTCACATCGGCATCGTTCGGGGCGACATTGAGCGTGGCTTCAAGGCAGGTCCTGGCTTCCCACATTTCATTGCCACTGTGCCGCTCGATGGCGACAGCGGCGCGAAGTATACACCCGTTCCCGATGGTCGGGGCTGCCAGTTCCCGCGTCAGTTCCGCGCTGTTGATCACGCCCCGCGCACCGGCAAAGCGATTGGCCAGATTGGTCACAAGTTCGCGACGCAAATCTTCATTGGTTTTATTGCCGACGAGAATCTTCTCCACCCCGGATCGCAAAGCCTCGCCGGTGGCCGGATTGACAACCTGCCACCAGACCGTGCGTTCGCTCGCGGTGGAATGATATTTCAGCTTCACATGGTAGCGGCTCATTCGCCGGTCCGACGTAAGGAAGGTCACATCTGCCGTCGGCTTCGAAACGTCGCGGCCCATGGCCTGCGGCTGGTCAGGCGCGGACAATTTGAGCGTATGAAACTGCGACAGGGCAATCATCAGGTAGTCGCGAATGAAAACGGCCTCGCCATCGGAGGGATCACCGGCAAGTTTCATCTCGATCGCAACATTCGGCTTATCGGAATAGATAGCCCCCCGCGCCAGGAAAGCCCAAAGGCCAAGGCATCCCGCAGCGATCGGCAAACCGAACAGCAGGAGATTTCGCAGGGAAACGATGTTCGCGGATTTCACGGCGTGGGGTGCATCGTCTTTGAATGCGGCATCCTCTGCCGGACTGACGCCGCTCTCCAGTTCCGCTATTCTTGAGAAAACGGGGATGTACCGACCCCGCGGCAATTCAATGTGCACGCTTCCAACATCCGTGCGCGCCTCGTAATACTGAACCAGCGATGCACGAAGGCGCGTGGCTTCTATTCTGACGATGGGATCGGTGGAGGGATCGAAACTGGACGGACGGCCGAAAACATCAACGGCGATGGTATAGGCCTTCACCGAGGCTGAGTTGCCTTCGAAAACCGCGTCGGCAACGTATTTTAGAAAGTTCCTGTTGCGCTCCGTGGAATGAAACTGTGCATCCGAAAGAAGCCGTTCCAGCTCCACTTTGGCATCTTCATCGGTTACGCCTGTGAGTTTCCGCGCGTCGACCATCTCGTCAACGTTCATTGCACTCATCCCCCATGAACGACCACAAAGTACAGTTAGAGTGTATTTTACACTTGCGGTATAGGGGGAAACCCTTGGTTCAAACAGTGAATTCCCTTAATATTCACACCAAGCAATATAATTCTTAATTACAGCATACGCTGCCTAATCATTTATAATTACTTATCGCCAATTTCAGCAACAAAACCCAGATCACATCATTTCTGATTCACTGCGATGCACATCTTGATAACTTCTTCTTCAAGCTCCCTGCAAAGATCTTGGTACTCCGCAATCAATTTGATATCGCTTGATCCATTCCTTCGCAACAGATCCAGCATCGAGCTCGCGTCGTTGTATGCCTCGCATAAACTCAGCAATGTGGCGTTTCGAGCACTGAGAACCTGGAGCTCGCCGCGCAACGCGGGCAGCTTGAGCATCAGTTTCCACAGTCCCCGCCGTTCTGATACCTCCGACATGGCTTTGTCTGATTTCGCTCCCTTTGATGACCCTCCAATTATCGTATCCGGATGAGACTTCGAAGCAGCCCGTTGTTTTCCGGGGGCTTTGTGGTCCAATGCGATGAGGAGTGGCAATGCGTGGTGGTCAACACCTTGGTCGTGTTTCGCCGGCGTCAATTTCCGGCCTGCTCTTGGCAAAGGCTTGAAGCCATCTTCAATGTCCTGGCGCAATCAGCTAAGTACGTAACGGTTACAAAGCCGCGGTGTCCCGCTTGCCTTTTGCCGTTCCGGCATCGCTTCGATACACCGCCGCGTGTCAGACCTCGTCTTCCGAACGGCGTAATCGTCGACAGCCTCCATCGCATTGATAGGCGCATATCCGCGATTTTTGTGTTCGCAAACGCCCGGATCGGGATTTGTTACTGTAACGTACTTCAGTCAGCCGTTCTTCTTCTTGATGCTGCACTCGATGCATGTGGAGGCGAGACAGGATGACCGTGGCAGTTCAATGGGAAGATGCAAGCGGGCCGTCGATATCCGAGGACGGTCTTGTCTGGATAGCTGGCAAGACCTTCACCATGGGTTCCGACAAGCACTATGCCGAAGAAGCTCCTAGCCACCCGGTCCGGGTCGACAGCTTCTGGATCGACGCCACGCCTGTCACCAACAGGCAGTTCGGGGAGTTCGTTGCAGCGACCTCCTACGTTACGCTTGCTGAAAAGGCGCCAGACCCGAAGGACTATCCCGGGGCGTTGCCGCACATGCTCAAGGCTGGGTCGCTCATGTTCGACCCGCCCAGCGAACCGGTCACCAGCTCGGACATAAACCAATGGTGGACCTTCAAGTTCGGCGCCGACTGGCGACATCCATACGGGCGCAAAAGCGATTTGAAACGGAAACTCGATCATCCGGTCGTCCACGTTGCCTGGTGCGATGCCAAGGCCTACGCTGACTGGGCCGGCAAGGATCTGCCGACTGAGGCTGAATGGGAACTTGCCGCGCGCGGCGGGCTTGACGACGCTGAATTTGCCTGGGGCGACGAACTTGCACCTGACGGCCGGCTGATGGCGAACACCTGGCAAGGTATTTTTCCCCACCACAACCTTCGCTCCAAAGGCAACGACCGGACCTCCCCCGTCACGAGCTTCCCGCCGAACGGCTATGGTGTCTACGACATGATCGGCAATGTTTGGGAATGGACAAGCGATTTCTGGTCGACGCGCCATCCCGAACCTGCAGCCAAGGCGTGCTGCATCCCTGTTAATCCCCGCGGTGGTGCAATTGAAACCAGCTATGATCCGCGGCAGCCTGCAATCCGGATACCGCGAAGGGTCCTCAAGGGTGGTTCGCACCTTTGTGCTCCGAATTATTGCAGGCGTTACCGTCCGGCAGCCAGACACGCCGAGCCGGAAGACACCTCCACCAGCCATGTTGGCTTCCGGTGCGTCAAACGCCCTTAATTGCCTAGAATGGAGCATTCCGTGACCAGACTTGCCAGGCTCGTCGGGCTGTTCGCAGCCATTCTGATTACCGCTGTCCCGACACTGGCGCTCAGCCAGGGTGCGCTGCCTTCGTGGCGCGAAGGCCGTGCGAAAGCTGCAATCGTCGCATTCGTTCAAAAGGTGACAACGGAGGGATCGGGTTTCGTTCCTGTTGCGGATCGCATTGCCGTTTTCGATAATGACGGAACCCTATGGTCCGAGCAGCCATTCTATTTCCAGCTCGGTTTCATGATCGATCGCGTCAAGGTTCTCGCGCCGGAACATCCGGAATGGAAGGAGAAGGAACCATTCAAATCCATCCTGGAGGGCAATCTTGCAGGCCTGGCCAGCGCGGGCGAAAAAGGCATTGTCGAACTGGGAATGGCAACGCATGCGGGGATGACAACGGACGAATTCTCCAAGATCGTTACCGATTGGTTCGCCACGGCAAGGCATCCAAAGTTCAAGCGCCCTTACAATGAAATCACGTTCCTGCCGATGCGCGAACTTCTCGACTATCTGCGGGACAATGGTTTCAAAACCTACATCGTCTCCGGCGGCGGTGTCGAATTCATGCGCCCGATGACGCAGAAGATGTACGGAATTCCGCCGGAACAGGTGATCGGCAGCAGCATCGAAACGAAATACCTTCTGGAGGGCGACACGCCCGTCCTCACGCGTGAACCGAAAATCGACTTCATCGACGATGGCGCAGGCAAACCCGTCGGCATCAACAAGTTCATCGGTCACCGCCCGATCTTCGTCGCGGGGAATTCCGACGGCGACTACGAAATGCTGCGCTGGGCAACGGCAGGCGACGGCCCACGCTTCGGGATGATCGTGCACCACACCGACGCAGACAGGGAATACGCCTATGATCGCGACTCCCACTTCGGCAAACTCGACAAGGCTTTGACAGAAGCCGGCACCCGCAACTGGCTGCTGGTCGATATGAAGACCGATTGGGGCAGGATTTACAGCTTCGAAGATCGATGATCTATTTCGGCACGGAAAACGTCAGCAACCCGCGGCATCTACTGGAGGGAATTGATGAACTGGATTCATGAAGTTTTTCGCCAATCACCTGAAATCGCGCTTTTCCTGTCGCTCGCCGGCGGCTACGCGATTGGTAAGATCCAGTTCGGCAAGTTCCAGTTGGGCGGCGTTGCAGGATCTCTGCTCGTCGCGGTTTTGATCAGCCAGGTTGGAGTCTCGGTTGACAACGGGGTCAAGTCGGTTCTCTTCGCACTGTTCATCTATGCGGTCGGCTTTGAAAGCGGCCCGCAATTCTTTCGCTCGTTAGGCCGCCAATCCTTGCGCGAAATTGCCATGGCTGTCGTTCTCGCCGTCAGTGGTCTTGTTACCGTTGTGGTGCTTGCCCGGATGTTTGGTCTCGATAAGGGGCTGGCAGCGGGCATCGCATCCGGAGCACTCACGCAATCCGCTATTATCGGCACGGCAAGCGCCGCCATCGGCAAGCTTGGTCTGGCAGCGGACGAGGTGCAGAGACTGCAAGGCAACGTGGCCGTCGGATATGCGGTCACCTACATCTTCGGTTCTTTCGGCGCCATCATCGTCTGCGTCAATATTCTTCCAAAACTCATGGGCCGCAGCATCAGAGACGACGCGATCAAAGCTCAGGCCGCGCTGCTGGCAGGCGCACAGATGTATGGCCCGGGAGAACACCCGGCTGCACCCGATCTCGTTGGCCGCATCTATCGTGTTGGCAAGGCAGCAGGGCAGACAGTTGTCGAGGTTGAGAATGCCGGCGCGAGCGACGCGGCGTTTACCATCGAACGGATCAAGCGCGCCGGCGCACTGATCGGCGTGCAACCCAATCTGACGCTTCTGGCCGACGATATCATCCTTGTTGTTGGCAGACGTGCCGGCGTCGTCAATGCGGCCGAAGCCATCGGAACCGAATTGCAGTCGTCCGAGGGCATGGATATCGTTGTCGTCACACGCGACGTGACAATCAACAGCCCGGCATTCATCGGCAAGACTGTGGCCGAGATCAAGAAAGCCGCGACTGCGGATCTGCGTCACGGCATTTACGTGACGGGCATCAAACGCGCCGACAAACCCCTGCCGCTTGATCCCGACACCAGAATTGAGCCGGGCGATGTCGTCACGCTCTACGGCACAGATCAGGATTTACAACGCGCGGCCAGATCGATCGGCACGGTCATTCTGCCGAGCGATAAGACGGATTTCGTCTTCCATGGATTGGGCCTGGTAGCCGGCTTGCTTGTCGGCCTGATTGTCCTTCGTATCGGCTCCATACCGTTGACGCTTGGCAGCGGCGGCGGTGCTTTGCTGTCCGGTCTTCTCTTCGGCTGGTATCGCAGCCGAAACCTCGCGATCGGCAATATGCCGACCGGCGCATCGACGCTTCTGCGCGATCTCGGGCTGGCAGGTTTTGTTGCGGTCGTGGGACTTCAATCCGGCCTGCAGGCGGTGCAAACGATCGCGACGAGCGGCCTTTCCATTTTTCTCATCGGCGTCGTTGTGACGATCCTGCCGTTGATCATCACCATGCTGTTTGGCCGCTATGTCCTGAAATATGACAACACGGCTATTTTCGCCGGTGCCCTTTCCGGCTCGCGCAGCGCCAACCCGGCCTTCGGGGAAATTCTCGACAAGGCCGGGAATTCCATTCCCACGGCACCCTTCGCCATAACCTACGCCCTTGCCAACGTGTTCCTGACCCTGCTCGGCCCTCTGGTCGTCGCATTTGCTTGAGGAGACAATCATGCCCCGCACCGATTACAGCCAATACGCCAAGCTCAGCCCCTTCGAACTGAAGGATGCCCTTATCAAAGTTGCCTCAGCGCGGGAAAACCGGTTGATCCTCAATGCCGGACGCGGCAACCCCAACTTTCTTGCAACTTTGCCGCGGCGCGCCTTTTTCCGCCTCGGCTTGTTTGCGGTTGCCGAAGCGGAATTGTCCTTTTCCTATATGCAGAACGGCGTTGGTGGTTTGCCGAAGATTGAAGGGATCGAAGCCCGTTTCGAGCGGTTCATTTCCGAACATCGCGCGCAGCCCGGCGTGGTTTTCCTGGGACGCGCCCTCAGCTATGTACGTGACCAGCTTGGCCTTTCAGCCTCCGACTTCCTGCACGAGGCTGTCGAGGGGATTCTCGGCAGCAACTATCCGGTACCGCCGCGCATGCTTCGAATGAGCGAAGAGATCGTCAAGCACTATATCGTCAAGGAAATGATCGGCGGCTTCCTGACCTCAAGCGATATCGATCTGTTCGCAACCGAGGGTGGAACGGCTGCGATGACGTACATCTTCAACTCGCTGAAACAGAACAAGCTCATTGCGGCCGGCGATAAAGTCGCTATCGGCATGCCTGCCTTCACCCCCTACATCGAAATACCTGAACTGAACGATTATCGGCTGAAGCAGGTTCACATCAATGCCGATCCCGCTGCGGGATGGCAGTATCCCGATGAAGAACTGGACAAGCTTCTCGACAAGGACATCAAGATCTTCTTCTGCATCAATCCAAGCAATCCCCCATCGGTCAAGCTCGACACCCGGAGCCTGGAACGGATCACAAAGATCGTCGCGGAAAAGCGCCCCGACCTGATGATCCTTACGGATGATGTCTACGGCACCTTTGCCGATGATTTTAAATCTCTCTTTGCCACCTGCCCGGCCAACACACTGCTGGTTTATTCTTTCTCCAAATATTTCGGTGCAACCGGCTGGCGTCTTGGCGTCATTGCGGCACAGCAGGGAAATATCTTTGATGCAAAATTGAAGGATCTGCCAAAATCGGACCGCAAGGAACTGGAAGAACGGTATTCGACACTGGTGCCTGACGTGTCGAAGCTCAATTTCCTCGACCGGCTGGTCGCCGACAGCCGCACCGTGGCGCTGAACCACACCGCCGGCTTGTCGACACCCCAGCAGATCCAGATGGTCCTGTTCTCGCTCTTCGCGCTCATGGACGAGAGTGATGGCTACAAGGCGGAGCTGAAGAAACTCATCCGCCGCCGCGAGGCCGCGCTTTATCGTGAACTCGGCCTGTCGCCCCAGCCGGACGAGAATGCGGTCGATTATTACACGTTGCTCGATCTCGAAGACATTACCAGAAGACTATATGGCGATGCCTTTGCGGATTGGGTCAAAAAGAATGTCGCGCCCACCGAGCTCCTGTTCCGCATTGCCAACGATACCGGCATTGTCCTTCTTCCGGGCAGCGGTTTCGGCACGCGTCAACCCGCGGGGCGTGTATCGCTCGCCAATCTCAATGAATATGAGTACGCCAATATTGGACGATCACTCCGCCAAATGGCTGATCAGATTTACGCGGACTACGCGAAAAAACTGAAGAAATAGACCCGGTACAGCAAACGGCGATCTCGCTCTAGCCAGGTACCTGTACCGAGATCGTCGTGCCCTGTTTGCTTGTCGAGATATCGAGAGTGCCGTTTAACGGACGAAGACGCGCCTCCATGCCGGACAGGCCAACACCTATGCTGACGCGCTTGCGTCGCTCGATGCCGACACCATTGTCTCTCACCGTCAAGGAAAGACGCGAATCTGTCGTCGTGCTGTTCCGGACAAGCCTGATGACAGCTTTTGTCGCCTTGGAATGCCGGTAGATGTTGGTCAGGGCTTCCTGCACAATTCGAAAAAGCGCAAGTTCGACACCGGCTGGCGGCCGTTTTACGCCAAGAACGGGATCGACCCGCAGTTCGATATCCATGCCACTTCGTTCCTCAAATCCTGCGATGAGGAGTTCCAAAGCATTCGGCAGCCCGGATTCATCCAGCATGGGAGGATGCAGCAGATAGGAAAGCGTCCTCAATTCATTGTTGCTGAGCGTAATCAACTGGGCCGTGCGGGACAATGCCGACGACGATTCCGCGTTAAGCTCTGGCAGAGTGGATCGAAGATTCTCCAGTTCCATGGCCGCGCCTATCAGATGCTGACCTGTCGAATCGTGCAGGTCTCTTGCAATGGAACGCCGCTCTTCATCCTGCGAAACGAGAAGCTTTTCGCCAACCTCCCGGAGCGACTGGTTTGAGCGCAGCAAGGCGATTGAACGACTGCGCGCGAACCATGCCGTCGTTATAAAGGCAGCCAATGCCGTCCCCAATACCAGGCTGTAGATGCGAACCGATTGCCGCCAGCCGTCCATCAGGGCATTCTCATCGATTCCGTATGTCACATAAAACGGGAAGTCGAGAACTTTTCGATAAGCGACGATGCGGTCGATTCCTTCCGATGACGTAACACGATGAACTTCGCCCGACTCCGGGTTCCTGGCAATTGCCGCCGCAAACCATGCCGGCGCGGCTGCACTCCCCTCCCAGAACGGAACATTCACCACGACGTCGCCGTTCACACGCAGCAATTGGGTGGCATCCGTTTGGGAGGCAGCGCCATTGAACAATCTTGAGAAATAATCGATGGGCATTGTGATTAATATCAAGCCATCGAACTTGCCGTCGGGACGGCGCAGCGCTTTGCTCATGGTCAAAGACGGCTTTCCATACACACGCCCAATCAACGGCTCGCCCATGAACGTTGCGTCCGATGTATCGTCGCGATGGAAACGAAAGTAATCCCTGTCGGATACATTCAGGGACTTTGCCGGAAAGCCTTCGCTGTAGGATACAAGCAAACCCTCCGCGTTAACCAACGCAATAACGCCCGAGTGTTTCAAATACTGCTTCTGGGTTGCCAAATGTTCTGAAACCCGCTCTGAAGCGGCAATTTCAGCCCAGGGGATCGTACCGACTTCAGCTGCAAGGTCGTTCAGCACCATGTCATTGGCTTCCAGAATCTTGCCGACATAGGCCTCAAGCAAAGCTGTTTTCTGCCGTAACTCGATTTCCGCCTGGGAGATCATTCTTCCCCGGCTTTCAAAAGCGCCGACGACGAAAACCATGACGATGACAAAAACGCTTAGCAGCATAAAAAAGCCGTAAGACGACAGCGGCAATCCCGACGCATCGGCGTGATTGCCGTTCGAGAGTGCGTTTCCGCGTGGCGCTATCAAGCCGCAACGTCGAAGCAGATCGGGTATCAGTTTAATGCCCCAGCGGTCGCCATGTCTGCGTAATATCCTCAATTGTCATATCCGAACAAAATCATGGGAGCTTTCGTGATTCGATGTCCCTTGCTGGATCTATAAAGTAGATCTATCCGTATATGAAAATATTACATTATAAAGCGGCGGTGTTGATCAGCACAAAATTTATTATGCAGTCTATACATAATTCAGATGACAACCCTTACTGGTGAAACTGCGACATCCTCCAATAAATACAAACCAATACAAATTCAAGAATACTGTCGCAGCGACAATACTCCCAATTGTGAATCGGCAGGAATCCGTACTGTCTTCCCACCTCCGGAGCGACATGGATTATCTTCATGCATCAACCGGCTTCCAGCTCTCGTCGGGAACCAAGGTCATGACGCCGGCCATTTGCCGAACGCGCTGCGAATGATCGCAATCATCCGCAGCGCGCATCTGCTATTTCTTCACGGCGGTAAAAGTCCCGAGGTTGAAAAGCTGCACCCGGCGGTTGTCTGCCGCTGTCGGATTGGACCCTTCGATCGGATATTCCTGTCCGACACCCACCGCAAACAGCCGTCCGGGCTCGATTGCAAACGTCGTTGCAAGGGCGTCCTTGATGGCGTCCGCTCGCTCCTGGCTGAGCTGAAGATTATGCTTGGCGTCACCGGTCGAACTCGTATGCCCGACGATAAGGAACTTGTACTTCAACAGGTTGGGATGGTGGAGCGCGTCCGCGAGCAGTCCGATTGTCCGGTAGGAGCGCGGCTCGATCGCAACGGAGTTGTTATCGAAATTGAGCTCGACGAGCATCTGCGGAAGTTTGCTGACCTTGTTCCAGTTCGGCAGCGTTTGCAGGTTCTGTCCGGGGTTGCCAAGCGCCTCCTGCCGAAGCAGTTCGACATCGATGATTGGAGCGGCTTTCGTGACCTTGCCAAGGCTGGCGGTGATCCGCTGCTGGGTCACTTCCTGCGCAGAGGCGCCGATGGGCTGGAACATGATACCGGCTGCGATGATGATGCCAAGTCGACGAGCGAACATTGTCTTTTCTCCTGTGGGGCGCATGGTTCACCGCCATCCGGCGTTGGTGATTGCCTGATTGCATTCGCCGCTGACGATCTTCTGTGTCTTGATCAGGCAGGACAGCTGGTAGCCGTCGCCCTTGATACCGCGGCAATGCCGGGCGATGTCGCCTTTGCAGACGTTGAAGTAGGCGGTCTGGGCTTCCCGGCGCTGCCCGATGGAACCAGCCACCGCGTTGAACGATGACGTGCATTTCGGTGAAATCTTCGCAGCGTTCTTCGCAAGACAGTTTGCAATCGCTCCGTTGCCAAGGTTCAGGCCGGCACAGAACTTTTTGATATCCGGACCGCAGTCATTGGCAAGTGTCGTGACGGCATCGCCATAGCTGATGGTCTCGGCACGCCCGGCGGCGCTCAGTGCAAGAAGGGCGATGACGGCCGCCCCACCCAAAACGATAAATCTGTTTGACATGTCTCGATCCTATCCACTCAGTTTCGCTTGCAGTCCATAGGTTGATCCGGTGCTCCGGTTCATCGGCTGGCCGTAGCGATGATGGCGGCGACATGGCTTCCAACGATCACCAGCAGCTTCAGATATTCCAAGCTGAACGAAGCAAAATCACGCGATGTGCGAAAGTACGTAACCGTAACAGCAAGCGTAGGTGAGAGATTGCATCGGGTGCGAAGCGATCTCCCTCCCACTTCGATCTGCGAACAGCGTCGATCCGGTTATGTCCAAGCTGCATCCCGCAACACAGGCGGATCTTGAGGCTATGGCTTCGTCCGGCCGCTGGGGAACAGGAAGGTAATTCCTGATTTTATGCCCCACTCCGGTGACTGATCCGGTCCTTCAATCCAATATTTCCCGCCGATCGAAAGGCTCACCGTCTGCTCGCCGATCTTGACAATCTTGGAAAAGGATACGGAGGCCGGGAGGCTCCAATTCCCGCCGGTCCAGTCATAGGACGCGTCCAGGCTGGCGGATATCGTCCGGCCCTTTCCGATATGCCATGCGATGAAAGGCTGGACTTCCGACTGGTTGACATCAGGTCTTCCAGATGACCCGAAGAGCGACCACATGTGATCGAAGGACGCTCCGGTCGTCACATTCTCGGTTTGAAGCAGCAGCAGTCCGGACGGCCCCGCTGAAAACTTGCCGGAGCCGAACATGGCGTTTGTCGCAGTCGGGAACGACAATTGCGGTCCGAATGCCCAGATAAACGCTCCGTGCGATGACGGCGTGAACGACAGGTTCTGGCTTATGTCCCCCAGCCCGAAACGGCCAGCGTCAGGTCCTGCCGGGTCGGAATAGGCAAATGGTATGTCCGTGTGCGAGATGAGATTCCAGTCCGCATTGAGCGAAAACGGGATCACGGGCTCGATGTCCAAGGTCTGATAGAAGCCGTGACCGGCACTGCTGTTCGCAAAATCACTGTCACTGTGAACCGGAACACTGATCATAAACGAAGCGGGATTTGACACCTTTTTCGCCAGTTCGTCAGCGTCATCGGCATAGGCACTGACCTGGGCCATGACAAATCCGGACACTAGCAGAACCGCTGCTGACAAAGAATGTCGAATACGCATCATTATCAGCCTTGCACCTGAATCCTGAGAGAGTCCCCGTTTCATGGTTCAGGATGCCATCCGTCCGCCCTCGGTGAAAAGTACGTTACGGTTACGCCCAAATCCTGAGCGTGACGGTTCAGTTGAATGTGTAACCGTAACCTACTTCGGAGGCTCATGCCTGCTGTACTAGGTTGTGCTGACGATCCGCCAACTGAAGGCCAGCCTCATGAAATCAGCCGCTGTACTGAATCTCACTCTGCTCGCAGCGATGCAATGTACGGCAGCAACGGCCCAACAGGCTTCCAACGACGAGCTGAACAAATCCAACAATCCTCTGAATCTTGCCATAACGCTCAATTTTCACAATTATTATTACCCGCCGACCAGTGGACCGGTCAGCGTCGATGGCAATGCGCTGTGGCTGCGCGGCATGGTGCCCGCGATGATCTTCGATACCCCCAATCCTTTCCGGTTTTCCATGCCGTACATCACGGAGCCGGCAGGAACCCCTACCCCATCCACGAAGCTGCGGCGTAAGCGTCCGCGCCCCTGAACAGCATACTTTCCGCTAAATGGACCGGCTTTTCAGATTGATACATAAATCAATGACTTCACTCTCGATTTCGGAGCAAATGGTTTCATACTCCTTGATCAGCTCTGCATTTGACCTTGGATCACGGTTCAGTTGGTCAAGGGCAGTCGTCGCATCGTCAAACGCGTCGCACAGTCCCATGAGTGCCTTGTTTTTCGCGCTCTCCATTTGCAGCTGCCCCCGCAGCGCAGGCAGCTTCAGCATCAACTTCCAAAGTCCTCGCTGTGCCGACGCCATCTGAATCACTTTCGTCTGACCCGCCCCGTATCGGTCAGGCATGCTCCAGCGAGCAGCCAGCCTGATACATGATGTATCGGCAAAAATAATATGGCAGTACGTTACGGTTACTTATCCGGACAATACACATTGGATGAATGTAACAGTTACGTACTCACATCCGGTCAACGTCATGAATATCCTTCCGCGATCAAACGCAGGGAGCCATTCATGAAATTTATCACCCTTATGACAGCCGTTGCGGCCAGCATTCTCTCGGCTACCTGTTCTTTTGCCCAACAGCATGAGGATGTGAATGCTGCCAACAACCCGCTCACGCCCAAGATAACCATCAATTTGCATGACTACTACGTGCCCGAGCTTTCCGGGTTGCCGGGCAACCGGTATGCCAATCAATTCCTGCTGCGCGGCCTGATACCATCAGACATGTTCGGTGCGCCGCAACTGCTCCGGTTCACGCTGCCTGTCGCGACAGCGCCGGAATTTCCGGCGGGATACAGCACAGGGCTCGGCGATCTCACCCTGATGGACCTTTTTCTGGTTCCCGGAAAAAAGGTGTCGTTCGGTTTAGGCCCTCTCGTCGTGCTGCCGACGGCAACCGATGACGTGCTTGGATCGGGCAAATGGCAGGTCGGTGCCGCAGGTGTGGTTGTCGCTCCCCAGACCTGGGGATTGATCGCCGGACTGGCCACCTATCAAACCTCGTTTGCCGGCCCGGAGAGCCGCGAGGATGTTTCCCTTGCGACATTCCAGCCGATCGTCAATTTCAATCTGAAAGATGGCTTCTATCTCCGCTCCACGGCCACCTGGAACTTTGATCTGGAAAGCGGAAACTACTCGATCCCTGTCGGGCTCGGCGTCGGCAAAGTGTTCCAAGTCAACGACAAGGTCACGATGAATGCGTTCGTCGAGCCTCAGTATACGGTGTTCGACCATGGCGCCGGCAATCCCGAGTGGCAGGTGTTCGCCGGGGTCAATTTTCAGTTTGCGCTCGGGAAATAAATTCCTCCCGTCACTTCATACGTGTCAGCCGCTTCACAGCGGCAAGCCACGGTTGGTCGCGCTCTGAACCTCATTCGTAACAGTAACGTACTTCCGGCAACTTCAAGGGTACGAAACGATGCTTCCACCCGCGCTTTGCGGCCGGTCCACCAACCCTACCGGGAGACCACGAAGTGAGCCACACCTACAATCTGCAACAGGAGGTTGAATCATCATGACAGCTGACCCCAAGCACAAGCGCGCGTCCCTGTGGAGCGCCTGCATACCGCGAGGAATCAGAGCCAAGACAGTGCTTTTGGCAACCGCGGCGGCTTTTACCGCCATCTCGTTCTCGCAATGGCAGGGAACCCAGCCGGCCTATGCGCAAGAGGCGGCCAAACCCAATATTCTTGTCATATTCGGCGATGACATCGGCCAGTCCAATATCAGTGCCTACACTGACGGCTTGATGGGCTACAGGACGCCGAACATCGACCGCCTGGCCAAGGAAGGCATGAAGTTCACTGATTACTATGCGGAGAATAGCTGCACCGCCGGACGTTCCTCGTTCATCACGGGCCAAACGGTGCTGCGGACAGGCATGTCGAAGGTCGGCGCGCCTGGCGCGACCGTAGGACTTCAGGCGCGCGATGTTACGATTGCGGAGGCACTCAAGCCGCTTGGTTACGCCACAGGTCAGTTCGGCAAAAACCATCTTGGTGACAAGGATGAATTTCTGCCGACAAACCATGGCTTCGACGAATTCTTCGGGAATCTCTACCACCTCAATGCAGAGGAAGAGCCTCAGAGGCCTTACTGGCCGAAAGACCCGAACGATCCCTACGTCAAGAATTTCTCCCCGCGCGGCGTTCTCAAAGCCACAGCGGACGGCAAGATTGAGGACACGGGCGCTCTGACCACCAAGCGCATGGAAACCATCGATGATGAGACCACCGGCGCCGCCATGGATTTCATCAAGAAGCAAACCAAAGCAGGCAAACCGTTCTTCACCTGGATGAACACCACACGCATGCACCTGTACACCCACGTGCGTCCGGAATACCAGGGCCAGAGCGGAATGGTCGGCAATGAATATGCCGACGGCATGGTCGAACACGATGGCGACGTCGGCAAACTGCTGAACCTGCTGGACGAACTGAAAATCGCCGACAACACGATCGTCGTCTATACCACCGACAACGGTCCGAACCAGTTCTCCTGGCCGGATGCGGCAACGACGCCGTTCCGCAGCGAAAAGGACACCAACTGGGAAGGCGCATTCCGCGTGCCCGCCTTCATCCGCTGGCCCGGCAAGATCAAGCCGGAAACGGTGAGCAACGAAATGGTTTCGGGGCTGGACTGGTTCCCGACGCTGCTGGCCGCGGCGGGCGACAAGGACATCAAGGAACGCCTTCTCAAGGGCACGACTCTCGGTAGCAAAACCGCCAAGGTCCACCTCGATGGCTACAACCAGCTTCCATATCTTACCGGCGAACAGCCCAAGAGCGCTCGCAAGGAGTTCTATTACTTCGACGATGACGCCAACCTTGTGGCCATGCGGTTCGATGACTGGAAGATCGTGTTCTGCGAACAAAAGACACCAGGTGGTTTTCAGGTATGGCAGGACCAGTTTAGTTGCCTGCGTCTGCCCAAAGTCTTCAACCTGCGAATGGATCCGTTCGAGCGCGCTGATATCGTGTCCGATCAGTACAATGATTGGCTCGCCAAGAACGCTTACCTGACGGCTATGGGCACGATGAAAGCCTCGGTATTCCTCGAGACCTTCATCGAGTATCCGCCAAGCCAGAAGCCGGCGAGCTTCTCGGTCGACCAGGTGGAAAAGTCTGTCCACCAAAAGATCGACGCGATCCTCGAGAAAGCTGCGGAACAAAAGAAAGCCAAATAATCCTGGAGAGGCCGCCTCTGGCGGCCTCTTCCTCTCACTATGCAAGGAGGCCTCCTGATGACCGCCAATGCGGACCTGCAGCCGAATAGGCACTTTCGCGACAATGCAAGCGACATGGCTAAGAGCCAAGCTGCCGTCGGCGCATCGCTGTCTATCGCCATATTGCTGCTGTTTCTCTCCGGATTTTCGTCTCTGGTATTCCAGGTCGTATGGATCAGGCAGTTGTCGCTTGTGGTCGGCGTGGATGTCTACGCCGTGACGGCGGGAGTGGCCGCTTTCATGGGAGGCCTGGCGCTTGGCGGCATTGTATTCGGCAGGCAGGCTGACAGGTTCGCAAACCCGCTTGCCCTCTATGCCGGGCTCGAAGCGGCAGTGGCATTCTGCGGCATTGGTTTAACAATATTACTTTCACATTATGCGCTGCCGTTCGTGAAGCTCGAGACGTTCTCGCCGGTTATCGCCTGGTCGACCGTCTTCATTCTTATCGGAACTCCCGCCGTCCTCATGGGCGGCACGCTGCCGGCTCTGATGCGCTCGGTGACATCGATCAGCAACAATATCGGTTCGGCGGGCGGTCGCCTCTACGCCGCCAACACCGCCGGTGCGATTGCGGGCACGCTCGCCGCCGCGTTCATATTGATCCCCTCATTGGGTATTTCAGGTGCAGCCTACGTCGCCGCCGCTTGCAGCATTGCCGCTGCCGCGGGATCGTGGGCCATTCCCCGACGCGCGCCTCCCGCGGTGCAGACCGTCCAGAATTCCCAGCCCCACACCGGCGACGTGCGTCTCGCACTCGCGCTTTATACTGTCGCAGGCGCGGTAGCTCTCGGCTATGAGGTTGTCTGGACCCAGTCCATTGTTCAATTCATGAGCACCCGAAGCTTTGCCTTCGCCATCGTATTGGCGACGTATCTGTTCGGGCTTTCCCTCGGTTCTGCTGTGATGGCAGGCAAAATCGATCGTTTGAAAAACCTTTGGAGCACGCTGGGTCTTCTCCTTTCCGGAGCCGGGCTTGCCGCCCTGATCTCGACAGCACTGTTGGGAAACTGGATCGTTACGGCACAATCGCTGGCGGAATACTGGGTCCTGAACCTCACCGGTAGCGAGCTCGCCGGAATGTCCGCCAGATTCACGATAGCTGCATTCACGACCGTGCTGCCCGCCACCGTCCTCCTTGGTGCGGCATTTCCGGTCGTATTGAAAATTGCGGCACGGGATGGCCGCACAGGCCGCAGCGTCGGACTTGTCAGTGCCTGGAACACCCTGGGAAGCATAGTCGGAACTGCGCTGACAGGATTTTTTCTGATCCCCAGCTTTGGCTTCATCGGTTCGCTCGGGCTTCTCGCTGTCATTGCGACAGCAATTGGTATCATCGCCGTCTACCGGAATATCGCTGCCGTTGCCTGGCATCGCGCCGCAGCACTGGCGTTCTGCGCCATCGCCGTCGCCCTCACCTTTCTGCTCCCTTCGACACGCTTTGCGGATCTCCTGGCCCAATCGCGTGGCGGCAAGCTGGTGTTTTACGAAGAAGGCCTCGGTGCGGCGGTGGCTGTCCTCGAGCAGGGAGGCGACAAGAAATTCAGGAGACTTTACATTCAGGGCGTTTCCAATACCGGGGATTCACTGCCGTCACTGCGCTACATGCGGCTTCAGGCGCTGATACCTTTGATCAGCATGCAGCAGCAGCCGCAATCGGCACTTGTCATCGGGTTGGGCACCGGCATCACGGCGGGTGCCGTGCTGACCTATCACGGCCTCGAACGGAGGGTCGCAGCCGAACTTCTGCCAGCCGTCACGCGGGCGACAAACCTGTTCGCCGGAAACAATCATGCCGCATCCGATCCACGACTGGATATCCGTCTGCGCGACGGAAGGCGTGAACTGCTTGCAAGCGCCGACAGGTACGACCTGATAACGCTCGAACCCCCGCCCCCGTCGGCAGCGGGCGTGGCAAATCTCTACTCGACAGACTTTTATCGCCTCGCGTCTTCCAGGCTGCGAAGCGGCGGGCTGGTGGCGCAATGGCTGCCCCTTCCCACCCAGAATGACGAGGACACCCGGTCCCTGGTGCGCAGTTTCCTCGACGTGTTTCCGCATGTCGGGCTGTGGACCACCGAACTTCATGAAATGATGCTCGTCGGTTCGCAGGAACCGCTGCGTTTCGACCTCCCGCGCATGCAGGCCCGGTTCGACCAGCCCGATGTCAAACAGGCCCTCGCCGAAGTGGGCGTGAATTCCCTTGCCGGACTGATGGCGACGTGGGTAACCGACCGGGCGGCACTTGAGACGTACGCCGGCGATGCGGTGGCGGTTACCGACGACTACCCACGCATCGAGTATGGCTCCTGGGTGCGCCCCGACTCGTTCGCGGTCACGCTTCCCAAACTCATGGACCTCGCAAAGGAGCCCGTCATCGATGGCGCAAGCGCCGATTTCACCAAGGCGATGCAGGAGGAGCGCGGCAAACTCCACACATTCTACAGGACGGGCCTGAGCGCCTATAACGGCGACCGCGCGGGATGGCAGCGCAATGCCGCGCAGTTGCGCGGAAGCGTCGCCGGGAATGCATATTACTCATGGTTTTTCGGCGGAGCGACGGAATGACCGCACGTGACGACATTACACTCCTTGGCAAACACATTGGCGAGTCCATCATTGGCCAGCAGGCGATGGTTGAACGCCTGTTGCTTGGCCTCCTGGCCAACGGACATCTCCTCGTCGAAGGCCTGCCGGGACTAGCAAAAACAAGAGCAATCAAAAGCCTGGCGAAGAATCTTGATGCTTCACTGTCGCGTGTGCAGTTCACGCCAGATCTGCTGCCGGCTGACATAACAGGATCGGAAATCTATTTCAGCGAAGGCGGCAAGGGTCAGTTCAAATTTCAGCAGGGACCCATCTTCGCCAACCTTATCCTCGCCGATGAAATCAACCGCGCACCCGCCAAGGTCCAGTCGGCCCTGCTCGAGGGAATGGAAGAACGCCAGGTGACGGTGGGAGGCAAGAGCTATCCCCTTCCCGACCTTTTCATGGTGATGGCGACGCAAAATCCGATCGAACAGGAAGGCACCTATCCTCTTCCGGAAGCCCAGCTTGACCGCTTTCTCATGCATATCGAAGTCGGATATCCGGATGAGGCGTCCGAAGCAGCGATCATGCGACTGGTGCGAAGCGAGGAGAATGCACAGGCGAAATCAGCCAAATCCGCCCGGAAAATCAGTGCCTCCGCAATATTCGATGCCCGCAAGGCGATTGGCAATGTAACCGTGGCCAAGGCCGTCGAGGATTATATGGTGGCCCTTGTCTTTGCCACGCGCTATCCGCTGAAGCTGGACAAGGATCTGGCCAAGTGGCTGCAGGTTGGCGTGAGCCCGCGCGGGGTGATCGGACTGGACAAGGTTTCGCGCTCATACGCCTGGCTCAAGGGGCGCGACTATGTCACGCCCGACGATGTCAAAGCCGTCGTTCACGATGTATTCCGGCATCGGCTCATCCTTTCCTACGACGCGCACGCCGCACGTATATCACCTGATGCAGTGATCGACCGGATCGTCGAACTCGTGGCTGTGGCTTGAATGCCATGGTCACGCGTCCCGCCCACGTGCAGAAAACCGCAAGCGGCGTTTATGTCACCGTTGACGATCTCGCCAAGCTGGAGATGGTGGCCCGCAACCTGACATTTCTGCAGAAGACCACGGTGCAGCAGTCTTTGGTCGGACGACACAACTCAAAAATGCGTGGCCGCGGTCTGACCTTTGAAGAATTGCGTGAATATCACGCGGGCGATGATATCCGCACCATCGACTGGCGGGTTACGGCCCGGACGGGAAAGCCGTTCGTGCGGATTTATGGCGAGGAAAAGGAGCGCCCGGCGCTTATTGTCGTTGATCAGAGGACGAACATGTTCTTCGGCAGCCGCCGCTCGATGAAATCCGTGACTGCGGCGGAAGCCGCGGCGCTTTGCGCATGGCGCATATTCGGTTCCGGAGACCGTGTCGGCGGTTTTGTCTTCAACGACGAGAGAATTGATGAACTGCGGCCTCACCGCAGCCGCGAAGCCATTTTCGCCCTGTCGACCGGAATATCCGCGATGAATCAGGAACTGACGGCGGATACGCCGGCAAGACGGTCCAGTGGACAGCTCAATGCCGCTCTCCAGGCGGTCGCCAGCGTGGCGGATCACGATCATCTGATTGTCATCGTCAGTGATTTCGACGGCCATACCGACGCGACCAAGGACATGCTGCTGCGGCTCGCGACGCACAACGATGTCCTGGCAATCCTGGTCTACGATCCTTTTCTGCTTCAACTCCCGACCAGCGGCGGGATCGTCGTCAGCGGGGGCTCCACGCAAGCCGAACTGGCATTCCAGCGGCCCCAGATGCGAAGCGCGATCGGCGAATTCGCACGTCAACGCGGACGCAACCTTCTCGCCTGGCAAGTCGAACTCGGACTGCCGATGCTGCCGGTTTCATCCGCCCAGGAAACGGCGCCGCAATTGCGCAGTCTGCTCGCGCAGGCGGCATGGCGACAGCGGAGACGGTGAGATGGCCGAACTCGCGCCAATGCCCGATGACCTCACGGAAACTGCGCTGAAAACGCTCGCAGACATTGCGCTCCCCCCTGACGTGTCGTGGATGCCGCAAACCTGGGGCTGGGCCGTGCTTGCCGGTGCCATTTGCCTTGCGCTCGGATGGAGCATTTGGCGATCGGCAAGGCGGTGGTGGAGGAACCGTTACCGCAGGGAAGCGATCAGCTGCATACGGCAGATGAGCACGGCCGACCTTCCCGGAAGTGTGCCGGTCATCTTGAAAAGGACCGCGCTTGCCGCATGGCCGCGCGAACAGGTGGCCTCGCTGACGGGAAAGGAGTGGGTGGCTTTCCTGGAGCGCACGGCACCCAACCACAGACTGGACCCCGAGCTTGCCCGTTTCATTGCGGAACTGGAATATGTGTCCGCGAATGCGGCATCGGGCCCGGATACTTCGCAGTTGAGGCAAGCAGCCATCCGCTGGATCGGAAAGCATCATGTATCAACTTGATTATCCCTGGCTGCTTGTCCTGCTTCCCGTACCGCTGCTGATCTGGTGGATTGTGCCGCCTTACAAGGAGCAGACCACTGCGGTCCGCATTCCCTTCTTCGAAGAAGTCGCCCGCGCGGCTGGCGTTGTTCCGACCACGGGATCGCTGGTTTCGCAGCGGTCCGTCCTGCAGACTCTATCCGCAAGCCTTGCCTGGATACTGATAGTCCTTGCGCTTGCCCGTCCGCAGTTCATCGAGCCGCCGCTGCAGAAGACGCAACCGCAGCGGGACCTCATGCTTGCTATCGATTTATCCCAGTCCATGGACACGAAGGATTTCCGCGAACCAAACGGCACCCTCGTGCCTCGCGTCGAGGCAGTGCGCAAAGTTGTGGCTGATTTTGTCTCGAAACGGCAGGGCGACCGGATCGGTCTGATTGCCTTCGGCGACGCGCCCTACCCGCTTGCCCCGTTCACGATGGACCATGCCACGGTTCAGACGATGATAGCGGATGCGCTTCCCGGGATGGCTGGGCCGAGAACAGCTCTCGGCGATGCGATTGGGCTTGCCATCAAAATGTTCAATGATCCGAACATTCCGGAAAAGGTGCTTGTGCTTTTGACCGACGGGAATGATACCGCGAGCAAAATGCCTCCCGCAAAAGCTGCCGATATCGCCAAAGCCGCCAGGATCACCGTCCATACAATCGGAATTGGCGACATGAATGCGGTTGGCGAGGACAAGCTGGACGTGGCCATGCTGCAGAAGATCGCCGAGGTCACCGGTGGCCGCTATTTCTTCGGGCAGGATTTGAAAAGCCTGGAGGACGTCTATGCGACCCTGGACCGGATAACGCCTGCCACGCAGAAAATTCTGTCCTGGCAGCCGCGGACCGAGCTTTTTGTCTATCCGCTCGGCGCTGCTCTGGTTCTCCTAGTGGTATTTCATGCACTCGCATGGTTGGGAACGGAATTCAGGAGGCGCCGGGAATTGCCCGGCGGTGCGCAGCCATGATCGCCGACTTCCACTTCCTGCGACCGTGGTGGTTGACCGGCATTCCGGCGGCGATGCTCTTCCTTTGGCTGGCCTCGCGGCAAGGTGACATGAGAATAAAGTGGCGCGGCATGATTGCACCGCAGTTGCTCGATCATCTGATTTCCGGCAGGGAGCACCGCGGCGGCATCCGCCCCTATCATGGGATGGCAATGCTGATGGCCCTATCGGCGATCGCGCTGTCGGGGCCGACCTGGCAAAGGGAACTGCCGCCGTTTGTGCAGGATTCCGCCGCTCTTGTTGTCGCAATCGACCTCTCGCGGACAATGGATGCGATTGACGTGACACCGTCGCGGCTGGAAAGGGCCAAGCTGAAGATTGACGACATACTGGCGTTGCGCCCGGCGGCCAAGACCGCAGTGATCGCCTATGCCGGATCGGCTCATCTCGTGCTGCCGCTGACGGAGGACGCTTCGCTTATCCGGACCTATGTGAATTCCCTGATCACGCCCATCATGCCGGTCGGCGGCCGGAACACCGCGGCCGCGCTGGAACTGGCAGAAAAAACGCTGGCCGATGACGGGGCAACCGGCACGATCCTTTTATTGACCGACGGTATCGATTCCGGCTCGCTCGCAGCTGTTCAATCGAAGCGGCAAAGCGGCCTCGTGGTGCTCGGCATCGGCACTGCGCAGGGCGGTCCGGTCAAGACCGCCGACGGCAGCTTTGCCAATGATGCCAATGGCAACCGCATCTTTGCCAAACTCGACATCGATGCTTTGAGAGAGTTGCGCAACAGCGAAACCAGTGTCGCCACCTACACGGCGGATGACAGCGACGTGCATTGGATTGCCCAACACATCCGGACGCATTTTGAACAGCGGTCGGATGCCGGCCAAACCCGGTGGCGGGATTTCGGCTGGTGGCTGACGATCCCGATCGCGCTGCTTGCCGCTTTCACGTTCCGGCGTGGCGGGGGCATCCGATGGACGGGGGCCATCCTTGCCTTCCATATGATCACCAGCACGGATACGGCTCGTGCCGCTGACAACTGGTTTGCGGACGCTTGGCTCACCCGAGACCAACAGGGCCGCCTTGCCTACCAACGCGGGGATTTTCCGGACGCTGCCGAAACATTTGCCGATCCGGCCTGGAAAGGAGCGTCGCTATACCGTGCCAGGAAATTTGACGAGGCGATAAACGCATTCGCACGCGAAAACACGCCCGAAAGCTGGTTCAATCAAGGCAACTGTCTCATGCAGCTTGGAAAATATGATGCGGCTGTTGCCGCATATGAAAAAGCGCTGGCGGTGCGCAAGGACTGGATAGCGGCCAAGGGTAACCTTGCCGTTGCCGAGCGGCTTGCAGCGCGCAAAAAGAAGGATGAGAGCGAAGAGCCACGGGATCCGGATGACGATCCGGATCAGATCCAATTCGATGAAAAGGGTAAACAGGGGAAAGAGGGAGAGGTCGATATCGCGGAACAGGCGGCGGATATCTGGATGAAGAACATTGTGGTCAGCCCGGCACAGCTGCTGGCGCGGAAATTTGCACTCGAAGCGGCGCGGGGTGCGAAATGAGAATCCTTGCTGCAGCCTTGCTGGTGTTGTTCTGGCATCATACCGCTTTCGCCGCCGGCCCTTTTGTTGAAGCGACCATTGCCACGAAGGGTACTTTGGTTGCGGGTCAACAGATCCAGATCGACATCGATGTCTTCGTGCCGAATTATTTCACCGCACCGCCACAATTTCCCGCGGTCGATCTTCCAAATGCGATTGTCACGCTCTCCGACGGGCGCGCCCAGAACCTCAACGTCGTCAAGGACGGAGCGCAGTACTCGGGAATCCGCCGCACTTATCTCGTCATTCCGCAATTGACAGGCGACTATGCATTGCCGACCGCAGACATAGAATTCGGCTACGCCGCCGTGCCGGGTCAGTCGGTCACGGCGAAAGTGTCGCTTCCGCCCGCGAGGTTTCATGTGAATGAAGTACCCGGCAGCGGCAACGCCGGGCCGATCCTAGCTGCGACCAGTCTCGAGTTGTCACAGACCTTGGACAGCGACCCCGGCAAACTGACAGTCGGCGACACCCTGGTGCGGACCGTGTCGCAGACTGCCGGGGGAACGCAGGCAATGATGTTGCCGCAACCGCATTTTGAAACGCCAGCCGGAGTCAGGATGTATATCAAACCGCCGCGTTTGGAGAACGGCATCAAAGGAGCCGGTGGCGGATCGGGCAGCAGGCGGACCGACAGCGTCACCTATGTCGTAGAGCGCGAAGGCAGCCTGACCATTCCGGGCCTTTCCATCGACTGGTACGATACGGGCAATGCCAGTCGCCAGCAGGCCAGGCTTTCCACCATTGCGCTCACCGTGAAGGCGGCTCCCGCGACGACGAATGCAATCATTCCGGATACGCCGGCACAACCGCAATCGTCGCGCGCACCTTCGCTGCATACAATAGTGCTTGCCGGGATAATCCTGTCTGCAGCAGTTTTGGCCGCCTGGGTCTGCTGGATCACATTGCCGCGCCTGTTCAAATGGATGGATGCGCGCCAGAAGATGCTTGAACGATCAGAACCCGCCAGGTTCCGGCAGCTGTATCTCGCCTTGAACTCGGACGATCCGTCAGCGGCCTATGCGGCTCTCGAAACCTGGACGGCAAGTGCCGGATACAAAAGCATTGCGGCCTGGGTCGCCGCTACCCAGGATCAGGAAATTCTGAATGCACTTGAGGCCTTTGAAGCGGATTTATACCGTTCGCATATCGCTGCGAACTCCAAAGTCACCATGAACAAACTGGCCTCCGCCATTTTCTCGTGGCGTGACGGCAACGGCAAGAGGCTTAACGTGAAGCACGAGAAGCCAGCACTGCCACCGCTCAACCCCTGACGCGCAAAATTCTTCGCCTCAGTTGGAATCCCATCATTCTCATTTGTTCCGTTCACACGAAATGCGGCCGTCCCTGATCACCATTGTGACGATGAAGACGCAGCTCGCTTTATCCCGATATGGATGATCCATCCAAAGGGCGCCAGCGTATGAGGCAGAAAGGAATCTTTCATGCTCAAATACGTCATCGCCTATCTCTCGACAGCGGCGCTGTTTCTTGCGGTCGATTATGTCTGGCTCAGCATCATGGCAAACGGCTTCTACCGCAGCCGGATTCCCGATGTCATTGGCACACAGGCCAACTATCCCGCGGCAATTGCCTTCTATCTGATCTTTGTCGCGGGTATCGTAATCTTCGCGGTCAGCCCCGCTTTGGAAAACGGCCGCTGGACAACCGCTCTCGTCTATGGGGCGCTTTTCGGCTTCATGGCCTATGCGACCTATGATCTGACCAATCAGGCGACACTCAAACAGTGGTCCACGATGGTGACGATTGTCGATATGGGCTGGGGTACCTTCGCATCGGCTCTATGCGCAACCCTCAGTCTTCTGTTCACGCGGTGGTGGCTGGCCACGGTTTGACAGGTCGACCTATGTCCTCGCACTCCGCCATTGAAGTCACGATGCCGGAAAGTCTGACGGCGCGCCGGTCATGATCTGTCGTTCCCCCCATGCCCAAGAATGAAATCAACGGTATCGCGCAGTGTCGGCGCAACGAAGCGGATCGGCGATCCCATCGCTCCGATAATGCCGATGTGACCGACACCCGGATAAAGCTTCGTCTGGACCGGAGAGCCGACAGACCGCAGCTTCTTGTCAAGCGCCATGCTGTTGCGCGGATAGACAACTTCATCGCTCTGCCCGTGCAGCAGGAGTACCGGCGGGTTGCCGGGTCGAACCTGATTGACCGGCTGCGTTGATTCCGGCGCCCGCGCCGGGCTGAAAATATCGGCCACGGTTTTATCGTCGAACGGCAGAAAATCATACGGTCCGGAAATGCCGACAAACCCCTTCAGATCGCGCGCCGGATCAAGTTTTTGCTCGCCGAGCCACCTCTTGTCCAATGCCAGCATGGCGGCGATGTAGGCGCCGGCCGAATGCCCGATGAGATAGATTTTGTTGGGGTCTCCGCCATAGCTCTTACCGTGATCCTTCGCCCAGCCGACCACGGCAGCCCCGTCCTGCAGGAAGGCCGGATAACGCACGTTAGGATATAGCCGGTAATCCGGAACCACCGTAACGATACCTCTGGCGGCCAGCGCCGAAGCCACAAAAGCGTATGTTGCCTTATCCCCGCTTTGCCAGGTGCCGCCGTAAAAGAAAATTGCTATGGGCGCAGCGCTGGTGTTTTTGGGCGCATAGATATCCAGGGCCTGCCGCTGATCCCCGCCATAGGCAATGTTCCGGGTAACAGAAGCCCCGCCGGATGACGTCGTGATATCGAGCATCTTTCCGGCCGAACATCCAACCAGCGTTACAACCGTCAAAAGTGCCAGCAGCTGACGCAACACGTTAAAATCCAAGCAATGGTTGAACGAGGCGGCCGAGCACACTCTTCAATTGCAAACGCCCATCCACGACGGCCAGACAGATGCATTCTTCGTCAGGCCCCGCCTTGGGCTCATGTTCAAGACTGGCATCGGCGACAACAAGATCGCCCGGATAATAATCACCCAGCGCATCGTGCAACGTCCCCTTGAGCACCAGCGTATATTCGACACCTCTATGGGTGTGTTCCGGCAGCACCATTCCGGGCTTCGCGCGCAGCAGCATCGGCCGATTGCGGGGCGCACCGCCTCTGCCAATCGAGCTCCACTGCACGCCCGGCGCCAGGAACTTCCATTTGCCGATGTCATATTGCTCCAGCGGTGACGGCAGAACCAGACCATCCGGCATAGCGGCAAGATGCCGGACCTGCGGCATGACCTGCAAGGATGATGGCGTATCAAGACTCGCAAGAACCTGTTCCAGGGCATCAGCTGCCATTTCCGCAACCGGTACATCCTCGAGCGCAATACCACCCGCAGCCTCGAACTGCCGCACGCGTTCGGCGCTGTCCGGGCAGAGCGACAAATGCGCCGCGACAACGAGCGCCGGTCCCTGGGCAAGGCTGCCCGCGGCATAGGCCATCAGAATGTCATCGGAAGGGCGATGGGTCATGTCAGCTCATTCCTCGCCCAGCAGATTTCTGAGATGCTGCATCGCCAGACGCAACCGCGATTTGACGGTTCCCAGCGGCAAATCCAGCGTCCGGGCGATCTCACTGTGCGGCTTGTCATCAAAATAGTGCAGTTGGATGACGCTCATCTGTTCTGGCGACAATTTCTGCATGGCCGTGCGCACCAGCGTTTCGCCTTCCAGCCGCAGCAGCATCTCTGACGGAGAAGGTTCAAAATCCGGCTCATGTTCTTCCATGAGATGCGCTGCGGGATAACGCTCGCGCCGGATCGCATCGACCCTCAGGTTTCGCGCAATCGTGAAAATCCAGGTGGAAGCCGACGCTTTGGCGGGATCGAACAGAGATGCCTTGCGCCAGAGCATCAGCATGGTTTCCTGCGCCAGTTCCTCGGCCTGCCCCGGCGCCATGCCGCCGCGCATGAAAAACCCTTTGATACGCGGCGCATAATAGCCGAAGAGTTCGGCGAAAGCCGCCTTGTCACTGTGCTGCGCGATACGAAGGATTTTTGCGGAATAATCGGCCGGCCCAGTCATTGTCTGAACGGTACGCCTGATTGCCGGCTTTGTTCCGGCAACCGAAAACCGACCGCGTCCAAAACGCTGCCATATCCTGTGGAAATCGCCGAAAGATAGGGTTGCGAGGCCATTCATACCGCTCAATACGCAGATGCGCCGCAATCGGATCAGCACCGAAACTAATCCTGATCCAATTCCGTATTTCCACCGTATGCACTGATGCTGCAAGAAACAACGTCTGATCATGCCGATCCGTGTTGTTTCCACATGATGAGTACGGGAGAACATCGTTGAAAATTGCTGTCATAGGATCGGGTATTGCGGGCATGTCCGCCGCATGGCTTCTTTCCCAGAATCATGACGTGACCGTTTTCGAACGGGAGCTGCGCGTGGGTGGTCACAGCAATACATTCCTTGTCGGCCAGACAGACGGAAGCCACATTCCGGTTGATACCGGTTTCATCGTTTTCAATGAACATACCTATCCGAATCTGACTGCCCTGCTCGACCATCTCGGCGTGGAAACAGCGGCATCGGACATGTCCTTTGCGGTATCGCTCGACGATGGCAAGCTGGAGTATTCGGGCACTGGATTCAGCGGCCTGTTTGCCCAGCAGCGCAACCTGTTCAATCCGCGTTTCTGGATGATGCTGCGCGATCTCCTGCGCTTCTATCGCGAAACTCCGGCCCACGCGGGCAAACTCGGCCTGCTTGCTCTGGGTGAATTTCTGGAACGGGAGGGATATGGCCGCGCCTTCCGCGACGATCACCTCCTGCCCATGGCAGCCGCCATCTGGTCGGCGCCGGCATCGGCATTGCTCGACTATCCCGCAGAGGCGTTCATCCGCTTTTGCGACAATCACGGCCTGCTGAAACTCGCCAACCGGCCGCTATGGCGCACCGTCAAGGGCGGTAGCCGCGCCTATGTCGATCGCCTCACGGCAGGTTACAAAGACCGCATCCGGACCGGATGTGCCGCCGCATCCATCCGTCGCGGCAGAGACAGCGCCGCCGTGACCGATATCCATGGTGTTACCCGGGTTTTCAATCACGTCGTCCTGGCCGGCCACGCCGATGAATCCCTGGCGCTGCTGTCCGACCCGACGCCCCTGGAAGCCAACCTACTTTCCGCTTTCCGCTATTCGGTGAACCATGCTGTTCTGCATGAAGACGACACACTCATGCCCAAACGGCGGGCCGTCTGGTCCAGCTGGAACTATCTGGGACAGCGCCGGGAAGCCGCCGGTCCGGGCAACCAGCTGTGTGTGACCTACTGGATGAACCGGTTGCAGCCGCTTGAAACCGACCGTCAGTTCTTCGTCACACTCAATCCGCAGCATCAGCCGGATGCGCAAAAAATCCTGCATCGGGAAACCTATACCCACCCGATTTTTGACGGCGCGGCGATGCAGGCGCAAAAACAGCTCTGGCAGATGCAGGGACAGCGCAGCACCTGGTACTGCGGCGCCTATTTTGGCGCGGGCTTCCACGAAGACGGATTGCAAGCGGGCCTTGCGGTGGCGGAAGATCTCGGCGGCGCGCGCAGACCCTGGCAGGTTGCCGATGAATCCGGGCGCATCTATCGCCAGAACCGCCCCGAACCAATCGGGGTCGCGGCATGAATGCCTTCCGCTCGGCGATCTACACTGGCAGGGTCACCCATAGGCGCCTGCGCCCCAAGCAGCATTTTCTGCGTTACCGCATGTTCTACATGCTGCTCGATATTGACGAGATCGAAGGTATCGCGCGCGCCAGCCGGTTGTTCTCCCACAACCGGTTCAATCTCTTCGGTTTCTTCGATGGCGACCATGGCTCCAAGTTTGATGCGGCAGCGCGGTGTCCGGACCTGCGCGGTTATGTGGAGGACCATCTGCGGGATGCCGGCATGGTGCCCGATGGTGGGCCCATCAAGCTGATGACCATGCCCAGAATACTTGGCTATGTGTTCAACCCGCTGAGCGTCTATTTCTGCCACGATAGGAGCGGCAGGCTGAAGGCACTGATCTACGAGGTCAACAACACGTTCGGCCAGCGTCACAGCTACGTTTTTCCGCTGGGTGATACGGACGACGGCAAGCCGTTGCATCAGGAATGCGGCAAGGAATTCTACGTTTCGCCCTTCATGGAGATGGCGCTGGACTATGATTTCACCATCACCCGACCAGCCGATACAGCATCGGTTGTCATCAACGCGAGCGACAAGGACGGGCTCATCATCGCAACAGCTTTTTCAGGCAAGCGGCGGGAATTCAGCGACCGCCAGTTGCTAAAGCTGTTTCTCGGCTATCCCCTGCTAACTCTCAAGGTCATTGCAGGCATCCATTGGGAAGCCCTATGGATCTGGGTCAAGGGTGTCAAATGCAGACCCCGGCCGCGGACGCCTGTTCAAACCCGGACAATCATTGCGCGCCGAACGGAATCGGATACGCAGTTCTCAAAATAACAGGCATACATGACTGAACAGCAATCATCGGCCACCCGCTCCCCCGTCATTGTCCTCTTCAGACACGATCTGCGGATCAGCGACAATCGTGCCCTGTATGCAGCCGCAAACACAGGTAAACCAGTCATTCCCGTATTCATTTGGGATGAGGGGAACACCGAAGCATCACGGCCTGTTGGCGGGGCGCGCCAATGGTGGCTGCACCACTCACTGGCTGCGCTTTCAGCGTCACTCAAGGTTCTTGGCGCGAACCTTGTTCTCAAACGCGGGGCGACGCAGACCATTGTTGATCGGTTGCTGGACGACACAGGCGCCGACATGGTTCTGTGGAACAGGCGGTACGATCCCCCCGGCGTCAGGACGGACACGAGCCTCAAATCCGAACTCAGCCGCCGAGGCATATCGGCAGAAAGCTTTGACGGGCATCTCCTGCACGAGCCTTTCTTGTTCAAAACCGGCACTGGCGGGTTCTATCGCGTCTATTCGCCGTTCTGGCGGGCTTTGACGGCAGGTCCGGAACCACGCGATCCGGTTCCAGCACCGCGAACGCTGGAGCCATATCATGAATCGATGGGTTCGGAGTGCCTGAACGACTGGGCTCTACTGCCTGGCAAACCCGACTGGGCGAACGACTTTGCCAAGGATTGGACGCCAGGGGAAAACGGCGCACAGGAAAAACTAGCCGTCTTTCTCGGCGGCGCTATTGGCGGCTACGATCATGATCGGGACAAGCCTGCCATCGAAGCAACGTCAAGGCTTTCCCCCCATCTCGCCCACGGTGAGATCACACCGTTCCAGATATGGCATGCCCTGAAATCACCGAGCCTTGCGCGGGAAGGCAGGGATGTGGATAAATTCCGCAGGGAAATCGGCTGGCGGGAATTTTCCTACCATCTGCTGTTCAACAATCCCGCGCTTGCGACCAAGAACTACAATACATCGTTTGATGGCTTCGCTTGGCAGAACAAGGCCGATGATCTCAAGGCATGGCAACAGGGCCGGACGGGTTATCCGATCGTCGATGCCGGCATGCGCCAGCTCTGGAAAACAGGCTGGATGCACAATCGGGTCCGTATGATCACCGCATCATTTCTGATCAAGCATCTGCGCATCGACTGGCGCAAGGGCGAAGCGTGGTTCTGGGATACGCTTGTGGATGCCGACCCCGCCAGCAATGCCGCCAGTTGGCAATGGGTTGCAGGATCGGGTGCAGATGCCGCGCCTTATTTTCGCATTTTCAATCCTATGTTGCAGGGCGCCAAGTTCGATTCATTGGGCGCCTATGTGCGGGAATTTGTGCCGGAGCTGACAAATCTTTCCGACAAATATCTGCACGCACCTTGGCTTGCACCGGAGAATATTTTGAACGCGGCGGGCGTCGTTCTGGGCCAGAATTATCCTCATCCCATCGTTGACCATCAAGCAGCGCGACAACAGGCGCTGGTTGCCTATGCGAACACCCGTAAAGATTCTCCCGGCCATTAGCCCTCAACGGCCATGGATTGGTGACTGCCCATCACGCACCCTCCTCTACACCGCCTCCGTCATGCTCCCTGCGAGACGGCGGACCCGGCCATGAGTTGCAAGTCGGCCTCCGAGGCGTTTCCAATGACCCACGGGCAGGCATAATAATCTTCGATGCGGTCGATGACCCGACCGGCGACACGGACGCGCACCGGCCACGCGACCTGCCACCGGTCGCCTCGCTGGAAGAGCACGAGCAGGACAGGTTCTCCGTCGATCGCCCCGAACTCCATGGTCCAGGTGTCCGGGTTTCGCTCGTATTCGGCGAAATAGGGAGAGTTTCTGAGCAGGCCGTCAAAGCAGTCGGCGACCCGCAACCGAGCATCGGCGCTGGTGAGACTGCGCACGCCATCCCAGTCATGGCGGTTGAAGAGGTCAACATAGCACTGCAAGATCCGCGCGGTGTCGGGATCAAGCGGACTGCTCGGTTCGCCGGCAGGTTCCGCCGGCAAGTCGGCGAGCTTCGCCCGCCCGCGGGAGAGCGCGGATTTGACGCCGCCAACCGTCGAGTCCACGAGCTCTGCGGTCTCTTCCAGCGAATAGTCGAATACATCCTTCAGGAGGACGCAGGCGCGCTCCTTGGGCGGCAGGTGGCCAACCAGCCGTTCGATGGCGCGATGTGCACCGGTCGTCGCCGGCTCTGCAGCGACGACACCAATATCGTCCGAATAGGCGCTTTCCGCGCGCTCGCGCGCATCGCGCCGCCGCAGAAAGTCAATGCAGCGATTGTGAGCGATGCGAAAGAGCCAGGGTTTCAGCTTGCCGGCATCGTCGAGGGTCTCGATCTTCGTGTAGGCCTCGAACAGCGTCTCCTGCATGAGATCCTCACCGTCGAGCCGTGAACCGGTCATGCGGGCGCAGTAGCGATGCAGTTGGGCGCGGACGTCCGATACCGTCTCGAGGAAGGCTCGATACTGCGCGTCGAATAAGCCGTTCGGTCGCTCAGGCATGTCCCTCACCTGCCACCTCTTGGCGTCATCGAGGAACACAGGTGAGGACCGCGACGCGGTTCCTGAAGCGATGCGTATCGACGAGCCTTTGGGCGGACGAGCGCGTGTCCAAGGTCTGCAAACGCGCACTTGCCCACTTTCAATTTGCGAGTCATGCGACCTCCTGACTTTTGCCGGGTGTTGCTGCGGTTCCGGTCAGGCCGAGCTTGGGGCGGACCCATTGTGCGAACCGCTCTATCGCGTCGTCGGCTTCGGGCGCGCGGCCAGCCATCATCTGGAACGAATGCAGCATACCCGGAAATATCTCCAAGCGCACCTCGACACCGGCGTCCTTCGCGCGGTCGGCGAGCGCCCGGCTGTCGTCAAGCAGGGTTTCGTCTCCGCCCGCCTGCAGATAGATCGGCGGCAGGCTCTTGAGATCGGCAAAGATTGGGCTGGCGAATGGATGCCGGGCATCAGCCCCTCCAAGGACTTGCGATGCCAGCATATCCACGGTCGCCTTCTGGAAGAAGGCGTCCTTCTCGCGGTTCGCTTCATAAGAAAGCCCGCTTGCCGACAGATCATGCCAGCCAGAGATACTGAGGATCGCGGCCGGCAAGGGACGTCCCGCATCACGGAGTTTCATCGCGGCGGCAATGATCAGGCCCGCGCCAGCGGAATCGCCCGCACCTATAGTATGCTTCGGCCTGATACCCTGCTCGCCCAGCCACTCGAACGCGGTCACGGCCTGCTCGATTTGGCGCGGGAACTTGCTCTGAAACGCATAGTCGTAAGTGGCAAGCAAAGCGTAACAGCCAATCGCCTTGGCGAGGTGCCCGACCATCTTGCGATGGGTCCAGATCGATCCGCCGACATAGCCACCGCCGTGCAGGTAGAGCATGACCCGATCCTTGGCCGCCTGTTTTGGCTGAACCCACAGCGCTGTCTTGTCGCCGAGGTTCGTCTCGATGTAATCGACGCCGCCCGGTTCCGCCGTCAACACAGACCATTCGGAGACTTCAGGCGGCAATTCGCGACCGCTGCGCCAAGCCTCCGCGAGCCTTTCGTAGTGTATCTTGTTTGCCAGGCTCTGCTTGCTCTCCATGGTAACGCTCCAATTCGTTTGGGAGGGCGATGTCGAGGATGACAGCCCGTCAACAGCCAAGACGGACGAACCCAGCAAAAGGATACGCCGCCGCCGGATCGGGCACGCTTCTTCCCGGTGAATGTCCCCTTATTCGATCCCTGCTGAAACTAATTTGAAAAACCGCTCGTAACTCCGCCGCTTCCCAATCAAAGGGAAAAAACAGTGGAGAGAGAAATGTTCACCAAATCCATTCGCCTGGTTGCACTCGCATCTGTGTTGATTTCGGGAGCCGCGTTTGCGGAGAATCCCATGGTCGGCGGTGCACCCATGTACGAAAACAAAAACATTATTGAAAACGCCGTGAACTCCAAAGATCACACCACACTCGTCGCAGCCGTCAAGGCAGCGGGCCTTGTCGAAACTTTGCAGGGCAAGGGTCCCTTCACCGTCTTTGCACCAACCAATGCAGCATTTGACGCGCTGCCCAAGGGCACGGTCGAAACCTTGCTGAAACCTGAAAACAAGGACAAGCTTACCAAGATCCTGACCTGCCATGTCGTCGCCGCCAATGCGGATTCGAAGGCCATCATGAAGATGGTCGATGATGACAAGGGCGCGCACCCCGTAAAGACCGTTGGCGGTTGCGTGTGGACCGCAAAATACAAGGGCGACAAGCTGACTTTGACCGATGAAAACGGCACGGTTGCCAATGTGACGATCGCCAACGTCAAACAGTCAAACGGTGTCATTCACGTCATCGACAAAGTTCTGTTGCCCAAGATGTAAATCCGTTTCCGGTTCCCGGTACGAAGGGAACAGTCGGCTGGCCCCTGCCAATATGATATGAATAGGGGCCAGTTTTAACAGACGGCAGGAAAGGACAATTCCATGGTAAAATACGGTCTCTATGTCTCGCTTGAAGCAAAAGCAGGCAAGGAAGATGATGTGGTGTCTTTCCTCACTGCCGGGCTGGCCATCGTCAACAAGGAGCGTGATACGGTGTCGTGGTTTGCTGTGCGCAGCAGTCCATCGGCATTCGCGATCTTTGACACATTCAACACTGCTGGTGCGCGCGATGCGCACCTTGCCGGCGATCTCGCCAAGCTGCTGATGGGACGGGCTGACGAACTCTTTGCCACGCCGCCCGATATTCAGATGGTTGATATTCTGGCATCAAAACCGTAGGCCATCTGAAAATCGGTTCAGGCCCAATATCTCTCAAGTTTCTGCGCGCTCCAGTTGCAGGCCCAATGGGCGCGAAGGTGATGCTTGCGCCATTCTGGCCGAACAGCATATGAAAACCTGATCGCAGCGCATAGAATGGAAAAACGGACAGGAGATGAGCCGCATCTTGAATGCGCCTAGCGAAGGAAACGACAATGCCCCTGGGAGTTTTCTCCATCATGCAGAACAAATACGCGAGGTGTCTGGCTCTGGTCATGACGATCCTGATCGGCTCGAACGCGTTGCTCTGTGCCAGCGGATTTGCTTTCGAAGGCAAGACGATCGGTCTCGCCGATGCGACAATCGTCATTATCCGCCATGGAGAAAAGCCGGACAGCGGAACAGGTCTCTCTCCGGCTGGTGAAAAACGGGCGCAGGCCTATAGCGCGTATTTCCAGCACCTGACGCTCGACGGCCATCCATTCCGGCCCGACACGCTGATTGCGACCGCAGATTCCAAGAACAGTGCCCGCGAACGGCTGACCCTGGAGCCACTGAGCCAAGCGCTGGGGCTGCCTATCGATCTGAGATTCGGCAACAAGGATCTGGCTGGCCTTACCAAGGCTTTGAGAACCGAGCCGCACGGCAAATCGGTGCTCATTGCCTGGCATCACGGCAAACTCTCGCAGCTCATCGAAGCATTGGGAGGTGATCCGTCGACGCTGTTACCCGGCGGGCAATGGCCCGACGATGTTTTCGATTACATGGTTGTGCTGCGTTTTGATCATAAGGGGAAACCGATGACCGGTTCTGCCGAGCTCATCCATGAGGACTTCGCCAATCCGCCCGGGCAGATCGGCGCCATGACGTCTCATTGACCGGTTGTTCCCGGCGCCAAGGACCGCCGGGGTCCGTCCGGTTATTTTTCTTTAACCTCCAAAACTAGGGAGTCACAGCAATACGCCCCTTCATGTTGGGATGAAAGCGGCAATAGAAGTCAACCGACCCTGCTTGCTCAAGCTGGAGCGTTGCCGCTTTGCCGGAGGAGATCACGACATCCCATCCGCCTTTCACTGTTGCCGTATGATCCACGATATCCTTGTTGATCCATTCGATCCGGTCGCCAACTTTTGCGGTGATGACGGCTGGGGTAAACACCATCTTCTCGATCGTGACCCGTATGGTTTCCGCCCTGGCAGGAATGGACCCCATACCCAGCATCAGGGCAATCGAGATCCATGCCTTAAGTTGCGATGCCATCGGTCTGCCCTATTTGAGCCCGGCCGCAACATGTTCGGCGTGCTGTTCATGTCCCTGGAAGATCTTCAGTCCAGTTTCCAGCAGGCTTTTAAGCTCGGCATTTTTTGCCGAAGGAATGAGCAAGGTTTCAAGCGCACCATTGACCTGCTTGTGATAGGTCACCTCGTTGGTTACATAGGCCTTGTCAAAGGCAGTGCCATCGAACTTGTCCAGCTTGGCGCGTTCGGCGGTGGCCGCCTTGACGAGCGAACGGCTGGTGTCGTTGTCCTCGGGTGTGACCTTCAGCTTTTTGACCAGTGCGAGAGCTTGCGTGTTGACCGCTTCATGATCGCGCACCATGTCCCTGGCAAATGCAACAACGTCCTTGTTTTTTGATTTGGCAATCGCCTGTTTCGCAGCTTCGATATCGATGATGCCTGCCGTATAGGCAATGTGTGCAATTTGCGGGTCGGTTGGCTTGTCTGCCGCATGAGCGAGTGAAGCGCTGCCCAACAGGGAAAGAACAGCCAGGGCTGTCATTGTTCGAGAGAACATAATACCTCCTTCACCCGGAGGAATATCCGGGTCGTTTTTCAACTGACAGCCATTTGATGTTGAACAGCGAAAAAGGTTCCCGGAATTCACTCGACGAAGCCAAGCTGTTTCATGACTGCGGCGGTCAAACGGGCGCAGCGCTGTCCGGCAAATGGAAAGGCATCCATCAAGACCGGGCCGATCTGGTCGTCCAACTGTTTACGTACGAGCGCACGAGCACGATGCAGACGTGTCTTGACCGTCTCCACTCTGATCCCGAGCACCTCCGCTGTCTCCTCCTGACTGAGCCCCTCGATCACGCGCGCGATAAAAACAGTCCTGTACACGTCGGGAAGAGCATCGGTTGCCCTTTCAACCATTTGTAAAATCTGCCGCTGTGCCATTAACCGCTCCGGGTCTTCACCTGTTTTGATGGGAAACGGGATGATCCGCGTGTCTGAATTCCGGCTCGTCGAAGCCGCAAGATCCGGCGCACGCCGCTTTTTGCGCAAACGTCCCAAAGCTTCATTGATGACAATGCGGGAAAGCCAGGTTGCCAGTGAGGATTCACCCCGGAACTGGTCGAGATGAGAGAAGGCGGAGCAATAGGCCTCCTGAACGATATCCTCGGCTTCGCTGTCATCCCGAATGACGCCGCGGGCAATTCGGTAAAGCCGGCGATTATGCGTCCGCATTATTATGCGGAAAGCATCGGCATCCCTGATCAGCGCACGTCGAACAAGTTCGACATCATCCCCATGACCGGATGGGGAAACTGTCTTTGCCGGTAATACCATCATCCTGAACTCCTCTGGCCATCATAGATGATATTTGCGGCAAAAGGTTCCCGGTGTCTTGGGCCTCAGATCAACATGAGCCGAGACATTGAAGCAGTCCGAATGCTTCCAGGATCGGCACGGAGCAAGGTATCGATGTGATGGACATCAGCCCGCCAGAAGATGCGTTAAACAGCCGACTTCAGCGCGACTCTCTTTTCAAGCGCCGCCGCATCTTCCTTTCGCTCACTGTAGCGATCGGTGAGATAGCCGGAGATATCACGCGTCAGCAGCGTGAATTTGACCAACTCCTCCATCACGTCGACAACGCGGTCATAATAGGCGGACGGTTTCATGCGGCCGTTTTCGTCAAACTCCTGATAGGCCTTGGCGACTGACGACTGGTTCGGGATCGTGATCATGCGCATCCAGCGGCCAAGCACCCGCATCTGATTGACCGCGTTGAACGACTGCGATCCGCCGGACACCTGCATGACCGCCAGCGTCCGCCCCTGCGTGGGACGGATCGCGCCCATGGCTAGGGGTATCCAGTCGATCTGCGATTTCATCACCCCGGTCATCGCACCGTGCCGTTCGGGGCTGGTCCATACCTGCCCCTCCGACCACAGCGAGAGGTCGCGCAGCTCCTGAACTTTCGGATGATCAACCGGCGCATCGTCAGGCAAAGGCAGGCCAGCCGGATCGAAAATGCGGGTTTCCGCCCCGAAATGCTCCAGCAGGCGCGCTGCTTCCTGGGTCAGAAAACGGCTGTAGGACACTTTTCGGAGGGAGCCGTAAAGCAGAAGGATGCGCGGACGGTGTGCGGAGAATGGTGCAGACAGCCTTTCAGCGTCCGGAACATGCAGGACGCTCGACGCGACATTGGGCAAATCAGACAATGCGCTTTCCCTCACTGTCGATGACGACTTCGCCGTCTTCCTTGGCGAAGGCACCTTTTTGCGGGCTCGGCAGGATATCGAGGACCGCTTCGGATGGCCGGGCAAGACGCACACCCTTTTCCGTAACGACAAAGGGGCGATTGATCAGGATCGGATGGGCCTCCATCGCGTCCAACAGCTGCTCGTCATTCAAGGACAGGTCATCCAGCCCCAGTTCCGCATAAGGCGTTCCCTTTTCGCGGATGGCCTCGCGCACGGTCAGCCCTGCCCTGCGGATCAGATCCTTCAGCTCCTGTCGGGCGGGCGGCGTCTTGAGATACTCGATGACGGTCGGCTCGATGCCCGCATTGCGTATCAACGCCAGGACATTGCGGGACGTGCCACAGGATGGATTGTGATAAATGGTGACGGTCATCAGACGGTCCTTTCTGCTTTGACCATGATCGCATCAGACCGGGCGCGTTCAGGCATTGCGTTTTTCCTCGGGCGGGCAACAGGGAACAATGTCGGCTATAAGCGGTGTGCAAATGTCCGGGTGCCCTGCGCAGCAATCCTTCAGGAGATAATTGATGGCCGCACGCAGCTTGCCGAAATTGGCTCTGTAGATGATGGAACGGCTTTGGCGCGCCGATGTGATCAACCCGGCGCGTGACAGGATCGCGAGATGTGTCGACATGGTGTTCTGAGGAACATCGAGAATACGGGCGATTTCCCCGGCAGCGATCCCCTCCGGCTCGTGCATCACGATCAGCTTGAACGCATCCATGCGCGAGGGTTGAGCGAGAGCAGAAAAGGCCTCGATGGTGTTTTCTTTTTCCATATATCCAGATTTACAGATATTTTGGACACTGTCAAGAACGGTGCCTTGCAACGCAGGAACTCCATCGCCCGACGAGGCCATGGCATGCTTCAGCCTTTCCTGCCGGAAAGGTTCGTTCAATGTTACCGCGCGTCCCGCTTCGCCTGCGCTACCTTTGCCGCAGCCCGCTGCCGCCCGCGCTCCATTGGCCGAATCAAGCTTCCAACCTTGGAGTTTTCGATGACCCGCAAACCTTGATGCGCGTGACGCGTGTTCAGCTCAGCGGCGTCTTTTCTTGCGCCTTGCTTCATGTTCAACGCCTTGCGTGCATTTTCAATCAGTTCGATACTTGCCGTCAGCCGGCGGCGGCGTTCAATTTCATTGTTGAGACGACGCATCGCCATGGCGAGAACCGCAACCTTCAATTGAGAACCGTCGTCTTTGGTCGACGCTGTTGCACCCTTCGGCGCCGCTTTGCCGCGCATTTCGCGGCGACGGCGATGCGCCTGCGTTTGGGCTTTGTCCCGCTGCCCGCGCAACAGCTTGACCAAATTGGCCAGTTCCGCGTCGTTCAAGTCCTGCAGCTCAGGATGGTGGGATTTGTCGACAAGGACTCGCTCTTCCGCACTCAAAGCGCGCGCTTCTTCCTTGCGTGAAATGGCCATGCTGTTTCCTCCCATTCTTATCGTTCGCATGAAGCGAACGTGTCGAAATGTGCAATTTTCGGATCAAATCAAAATACAAAACAACGCCGCCTTATTGCTGCATAAAGCCTCCTCGTTTCTGGAATAATTTTCACTTCAATCTTTAATTTTCACCCAATTCAATTTAATGTACTTTGACGAATACTTATATATCCGACCGACACAAAGTCAAAAGGATCATCGTGAAAGACGACCGGAATGACGCATTGAAACATAAAGTTCTGCTTGTCGAATTGTCAGCCAAATTGGCGGCGGCTTATGTTCGGCGCAGTTCGATACCCTGGACTGAATTGCCCAAGGTCATTACGGAAATCCATGCCGCGCTCGACAAAGTCGCGCTTGAACATGCGCCGCTTCCTCAAGCGCAAAAGGCGGCACCAGCCGTTAATCCGAACAAATCGATATTGGCCGACTACATCATATGCCTGGATGACGGAAAGAAGTTCAAAACTTTGAAACGTCATATTATGAACGAGTATGGATTGACGCCGGAAGCCTATCGCGAAAAATGGAGCCTGGACTCCTCTTATCCGATGGTTGCACCCAATTATTCGACCAGGCGCTCTGCTCTGGCAAAAGAAAATGGTCTTGGCCGAAAACGAATGGGTTTATAGTCGGGGCCCGCAGCTTTATCTGCCTGAAGCGCGAATGCCAGAGCATCAGTCGCACCATTTTCTCCCGTCGAAACATAACTAAATATATGGCGCCGTGACTTAAGCCGCCCGAAATGGGACAATCGGTCGATTTTATCGCTGAACATTCCGGCTCGAATCCTGATCGTCGAGGATGATCGCGATATCGCCAGCATGCTTTCGGAACGACCCCATTCTGTGGCGATGCCCCCGGTGCCGTCATCAGGGGTCGCCGGGAAGCGCTGACAGCATCAATCGGCGTTCTGCACGCCCTTTGTCGCGGCAAGAACGCGTTCCGCACCGTCCTCGATAACCCCGCGCATGGCCTTTTTGGCAGCGCTCACATTGCGGTCCCTGATCGCATCGGCAATGGCCCTGTGGCGCGCCACCGAATAGCTGTGGCGCTCAGGGTTCGGGATCGGCGAGCTGATCGTGAACGTGGTCACCAAGGCCACCTCGATAAGCGCGCTGATCGAGCGCATGAAGGGATTGTGAGACGCGTCGGCGATGGCGATATGAAATTGCAGATCGCTGTCGACGAAACTGGATGCGGCTTGGCCCGCCTCCCCCATTCTGTCGACCCACTTATAGAGTGTTTCGAGCTGCGCAGCCGTTCTGCGGCGCGCGGCGAGGCCCGCCGCTTCGGGTTCGAGCGCCAGACGCATTTCCAGAAGGCTCGACAGGAATTCCGGCGTGGGGCCGGCCTCGAAATGCCAGACCAGAATGTCTGGGTCGAACAGATTCCAATGCGATCGCTCGAGCACGCGCGTGCCAATCTTGGCGCGCGGCTGAATCAGGCCCTTGGCCGCCAGCGTCTTCAATGCTTCGCGCAGCACCGTCCGCGATACGCCGAAGCGCTCGAACAGCTCGGCGTCACCCGGCAGAATGCTGTTCTCCGCGTAGTCACCGCTGATGATGCGCAAGCCGAGCGCGCGCATGACGTGGCCGTGATGCGTGTGCGAATGGCCCGCCGTCCGGAAATCGTAATTTGAAAGATCGTTGCGTGGCAAATCACCCCCCACTGGTCGCCGTTGTTCTCTTCAGTGACAGGAACACCAATATGCGTTGCAAGGCAATGAACGAGAAGAGAAGGACGCCGACAACGATTTTTGTCCACCAGCTGGACAGCGTTCCATCAAAGACGATGTAAGTCTGGATAATCCCCTGGATGATCACGCCGATGAACGTACCGGCGATATAGCCGACGCCCCCGGTCAGCAATGTCCCGCCGATCACCACTGCCGCGATGGTATCGAGTTCGACGCCAACAGCGGCGAGCGAATAACCCGCAGAGGTGTAAAGCGAAAAGACAATTCCGGCGAGCCCCGACAGGAAGCCCGACATCGCATAGATGCCGATCGTGGTCCTGGCAACCGGCACGCCCATCAGCTCGGCCGACGTGCGGTTTCCGCCCACCGCATAGATGTAGGAACCGAACTTGCTGAAATGCGCGATGACGATACCGACCAAGAATACCAGCACCATAAGGCAACCGATGAAGGTCAGCCGTCCGCCGCCTGGCAACCGGTAGAACAGCCCCTGTAATGCCGTATAGAACGGGTGATCGATCGGGATTGAATCCGTTGTCATCACGAAGCACATGCCTCGCGCCAGAAACATGCCTGCCAGCGTGACGATGAAGGACGGCACTTCAAGGTAATGGATGATCGCGCCCATGCTTGCCCCGAAAGCCGTGGTGATCAAAAGCGCGATGGCAAAGGCAATCAGCGGATGAACGCCATAATGCGTGATGAGGACGGCCAGAAGCACGCCGGTAAAGGCAATCACCGATCCCACAGAGAGGTCAATGCCGCCGGAAAGAATGACGAACGTCATGCCGACAGCAGCAATTCCCAGAAAGGCATTGTCCGTCAGCAGATTGCCGGCAACACGGGTCGAGAACATCGCCGGAAACTGGAAAACACACGCCGCATAGGCAATGAGGCAGATGAGCAGTGTGGCACAAAGGGGCAAAAGGCGTGTGTTCATTGTCTCTTTCCCCCCTTCGAGCCGATTTCCCCCCTGAGAAATGCCCATCCGCCCAGGGATGAAAATGACTGTGCCAGCAGGATGACAATGATGACCAGCGCTTTCAGGATGAGATTGTATTCGGGCGGGAAGCCGGACAGCAATATCCCCGTGTTCATCGCCTGAATGATAACCGCACCAAGCGCCGACATGAGAATGGAAAAGCGGCCGCCAAACAATGACGTCCCGCCGACGACAACCGCGAGAATTGCATCCAGTTCCAGCCAGAGACCCGCATTGTTGGCATCGGCGCCGCGAATATCCGCGGCAATGATGATCCCGGCCAGTGAAGCGCAAAACCCGCAAAACCCGTAGATGACGAGCAGCAGCAGTTTGCTGTTCAGTCCGGCATAGCTGCTTGCGCTTCGATTGATGCCGATCGATTCGATCAGCAGCCCGATTGCCGTGCGCCGGACCACGGCAATCGCCACGACGAGAAGCGAGGCCGCGATCAGGATGGGCATGGGAATGCCGGCAAAGGAGCCTGTTCCGAAGAAGATCAGGCCGGGCTCGGTGAAGGTGACAATCGAGCCCTCGGTGATGAGCTGCGCAATGCCGCGGCCGGCCACCATGAGGATCAAGGTCGCCACGATGGGTTGCAGGTCGAAATAGGCGACGAGAATGCCGTTCCACAGGCCGCATGCCAGACCCGTACCGAGAGCGGCAACAATGACGACAGGCAGAGGATAACCGGCGACGGTCATCGTTGCAGCCAGCGCGCCCGAGACGGCCATGACGGCGCCGACCGAAAGATCGACACCGCGGCTGGCGATGACAGCGGTCATGCCGATTGCCAGGATGATCACCGGGGCACCGCGATTGAGGACATCGATCAGGCTGCCGAACAGCCGGCCATCCTGAAGGCGTATTTCGAAAAATCCGGGGAATGCCAGATAATTGAGAAACAGTATGAGCATCAGCGAAAGCAGCTGCGGCATGGCTTTCGTCAACGCTGCAGTATTCAGACGGATCATGCAGGGGCCCCTTCAGATTCAGCAGCAATCATCTGCATGATGTTTGATGTCGTGATATCGTCACCGGAAATTTCGCCGCGATGCGCGCGATCCCGCAGGACAACGACACGGGTGCTGTAGGCGACGATTTCCTCAATCTCCGAGGAGATGACGAGCAGCGCCATGCCATCGTCGCAAAGCCGGTTGATCAGCGCGATGATCTCCGCATGCGCGCCCACATCGATACCGCGCGTCGGCTCATCGAGAATGAGAAACCGTGGATTGGTTGCAAGCCAGCGGGCAAGAATAACCTTCTGCTGGTTGCCGCCGGATAGAAATTTGATCGGCTTTTCAATATCCGTGGTGCGGATATCGAGCGCCTTGACGAATGTGTCGGCCAGGCTGATCTGCTCACGGCTCGACAACCGGTTGAACCAGCCCTTCTGGGCCTGCAGCGCCAGGCAAATATTCTCGCGCACGGAAAGATCGCCTATGATTCCGTCAGACTTGCGATCTTCCGGGCACAGCCCGAACCCGCAGGCGACAGCGTCCTGCGGTGTGCGGATGAGCACGGGATGTCCGTCTATGCGGATATGCCCCGTGTCCGCGGCGTCGATTCCGAACAGGATTTTGGCGGTCTCCGTGCGTCCCGATCCCAAAAGCCCCGCCATGCCGATCACCTCACCTTCACCGATATCGAGATCGAACGGCGCAATGCTGCGGCTGCGTCCAAGTCCCTTGAAGGAGAACGGTTTGATGGCGGGGACCGGCCGGTCATGGCGCGTATTGTGCGTTGCGACCGCCAATGCCCGTCCAAGCATCAGGGAAACCAGATCGATCTTTGGAAGTTCCGCAGTCAAGGCGCTGCCAGCCAGCTTTCCGTTGCGCAGGACCGTGACCCGGTCACAGATTTCATAGACCTGATCGAGGAAATGCGTAATGAAGACAATACCAAAGCCGCGGGCGCGCAACTGGCGGAGTATGGCGAACAGGATCTCGGTCTCATGGCGATCAAGACTGGCGGTCGGTTCATCAAGGACAAGAACGCGCCCCGACATATCGACAGCGCGGGCGATTGCCACGAGTTGCTGCACAGCCACGGAGTAACGGGACAAATCGGACGAAACATCCAGATGCAGGTCATATTGCGCCAGCAATTCCCGCGCCTGTCTTTCCATCAGCTTGCGGTTGACAAAACCGAACCGCATTGGCTGGCGGCCGATGAAGAGATTATCGGCAACGGACATATTGGGCAGCAGATTCACTTCCTGGTAAACCGTACCGATACCGAGATGTTGGGCATGCTGCGTATCGCGCATGGCCACCGGTTGCCCGTCGATTTTGATCACGCCGGCATCCGGCTGATGGACTCCAGTCAGCACTTTGATCAGCGTTGATTTCCCCGCGCCATTTTCGCCGAGAAGCGCGTGGATTTCCCCCGGCCTGACGGTGAAATCAACACCATCCAACGCTTTGAAACCAACAAATGATTTGGAAATGCCCTCTACCGCAAGAAGACCGGGTTTGTCCGTCATTGCGCCGTCTCCCCATCAGCAGATTTCCGATCAGTGACCAGCCGCCCGAACGGGACGGCTGGCACGGTGGTCCTGATCAGTATCCCAGGCCCTTCTTTTCCTCGTAGACCTTCTTCGGGTCATCGGCCTGTGTGTAGAGCTTCGATTCCGTCTGTATCCACTTTGGCGGGGCTTTTCCGCTGTCCTTGAATGCCTTCAAGGCATCAAAGGCTGGTCCCGCCATGTTCGGGGTCAGCTCAACCGTTGCGTTCGCTTCCCCTTCAGACATCGCCTTGAAAATATCCGGCACCGCATCGACAGACACGACGAGAATGTCCTTGCCCGGCTTCAACCCGGCTTCCTTGATTGCCTGGATGGCACCAACGGCCATATCGTCATTGTGCGCATAGAGAGCACAGATATTCTTGCCGCCGTTCTCCGCCTTGAGAAAGCCTTCCATGACCTCCTTGCCCTTGGAACGGGTAAAGTCACCGGTCTGGCTGCGGGTAATCTTGATATTGGAGGCCGAGGCGATTCCGTCCTCGAAACCCTTCTTGCGGTTGATGGCAGGACTTGAACCAACCGTTCCCTGCAATTCAACAACCTTGCAGTCCTTGCCCGCCACCGCTTTGACGAGCCATTCGCCGGCAACCTTGCCTTCGTGGACGGTATCGGACGTAACCGCAGTCAAATAGAGACCGTCATTGGCTGTTTCGATGGTGCGGTCCAAAAGAATGACCGGGATCTTGGCTTCCTTGGCTTCGGCAAGAACAGTATCCCACCCTGTCGCCACGACCGGGGCGATGAAGATGGCGTCGACACCTTGCGCAATGAAGCCGCGAATCGCCTTGATCTGGTTTTCCTGCTTCTGCTGGGCATCGGCAATTTTGAGATCGACGCCGCGTTTCTTGGCTTCGATCTTCGACACGGATGTTTCAGCCGCACGCCAGCCCGACTCCGAGCCGATCTGTGAAAAACCGACTGTCAAATCAGCCGCATGCGCAGCACCAGCGCACAACATGGCAACCGTGCTGGCAAGCAGAATTCTCTTCATGGAAATCATGACGTCTCCTCCCGAAATTGGTCAAATTTACAAGATCCTCCCAGACCTCCGCCGTATTACTATAATATAGTAATATAAATAACAAGACGGTTTTGAGTCACCACAAAGCGCCCGGTTGCGGGCAGCAGCCGAGGGAAATCAATCGCGGAAGGATAGCGAGAATGCCAGGTACAGAAGCGCGAGCGGGGACGCGTCAGCCCGACGGATTGTCATGAAACTCCATCGGCTATCGGGATGGTTTACGTGGGTTGCGCCGACAAGGCACCCGTTGCCACCCTTGGCACGGCACTCTCGATCATGTCCGACTTGGCCTGAAAACGCAGGCCAAAGACGGCGATGAGCAGCGCGAACCAGACCGGATTGCGATTCTGGAAGAAAAGCGTGTCCGTACAGCTCGCAAAAATCACGTAGAGCCAGATACGGGAGAAAAGGCGCGTCAGATGCGGGTTTCCTCCCTGTTCTTCTGCACGCTCGATATAAAGGATCGGCAGAATCAACAGCCAGATGAAGATGAGTATGAGGCCGGGAATTCCGGCTGAAACGAGCGTATCAACGTAGCCATTGTGGGCGGTTCCCGCGTTCAACGCTCCGCTTTCGATCTGGCCGCCGCCATAAATCAGTTCAGGAGACCCCCAGAACACGTCAAAGCCGTATCCGGTGATCGGCTGGCGCGCCACCGCATTGATCGCAAGCCTCCAAATATCGGTGCGTGTCGTGAATGTCGGGTCTATTCCGACGGAGGACAGCAGCTCGCGCACCGGCTCGAGAAAAGCCGCGCCGACCGTGACGAAGTTGATGGCGATGATTCCGCCCAGGACGATGAGGAAACGCAGCGACCGCAAACGCTCGAACAGGGCTGCGAGAACAAGCGTGGCCGGCAAAGCTGCTGAGGAGGTTTTACCACCGGTCCTGAACAGGAAGTACGTTGACAGGACGACAATGACAACGGCTCTCAGGCGCAGATGGGATGACCATGCGTACAGACCAAAGAAGACCGATATGACCATCACGCCCGCGGTGATGTTCTTGTGCGAGAACTGACCGCGCCAATCGCCTGCCAGTTCCCGTTCGGCAAAATCACCGATATTGTGAATCGCATATTGCGGCCAGACCGTGACGCCCCAGTAGGCGAATCCCAGCATCACCAGGGTGGCCAAACTTAGGAGTGCCGCAAAATGCCGCTCCGATTTTGGCAGGAGCAGGAATATGCTCGCGTTCATGCAAACCAGTGCGCCAAGAATGGCCCTTTTCACGGCAACGTCCGGGTGAAGCGACAGGATTGAAACGAAGATATACCAGATGAAAATTGCCGAAAGCAGAGCGGCTGGCTGCAGGATCATTCGCCGGAGGGGGTGTCGCAAACCGAAGAAGAGCAGCATGGCGGAGAGGAGCAGCATCACCACCTGATAGAGTGCGTCAGAGCGCGGATCGGCGGGATTGATGACAGCGCTCAAATCGGGAAATGGAGTCGTGGTAATCCAGAACAGAAAGAATATCCCCAGAAACACAAAGGTGCGCATCAGGGTCTGGCTGACCCGAATGGTGTTTTGCCCTGTATCGTCATGCCCGCCCCCACGTACGGATGTTGATTTTCACCGGCAATCGACCCGGTGTTTTTCCTTGGAACCATCCGCGTCCCGACTATGTTTCAGATTGCGCAATGGGGTCAAGTGCAATGAATAGGCATATTGCAATGCCGTTGTTCAAAAATGACGGGAGCGATCAACCGCCATCTCTATGCTGGTCCAAGCACCGGTTTGACCTGTCCGAACGCAACGCGATTGTGGCGGTAATAATTTTCAATTCTTGCGCGACTTGAAGAAACTCATGTCCAGACACCCCGGCTGAAAAGGATTTCAATGGGAATCGTGATGCATGAACACGGCGACAACAAACCGATGCGTATCGAAGACATTCAAACAATGGCTCCATTGTCCGAATTCGAAATTCGCGAATTGTTCCGGAAAATGTTGAAACTCACCGAAGATGCCCGCGGTGCGACGCCCGCCGGCCGTCATGAACTGGATGTCGTGCAAAATGTCCTGAAATTCTCGATGGCGCGGCTGAAAGAACCCGACAGGCGCGGAATAGCCAACGATAATCCGGCGGGATAGTCCCATCCTCCTCCGCAGGGTTCAGAGCCCGACATCGTAAAGAATTTGGTTCATCGAACGGGCTGGCTCCCTTTCCTGCACGCCACCGATGACCTTGGCGGGAACACCCGCCACCGTTTTCCTGTTTTCGACGGATTTCAGGACAACCGAACCGGCGCCGATCTTGGAATTGACGCCGATCTCGATATTGCCAAGAACGGTGGCACTGGCGCCGATGAGAACGCCGTGGCGCACCTTGGGATGCCGGTCTCCGGTGTCCTTCCCCGTACCGCCCAGCGTCACGCCCTGCAGAATGGAAACATTGTCTTCGATCACGGCCGTCTCGCCGACGACGATGCCGGTGGCATGATCAAAAAACACGCCCTTTCCCATGCGCACGGCGGGATGAATATCGACCTGCAGAACACGTGACGATCGCGATTGCAGGAAAGCAGCCATATCCTCCCGGCCCGTATTCCACAAATGATGGGCGAACCGGTGGACCTGGATCGCGTGGAACCCTTTGAGATAGAGCAGCACATGCAATGCGCTCCTGGTGGCAGGATCGCGCTCAAGGACAGCGCTGACATCCGCCTCCATTCCGGACAATACCGCGCGGTTCTGCTTCAGCACGCCGCTGAACAGATCCCATAGTTTTTCGCTTGTCACGACCGGGCTGGCGAGAACATCCGCCAGCTGCTGGCACAGCGCATCCTCAGGATTGTCGAAACGCAATACCGCGTGCTGTAGAAACGCGGAAAGCGTCGGTTCGCGCTCGCTCACCGTCGCTGCCTCTGTAAGAATACGCGACCATAGTGCGCGCTTTTTTGAAACTGCCGTTGCATTGGTCATTGTGCACCACACTCAAAATCCGGTGATCGGCGTTATCTTGGACCCGTCACTGAAACGGGAAAACCGGAAAGCCGCCGCGTCCACCACCGGCGCGCGCCCGGTCACGATATCGGCCATCAAACGCCCGGCAGCCGGTCCTATGCCGAACCCATGGCCGGAAAAGCCCGTGGCGATATGAAAGCCGGGGATTTCGTCGACGGCCGAAATGACAGGTATAGCATCAGGCGTGGCGTCGATATAGCCGGCCCAGCGCTGGGCAATCTCCGCCTGATTGAACACGGGAAATGCCGCTTTGAGGCTGTCGAAAAAGCGGTTCGACAGATCGAGCGATGGCTTGGGATCAAGGACCCGGTGATACTCGAACGGGCTCGCCTCATCCATTTTCCATTTTGCCGGAATGCGCGCCTCGTCAAAGAAACGGCCGCCCAAGCGAAAGGACAGGGAATTCCATTCCAGTTTCAGTGCCGGCAGGAACTGCCGCGCATAGCGGAATGATTTCGGCACGATATCGACAATATTCTCATGGCCGGAGGCAATGGTGTATCCCCCGTCCTGACGCTTGCGGATGGCAAAATCCTTGGACCAGAGCGCCGTTTCCGGGCCTCCCTGCAGCGGCTTGGTGCGGATGACGGTGTTCAGCACCTTGAGTTGCGGCAGGTCGATGCCATAGAGGCCGCAAAACAGATTGGACCACGCGCCGCCGGCGAGCACCACCGCGCTGCATCCGATTGTCCCCCGTTCCGTGACAACACCGGATATCTTGCCGCCGGTTGTTTCGATGCCCCGCACGGCGCATTCCGTGAGGATGGACGCGCCTGTGTCGCGCGCCGCTTCGGCGATCGCGGGTGCCGCCTTCTGCGGTTCAGCACGCCCATCGACGGGCGTATACAGAGCACCTTTCAGGGGCAGATGTCCGCCCGGCAGAAGATCGTCGAGCTCCTTGCCGCTGATCATGCGGCTCTCCAACTGATAACCCTTCAGATTCTGCAGCCAGCGCTCGTTTTCCTCGTAGGATTTGTCATCCGGCGCGGTGAACAGAATGCCGGCGCGCGTATACCCGGTATCGCGGCCAAGCCGCTGATCAAAACCGGACCACAGGCGCAGCGCCTCCGCCATCAGCGGCACTTCGCGCGGGTCACGGCGCGATATACGCACCCATCCCCAATTGCGGCTGGATTGCTCCTGGCCGATGCCGCCCTTTTCGCACAGGGCCACCTTGAGGCCGCGTTCGGCCAGTTCGAGCGCTGTCGAGGCTCCTATGATACCGCCACCGACAACGACCACATCCACCTTTTCCGGAAGGTCTTCGTCACCATGAACGCGCACAACATAAGGGCCAGGCATTGAACAGGTTTCCTCTCACCAACAATCGATCATACAGGTCTACCGGCGTGGCGACGCCGTGGCAGATGCTTTCCAGCCATGCCATTACGCCGCCGCCGCTGCAAGGTAGAGAAGATCGGTTTCGAGAGGAGGTATTGTTTTGCCAATGACCGGCCATCTGCGCAGGAATATGCTCAAACGAGCGTGTTTCGCGCCATGCATGCGCGAAACACGTATTGTCAGATGGCTTCCTGTCTGCGGGCGGGCCTTACAGGAGCTTATCGAGAGTGATCGGCAGCTCCCGGATGCGTTTTCCCGTGGCATGAAAAACCGCGTTCGCTATGGCCGGGGCCACGCCAACGATCGGCAATTCTCCCACCGCCTTGCCGCCGAGCACGGAAGCGTGATGATCGGGGATGCCCACGGAGATCACCTGCAGATCCGGGATATCCGCATTGGTCGCCACGAGATAATCGCCGAGATTGTTGTTGATCACGCGGGCGTAGCGCGGATCGACGACGCCCTCCTCCAGCAGTGCCTGGCCGATGCCCATGATGATGCCGCCCCGCCATTGGCTTTCCGCCAGCTTGGGATTGTACAGGCGGCCCGAATCAAGCGCCGAGACCATGCGCGAGACACGCACGGTGCCGAAATCCGCATCAACCCGTACCTCGACAAAATGCGCGCACCAGCTGTGCAGGGAGTAGCCGCCTTCCGTCGGCGGCTTCATCGCCATCATGGTGGTGAAGTTGTTGTAGCGGTCCTGCGTGTTCTTCTTGTCCTCCGGCAGGGTATCGCGCAACGCCTCGACCTTTTCCTGCCCGATGACACGCATGAAATCGGCGATGGAAATATTGGGCTTTTCATTCCGCGGCGTCGAAATCACGCCATCGGCAATGGTCAGGGTATTGGTCTGCTGATCGAGAAAAGGCGAACTTGGATGATTGAGCGCAAGACCGATCAGCTCATCGCGTGCCGCGTGGGCTGCCTTGTGGACAGCGCCCGTCATCAGGTTGGCGAGTTGCGAGCCGCCGGCAACCGGTGCCCGGGGCAAGGCGGAGTCTCCAAGTTTCACGCGAACCCGGTCAACCGGAATGCCCAGAACCTCAGCGGCGGTCTGGGCAAGAATCGTATAGGTTCCCTGCCCCATATCGATGCTGCTGCTCGCGACCTCCGCCGTGCCGTCGGCGAGAATGCGGACCAGCGCTTCACCGGGTGTGCGCCGCACCGGATAGGTCCCTGCCGCGACACCCCAGCCGATCAGCTGGTTGCCTTCGCGCATCGAACGCGGCGCCGGCGAGCGCTTTGACCAGCCGAAGGCTTCCGCACCTGCGGCGAAGGCCTCCCGCAGCCGGCGGGTCGACCAGGGAATTTTCGCCTCCGGATCTTCCTCGGCATAGTTCAGCAGGCGGATCTGCAGGGGATCGATGCCCACTTCATAGGCAAGCTCATCGATCGCCGATTCAATGCCGAACGCGCTGGGATTTTCTCCCGGCGCCCGCAGGGCACCCGGGGTGACCGTGTTGAGCGGAATGACATTCTGCCGCGAGCTGAAATTGGGCACCGCATACATGATCGCGGTGACAGAACCGAGCGGCTCGACCGCAACGCCGAGCATCGATGTCTCGTTGACGCCGCGCTGCACGATGGAAAGGAGTTTGCCCTCCCTGGTTGCCCCGAGGGCCAATGTCTGACGGGTGGCGGGACGGCCGCCATAGGCGGTGAAGGTTTGCGGACGCGTGACCACAAGCTTCACCGGTTTGCCAAGCATCCGCGCAGCGATCGCGGCAACGGCGCCATGTGGCAGCGACAGCGCTTTCGAGCCGAAGCCGCCGCCGATATAGGGCGAGATCATGCGGACATTCTCGAACGGTATGTCGAACCATTCGGCGTAAGAACGGGCCATGCCGTCGATCCATTGGCTTGGCTCCCATAGCGTGAGGCTGTCTGCCTCCCACTGCGCGATAATGCCGTGCGGTTCGATGGCAACATTGTATTCACGCGGCGTCCGGTATTCCTGTTCGATCCGCACCGGAGCCTCGGCCAGTGCCTTCTCGGCATCGCCCCGCGACATCGTCATGCGCTCGATCGGCACCCCGTCCCCGGCCTTGGGGTCGTCGAGGCCGTAAACATGCTCCCTTTCCTCATAGGTGACCCTGATGAGGGCTGCGGCGGCCGTGGCCTGCTCCAGGGTTTCAGCCACAACGGCAGCGATGTGCTGGCCATTGAAGCTCACAATCTTCGGCAGCGCCAGAAACGGACCTTCCGGGCCGGGCGTACCGGCCCATGTCGTCGCTGATTTCAGCGGCATGATATTGTCGGGCGTCAACACCAGGAGCACGCCCGGCGATGCTTCAGCAGCCTTGGCATCGACGGATGTTACGATACCGGCTGCAATCGTGCTCTGCACCGTTACGGCATAGACCAGCCCCTCGATCTGATGTTCGACCGCATAGGTCGCGCTGCCGGTGATTTTGGCGGGGCCATCGAGCCTTGACAGGCGTCCGCCGAGATTGCCGTCGGATGCATCGCCATGCTTGGCCTTTGGATTGATGAAAGTCATGCCAGACCTCCCAGTTGCAGGACAGCGCGCGTGATCACACGCGGGGCGAGATCGATCTTGTAGTGGTTCGCGCCATGATCAGCCGCGCCTTGCATGGACAGCAGACTGGCCTGACGGACCAGCTCCGGTTCCAGCACCTTGCCGATCAATGCCGCCTCCACCGCGCGGGCCCGCCACGGCTTCGTTGCTACGCCGCCAAGGGCTATGCGCACATCGCGAACCGTCCTTCCGTCGGCAGCCAGTTCCAGCCCGACAGCGGCGCTGGCGGCGGCGAACTCATAGGACTGCCGGTCGCGAACCTTGAGGTAGGTGGAGCGCCGTGCGGCGGCTGATAGCGGTATTGTCACGGAGGTGATGATTTCACCGCGCTCCATGGCGTGTTCGCGATCCGGATGATTGCCGGGCAGCAGGAAGAAGTCATCGATCGGTATCTCGCGGCTTCCCAGATGCACAACCGCATCAAAGGCAACCAGCGCGACAGCCAGGTCGCCCGGATAGGTGGCAATGCAGGCGTCGCTTGTTCCCAGAACCGCGTGATTGCGGGTCACGCCGCCAAGGGCAGTGCACCCGGAGCCGGGACTGCGCTTGTTGCAGGCGGGAAATACGGCCGCATCACGGAAATAGGGACAGCGCGTGCGCTGCAGCAGGTTGCCGCCAATGGTCGCCATGTTGCGGATTTGCGCGGAAGCTGCCAGCGCCAGCGATTGCGTGACGGCCGGAAAGGCGTCCTGCATCGCGGGATGATCGGCCACCGCACTCATGCGGGCAAGCGATCCGATCGATGCCCGGGTCCCGTCGACCTCTATGCGGTCAAGACCGGTGAGATGCGTGATATCGATGACGGTTTCCGGTTCGGCAACCCCGCATTTGGCAAGATCAAGCAATGTGGTGCCGCCGGCCAGGATCATGCTCCCGGCAAGCGCGGCGGCCGTGCGCGCCTCGTCCGCCGAACCTGCACGCAGATAGGTGAAATTCTTCATGATGCGGCCTCCGCAGCTTCACGGACAGCAGCCACGATATGGGAATAGGCCCCGCACCGGCAGAGGTTGCCCGACATATATTCACGAATCTCGTTGTCTGATCCCGCATGTCCTTCGCGAATGCAGGCAACCGCCGACATGATCTGTCCCGGCGTGCAATAACCGCACTGAAAGGCATCATGCTCGAGAAAGGCTGCCTGGACAGGATGCAATTCGCCATCTTCTGCCGCGATGCCTTCAATTGTGGTGATCGCGCGGCCCTCGGCCTGGGCGGCAAGTGTCAGGCAGGCGAGCACGCGTTTGCCATCGATATGAACGGTGCAGGCGCCGCACTGTCCCTGATCGCAGCCCTTCTTGGTTCCGGTCAGACCAATATGCTCGCGCAGGGCGTCCAGCAGCGTCACACGCGGCTCGACGGCAAGCGTCTGCTCCCTGCCATTGATGTTCAGCTTCAAGTCGATTGTTCCGGTCATTCTATTGCTCCTGCTGTAGCGGATGCAGATTCAGTCGGCGGCCCGGGATGCGGACACCTGCCGCCTGCCAGAAAGTTCAAAACCAGCCTATGCGTATAAGAGACATGACACCGGCACCGATTCTGCGATAAGAAGGCAAACGGACTCCACTTAAACGGAGGGGCCTCCGCTTATCTTAAGACCTTGTTGCTCGTGGTCAAGCCCCCATGAGCATGGAGCAGATTTTGGTTGCCAAGCCGCCAGAAAATTCCGAGCCAACCCCGTCGGCAGCCAAGGGCATGCGCGCCGATGCGCGACGCAACCGGGAAAAGCTGCTTGAAGTCGCGGCAGCGGTTTTCTCGGAACGTGGCATTGAAGGCTCCCTCGAAGACATCGCGCGGCGCGCCGGTGTTGGCATCGGTACACTCTACCGTCATTTCCCGACGCGCGAACATCTCGTCGAAGTGGTTTACCGCCGCGAAGTCGAGAGTCTCTGTGCGGCAGCGGGCGAATTGTCCCTGAGCCATGCGCCGGATGTGGCTCTCGAGGAGTGGATGCAGCGGTTTGTCGGCTATATCGCCGCGAAAAGAGGCATGGCAAACAGCCTGCGCATGCTGGTCAACACGAACTCCGAACTTTTTGCCGAGAGTTCCGGCATGGTCTCCGTCGCCCTGCGCAATCTCGTGGAAGCGGCCGCACATCAGAATCTCATCCGGCGGGACATCGACAGCACCGACCTGCTGCATGCCCTCTTCACCATCTATTCTATTCCCGATGCTCCCGACTGGCATGAGCGTTCCCGCCGTTTGGTGAAACTGCTGATGGATGGCCTGCGGTGGGGTGCCGGGGCGAAACACGCCCCCTGAAACGGCAGTTTTTCAAGCCTTAATCCGCGCCTCGACAACCGCTCCATCATGTTCCCGCAATCCTCGCATGCAACGATGCGCGGACAATTGGATGTGAGAAGCAATGCCTGCAGTTACAACACCGAGCGCGATTGGGAAAAACGTTCGTTCCCGCGGCTTCCACGACCATGGCTGTGCCCGAAATACCGGGTGCCCGGTCCAAGGTCGCGTGCGTGAGATTTGACATTGCCCCTTGCCCCATTGCTCTGTCGCCATGCGTGCGTGAAGACGATCTGCGTCCTTGCCGGTGCGGCGATGCTGACCGCTTGCCAGAATGATGCATCAGGCTTGGCTCTTTCGGCGCCAAGCCTGCCGGCGCGCTATGCGACCGCCGCGAAGATGCCTGCTGGCCGACAGCGCGACCTGCGCGACTGGTGGCAGACGTTCAGCGATCCGGTTCTGAGCGGGCTCGTCGTGCGTTCGCTTGGACAGAACCTCACCATCGTCCAGGCGAAACAGCAGCTTGTCGCCGCACGAACGATGGCGCGGACATCAAGAACGCTTTTCATGCCCACCGCCGATGTCTCGGGTACAGCCAATGCCGGAACGGGTTCGACCAAATCGCAGGAATTGCTGCGCCGTCCGGTTCAGCTCAACCTTGAAGTGGGCTGGGAGCTTGGCCTGTTTGGCTTGAACGAGAACACACAGCGGGCAGCCAAGGCATCCGCCGACATGGTCGCCGAGGACGTCGAAGCGGCACGCATCGCTGTTGCCGCCGAAATTGCCAGCGCTTACGTGCGCCTGCGCGCGCTGCAGGAGCGCGAGGCGATCGCCCGCGCCTCCGTTGCCCTGATCGAGCGCGACGGCAAGCTTGCCGCGGTCAAATACCGTTCCGGCCTCGCCGCCGCATCGGACGCCGAGGAATCCCGGATAAGCCTTGGCGATGCGAAGGCGGAGCAGGCCCGGTTCCAGATGCAGATCGACATCACCCTGCAGCAGATTGCCACCCTTCTCGGGACCACGCAGATCGACACCTCCCTGCAGCACACAAAACCTCAACCCGTCGCACGGCTCGACCCCGTCACAGGCCGTCCGGCGGACCTCCTGCGCGCCCGTCCGGATGTCCGGCGGGCCGAACTTGCAACCGTGCGTGCCGCCGCCGATATCGGCATCGCCCAGGCCGACCTCTACCCAAAACTCCGCCTGAGCGGCATTGTCGGTGTTGGCGGTCCGTCCAACGGTTCGCCGTTCGGCATCATGGGCGGACCGTCGGTTCAAATTCCGGTTTTCGATCAGGGACGGCGGCGCGACGTCGTTGCGGCACGGCAGGCTCAGTTCGACGAAGCTGTTGCGGCCTACCGGCAGAGTGTTCTCGTTGCCTATGAGGAAGCATCATCCGCGCTGCGGGCATGGTCGGCCGTTCATGCCACGACCCGGCAACTGAACGCGAATCTGGCGTCCGCGCAAAAAATGCGCTCCGCAACCACGGTCCTCGAACGCGAAGGCCTGAGCGACGGATCCAAGTCGATTGGCTCGGCGATGCGCGTCCTGGCGCAGCGCAAGCAACTGGCCGAGGCGCAGGAAGCCGAAGCGCTTGCCCTGATCACATTCTACAAGGCCATCGGCGGCGCTTCGCCCCTGACGACCAGCACGCAAGACGCCGCCCCCACCCGGCAACGGAAGGGGTAACCGGATGTCCGTTTCGATAGCACGCAAGACATTGGTCCATGAATGGCGGCGGTTTCTTCCGGCGATTGTCGCGGTGGGTTTTTCCGGCGTTCTCATGATCGTCCAGGGCGCCCTGCTTTTCGGCATCATCGGGTCCAATGCGCTTTACGTCACACAGTCCAGCGCGCAATACTGGGTGGGTTTTCCCGGCACGCAAAGCGTGGATCTCGGGCGGCCGATCAGCGCCGGCATCGCAACCAGCCTGTACATGGAACCGAACATTTCCCATGTGGAACGCTTCCTGCTCGGCTCCGGCGACTGGCGCGGCGCACGCGGCGGCGGCACCAGCATCAATATTGTCGGCATTGACGCGCGCCCTCGCAGCATCGGCCTCTCCACGGTTGTTCCGCCGGCGATGCGCAACCTGCTGCAGCAACCCGGAACAGCGCTGGTGGATGCCACCGACAGGCACAAGCTGGCCGTCGATGTCGGCGATACCGCCGAGGTCAATGGCCGCCGCATTCACATTGTCGGTTTGATCGAGGGCCTGCGAGGGCTGGGCGGCGTGAACGTCGTCACGTCGATAGAAACTGCCCGGACTCTGGACAATGCGCTTGGGGCAACGGACGACGTGACCTATTTCCTTTACACCGTGACAAAGTTCGGCCCAGCGGAAGCCATTCGCGAGCGTTTGAACAATCCAGCGGGAATCCCGCGCTTTCACGTGTGGTCCGCCCCGGAACTGGCGGGAATGTCGATACGGTACTGGCTTCTCGAATCCGGTGCCGGTATCGCCTTCATCTTCGCAACCATCATCGCTATGCTCGTCGGCGCTCTCGTCACCAGCCAGACACTGATGGCCGCCGTGGCCGGATCCATTCCGCAATATGCAACGTTGCGGGCCCTTGGCGTATCATTCAAGGGACTGCGGGCCATCGTCATCGAACAGGCCGCCTGGGTCGGGGTTCTCGGCTTGCTTGTCGGCGCCGTCTTCAGCACCGCCGCCGCTCTTATAGCCCGCATCTACAGCGTGCCCTTTGAACTGCGGACCAGCATCGTTCTGGCAGCATCCACCGTTGTGCTCACCGTGGCGTTCGCTGCCGGCCTTTTCGCCCTGCGGCGTCTGCAGTACGCCGATCCAGCAACATTGCTCCGGTGACCGCCATGCAGCCAACGATTTCCGCGACCGGCATCAGCAAGGCATTTGTCGTCAAGCAAATCCGCACGATTGCATTGCAGGACGTATCCATCGATATCTTCCAGGGCGAACTGACCCTGATCATCGGGCCGTCCGGATGCGGCAAGAGCACGTTGCTGGCGACGTTGAGCGGTCTGACCATTCCCGATTCAGGCGCGATCAGAACGCTTGGAACCGATCTTGTGGCGGCAAGCGATGCCGAGCGCGATTCCTTTCGCCTGCATCATTGCGGTTTCGTCTTCCAGGGCTTCAACCTGTTCCCGGCCCTGACCGCTGTCGAACAGGTGCAGGTGCCGTTGGACTATCTCGGCGTTGCCGCTGAAGAGACGGCGGAGCGGGCGGAACGGGCGCTGGAACAGGTTGGTCTCGCTGCCCGGCGCCACCTGCACCCCGCCGAACTGTCCGGCGGCGAAAAGCAGCGGGTGGCCATCGCCCGCGCCATTGTGAAAAACCCCGCCATCCTCTTTGCCGATGAGCCGACCAGCGCGCTCGACAGCGTCAACGGCCAGATCGTCATCGAAATTCTTCACACGATTGCAAGACGAACCCGGGCCACGGTTCTGTGCGTGTCGCATGACCCGCGTCTTATTGCCCATGCGGACCGTGTCCTGCAGATGGAAGATGGCCGCATTCTTCGTGACTGGCGTCCCGCCGCCGGTGCAAAAGCGTCAGGAAATACCAGTCATGACTATGTTTAGCCGCACCTCTCTGCAGTATGCGATCGTTCTGGCAGCGCTGGGCGGTGCCGGTCTCGCGCTCTGGGCCATGTCGAGTGCGACGGAGGCCAATCAGGCGGAAATTGCCCAGGCCAGGCCAGGCATTATTGCGGCGGCGCGCGGTGTCGTGGATGTCGAGGGCGGCCTGCTGCGGCTCTCCACCCAGCGCGACGGGGTGATTCAGGATGTGCCGGTGAAGGAAGGACAGCGGGTCAAAGCCGGCGATATCCTGGCCGCGCTCGACAATCGCCGCGAACTGATCGCTGTTCGCACCGCCGAAGCTGAAGCGCGCCAGACCAAGGGCCAGCTGGACGCATTGCAGACAAAGCTGGGTGCCCAGACCCGTCAGGCCGCACGGCTTCGCCGGGCAGCAGCAGGAAACGCCGTTTCGGCCCAGGCGCTCGATGAAGCCGAGGCGCAGTTGTCGGCAACCAAAGCCGAAGTGGTCATCGCCGAAGCCGCCCTGGCGGCTGCGGAAAGCCGTGCGGACAACAGCCGTCTCGAAGTCGAGATGCGGCTTGTCCGCGCCCCCATCGCAGCACGCATCATCCGCCAGTCCGCCCGCGTTGGCGAAGTCGTATCGACGCAGGCCGTTACCCAACTTTTCACGCTTCTGCCGGAGGCGCCGCGCATCGTCCGTGCCGAAATTCAGGAGCAGTTTGTCAAACTGGTCAAACCGGGCATGGATGTCGACATCATCGCGGAAAACGATGACACCGTCTCCATCCAGGGACGCGTCATCAGCATCCAGCATGTGCTCGAACAGCCCAAATCGCGGGATGCGCCCGGTGATCGCGTCGACATCCGCACGGCTGAGTGCATCATCAGTATTCAGCCCAAGTCACCATTCCTCATCGGGCAGCGCGTGATTGTCCGTTTCAAAACCTGACCGGATGATCGCAGCAGGGGGCGGCTTCGGTTCGCCGCCCGTCTGTCCCATCAGCTTTCACCCGATCCCGATGCGCGTGTTGAAAGACTGGCATACATGCCCGTGGTGCGGAATTCCGTTGGACTGGCGCCGTAGATGCGGCGGAACACCTTTGAAAAGTAATTGGCATCGTCGAAACCGGTCATGATCGCCACTTCCTTGACCGGAAGGAATGCGGCGTTGGTCAGAAGCTTTGTCGCCCGCTGCATCCGCTTCTGCAGCACGAACTCCGCAGGGGGCAGCCCCTCGCACTCGGCAAAGACCCGGGAGAAATGCGCCCGGCTCAACCCGGATACCCGTGCCAGTTCGTCAACGGGGAGCGGTTTGTCCAGATTGGCGCTGATGTGATCGATGACGGGCTGCATGACGGTCTTCTCGTGCTGATCGACGGGGTGTGAGCCGAACACGCCGTCATAGAGCGCCATGGCGGCCTCGTAGGCGATGGCCGAGGCACGGCCGGCGGTCTCCGCATCCGCGATCAGGCGCAGGCTGCAATCGGCCAGATGCTCTATCGTCTCGCCCGGCAAGCGCAAAACCGGCCCCTGGGCGGCGAGCACCGAGCGGTGAATGCGCAGCGCTTCCTCGCCATTCATGGAAATCCAGAAATACTCCCAGTGATCGCCTTTCTCGAGCCAGTAGCGATGGTTATGCGGCACGAGGACCAGCAGAGTTTCACCCTCGCGCACCTTGTAGTTGCGATTCTCGTAGCGGAGCATGCCCGTTCCGCTGATCGTGTGCTGCAGGACGGTGAAGGGGGTCTGGCCGCGTTTTCGGCCGTCCCAATCATAGATTTCATCGCGCCGCACCTCATAACCTGTGCTGGTGGGCATGGTGTGCAGCGTATGGCGGCCCCGCGGCAGGGAAACCGTCTTCATGGTGTGCCCGGTATCGATCAGTTTCTGCAGCACAAAATTACCCTCAAAAGCATAATCCCTCTCTATTCGCTCCCACGAATATACGCATAATGCCAATCAAGAACAGCGGATGAACTGCGGGTAAGGAATAGAACAAGGGGAAAGACAGGAAAATCCTGGTCTTTGCAAAGCCCGGTGTTTTTCCACCGGAGCTACCCTGCCCTGTTGCTTCCACCCGCATTGATGATGGGCAAGGTGAGGTCAGCATGAGCAGTTTCAAAATTGCCATTATCGGCGCGGGCAGCGTGGGTTTCACAAAGAAACTGTTTACGGACATTCTGTGCGTACCGGAATTCAGGGACATCGAATTTGCCCTGACCGACATCAGCGAACACAACCTTGGAATGATCAGGTCCATTCTCGACCGCATTGTCGAGGCCAACCATCTGCCAACCCGGGTAACCGCCACGACCGACCGGCGCAAGGCCATCGAAGGTGCCCGCTACATCATCAGCTGCGTGCGGGTCGGCGGGCTCGAAGCCTATGCCGACGACATCCGCATTCCCCTGAAATATGGCATCGATCAATGCGTCGGCGATACGATCTGCGCCGGCGGCATCCTCTACGGACAGCGCAACATCCCCGTCATTCTCGACTTCTGCAAGGACATCCGCGAGGTTGCAGAACCCGGCGCAAAATTCCTCAACTACGCCAATCCGATGGCGATGAACACATGGGCGGCCATTGAATATGGCAAGGTCGACACGGTCGGCCTGTGCCACGGGGTTCAGCATGGGGCGGAGCAGATCGCGGAAGTTCTGGGTGCCCGGTCCAAGGGCGAGCTCGACTATATCTGCTCGGGCATCAATCATCAGACCTGGTTTGTCGATATCCGCCTGCGCGGACGCAGGATCGGCAAGGAGGAACTCATTGCCGCATTCGAGGCGCATCCCGTCTTTTCCCAGCAGGAAAAGCTGCGCATCGATGTGCTGAAGCGCTTCGGCGTCTATTCCACCGAAAGCAACGGCCATCTCTCGGAATATCTGCCGTGGTACCGCAAGCGTCCCGATGAAATCGCCAGATGGATCGACATGTCCAACTGGATCCATGGCGAGACCGGCGGCTATCTCCGGCATTCGACCGAAACCAGAAACTGGTTCGAGACCGAATTTCCGCAATTTCTCGAAGCGGCCGCCAAGCCGATCGATCCGGCACGCCGTTCCAACGAACATGCGAGCCATATTCTGGAAGCGCTAGAAACCGGACGGGTCTACCGCGGCCATTTCAACACCCGCAACACCGGGATCATCACCAACCTTCCCGCCGATGCAATCATTGAATCGCCCGGCTTCGTCGACCGGTTCGGCATCAACATGATCTCCGGCATCACATTGCCGGAAGCCTGTGCCGCAACCTGCGTGGCATCGATCAATGTGCAGCGCATGGCCGTCCACGCCGCCATCAGCGGCGACATCGATCTTCTGAAGCTTGCCGTCCTGCACGATCCGCTGGTTGGCGCCGTGTGCACGCCGGAAGAAGTCTGGCAGATGGTCGATGAGATGATCGTCGCGCAAGCACCCTGGCTGCCGCAATATGCCCATGCGATTGATGCGGCAAAGGAACGCCTGCGCCACAAGACCGTGGCAACGCGTGAATGGAAAGGGTCTGCCAGCCGTTCCGTGCGCTCGATCGAAGAATTGCGGGCAGAGAAAGCATTGATGACGCAGGCCGTGAATTAGCTTTCCAGCGGCTTTTCCCGGCTTGGAGGAGACGGGAATGGCCATACCGGCTGGATCACAATCGAGAGGGAGAGACGATGAGCCATCTGCGCTATTGGAGTACACTCGCCTTGGGTGTTTCGATGCTGGCCGTTCCGGCGGCGGCATCGGAGCCGACAGTTCCGCCTGAACCGCCATCCTTCAAAGCGCAAGCCAAAATCACCTATGTCCCGCGCGATGCGATCCTCGAATTCAAGACCCTGCCCGCCTATCATGAACCGGATTGGATGACCGAGAAATTCGTCAAGACCGGCAAGCTTCCGCCGGTTCAGGACCGGCTGCCCAAGCAGCCGCTTGTCTACCGGACGGCCAATATGCCCGATGGCATCGGTGTCTACGGCGATACCTTGCGGCACGTCATCGGCGGCCGGCCGGAGGGCTGGAACTACAGCGGCGGCCAGTCGCAGGGTTATGGAGGCATCGACATCGGCCTGTCCGAATGCCTGACACGAACGGCACCACTGTTCCAGGTCGAAGCGAGCGACGTCGAACCGCTGCCCAACCTCGCCAAGGGGTGGGACTGGTCACCGGATGGCCACACGCTGACCATGCATCTGATCGAAGGCGCAAAATGGTCCGATGGTGCGCCATTCGATGCCGATGACGTCATGTTCTATTGGGAAGACAATGTCCTCGATCCCAATGTTTCACCGCTGAATGGCGCAACACAGGAAACCTTCGGCGTTGGCACAACGCTGAAGAAAGTTGATGCCTACACGGTCCAGTGGACTTTCAAGGATGCGTTCCCGCGCCAGTATCTCTATGCCATGGCCTATGGCACGTTCTGCCCTGGCCCGGCGCATATCCTGAAGACGAAACATCCCAAATATGCCGGGACAACCTACGATCAGTACAAGAATGCTTTCCCGCCCGAATATATGAACATGCCGGTCATGGGTGCCTGGGTACCGGTCGAATACCGCCCCGACGACATCATCGTGATGCGCCGCAACCCCTACTACTGGAAAGTCGACGAAGCCGGCAACCAGCTGCCCTATGTCAACGAGATGCACTACAAGCTTTCGACATGGGCCGACCGCGACGTGCAGACCGTGGCAGGGGCCGCCGACTTCTCCAATCTCGAACAGCCGGAAAACTTCGTGGAGTCGCTGAAACGCGCCGCGCAGGACAATGCACCCGCCCGGCTTGCCTTCGGGCCCCGCCTGATCGGCTATAATCTCGACATGAACTTTTCCGCCAATGGCTGGGGCGCACCCGATGCACGCGGTCAGGCCGTGCGCGAACTCAATCGCAACGAGCATTTCCGCAAAGCCGTGACCATGGCTATCGATCGCAAGAAGCTCGGCGAAGCGCTTGTCAAAGGACCGTTCACGGCGATCTATCCCGGCGGGCTGTCGTCGGCAACGAGCTTCTACGACCGGCAGTCCACGGTCTATTACCCCTTCGATCTGGAGGGGGCGAAGGCTGAACTGGCCAAGGCCGGCCTGAAGGACACCGACGGCAATGGTATCGTCAATTTCCCGCCGGACAAGGCTGGCGGGAAGGACGTCGAGATCACCCTTCTCGTGAACAATGCCTACAGCACCGACAAGAACCTTGCCGAGGGTGTCATCGCGCAGCTGGAAAAACTCGGACTGCGTGTCATTCTCAACGCCCTTGACGGCAACCAGCGGGACGCAGCCAACTACGGCGGGCGCTTTGACTGGATGATCCTGCGCAACAGGTCGGAACTCGCCTCCGTCGTGCAGAACACGGAACAGTTGGCGCCTGTCGGGCCACGCACAAGCTGGTACCACCGTGCCCCGGAAAACGGTGCGGTCGACCTGATGCCCTACGAGGAAGAGCTGGTGAAAATCGTCAACGCATTCATCGCGAGCCAGGACAATGCCGAGCGGGCAGAACTGATGAAACGCTATCAGAAGGTTTACACCGCCAACGTCAACACGGTCGGGCTGACTGAATTTGCCGGTGCACTGGTCATCAACAAGCGTTTCTCCAACATCCCGTCCGGGGCGCCGATTTTCATGTTCAACTGGGCTGAAGACGCCGTCATCCGCGAGCGCATCTTCGTCAAGGCGGACAAGCAGGGCGACTATGAACTGTTCCCGCAGCAATTGCCGGGAAAACCCGGCGGACCCGGACCGATGAACTGAGCCTCCCAGGGCCTCTGATCCGGCCGGTCGCACCGCGTTGCGACCGGCTGGATGGACTGAAAAATCCAACGGCATGAATGTGTTCACGCCAGTTTTGAAACCAACACAAGAAAAGCGAACCGGCCCATGCTACGATTCCTGCTTGTGCGTATCGCATCCGCCATTCCGGTGCTGTTTGTGCTGAGCGTGGTGACCTTTGCCATCATTCAGGCACCGCCCGGCGATTACTCCGACTACATTCGCTCACAGCTGATGAACCAGGGCGGCGCATCCTTCGAGGCAGCCGATGCACAGGCGCAGGCGTACCGGGTTGCCAATGGCCTCGACAAGCCACTTCCCGTGCAATACGTCAACTGGATCGTCGGCATGGTGACCCGCGGGGATTTCGGTCACAGCATGTTCTACAACAAGCCGGTTGCCGATGTGGTTGGCGAGCGGTTGCCGCGCACGCTTCTCCTCGCCCTCACCTGCCATATCCTCGCGTCGATCATCGGGATCAGCTTCGGGATACTGGCCGCTACGCGGCAATATTCATGGGTGGACAGCCTGCTCTCCGGCATATCGTTCCTGGGCATGACCGTGCCGCGCTTCCTGATGGCGCTGATCATTGTCTACATCATGGTGTTTCACTTCAACGTCTCGGAGATCGGCAGCTTTTATTCCCCGCGCTATGGCGGCGCGCAGTGGTCGTGGGGCAAGTTCGTCGATCTGGTCCAGCATGTCTGGCCGGTCGTTGCCATCGCCACCTTTGGCGGGCTTGCCTACAATATGCGCGTGATGCGCGGCAATCTGCTCGACACGCTCAATGCCCAGTATGTCGAGACGGCACGGGCCAAGGGTTTGAGCGAGGGCGCTGTCATCATGCGCCATGCGGTGCCGAATGCGCTGCATCCCCTCATCATGTATCAGGGCGTCGTCCTGCCCTACATGCTGACCGGCGAGATAGAAACCGCCATCATCTTCGCGCTGCCGACGGTCGGGCCCGCCATCGTCGGGTCCATGTGGATCGGAGACGTCTATGTCACGGCGACCTTCATGCTGGTGCTATCGGCAACATTGATTGTCGGCAACATCATTGCAGACGTTCTGCTGGCGCTGATGGACCCGCGCGTTCGCCAGTATGGGGAGGCGCGGTGATGCAAATCCAGATAAGACCACCCGTCGCCGCCGTGGAAATCCGCAAAACCAACCGCGGCAATGAAAGCTATTCGGCTCTCGTGTGGCGGCGCCTCAAACGCTCCTGGACCGGCATGACCGGACTTGTCCTCGTCTGCCTGCTGCTTGTTATGGCCGCCTTCGCCGGTTTCTTTGCCCCTGTCGATCCTTCCCAGACGGAGATCGGCTTCGCACCGCCGGAAGCCGTGCGCTTCTTCGACAAGGACGGGCATTTCAATCTGCGCCCGCGCACCTATCCGGTCGCCGAGACCGAGGAACTCGATCCGGTGACATTCCAGCCGGTGGTCGGGCTGGACTATGGCAATCCCCGCCTGCTGGGGTTCTTCGTCAAGGGCTTTGAATACAAGCTGCTTGGCATCATTCCGGCGGACCGGCATTTCTTCGGCACCCTTGACGGCAAGCCCGTGCATTTCCTTGGAACCGACAAGTTCGGCCGTGATGTTCTCTCCAGAGCCATTTACGGCTCCCGCGTCTCGCTGATGATTGCGTTGATTGTCGTCTCCATCGTGACGGTTGTCGGCACGACCGTCGGGCTGGTCTCCGGCTATTTCGGCGGACGGTTCGATGCCTGGACACAGCGTTTCGTTGAACTGGTCCTGGCATTTCCGCAGCTTCCACTGTATCTCGCCCTCAGTTCGCTCATACCCGTCACGGCTCCGACGAGCATTTTTCTCGGTTTCGTCATCATCATCATGTCGGCGCTTGGCTGGGCGCAGATGTCGCGCGAAGTGCGCGGCAAGACACTGGCACTTGCGCGCATCGAATATGTGCGTGCGGCGTTGGCGGTGGGCGCTTCGGACCGGCGCATCATTTTCCAGCACATTTTTCCCAATGTCATGAGCCACGTGATCGTTGCCGTCACCATCGCGATCCCGCACATTGTCCTTCTGGAATCCTTTCTGGGCTTCCTGGGGTTTGCGGTGAAGCCTCCCCTGATTTCCTGGGGGCTGATGCTGCAGGACACCGCCACCTATTCCGTCATCGGGTCCTACCCGTGGATTCTCACCCCCGTCGCCTTCGTGCTTGTCACCGTCTTTGCCTTCAATGCCCTGGGCGATGGTTTGCGCGATGCTGTCGATCCCTATTGAGGCTGGAAACCATGCACACGCAGGAACCAAGCACCATGGCACCCGAACAGCGGCTGGACAGTTCAGCCCATCGGGACAATCCGATCATCGATGTCCGCAATGTCGCCGTCCGCTTCACGGTGGAAGAGGGAGTCGTGGAGGCCGTCAAGGATATCTCCTTCCAACTCTATCGCGGCGAGACGATTGCCATTGTCGGCGAATCCGGATCGGGGAAATCGGTGACCGCCCGCACCATCATGGGGCTCCTGACAAAGCGCGCCGTGGTGTCCCGGGAATCGAAGATTGCCTATGACGGCAAGGATATCCTCAAGTTCTCAAGCCGGGCCCGGCGCGCGCTGCGCGGCAATCGCATGTCCATGATCTTTCAGGAGCCCATGAGCTCGCTCAACCCGATCTATACGATCGGCAGCCAGATCGTCGAAGCCATCCGCGTGCACCAGCGCATCAGCCGGCGCGACGCCCGGCAACGCGCGCTGGACCTGTTGATACAGGTGCAAATTCCCGATCCGGAATCCCGGCTCAACCAATATCCGCACCAGCTCTCCGGCGGTCAGCGCCAGCGCGTGATGATTGCCATGGCGCTCGCCAACAATCCCGACGTGTTGATCGCCGACGAGCCGACCACCGCACTCGACGTGACGGTGCAGGCTCAGATCCTCAACCTCATCCGCGATCTGCAGAAGCGGCGCGGAATGGCGGTCATTCTCATCACCCATGACCTTACCGTCGTCCGGCAGTTTTCCGATTATGTCTATGTCATGCAGCATGGCGAGGTGAAGGAGCACAACACGACCGCAGCGCTCTTTGCCGCCCCCCGCCACCCCTATACATGCCATCTCCTCGGGTCCGAACCCAGAGGACAGGCCAATCCGATGCCGGCGGACTGCGAAGCCATTCTGGAGGGCAAGTCGGTGCGGGTGACCTACATGCTGAAACGCGGCGGCTTCTTCAAGCCGCAATTGCACGAGCTTGTGGCTGTCGACAGTCTCAGCCTGAAACTCCACAGACACGAGACGCTCGGTATCGTCGGTGAATCCGGCTCCGGCAAGACCACCTTCGGACAGGCGCTCGTCCGGCTGGTGCATACGGACAGCGGCGAGATTTACTTCGACCGGCAGCCGATCCACGACAAGTCGCGGGCTGAAATGCGGCCGCTGCGCTCGCGCATGCAGATCGTGTTCCAGGACCCGTTTTCCTCGCTCAACCCGCGCATGTCGATCGGGCAGATCATCGAGGAAGGACTGGTCATCAACGGGATCGGCGTCAACCGGGCCGACCGTCTCGACCGTGTCCAGCAAGCCCTGACGAGTGCCGGGATGCCGCACAATATCCTGTCCCGCTTCCCGCACGAGTTCTCCGGCGGCCAGCGCCAGCGCATCGCCATTGCACGCGCCATTGCGCTCGAACCGGAATTCATCCTTCTCGACGAACCGACGTCGGCACTCGACCTGTCTGTCCAGGCGCAGATCATCGATCTCTTGCGCAAGCTGCAGGATGAGCGCGGCCTCAGTTACCTCTTCATTTCCCACGACCTGAAAGTGGTTCGTGCGCTTTGCCATCGTGTCATGGTCATGCAGCACGGCAAGGTCGTCGAGGAAGGTCCCGTCAACGACGTTCTCTTTCATCCCAAGACCGCCTACACTGAACGGCTTGTCAAAGCCGCCTTCGAGGTAGCCGCATAATCCTCCCGGAGATTGCCATGTCAAAACAGCCCAAAGTCACCTTTATCGGAGCCGGATCGACCGTCTTCATGAAAAACATCATCGGCGATATTCTGCAGCGCCCGGCCCTGTCGGGCGCAAAAATCGCGCTGATGGACATCAATCCGCAGCGCCTCGCCGAGAGCGCCATCGTCGCCGGCAAGCTGGCAAAAACACTCGATGCCAAGGCCGTCATCGAAACGCATACGGACCGCCGGCGTGCACTCGAGAAGGCGGACTTCGTCGTGGTTGCGTTCCAGATCGGTGGATACGAGCCATGCACCGTCACGGATTTCGAGGTTCCGAAGAAATACGGCCTGCGCCAGACCATTGCCGACACCCTTGGCGTCGGCGGCATCATGCGTGGCCTGCGGACCGTGCCGCATCTCTGGGCAATCTGCGAGGACATGCTGGCGGTCTGCCCGCAGGCCATCCTGCTGCAGTATGTGAATCCCATGGCCATCAACACCTGGGCGATCGCTGAAAAATATCCGGCGATCCGTCAGGTGGGTCTCTGCCATTCCGTGCAGGGAACGGCGGGCGAACTGGCGCGCGACCTCGACATTCCAATCGGAGAAATCCGCTATCGCGCTGCGGGCATCAACCATATGGCCTTCTACCTGCAGTTCGAACACCAGCAGCCCGATGGCAGTTACCGCGACCTCTATCCGGATCTTGTCCGGGGCTATCGCGAAGGACGGTTGCCCAAGCCCAGCCACTGGAATCCGCGCTGCCCGAACAAGGTCCGCTACGAGATGCTGACGCGGCTCGGCTATTTCGTCACCGAAAGCTCCGAGCATTTTGCCGAGTACACGCCCTATTTCATCAAGGAAGGCCGCGAGGATCTGATCGAAAAGTTCGGCATTCCGCTGGATGAATACCCCAAGCGCTGCATCGAGCAGATCGAGCGCTGGAAGGGACAGGCGGAAACCTATGCCAAGGCCGATAGGATCGAAGTGAGCGAAAGCCGCGAATATGCCTCGTCCATCATGAATTCCGTATGGACCGGCGAACCATCGGTCATCTACGGCAACGTGCGCAACAATGGTTGCATCACGTCCCTGCCCGCCAATTGTGCGGCGGAAGTGCCATGCCTTGTCGATGCGTCCGGCATTCAGCCAACCCATGTCGGCGCGCTGCCGCCGCAACTCACTGCCCTCATCCGCACCAATATCAATGTACAGGAACTGACCGTGCAGGCGCTGATGACCGAAAACCGGGATCACATCTACCATGCGGCGATGATGGATCCGCACACCGCTGCTGAGCTGGATCTCGATCAGATATGGTCGCTCGTCGATGATCTTCTTGCCGCGCATGGCGATTGGCTTCCCGCCTGGGCGCGCGGGTCCCGGAAAGTGCAGGCCGCTTAGGCAGAGCGATGTATCGTATCAATTGCAGGGCAGTCACCCTGCAATTGAACACCGGCAGCATGCTTGCGATGGACGCGAACGGGAAAAAGCGGGGAGCAAGGCAAAAATCTGTTCACGATGCTGGCGGCAGAGGCTACAGCAGTGCATCACTGGCATGCAAAGGTTGGAGCTGAGCCCATGACCGATACCGTTACCGATCGCTTTCTTCGCTACGTCGTCATCGACACCCAATCGGATCCCAAATCGTCCGCACAACCGTCCACCGAGAAGCAGAAGAATCTGGGCCACGTGCTGGTTGGGGAATTGCTCGCCATCGGCCTGTCCGATGCGCATATGGACGAGCACGGCTATGTCCATGCAACCATCCCGTCCAATGTCGACAAGCCGGTGCCGGTCATCTGTTTCTGCTCGCACATGGATACGGCGCCCGATTTTACCGGCACAAACGTCAAGCCGCGCATCCTGCATAATTATGGCGGCGGCGACATACAACTTCCAGGCGATCCGCAGCAGGTCATCCGGGTCAGTGACCATCCCGTCCTGCTTGACCAGATCGGCAATGACATCATCACGACAGACGGAACCACCCTTCTCGGTGCCGATGACAAGGCCGGGCTGGCGGAAATCATCACGGCGGCACAGTTTCTCGTCGACAACCCGGATATCCGCCACGGCACCATCAAGCTGCTGCTCACCGTGGACGAGGAAATCGGGCGCGGCGTCGACAAGGTGGACGTGGCCAAGCTCGGCGCACAGTTCGCCTATACCGTCGACGGCGAAACCGCAGGCTATATCGAGGACGAGAGTTTCTCGGCCGACGGGGTCGACATCACCATTTCAGGCGTCGCAATTCATCCGGGCTTCGCCAAGGACAAGATGGAAAACGCCATCAAGATCGCCGGCGCCATCATCGACCGGTTGCCCCGGGACATTGCGCCCGAGACAACGGAAGGCAAAGACGGTTTCATTCATCCGACAGGCGTCACCGGTTCGATGGAGAAGGCAGCGGTCAGCTTCATCATCCGTGATTTTACCGATGACGGCCTTGCCACCAAGGAAGCCATGCTCGAAGCGCTGGTGAAGGAAGTCATGGCCGGTTATCCCGGTTCGTCCTACACGTTCACCGTCAGGCAGCAGTACCGCAACATGAAATCCGTCCTCGACCGCCACCCGGAAATCGTCGACAACGCGGTTGAAGCGGTCCGCCGGGCCGGCATGGTGCCGGTGCGCGGCAGCATCCGTGGCGGCACCGACGGTTCGCGGCTGTCCTTCATGGGCTTGCCGTGCGCCAATATTTTTGCCGGCGGCCACGCCTTCCACTCACCACTCGAATGGGTCAGCCGCCAGGACATGGAAAGAGCCGTCAAGACGCTGGTCGAGCTTGCAAAGATCTGGGAAGAACGGGCCTAGCGCAAATTTGCTCTAGAGTGCCCGCGCGTTGCGGGCACCATATCTGCAGGCCAGGCGATCGATAGTGACGACCAGCGTTCCCAGCCCCAGAAAACCGGCAGTCATCCAGGCCATGTTCACCGCCGTTTCGTCGAGACCGATCTCCGGGACATCGATGAAGGGATAGGGATAGAACCCGGAGAAATAGGCGTGGATCAGGGTGTAGACCGCATAAACCGCCGGAAAAAGCAGCCACCACAAGGCATGGCGCCACAAGAGCGCGCCGCGCCTGACCCAGAACAGCCAGTCAATGAAGTAAAGTACCGGCACGGCGTAATGGAGAATCTGGTCGCCGCGCGCCTGCCATCCCGTTGGCCGCCACGCGGTCTGCAGGACCAGGGCATAAATGACGCTGGTCATGACCACGTATGACAACAGCGCCGACCTGACCGGAGGACATTGCGCCCATTGCCCCGGCCGGGACCGTGGTACCGCCAGGGAAAACACCAGGCCGAGAAAAACAAGCGTATTGGTCTGGATGGTGAAATAACTGAAAAAGTTGGCCGTCAACCGGAGCCGGCTGACATGGGCGGCGGGTATGATGGCAAAATACGCGATGCCAATACCCGCCAGCACGACCATTGCGAGCATGGAGCGGTAGATTCGAACGGCCGTGATATCCGATGTTTGAACGATTTGTGGTGATTTCACCGCCCCAGTTTCCTCCGATGGCCGGAGAATGCTCTAGCCATATCCGTCCGGAAACTGAAGCGGTTTTTGCCTAAATCGTCACTGCGCCGGAGCTTTCAGCTATTCCGCCAGATCGACACCGTCGAAACGATGCGAACCCAGCGGATCCAGCACATATCCGGACACTTTTTTCGACATCGGCATGACGACAGTCGAATGATCGAGGGCTGCGATCGGCGCCTCCTTCTTGATGATGAGCTGCGCTTCCTCATAAAGCTTGGTGCGTTCGGCCTGATCCGAAACCTGGCGTGCCTTTTGCAGAAGCGTATCGAGCGGCTGGAAACACCAGTTCGAGTAGTTGCTGGAACCCACACCGGCACAGCCGAAGAAGAAGCTCAAAAGGTTATCCGGATCGCCATTGTCGCTGGTCCCGCCGAGAATGACGGCTCCGTCCCGGTTCTTGTCGCGCGCCTTCTTGAGGTATTCACCCCATTCATAGGAAACGATCTCAACCGACACGCCAACCCTGGCGAAATCGGCCTGGATCAATTCGGCGGCCCGGCGGGCATTGGGCATATAGGGGCGGCTGACCGGCATTGCCCAGACCTTCATCGCCAGATTGCTGACACCGGCAGCCTGAAGCATCGATTTTGCCTTTTCCGGATCGTAGGGATCGTCCTTGACGGCATCGTTGTAGCCCCAGACTGCCGGCGGCAAGGGGTTCTTCGCGACCTGTCCCATGCCCTGAAACACGGCGTCCACGATGGCCTGCTTGTTGATCGCCATGTTCAACGCCTTGCGCACCTCCGGTTTGTCGAAGGGCGGAACAAGCGTGTTGTAGGCGAGGTAGGCGACATTCAGGCCCGGTTGTTCCAGCACCTTCAATTCGCTGTCGGCTTTCAGCACGGCGACATCGGCGGGCGACGGATAGGAGGCAACCTGGCACTCGCCAGCCCGCAGCTTCTGCATCCGCGTCGTCTGGTCGAGGGTAATGGAGAAAATCAGGTCATCGATCTTCTGCCTGCCGTCCCAGTAATCCGGATTGGCGGTGAAACGGACCACGGAATCCTGCTGGTAATTGACGAACTGATACGGCCCGGTCCCCACCGGCAGTTCGTTGAGCTGCGTCATCTTTCCATCCGCCTGCAGATGATCGGCATATTCCTTGGAAAGGATCGATGCAAAGTCCATGGCAAGGTTGGCAAGCACCGAAGCGCTCGGGGCCGCCAGAACGATCTTGACGGTCTTGTCGTCGACCTTGCTGATTTCCTTGACAAGGTCGGGAAGGCCCATCGCCGTTGTCATTTCCCAGGTAACGCCCGTGATGTAGCTGTGCCAGGGACTGGTCTTGTCGAGCTGGCGCTGCAGCGAGAAAATAACATCGTCAGCGTTGAGATCGCGGCTGGGCGTAAAATATTCTGTCGTATGGAATTTCACGTTGTTTCGAAGTTTGAACGTATAGGTGAGCTTGTCATCGGAAATCGTCCAGCTCTCGGCAAGACCGGGAATGACCGTCGTTGTTCCGTTCTGAAACTCCACAAGACGATTGTACACCGGCTTCGAGGAAGCATCCCATGTGCTGTTGGCGGAATAAAGCGCCGGGTCAAACCCTTCTGGCGAAGCCTCTGAACAGTAAACCAGTGTCTTGGCGCTGGCCGGTGATGGCAGGACCGGGAAAAGCGCGAGGGATAAAGCGGTGCAGGCAAGAGCTGCGGATTGCCGGGCAATACCGAAATTCATCAGATGTTCTCCTCTTTTGTTTTTATCGGCGGGGCCAGGACAACGCCCCGCCAGTCTTCCTTGCAAACCAAACCGGATTACGAAGCGGCCCAGACCGCCTGCGGCTTGGACCAGAGTTGTTCCGACCGGATCAGCGACACAAGCTCGTCCGCCTGAATCTGGAGGAAGCGCTCGCCCTTTTCTGCCGATGCCGATCGCGGGTCTCCCATGGTGCCGGTGACCGGGGCTCGTTCCGGGAAGGCATAGAAGCGGGAAATCCCGGATGGAACCGATATGGCGCCGTCATGCTTTTCCGCAGCTTCGGAGAACTTCTCCGTCTTCACCATATCCCCGGCGATGGCCAGCATCAGCGAGGATTCGCCTTCACACGCATGGGTCGGGCCGGCATCCACCTCGAACACCGCGGCCAGCTTTTCCGGCGCGAGCATCCACGGTGTCGTGGCGACGATGGGCATGGCGTATTCCACCGCCAGCTCACGCACCGAAACCGCCAGCGGATCGATGTTGCCGCCATGGCCGTTGACGATGAGCAGCCTCTGGAAGCCGAGAACCTTGAGCGAGCGGACGATGCTCGTCAGCACGGCGCGATAGGCCGCATAGTCGAGGCTGATCGTGCCGCCGAAGGGAAAGTGATGTTCGCTCATGCCAAGCCAGAGGCCGGGCAGAACCGTCACCGGCATCTCGTCTGCAATCTGCCTGGCCGCCTGCAGCGATACGGCAACGGCACTGGCGGTATCGGTGATAACCGGAAGATGGGGACCGTGCTGTTCAAGCGAGCCAACCGGCAGGATCACCAGCGCATTTGGACGCCCTGCCCGCTCCTTCAGTTCCGGGGCCGTCAAGCGGGCCCATTCTACTTCCCTTGTCATAGTTCCAATACTCCCGAAAATGCTCTGTCATCGCGGGTGACAGGCTCTGCGTGGCTAGAAGGTCAACTGCGAATTGAAGCCGAGAACGAACATGATGAACTTCGACACATCAACCATATCGTCTCCCTGATAGCGGATCGTATAGCCGTCGGTTCGCTCGACGAACTTCAGATAGGACAGGAATTCGGCGGGAAGCCGGTTGCGGAAGGTAATCTCCAGAACGGGTTTCTCAATCACCAGCGGCTGCGTCGAACCAATCCGCGACAGGGCCGTCTTCACGCCCGCCCGCAGTTTTTCATGGGCTGCATTGGGGGTGAGCGAGCGCGCCGAACGGGTGCCATAGGCCCACTTCACGGGAACGGTCACGATGTCCCCAAGATGTTCGCTGATCTCCTGCATCGCCACATCGTCTCCGGACGCCAGGATGACCGGAACGCCGAAATCGCCGGCGGTCGCGGCATTGATACCGGCCTCGGGGACAACCTTGCCGTTGATACGGATTTCGTGAAATGCCGTTCCGCCGATGGTATGGGAGAGCACCCCGCCCATATGGCTGGCCCCTGCATGGTAGCCGATCAGCATGGCTCCGGCGAATGTTCCGGCCTCGATCCCCTGCATCATCATCAGCGGCCGCGGCCAGCTGCGGACGATCTGAACATAATCGGGCAAGCGCTCGATCTTGATGCTCTGGCCATTGCCGTGCGAGTCGCTCAGCACGATTTCCTCGACGCCGTTTTCGTGCGCCTCCTCGCAGGCGGCGACAACCGTGTCCGTCATCCAATCGCGGGCACGTTCATACTCGAATCCCTCGGGCGTCAGATGATCGCGGCTGACCACACCAACGATCCCCTCAATATCGGCAGAAATGTAAAGGCGCATGTTTTCCTCCCAGCTCCAGACCATATGGCTTAATACGAGATTGACTTTCCGACAAGAAACATAATTTATCTATAGGAAAATTAATTTTCAAAAGTTTCGGAGGATCACCGTGAAGCTGTTCATTGCAGGCCTGGATACGGAGACAAATACCTTTTCTCCCATACCAACGGGCTACGAGGCATTCCGTGAAAATCTCATTGCCCATGGCGATGCCACGTCCAGGCCATTGAACTGCTGCTCGTCGCAGATGCATGTCTGGTCGAATGCGGCAGCCGCACGCGGCTGGAGCGTCGTCGAAAGCCTCTGCGCGGTGGCAGAGCCGGGCGGCACCACCACCCGGACGACCTATGAAGCGTTTCGTGCGGAAATTCTGGCCGACCTTCGAGCGGCGATGCCCGTTGATGGCGTACTGCTGGCGCTGCACGGCGCCTGCGTTGCCGAGGGTTATGACGATGTCGAAGGTGATCTTCTGTCCCATGTCCGCATGATCGTGGGCCCGGATATACCGGTGGGTGCAGAATTGGACCTGCACTGCCATCTGACAAAGACCATGACCGACAATGCCACCATGCTGGTCGCCTACAAGGAATATCCGCATACGGACATAGAAGAGCGCGCGGAACATCTTTTCCAGCTGCTGGTCAAGGTGCTCGAGGACGGCTGCCGTCCGGTGATGGCCGATTTCGACTGCCGCATGATCGGCATGTTCCGCGTGCATCAGCAGCCGCTGCGCGGGCTGGTTGACCGGATGAAAGCGCTCGAGGGACAGGACGGCATCTTGTCTGTCTCCTTCTGCCACGGTTTCCCGTGGGGCGATGTTGCGGATGTCGGCGCAAAGATGCTGGTGGTGGCGGATCGCGACGTCGGCAAGGCGCAGGCGCTGGCAACGGCGTTTGGCCAGGAAATATTCGCGCTGCGAAAAGAGCTCAAACCGGAACACAGCAGCATTGACGAAGCGCTCGACCAGGCACTGGAGGTGCCGCACGGCACGGTTGTGCTTGCCGACGTATCGGACAATGCGGGCGGCGGCGCGCCCGGAGATTCGACATTCGTGCTCAGGCGCGTCATCGAACGGGGCATCAAGGACGTTGCCAGCTGCCTCTATTGGGATCCCATCGCCGTCCGGCTTTGCCACGAAGCCGGGGAAGGCGCGGTGCTTCCCCTGCGGATCGGCGGCAAGATCGGCGAGGCATCGGGCCAGCCGCTTGACCTGACGGTGACCGTACGGCGTCTTGCCTCCGGCATCACCCAGCGTTTCGGCATTGTGCCGCTGTCCATCGGCGATGCCGCCTGGGTCAGTTGCGATGGGGTCGACATCATCCTCAACAGCCTGCGCACCCAGACGTTTCATCCGGAATGCATGACAGCGCTCGGGCTTGATCCCTCCACCCGGAAGATCGTCATCGTCAAATCAAGCAATCATTTCCGTGCCGGATTTGAGCCGATCGCCAGCAAAATTCTTTACATCGCCGCACCGGGCGCATTGCAGCCGCACTTTGAAGACCTGCCCTATACAAAACTGAAGAACAGCTATTGGCCAAGGGTGGAAAACCCCTTTGCCACCGCCTTGGCGTAGAGCGCCTGGACACGCCGCAGATCAAAGCGAACTGCGGCGTTTCCAATCTATGCCGGAATGTGCAGGTGGCAGCGCGCCTGATGAGGGGACGCCTTTTCCATACCGGCCTTGCGCACAGTCAAAAGCGCTTGCGGCAATTCGCATCCCGGCACGGCGGACCGGCACCGTTCGCGATAGTAGCACCCGGCGGGCAGACGGCGGTTGTTCGGAAGCTCCCCGGTAAGGCTGGCATCCACGTCAAGAAGAGAGTTTTTCAAACTGGGAACGCTGGCGAGCAAGGTCCGGGTATAGGGGTGCGCGGGATCGTCAAACACCGCTTCCGCCGTCCCCGTTTCGACGATCTGACCAAGATACATCACAGCAACCCGGTCGCAGAAGTGACGGACCAGCGACACGTCATGCGAGATGAACAGATAGGAAAGCCCAAGCTCGCGCTGCAGCTTCAAGAGCAGATTGATGATCTGCGCCTGCACCGACACGTCCAGTGCCGATGTCGGCTCGTCGAGGATCAGAAGCTCGGGGTCCGTGCTCAGAGCCCGGGCAATGGCGATGCGCTGGCGCTGCCCCCCGGAAAACTCGTGCGGCAGACGGTCAAGCTGGTCGCTTCTCAACCCGACGGAGATGGCGAGTTCTTCCGCCCGCGCCCGCAAGGCAGCCGCCGGCATGCCTCCCCTGATATGCAGCGGTTCCGTGATCAGGCGCCAGACCGGCAACCGCGGATCAAGCGACGATTGCGGGTCCTGAAAGACGATCTGCATCTTCTGCCGGAGATCGCGCTTGAGCGTGCCGTTTGCACCGGCAAAATCATGCCCGTCCACCAGTACTCTGCCGCTCGTCAGCCCCACCAGGCCGATCACCGCCTGAACGAGCGTGCTCTTGCCGCAGCCCGATTCCCCGACGATGCCAAGGCTTTCGCCCGGCAGCACGCAGAGATCGACATTGTTGACGGCATGGACCTGCGAGGTCACCCGCCCGTACCAGTTTGTTGCTCCGGGAAACCGGACGGTGAGATTTTCAACGCTGAGGAGAGGTGCTGCTTTCACGACGGAACCTCGCTCGACGGCAGGGATGGATGGCCGGCCCGTTGCCAGCAGGAGACGGCCTGCCCACCCGGCAAGGCGGTTTCATGCGGTTTCTCCATACATCTCGTATCGGCCTCCGGGCATCGCGGCCGGTAAAAACATCCGGGCGGCGGATCGAGGAGATTGGGTACCGTGCCGGGAATGGACTCCAGCGGCTCCTTTGGCCGGACACGTTCGGGCAGGCAGCGCAGAAGCGCCCGGGTATAGGGATGCTGTGGCCGGTCGAGGACCGCGCGGGTCGGCCCTGACTCCACGATGCGCCCGGCATACATGATGTAAAGCCGGTCGCAGATTTGCGATACCACGGCGATATTGTGGGATATGAACACCACCGATGTTCCGGTTCGCCTTGCCCGCCCCTGAATAAGCCGCAGGATCGCCGCCTGGACCGTGACGTCCAGAGCCGTTGTCGGTTCGTCGGCGATGATCAGGCCCGGATTGCACGAGAATGCCATGGCGATGAGCACGCGCTGGCGCATGCCGCCCGACAGTTCAAAGGGATAGGCCTGCATGACGCGGGCGGGCTCGGGGATGAGCATATCGGCCAGAATATTGACCGCCACCGCTTCGGCCGCCTTTCTGCCAAGCGCTTCGTGACGCCGAATGACGCTCACCAGCTGCTGGCCGATCCGGATCGTCGGGTTGAGCGCATTCATGGGCTCCTGGAAAATGGTCGAAACCAGTTTGCCGCGAACCTGCTGAAGCTCCTCTTCGTCCATCGCCATCGGATCGCGCCCAAAGAGACGAATGCTCCCTTGCGTGATCTTATACCGGCCTTCCGGCAACAGGCGTGTTGCGGCCATGGTGCTGACGGACTTGCCGCAGCCAGACTCGCCCACCAGACCAACGATTTCGGCATTTCCCACCTTGATCGTCACGCCATCCAGCGCCTTGATGGCGCCGGCATAGGTCGGAAATTCGAGCGAAAGGTTTTCAATGCTCAACGCGTGCGGACGCTGTACGCTGTGTGCCGTCATTATCTCGTCCCCAATCGCGGATCCAGCATATCGCGGATGCCGTCACCCAGAAGATTGCAGCCCATGGCCGTCACAAGAATTGCCAGCCCCGGAAACGTGCCGTACCACCACTGATCAAGGATGAAACTCCGGCCGCTGCTGACAAGCGCGCCCCATTCTGCCGTTGGCGGCTGTGCGCCAAGGCCAATGAAACTGAGCGCCGCCGCGATGAGTACGATGCCGCCGAGATCCAGCGTTGCCTGCACGATCAGCGGCGAAAGTGCATTCGGCAGCATATGCCAGCGCAGGATGTAGAGATTGGAGGCTCCGAACGTTCGGGATGCCTTGACGAAAACCCGCTCGCGCAGCGAGAGCGTCTGGCCGCGCGCCAGCCTGACATAGGCTGGTATGCGCACGATCGCCACCGCCAGCATCGAATTGAAAAGGCTTGGGCCGAGCGCGGCCGCCAACGCCATGGCAAGCACCAGTGCGGGCAAGGCCAGGACGACATCCATGATGCGCATCATGGCGCTGTCGAAAATTCCGCCTGCAATTCCCGACAGGCAACCCAGAAACACGCCGATGCTCATGGAAATGAGCACGATCATGAAGGCCGCACCGCAGGACGCGCGCGAGCCGTAGACAACCCGGGAGAACAGGTCCCTGCCGACTTCATCCGTGCCGAACCAATGGGCTGCGCTCGGCGGCATCAGCCGCGCCGACAGCATGACCTTGTTGGGGTCATACGGCGCGATGAAGGGTGCGCCGATGATCATGATGACAAGCAGCGTAATGATCAGCAGCCCGACCAGTGTCAGCGGGCTGCGCCGCGTCAGATACCAGAGAAAATGCAGTCGCGAGCGCTTCGACACGCGGCCTGCCGCGGTTTGATCTTCGGGATTGACAGCAACCATTATCCCACCTCCCGGATTTGCGGATCAGCAAGCATGTAAGCCAGGTCGATCACCAGATTGATGAGGACGTAGCCGATGGAGGCAACCACGGTGAATCCCATGATGGCCGGGAAATCCAGGGTCTGGATCGACGTCACCACGTAGGTGCCCATGCCCGGCCAGGCGAAGATGGTTTCGGTGAGCACGGCCCCGTAGAGCAGATCGCCCAAGGCGAGACCGAGCAGCGTGATCGAGGGTATCAACGCATTGCGCAAGGCATGGTTGAAAATGACGACCCTGCGCCGCAGGCCGCTTGCCCGGGCGGTGCGGATATAGTCTTCCTGCAGCACGTCCAGCATCGACGCCCGGATCTGCCGCGTAATGACGCCGAGATTGGCGAAGGCCAGCACGAAGGTCGGTAGAATGAGATGCCGCACGGCACTGAGAAACGCGTCAAACCGGCCCTCAAGCAAGGTATCAATCAGGAAGAAGCCGGTGACACGCTGCGGTACGGCAAAGGCCATGGCCAGCCTGCCGCTCCCCGGCAGAATCTGCAATTTGGCATAGAACAGGAGGATAACCACCATGCCGAACCAGAAGACCGGCATCGAAATACCGCACACCGAGATTGTGCGGGCAATCTGGTCGATCGGGCCATCCTTGTAGATCGCCGAGAAAACCCCGAGCGGCACGCCGATCAGGACCGCCAGCACGAGCGAGAGAATGCCAAGCTCCAGCGTGGCGGGCAGGAAGGTCGCGATGTCGGCGGCCACCGGCCGCCGCGTTCGCAGCGACGTTCCAAGATCGCCGTGCAGCAGGCTGCGCACATAGATGACGAACTGATCGGTGACCGGCCGGTCGAGCCCCAGGTCGCGCCGCACATTCTCCAGCGTTTCCGCACTCGCCCGGTCTCCGGCGATCAGGCGCGCGGGATCGCCGGGTATCAGATGCGAAATGGCGAAGGTAATGATGGCAACGCCGAAGACGACGAAGAACAACAGGATGAGGCGCGGAACGATAATTCGAGTGATTGTCATGAACATCAATCCTCATTTCGTGCAGGTTATGCTGAGTCACATCATGGACATGCGCGCATCCCTTCCGTCCTGTTCGGACGGAACCCGATGGTCCTCCCGTCCCTCGCGTTGCGTGAGCGCTCAGGACAGGAGTTTCAACTGACGAAATGTCAGGCCGGGTGGTCACGCCAGCGCCCGGCTATTCCTTCTTGGACATTGTCGCGAAGTTGTAGACCTGGATCAGCATCGGGTTATAGACATAACCCTGAACTGCGGCCCTCCGCGCAAAAATATCATTCTTCTGAATGAGATAGAGATAAGGCGCATCCTGCGTGGAAAGCGTTTGGGCTTCCAGATAGAGCTTTTCGCGCTTGGCCTGGTCAACCGTACTGGCGGCCTCCTGCACGAGGCTTGTTACCTTGGCATTATTATAGAATGCGCGATTGCCCGGCCCGCCCATTTTCGCCGGGTCGAACCAATAGTTCATGAACATGTAGGGATCGGCAAAATCCGGTGTCCAGGCACCCGGGGCAAGGTCGTAATTGCCCTTGGCCGCCATTTCGCGCTTTGTCGTATCAGCCACCGCCTGCAGATCCAGCTTGATGCCGATTTCGGCAAGACTGGCCTGAAGCGCAAGGCCGACCGGCTCCCACGAGGTATCGGCCTGGGAGAACGTATAGGTCAGATGAACATTGGACTGGCCCGCTTCCTTCATCAGTGCCTGGGCTTTTTCAATGTTGTAGCTGTACTGGAAACCTGCGGGATCATGGCCCCACATTCCATCGGGTACGGCCCCGCGCATTTGCACGGCCTGCCCCTGCATGATGCCATCCACGATGCCCTTATAGTCAACGGCATAGGAAATCGCCTGGCGGACGCGGACGTCATCCAGCGGCGGACGCTTGTTGTTGAGATAGACGTAGCTGACATAGAGGCTCGGATTGCTCTCGACAACAATCGAGGGATCCTTCTTCAGGGCTTCCGCCTGATCGACGGGCACCTGCTCGATGATATCCGCGTCACCATTGACGAGTTGAAGGCGGCGGGCGGAAACTTCTCCCATGACCCGGATGACGACCTGCTTCAAGGCAGGTGCCGGCCCGGAAAAATGCGGATTGCGGTCAAGCACGATGCTCTGATTGCGCTCCCAGCTCGAAATCCGGTAAGCGCCGCTCCCTGCAGAGTGCTCGACAAGCCAGGCCTTGGCCATGTCGCCGTTGACTTCGTGCTCCATCACCTTCGGATTGACAATCGCCGCACCCGAAACCGCAAGGGTCGACAGGAACGGAGCGAACGGCGACGACAACACGAATTTCAACGTCATCGGATCGACGACCTGCACTTCCTTCAGCACGGGAAATGAATCGGACGGTCCGGCCTTGAGCTTCATCAGGCGATCGAAACTGAACTTTACCGCCGCCGCATCAACGGCGGTGCCATCGTCGAATTTATGGCCGGCGGCGAGCTTGATCGTCCACACCAGATTGGCGTCATCGACGGACCAGCTCTCGGCAAGTTCGGGAACAACCTCGGTGGTCGCTCCCTTATACGCAACCAGATGTTCGTAGGCTGCGTAGATCAGCGTATAGCCGCTGTTGCTGATTTCCACGCCCGGGTCCGCAGTCGGCGGATCCTCGGCGCGCGCAAGAACCAGGACATCTGCGGCGGCCATGGCGCTGCTGCTGACCGACGTGGCAAGCAGCAGGGCAAGCCCAATTTTTTTCCAATGTGAGAAAACCATTTTAGACCCTCTGAGGTTCGGCGGACTCGAACGGCGCCTTGTATCCGGCAATTTATCCGCACAATCAGAATAGGTAATGATTTTCCTAAGCGCAACTTATTTTCTTATCGTACTAGTCTTCCGCTGGTTCTTGGATTTCTTTTTCAAATTCGAAACCTCGCCATCGGCGCCGATCAGTGAGTTGATCAGATCCTTTTCAGAGGTCGAGCAAACACAGAGAATCCGTGCCGGAGTCTCGCTGACGGAGAGATAGGCATGCCCCATGGAAGCATCGAAATAGACTGAATCACCGGCTTTCAACGTCGCGGGCTCATAGTGTTCCGTATGCAGTTCCAGCGCGCCTTCAACGACATAGGTATATTCCTGACCGTCATGGCGGACGAATTCACCAAATTCCTCCATTGTCCTTGCATGCAGGACGGCAAGGATCGGCACCATGGATTTCTTGGATATTTCCGTGCAAAGGTAGAGATAGTCATAGTTGCCGGTCTGGATCAGCCGCCCTTCCCCTTGCCGGCTTATGGCGCGGCGCCCCAAAAGATTGGGGGTGGAATCCACAGGCCTTGTGCCGAAAAGCTCAACAATATCGACGCCCAACCCCGCTGCGAGTTGAACCAGACGATCATAGGTCAAGGACATCTGATTGTTCTCGACCTTGGAAAGCGTCGACACCGCAAGCCCGGTCATTTCGCTCACTTCCAACAAAGTCCAATGCTTGCGAACGCGAATGTCCCGAAGAAAGTCACCCAAGCCAGTTTTCTGATCGGTCATTATAATTCTATCATCCTACAATTTATCGCGATTTACGCTACTACAGCCCGCCTACCGACGCGATAAGGAAAATTTACTTGATCATTAGGAAAATTAAGTTTCTTATGCGCTAAATTCGGGAGCGATACATGTTCGATTTCATTATCATTGGCGGTGGCATTGCCGGCGCCTCGGCAGCCTACGAACTGGCCGCCAAGTCATCCGTGCTTCTTGTCGAGCGCGAGTCCCATTGTGGATATCACACCACGGGACGATCCGCAGCGCTCTTTTCCGAAACCTACGGCAATGCCGCCATCCGCGCGCTCACCCGGGCAAGCCGCAGCATGTATGAAGTGCCGCCGGAGGGTTTTGCCCAGAATGAACTGCTCAGCCCCCGCTCCGTCCTTTATATCGCCCGGGACGATCAGCGCGACGGTATCGCGGCCATGTCCGATATCCTCGGTTCCAGCGGAAAAACCTCTCCGGTCATGACACCTGCCGATATATGCAGGCGCGTATCGATCATCCGTCCCGACTATGTCGCCTGCGGGCTGCTGGACGAGACCTCCCGGGATATCGACGTCCACGCCCTGCATCAGGGATATTTGAAAGGTGCGCGGGCCCGTGGCGCCAGCATCGCAACGTCGGCGGACGTGCTTGCACTGAAGCGAACCTCGACAGGCTGGGACGTTGCGACATCGAATGGTGCATTCCATGGCACAACGGTCATCAATGCTGCGGGGGCCTGGGCCGATGAGGTGGCGGCGGCGGCCGGTGCGGCCCGGATCGGCCTGACGCCGCTGCGCCGGACGGCGATGATTTTGGATGCGCCGGACGGTGTCGATGTCTCCTCCTGGCCGCTCGTTCTCGATGTTGATGAGGAATTCTACTTCAAACCGGAAGCGGGCAAGCTGCTGGCATCTCCGGCGGATGAGACGCCGAGCGAGCCCTGCGACGCGCAAGCCGACGAAATGGATGTGGCCATCGCCGTCGACCGCATCCAGCAGGCGGCCGATCTGCCGGTCCGTTCCATATCGCGGCGCTGGGCCGGCCTGCGGACCTTCGCCGCCGACAGAAGCCCGGTCGTTGGCTACGATCCCACGCTCGCCAACTTTTTCTGGCTTGCCGGCCAAGGTGGTTATGGCATACAGACCGCTCCGGCGCTGGCAAAGGTGGCCGCGGCGCTTGCCTGTCACGAGGCCGTGCCGGACGCGATCCTTGAAGCCGGTTTCGACGCGGGGTCCGTTTCCCCCGCGCGAAAGGAACTCCAATCACTCCAACGGCTGCAAGCCTGATATCTCGCGGCATCAAAGGGACCGGCTGATGACTTTCAACGTGGATTCGCTGGCATCGCTGATGCTGGACGATAGCTTCAAGAGTTTTCCATTCGGAAAGCGCATGCCGCTCAGCGATGTCGGCAAACAGCATTGGAACGTGCTCGCCGGCGATGTCCCGCTTCCGGCAGCGGTGATCCGTGCCGATGCGCTGGCGCACAATTCACGCTGGATGCAGCGGTTTGTCTCCGATCGCGGTGCGCTGATCGCGCCCCATGTCAAGACGACCATGTGCCCGCAGATCATGGCCCGCCAGATTGCGGATGGAGCCTGGGGATTGACGGTTGCCACGGTTCACCAGATGCGCGTTTGCCGCCAGTTCGGGGCGCAGAGGATCATCCTCGCCAACCAGGCCGTGGGTGCAGCCGAGCTCAATGCCATCGCCGAAATGCTGAAGGCGCCGGACCTCGACTTCATGATGATCGTCGACAGCATCGAAGGCGTCACCGCCGTCGCCGAAGCCGCACGGCGCAACCGCCTTGCCCGGCCGGTCAAATTGCTTGTCGAGCGCGGATACAGCGGCGGGCGCACCGGCTGCCGAACCAACGACATCGCCACCGAACTTGCGCATCACATCCGCGCCACGCCGGACGTCTGCCTGGCTGGCATTGAAGCGTTCGAGGGCTTGATCAAGGCAAAATCCGGCGCACAGGAGCGGGCCGTGACCGCTTTTGTCGCCGACATCGCCGCCCTTGCGCAATCGTTCCGGGAATTGGACCTGTTCGGAACAGAGGATCCCATCGTCACCGCCGGCGGCTCATCCTATTATCACATTGTCATCGAACAGCTGGCGAAGGCGGGAATGCGCGTGGTCACGCGCAGCGGCTGCTACGTGACCCACGATTCCGGCCTGTATCACAATCACCACAACCAGCTGAAATCCGTCATCGGAGAAGAAGATGGATTGAGGCGGGCGCTGGAGATCTGGGCCTATGTGCAATCCGTCCCCGAACCCGGGCTTGCCCTGCTCACGGCGGGCCGCCGCGATTGCGGCACCGACGCCGGATTGCCGATACCGCTGCTCATGGCAAATGCGGAGACCGGCGTTCGGGACCTTCCCGAGGGATGTCAAATCGTCGATATCAACGACCAGCATTGTTTCATGCGCTTTGATCCCGGCTTGCAGCTCGGCTATGGAGACCGTATCGGCCTGGGGATTTCGCATCCGTGCACGACGTTCGACAAATGGGACATCATGTATCTCGTCGACGAGGATTATAACGTCCAGGACGTGTTCAAGACCTTTTTCTAGCGGTCATTGACCTTCCGGGATCAAGCCGCCGTGCTGGCAAAGCGCATCGTGAAGCAGGCGCCCTTGAGGGGGCCATTGCCGATCTCGATGGCTCCGTTGTGAAGCTGCATGATCTCCTTGACCAGGTTCAGGCCCAGGCCCGTTCCGGAACTCTGCGGCTGCAGGCGGTTGAAAGGCTCGAAAACCTCTTCACGCTTCTCCCGCGAAATCCCTGCGCCTTCGTCCGCCACGACAATGGCTTTCGTTTGCAGCACCTTGACCAGAATGGTGCCTGATCCGCCACCGTGATCGATCGCGTTCTGAACCAGATTGGTAAGAGCCCGCTCGATCGACATCGGATCGCCATCCACGACGACTTCACCGGCGTCGGGTTCGAACGACATTTCATACCCCGCTGCAAAAGCCAGTGGCGCCAGATCGAGCACGACGCGTCCGGCAACACCCACCAGATCGACCGGCGCGAAAGCCACGGGTGCATGATTGAGCCGCTGCAGGTCGAGGAGTTGCCCGCTCAGGATGGCCAGCCTTGATATGTCCTGCAGCAGCTGGGTCTTCTCGGCACTTGCGGGCAATGCCGCAACGCGCGTGTTGAGGATCGCAATGGGCGTTCGAAGTTCATGCGCCGCCTGCGCCAGAAAGCGTTCATGCAGGGCATACCCCTTGTCCAGCCGGCTCAAGGCATCATTGACCGCATTGACGAGAGGACCGAGCTCCTCGGGCACTTCAGCCGTCGACAAACGCATGCCGCGCTTGTCGTAGGCGATTTGAGCGGCTTCATCGGCAGCCCTTTTGACCCCCTTCAATGCAAACCGCACGACCAGCGGGGTTATGGCGAGGCTGGCCACTGCCATTGCCAGGAAGAGAGGGATGATGACCGTCATCATCCCACCGGAGACGCCGGCGATCATGCGCTTGAATGACATGCGCCCCTGCGTTCCCGTGAATATCTGCACGTTGCCGGCGGCGGTGTCCTGCCATTTGACGACGGCATCGGGCCGTTTTGGACGCCCCGGTTCATCGGCCAGACGCGCATCCGCCAGATGATCGAGCATGGCGCCTGTCGGTGCGAATTCAGGAGGAATCTTTCCCTGCGACAGTTCATTTCCCGATTTGTCGCGGATGATGAACCAGAGATCGGTGACATCCCCGCGCAATTGCACCATATCGGGCGTATCCAGCAGAACCAGTTGACCCGCTTCATTCCGGGACAGGGCATCTTTCAGGACATCGAGATTGCCGCCCTCATAGTCCTCGATCAGATAGCCGGAACTCCACAGGCCGCCGACAATGGCAACCAGCAGCGACAGGATGATCGCAGCTTCGAAAAGCAGCAGGCGACTGACGAGCCGCCATTTCAGCGACCGCGAACTCCACAATTTCATGCGGTCTCCCGCAGGAGATAGCCAAGACCGCGGACACCGTTGATGGTAACGCCTGCACCGGCATCGGTGAGTTTGCGGCGGACCCGCGAAATATGCGTATCGAGCGCGTTCGAATCGATCTCGTCATTCATGCCGAAGACTGCCTCCATCAGCGTGGCGCGCTGCACCATGCGCCCCATGCGCCGCATCAAGGCTTCAAGCACAAGCACCTCCCGCCTTGGCATGTCGATGCGTTCGCCCTTGACCCAGGCCTCGCGGTGCCCGAAATCAAACGCCAGCTGGCCGATCTTCGCCACCTCCGGCACGAGGCTCGACGGCCGGCGCAGCAAGGCGCGGACCCGTGCCAGAAGCTCTTCATAGGCAAACGGCTTGCCAAGGTAGTCATCGGCGCCGCTCTGCAACCCGGCAACACGGTCGTTGAGATCGCCGCGCGCCGTCAGGACCAGAACCGGAATGTTCTGCCCGTTTGCCCGCAGGCGCGGGACCAGCGACAGTCCGTCACCATCGGGCAACTGACGGTCGAGAACGAGTACGTCGTGCACATTGTCTCTCAGCATGAATTCCGCGGCAGCAATGGTGGAGACACTATCGACGATCATATTCTGACGGGTCAGGACGTTGCACAGGGCGGCAACCATCTCCTTCTCGTCCTCAACCAGCAACACCCGCATTCCAGTCCCCCATAAGCCTGTCCGCCAACAAGATGACACAAGATAGCGTGCGTACATTGAGGCTGGCTTGCATCGGAAGTCGCTTTTTCCGGAGCAACGCCAAATGTGTTCACAAGCCCGGACATGACACGCTGCCTCAATGTAGAAGCTGCAACCGTTTCCCCGTCAACGACAATTCACGCGAGGAAACAATGAAATCAATTCGACGTCGCCGGTCATCGTACCGTCTGGCATGCCGCAACACCCTTTGCGCAAAAGGATCGCATCATGCCGATTGCTGATCTTCTCCCGTTTTTTCGCTCCTGGATACGCAATCCGCTGCGCACCGCCGCCATACTCCCGTCGGGAAACAGGATCTCCGCCCTGATGACCAAAGAAATCGATGCGGATATGGGTCCAGTTCTTGAGCTGGGCCCGGGAACCGGGCCGTTCACCCGTTCGCTGCTCCAAAGAGGCATACCGGAGGCAAGACTGACGCTGGTGGAGTACAGCACCGAATTCGCCCGGTTTCTAGGAAAAAGGTTTCCGCATGCGCGTATTCTGCGCATGGATGCCGCCAGGATCGGCGATTTCAACCTGTTCGAGCCCGGCACGGTCGGTGCGGTTGTCAGCGGGCTGGGTGTTCTGACGATGCCGCCGCGCCAGGTGAAGGGAATTCTCAGCGGCGCCTTCCGCTATCTTCGCCCGGATGGCGCATTTTACCAGATCACCTATGGTCCGCGCTGTCCTGTCCCGCAATACATTCTGGATCATCTGCAGCTGGAGGAAAGCTTTGTCGGCAAGACGATGCGCAATATTCCCCCGGCATCGGTTTACCGGATCAAACGCCGCGCCGCAGCCGTGGAACCGGACAGCGCCAATGGATGAGCTCGGCGCCGTTTCGTGGCTTCTGGGCTACGGATTCATCGGCCTCACAGGTCTGGCCGTCGTGGAAAAATTCATTCCGCTGTTTCCGTCCTATGTCCTGCTCATGCTGCTGGGGATGACGGTCGCGGATCCGCAGAACCTGATTGCCACGATCGCAGCAACCACGTTGGGATCGACCATCGGTGCCTGCTGCTGGTTTGGTATCGGCCGGACATTGGGGGGTGAACGCGTGGCCCGCAAGGTCAGCCAGTATGGCAGGTTCGTGTTTCTGTCCCCCCAACTCTATGACCGCCTGACCAATGCCTACCGGCGCAATCATTTCTGGGTCACTGTGACGGGGCAAACCATCCCGACAGCGCGTGTCTATCTCGCGCTTCCCGCCGGTATACTGGGATTGGATTTCAAGATCTTTGGCGCCGCAACATTGCTTGGGAGCATGCTTTGGAACGCGCCTTTCCTCTGTCTGGGATATGCCTTGCGAACGTCCGACTATGACCCGTTTCAAGCCGCGTTCTGGGCAGCCGTTGGTCTTGTCGGGGTGGAGATGTCAATCCTTGCCATCGTTACGATCTGCAAACGCCGCATGTCCGGCAGTCCTTCCCGGCAGAGGCTTCCAGTGAAGCAGGAATAGCGATCCACTGGAAGCCTTGGTCAGGTCTGCGGGTGCGGAATGGGGCGCTAGGCGGCCTGGCTGGCGGCCTTGCGGTTTCCGCTGCGGAACATCACGGTCATGTAGACAACGATGGCGATGATGCACCCCAGGAAGATCAGGCTCGTGATGATCGTTCCAAAACCCAGGCCGCCATATTCCATGGGCTGCGAGAGAAAATCACCGAACGATGCGCCCAGCGGACGGGTGAAGATGTAGGCCAGCCAAAACGCCACCACCGCATTGAGGTGAAAGACAAAGTAGCCAACAGCAACGAGTGCAATGATTGCCCCGAATATCAGCCCGGTGGCGGCAAACCCCAAGCCGAATTTTTCCGCGACCAGATCGCCCGCCGCAGTCCCCAGAGCGAACGTAAACAGGATCGCGAGCCAATAGAACGCTTCCCGCCGCGTTGTGAAAATCGAATGGATCGAGAGCGTCTTTTCATAGGCATACCAGACCGCAAACGTGGCGATCAGCGCCAGCGTGAAAACAATCGTGGTCACCTCCAGCGGAACATGGAAATTATCGACGAGATTGTCCGTAACGAGCGTGCCGACAATGCTGATGAGAACCACGGCCGTCCAATAGACCCAGGGAACATATTGACGCTGGCGGAACTGGAGGGCCAGCGCCAGGATCAGGACGGTGCTCATGATCAGGGAAGTGGCGGACAGGCCAAGACCCAGATTCACCGCCAGATAGTCGGCCGCGGTTTCTCCCATGGTTACAGCCATCAGTTTGATCAGCCAAAAATCGACTTTGACCTCGGGAACGCGGTTGAGCGCCCCATACGTTTCTTGCCTGGTGACATCCATTGTCAGGGTTCCTTCCGGTCGGTGAAAATCGGTTTATTTGCCTAGCAATTTCAAAGCTTGAGCAAAGAATTCGTCAGCACGCTTGTCGTCGTCCGCGTTGCATCGTTCGACGCCCTTGGCTTCAAGCTGGTCCACCTGCGCCTTGTCGGCTTCGTTCAGCTTCGCCGTGGCCTTGGCAGCACGGACATCCTTCAACATGTCTTCGCAAGGCGCGGGCCCGGCGGCAAAGCTTTGCGAGGTGACAAGATTGGTCGAGAGCACAAGCAGGCACAAAGGGAGGGCATATTTCTTCATCGTGAAAACTCCATTGAATGATCGGCGGGGAAAAGGGCTGGCAAACCGAACGCAACACATGCCGGTTTGCTGCGCGTAATTGGGTTGGTAAGTGGCGATGCGGCGGTTCCCTCAGGAGGGAACGGTCAGGAACGAGAGCAGCAGGGCCGCCAACAGCACGGCCCCGATAAACAGGGTGGGGTATTTCGCGAGATATCGATCCATTGGGGTCTCTCCAGCATGGTTTGGTCGTTGCCGGAGAGTTTGAACGGCCATTCTTACGGGCACTTCGCCCCGTCCTTACCATTTCGTAAGCGCAGGCATGCGCCGGTTTCTTACCAAACTGTAAGGTGCCGGAAAGGTGGGCGTGACGAGAAACCTGTACGCCCCATGGCAGAGGGCACGAATCCAGATCAAGGCATCATGTGCATTTGGTTTATGCTACAGTCGATCAACACGGACGAATTCGGGACGGGACATGCGCATACTGATCATCGAGGATGACCGGCAGACTTCGGACTACATTGCCAAAGGTTTTACCGAAGCCGGACACATCGCCGAGGTGATTTCAGATGGCAGAAGCGCGCTTTCCCATGCAGCCGGCACGGAATACGATATTCTCATTGTCGACAGGATGCTTCCGGGTCTTGATGGCCTCTCCATCGTCAAGGCGCTGCGCGTGGCCGGCGTGAAGACGCCGGTTCTGTTTCTCACATCGGTCGGCGGACTGGATGACCGCGTCGAGGGATTGGAAGCGGGCGGCGACGATTATCTGGTCAAGCCATTCGCCTTTTCGGAACTGTCCGCCCGCGTCAACGCACTGCACCGGCGACCGCCTTTTCAAAGCGAGAGCAACACCGTCGCGGTCGCGGATCTGGAAGTTGATCTCATGCGCCGAACCGTGAAGCGCGGCGGCACGATCATCGATTTGCAGCCGCGGGAATTCAGACTGCTGGAAGTCCTCATCCGCAATGAAGGCCGGGTCTTGACCCGCACCATGCTGCTCGAGCGCGTCTGGGATTTCCACTTTGACCCGAAGACCAGCGTTGTCGAGACGCATATCAGCCGTCTCAGGGCAAAGATCGACAAGCCGTTTTCGTTTCCTCTGCTGCACACCATCCGAAACACCGGCTACAGCCTGCATGCGCCGCATTGACCTTCTCAAAAGCACGCCGTTCCGGCTGGCCATCATCTTTGCCACGCTCTTCATCATGTCGTTTGTCGTGGCGGGCTTCATCACGTTTCAACTGCTCAAACGGGAGCTTGCCGACCATCTGGACCAGACCATCCAGGATACCTATGCGATACTGACCGCCTCCTATGGAGAGGGCGATGCCTCTGAACTGTCCGAGACGGTTACCAGCCATGTCCTGTCTTCTTCGGGCCTCGGCCGCGTTTTCCTGTTGTCTTCAAGAGACGGGCACCGCCTGGCAGGCAACATAGAGAAGGCGGATGTGCCTTCCGGCTGGTCGACGGTCGAGGGTGGGCAACTGGGCTTGCCCAATGATGAACCCTATCGCGTCTATTCCGGCCAGGTGGACAAGCAGCCGCTGACTGTCGGAATGAGCTTTCGGGAAAACGAAGAATTTCTGCGGATTGTCTTCATCAGTTTTGCCTGGGCCAGCGTCATGGTTTTGATCCTTGCCGCTGCGGGCGGTGTTTTTCTGGCGTCGCGTGTGCAGAAGCGCCTGGAAACGGTTGCATCGACCATGCGCAAGGTCGGCTCCGGCAAGCTCGACGTGCGCATTCCGCTGGTCGGGAACGGCGACGATATCGACCGCCTTTCGGAGCAGGTCAACCAGGCCCTTGGCCGGGTAAGTTCGCTGGTGGAAGGCATGCGCCAGGTCAGCACCGACATCGCCCACGATCTCAAGACACCCCTCAACAGACTGTCCCTGACCATCAGCCAGGCCATCGACAGGGCGGGCCGGGGATCGTCGATTGTCGCCGATCTCAAGCGGGCGCAGGACGAAAGCCATCACATCAACGCGACATTTGATGCCCTCCTGCGCATCGCGCAGATCGAGGCCGGATCGCGGCGGTCACGGTTTTCCAAGATCGACCTGCGGGAATGCCTTGAAACGATCATGGAGGTCTACGCCGATGTTGCCGATGATCGAAAACAGCAATTGCGGCTATCGCTCGAACCGGATGTTGCATTTACGATGACGGGCGACCGCGAGCTGCTTATTCAGCTCTTCGCCAATCTGGTTGAGAATTCGATACGCCACAGCCCGGAGGGGGCGAAAATCTGGATCAACGCAACCCGTTCGAACGCCGCGATCAATGTCGACGTTGCCGATAATGGCCCGGGAATCCCTGTTGAAGAACGCGACAAGGTCTTCCAACGGCTTTACCGTCTCGATAAAAGCCGGACGACACCCGGCACGGGGCTGGGTTTGAGTCTGGTCAAGGCTATTCTCGACCTCCACCAGGCGAGTATTGCTTTGCAAGACAATGCTCCGGGGCTGCGAGTAAAATTGTCATTCCCGGTTGTTCCGCCTTACAACCGCCCTGATCTGGCTGCGACTACGGCCCGCGCGAAACAATCATTCATGTCAAACCCATCTGCGGAGAACAACGGCCAATGAAGCAGCACACGCATTCGGCTCGTCGCGGCAGTTGGCGAAAACTTCTCAAGGGCAGCGGCGCGGTGCTGCTTGTCGCAGTGCTGAGCGCCGGCGGCTATTACGGCACCATGCGGTGGCAGGGCAATTTCCATACAACCATCCCCGGCGAACTTTACAGGTCGGCCCAGCCGACACCGTCACAGATCGCGTTCTACAAGAAGACCTATGGCATCAAGACGATCATCAATCTGCGCGGCGAAAATACCGGCACGGGCTGGTATGACAAGGAAGTGCTCGCCGCCAGGGATCTTGGGGTCAAGCATGTCGACTTCCGCATGTCGTCGCGGGAAATCCTCTCGCAGGATGACGCCGCAGCTTTGCTCGCCGTGATGAAGCAGGCCGAAAAGCCGGTGCTGATCCATTGCGAAGGCGGGGCCGACCGGACCGGGCTGGCCGCGGCCCTTTACATCGCGGCAATCTCGCACGGTGGCGAAGAACATGCGGAATCGCAGTTTTCTCCGCTGTTCGGTCATTTCTCGGTTTGGGGCAACCCTGCCTATGCGATGGACATCACGTTCGAAAAACTCGAACCTTGGCTTGGCTTCCCCGATTCGTAACCCTCTCATCTCTAGGCACGCACAATGGATATTCTCAATTCGGTCATCCTGGGAATTATTGAAGGCATCACGGAGTTCCTCCCGATTTCCAGCACCGGCCATCTTCTGATCGCCGAGCATTGGCTGGGACAAAGATCGGATCTGTTCAATATCGTCATTCAGGCCGGTGCCATACTGGCAGTGACCATCGTGTACTGGCGGCGGATATGGTCCCTCGCATTCGGGCTCCATCTGCCGGAAAACCGCACCTATGTCGGCAAGCTGCTTCTGGCATTTCTGATAACCGCCGCTTTGGGGCTCATCGCCAAGAAGCTGGGCTTCCGATTGCCGGACACCCTGCAGCCGGTCGCGTGGGCGCTGATCATTGGCGGCCTGTGGATGCTGGTGGCCGAATGGCTTGCGGCAAAACAGCCGGACCGGACCGAAGTGACCTGGCTGGTGGCCATTCTCGTCGGTATCGCACAGATCGTGGCCGGCATATTCCCCGGCACCTCCCGGTCAGCCGCCACCATTTTCATTGCCATGCTGGCCGGAACCAGTAACCGCGCAGCGGCAACCGAGTTTGCATTTCTCGTGGGCATCCCGACGATGTATGCAGCCAGCGCCTATGAATTGTACGGCCAGTGGAAAACCGGTGGCGGCAATGAGGACTGGGGCGCCTTGGGCATAGCGTTCGTCGTATCGACCATCACCGCATTCATCGCGGTCAAATGGCTGCTCAACTATATACGTTCAAACCGCTTCACGGCTTTCGCGATCTACCGCATTCTCTTCGGGCTTGTCCTGCTCGGTGTCTCAGTGCTTGCCTGATCTGCCGCCTTTGTGGAGACGATGCATAAGCCTGACATCGTCTCCGGCCAGCTCCGAACGCAACAGATTGAGAAGTTCAAGCTTTTCAATCACCGCCTTGGGCTGGAAGGTGGCAAGGCCGACGATGATCGCCTCGATGAATGCCAGCGTCGCCGTGTGCATGCTGAAGGCATCGGTCTTTCCGCGGGGGATCGTGAGCGTCATATCAACTCTTGGGCCCAGCTGGCTTTCCAGCGTATCCGTCACCAGTATTTTTCCGGCATTCACGCGGTCCGCATGATCGACGAGCACGTCGAGTTCCGAATAGACCCGCCCATAGGCCATGATGAAAAGCAAATCGCCCTTCTCCATCGGCAGGAGCTGATCCGCCAGCAGAAGACCGGTCGCCGTCACTGGCCGCGCCCTCAAGCCAAACCGCGTCAGCTGGGTCGCGAAGTAAACGGCAAGCGCGCTGGTGGGGCCGATGCCGAAAATGACGATCTCGCGCGCCCCGGCCAGCCTTGTCACTAGCGCAACGTAGTCATCCACCGGCACATTCTCGCTGATTGCTTCGATAGCCTGGATGTGAGCCCTTTGCGTGTCTTCAAACGCCTTCTTCAGATCTCCCCCGGTTTCCCTGATGGTCTGGGTGATCCGCTCTGCCGGGTTGTCCTGTGTCTTCAAATCATCGGCAATGGCGCGGCGCAGGGCATCAAGCCCGTCGAAACCGAGAGCCTTGGCCGTGCGGATGACGGTCGCGTCACTGGTACCCAGAGTCCTGGCAAGTTCCATCGCGGACATGACCAGCACCTGATGCCTGTTCGCGGCGAAATAGGTTGCGACCCGCCGCTCCGTCTGACTCAGCGGAAGAGAGCCGTCATGGACCGGCAGAAAGATGGAACGTGCTCCGGACAACGTGTTCTCCATTGACATTTGTCGTATTTACTACATTATCACGTGCAATGTAGTAAATACAACCAAGCGACTCATCATCATGGACAGTATCTCGTGGAGCATAGCGGGACCAGCAATCGGCGCGGCCTTCCTGGCCTCCGTTGTCGAGGTCGTCGAGGCGTTCACCATCGTTTTGGCGGTCGGTGTCCTCCGGGGCTGGCGCCCCGCCATCGCGGGCACCCTTGCGGGCCTGGCGGTCCTTGCAATCATCGTCGCCGGACTGGGACCGCTGCTCGATCAGGTTCCGCTGCACGGCCTGCAACTGGTCATCGGCGTTCTGCTCCTGCTGTTCGGCATGGGCTGGCTGCGCAAGGCCATCCTCCGGTCGGCGGGCATTGTTCCCCTGCACGACGAGCTTGCCGCATTTCAGGCGGAAAAAGCCAATCTCGACAAGGAGGCACAGACGCATGGCACCTCCCTTGATTGGATCGCCGGTATAACGGCATTCAAGGCCATTCTCCTCGAGGGGCTTGAAGTCGTGTTCATCGTGATCGCCGTTGGCTCCGGTCGCGGCCTCGTCGGCCCGGCTGCGCTTGGGGCACTGGCCGCGTGCGTGCTCGTGTTGCTGGTGGGCGCCGTTGTCCACAAGCCCCTATCGCGCGTTCCGGAAAACACAATGAAGTTCGGCGTCGGGATCATGCTGTCCTCCTTCGGCGTGTTCTGGACCGGAGAAGGCCTGGGTATCGCCTGGCCGGGACAGGACCTGACATTGCTGCTTTTCGCCGCCCTCTTCCTGCTGACGGGAATCGCGATGTCCTATATCCTAAGCGCAAAACGGCAGGAGATTTCCCGATGAATATTCTGAAGGAAGTGTTTGCGGAACTCTACAAGATGTTCCTCGGCGATGCCAAGCTGACGGCGGCCACCTGTGCCGTGGTGGCGGCGACCGCGGCCATCATCAGATGGGTGCCTGCCGTGAATACGGCCATCGTCGGATATCTGTTTCTGGCGGGATGCCTGGCGACGCTGATTATCGTCACGACCGCAGCCGCGGTCCGTTCACGCCGGCCATAACCGGACACGCCTGCGGGTGTCCGGCTGCTGCTCCATTCGCCTGTGCGTCAGCGCTGCCTGGGATGCAGCGTTAGTTTCATGTGGCGGTTGACATCCTTGTAGAGCAGGTAGCGGAAAGGCTGCGGGCCACCGGCATAGCAGGCCTGCGGGCAGAATGCGCGCAGCCACATGAAGTCGCCGGCTTCGACCTCGACCCAATCCTGATTGAGACGATAGACGGCCTTGCCTTCCAGCACATAGAGGCCATGTTCCATGACGTGCGTCTCGGCAAACGGGATAACGGCGCCCGGCAGCAGCGTGACAATGGTCACGTGCATGTCGTGCCGCACATCGGCCGGATCGACGAAACGCGTGGTCGCCCATCTGCCATCCGTGTCCGGCATGACCGATGGCGCAATGTCGTTTTCATTGAGCACAAGCGGCGTGGGCAGGTCGATGCCATCGACGGCCTCGTAGGATTTGCGTATCCAGTGAAAACGCACGAACGCATCTGTTGTATTCACAACGGACCAATCGGTTGCCGGCGGGATAAACGCATATCCGCCCGGCTGCATGGTGTGGGTCTTGCCGGCAAGCGTCAGCTGCAGTTCGCCCTCGACGATGAACAGCACCCCTTCCGCGTCCGGGTCCAGCTCCGGGCGTGCGCTGCCGCCGCCGGGTGCGACTTCCATGATGTATTGCGAGAACGTTTCCGCAAAGCCGGACAATGGTCGTGCCAGAACCCAGCACCGGGTCTTGTCCCAGAACGGCAGAACACTGGTGACGATATCCTGCATCACCCCCTTCGGCAGGACGGCATAGGCCTCGGTGAATACGGCACGGCCCGTCAGCAGCTGGCTTTGCGAGGGATGTCCGCCTTGGGGTGCATAATAGGTGTTTCGGGACATAGGAGACTCCTCAGCTTGTCCAATAATGTTTGAGCGCCAGATGCGCAATTCCGCGGGCCAGTGTTACCCGCTCCTATGAACCATCTTGCAAATGAAGCAAACTCCCAATCCCTAGCAGAATCCCATTGAAATCACATGGGTTGATCAGCGCCGCTCACGCGGCGATTCCTCCCATAGTAAATCAACCGGATGCGCAGCATTTTCAAAATGATATTGAAGATGTTTTGACGATTTCGTCTACGACATTTTGTCCAAGCGGCCGCTGGCGCCATTCATGGCTTCCCCCAACGGCCCAACGAGCCCGTATGTACAGGCACGGACCGGCAGCCCCTTCTGCCCATTGCCTTCAAGGGGAAACGGATCGGCGTACCCGCCGGCTTCTTCGACAAGCAGCAAACCGGCAAGCACATCCCAGGCAAAGAGATGCGCCTCGACATAGCCGTCAATGCGCCCTGCGGCGACCTGAGCCAGGCCGCGCGCCGCTGAACCGAATTGCACGCACTCGCAACCCGCATCGAGCAGACGCGCCATCAAGGCCAGATATTCGCTCGACGGTGTCCTTCTGGAATAGCCCGCTTCAACCGCCGCCCGCCCCATCGTCGCGGTTGTGCTCACCCGCATGCGCTCACCATTGCAGAACGCCCCATGCCCGCGGCGCGCAACAAACAATTCCTCAGCCACGGGATCAAACACCACGCCGATCCGCGTATCGCCATTGAGGCTGAAAGCAATTGAGATGGCAAAGCCGGCGATACCACGGGCAAAATTTCCCGTGCCGTCGATGGGATCGACAACCCACACCTGCGCGCTGATGTCTCCTCCGGACTCCTCGGTCAGAATGCCGTCATCCGGAAATCGGCTTTGGATCGCATTGCGGATGAGAGCATCGACCGCGTGATCCGCTGCGGTGACCAGGTCCTGCGGCCCCTTCTCGATGATGCCGAGACCGTCAGACCTGCGGAAGTGGCGCATGGCGACCGCACCCGCCTGCTGCGCCAGTGAAACCGCGAAATCGTAACGCGCGGAAAGCGCGGCATCGCTCATGGAAACATTCATGGTTTTGCTGTGCCTGCCCTTGATTTCATGCGCCAGGCCGTGGCGGACGGCAGGCCGCCCAGTGCCGCGGCAATGCGGTCGGCATGTTCGATCAGCGATCGCGCCATCGCCGGTACCGCAGCATCCGGCAGCAGCTGTTTCAAAGTCGTCACGCTGATCGCCCCCACGGCAGTGCCATCATGTCCGAAGACACCGGCAGCGACACAGACCACACCTTCGTGATCTTCCTCGTCATCGATCGCATAATGCCGCTCGGTCACGAGATCGAGCGCAGCGCTCAATGCCGGTATCGAGCTGAGCGTCTTGGCGGTGCGCGCGGGGTATCCGACACGCTCCAGAATGGTTACCGCATCTTCGCGCGCCATGGCCGCCAGAAAGATTTTGCCGACTGCCGAACAATGCGGCCGTTCGCGCCGGCCAAGCGCCGCTTCGAATCGAATGGCATCGGGGGCGTCGGCCCTGCCGATCACCACGGCTGCGTCCTCGTCCCAGATGGCAACGCGCGAGGTGATGCCTATCGACTGCGTCAACTGGCGCAGCACCGGCATTGCAACGTCGGCGATCCCCGTTCCGCTGATAGCGAGATCCCCCAGGCGCACCAGGGCAAGGCCGAGCAGGTAGCGCCGCGTCATTCCCTCACCCACATCCGTCACGATGCCGCGTGCCTTCAGCGTCAGCAGAATGGCATAGGCCGCCGCTTTCGTGATGCCGACATCCCGCGCAAGGTCAGTCAGACGCGCCCCCTCCCGCCCCGAACCCGCGATCTTGTCGACGATATCGAGCGCTCGTCCCACGCTCTGTACCCGGTAGAGATCTTCAGCCATTGCGCACAATTCCTCCTACCTGTCATTAAACAGACACGTGTTAATAGTAAACACTGTTTCGTAATAAAAAACAAATCCTATCCAAGCAATCTCTTCGTGCCAAGGACAGGATGCTACCAGGAATGAATCATGCACGTGACAGTACTCGGAGCAGGCACCGTCCTTCCCTGCGCCAACCGCAGCCCATCCGGCTACCTCGTTGATATCGCCGAAGAGCGGCTGTTGTTTGATATGGGTGCGGGAACGCTGGCGCGCCTGCATTCGGCAGGGTTCAGCTACCGCGACCTCGACAAGGTTTTTATCTCCCACCTGCATTCCGACCATGTGCTCGATCTCATCGCCTTGCTGCAGGCTTTCAATGCCACACCCGGATGGACCCGCACGACACCCCTCACCCTCATGGGCTGCAAGGGTTTGAGCGATTTCGTTGCCGGCGTCATGAACCTGTTCGACGGTACGGTGCCGGAAAACTACGAACTGAATATCGTCGAATTGACTGCCGGCCGGCATGATTTTCCCGGCTTCGTCATCGAAACAGCACTGACCGGCCATACGGACAACAGCCTGGCATTCCGGCTTGAAGCCAATGGCCGGGTCTTTGTTTATTCCGGCGATGCAATCGAAAGCGCCGCTCTTGCCGGACTGGCCCGCAAGGCAGACCTTTTCGCCTGCGAGTGCTCCTTCCCCACAGGTTTTGTCACGGCGGATCATCTCACGGCCGATGGCGTTGGCCGCCTCGCAGCGTCTGCCGGGGTAAAACGCGTACTGCTGACGCATCTCTATCCGGATACGGATGACGACGAGGTGGCGCGGCAGGTCTGTTCCCTGTTTGACGGCGACGTCATCGTGGCGTGTGACGGCACGGTGGTGGTGCTTCCGTGAAGAGGATTGGGTTGGGAAAGCTCAACCGCACCTGGTTGGGCCTTCTGCCACTGCTGGCATTCGTCAGCGCCTTCGAAATCCTGCCGGTCCTCATGCTGGTGAAGTCGAGTTTGAGCGGGCCGGACGGCTTGCTGCTGGGCAATTTTGCGCGGGCATTGACGCCATCCATCGCCACAGCCTTCGCCAACAGCCTGCAATTGTCTTTCGCAACGGCCCTGGGCGGGACTCTTTTGGGGACGATCGTCGCCTATGCCATTGCCACATCCTCCAACGCCACCGTCCGGCTGTCGCTGACCGCCCTTGCCAATGTCACGGCAAATTTCGGCGGTGCCCCGCTTGCCTTTGCCTTTGTCATCACGCTTGGCTCAACCGGCTTCATCACGATCCTCCTGGGCTATGCCGGTATCGACCTCTATCCCGGTTTCCGGATTTATTCGATCGGCGGCCTGGGTATCGCATACCTCTATTTCCAGCTGCCGCTGGCCATTTTGCTCGTCATCCCCGCGCTGAAGGGGCTGCGGCGGGAGTGGCGGGAAGCAGCGGAATGCCTCGGCGCTTCCGGCCTGCAATATTGGACCGGCATCGGACTGCCCGTTCTCGCGCCGGCAATGCTGGCAAGTTTTTTCCTGTTGTTCGCCAATGCCTTCGGCGCCTATGCGACCGCGTGGACCCTCACCGGTTCCGACGTCAATATCATCCCTGTGCAGATCGCCGCCCTCGTGCGCGGCGAGGTGAAGCTTGACCCGGCACTGGCTGATGCGCTTGCGGTTCTTTCGCTGCTTGTCATGGGAAGCTGCCTCGTTGCCTATCAGCATTTCATGCGCCGCATGAGGCATACCGCATGACCATGAAATCACTCACATGGCGGGCGCCGGTCATCGGTTCCTTCATCGCGTTCATGATCGTCCCGGTCATCGCAACGGCGCTGTTTTCCGTCGCAACCCGCTGGGACCGGACCCTGTGGCCGGAAGGACTGACGCTGAACTGGTGGATCAAGGTTTCATCGCGCTCGGCGTTCCTCGATACGCTGATGAATTCGCTCTGGCTATCCGCATTGTCAGTCTTCGTTTCGCTAATCCTTGTGGTGCCAGCGGCCTATCTGGTCCATGCGCGCATGCCGCGGGCCAAGCCATGGCTGGAATTCCTGTCGCTCGTGCCCTTTTCCCTATCGGGGGTGGTGCTGGCGCTTGCTCTCATCCGCCTCTATTCAAAGCTGCCGCTCCCCCTCATCAACACGCCCAATCTTCTGATCGCGGCCTATGTCATCATCACGCTGCCGTTCATGTACCGCGCGGTGATGAATGCCCTTGAAAGCGTGGATACGAACAGGCTTTCAGAGGCGGCCCAAAGCCTTGGTGCCAACCCCGCACAGGTTTTGCTGCGGGTTATCGTGCCCAACATCGCACCTGGCATTGTCAACGGCAGCCTGCTGGTCTTTTCCACGGCCTTCGCCGAGTTCGTCCTTGCCAATCTGCTGACCGGCACGCGCTTCAAGACCTTTCCGATCTATCTCGTCGAGTTCACGCGTTCCGATGCCCGGCAGGCAAGCGCCCTTGCCTTCATGAGCTTTGCATTCGCCTGGCTCATTTCACTTGCCATCCTGTGGAGTGCAACGCTGGTTCGCCAGAACGCGAGAGCCGATACCCCGCACTGAACGCAAACACCGATATGCACGCCGCAAGCGGGAGCGGTGTGTATCGAACAAACCCGCCTCTGGAGAAAACCATGACCAAGAAACTCGTTACCATGATCATCGGCGCTGCCGTCTTCAGCGCCCAGCTTCTGCCGGCGATGGCCGACGACAAGCTCGCCGCCGCCAGGAAGGAAGGCCAATATGTCAGCTATGGCATGTCGGACGACTGGGTCAATCTCGGTACCATCTTCGCCAATATTGAAAGCAAATACGCGCTCAAACATGTCGATACCGACATGACATCGGCGGAACAGATAACGCACCTTCTCGCCGAGAAGGATGCACCGGTCATGGATATTGCCGATATCGGCTACGATTTCACCGCGCGTCTGCTGGAGAACGGCCTGGCTGCCAGCTACAAGAATACCTCGTGGGACAGCATAAAGCCGCAATACAAGGACCCTGAAGGCCGTTGGGCCGCATCCTATTGGGGCGCCATCGCTTTCCTCGTCAACACGGACAAGGTGAAGGAGCTGCCGCAGACCTGGAATGACCTGCTCAAGCCGCAATACAAGGACATGGTCTGCAGCCGCGATCCGCGCATCTCGACCTACGCAACAGCCTCCGTCCTTGCCGCAGCCTATGCCAATGGCGGCAGCGAGGCCAATGTGCAGCCCGGCCTCGACTGGTTCAAAACACTGCGCGACAGTGGCAACCTGCGCAACGGCGTTGTCCTGAATGTCGGCTCCGTGCAAAAGGGCGAATGCCCGATTTCCCTGGTCTATGATTTTGACGGCTTTGCCAAGCGCGATGCGACCGGCTTGCCGCTCAAGGTCATCATTCCCACCGACGGTACCGTTGGAATGCTGTTCGCCCAGTACATCAGTTCGGTCGCACCGCACCCGAACGCGGCAAAGGTTGCCGTCGACTATCTGTTCTCCGATGAAGGACAGCTGCTCCTCGCCCAGGGCTATGCCCATCCGACCCGGGACATCGCGCTGCCAGACGACGTGAAGACGAAAATGCTGCCGGCCAGCGCCTATGAGAAAGTGCGTTTTCCAACCAATTTGACCAGCTTCTCCGGCGCGATCAAGGCGGTTGCCGATGGTTGGGATAAACTCGCAAAATAGTTGCTTCCAGCACAGAAGCGAACCGTGCGCTTACATTGGTAAGCGCACGAATTCATTATTTAATTTATCATGAAAATACGGCATCTATTTAATATATCGCTATAATTTTCATTTCATTGACGACATTAAATTCCTAAAGCCGTACTTGAAGACATACATATCCGCCGGAGGCGCGAAGCGGTCGGCTCCGGAATGTGATATCAAATATTTATGTCTGTCAGAATTCGTTCTATTGCATTATGGGCAATCAAATGAGAATGCTTGTTCCCATGAGTCGCGTTTGAGTCCGCAAGGAATTTGTTCCGATGCCTCGTTCAATGCTGAGCCTCGCTTTGCCGATGTACATTTCAAAATAATCCATCGCACCCGTCGAAATCTCCCGTGGTGGTTCGTCATCACCGATGAGACGCATCAAGCGCTTCTGTTGCCGGACAAACCGGGCCTACCCAGATTCCATATCAAATCAAGGCAGCTCCATGACCCATGATACACCGACCTATGCCGATGGGACGTCGTCTGCGTCTCCCGTGCAAGACCATAGCGCCCGCAACAGGCTTGTCATTGCCCTGCTCCTGGTGTCGGCATTTGTCGTCATTCTCAATGAAACCATCATGGGCGTGGCGCTGCCGCACTTGATGGCGGATCTGAAAATCACGGCAAGTGCTGCCCAGTGGCTGACCACGGCGTTCATGCTGACCATGGCCGTGGTGATTCCGATCACCGGCTTTCTGCTGCAGCGGCTGCATACGCGGCAGGTGTTCATTCTGGCCATGTCGCTGTTCAGCACCGGCACATTGGTATGCGCGCTGGCACCGGGTTTCCCGGAGCTGGTCGTCGGACGGATCGTCCAGGCGTCCGGCACCGCGGTGATGATGCCATTGCTCATGACCACGATCATGAATCTCGTGCCGCCGGAAACGCGCGGCAAGACCATGGGCAACATCTCCATTGTCATTTCCGTGGCCCCGGCCATCGGACCGACCATTTCCGGGCTGATCCTTTCCGCGCTCGACTGGCGCTGGCTGTTTCTGCTGGTCCTGCCGATCTCGCTGCTGGCGCTGGCTCTCGGCACCCTGCGCATGCGCAATGTAACGGTTCCGATCAAGGCGCCGATCGATATCCTCTCCATCATTCTCTCGGCCATCGGTTTCGGCAGTTTCGTTTACGGCCTCAGCGGTTTGGGTGAAGCCGCCATCCATACCCCGGCCGTATCGCCCTGGTTCCCGCTTGTGCTGGGAGCGGTGGTGATCGCGGTTTTCGTCCTGCGCCAGCTGCAGTTGCAAAAGCAGGAGCGGGCCCTGCTCGACCTGCGCACATTGACGATACGGACATTCGCGATATCGACCGCGATGATGGCGATCCTGATGATGTCGATGTTCGGCGTTTTCATCCTGCTGCCGCTTTATCTGCAGAACGTCCTCGGGCTTTCCACGCTGGAGACGGGATTGCTGATGTTGCCGGGCGGCCTGATCATGGGTCTTTGCGCGCCCACTGTCGGCAGCCTCTTCGACAAGTACGGACCGAAGCCGCTGATCATCCCCGGCGCCATCGTCTTGAGCCTGGTGCTGTGGGGTCTCGTCTTCGTGCAGCAGGACACGCCCTTCTGGGTCCTTTTGATCGCGCATATTGTGCTGAGCATCGGCCTCGCGCTCATGTTCACGCCCCTGTTCACGGTCAGCCTCGGTTCATTGCCGCCACAGCTTTATTCTCACGGCAGCGCCATGATCGGCACCACCCAGCAGGTGGCCGGCGCGGCGGGAACGGCGCTGTTTGTCGCCATCATGACCTTGCGTTCGGCGAGCCTCGCTGCGGGCGGGGCCGATATTCTGACCGCCACCACCGGCGGCATCAAAATCGCTTTTCTCTGCGGGGCGATTATCTCGCTGGGTGCCGTTGTCGCAGCGTTCTTCATCCGGAAACCTGAAACGAGCCAGGCTTCAGGCGGGCATCACTGAACGGTTCAAGCCCGTTTCGTCGAACGCTGATCGCCGGGTGCACCGTCCGAAAGGGTTTTCCGCACATCAGCCGCTGAAGCAGCATCCTGCCAGCGGTCCCGCAGATCCCGCAGGTTTACCTCTGTTCCGAGCAATCGCTTTGCCACACGCGGCAGGGATGCCGCCCCCATGCTGAGCTTGGTCACGCCGGACGCGACAAGAAGAAGGGCTGCATCGGGATCGCCTGCGGCTTCACCACAGACGGAAGCCGGAATATTGGTCACTCCCGCCGCGTCGACAACATCGCGGATGAGGGAAAGCACGGCCGGATGGGCGGCGTCGGCAAAGGTGCCAAGCCGTGGATTGCCCCGCTCCGCCGCAAGGGTGTACTGGGTCAGATCGTTGGTGCCGATGGAAAAGAAATCCGCCGCATGCGCAAACTGTTTCGCCGTCAGCGCGGCAGCCGGCACCTCAACCATGATGCCGAGATCAATCGGCCAGCGATGATCGATTTTTGCAGCATCGAGTGCCGCGTGTGCCTCGTCCAGGGCCCGGCGCGCCGCGTGCAGTTCATCGACCTGCGTCACCATGGGCAGCATGATCCGCACATCGTGCCCGGCGGCAGCGCGCAGGATCGCACGCAGCTGCGTCTGGAAGATTGCCGGTTCCGCGAGGGAAAGACGCAGGCCACGCACACCAAGGAACGGGTTGGCTTCTTCAGGCATGTTCATATAGGGAACAGGCTTGTCCCCTCCGGCGTCCAGCGTGCGCACGACAATCGGCTTGCCCGCGAATACATCGAAGATCGCTTTGAGTTCGCGCATCTGCTCGATTTCACCGGGGGCCTCCTGCCGGTCGAGGAACATCATTTCGGTGCGCAGCAGGCCGATGCCCAAGGCACCAGCTTTCACTGCAGCCTTGGCATCGCCAACGCCGACAACATTGGCCCACAGCTCAATTCGGCGCCCGTCCCGCATTTCGATGCTGCCGTCAATCAGGGGGGAGCCGGAAGCATCCAGCTTTTCTTCATCACGCGCTTTGAGGAAAGGCGCGCTCTGCTCCGGCGTCGGATCGAACAGAACAGCACCAGTGGCGCCATCGAATGCAACGGTTGCCGCATCCGCCGGAACAAGTCCTCCGGCATTGGCGATGGCTGGAATACCGGCCCCGCGCAACAGGATTGCCGCATGCGATGTCGCGCCGCCGCGCCGCTCGATCACGCCGAGGACCTGAGCGGGATCGAGAACAAGGGCTACGGACGGCGGCAACTCGTCTGCAAGCAGGATGGCTGGCGGCCCGGCCGGCAGTTCAAACGCCGCACGGCCGAGCAACGCCGCGATGATTGTATCGCGCAGATCGAGCAGATCGGCTTCGCGCGCACGCAGATAGGCATCCTCAAGGCTGCGATATGCCAGTGCCGCCTTGTCAAAAACCGCTGAAACCGCCGCGGTTGCATTCAATTTTTCATCGGTGATTTTGGTCCGGGCAGCGGGAATGAGTCCCGGCTCAGCCAGAAGTCCGATTTGAACGGCCGCAATATCTCCCGCCATGCCATGCGTCTTGCCCAGGGTTTCGCCGACGGAGGCAATGACGGCATCCAGACGAGCAATTTCGGCCAGCGGATCGGCAATGGATGCGTTCGACACCTCGAGCACGGGGCGCTTGAGAACAGTCAGCGGTCCAACGGCGATTCCCGGAGAAACGGGGGTCGCATTGCCTTTCGCAACGACCTGTGCCGGTGCTGCTGCAGGGTCGGCCTTGCCGGCCAGGCTCCGGATCAGGTCGCGCATGGCGGATACGGCCTCTTGTGCATCCGCACCGCTCGCCGTGATGATGAGGCGATCGCCTTGCCGCACGCCAAGCGTCATGAGGTCGATCATGCTGACCGCCGAAGCGGCTGATTTGTTGCCTTCCGCCCGGGCAATGCCGATCTGCGATTTGAATTTTGCAGCCAGTGCCGCAACCTGCGCGGCGGGGCGCGCATGCAGACCATGCGGATCCGGAATGACCGCCTCCGCCGTGGCATCGGGCGCGCCGGTATCTGCCGGTGCGGCCTCCGGCGCGGACGACACCTCACCGCCCAGCTGCTCGATCTTGGGCCGCAGCGCCTGCACCGCCTGACGTTCAACCTCCGCGCGCGGCAGGCCCTGCCCCGCCGCCACCGCAGCCGCGATGGCACCTTCGACAAACGGCGCCGCCGATAAAATCACACGCGTGCGCTGGTCGCCCTCGGTCAGGTCCAGCGCCATCTCCGCCGACAGAAGTGCGCTGCCGAGATCCATGAGCACGAGACAGCCCGCCGGATGGTCCGCCTCGGTCAGGGCTTCGAGAATACGCATGGCGTCGGTGCCGATCTCGTCACCATTGTCCCCCATCCCGGCGGCGCAGATGATCGTGACCGTATCCCCGGTCATCTGCCGCGCCAGCGCGGCGACCCCCTCGGCAAGCATGCGGGAATGCGAAACGAGGATGAGCGCGACGTGATCAGACGCGCCGCTCATGCTGCGGCAACATCAGCGAGTGTCTTGAGCAGGTAATGGGTGGACGTCGCGCCGGGATCCTGATGCCCCACGCTGCGGTCTCCGAGATAACTCGCTCGGCCCTTGTGTGCCACGAGCGGAATGGTTGCCTTCATGCCGGTTTCGGCCGCCGCCGCGCTCAGGGCCAGCGCTTCGGCGAGCGGCTTGCCGGCGGCCTGCTTCAGCGCATCGGCGGCAGGAGACAGCGCATCGATCATGGTCTTGTCGCCCAGCGCCGCCTTGCCGCGCTGCACGATGCCAGCAAGGGCGGCTTCCAGGCAGGCCGTCCAGTCGGCAAGGGTGAGATCAGCCTTGCCCGTCGCCTTCACCGCAGCGCTGAGAAAAAATGTCGAATAGAGCGGACCGCTGGCGCCGCCCACGGTCGAGAGCAATGTCATCGCCGCCGTCTTGAAGACAGCAGCGGCATCCGGGAATGACTGATCCGCCAGTTTGGCTTTGACCGCGAGGAAGCCGCGGGCCATGTTCTCGCCGTGATCGCTATCGCCAATCGGCGCATCGAGTTCCGTCAGATAGGCCTTTTCACGCTCGTAGACATCGGCAGCACGGTTGATCCACGTGACAAGCGTTGCGACGGACAGCACATCCATTTGAGTATCTCCCGGATAGATTTTGACAGCAATGGTCCCACCCCGCGAACGGGATGGGACTTGATTTCGCAGCTTGGCCGAAGCCCGGGCAGAGGGCTTCAGCCGATCATGTCAGGCGCCCCAACGCAGCGATGGCGTGACCACCGGAGCGTCCCAGAACTTCACCATTTCATCGTCCAGCTTCAGCAGGGTGATCGAGCATCCCGCCATTTCCAGACTGGTGACATAGGACCCGACAAGATTGCGGACGACTTTCAGCCCGTGTTTCGCCGCGATCTCATATGCCTTGCGATAGACGATATACAGTTCGATCTGCGGCGTTCCCCCCATGCCATTGACGAAGAGAAGCACATTGTCGCCGCTCTTGAAAGGCAGGTCCTCGAGAATGGGCTCGAGCAGCATTTCCGCCACGCGATCCGCACTCTCCAGCTTCACCCGGTGCCGGCCCGGCTCGCCATGAATGCCGATACCGATTTCCATCTCATCCTCCTGCAGGATGAAGGATGGCTTGCCCGCATGCGGCACGGTGCAGGCCGACAATGCCATGCCCATGGAGCGGCCGTTGGCATTGACCCTGCGGCAAAGATCCGCCACCGGTGCGAGCGGCATCCGGGCTTCTGCGGCTCCGCCGCATATCTTCTCCGCCAAAACCGTCGTGGCGACGCCGCGCCGGCCGGCGGTCCACGTCGAGTCCTTCACCGCCACGTCATCGTCGATGACAACACTTTCGACATCGATGCCCTCTGCCCGGGCAAGATCGGCGGCCATTTCGAAATTCATCACATCGCCGGTGTAGTTCTTGACGATGTGAAGAATGCCTGCGCCGCCGTTGACCGCCTTTGATGCTTCCAGCATCTGGTCCGGGGTCGGGCTGGTGAAGACCGCTCCCGGACAGGCTGCATCGAGCATGCCCCGGCCGACAAAGCCGCCATGCATGGGTTCATGACCGCTGCCGCCCCCCGAAAGGAGGGCGGTTTTTCCCCGAACGGGCGCATCGGCCCGCGTGATGAAATTGGGGTTGCGGTGGACTCGGATCAGATCGCCATGGGCGGCAGTCATGCCGTCCAGAGCTTCCTCCACGACAGCGTCGGGAGCGTTGATCAGCTTTTTCATGCCAGCCTCCTTGGGTTAAATCAGGGCCTTGATGAAGAACGCAGCAATGATAGCACCAACGATAGGACCGACCACCGGAATCCACGAATAGCCCCAATCGGAGCCGCCCTTGCCGGAGATCGGCAGCACGGCGTGAGCAATGCGCGGTCCAAGATCGCGGGCCGGATTGATGGCGTAACCGGTGGTTCCGCCGAGCGACAGGCCGATGGCCCAGACCAGCATGGCAACCATGTAAGGTCCGATGGCCGGGGTGATGCCGGCGCCTGCAACCGCTTTCGAGAAGATGGCGGCAATGACGAAGACCAGCACGAAGGTGCCGATGATTTCACTGATAAGGTTCGCCCCCGTATTCCGAATGGCCGGTCCCGTGCAGAAAACTGCAAGTTTCAGGCCGGCGTCCGATGTTTTCGCCCAATGCGGCAGATATTGCAGCCAGACGATGACCCCGCCGAGGAAGGCGCCAATCAGCTGAGCCGGAATATAGGACGCGATCTTCGAATAATCGCCCGATACAACTGCAAAACCGATTGTCACTGCCGGATTGATGTGCGCGTCGGGACTGCCTGTCGATGTGGCGACAAACACGCCCGCGAGCACCGCAAATGCCCAGCCGGCGGTGATTGCCACCCAGCCCGCATTCTGCGCCTTCGAACCCTGCAGCAAAACACCGGCAACGACGCCGTCGCCGAGAATGATGAGCATCATCGTCCCCAATAGTTCACCGATAAATGGTGTATGCATAGTCTCCTCCTCCTAAAAATGATGATGAACGGAACAAAGGGAGCTGCAACGAGCGCAGCTCCCTCCAATTGACGATGTATTAATCCACCCAGTCAAGCGAACGGGTTACAGCCTTGTTCCAGGCGGCAAAGAGCTTGGTACGCTCGGCCTTTGACATGGCCGGATGCCAACGCTTGTCGACGCCCCAGTTTTCCACGATGTCATTGGTGGATTTCCAGTAACCGACGGCGAGACCGGCCGCGTAGGCCGCACCGAGGGCCGTGGTCTCGATGACCTTCGGGCGCACGACCGGCACGTCGAGAATGTCCGACTGGAACTGCATCAGCAATTCATTGACGGTCATGCCGCCATCCGTGCGCAGTTCCTTGATCTCGACCTTGGAGTCCTTGACCATGGCGTCGAGCACTTCGCGCACCTGGTAGGCGCTGGCCTCGAGCGCCGCACGGGCGATGTGTCCCTTGTTGGCAAAACGTGTCAGGCCGGCAATGACGCCGCGGGCGCTGTCCTTCCAATGCGGCGCATAAAGACCGGAAAACGCCGGGACAAAATATACGTCGCCATTGTCTTCCACCGTCCGGGCCAAAGCTTCGACGTCGGGGCTTGTCTGAATGATGCCGAGGTTGTCACGCAGCCATTGCACGAGGGCGCCGGTGATGGCGATGGAACCTTCGAGCGCATAAACCGCCTTCTTGTCCCCGAGCTTGTAGCCGACCGTCGTCAGCAGGCCGAAGGTCGATGGAACGAGCTTTTCACCCGTATTCATCAGCATGAAGCAGCCGGTACCATAGGTATTCTTGGCTTCACCCGGATTGAGACATGCCTGGCCGAACAATGCCGCCTGCTGATCGCCGAGAATGCCGGCAACGGGCACGCCCTGAAGCGGCGCAGCCTTGATCTCGCCATAGACTTCACTCGACGAGCGGATGGTCGGCAGGCAGGCGCGCGGAATGTTGAAGAGCTTGAGGATCTCGTCATCCCAATCCAGGGTCTTGAGGTTCATCAGCTGCGTGCGGGAGGCATTCGTCACATCCGTGATGTGAATGCCGCCATCGGCGCCGCCGGTGAGGTTCCAGACCAGCCAGGTATCGATATTGCCGAAAAGCACCTCTCCTGCCTCAGCCTTGGCACGCGCGCCGGGCACGTTGTCGAGAAGCCAATGCAGCTTCAATCCGGAAAAATAGGTCGCAAGCGGCAGACCTGTCTTTTCGCGCAGCCGATCCTTGCCACCGTCCTTCGCGTAGCGGCCGACGAGCTGGTCCGTACGGGTATCCATCCAGACCACGGCATTGTGCAGCGGCGCGCCCGTCTTCTTGTCCCAGAGAACGCTTGTTTCGCGCTGGTTGGTGATACCGACCGAGACCAGATCCGATGCGGAAAGCTTGGCTTTCTTGAGCGCACCGGCAACGACGCTCATCGTGTTGCGCCAGATCTCGATCGCGTTGTGTTCAACCCAGCCGGGTTTGGGAAATATCTGCTCGTGTTCCTTTTGATCGACGGCAATGACAGTACCCTTTCGATCAAAGATGATGAAGCGGGAACTGGTTGTGCCCTGATCAATGGATCCAACATATTTCGTCATACTTTCCTCCTGTTTCTTCTCTTGCGTTCGGTGTGGTGTTTCGGCTCGGCCAGAGATCGCAACCGCAAGCCTCCCGGCTCCCCAGACGGATTGCGATCCCCTTGGTTTGGATGTCGGATGGTGAATTGAAAACAAGGTTCTGAGCAGCCATTGCGCCGCGGCAAGCGGCGCGTTTTGGACTGGCGGCCATGCTCAAAAGAAGTGACGGCATACACGCTGGTCCGGCAGGCTCATGATCGGAGAAGCGCCAGACCCTGCTATCGGATACCCCGCAAAACGCCGTGTCCGCGGCGGGCTGGGCAACGCCGCAGCCGTCGAGATCAACTCCGAAAACAATGAGCCCGTAAGGACGTGCTTGCACGTGCCACCCCAACTCTAGCGTTCCACCGGATACAGCCGCTGTCTAAGCGATCATTTGTCGTTGATGAAACGATAACCGAAACCAAACGCGAAGGCAAGGAATGTAAAGTGAAAATAAAACGCGCATTCACAACCGCTTACACGTCACTGAATGGGCTGGCCTCGCGGCCAGCCGCCACCTGCTATTGCGCTCGGCGCAGGACGGTTTTGGCCATGAAGGTTTCGAGGGCGGCGGTTTCTGCGCCGGTGACATGCAGGCCGACCTTGGTGCGCCGCCACAGGACATCCTGCGCGGTCATCGCCCATTCCTGCGCGATGAGGTAGCGCACCTCCGCCGCGTAGAGATCCCAGCCGAAATGCTCGCCGAGATCGGCTAGGGATGCCGCCGTGCCCAACAGCACCCAGGCCCGCGTGCCGTAGAGCCGTACGAGCCGGTAGGCATGGCGCGTTTCGAGGAAGGGGTAATCGGCTTGCAGCCGCTGCAGCTGCGCCGCAAAACCGTCCGCCGGGAAATCGCCGCCCGGCAGCGTGCCGGCCGCCGTCCATGGCTTGCCCCTGGCCCCGAGCTTCTCCTCGATCTTCTCCAGCATGTGCTCCGCCAGCCGCCGGTAGGTGGTGATCTTGCCGCCGAATATGTTCATCAGCGGCGCCAGCCCCGCCGGCGCATCGCTTTTCAGCACATAGTCGCGCGTCGCCTCCTGCGCCTTCGAGGCCCCGTCATCATAGAGCGGGCGCACCCCCGAATAGCTCCACACCACATCGGCGCGCTGCACCGGTGCGGCAAAATATTCGCTGGCCGCCGCGCAGAGATAATCGGTCTCCGCAGCGGTGATCGTCACCTCGGCCGGATTGCCGTGATAATCCTGGTCCGTCGTGCCGATCAGCGTGAATTCCTGCTCATAGGGAATGGCGAAGATGATGCGTCCGTCGGTGTTCTGGAAGAAATAGGCGCGCGGATCGTCGAACTTTTTGCGCACCACGATGTGGCTGCCCTGCACCAGGCGCACATTGTGCGCCGCCTTGAGCCCGGCCACGCCGGTCAGGACCTCGTCCACCCAGGGACCGGCCGCATTGACCACGAGCCGCGCCCGCACCGTCTCCACCGCGCCCGACAGGGCGTCCTGCACGTCCAGCGTCCAGCCATCGGCCGCGCGCCGCGCCGCCGTCACCTTGCTGCGGGTGCGGATCACCGCGCCGCGGTCGGCCGCATCGCGCGCATTGAGCGCCACCAGCCGCGCATCATTGACCCAGCAGTCGGAATATTCGAACGCCCGCGTATAGAGCGACTTCAGCGGCCTGGCCGCCGCATCGCGCGTCATGTCGAGCGTGCGCGTCGCGGGCAGCTTCCTGCGCCCGCCAATGTGATCGTAGAGGAACAGGCCCAGCCGCAGCAGCCAGGCCGGGCGCAGCCCCGCATGGTGCGGCAGCACGAAGCGCAGCGGCCAGATGATGTGCGGCGCCGCCGCCCACAGCACCTCGCGCTCCATCAGCGCCTCGCGCACCAGGCGGAACTCGTAATATTCCAGATAGCGCAGCCCGCCATGGATCAGCTTGGTGGAGGCCGACGAGGTGCCGCTGGCCAGGTCGTTCATCTCGGCCAGACACACGCTGTAGCCGCGCCCCACCGCATCGCGGGCAATGCCGCAGCCATTGATGCCACCGCCAATCACGAAAATGTCGTAGATCCCGTCCTGTGCCACCGCTCATCTCCCTGTTCGCAACCGTCCTGCCCGCCAGCGCCAGCCAATATAGCACCACTGCGAAACAAATACGAAACCAAAAGAAAATATAACGCGCATCAACTCACCCGGCAAGATATATTGCGGACGGGGATGTTCTCCGGCAGCTATTGCACCCCGCGAAGAATGAGATCGGCAGCCTTTTCTGCAATCATGATGACAGGCGAATTGGTATTGCCGGAAACGATGCTTGGCATGATGGACGCATCGACAACGCGCAGGCCCGCGACACCGTGCACCCGCAGGGCATGGTCGACAACGGACCGGTCGTCGCTGCCCATCCTGCAGGTCCCCACGGGATGAAAAATCGTGGTCGCGATATCCCCGGCGCGCTTGATCAATTCGTCGTCGCTCTGGTACTGCGTGCCGGGCAGCATCTCGGACGGACGATACTTTTTCAAGGTTTGCGTTGCCATGAGATTACGCGCGTGGCGGATCGACCGGGCCGCCAGCAGCCTGTCGCCCGGCGTGGAGAGGTAGTTCGGCCGGATCTCCGGCTGCCGGCTGGCATCGGGTCCGGTGACGTGGACGCTGCCACGGCTTTCCGGGCGCAGATTGCAGACGGACACGGTCACGGCGGGATAGCGGTGCAGCGGTTCGCCGAGACGATCCGTGCTGAGCGGCTGGACGTGGTATTCCAGATCGGGTGTCAGCAGCGCGGGGTCGCTTTTGGCAAAAATGCCAAGCTGGCTCGGCGCCATCGACAATGGCCCTGAACGGCGCAACGCGTATTCCAGTCCCATCCCGGCGCGCGACAAGAGGTTGTGGTAGAGCTGGTTCAGCGTTTTCGCCCCTTCGATGCGGAAAACCGTACGGATCTGCAGATGATCCTGCAGGTTCTCGCCGACGCCGCGCAGGTCATGAAACGATTCAATACCCGCCTGCTTCAGGAGATGAGAGTCTCCAATACCCGATAGTTCAAGGATTTTCGGCGAGTTGATCGCGCCCGCCGACAGGATGATTTCGCGAGCGGCAGCCTTGCAAAGCTGGCCGTTTCGTTCAAAGCGGATGGCTGTTGCGCGCTTGCCATCAAACTCCAGCCTTTGCACCTCCGCGCCGGTCAATACCCGGAGATTGGACCGCTTCAAGACTGGACGAAGGAACGCCTTGGTGGTGTTCCAGCGAACGCCGCCGCGCTGATTGACCTCGAAATAGCCGGAACCCTCATTGTCACCGCCATTGAAGTCATCGGTCTTGCCAATGCCAAGCTCTTCGGCCGCATCGCGGAATGCATCGAGGATGGGCCAGGACAGGCGTTGCCGTTCCACGCGCCATTCACCCCCTGCCCCATGCAGCGGCGAACGTCCACGGTAATTGTCTTCGGATTTGAGGAAATAGGGCAGGACATCGTCCCAGCCCCAGCCGGCGTTCCCGGCCTGCCGCCAGCCATCATAATCGGCGGCCTGCCCCCGCATGTAGATCATGCCGTTGATCGACGAACAGCCGCCCAGCACCTTGCCGCGCGGATAGGGAAGCGAGCGGCCGTTCAGCCCTGCCTCCGCCGCGGTTTTCATCATCCAGTCCGTGTGCGGATTGCCCATGCAATAGAGATAGCCGATGGGCACGTGAATCCAGTGATAGCGGTCGCTGCCGCCCGCCTCGAGCAGGAGCACGCGGTTTTTCGGGTCGGCTGACAGGCGGTTGGCCAGCACGCAGCCGGCCGATCCGGCCCCCACGATGATAAAATCATAGGCGCCTTCATCAATTGGCGCTGCATTGCTCACGCTGCAGCCTCCGCCATCACGGTGTCACGCGCGGCCATGCGCTTCCAGACCGGCGCCATGGCATCGGCGATATCCCGGTAGAGCTGATAGCGCCTGGCATAATGGCCGGCCCTTGCAGCATCCGGCCGGTAGGATCGCTCCGTCACCACCATGGCCGCGGCACCGGCATCGAAATCGGGGAAAATGCCGACCGCTGTACCCGCGGCGATTGCTGCGCCAAGCGCCCCGGTCTGGCTCGACCGCGCTACTGTCACCGGAACCCCCAGGACATCGGCAAAAATCTGCGGCCAGATCAGGCTGCGCGAACCGCCGCCGGACAGCACCGCCTCGTCGAAATTGGCGCCTGCGTCCCGCAGTGTTTCGATGTGCTGGCGATGGCCAAAAGCGACGCCTTCGAGCAAGGCCCGGATCAGGTGGCCTTTCGTATGCCAGCCCGCGACGCCATAAAAACCTGCCCGGGCATTGCCGTCCTGCTGCGCGCCGTAGAGAAACGGGTGATAGATCGGATCGTCGGCGGCCGGTTCCACCGCCGCCGCCAGTTCACAGCAGCGATCGAATGGCGAGCCTCCATCCGGCTGTTCGCCGTGGAAGAATTCACGCACCAGCCATTCAAGGTTGGCGGCCGACGTCGCGCTCGATTCAATCGCCATGTAACGCTCGCGATCGAAGGTCGATGACATGAAGAACGGTTTTTTGAGGCGGGGCGCGTCAACGACCACCTGATTGATGCTCCAGGTACCGGCGATGATCGACGCTGCACCCGTGCGGGTTACGCCCGAGCCGATTGCCGAGGCAATCACGTCGAAAAGCCCGCCAATGACGGGCGTGCCAACGGCAAGTCCGGTCTGGTCGGCGGCGGCCTGCGTGACCGTTCCGGCGATATCGGCACTTTCTATGAGCGGCGGCAGCAGATCCATGCAATCGCCGAGCCCGAAGGCGGCCATCAGCTCGCGGTCATACCGCCGCTGTGCGACGTCGAGCAGGCCGCAACCTGCCATGTCGGACACCTCGCTCACACGCTTTCCCGTCAGGCGGTTGACGATGAAATCCTTGCACAGGAACACCGTGCCGATCCGCGCGAATGTTTCCGGCCGATGGCGTTTGATCCAAGCAAGCAGCGTCGGGGTCTGTGACGGCCAGGGCCGCTGCAGGCCGATCGGATAGGTGCGGTCGCCGACGCCTTCCGCCTGCCATTCTTCCACGAGATCCGCCGCCCGTGTGTCCAGGGACTGGATTGCCAGCAAAGGATTGCCCTGACGGTCAAGGGTATAAAGACCGTTGCCATGCCCGGCGCAGCCGATGGCAGCAATCTGCTCGGGGCCTATTCCGGCGTCGGCGATGCAGCGTTGAATGACCCGGCGCGCATTGGTCCAAAGCTCGTCCAGCCCGCGCTCCACGTGCCCCGGATGCGGCATGCTGCTATGCCCCTCCTCGGCAGCCGCCGCAATCTCGTTGCCTTGCCGGTCGAAGATGATGGCCTTGATGATGGTGTTGCCGGCATCAAGACCCAAAAGATACTCTCCCATACGGAACCCCTCCTCAGGTTCTTGTTTTCATTCTCAGCCCTGCTGGTAGAGCGCGTAGGCATCCTCGCCGCTGGCATTGTCATGAATAATGGCCATCAGCCCGCGCACCACTGCGCTCGGATTGGCATGCTGATAGATGTTCCGGCCATAGACCATGCCCACGGCCCCCTGCCGCATCAGGGCCGCCGATTTCTCGAAGACGATCCGCAGATCCTCCTTGCCGCCGCCCCGCACAAGAACAGGACACCGCGCCGCCTCCACCACGCGATGAAAATCCTCCGCCGCCGTCGTCGGGTCCGCCTTGATGATATCAGCGCCCATTTCGCGGGCAAGGCGGGTGAGCGTGACGATCTTGTCGGCATCGCCATCCACCATATAGCCGCCGCGTTCCGTGACGGGCTGCATGACGAGCGGCTCGATCATCAGGGGCATGCCGTATTTGTCGCAGTCGGCGCGGACCCGCGCGATGTTCTGCACGCATTGGCGGAACAAGTCCGGCTCGTCGGGCAACATGAAAAGATTGACGACAACGCAGGCCGCATCCATCTGGATTGCGCCGATCAGCGGCTCGGCCTCGTTCTGCAGCACCGCCCACATGTCGCGATGGCGGATGGCATTGTACGGATTGCCCATGTCGATGCGCATGACCAGCGCCGGCTTGTCCTTGCCGGCGACATCCTGCAAAAGGTCGGCCTGGCCGTAATTCATCTGGATGGCATCCGGACCTGCCGCCACCAGTGCACGGACGACACCCGCCATGTCCTCAAGACCATTCAGGAATGACGGCTCATTGCATACGCCGTGATCGATCGCCACGTCGAGGCAGCGCCCGGCGCCGAACAGCCGGTTCATCCGGACCTTAAGATTGTTGCGCATATCGTACTCCTTGTTCATTGCGTGCGATGAGTGTGCCGAGGCCAACGCCGTGGCGCCCGGCAAGAAGGGTGAGGAAGCGGTCAAGCTCTGCTTTCCGGCGGGCGGGCGACCAGCCCTTTTCGCGTGCGAGCACGTCGAGCACCGCTTCCGTCATGTCGAGGGATAGCTGGCCGCTGATGGCGAGCGTGGTGCGCCGCAACAGCAGGTCATCAAGATGTTCCGCCGCTTCGTTGCGAATGAGGAACGCGATTTCCCGGCTCGAATATCCGGCATTTGCCATTGCCGTGTCCGGGCCGGCCGCGATAAAATGTGCAATCGCTTCGGCATCGGTACCATATCGCTCAAAGAGCTCCGCAATCCGTTTTGGCGGAACGTTTGTTTCGCCGTAAATCCGCGAAATCCATTGGCCGATATCCTCCGGAAATGCCCGTCCGCCGCCTATAGGACGGGTTGCCGTTGTTACGTCCCGTGCCCGGTGCAGGCGTTCCAGCGTCATGTCGGCGGCAAGCTCACCGAAGGAGCGGAATGTCGTCCATTTGCCGCCGATCATGCACAGCACCGGCGGCGCGCCATCGGATGGTTCGATGATCGTGCAGTAGTGATCGCGCGGGATGCGGCCGGTAAAATCATCCTTGCTGGCCGGGAGGGGACGCACACCGGAGAACTGGAAGACAATGTCTTCCGGCCGGATGCGGATGCCAGGCAGGACAAAGGCCAGCGACTGCAGGATATAATCCCGCTCGTCCGGTTCGCACCGAACGCTCTCGGGATCGTCAACGCGGATATCGGTCGAGCCGACCAGAACCTTGCCGAGATAGGGAAAGAGGATGCAGATGCGCCCGTCCTCGTTCTCGTAATAGATCATGTGATCGTCGAGAGCTCCGGCGAGGTCCGCATTGTCGATGATGAGATGCGATCCTTTCGTGCCGCCCATCAGCGGCACGGGCCGCTTTTCCTGCGAAAACAGACCGGCATTGGCGATATCGATCCACCCGCCTGTCGCATTGATGATGAAGGCGGGCTCGACTGGCGTTGCTGCGCCGGTGATGTGATCGTGGACGACGAAGCCGTGAGCAGACCGCCGCAGTTCGGCGTAATTCAGAGCGCAGGCGTGATCGCCTGCCGCAAGGCCATCTCTCAGCACCTCCATGCCGATGCGTTCGGGATGCTTGACCCAGGCATCGTGATAGGTCGCGGAACTTTTGACGGCAGGGTTGAGCGCCGGCCATTTGGCCAGTGTCGCCTGCCGCCCGCGGAAGCGGTGACGCGGCATCAGAGCCCGCTTGCGGGTCAGGAAGTCATAAATGCTCAAGCCCGCCTTGACTGCAATCGCACCGCGCCGGCTTGGCCTGCGGCTCAGCCCGAGAAACCGCACGATGCCATTGGCAAGACCGGAGAAAATATCGAAGACCGGGACGGTCGTCGGCAGCGGCGCAACAAGATGCGGCGCGTTTTTCAACAGGCGGTCGCGTTCGGCCAGCGATTCCCGCACCAGGCTGAATTCACCGTTCTCAAGATAACGCAGGCCGCCATGCACCATGCGCGACAGGGCAGCGCTGGCACCGGAACAGTAGTCATGCTTCTCGACGAGCAGTACATTGACGCCCTGCAGCGCCAGCTCGCGGAAGACGCTGATGCCGTTGATACCGCCGCCGACGACGCACACGTCCACCTTCGGACTTCGACGAAGTCCGTCAAATATCTCTTCACGGTTCATGATGCAGCCTGTTACCTCATGTCTGCCAGTTGCACTGCGATGGCCGCGTCAATGGCCGAGAGGTCGTCTGTGCCGAGCCGGATTGTTCCCGCCCGCGCATTGTCGAGCGCCTGATCGGGGTTGCGCGCCCCGCACAGCGCAAAGGTGATGCCCGGCTGCGCCAGCGTCCACGCGATGACGATCTGGGCGATGCTGGCTGCGTGTTTGTCCGCGACAGGCCGAATGGCATCGGCGAACTGCTTTGCCTTCAATCGGTTATCGACTGAGAAGCGCGGATTGTCCTTGCGCTGGTCGTCGCCGGAGAACACGCGCCCGGGATCAACAGTCCCGGACAGCAGACCCAGCGCCAGCGACGAATAACTCAGCAATGAAACGTTATCTTTGCGCGTTACCGGCAGCAATTCGGTCTCAAGCTCGCGGTCGATCATGCTGAACCGTTCCTGGATCGCGTCCAACGCGCCGGTGGCGATATAGGCATTGAGTTCAGTGAGATTGACATTGCTCGCACCGATGGCACGGATCTTCCCAGCCCCGCGCAAATCCTCCATGGCCCGCACCGTCTCCTCAATCGGCGTCGTCGGGTCCTGCCAATGGGTGATGTAGAGATCGATGTAATCGGTGCCGAGACGCCGCAAGCTTTCCTCAACTTCGTGAACAATGGCATCGCGCCCGAGATAGCGGTGCACCGGCTTGCCATCCTGATCGAAAAAGTGCGTGCCTTTGGTTGTGTGCCAGACGAGACCGCATTTGGTGGCAATGACGGCCTTGTCACGGCGCCCCTTGAGAGCCTTGCCGACGATTTCCTCCGAACGCCCAAGCCCGTAGGCGGGAGCCGTATCGATGAGACTGACACCGGCGTCCAGCGATGCCTGGATGGCGGCAATCGATTCCTGCTCGTCGGTGCCGCCCCACATCCAGCCGCCGATGGCCCAGGTTCCCAGCCCCACGGCCGACGCCTGCACGCCGGATTTGCCGATTGCCCGCGTCAATTGCTCGTTGCTCATGCCTGTTCTCCTTCAACGGCAATGTCCAGAATGCGCTGTCCCGTCGCCTCGTCCGTCACCAGCGTGTCCAGATGATTGCCGCGCATGATGCTGAGGATCGGCCGCGCCTTGTTCGGTCCGCTGGCAACCCCGATCTTGGTCGGAATGGAGGCGAACTCCTGCAGCGTCAGCGAGACCAGCGAACCGTTCAGGCTGTAATCGCAGACCTGTCCGCGCTCATCGAGCAAATGGGCCAGCAGTTCGCAGCGCGCGCCGGAACGCTCGATCGCCTCGAGATCCGTGCTCGATGACGGATGCAGGTCGTAATAACTCGAGTCATCCGTGAGGATCGAGCCGATACCGACGACGGCGATTTTGGCCTCGCGCGCCCGTTTGAAGACATCGGCGACCGAGCGCATGTTGATCAGCATCGCGCGCTCGGAAGGGCTGTCGGCAAACAGTGGCGCGTGAATCTGGTATGCACGCCCGCCGAGCCTGTCGGCCATCAGGGTCGAGACATGGTTGACATCGGTATAGTGCTTGCCCTGGACGCAGCCGGTGGCCGGGATCACCTCGACATCGAAACGGCGCGGTGCCTGCAATCCGGCAACCACGGCGCTGACACCCTTGCCGCCGGTAATACAGATAGTATCGCCATCGGTGATCTCCTCGATCAGCAATCGCGCCGCAGCCTCGCCGACCGCCTGAAGCGCCGTCTGCGGATTGTCGGACACCGTCGGCACGACAATGGCACGGCTGATGCCGCCCAGCGCCAGCAGCTGTTCCTCCATGTCGACCAGCGGCTCGACCGGCGATTTGATCTTGATCTCGACGAGGCCGAGCTGGCGGCCGCGCTTGATGAGGCGGTTGACCGTCGGCTGCGAAAGCCCGAGCTGGTCGGCAATCTGCGCCTGGGTCAGCCCCTCAAGAAAGTGCAGGACCAGTGCCTGGTGCATCTGCCGCGCGATGACGATTTCCTCGCGCGGAGCCGCGTGTTTCGGATTGAGTTTGATAATCGCCATGGTCAGGAGGCCTTCCGCTTGTGCAGGAAATGGTCGATGGAGACGGCCGTCAGAAGAATGCACCCCTTTATCATGTCCTGCCAGTAGACGGAGACATCGAGCAGTACCAGCGAGCTGGTGACGAGCGACAGCAGCGCTATGCCAAGGATGGCGCCAAGGATCGTGCCGGACCCGCCATTGAGCGAGGCACCGCCGATAACCGCAGCTGCAATGATGTTGAGCTCCATGCCGACGCCGAAGGTCGGTGTCGCCGCGCCGAAGCGCGACATGTAGATCACCCCGGCGAACCCCGCGAGCGTCGAGCAGAGAACCGTTACCCAGAATTTGACCTGCTTCGTGCGGATGCCTGAATAAAGCGCCGCCTTTTCATTGCTGCCGGTATAGAAAACCTTGCGCAGGGCGGTAGCGCGCCGCAGCAGGAAGTCGAACAGCATGACCACCGCGAAGAAGATGAGGATGACGTAGGGCACCCCGTAAAACGAGCCCTGCCCGACCGCCTTGAATGCGGGCGGCAGGGTGAAGAGCGAAAGCGGCGTTCCCTTGGTGATGATCAGGCACAAGCCGCGCACGATCACCATGCCGGCCAGCGAGGTGATGAAATGGTTGAGCCCCACCACCGTGACGAAGAACCCCGTGACACAACCGATCAGCCCGCTGGCCAGAATGCCGATGAGCGAGGCCGTCCACGGGTCGAGCCCGGCCAGGAACAGCGTGCCGGAAAGCACCATGGCAAAGCAGACAACCGAACCGACGGCGAGATCGATGCCGCCGACGATCAAAAGGATCGTCATGCCGACAACGACAATGCCTTCCACGGAAAAGCTCATCAGCATGGCGCGGAAGTTGCCAAGCGTCAGAAAATGCGGCGAGACGAAACTCATCGCGATGCAGAGCGCGAGAATGATGGCGATGAGACCGGCTTCGCGCATCGAGCCCAATTTCTTCCAGGATGAAACCCGCACCGTTTTTGCCGTCATCGTCTCGACCGCCATTCGTGTATCTCCCAATCGCTCTTCAGGCTGCATGTTCTGGTGCATGCGTCGTTGTATGTTTCAGTCCGGATGCGAGCCGGATGATCGCTTCTTCGCTCATTTCATCGCTGCCGAGTTCACCGGCCACCGTTCCCTCGCGGATGACAAGCACCCGGTCACACAGGCCCAACAGCTCCGGAAGCTCGGAGGAAATGACAACAATACCGATCCCGGAGCGGGCAAGTTCGCGCAGAAGCTGGTGAATTTCGGATTTCGCGCCGACATCGATGCCGCGCGTCGGCTCGTCCATCAGGATAACCTTGGGTTGGACCGCCAGTTGCTTGGCGATGGCCACCTTCTGCTGGTTGCCGCCGCTGAGCGATGACACCGGCATGTCGACATGGTTCATCCGCACGCCGAGCCTGCGCGCAAAGTCGCGGGCGAGCTGGCCTTCGGCCTTGGCATCGATCAAACCCAGATGACCTGTCACCGCTTTCAGGTTAAGAACCGAAATGTTCTGCGCAATCGACAGGTCCAGGAAAACGCCCGAGCCCTTGCGGTCTTCGGAGAGATAGACAATTCCTGCTTTGACCGCATCGGCATAGGTTCGAATGGCCTGCGGCTTGCCGTGCAGGGAAACCTCACCCTCGACAGCCGCACGCAAACCGCAGATGCCCTCGGCAATCTCGGTGCGCCCGGACCCGATAAGCCCGCCAATCCCGAGGATTTCGCCGCGCTTCAGATCAAACGACACGCGGCTGAAACGGTCCCCGTCGCCAAGCGCGCGAACCGACAAGATTGTCTCGCCCGAGCGCTCGGTCTCGATCTGCTTGGGTGGATAGAGCTGCGTGATCTCGCGTCCCACCATGCGCCGCACCACGTCATCGGGGGTGACATCGGCAATATCTTCGGTGGAGACATAGCGGCCATCGCGCAGCACGGTGACCCGGTCGCACAGGCTGAAGATCTCCGCCATCCGGTGGCTGATATAAATAATGGAAAGGCCATGCGCCTTCAGTTCCCGGATGATGCCGAAGAGTATCCGCGTTTCCGCTTCCGTCAGCGCCGCCGTCGGTTCGTCGAAAATCAGCACCCGGCAGTCGAGCGTGAGCGCCTTGGCAATCTCCACCAGCTGCTGGCTGGAAATCGCCAGGTCGCCGACCCTTTGCCGGACGTCGATGGGTGCCAGCCGGTCCATGACCGTCTGCGCGTCGCGTTCCAGCCTGCGGTAATTCATCAGAAACGACCGGCGTCGGCTTGTGGTCGCCATGAAAATGTTCTCGGCGACGCTGGCATCGGGACAGAGCGCGATTTCCTGATGCACCAGTCCGATGCCCAGTGACTGCGCAACCGAAGGCGATCCAATCTTCTGCGGTTTGCCGTCGAGCAGTATCTCGCCTTCGTCGGGCTGAAGGACGCCGGCAAGAATGTTCATGAGCGTGGATTTTCCGGCACCGTTCTCACCGCAAAGCGCATGGACCTCGCCGCGCGCCAGCGTGAAGTCGACGCCCGTCAGCGCTTTCACCGCACCGAAATGCTTGGTGATTCCGCGGATACTCAAGACCGGTTCCGATGCCATCGCGCCTTCCTCCCTCCCGTTCGCCGAGGCTATCCGGACCTTGCGGGCCCGGATAGCCGTCTGCGAAGCCTACTCGTCGATGCCTTTGGTGCCGCGACGCTTGAGGTACTTGTCCCAGAAGAAGTCATCCGCATTGTCGGCTGTTACAATGGACAGGCCATTGTCAACGAACGGGATGCTCATCGGGTTGGACCCGGCGCGCTTGGCATCGTTCATGGGATCGATCAGTTCCGGATGCTTGGCGAACCAGAGCAGCATGAAACCCATATAGCCCTGCATGCCCTGATTGGGATTGATCGAGCCGAAGACCTGACCGGCCTTGATCATATCAAGGATATTGGCATTGACGTCGGCACACATGACGAGAATCTTGCCGCCGCTTTCCTTGTTGGCCTGCGCGGCGCCAATCGCCGAGTTGGCTTCCGGCATGAAGACGGCTGCCAGATTGGGATTGGCCTGCGCGATGCTCATCAGGCCCTGATAGGCCTTTGTCGGGTCCTGATTCGACGCCGCCCTGCCGACCAGCTTCATATCCGGCCACTTTTCCTTCATCCGGTCGATAAAGGCCGTGACGCGGCGGTCATGATTGTCCTGGCCCGGATTTTCCAGAACGGCATATTCGCCCTTGCCGCCGAGCTTCGTGGCGATGGCGTCGGCTGCATAAATGCCTTCACGCTTGTTATCCGAGGTGATGAATGAAATCCGCTTGGACAGCGGCGAGTCAGCCGCGAAAGTGACGACCGCGGTGCCCTGGTCGACCGCCCGGTTGATCGGTTCGATGAAGGGATCGGAATTCATCGGATGCACCAGAATACCGGCAGGGTTCTGCGCCAGCGCCTGATCGAAACTCGCTATCTGCTTGTTGACGTCATATTCCGGCGTGCCCGTATAGGCTGTCTCGCAGCCCAGCTGCTTGCCCGCCTGCTTGAACATTTCATAGACGGGAAACCAGTATTCAACGCCCGAAACCATGACGTTCATGACGTATTTTTCACCCGGCTTGCAGCGGAACGGATTTTCCGTTTCCGCGTTCGCCGATGATGCAAAGAGTGTGGTCGCAAGGACCGCCATGGCGGTCGTGCCCAGAAAAGTGCGCAAGTGTCCTCCTCGAGGCCGAAGCCCCTCCCATTGGTGTGTGGCGCCTTGTATGGCGGCCGCTGTTCCTTATGAAGACCAGCAATCCTCCTCGAGTGCTGGCAGGGATAACTAAGCCTATGATAAAGCGACTGTCAATATAATTCATAACGTGAATTATAATTCATACAATCCAGTATTTGCCCGGTCAGACGCGGATATGCCCGCACCTGATAGCCCGCTGGAATGGCGCCTCCGGTTGGTGACGATTGCCACCCGGCCGCGCTGGCGAAAACAGCACCCGCCATGAAACGTTTCATCCATCTCGCGCCGAATTGATCTTTTCTCAACCTATACACGGCAAGTGAAGGCAGTGATAAAATGTGACCGGCAAGCGCTTGCCACATTCTGTCGTCGCTGATCTGATATGCTCATCATCTGCTGCGGCCAGGTTTGATGCACAAACACCAAGAGGGCCACATGGACTACAGCATATTGTTGACCGGTGTTGTTCGTATCCTTGGTCTGACGGCGCTTGTCATCCTCAGCTATTCCATTGTCATCCGCACCTTTTCCAAAGGGTGGAAAAAAGGCGCGGCTGTCGGCCTTCTTCTGGCGCTCGGCGGAATCTTGTCGATGAACGATCCGGTTGTTATCGCACCGGGGGTCATCTTTGATGGACGGACAGCATTGCTTGCCATCGCATATCCCTATGGCGGGCCTGTCGGCACAATCGTTGCCGCCCTGCTCATGGCGGGATACCGAATCTGGCTCGGCGGCGTCGGGGTGGTACCGGGACTGATTTCGATTGTCCTGATTTGCGCCATAGGGTGCGGGGTCGCGCTTATCCCCGTGCGCAAGCTTCCGATCGGGTTTATCCGTTCGGTTGTGACAGGCATGCTCGCCTCATTGTCGCTCGTCTCGATCAGCCTGTTGCCGCACGACATCATTGCAACAATCGTCGGGTTTCCCCTCTTTGCCGTCGTCATCGCCAACATTGTGAATGTCGTGATTCTCTCGGATTTTCTCGAGCGGGAAAAGTCCCGCCTGCGGATCATGCGGGCTCTGGAGCACGAAGCCTGGGTGGACCCGCTGACAAAGCTGCAGAACCGGCGCGCTTTCGATCGCGCGGCGCTTCGGGCCATGAACGACAACAAGTCCAAGGCAGCCCATTGTTCCCTGGTCATGATCGACATCGATCATTTCAAGGCCATCAATGACCGGTGGGGTCACGATACGGGTGACATGGTGCTGGCGGATGTCGCCGCCATCATCCGCAGGAATGTTCGCATCACCGACGTTGTTGTCCGTTACGGCGGCGAGGAAATCGTCCTGCTGCTGACGAATACGCCGCAGAATGTAGCCAATGAACTCGCCGAGCGGGTGCGCAGCGAAATCGAGCTTGCGCGCTTTTCCACGGACCTTGAGAACGTAACCGTCACGGTCAGTGCGGGTGTTGCCAGTCTCAACGGGCAGCACACCAGCATGGAAGCATTGCTGAAAGCGGCAGACAGGGCGCTCTATCGCGCGAAAACCAGCGGACGCAACCGGGTGGAAGTCGCCTGAACAATTTTTGACATTGCGTCGTCCTTTCTGCTCATATGGCTGCAAATCAGGTTTCGATCCCAACGGCACACTTGAAGCACCAGCGCTGGAGCAAACATGGACGTGGATTTCGACGACGCATCAAAGAGAGAAGCCAAACCACAGCTGGCACCGGCCAACGGCAGCAAGTCTTCAGCACTCGGTACATTGAGCAATCTTCTGGGCCGTGCCGGCATTCGCGTCAACGGCGACGCCCCCTGGGACATCCAGATCAAGGATCCGAGAGCCGCAACCCGCATCCTTGGGCAAGGCAGTCTGGGCCTCGGCGAAAGCTACATGGACGGATGGTGGGACTGTGCGGCGCTGGATCAGTTCTTTGACCGCATATTTCGCGCCAATTTGACCGAACATGTGACGGCCAAGGACGTGTTGCAAACACTGCGGGCGCGATTGCTCAACTTGCAGAACAGCAGGCGCTCCTGGCAGGTTGGAAAGGAACATTACGATGTTGGTAATGACCTGTTTTCCGCGATGCTTGACCGCCGCATGACCTATTCCTGCGGATACTGGAAAGACGTCGGCAATCTCGACGACGCCCAGAATGCAAAGCTCGATCTCGTTTGCCGCAAGCTCGGTCTACAACCGGGCATGCGCCTTCTGGATGTCGGCTGCGGCTGGGGCAGCCTGATGCAGTTTGCCGCCGAGAACTATGGCGTCTCCTGTGTCGGCTTGACCATTTCCAGGGAACAGGCGGAATTCGCACAACGAACATTGCAGGGTCTGCCCGTCGAATTTCGCCTCGCGGATTACCGATCGTTCAATGTCGAGGGACTTGAGAAATTCGACCGGATTGCCTCGATCGGCATGTTTGAGCATGTCGGGCACAAGAACTACGCCGCTTTCTTTGACGCCTGTAGGCGCAGCCTGTCGGATGACGGATTGTTCCTGCTGCATACGATCGGGCGGAAACGCACCCGGAATATGATCGATCCGTGGTTTGACCGGTATATCTTCCCCAATGGCGAACTGCCGTCCCTGGCCGAGATTTCCACCAGCGTGGATGGCCGCTTCGTCATCGAGGACGTGCACAATTTCGGTGCCGACTACGACAGGACACTTTTGGCATGGCATACGCGGTTCGAGGCCGCATGGCCGCAATTTGCTTCCAAATATGGCGAGCGTTTCTATCGCATGTGGCGCTATTATCTGCTGTGCATGGCCGGATGCTTTCGGGCACGCCAGATCCAGCTTTGGCAGACGGTCCTCTCGCCCCAGGGTGTTGCCGGAGGATATCAGCGGCATTCCTGAACGAGAGCAAGAAGGCCTGTGCGGCAGATCAGCCGCCCGTATTCGGCTTATCCTCAATAGGTGACTGTCACCGTGATCGTATCGGTGTAGGTGCCGGGCGCCGGCGTTGTCTGGATGGGAACCCGCCCGTACACGGTGTAGGGCTGCGCCGCGCCGCTACCCGACGCTGAAACCGTATCGGTACCGACGGTCTGCCCCCACACTGTGGTTCTGTTGGTGTCGGAATAGAGGGTATAGTTCACCAGCGCGCCGCCGGGCGCGGTCATCTTGCGCGAAGCGACCGTGGCACCCACGCCGATCCCCGCATCGAGGCCGATATTGTACGGCGTCGTGTTGGTGCACTGCACGGAAAGCGTGGTGGATGCATCGTCATTTGCCGCGATCACACCCACCGAGGTGAAGGTCAGCGTCGCGGTACTCACCAGGACACAGGATGCCTGAATAGCGATCTGGACTGTAAAGGTACCGGTTGTCGTGACGGCCAATGCCGGACTGGAAAGGCCAAGCAAAGCGGCCAGACCGACTGTCGAGAAATTGCGCACCGAATAGCCGAGACTCATTCATCCTCCTCAAGGGTTGCTTGCCGCTGGCAAGCACCTCCGATTCTCTATAAAGGACTCAGTAGTTATTCACTGCATAATACTTAATTCTTATACATTTAAAAGAACTTATCGAATGGCAAATATTTACCCTCAACGAGGCAAGATTTAATCACGTATCATTGGTAAGTGAATTTACATTAAGTATCTGGCCGCGGAATATTTAACGCATCCGCCCTGTCATTCATCTGTCCGATACATGGCTTTCCATGCAACATGCCGGCGTGATTGAAGGTGAACACGTGGAACACTTCAAATGAGCGCTCCACGCGCCACAATGCCAGGGCGGCTTGCAAGACTGGCTGCTACCACTTCACGGTCAGGCCAATATTCCCCTCGAAGGCCCGCTTCCGCTCGCCGCTCACGTCAAAGGTGTAGTCGGCGGTGGCGAAAGCACTCACATTCTTGGTGAAGTTATGGACGATACCGCCGCCCAATTCGAGTGACGTGCTTTCCACCTGGGTCGTGATCGGATCGGTGCCGAACAGCACCGTATCGGTGGCCTTGAAATTATGCCAGAGATTGGCCTTGAGGTAGGGCTGGAACAATCCACGCGCGGTCTGGTAATTGCCTTGCAGCCGCGCACCGATACGGCCTGTGACGGCATCGTTGCTGTCGAACGAAACACCAGAGAACGCATCCTGCCGATCGTCGAACCAGGCCCGCTGCCAGATGAGCTGCGCCTGCGGTTCAAGCAGCCAGTTGTCGGTCAGTGCGAAGGGATAGCCGCCTTCGAGCGACACTGTAATGCCGCTGCCGTCATTGTCTATGCCAGCTCCGCTCACCGAGCGCGCATTGCCGCCATACCAGGTCCCCATCACGATACCATCCAGGTACCAGCCGGAGGGGCCAATATGCGTCCAGTAACCGCCGACACTTGTCGCGTCGACCTTGATCTTGCCTGTACTCAAATTGTTCCAGCCAAGGGCCTGACCTTTGACATCGGAATTCATGCCGGCATACCCGAAGAAGATACCCGCAATATCCCGATGGCCGCCTTCACTCTGCCGGCGCAGGATATCGATACCCGTCTGGAATCCCCAGATTGATCCGTCAATCGAGGGTGATGCCGTGCCTGCCCAGCCCTGCTCGATGCTTTGACCGAAAACGCGGCCCCAGGCCGCCGACAGGTCGCTGCCCGGCGTGAGAACGCTCTGCTCGCCGCGGCGCTCGTGGAACGTGCCGAGCGTTGCCAGCGTTGCCAGCCTGGCGGCCGGCGGAACTGCGGAATAGGTCGCGACTTCCGGACGAAGCAGCGGCACGACGCTGACGAGCACCCCGCCCCGCTCCTCAACGACCGGGGTAACCGGCGTTGCACCGGGTTCCGGCGGTTGTCCGCCTGGAACGGGCGGCTGTACAACGTTTGGCGTTGCTGGATCGGTTGGCGCAATGACAGGTCCGGTCGGCGTCGGATTGTCCGGCGTCGGCGTGGGCGTGACATAGTCCGAGCGCAAATACCAGTTCTGGGTCGTGTTTGCGCTGACGCCACCCTTGAACAGAAAATACTCGTATGCCCCGGCCGCGGCGCGGCCACTCAGAAAAAATGCACTCCCGGCCGTCGTCGCACCATTCACGGCATCGACCACTTTGATGCCGTCAATCACCGTCGCAGCGCCAGTCCCTCCGACATTGGTAACGGCAATGCCGGTTGTACCGGTCGCCGTTCCACCGGATAGAACGAGCCTATCCGATGCGGAGGAGTCATCGCCAAGAACGGTGTTCAGGAGAAGTGAGCCATTGTTGCCGACATAGTTGCCCACGATGGTCAGCCGGTCTCCCGCAGCACCCGAACCATTGGTCAAATCGATGACACCCGCATTGGTGACAGTGATCGCCGGTCCGCCGGCATAAGGCGTGATCGAGGGATTGAAGCCACCTCCGGCGAGCAGTTTCGCCCCCGGTGATACGGTTACATTGCCGGTCAGGTCCTTTTGCAGGGTGAAGTTGCCGGTCTGGATGAAACTGTCGTGAAAATCTCCGGTTCCCGCCCATGTCCAGTCCGTACCCTTCATGTACATCGTCTGGAAATTGGTAAAGGCGTTGTCGATCAGCCCGGAACCCTGAAGGGTCAGCTGATTGTTGCCGCCCCCACCATTGGCGGTTCCGATGATTTTTGAGCCGGTCTGCAGCGTAAAGTCGATACTGCCGTTGCCGCCGCTCAGGGCGAAACCATTGCCGCCGCTCAGCAATCCGGCATTCGTGATCTTGGTCGGGCCGTTGAGCGTGCGGATCGCGGGCCCCTGATCGCTGATGATTTGACCGCCAGCCAAATTCTCGATTGTCGCGTTGAAGCTCGATCCCAGCGTGTTGGAAAACACACCATCCGAGGGCAAGCCACCGGATGCCGCGCCACCCTGCGCGTGAATCACGCCGCTGTTGGTGAGACGGGCATTGGTGCCCTGCATGTAAACCGTTGGGGCACTGTTGCCCGTTGTCATCAAAGTACCGGTATTGATGACGGTTCCGTTCTGCCCGAGAATGGAGGCCGCACGCGCATTGCTTCCGTTGGTTGTAACCGTTCCATTGTTGATAAGGGTATTGTTCGGCGATCCGCCGCCGCTCTGCCCCCAACTTGCCGTCATGCCGTAAGCGTTGGGTCCCGTTGTCGTGATCGTGCCATTGTTTGTGAGCGTATTGCCCGAGCCGTCTGCGGCCATGCCATCATTGTATTGGTTGGTCGTGCTGATCGAACCGTTGTTGGTCAGGCTGTTGTTGCTTCCGGTGCCGACCAGACCCGCACCGCGATTGAGCCCCGTGCTGCCCGCTCCCGTCAGCGATATCGCGCCACCGTTCACGACAGTGCTGCCATCGACGACACTGACACCGGAGTTCTCGGTGGGGCTGCGGACAATATTCAACTGGGCACCACTGCCAATGTTGACCTTGACGCCGGAGCTTCCCGCTACCGCATGCACGCCCGCCGTCGCGGGATTGGGTGCCGAGGTATCGCACGTGACCGTCTGGCCCGATACCGGCGCAAGGCTGCTGCATGCAGCCCAACCTATGGATGGACTGGCAATTGAGATGAGTGCTGTTGTGGTAAAAAGAGACAGAAATCGCGTGTGCAACACGGAAAAACGCATGGTGGCTCCCCCAGCATTCCGGTGCGAACACGCACCCAGGCAGCACAAAATGCATATTTTGTCGAAATGAGGCTAGTCAGTTCAGAGTATTTCTCGGCTTAATCCACACGGAATAAACATCGAGTGGCAAAAATAACACAATTAAGCACGGCTACTTTCAAAGAGTGTGGAATAAACGCGCAATGCCTTCTATTGCGCGTTTATTCACTACAAGCAGGCACCCAGAAAAGGTTAACGCCAACCTCGGAAATACACGCTTTCCAAAGGCAACCCCATGAGAATCATTGGTGCATGGGAATCAATTCTGTCGCAGTTGTCAGGCTGCCTTATGCTCAACCTCGACCGTCACGTGCGACAGATCATGAATGTGGGACAGCTTTGCCCGATAGGAAGACGGCGCTTTCGGATGATCGCTCACCAGCGAAACAATGGCGCCGTGATGACCCGGGCCCAGCTGCCAGACATGCAGATCCGTGATCACATCCCCTTCCCGTTCGATGGCCGAACGGATTTCCTCCGGCAGATCCTCGCTTGACGGCACATAGTCCAGCAACACGCCCCCGGCACGCCGGATGAGCCCGAACGACCAATTGGCAATGACCAGCGCACCAATGATGCCGATGGCCGGATCGAGCCAAAGCCATCCATAGAGACTTGCCGTTACAAGAGCGCCGATGGCCAGCACCGAAGTCAGCGCGTCAGCGAGCACGTGGATATAGGCCGCTTGAAGGTTATTGTCGTGCGCATGAGCATGATCGTGATGATGATCATGGTCGCCATGATGCGAATGATCATCGCGCAGGAGCCAGGCGGAAAGCAGATTGACCGCAAGACCAACGACGGCAATCGATATTGCCTGGGGAAAATTGATCGGAACGGGATTCGCCAGCCTGACAAAGCTTTCCCAGGCAATCAGCAGTGCAATCAGAGCCAGAACTACCGCACTGGCAAAGGCCGCCAGATCGCCGAATTTTCCGGTTCCGAACGTGAACCGCGAATTGTGCGCGTGCTTTCGCGCATAGAGATAGGCCAAGGCCGCTATCAGCATCGCCGCCGCGTGGGTTGACATGTGCCAGCCGTCCGCCACCAGCGCCATTGAACCGTAGACGGTTCCGGCAGCAATTTCAGCAATCATCATGACCGTGGTCAAGGCGATAACCATCCATGTGCGCCGTTCGTTGCGCTCGTGGTTCTGGCCAAGGAATATATGGTCGTGCGAGCCGGCATTTGACTGTGCCGCGTGGTGATTTTTCATTTGAGATACTTCCTTACGACATCAATGAGTTCCGCAGCGCCTTGGGCCCGTTCCACATCGGGGTCCTTGTCCGGATCGACCACATGCATGCGAATGTGATCTTCGATCAGCTCGACAACCAGGCCGTTTACAGCGCCACGGACGGATGCGACGAGATTGAGAATTTCACCGCAGGCAACTTCCGCCTCCAGCGCGCGCTCCACTGCCTCCATCTGCCCTTTCAGGCGGCGGATGCGGGCGAGGAGCTTGGCTTTATCTTTGGTTGTGTGTGACATAATATACCCCCCTACCCTATATTATGGAAGGATGCAACATATTCTGCCCGCGCCTTGACGGGAGGCGCTGGCGATCAAACGCGGGAAAACAGCTCAGACCGCGTAGGTCGCGCCGGCGATGATTGTACCGATGACTCCGAGAAGAATGGACGCATACCAGGGCCAGCGGCGGCCGCCGGTGATGATGGCAATGGTCGCGACCGCGATCGCTATATGCAGGAACGTCGCTGCGATTGTCAGGTGATGGTGCCGTCCTTCGTGGACGAGGCCTTCCTGCAAAGCATCCTCCGATTTGACCTCGAAATCCCGCGCCGTTTTCTGGATCTCCTGGCTTTCCGCTTCATTGCGCTGTGACTGGGATGCGAAATCAGCCGCCTTTGGTCCACCTTGCGCTGCGGCAATATCGTACATGTTTTTCTTGAGGCTCTTGGCCTGGAAGAAATTCCAGTTATCCGTTGCCTTGTTCTGGAAGAGCACGGCCTGGGTCTTGGCCGCGGTGGCCCCGCCGCTCTCGATTGTTTCCAGACTGCCGACGCCCGCAGCGACGACTGCAAGCACCGCGATCGTTACCGCAACAATGGCGAGAAAGGCATTCTCGCTGTGCAGGGCGTGCTGGGCATGTTCCGTATGTTCAAATGCTTCAGACGAGATTTCTTCCATCGAGTTTCTCCCATTCTCCTGGCGCTATGGGATCGCTCGCAATTTGGTCGAATTGTGATGAAGGCGAACCTACGCATCCATCCCCCTTGTCCAGCAATCCACACCGCTGAGAACCTACACCTCATTGCCGATCGATACGAGCGGAGAAACCCGGCGGCCGACGCGCCTCGTGCCGTTAACCATTTGTTTAACATTTGATTGATTGACGCAGCCGTTTTGGCGTTAACTCCTTGTTAAGAGTTTGTTGGGGTAGCGGCAATGTTGCGTGTGTTGAGCGTTGCGATCTGTGTGTTTCTGGGTCTTTCATCGCTGACGCATGCGGGTTCCTCGAATCCGTCCACGGCGGCCACGGCACGCTCCGTGTCCTTCGAGCGCCGCGCGGCCCTGTTCGGCGCGATCCCCGGCAGCACGAAGCCCTCGGCCGCAAGCGCTGCATCCACCGGCGGCAAGACAAGCATTCCTTATGGCTGGGTGGATTTTTGCGGCCGGCGTCCCGAAGAGTGCAATGTCTCGCCCCTGCCGGCGGCCGATGTCAAACTCACAGCCGAGACATGGAATTATCTTGAACGCATCAACCGCGAGGTGAATGCATCCATCGAACCGATGAGCAATCTTGAGCATTGGGGCACGATGATGGATCACTGGGATTACCCAGTCGACGGCAAGGGTGACTGCAAGATTTATGCACTCTACAAGCGCAAGCTGCTGCTTGAGGCCGGATTTCCGCGGCAGGCGCTGCTCATGACCATCGTGCGCGACTTGAACGACGAAGGTCACGCCATTCTTACCGTAAAGACGGACCGTGGTGATTTCGTCCTCGATAATCTGGCTGACCATGTCAGGCCATGGGACGCCACCGGCTATAATTTCCTCAAGCGCCAGTCGCAGCAAAATCCCAACATCTGGGTATCCATCAATCTGCGCGGCGACGCATCAAGAGCCTCCACGGCAAACCTTCAGGCAAGAAACTGATCTGACGCCGGTCATTGCCCGTTCGATTGAAGAATGCCTTCGAGGTCATCGAGCTTTTCATTGATCAGCCAGCCATAATAGTTTTCGACCGGATATTTGCGGTTGCTGCCGCTTGCGATCGCCTGCCGCAACTCGGCGGCCCGGCGCCGTGGCTGCCCGACATTGTACAGGGTCGCCGTGATGCCGGGATTCTTCGAAATGTCGAAGCCCTGCGCCGCATAGGCGTCGATGGCATCGCGCACGATTGCCGCGATGTAGACGACGCTGCGGTCGGGATCCATGACATCGCGATAAACCGCCTGAGGCTGATCGGGAGAAAGCTTCGGAAGCTTGCTGACCTGCGAGACAAGGTCCGTCACCTGCAGGGCTGCCAGCGGGCTTATCTGACCGAGGCCAAACGTCTGACCGCCGTAGAACGGCTGGAAAAACGCCCGCTGCAGTGAAATGGGTTCATAGGCCACGTCATCGACGGTCTTGCCCCTAAATCGGTCATCCCAGACCTGATCGCGGCAATTCCACAGCTCGGCGCTGGCTGTCAGCGCGGCGCAGGCGGCAAATTCCGGCCTTTTGACAAAAGCCTGGATCGTGACGCCCTTGTATCGGAAGGAGAAGTCCGCATTGGCATAGGCCAGCGCCTTGACATAATAGGTCTGCACCTTGCCGACGGCACTGACGTTGTACGTATGCTCCCCGACCAGCGCACCGACGATGTGAATGGGATCGATGTGATAGGCGCGGGCGGCATCCTTGATCTGCGCAACCAGCTTTGTCTCGCGCGTGAGCAGCGCAATGATCTGCTTGTATTTTTCGTCATATGTCGTGTTGAAGGCCTTCGCCCGGTCCGCCGATGTCTTGGGGATCGGTGGCTGCGTCTCGGAACGGTTGCCCGGCGGCACCAGCACCTCATTGGCAGCATCGGCCGGTTGCCCAAGGAAACTGCCGATGCCAATGCCGATGACCAGCATTGCGGCCAAGCGAGATACCGCGGGAAAGCTCATAAAGTACGTCTCCATTCTTGACCGAAAGCATAGGGGAAGCATGCGCTCGAAATATACAGGTAGGAATGTCACGCAGGTATGATTGTGGTAAAGATTGGGTCGGCACCTGCGGCTCTTTTCCACACCTGGCGCTCTTATCATGAATCCCTGCGCTGGCGAGATGCAAGAATCATGTTTGTCGGTAAAAAATCCACGCGCATTGGTAAATTCCTGCACCCGTAGTATATCCTACGCGCATGCGCATACTCCTCGTTGAAGACAATCGTGATTTGGCATCCTGGCTCGATAAAGCGCTGCGGCAGGCCCATTATGCCGTCGATACCGTCTATAATGGCGAGGACGCCGACCATGCCCTGCGGGTCGCCGACTATGCCCTTGTCATTCTCGATCTATCCCTGCCCAAAATGGACGGAATGACCGTGCTGCGACGCCTGCGCAAGAGCGGCAGTACCGTTCCGGTCATCATACTGACCGCGAATGCAAGCCTTGGCGGCCGGGTTGCAGGGCTCGACGAAGGCGCCGACGACTATCTGGCCAAACCATTCGAGATCGCCGAACTGGAGGCACGGATCCGGGCGCAGCTCCGCCGTGGGCATAACCGGGCCAATCCCGAGATCGAGTTGGGTGAATTGCTGTTCGACGGCAGGACGCGGCAGTTCTTTCTGTCGGGCAAGCTCATGTCGCTGACACCGCGCGAGCATGCGGTGCTGGAGCACCTGATTTTCAAGGCGGGGACGACGGTCAGCAAAACCGTCCTGTGCGAAAGTGTCTTCGGTTTCAATGATTTGGCCGATGCAAATGCCATAGAGATTTATGTTCACAGGGTACGCAAGAAGCTGGAAGGCAGTTCGGTGAAAATCGCGACATTGCGCGGCATGGGTTATCTTTTGCGCCATGGCGAGTGACGGCAAGCCCCAGACGCAGTCGAAATTCCGCCGCTTGTGGAAACGGCTGAGCGAGAGCCTGCGGGTCCAGCTTCTGCTCTGGATCGTTCTTCCGCTGATCGGTGTGATCTGCGTCAATCTCGTCATCAGCTTTCAATCCGCCGAGGCCACCGCCGATCTGGTCAGCGATCAGCTGCTGCTGGCGTCCGCCCGGGTGATTGCCGAAGCCGTGACGGTGGACACCAACGGGACGGTTGCCGTGGATATTCCGCCCGCTGCGCTCGAGATGTTCGATATCGGCCATGGCGACAGGGTTTTTTACCGGGTGCTGACGGCATGGGGAACCCTGGTCTCCGGCTTCGACAACCTGCCCGAACCCAAGAAGGAACAGGTGGGCGAGGATGCGGTTTTCAGAGACTCTCCGGTACGCGTGCTGACATTGAACCACCCGGTGATCGGACTGGCGCGGGATGCCGAAGTGTCCGTGTCCGTCGCGGTGACGCTGAATGGCGAACGGGCAATGCGGCAAAGGCTCTGGTTGTCGGATTTCACCAAACAGGTGCTGCTGGTTCTCGTCGCCGGTTTTGTCGCCATTGTCGGGCTGCAGCGCGGGCTCACCCCGGTCCTGCGCCTGCGCGATGCGGTGCGCGAACAGGGACGGGAGCGGCTTGATCCGTTTTCTCCCGAAACCGTGCAGACCGAACTGCGTCCCCTGGTGCACGCCCTCAACGATTATATGGAGCGCGTACAAAGCCAGATGGCGGCACAGAGGCGGTTCGTCTCCAACGCGGCGCACCAGTTGCGCACCCCCCTGACCCTGGTCGCGACCCAGGCAAGCTTTGCCGCCCGGGAACAGGACAACGACCGCCGCAACGAGGCCTTGCAGGCTCTGCGGTCCAGCACGAAGCAGCTCGCCCGCCTCGCCAGTCAGCTGCTGACATTGTCGCGCGCCGAACCGGGCAGCCGCAGGCCGCGGCGCGACAGGGTCGATATGACCGCGGCAACACGGCAGGTCCTCGACACCTATGCCGAAACGGCCTTGCGCCGCCAGATCGATCTCGGTTTCGAGGCCAGCGAACCGGCTTTCGTCGAAGGCGACGGCCCGATGCTGTCCGAGATGATTGTCAATCTCATCGACAATGCCCTGCGCTACACGCCGGTTGGCGGCACCGTCACGGTTTCCGTTTCCAAAGGTGATGAATGGGTGCAGCTTCGTGTCGAAGACAACGGGCCGGGTATACCCGACGATGAAAGGGCGAAGGTTTTCGAGCGGTTCTACCGTATCATGGACGTGCAGCCCGAGGGCAGCGGGCTGGGCCTTGCCATCGTCAAGGAAGTCGTCGACGGCGCTGACGGTACGGTGAGTTTGGGCACATCCCCGAGCGGAGGATTGACCGTGGACATCAAGCTGCCAACAATAAAACAGGACCGGAGCGAGCCGGTCCTGTCTTGATCGCTGGCATGCTGGATTACTGCATGTCGGTGTGCTGTTGCGGGCGCCACTTTGCCAGCCGGGTTTCGATCATGGTCATGATCATTTCCGCCAGCAGCGTAACAAGCATCACCAGGATGATTGCGGCATACATGCCGGCCGCATCGAATGTGCCTTTGGCAATCGAGATCAACTGACCGATGCCAAAGCGCGCGCCGACAAATTCACCAACGATCGCGCCGATGATGGCAAAGCCGAAGCTGACGTGCAGGCTGGCGAAAATCCAGCTCATCGCCGATGGTACGATTACCGTGCGCGTCACCTGCCAATTGGACGCCCCGAGAATACGGGCATTGGCAATCATGTTGCGGTCGGCTTCGCGCACGCCCTGAAATGCATTGGCGAACACCACGAAGAACACCATGATGAAGGCCAGCGCCACTTTGGATGCCAGTCCCAGCCCCATGATCATGATGAAGATCGGGGCAAGAACGACGCGCGGGATCGAGTTGATCGCCTTGATATAAACCGAGAAAATGTCGGAGAGGAACTGGTTGCGGCCAAGGCCGATGCCAACCAGAACGCCGGCAATGGAGCCTGCAAAAAAGCCGATCAATGCTTCTTCCATGGTGACCCACAGATTGAACCAGAGCGACCCTTCGGCGGTACCCTCCGTGATCCATTCATACAGGCGCATGACAATGCCGCTTGGGCTGGAATAGAAAAACGGATCGATCCAAAGCCTGTTGGCTGCAAGTTCCCAGATGCCGAGAATGCCGACCAGGATGACAAGCCGCCAGAACAAGACAGCGTGTTTGCGGCGTTGCATTGCCTTGAGAGCGGCAGCCTCTATTTCTGCGTCCGAGGTTCCGGCGCGGAAAATCGGAGCAATGTTTTCCAATGGGGTATCGGTCATGATGAAATTCCTCCGGTTCAGGCTGCCTGACTGGCGCGGCGATAGCTCATTTCCACTTCATCGCGCAGATCTTCCCAGATCGTGCGGCAATATTCGATGAAACGGGGCTCGTAGCGAATGTCAGCAACCACGCGCGGACGCGGGAGATTGATGGGATAGACGGATTTCACCGTTGCGGGTCCGGCGGTCAGCACATAGACCTTGTCCGCAAGCGCAACCGCCTCCTCAAGGTCGTGCGTCACAAAGATGACCGAGGCCTTGCGTTCCGCCCACAGGCGCAACAGCTCTTCATGCATCACGGTCCGGGTCTGCACGTCCAGCGCCGAAAACGGCTCGTCCATCAACAGAATTTCAGGTTCATTGATGAAAGTCTGGGCCAGGGACACGCGCTTGCGCATGCCGCCCGAAAGCTGGTGCGGATAATGCTGCTCGAAGCGGGACAGCCCGACACGGGCGAGCCAGTCTCTGGCGCTGCGGGTGGCTTCCGCATGGGATTTTCCCCGGAAGAGCGGGCCGGCCATGACATTGTCAATGACATTGCGCCACGGGAACAAGGCGTCGGTCTGAAACACGAAGCCGACTCTCGGATCGATGCCATTGACCGGGCCGCCCATGAGGCGCACTTCGCCGGCGCTTGGCCGGGCAAGTCCGGTGACGAGATTGAGCGTTGTGGACTTGCCGCAACCTGTCGGTCCGACAACGGCGACGAACTCGCCGGGTTCGACCACCATGTTGAAATCGCGCAAGGCAGTCAGCGACTTGCCGGTCGGTGAAACGAAGCGGCGGCTGACATTGATCAATTCAATGGCAGGGGTCTGGGATGCATTGTCTTTCATGGCAAATACCTGGGGCGTGCTGAATAACGGGCGTGCACGCAATGCCCGATACCAAGGGATCGCTTCCAGCCGCTGGCGGCCGGAAGCGATAGGCTCGGAAAGGTTATTTGGCAGCTTTCACGAATTCAGACGTGAAGGTCTTGGAAAGATCGATCTGCTTGCCTTTGACGTTCTTGGAAAAGCTCGACAGAACGTTCAGTACGGTCTGCGGACCGTCCGCCGGCATCACGCCGTCTGCGGTGAACATGCCCTTGCCGTCGGCAAGCGCCTTTACATAACCTTCCTTGTCGCCGACGTAGAAATCCTTCGGCATCTTGTCGGCAATGTCATCCGCACTGTGGGTGTTGATGTACTTCAAGGTCTTGACGAAGGCATTGGCCAGCTTCTGCGTCGTTTCCTTGTGTGCATCGACCCACGATGTTTCCATATAGAGCGATGCGGCGGGATAGGTTCCGCCGAGAGCGGCCCGCGTGCTTTCAATCGTGCGCATGTCGATCAGGACGCTTGCTTCCTTGGTCTTGAGCATGCGCGAGATGGTCGGCTCGGTTGTCATGCCGGCCTGGATCTTGTCCTGCTGCATGGCGGCAATGAATGTCGCTCCGGCACCGACAGGCACGGATGTAAACTCTCCGGGCTGCAAGCCACTCTTGAAAGCCAGATACTGCGTGAGGAAATTGGTGGAGGAGCCAAGCCCGGTGACGCCGAGGCTCATGCCCTTGAAGTCAGCCGCAGACTTGATCTCGGGGTGTTTCGTCGAAACCAGTTCGACTTCGCCCGGCGCCTGGCTGAACTGAACGATCGATTCAACAAGCTTGCCCTTGGCCTGCAGGTCAATGCAGTGATCGTAGAAACCGACAACGCCCTGGACGGCGCCTGCCAGCAGCTGGTTTTCGGCATCGACACCGGCCGGTTCGTTGAGCAATTCAACATCCAGGCCTTCGTCCTTGAAATAGCCGAGCGCTTCGGCAAGCTTTGCAGGCAAGTAAATGTGCTTTTCATAGCCGCCCACCATGATGGTGATCTTGTCATCGGCATGAGCGGCGGATCCGGCACCGAATGTGCTGGCGGCCATCAAAACGGCAAAAGAAGCCGTGTGAAAAAAAGAGCGTGAAAGTGCCATTGTTCCGTCCTCGATTTGTTTCCCGCACCCTCAATTCTTTGTCACACCGTGGGTGTGTTCTTATGGATGCAGGGGTACTATAGATGACGCAACCTTTCAGTTAGCTTTCAGCGGCGAAAAGCCGTTTTTCTGTTCTGCGATACCCCTGTGGAACGGCGGAATTCTAGGCCGACAATGCCAGAATGGTGGTTGGTTGCGGCAGCGGCATTTCCGCTGCAATACCGTCTTCAATCCTGCTGATCCGGCCGCTGATCATGATCTGGTCCAGCGGGGCGGGCCTGCCCAGATAAAAGCCTTGCGCCGCATCGCACCCCTCCGCATCCAGAAGCGACAGCTGGCTCTGCGTTTCGATGCCCTCGGCCAGAACCGGGATGCTGAGGCTCTTGCCCAGCGCGAGAACCGCGCGAATAATGGCTTTTGCCTGCGGGCTCGTCTCGACTTCGCTCATGAAGGAACGGTCCAGCTTGATCGTATCGAAGGGAAACGACCGCAGGGTTTCAAGCGACGAATATCCCGTTCCGAAATCATCGAGGGCGATGGTGACACCCAGCTGTTTGATCTGGCGCAGGATATGCAGCGTCCGGACCTTATCGGCGATGATCGTCGATTCCGTCAGTTCGAGCTCGAGGCGGCTGGCGGGCAGTTGGGTTTCCAGCAGGATTTCATGGATCAGCTTCGGCAGGTCCGCATGGGAAAGCTGAACGGGCGACAGATTGACCGCAATCTTGTAGGCAGGCGTCCAGGATGTGGCGGCGGCACAGGCCGTGCGCAGAACCCATTCGCCCAGTTGCAGGATCAGCCCGGTTTCCTCCGCAAGCGGGATGAATTCTGACGGCGGGATGAAACCGTGCTTCGGATGCTTCCAGCGCAGCAGGACTTCATAGCCGCGAACTTCGCCGGTCGAAACCGCGGTCTGCACCTGATAGTGCAGGTCGAGTTCATTGTTGTCGAGCGCCTCGCGCAGCTCTCCCGCCAATGTCCGGCGGGCCCGGACCGTTTCGTCCATTCCCTGTTCGTAGAAGCAGACTGCCGTGGTCCGATCGGCCTTGGCACGATACATGGCAAGGTCGGCATTGTTGATCAGCATTTCCTTGGTATCGGCATCATCGGGATAGAGTGCGACGCCGATGCTCGCTCCAGGGTTCACGTCAAAATCGCCAATGCGGATGGGCTTGAACATCGCTGTTTCAATGCGGGCGAGAAACCCGTTCAGCGCTTCTCCGCTGTGCGCGTGATGAATGGCGGCAAATTCATCTCCGCCCAGCCGCGCAACGAATTCGCCGTCGTGCAACAGATCGCTCATGCGCAGCGCCAGAGTGCGCAGAACCTCGTCGCCGGAACTATGCCCACGGACATCGTTGATTTCCTTGAAGCGGTCGAGATCGATGCAGATCAGCGCAATCCGGTTTCCGGTATTGCCGGCGGCGCGGATTTCCCTGTCGAGGCGGTCATTGAAGCTGGCGCGGTTGGGAAGGCCCGTCAGACTGTCGTTCATCGCCATCTGGCGCAGCCGCTGATACGAATCCGCCCGTGTGCGGTCATCGATGAGGTAACTGACGAGCCCCGTACCCACGACAATCATGCCCACCAGCGCGATTGCCAGGGCCATGGCCTGCAGGGCCGCGTGATCGGTGAACGCACCCGCCGTCGACAACGGGGTAATTTTGAACGCCGTCATGCCGGTAAAATGCAGGCTGACAATGGCAAGCGCCAGCACGCCGGACGCGGCGGCCAATCGCCTGTTGAATTTGCCATTGACGGCAAGGTGCAGTGAAACAGCTGAAAGGACGACCGACAGAACAATCGAGGCCATCAAATAGGTCATGTCCCAATCGACAATACCCTGGACGCGATAGGCGAACATGCCGGTATAATGCATGGCCGCGATGGATACACCCAACAGCGAACCGCCGACGATGGAAGGCAGCCGGCCCGATCCGCTCGTGGCTATGACGAAGCTTACCAGCGCTCCGCCGATTGCGACCAGAAGTGAAACGATGGTCAGGACGGCATCGAAGGCGACGGGCGCTCCCGGATCATAGGCCAACATGGCGATGAAGTGGGTACACCAGATCGCCGATCCCGCCGCCGTTGCCGTCAGGAAGTGCCATCCGATTTTTTCCGGGCCCGTTGTATTCGCCGCCCGCTGAAACAGGCGGAAGATCGCCCATGAACCCGATACGCAAACGAAAGCCGCAAGGAGAACAAGCCAAATGTTGTGTTTTCCGCCGATACACGCCATCACCAACATCATGATTACGGTTCTCTCTGTCCCTGTTTGCATCCTCCCGTGGTCTTCCACTACGGACAAACACTTGATGTTGAATTAACGGATCAGGTTATTATTGGGTTGATTTCCAGCTCGCCCAATGGGCGGCACCCGAACGTCCCGCCGAAGCCGGTTTTTCTAAATTTGAACTTGAGCTGTTCAATCAAAATAAATCATGTCGCGACATCGCGGGGCGCCGGTTACACTTTATTCATTTCGAGGCAACCAAATGGTTCAAAATGCTATTTGGGGCACACAAGATGAAATCGGTATTGGCTCTTGCAATTGCAGCTTTGGTTTCGCTCGGCGGCATGGCTTCGGCGGAAAAGCAGACATTGAGAATAGCGACCGAGGGCGCCTACCCTCCCTTCAATTTCATCGATGCCTCCGGCAAGCTGACCGGTTTCGACGTCGAAATCGCCCACGCCCTCTGCAAGGAGATGGACGCAAACTGCTCAATCGTCACGGTGCCGTGGGTGGAGATCATCACGCGGCTTGAACAGCACGAATACGATCTCGTGGTTGCCAGCATGTCGCTGACCGATGAACGCGCGAAGCGCATGGAATTTTCCACGCCCTATTACCGTTCCCATTCGGCTTTTGCCGGCGATCCGCAGAAATTCCACGACATTTCCCCCGCTGCCTTGAAGGGCATTAAAATCGGCGCGGGCAAGGATACGATGCAGGCTGAATATCTCAAGAAAGTCTACCCCGAAAGCACGATCATTCTGGCCGCGGATCAGCCCTCCGCTCAGAAACTGCTGACCTCCGGCAGTGTCGAGCTGATGCTGGCGGACTCGATAGAACTGCTTGCCTTTCTGCAGTCACCCGAAAACTCCAGGTTCGACTATGTCGGTGATCCGCTCACCAGCGATCTCCTGCGCAGCACGTCGCATGTGACGGCCTCCAAGGGCAATACCGAGCTTATCCAGCAGGTCAACGAGGCGTTGAGCCAGATCAGGCTCAACGGAACCTATGACCGGATCAACAACAACTACTTTCCCTTCAGCATCTATTAGGCCGTTACCCGACATGCGTAATCCTTTTCAGGGAATGCAAATTTCGATGCGGGCTGCAGGCCAGCTCCTGATTGCGCTTGTCCTCGTCTATGCCGTTGCGGCGGCCGGCTATTCATTCTTCCTGCTGCAAAAGATCGAAAGCAACGCCGATTACGCGCAGGAAAACCAGCTGCCGCTCGTCCTGGCCCAGAACCGCAATGCCCTGAAGATCGAACGGCTGGCGTCGCTTGTCCGCTCAGCCTATCTCGCCCGGGATCGTGAACTTGAACGGCAGGTGCAGCTGCAGACCCATGTCCTCGCCCGAAGCTTCACCCTGGATAACAATGCGCAACTGGCCGACAAGGTGCTGGAAGTCGCCGAACAGGTAAAACGCATCATTGCCAAGCGGGAACAGATCAGGCGAAGCGAGGCACTGGCCCAAACGAAAACCGAAGGGATCTCCGCCGCACAGCTGGATAAGCAGGCGCTCGAGGCCTATCAATCGGCCATGCATCTGACGGACAGCCTGACACAGGACCTGACGACGGACGCTGCGGCGCTCGCCTATGCGATGTCGGGCGACATTCAGAAGACCGCCAGGATGATCCAGCTGGCATGGATCGTCATCCTGATACTCCCGGTGGCAATCGCCATCGGCGCGCTGTTGGTTGTGGCCCGCCACATCATTGCCCCCATCCATACGGCGATCAACTATCTCGGGTCGATTGACCGGCAGGAAGCGGGCGACGTCAAATTCCGCCATCCCCTGTTTCGGGAGCTTTCAACCATTTTCGATGCCATTCAGGCCTATGGCCGGGTGTCGCGCGACCTGTTGGAGACCAACACCATTCTGCACACCCTGTCCGAGGAGGATGGCCTGACCCGGCTCGCCAACAGGCGCAGTTTTGAGCGAAAGCTGGTTGAGGCGTTCAATACATCCGTCGATCGGGGCGATGATCTGGCCATCGTCATGGTCGATCTCGATCACTTCAAGTCCATCAATGACCGCTACGGCCATCAGGCCGGTGATACGTGTCTCAAAGCCGCCGCCAGCGTCCTCAGCGGCGTCTGCTCGGACCGGACATGCCATATCGCGCGGTACGGCGGCGAAGAATTTGCCCTTGTTCTTCCCGCCTGCAGCCTGGAAGACGGTGTCGCCGTGGCAGAGGCCATCAGGACCGCCATCAGCAGCCTGCGCATCAAGGCCCCGCAGGACGACATCATAAGAATGACCGCCAGCCTTGGCGTCGCGTCGATGCGAAGTGGCGTTTTCGACAGTTCGGAACAGATTCTGGAAAATGCCGACAAGGCGCTGTACCGGGCAAAACACAGCGGCCGGAACAATGTCAAGGCAATCGCCGGACACGACATTGCCGTGCCGATCGTCGCTTGAGCCGGTAACCGGGCAGCCAACGCGCCATTCTGACGCTGTGTGGATCAATCGGGAAGAATCCGGACAAATTGCGTCACTAGAAAGAAGGCGCGGAAACGTATAGGTTGTCGTTGCAACTTAAGGTTTTATTCATCCGAGGACAATGCGATGAGTCGGCCCTCAAAGTGACAAAGGCCAGCACCACTTGCCTGGCAAATGCCGACCTATCACCCGAGCGGCTGACTGCCGTCGACCTCGGTTCCCCATATCCGATTGCATCGAACGATACTGATATAGGCAAGGCGCTTGATCGCCCGATCGAATTCTCTGTCAAATAGGAGAGAACGGCAATGACCTATCTACTTTCGACGTACTGGCCTTGGATGTTGATTGCGCTTCTTCTGGGCATCGCAGTGGGTTTCATGACCTTCCAGCGATCGGTCCAGGCATGGCGGCCGGTTTCCTGGCCGGGCTCGCTTAAACTGCTTTGTCTGCTCTTTGTCGTCGGCCTCGTCGTCGCGGTGCTGAAATGGTTGCCGGGTCTTGCCGGGCAGTATCTGGAGGCGGCTCTGCTGCTTGTCGCCAGCTACATCGTCGGTTATTTCGCCGGCAGCTGGCTGGCAAGTCTGCGCGCCGCCGAACCGGCTGTCCAACAGCAACCCGCCATGGCCCCGGCGGCGGCACCGGTTGCCGCCGCGCCGGCCGCAACGGCTCTGGCCAGCGACGGTCATCCCGGACAGCGCCCGCCGTCAATCGACAGGGTTGCAACCCCCGACAATCTGAAACGGATAGCGGGCGTCGGCCACACCAACGAGATCAAACTCAACGAACTCGGCATCTGGACATTCAGTCAGATCGCGGCGTGGACCCATCAGAATGCGGAGTGGGTCGGCAGCTACCTCGCCTTTCCCGGACGCATTGAACGGGAAGACTGGATCGGTCAGGCGGCACGGCTTGCACAGGGCCTGGAAACGGAATTCTCACGCAGGGTGGATCATGGCGATGTCCCCACATCGCTCTGATCCAAGCATGCCGGAATGCCGGTGGCGGCAGGGATGACTCATTGCTGCCCCAAAATCCTGCGATCATCGAGATGTTGGAATCATGCGATGGAAAAGAGGAAGAGATGAGTGAAAAACGTTTTTCTGTCCCCGTTGCAGTACGATTGGGCATTGCGGGACAGAGGATGATCTACAGCACATGGGAAGCCGTAGAATGTCTCAAAATCCACTGGCCGCGCAATCACGGCCCCAAATACCGGAAGGCACTCCAATCCTGTATGGATGCCCTTGATGGGTGGAAACCAGCCTATAAGGCCCGGCGTGCATTTGTCGATGCGGCACGCGAGGCCGGCATTTTCCTTGAGGTCAAACCTCAGCATTAAACCGTCTCACCCCGGCCGGTATGGCCGTGAGCTGTCCGCGCGGCGGTGACAGAGATCGAGTGAGGTATCAGCTGCAAGCTATTCTTGCAGCTGCATGTTTTCCTTCGAACCGCTAAACTGGATTAAGTGCTTCGGACAAAGCTTGACCAAATCGTGCGATCGGGTCCGCCAGCCGTCCAGCGGGCGGGCGATGCAGCAGCCAGACTTCCACCTTGGGGTGGAAGTCGACGGTCTCGATGACCGCAACGGCATCACGCCACTGGCTTTCGATCAGCGCCGACGGCGTGATAATGCCAATGCCCATTCCGCGTGCCACCAGTGACAGGCGCAAATCGGAACTGATTGTTTCCACCGCTATATCGAATGGCAGGCGGGCAGCATCAAACGTTTCCCGCATGAAGGTGCGATAACCGCAGCCGCTTTCGTTCATGACCCAGGGATGGCGGGACAGATCGAGCAATGTCGCGGGAGACCGGATACCCAGGCTGGGCGCTGCCACAAGAAGCACATTCTGCAAACCGAAACTCTGGCTGACAAGATCGTCCGGCGGCTTGATGCCTTCAGCCAGACAGATGGCGGCAGCGTCGATCTCATTGCGCTGCACCTGTTCGATCAGACGCGGCGACCAGCCCGAACCGACCTTCAATGACAGCCTCGGAAACTCCGCGCGAAGCCGGTCAATCGGCAGACTGAGCGCTGCATTGGACAGATAGGGCATGACGCCGAGGCGAAACTCCCCCGACAACTCACCTTCGGGTGAAACCTCGGCTTTCATGTTCTCGATGGAATGCAGGACCCGCCGGCCGTGTTCATAGGCGGATCGCCCGGCCGTTGTGGGCTTAAGCGGCTTGGAGTGCCGGTCAAGCAGTGTCTTGCCGACGGCACTTTCCAGGTTCTGCACCCGCCGTGTGACGGCAGGCTGCGTCAGGTTCAGCCGTGTCGAGGCGGCGACGATAGACCCTGTTTCAACCACCGCAACAAAGGCCTGAATATCTGGGATGTTCATACGAATCTCGCATAATCATTATACTTTGTATTCAATTGTATCATAACAAGAACAGTCCATAAAGTCTGGTCGAACACCATCGACACCCATTCATGGAGCTGGAATGTCCCACCCGATCCAAGCTGCGCACTGCGCGCCAGACAGTGCAGAATCGTCCCTGCCGGCCTCTCTTACCATCCTCTTCGGTTCCGCGGTCGGCGTCATCGTCACCAACCTGTTTGCGTCGCAGACACTGGTCGGCATCATCGGGTCCGAATTGCATCTGACGCCGTCGATGAATGGTTTCATTTCAACGGCAACGCTCATCGGCTATTCAGCCGGGCTCTTCCTGCTCGTTCCCCTCGCCGACATGCTGGAAAATCGCCGGCTGGTTCTGCGGATGCTCGCCATCGCCGTTGCGGCCGCCGTCTGCACCGCACTTGCGCCCGGCGCGGTCTCCCTCATTATCGCGCTGCTTGTGCTCGGCGCGGCCTGTTCGGCGATCCAGATACTGGTTCCGGTCGCCGCGGCCATGGTATCCCCGGAACACAGGGGGAAGGCGATCGGCGACGTCATGAGCGGGTTGATGATCGGCATCCTGCTGTCGAGACCGATAGCAAGCGCCCTCGCCGATGTGCTTGGCTGGCGTACCTTCTACTGGTCGAGCGCCTTGGCCATGTTCATCCTGGGGAGCGTGCTCGCCTATCGCCTTCCCACGCGCAAACCGCAATCGCAACAGACCTATCCGCAGTTGATCGGATCGCTCTGGAGCCTCTTTCGCGAGGAGCCCGTTTTGCGCCGCCGCGCACTGTCCGCCAGCCTTGCGATGGCGGTATTCAGCCTGTTCTGGACGGCAATCGCGCTGCGGCTGGCAATGCCTCCCTTTGCTCTTGGGCAAGCCGGCATCGCGCTCTTTGCTCTCGCCGGTGCCGGAGGCGCCGTGGTTACCCCGATCTTTGGCCGGATGGGCGACCGCGGCTGGACGATGACGGCGACGCTCGCCAGCCACATCCTCATCGTTCTGGCATTCGGTCTGGCTGCCATAGCTGGCTGTTCCGATGCGGCGTCTCCCATCACCTTGCTCACGCTGCTCGGCCTCAGCGCCGTCCTATTGGATGTGGGTGTGACCGGCGACCAGACGCTTGGGCGGCGGGAAATCAACCTGTTGCGGCCGGAGGCAGGCAGCCGGTTGAACGGTCTTTTCGTCGGCCAGTTTTTCATCGGCGGCGCGATGGGATCGGCACTTGCCGGCATTGCGTGGATTTCGGGCGGCTGGGGTCTCATCTGCGCGATCGGTGCGGTCCTCGGCATCTGTGCCTTGATCCTGGACATCAGCCACGTCCGAACCGGAAGACCATAGGCCAAAATGCCGGCCACTACCGTGCCTATTGCGCATTCGACATAGAACTATTCCACATTTGCGATGCCATCCCATGCGGAAGAGCGCTATGAAAACGCCATAAGGGAGCGCACGGGATGGCACAGGCCAACGGCAATACACAACGATCGAGAGCGCGGGATATCGGCATTGCTCCAGGCCACTATCCGCCCGGTCCGCTCAACGCGATCACCGATGTGGCTGGCGTGCGTGTGGGGCACGTGACGATTGTCGAAGGCGAAACCATCCGCACCGGCGCCACCGCGGTCCTGCCGCATGGCGGCAACCTGTTCCAGGACAAGGTACCGGCCGCGATAGCCGTGCTCAACGGTTACGGAAAGTTCGCCGGCTCGACCCAGATCGAAGAGCTGGGCGAGATGGAAACGCCCATCCTTCTGACAAACACATTGGCAACCGGCAGGGCCATTGAAGCCATCAACCGCTGGACCCTGTCGCAGCCGGACAATGGCCAGCTGGTCTCCATCAACGCCGTGGTCGGCGAAACCAATGATTCCCGTCTCAATGACATCCGCAGCGGGCGCCCCAGCATTGAGGAGATGGGCGAGGCGCTTGCAGCGGCGACCGACGGCCCTGTCGCGGAAGGCAGCGTCGGCGCAGGCGCGGGAACGGTGGCCTTCGGCCTGAAAGGCGGCATCGGCACAAGTTCCAGACGCGTCAGCACAGGCGGCAAGGATTATACCGTCGGCATTCTCGTCCAGTCCAACTATGGCGGGCATCTGCGCATCGATGGCCAACCCTATGCCAGTTCGGCAAGCGAAGACCGGGACGGCTCCATCGTCATCATCGTGGCCACCGACGCGCCTTTGTCGGACCGCAATCTGAAGCGTCTGGCCACGCGCGCTTTTGGCGGCCTCGCCCGAACCGGTGCAGCGCTAAGCAATGGTTCGGGCGACTACGCCCTGGCCTTTTCCACCGCAACGGAGGTTCGCCGCACGAAAAAGCAGCGCAAGAAAGTGACGGCAATCCCGGATCTGCCGAATGAGCTTGTATCGCCGCTGTTCGAGGCAGCCATCGAAGCAACGGAAGAAAGTATCCTCAATTCCCTGTGCATGGCGCAAACCACCGAAGGCTTCAACGCCGGCACATCGAGCCCCAACCGGATCGAGGCCATCTCGCTCGCGACATTGAAGCGCCTCGCCCGCCGGTGATTTCCCGGCCGGCGCACCCATTTCATACCAAGGAGTTCCCATGAAACACACGGCCGACAGCCGCATCGCCTACGTCAACGGCGCGTTCGTTCCCGCCGCGGAAGCACGCATTTCCATCTTTGACCGCGGCTTTCTTTTCGGCGACGGGATTTATGAAGTCACTGCCGTTCTTGGCGGCAAACTGGTCGACAGCAAGCCGCACACCACGCGGCTGCAACGGTCAACGAATGAGATCGGCATCCGGATGGCAGTCTCCCCCGAGGAGATCGAGCAGATTCAAAAGACCCTGATCGAGCGGAATGCGCTCGTCGAGGGACTGATCTATCTGCAGATGACGCGCGGTGCCGAGGAACGGGACTTCCTGTTTTCCGATGACCTCGAACCGACCCTCATCATGTTCACCCAGGTCAAGAAGCTGATCGATTTGCCTGCCGTGAATACGGGGCTCGCCATCAAATCCGTCGACGACATGCGCTGGGCGCGCCGGGATATCAAGAGCACCTGCCTGTTGCCGCAGGTTCTGGCCAAGCGTATCGCCAGGGAAGCGGGCTGCCAGGAAGCATGGATGATCGAAGATGGCCTGGTCACCGAAGGCGCATCCTCGACGGCCTATATCGTGACACCGGAAGGCTCGATCGTCACCCGCGCCAACAGCAGCAAGACGCTGCCCGGATGCACGCGTCTCGCTCTTCTGCAGCTGGCACAGGAAACCGGCATGCGTATCGAGGAGCGCCCGTTCAGCCTCGCCGAGGCTCTTGCCGCCACCGAGGCGGGCATGAGCAGCGCATCCAACTTTGTCCTGCCGGTCACGACGATCGACGGACTGCCCGTTGGCAACGGTACACCCGGCCCCGTCATGCGGCGGTTGCGTGAATTGTATATCGAGCACGCGCACAAGACGGCGGTCTGACCCTCGGCACCGCGGATCTGCCTTTCCTATGCGGCAAGGCAGATCGGACGGCGTCAGTGCGATGACGTCATTTCGGCGATGGCTTGCCAGACGCGGCGAACCACGGGCCGCCGGTTTTGCCGGGACCGGTAAAGCCGGATGTCGACGCTGATATCCCAGCTTGGATCGGCAGCCCGGACCAGCGCGCCCTGCGCGAGATCGGCTCGCGTCAGGCTCTCCGGTGCCCAGGCGACACCCCAGCCGGCCAGCGCCATGCCCGTCAGTCCGACAGCCATGCTGCCCTCATGCACAAGCGTATAGTCCGGCTGCCGCCTGGCAAAGAGGTCGGCCATCAGCTGACCGAAGAACGAAGCCTTTTCATAACTGATATAGGCGACCGGTTTCCCCTCGCGGCCGAGCGCGTGCAACGGTTCTCCATCGACGCCGGGTGCCGACACCGGAATGATATTTTCCGAACCGAGCAGCTGATACTCGAATTCCAGGGGATCGAGCAGCAACGGCACCGACGCGTGGGCATAGGTCAAAAGGAAATCACATTCGCCATCCACCAGGGAATTGGCGTTCTGTTCCATGATGCCGGAGTCCGGGCGCAACCGGGATAGGACCGGTCCGGTTTTCGTGTTCAGCGCCTTCAGCCATTCCGGGAAAAGGGTGAATGACAGGGTGTGCAGCGCCGTGAAGGTAATCGTGTGCGCATCGATCCCCTCGTCCACCTTGAATTTGCGCCGGGCCTGATGAAGCGTCTTCAACGCCTCCTGCGCGACGGGCACAAACTTGTCCCCCGCATCGGTCAGGCGGGACGGATAGGTCGCCCGGTCTATAAGGGTTGTTCCGAGCCAGGCCTCCAACTGCTTGATGCGCCGGCTGAAAGCGGACTGCGTGACATGTCTCTCATCGGCAGCTTTCGAAAAATTCAGCGTATTCGCAAGCGCGAGAAAGTCTTCGAGCCACTTGATTTCCAATGGACGGTTCCTGCTTCACAACAAAAAGGCACCCGCGGTGGGCGGGCGCCTTCCCGTATTACGGAAAGCGATGCGGATTTCAAATCAAAATCAGCGTACCAGCGTATATTCCATCATGCGGCTGCGGCTGAGAACCAGCTCGACTTTTCCGTCGGCGAGGCAATGCAGGCAGATGCGCTTGCGCCAGGGTCCGTCGATGAGCGTGAAGAGGAAACGGCCATTGCCCAGGGGAACCAATGGCATGGCATGGCGCGTCGGGCCGATGCCCATGTTTACCATGCCATCGCATATATCGAAACGCGCCCCATATTCGGCGGCGACCCAATGGCCGTTGAGATCTGCGGATGCCAGTCCCGGCTTTACTGGCAGGAATCGCCGGTTGATATAACCCGCCTCGCCTTCCAGGGCCGTGCCGGTCCAGCGCAGCCGCATCGGCGAGGAAGCGGATCGCGATGAAAACCAGCCGTCGCCATCGTCATAGAGCGTGTCCTCGGCGTCGAGATAGGTGGCAATGCCGCCCGCCATTTCAATCCAGTAAGGGCCGGTTTCCGTGACGTAGAGACCGTCGGGAATGGTGCAGTTCGTCTGCGGCAGCGGCAGTCCCGTGAGGGCACCCATCACGGCCAGGGCAATCTTGTAGCCGTTGGTATCGTCGCGATTGGACACGACGACAAACCCGGTTCCCGCTTCCGGATCAAGGAGGAAATAGGATTTGTAGCCGGGGTGAGAACCGCCATGGCCGACGAAGCGGCGCCCGGCCAGCTCCGACCAGCGCAGACCAAGTCCGTAGCTGGATGGGCGGCCATCGCCCATGCAGCGGGTGGCGGAAAGTGCCGCGAGCAGGCCCGCATGACGATCACTGCCTGCAAGCAAATGCTGCAGCCATACGGCAAGGCTGTTGCCGCTCCCCGTCAGACTGCCGGACGCGGAAATATGCAGGCCAGCAGCGCTGAGCTGCCACGTTTCACCGTCCTTGAAGTAGCCCGGCACGAGACCGGAAACCGGATCGTTCCATACCTCCGGCGCCTTGAGGAAGATACCCAGCGGACCGGCAATCTCATCCTGAACAAAAGCGTCGAAGGTCTTCCCCTGGCGTTCGAGAGCCGCTTCGACCAGACGATAGCCGGTGTTGGAGTACGAAACGTCGGTGCCGGCATCGAAGTTCAGCCGCGTCAACGAGCCGAGAAAATCCAGGAGCGGCTGTTTCTGTGTTTCCGTATAAACGGACAGCCCGAGAAGCGTCAGGCATTCGCGCACATCCGGCAGTCCGCCGCTCATGTCGAGGGCACGGCCAACGGTTACGTCGGCGAGCGGCGGCTGCAGCTCCGCAAGATGGTCACCGAGGCGATCATCCAGCGCGATAAGACCAGCGTTTTGCAGCACCATCGCCGAAAAAACATGCTTGGTCACCGAGGCGTAGCGCACCACGCTGTCAGCTGCAAACGCCGTGCCTGTCGCAAGGCTTTCCAAACCTCCGGCGTAGGCGAAGCGGATGCCTTGCCTATCGAAACCGATGATGGCCCCGCCCGGCTCGTTGGCCGGCCATTGACTTGCAAAGTTTTCGGCACAGGCCGCAGCGGCCACCCAATTCAAACTGACGGACATCCTGTCCTCCGTTATGCCGGTTCTTCGAGATTGATACTCAACGTGCGAAGCGCCGATGTATGCGCGTGTTTCGCTCGTCCTGCTCGCAGATCGTCGGCGCTCAATTGCTCGACCATCTCGCCGTTCAGCATGACGCCAAGCTGCGGACACAGATGCGCGATGACCGCCAGATTGTGACTGACGAGGACATAGGTCAAATTCCGTGCCTGCCTGAGATCGGCCAAGAGGTTGAGAATCTCCGCCTGCACCGACACGTCAAGCGCGCTGGTCGGCTCGTCCAGCAGCAGGACCTGCGGTTCGGCAATCAGCGCGCGGGCAATGGCAACACGCTGGCGCTGGCCGCCGGAAAGCTGGTGCGGATAGCGAAAGCGCACGGTCTGCGGCAGGGCGACGTCCGAAAGTGCCTGCTTGATGCGTTTTTCGACGTCCGGCAGCTTGTGCACCAGGAGGAGTTCACTGAGAATCCGGTCGATGGTCTGGCGCGGGTGCAGCGAACCGAACGGATCCTGGAACACCATCTGCACCTGACGGAAAAAAGCCGGCGGACGCCTCAGCGGCGCATCGGTGCCGTCGAAGGCGATGCGCCCGCTCCAGTCTTCATTGAGACCGGCCATCGCGCGCAAAACCGTTGATTTGCCCGATCCGCTTTCCCCAACGATGCCGAAGCTGCCGCCCTTGGCAACATCAAAGGAAACGCCCCGGACAACTTCATGCGTGCCGAATGAGATTCTGAGTTGATCGACCTTGATCATGGGTTGAGCCACGCTGCATCGCGAGTGAGAACGGGAAGTCTTTCCTTGGGGTGCATCAGCGACGGCATGCAATTCAGCAGGCCCTTCGTGTAGGGATGCTGTGCCTTGGCGAGCTCGGAAGCCTTGAGCTCTTCCACAACCCGGCCGGAATACATGACGGCAACCCTGTCGCAGAAATGCGAGACCAGCGGCAGGTCATGGCTGATCAGGATGAGGCCCATGCCGCGGCGCGACACCAGATCGTCGATGAGACGCAGGATTTCCGCCTGCACCGTTGCATCGAGTGCGCTGGTCGGTTCATCGGCGATCAGCAGTTCCGGATCGGGCGCCAGCATCATGGCGATCATGACGCGCTGTCCCATGCCGCCCGAAATCTCGTTGGGGTAAGCACCGGCCACCTTGCGGGGGTCGCGGATCATCACCTGATCCAGCAGTTCAATGGCAGCTTCCGCCGCTTCTTTGCGGCTGCCCTTCTTGTGGGTGCGCCATGATTCGGCAATCTGGCTGCCAACCGTCTTCACCGGGTTGAGCGAATATTTCGGGTCCTGCAGAATGAACCCGGCGCGCTTTCCGCGGATCTGGCGCATGCCGCGCTCCGAAGCACCGAGAATATCGATGCCATCGAATGCAAGCCTGTCGGCTTCAATCTTGGCATTGCTTGGCAGAAGCTTCATCAGGGCGCGCGCCGTCAGGGACTTGCCCGAACCGCTTTCCCCGACGATGCCGAGTTTTTCGGTACCCAGCTGCATGGATACGCCGCGCACCGCCTCGAACCGGCTTGTTCGCGTTTCAAAGGCAATACGAAGGTTCTTGATATCGACCAGCATCCTGTTTCCTAATTCTGCTTCGGGTCGAGGACGTCACGCAGGCCATCACCCAGGAAGTTGAAGGCGAGCGATACCATGAAGATCGCTATTCCCGGGATTGTCGCAACCCACCACTGTTCGAAGATGAAGCGTTTGGCCGTGGCAATCATCGCGCCCCATTCCGGGGACGGCGCCTGCGCGCCCATGCCGAGAAAACCGAGACTGGCCGCAGTGATGATGATCGAACTCATGTCGAGCGTGGTGCGCACGATCAGGCTCGGCACGCACAGCGGCGCAATATGGCGCAGCATGATGCGCCAGCGCGAGGCGCCGGTCAGGCGGTACGCGGCGACATAATCGGTGTTGCGGATCGTCATGGTTTCCGCCCGGGCCAGCCGGGCATAGGGCGGCCATGCGGTCAAGGCAATCGCAAGGATTGCACTCTCCACGCCGGGCTTCAGCGCAGCGACGAAGGCGAGAGCAAGAATGAGACGCGGAAACGCCAGAAACACGTCGGTGATCCGCATGAGAGCGGAATCGACCACCCCGCCCATATATCCGGCAACACAACCCACAGCCAGACCAATCGGCGCGACGACAGCTACCACCGACACCACCATTCCAAGGGTGACGCGGCCGCCGAACAGGATGCGCGACAGAATATCCCGCCCCAGTTCATCCGTTCCGAACCAATGCACAGCCGAGGGACGCGCCAATCTGTTGCCGAGATTTTGCAAGCTCGGATCATAGGGCGCGATCAAGGGTGCCAGCAGTGACAGCAGGGCAAACAGAAGGATGATGCCGAGGCCGATCATCGCCAGAGGATTGGACTTCAGGCTCAGCCAGATACGGTACCGGCGTCCCCAATTGGCTTGCGAGCGCGAGGCGGGGGTTTCATCCAGCGCCCAGTTACGAAAAGATGTCTGTATCATCGGACGCGTGGATCCAGCAGTTTGTATAAGATATCGGCGAGCAGGTTGAGAACGACATAGATCAGGCCGATCAGCAGCGTTGCGCCCACAACCGGGTTCATGTCCGCATTCATCAGCGAGATGGTCAGATATTGTCCAAGACCCGGCCAGCTGAACACCGTTTCCGTCACGACCGCCCCTTCCAGCAAACCGGCATAGGTGAGCGCGAGAACCGTGACGAGCTGAACCGCGACGGTCGGAAAGGCATGTTTCCAGACAACGGCGGCGGCAGACAGCCCCTTGGCGCGCGCGGTAATGACGAACTCGCCCTTGAGCGCATCCAGCATGAAGGCGCGGGTCATGCGCGTGATGTAGGCCATGCTGAAATAGGCGAGGATGCAGACGGGCTGGATCATGTGGATGAGCGCGTCATAAAGCGCATCCCAATCCCCGGCAATGATGGAGTCGATTGTCAGGATGCCGGTGACGTGCGGCACCATATCCTGAAAAATGATGTCCTGACGCCCCGGCCCCGGCGCAATGCCGAGCACGGCGTAAAACACCAGCAGCGAAATCATCGCCAGCACGAAAACCGGAACGGAATGGCCGGCGAGACAGATGACGCGGATGGTCTGGTCGACATAGCTTCCCTGCCGGACCGCGGCCCAGACGCCAAGCGGAATGCCGATCACGGCGGCAAGAATGAGCGCCGCGGTTGCCAGTTCCAGCGTGGCCGGGAAATAACGCGCGATATCGGTCGCCACGGGATTGCGGGTCAGAATGGATTTGCCGAGATCACCCTGAACGATCTGTGCGAGATAATGGAGGAACTGGACCACCACCGGCTGATCCAGTCCCATTTCGATCCGCGCCCGGGCGATGACGGCCTCGGGCGCATTGTCGCCAACGGCGGCGATCACGGGATCGACCGGCATGACGCGGCCGATCATGAACGTGATCACCGTCAGCCCGAGCAGTGTCAGGAAGACACTGCCGAGAAGGCTGGACAGATTTTTTATCCGCGCGTTCAAGCCTTTGCGATCCCTGCGTAGGAGTGGGAGTCAGACAATGTGCCAAGGCGCATGCCCGAAACAGCCTTGCGGCAGGCAGCCGTGGTTTTTGTCTGCAGCATCAGGGCAAAGGGGCTGTGCTCCATATGCACCTTCTGCAAGGCTTCGTAGAGCTCGATGCGCTTCTGCGGATCCTTCTCGTCGCGGGCTTCCTCGGCCTTTTTGGTCATTTCGGCATCCTGCCAGGACGAGCGCCAGAGGAACGGCTTGGTCTTTGCATTGTCCGAGTTGTCGAGATTGATGTTGAACACATCGGCATTGGCATGCGGATCGAAATAGTCCGAACCCCAGGCGGACAGCGCCATCTGATGTTCACGGGCACGCATTTTCGTCAGGACCTGACGGTTTTCGGCCGCCTGCAGCTGAACGCGGATGCCGATTTCGGCAAGGTTCGCCTGAAGAGCCTGCGCAATATCCGGATAGGGCTGGGCCGAATAATGGTCCATGACGATATCGAAACCGCCGGCAAGGCCTGCCTCGGCCATGAGTGCCTTGGCCTTTTCGACGTCCTTCTGGAAAGGCGTGTCGTTCACGGCGCCGGGAAAGCCCTCAGGCAGGAAGCTCTGATGGATTTTGTGCGTGAGCGGCACGATGTTCTGCTGGATGCCGTTGTAGTCGATCGCCCACTTGACCGCCTGCCAGACCTGCGGCTTGGCCAGATTCGGGTTCTTCTGGTTGAGCGAGATGAGAACCAGCGAAGCCACGCCCTTCTGCACAAGCGTATAGTTCTCGTCGCCCTGAAGCGTGCGCAGCTGCTCGGTCGTCAGGTTGCGCGCGATGTCGGCATCGCCCTTCTGCAGCATCAGCAGCTGGGATGACGGATCAACCACATGGCGCAGGATGATGCGCTTGATATTGCCCTTATAGGCACCCTCGGGGTTGACCTTGAGCGTGACGCTTTCGCTGGGCTTCCAGGCCATGAGCACCCACTCGCCGGAACCAGCGCTGTTCTTCTGCAGCCAGCCATTGCCGAAATCGTCGCCCGCCACGTTTTCCAGGACAATCTTCTTCTCGACGATGCTGCCGACATTGGCGGACAGGCAATAGAGCAGGAAAGACAGGGAAACCGGCTTTTCAACGGTGATCTTCAATGTCTTGTCGTCAACAGCCTTGATCTGCTGCTCGACATTCTCGGCGGTAAAGCCGAACTGCGTGATGATGAACGCGGGTCCCTTGTTCATCTTGACGGCGCGCTGCAGGGAAAATGCCGCGTCTTCGGCTGTCACCGGCGCGCCGCTGGCAAACTTTGCACCTGCGCGCATCTTGAACGTGAACACCTTGCCGTCGGCATCGGCTTCCCATGATTCGGCCAGGCCGCCATCAACCTGATCGGCATTTTCAAGATTGGGATGCACCAGCTTGTGATAGATATTGCCGGCAATCTCACTGCCGACCGCCTCAAAGCTTTCATGCGGATCGAGGCTTGTCATGTTGTCGATCTGCTGCGCGACAACGAGGATGTCCTTCGGCGTATCGGCAAATGCCTGGGTCAGATTGACATAGGATAGAAACGGTATCGCTGCGCCGCCAATCAACAGATTGCGTCTTGAGATCATGGTGCGTGCCCCTTTGCTCATGGTTCTTTTGTTCCCGGACGCCGCCCCGCCGCAGACATCGTCTGACTGGCTCGCCGCCCAAATTTCTTGCGTGTCAATTTTTTAAGCAGGCTCTATCATGCAGGTCGAACGGGCGGCCAATGCCGATTTTGGCAGTACCTATGCACACTGTGCATGCGGCAGGAACAGAGGTACGGAACAGGCGTGCCGATGCGTTGCGCGCATGGGCAGCGACCGAAAACGCATTTGCCATTTGCCGGTATTCGCGCCAAAGCTGGTGACAGCTTCGGGACTCGGCTCCCGCCACCGCAAAACGCACCAAGGTTTCCTGACCCATGACCAGCTATTCAATCGTCCCGGTTTTCGACGGGCACAACGATGTCCTGCTCCGCCTCTGGATGTCGACCGAACCGTCGCCGGAGAAGCGCTTCATCGAGGGGGAAAATGTGGGTCATATCGACCTGCCGCGCGCGAAAAAGGGCGGACTGGCGGGTGGACTGTGCGCGATTTACGTTCCGACGCCATCGCCGCAGAAAAATGCCAATGGCGATTACAACACGCCGGACATGGAAAGTGCGCTCAACACCACCCTGGCCATGGCCGCGCTTCTGACACGGATCGAACGGCAGGCGGAAGGCCGCCTGCGCATCTGCCAGACGGCGGATGACATCCGCAATGCAATGAAGGACGGGGCGTTTGCCTCGGTGCTCCATATCGAAGGCGCGGAAGCCATCGGGCCCGACCTCGATGCACTCTACGTCCTGCATCGGGCGGGGTTGCGCACGCTCGGACCCGTGTGGAGCCGCAGCAATATCTTTGCCCACGGCGTACCCTTCCGCTTTCCCAGTTCCCCGGATATCGGGCCGGGCCTGACCGATCACGGCAAACAGTTGATCCGCACCTGCAATGAGCTGCGGATCATGGTTGATCTCTCCCACATGAACGAACAGGGCTTCTGGGATATTGCGGCCATATCGGACGCGCCGCTCGTGGCCTCGCATTCCAATGCGCATGCGCTGTGCACGCACAGCCGCAATCTGACGGACCGCCAGCTTGACGCGATCCGCGATACAGGCGGACTGGTCGGCCTGAACTTCGGCGTCCTGTTCCTGCGTCAGGACGGCGTGAGAAATCCCGACACGGATTTGAGTGAGCTGGTGCGGCACGTCGATTACATCGTCGATCGCATCGGGATCGATCACGTTGCGCTTGGATCGGACTTCGATGGCACAACCATTCCAGCCGCCATGCGCGATGCCGGCGACCTGCAATTGCTGGTCGATGCCCTGCGCCAGGCGGGCTATGATGGGGAGGCGCTCGACAAGATCTGCTACGGCAACTGGATAAGCGTTCTCGAACGCACGTGGACGAACTGACCGGAGTTCCGCCGGTCGGTTCTTTGCTTTTGTTTACATGGTGATTCTGGAGCAATGGGCCAGGGTAACGGCCCAGTCATTCGCCGTGCGGCTCCAGACACGGGTAAAGGCCAGTTTTTCAGAAAACTTTTCGCCGTAATAGGTTCCGGTAAACCTGACCCGCAACGAAACCAGGACTGCATTGCCGAGCGGCCGGATGATGCTGTCGAGGACGTCGATCTGCTCGAGCGCCAGGACACCGCTGCGATGTGCTTCAAGGTCCTGCGCCTTTTCAATCCGGCGTCCCTGATGATCGATGAAAATGAGGTCGTTGGCCAGCAACACATCGAGCGCTTCAACGTCGCTGCGCAGCATCGCAGACCTCAGGCGTTCTTCGCACTGCTGAATGGCGGCTTCATCGGCTGTATCGAATGCAGTGGTCATCTCATCATCTCCTCCCCTTTTATTCCGTATCGGCCGAAACCACCGGAGGGCGTGGGCATCGACCGCAAACACGCATAAAGGCTATCCGTCATATCTGAACAAGGCAATAACCTCTAATTTTCTCCGGAACAAGTTGCGCCGTCGCTCCACTTTGACGCGGGCCTTGTCAGAGCGCCGGGGCGGACAAATCGCCGAGAACGGTCGGGATCAGTTCCGAAACGGTGGGGTGGACAGGCACCGCCCATTTGAGCGTGGGATAGCCCACCTTGGCGCTCATCGCGTCGATTATCCCGTGGATCGCCTCATCGCCGCTGGTACCCAGAATCGCCGCGCCTAAAATCTGCTGTGTCTGCGCATCGGCGATGATCTTCATGAAGCCCTGCGTTTCGTCCTTCTCGACAGCCCGGCCAACCCGGGTCATGGGTCGCTTCGACACCAGAATGGGGCGGCCCGTTGTCCGGGCCTGGGTTTCGCTCATTCCGGCCCGGCCGAGCGGCGGGTCGATATAGAGCGCATAACCGGGAACCCGATCGCTGACCTTGCGGCTCTCGCCATCCAAGAGGTTGGCCGCCACGATCTCATAATCATTATAGGCCGTGTGGGTGAATGCGCCCTGCCCGTTGCAGTCTCCAAGCGCCCAGACACCGTCGGCACTCGTCGCCAGAAAATCATCGACCTTGATGTAACCACGCTCGTCGATCTCGATGCCTGCCTTGTTCAGACCGAGATCGTCGGTGTTTGGGCGGCGGCCAATCGCCAGCAGCACATGCGAGCCGACCACGCTGCGCGCACCGGAATCGCAATCGAGATGAACTTCCGTGCCGTCGGCATGCGGTTTGAAAGCGATGCAATTGGCATCGAGACGGCAGGCAACGCCTTCATTGTCCAGGATGGACCTGATCGCCTCGGACACATCGGCGTCTTCGCGTCCAACCAGCCGGGGACCTTTCTCAACGACAGTGACCTGCGATCCGAAGCGCCGGTACATCTGCGCAAATTCGAGGCCGATATAGCTGCCGCCAACCACCACCAGATGCCGGGGCAAGGTATCGAGCTGCATCATGGTCGTATTGGTGAGACAATCGACATCCCGAATACCCGGCATATCCGGAATGTTGGCGCGCCCGCCCACATTGATGAAAATGCGCGGCGCCTGAAAAAGCACTTCGTTGACAGCAATCGTATGAGCGTCGACGAACCGGGCATGCCCCTCGACAACCCTGCAATTGCGCATGCCGCGCAGCCAGGTCTCAACACCCGTGCGGGCATTGAACGAAACTGTATCGGCACGCTGCCGCACACGCTTCATGTCGACGCGAATAGGCTGTTCTATCACAACGCCATAATCGGCCCCGCGCCGGGCAAGGTGCGCCGCGTAGGCGCTGGCAACCATCGTCTTCGTCGGCATGCAGCCGGTGTTGACGCAGGTGCCGCCAAACAGTTTTCGCTCGACAATCAGCACGCTCATGCCTGCCGCGGTCAGCCGGCTTGCGAGCGATGGGCCCGCTTGCCCCGCCCCTATGATGATCGCGTCGAATGCGTGGCCCATGGCAGTGCTCCAGCGTTAAGGGTGTGCGAGAGTAACAAGAGCCGCATTGGTTCGGAAGCCACGTCTTGCCCGGCAATCGAAACATCGACAGCTGGCTGCAAGACCGGTAGAAGCAAACAATGAACTATCTGCGGCAAGCCACAGCCAGCCTTACTGTTTTCGCAACCGCAAGCGTGCGGGAGCTCCGGTCGTTGGCAAGGCCCGGACCGCGGATGGTCGACGAGTTCGAGTGCGTCATATCCGTGCTGCTCGCCATCATCTTCGCGCACGTCCTTGGGGCGAAAAACGTCGGTTGGGCGGCGTTCAGCGGCTACATGGTGATGCGCTCGCATGTATCGGAAAGTCTCACCCGCGGCATTCTGCGCATCATCGGCACATCGGCGGGTGCGGGCGCCGCTTTGGCCCTGGCCCCGCTTGTCATCGGCAAGCCGTTCCTTCTCAGCCTGTCGCTTGTCATTATCGGCAGCGTCACCCTTTACTTCGCCCTCGTCGGAAAACGCAGCTATGCCTGGCTGTTCACCGGGCTGACATTCTGCATGGTGCTGATCGACGGCATGAAACATCCATCGGAATCGGTGCTGCCGTTCGCCCAGTCGCGCCTCGTCGAAATCCTTGCCGGCACCCTCGCCTGCATTCTCGTCAGCGCGGTATCGACCTTTACCATAAGACGCCGGCTGCCGCGGCAATCCCGGGAATCGCCAGCGCAGACCGCGATAAGACACTCCGTGGTCTGGCACCGGGGCGCCGCGAAGCATGCGCTGCAGGCCGCAATCGCTCTGGGTCTGATTCCATGGATATGGCTGTGGACGGGCATCACCTCTCTCAGCCAGTCGAGCATTACCATCATGGCCGTGATGATGATTCCGGTGAGCAGTCTGGCCGCAAGCGTGCTGAACCCGATCACATCGCGGCTGGTGCTGCGTTTTGTCGGCTGCAGCGTCGGCGGCCTGATCGCCACGATCATCCTGCTCGGCAGTCATCATTCGCCCATCCTCATGACGCTCGGCGTGTGTATAGGCGTCCTTGTCGGGCGGCATATCGAAAACAGCAACTCCTCCATCAGCTATATCGGAACGCAGTTCGTCCTTGCCTTTCTTGTCGTCCTCGTGCCCGACACCTATAGCAGTGCTGCGCTGGAACCCGGTATCGAACGGCTTGCGGGCATCCTGTTCGGCGTGGTCATCCTGGAGCCGGTCCTCCTTGCCTCCCACTATCTCTTCCGCGATCACACGCCGCGAAATGACGGCCCTGACATCAAGCAGCCATCATCAAACGAATAAATGCAGTGGCGAATGCGGATCATCTTTCTGCAATAAACTTTACGCGCGCAAATTTTTATATTGACACAGCAACATAAATTGAACATCCATGCGGCGGACGAAGGTGGGAGGAGCATCGGCCATCGCCAACGGACGAAGCACGGCAGAACGGCCATGCAGTATCCGGTTGTGTATCGCCAATGCCCATCTGCCGGCTTTCGAGAAAACAACTGTTCTGGAGGGAACAATGATCCGTACCCATTTTACCAAACTGCTGCTTGCTGGCGCCGCCGCACTGATGGCCACCGGCGCTTTTGCCGAAGGTATCGGCGCTTCGCTGCTCACCCAGCAGCATCCGTTCTATATCTCGCTTGCTTCGGCAATGACCGCGGAAGCCAAGGCGGAAAACCTGCCGCTTGAAATCGCGATTGCCAATCAGGACCTGAACAAGCAGCTCGCCGATGTGGAAGATTTCATCACCAAGGGCGTCAGCGTCATCATCATTTCGCCTGTGGACAGCACAGGTGTGAAATCCGCCATCGCCAAGGCGCAGAAGGCTGGCATCAAGGTGATCACCGTTGACGTTCCCGCCAAGGGCGTTGAAGTCACCTCGCATGTCGGCACCGACAACTATACCGGCGGCGTCAAGGCTGGCGAGCTGATGGCCAAGCAGATCGGCGACAAGGGCAATGTGGCCGTCATCGACTACCCGACGGTGCAGTCGGTGGTCGATCGCGTCGAAGGCTTCAAGAAGGCGATTGCCGCGCATCCCGATATCAAGATCGTCTCCATCCAGACCGGCATCACCCGTCCCGAGGCGCTTGCCGCCGCCCAGAACATCCTGCAGGCGAACCCCGATGTCGTCGGCATCTTCGGCTTCGGCGACGATGCGGCGCTTGCTGCAGCCTCGGCCGTCAAGTCGGCAAAGCTGCAGGATCAGGTCAAGGTCATCGGCTTCGACGGCATGGAAGAAGCCCGCAATGCGGTCAAAAACGATCCTGTTATGGTCGGCGTGATCGCGCAGTATCCGGACCAGATGGGCAAGGTTGCGGTTGCGACCGCAGGCAAGGTCATCAAGGGCGAGACCGTTGACGCCAAGCAGCCGATCGTTCCTGGCGTTGTCACCAAAACAGGCGAAGAAAAGTAACCCCCGCCAACGTCAACATTCAACAGTGCCACCCGCGCAGGACCGCCTCGCGGGTGGCAGTTCAGGAAGACCTCCGGTAAGGACTGTCATTCATGGCCGTTTCATCCAACGCACCTGTGCTTGAAATCAAGGACGTCGCCAAAACCTTCGGTCCGGTGACGGCACTCAAGCGCATGAACCTTTCCGTGCGGCCCGGGCGCGTGCATACGCTGCTGGGCGAGAACGGTGCCGGCAAATCCACGCTCATGAAAATTCTCGTCGGTCTATTCCAGCCGACATCGGGCTCGATCACGCTGCGCGGCGAGCCATACGCTCCAAAGAACCCTATCGAGGCAAAGGCGCTGGGTTTGAGCATCGTGTTCCAGGAGCTCAGCCTCTGCCGCAACCTGTCGGTTGCCGAAAACATTCTGGCAACGCACGAACCCAACCGGTTCGGCTTGATCAATGAACGCGATCTCAACACACAGGCCGCGCAGATCGTTCAGGACCTCGGCCTGCCCGTCAATGTGCGCACCAAGGTCGGCGATCTGTCCATCGCCCAGCGCCAGCTGGTGGAAATCGCCAAGGGGCTCAGCCGTCCCGCCGACGTGGTTATCCTGGACGAGCCGACATCCTCACTGTCCGACAGCGAAGCGGAAATCCTCTTCACCATCATCGAACGCCTGAAGGCCAAGGGAACGGCCATCATCTATATCTCGCACCGCATGGAGGAAATCATGCGGATTTCCGATGATATCACGGTGATCCGCGACGGTTCCTTTGTCGCGACGACGGAAAAGCAGAACACGAGCATCGAAGGCCTGATCGCCCTGATGGTCGGGCGGGAAATGAAGGACATCTACCCGCCGCGCCTTGTCGAACGCCCCCCATCTGCGGTGCCTCCGGTTCTTGCGGTTGAAAATCTCTCCGAAGCCGGAAAATTCGAAAATGTCTCGCTGGACGTGCGGCCGGGCGAAGTTGTCGGCCTGTTCGGCCTTATCGGGTCCGGCCGCTCCGATGTGATGAAGGCCTTGTTCGGTTTCGGGCAACCGGCCGGGACAATCCGCCTCAACGGCAATCCCGTGCATCTGCGCTCACCGGCCGATGCGATCCGACACGGCATCGCCTTCGTGACGGAAAACCGCAAGGAAGAAGGGCTGGTACTGCAGCACAGCGTCGAGCGCAACATCAACATGGTCGCTCTGGGCCAGCTGTCCGGACAGTTCGGCTTTACCCGCCCGGCCCGCGAACGGGCGGCGGCCAAGACGGAAGTGCTGCGCCTTGCCATCAAGACGGCCTCCATCGATACCCCTGCCGGCTCGCTCAGCGGCGGCAACCAGCAAAAGATCGTCATCGCCAAATGGCTGCAGACGCAGCCCAAAATACTCATTCTTGACGAACCGACACGCGGCGTCGACGTCGGTGCAAAATTCGAGATTTACCGCATCATCCGCGAGCTTGCCGCCGCCGGGACCGCGATCCTGATGGTGTCGTCGGAATTGCCCGAAGTGCTCGGCCTCAGCGACCGGCTCGTCATCATGCACGACAAGCGCGTGGCAAAAACATTGGATGCGCAGGGCCTCAGCCCCGAAACCGTTATGACCTATGCAGCAGGAATACACCAATGAGCAATTCGACCGAGACGAAGCAGGCGCTTCTGGCTTCCCCCCTCATCCGGCAATATGGTGGCATCGTCATCTCGTTGATCATCCTGTGCCTGGTCTTTTCCTCGATCAGCCCGCGGTTTCTCGCCTTCAACAATTTCATGAACATCATGCAGCAAGTGGCTGTGATCGCAGTTGCTGCCTATGGCATGACCTATGTGATCCTGCTCGGTGATATCGATCTTTCGGTCGGTTCGATCATAGCGGTGGCGGGTATGGTCGCGGCGCAGGCCTTTTCCATGGGCTTCGGCTTTGCGCCGACTGTACTGATCACGCTGGCGGCGGGCGCCATCATGGGCGGGCTCAACGGCGTCCTGTCGGCAAAGCTCATGCTGCCATCCTTCATCGTCACGGTTGCGACCATGGGCATCTATCGCGGCGCCGTCAGCCTGCCGACCAACGGCGCCCCCGCCTCCATCGAGAATGAAACATGGCTGGCCATCGGCAGCGAAAGCTGGCTTGGCCTTCCCATCATCATCTGGATCGTCATTGCGCTCTTTGCCATCAACCACATCGTTCTTTCCCGCACGATCTTCGGCCGCCGCGCCTATCTGGCCGGCGGCAACCGCGAGGCGGCGATCTATTCCGGCATCCGCGTCGACCGGCTGAAGATCATCATCTTCATGATCTCAGGCGTCATGGCGGCGATCAGCGGCATCCTGCTGTCCTCGCGTCTTTCCTCGGCCCAGACCAATGCCGGCATGGGCTATGAGCTCGACGCGATTGCCGCGGTCGTGCTCGGCGGCACCAGCCTTGCCGGCGGCGTCGGCACCATGGTCGGCACCATTCTCGGTGCACTCATCATCGGCGTCATCAACAACGGCATGAACATGCTGGCCGTCCCCTATTTCTACCAGCTCATCTTCAAGGGCATCGTCATTCTCTTCGCCGTCTGGCTCGACGTGCGCAGCAAGTCAATGCGGGCCTAACCGGAGACAGCAGGCCCGGGGAGGAACACGGCGAACGGTTCCTCCACCGTGCGTTTGAGATAGGCGAGATAGGACGCGTAGCTGCCATGATCGGGCGCGATGCGCCCGAACTGTGCGTCCGGCATGGATGCCATCGGAATGAGAACGATAGGTGCTGATATCGGCGTCAATTGCGCGCCGCGTCCCGCCTGCAATGTCGTCAGAATACCGTACATCTCGCCCGTAATGGACGGGCGCGAAACGATGATCAGGCGCTGCTGGCCCGACGTATTGGTCGCGAGATAGATGTGGCCGGAGAGATTCGGGATCGCCACCGTCCCCTGCTGGGTAAAGGCCGCGTCGAGCCGTTCCTTTTCAATGAACCGCAGATTGGATGCGGCATCGTTCCAGCCGATCTCGGTGCAATAGGCAAAGATTGCCTTCGGATCACCGAAGGAAGGGCGCAACGTCAGATACCGGCCTTCAATCCACCCGGCTCCTGCGCGGGAATAGGCGCCGAATTCCTCGCTGGCATGTCCATTGTTCACCGCAACCGGGTTATCGAGCAGGTCCGCCGCGCGCAGACGCATGCCCAGCGCTTCTTCAAGCCGGATCGTGGTGGCCAGTGTAAACGGCCGGTGGCCGGAAAGCGCCTTTTCCAGGGTGGACAGGCTGATCTTCGCCTGGTCGGCCAGATACTGCCGCGAAACCCGCCGCCGCGCCATCTCCTCGCGGATCTTCGTGGCGACGGCCTGGTTCTGCCGCTCCGATAGCTGACTGTCGATATCCCCGGCCATAGGCCTCGCTCCCGTCAAATCACGTACATTCCTTCACATATCCACACAAGGCCGTCGGGGGCAAGACATCTCGTGACGGGGCCGTGCGGAACATTCCCGAAGCTTACGCTGGCGGCAAAAAGGCCCATGTATGAAATGGGGAAAGCTTCCCGATGGGAGCACCAACAGGAGCTTTCCCGATGAAACCCGCAACCTTCCACACCCAGCAATCTCCCCGAGCGATGCCCCATTGGCTGCGCCGTACCTGCCAGGCACTCTGGTTGATCAACGTCGTTGGTCTGCCATTTGTTGCGCTCGCCGTATTCTTTTTCAGCCTGGCGACGGCGCATGCCGAAACCGCCCGGTCGCCCCTTGTCACCCTCGATGACGTCAAATCCGGCACGCTTCTGGTGAAGAGCTCGGAAGCCGGCCGCTACGTCGAAGCGCCGCGTGTCGCCACGGATGTCGACATCGTCGTCAGCGGTCCGACGGCTCGCGCCCGCATCACCCAGATATTCACCAACCCGTCCAATGGCTGGGTCGAGGCGGTCTACGCCTATCCGCTGCCGGAAGACAGCGCCGTGCACGCCTTGAAGATGGTTGTCGGCAAGCGCGTGATCATCGGTGACATCAAGGAGAAAAAGGAAGCCAAAGCCATCTATGAAACGGCGAAGGCATCCGGCCAGAAAGCCAGCCTGGTTGAACAGCAGCGGCCGAACCTTTTCACCAATTCCGTTGCCAATATCGGCCCGCACGAGCAGGTTGTTGTCCAGATCGATTATCAGGAGCCCGTGCGCCTGTCCGGCGATGAATTTTCCTTGCGCGTGCCGCTGGTTGTCGCCCCGCGCTACAATCCTGCACCGATCACGCAGACCGCAGACCTTGCGGCCGACGGTTCCGGCTGGGGCACCACAGCCGATCCTGTCGCCGATCGCAGCAAGATCACGCCGCCCGTGCTTGATCCGCGCATCAATGCCCCGGTCAATCCGGTCAGCATCAAGGTCCGCCTGCAGGCTGGTTTTGCCCTGGGCGAGGTGAAGAGCCATCACCATGCCGTCAACACCGAAACCATCGACGCGCAGACGCAGGTCGTCTCGCTGGCGGGTGACAACCACGCCGACCGCGACTTTGAACTGACCTGGAAACCGCAGAATGCCAAGGCGCCCGCTGTCGGCCTGTTCCGCGAAACGGTCGGCAAGCATGACTATGCCCTCGCCTATGTCACGCCGCCGGTTGTCGAACAGAAGCAGGAGCAGCGCCCGCGCGAAATCGTCTTTGTCATCGACAATTCCGGTTCGATGGGCGGAACATCGATGAATCAGGCCAAGGCCAGCCTCGACTATGCGCTGAGCCGCCTCAAACCCGCAGACCGTTTCAACGTCATCCGCTTCGACGACACCATGACCTCGCTGTTCCAGGATACCGTTGCCGCCGACCGGGAAAACGTCACCACGGCCCGCGAATTTGTCGGCGCCCTCGAAGCATCCGGCGGTACGGAAATGCTTGCGCCGCTGGAAGCAGCCCTCAACGACCGGCGTCCCAACGATCAGTCCTTTGTCCGCCAGATCGTGTTTCTCACCGACGGCGCCATCGGCAACGAACAGCAACTGCTCGATACCATCGCCGCCAGGCTCGGCCGTTCGCGGGTCTTCATGGTCGGTATCGGCTCGGCTCCCAACAACTATCTGATGAACCGCGCCGCTGAACTTGGCCGCGGCACCTTCACCTCCATCGGCTCGACGGATCAGGTCGACGAGCGCATGCGCAGTCTCTTTGCCAAGCTGGAAAGTCCCATCATCACCAACCTCAGTGCCACGTTCTCGTCCGGCAATGCCGATGTGACACCGGCCATTCTGCCTGATCTCTATCGCGGCGAGCCGCTCGTCATTGCCGCCAAGCTCGGTTCGCTCTCCGGCACCCTGACAATCAAGGGCATGATCGGCACGCAGCCATGGGAAGTCACGCTGCCGGTTGCCAAGGCCGCGGAAGGTGAAGGCCTGTCAAAACTCTGGGCACGCCGCAAGATTTCCGATGCGGAGGTCGAAAGCACTCTTGGCAAGATCAGCCGTGACGAAGCCGACAGGCGCATCCTGAAACTGGCCCTTGAAAACAGCCTCGTGTCGCGCCTGACCAGTCTGGTTGCCGTCGACAAGACCCCGTCACGGGCGCAGGACAAGCCGCTGACCCGCGCCGACATCCCGCTCAATCTCCCGGCAGGTTGGGATTTCGACAAAGTGTTCGGTGAACAGGCAACACGCAAGGCCAGCCTCGACAATGGTCCGGACGTCCAGTTTGCCAAGCTGGCGGCTGGCAAGAAGCCGGTTGTCCAACAGGCTCCTGCCGATCAGCTTGCCCTGCCGCAGACGGCAACCGATGCGGAACTGCGCATGATCGCCGGGTTGATGCTGCTCTTCGCCAGCGCCGGGCTGTTCTTCTTCAGCCGCAAGACAATGGGGAAAGCATGATGAGCACGATCCGCACACGGCACGGCGTCTCCAAGCAGAAAGGCAGGGCGGTTCTCCGCCCTGCCCTGCGGGCCGGAATGATCGTGATGGCTCTGGTCGGACTGGTACTGCTCAGCCAGGGCCTGTGGATTCATGCGAAAGCCATGGTGGCGCAGGTGCTTCTCGACCGTGCCTTTACCCGGAGCGTCGCGACCGGTCAGCCGGTCAAACCCTGGTCATGGGCCGATACCTGGCCGGTTGCGCGGCTTGAATTTCCGCGTATTGGCGAAACCTCCATCGCCCTGCACGGGGCAAGCGGCCAGGCTCTGGCCTTCGGCCCCGGCCATGTGGACCGCAGCGCCGAAGCAGGCGACAGCGGCACGGCAGTCTATGCCGCACATCGCGATACGCATTTTGCCTTTCTGAAGGACGTGCAGATCGGCGATGCGGTCCGGATAACCCGGCGTGACGGCAAGGTTTTCACCTATCAGGTCACGGAAACATCGGTCGTCCGCTGGGATCAGTCCGGCATTGATACCAATGCCGCCGGCAAGAATCTGATTCTTGCCACCTGCTGGCCATTTGATGCCGCAACATCGGGACCGATGCGCTATCTGGTAAAGGCACGGATGCTGGAATGAGATCAGCTGTCCAGTTCACCCCGCCGGATCAGTTCTTCCCTGATGAGCTTCTTGGCGATCTTGCCATAGGCGGATTTGGGCATGTCCGGCCAGAAGACGAAACGCTTGGGCAGTTTGTAGCGCGCCATCTTGCCGTTCAGCCACGCCATGACGGCCTCGCCATCGGGGGCGCTGCCGGACCGCGCGACACAGACCGCCAGCCCGACCTCGCCCCACACCGGATCGGGAATGCCAAGCACCGCCACTTCGCTGATATCCGGATGGGTGAGTATCTTTTCCTCGATCTCGCGCGGATAGACGTTGGAACCGCCGGAGATATACATGTCGGACGCCCGGCCGGTGATGTAGACGAAACCCGCCTCGTCCATGTGGCCGAGATCGCCGGTCCGGAACCAGCCATCGCGAAAGGCTTTCGCATTGGCGTCGGGGTTGTCGTAATAACCCGCAAACACCGCCGGCCCGATGACACAGATCTCGCCGGTTTCGCCCGGTTTGACCTCTTGGCCGGTGTCGTCCTGAATGGCGATCTGCATGCCGGTCCGCGCAAAGCCGCAGGTGCCGATCCGCGCATCGGGACCATCCTGCGTCCTATGATAGCCAGGCGGCAGGACCGTAATGTTGCCTGTTACCTCGCCAAGGCCGAAATACTGCACGAGCACCGGCCCGAGCGTCTTCAACGCATGAATCTGGTCGGTCCGGTACATGGGCGCACCGGCATAGATCACGTAGCGCAGGGAGGAGTGATCACGCTCATGCACCGCTGGATGTTCCGTCAGCATTTTGAGGATCGTCGGCACCGTGAACATGTTGCTCACACGCCATTTCTCGACCAGCCTCCACGCTTCGGCAACGTCAAACTTCTCCGTCGGCAGCAGGATCGTCTTCGCACCGCGCGCCACCTGGGTCAGCTGGTGAATGCCCGCGCCATGCGACAGCGGCGCAACCACCAGCGAAGCATCTTTTTCCGTGGTGCCGGGCATGAGATCGCACAGGTGATTGGTGATGACGAAGGCCATCTGGCCATGGGTGAGGACGGCCGCCTTGGGCCGCCCCGTCGTGCCTGACGTGAAGAAGAACCAGCAGGGATCGTCGTGATCAACCGAGGCGGATGCAACGTTCCGGCCGTCAAAGCGGGCGACGATGTCATCGTAATCGTCACCGAAATCCGCCTTGCCGATGGCAATGACGAAAGCGAGATCGGGGTTCATGTCCCGGCTTGCCGCCACATGGTCGGGGAAGAGGTGACCGCAGATCATGCCCTTGGCTCCGCTCGCCTTGGCGAGATAGGCGACCTCATCCGGTGTCTGGCGGAAATTCGCCGGCACCCACACGGCGCCCAGCTGGAAACAGGCGAACATCGATTCGAACATCTGGTTGCAGTTCTGCGACTGGATCAGAATGCGGTCGCCCTTGACGACACCGAATTCGCTGTGCAGTGCCGCAGCCATCGCATCGACACGCCGCTGCAGCGCGCTCCAGCTCCAGCTTTTTTCACCCCAGACGAAACCTGTTTCCTCAGGCAGGCGGCGCGCGGTCTGCGCCAGGAAACCCGACAGGTTCATCACGCGTTTCGACATGGCCGTGATCAGGGCTGCGTCGGTGCTGCTCATGCTTTCATCCGTTCGGGTCTTGCTCTGGATTTCACACCGGCCGTCAAAGCCCGTTTCGGCCGGTCATTGAGCGGCTGGAGATGGGCCAGCCGCGCCTCGATCTTTTTCGCCTCGATGCGCATCAGCTCCGCCAGTTCCTGCTGGCGCGCCGGCTGCATGCGGCTGTCGATGGCCGCGATGCTCAGCGCACCGGCGGCCCGCCCATCCGGGAAATGAATCGCAAGGCCGATGCCCCAGGAATTGGCCAGGATACGCCCGGGGTTGAGGGCAAAACCCTGTTCCCGCGTTGCCGCGATATCCTCCCTGATCTGCCACGGCGGAAGATTGGGGTAATCGGCAAGCAGCACCGCCTCGTTGGCGGCCAGGATGATATCGATCTCGTCATCCGGCATCGTTGCAAGGATGGCCAGTGAACCGCCGCCGACGCCGAGAGGATGCCGGTACCCCGCCTGCAGCGCATGGGTGCGGATGGGATAGGTGCCTTCCTCCCGGTGCAGGCATACCGCATAGGTCTCGCGCTGGATGGAGAGAAAACTGGTATCCTGCGTTTTGGCGGAGAGAATGCTGAGGCTGTCGCGCGTGATCTGCAACAGGCCGTAACGGCGGGTGGCGAGCGTTCCCAGCACATAGGCTTCCTGTCCGAGATAGTAGCGCCGGGTCTGTGCATCCTGTTCGACCAGCCCCGAGCGGATGAGTGCAAGCAGCAGACGCCGCGTCGTCGGCTTGTTGAGGCCGCCCTGCTCGACAATCTCGCTCAGCGACCCGCCCTGATCGCCGAAATAGCTGACAAGACTGAGAAGGCCCAGTGCCCTGTCGACACTTTGCGACCCGTTGAGACTGGCTGGCGCCGTCATCTTTTCTTCCATGCTCTCCCACACGCATTTTGATCCATATTGTGGATCATTTTGTTGTTCTATTGAACTATGGCATAAAAAATATTGCAAGATGCCAGCATTTGTTTATGGTTTTATCCAATTCAAGGAGGAATTGCATTCTATAATATGGACCTATGATTTGAACCGATGCGATGGAGGTTGCTTCGTTCAATGAGTTCCAGGGGAATGCGCCATGCTGTTCGGGAGGAAATCACATGAACAATCTGTCACGCCGCCAGGTCCTGGCCGGCACCGCTGCAACGCTGGTTGCCAGCCCCTTCATCATGCGGCGTCCCGCCCATGCGGCCGAATTTTCCTATAAATACGCCAACAACCTGCCGGTGTCTCATCCGATGAACATCCGGGCGCAGGAAGCCGCCGACAAGATCAAGGCGGAAACCGGCGGCCGCTTCGAACTGTCGATCTTCCCGTCGAGCCAGCTTGGCTCCGATACGGATACGCTCAGCCAGCTGCGTTCCGGCGCGGTGGAATTCTTCACGCTGTCCGGTCTGATCCTCTCGACACTCGTTCCGGCCGCATCGATCAATGGCATCGGCTTTGCTTTCCCCGACAGCGCCACCGTCTGGAAGGCGATGGATGGCGATCTCGGCGCCCATGTGCGCAAGCAGATCGAGAAGTCCAATCTCGTCGCCATGGAAAAGATCTGGGACAACGGCTTCCGCCACATCACATCGAGCATCAAGCCGATCACCACACCGGATGATCTGAAGAACTTCAAGATTCGCGTTCCGGTCAGCCCGTTGTGGACATCCATGTTCACCGCTTTCCAGTCATCCCCCGCCAGCATCAACTTCAACGAGGTGTACTCCTCGCTGCAGACCAAAGTTGTCGAGGGGCAGGAAAACCCGCTCGCCATCATCTCGACGGCCAAGCTCTATGAAGTGCAGAAATACTGTTCCCTGACCAGCCACATGTGGGACGGATTCTGGTTCCTGTCGAACCGCCGTGCCTGGGAAGCCTTGCCCGATGATATCAGGACCGTCGTTGCCAAGCATATCAACGCCGCCGGCCTTGCCGAACGCGACGATGTGGCCAAGCTCACCGAAACCCTGCAGGCCGATCTGAAAACCAAGGGTCTTGAATTCAACACGCCGGACCCCGTGCCCTTCCGCGATGCCTTGCGCAAAGCAGGCTTCTATTCCGAATGGAAGGCCAAGTATGGCGAGGAGGCCTGGGGTCTTCTGGAAAAAGTCGTCGGCCAGTTGGCATAGGGGCGAACCCGATGGCAGGGCTCAGACTGACCGAAGGCGCCGTGGCGGCGGAGGGCGAAAGCATTCTTTCTCCCCCGCCCCGCAATGACCACTCCATCGCATCGAAACTCGACCGGCTGCTTGGCCATCTCGTCGAGTTTCCCGTGGCAATCCTCGTTGTTGCCGAGGTGGTCATCCTGTTTGCCGGCATCATCGCCCGCTATGTCGTACACCAACCGCTGATCTGGTCGGATGAACTGGCATCGATCCTGTTCCTGTGGCTTGCCATGCTGGGTGCCGTGGTAGCATTCCGGCGCGGCGAGCACATGCGCATGACGGCGCTGGTCGGCATGATGAACCCGCAGCGCCGGGCGTTTTTCGATGTCATCGCCATTGTTGGCGCAATGGCATTTCTCCTGTTCATCGTCTACCCCGCCTATGACTATGCCCACGAAGAAACCTACATCACCACGCCGGCCCTGGAGATAACCAATGCATGGCGCGCGGCGGCGTTGCCCGTCGGTGCCGGACTGATGATCGTCTCGGCGCTTATCAAACTCTTTCAGGTGTCGAACCTGCGGCATGTGGTGACGGCGATTGCCCTTATCGGCGTGCTGACGCTTGTCTTCTGGCTGCTTGGCCCTTCTTTGAAGCCGCTGGGCAACATCAATCTGCTGATCTTCTTCGTCGGTGTCGTCGCAGCCCTCGTTCTCAGCGGCGTTCCCATCGCCTTTTCCTTCGGTCTTGCCACCTTCGGCTATCTCGCCCTGACGACGAATGTGCCGATGATCGTGGTCATCGGACGCATGGATGAAGGCATGTCGCACCTCATTCTCCTCGCCGTGCCGCTCTTCGTGTTTCTCGGCGTGCTCATTGAAATGACCGGCATGGCGCGCGCCATGGTGCAGTTTCTGGCAAGCTTGCTGGGGCATGTGCGCGGCGGCCTGTCCTACGTGCTGATCGGCGCGATGTATCTGGTCTCCGGCATATCGGGCGCCAAGGCCGCCGACATGGCCGCCGTCGCGCCGGTGCTCTTCCCGGAAATGAAGGCCCGCGGTGCCAAGCCGGGCGATCTGGTTGCCCTGCTTTCGGCCACCGGCGCACAGACGGAGACCATTCCGCCCAGCCTCGTGCTCATCACCATCGGCTCGGTCACCGGCGTGTCCATCGCGGCGCTGTTCACCGGCGGCCTGCTCCCCGGCGTTGTCCTGGCTGTGATGCTGTGTTTCGTCGTCTGGCGGCGCTACCGCCATGAGGACCTGTCGCATGTCACGCGCGCCACCGGTAGGCAGATCGGTCGGGCTTTTGTCATCGCCCTGCCTGCCCTGGCGCTTCCCTTCATTATCCGTGCTTCCGTCGTCGAGGGTGTGGCGACGGCAACGGAAGTATCGACCATCGGCATTGTCTACTCCATCGTGGCGGGGCTTTTCATCTACAGGCAATTCGACTGGGCACGGCTGAAGCCGATGCTGGTGGATACTGCCTCGCTTTCCGGCGCCATCCTGCTGATCATCGGCGCGGCGACCGGCATGGCCTGGGCATTGACGCAGTCCGGCTTCTCGCGCGAACTTGCCGCAGCCATGACGGGCCTGCCCGGCGGCCCCATCACATTCCTTGCCGTTTCGATTGTCGCGTTCATCATTCTCGGCAGCGTTCTGGAAGGCATACCCGCCATCGTGCTCTTCGGCCCGCTGCTGTTTCCCATTGCCCGGCAGGTCGGCGTGCATGAGGTGCACTACGCCATGGTCGTGATCCTTTCGATGGGCATCGGCCTTTTCGCCCCACCCTTTGGCGTCGGCTATTATGCGGCCTGCGCCATTGGCAGGGTCAATCCCGACGAGGGCATGCGGCCCATCTGGGGCTATCTCGCCGCCCTTATTCTCGGCATCATTCTCGTGGCTGCCGTCCCGTGGATTTCGATTGGCTTCCTCTGATGACTGAACGACTGAAAGATAAAATCGCGATGGTTTTCGGGGCAGGCTCGTCCGGCCCCGGATGGAGCAACGGCAAGGCTGCCGCTGTCGCCTATGCGCGGGAAGGTGCAACCGTCGTTTGCATCGACCTGCAACAGGAAGCCGCCAAGGAAACGGCAGCAATCATTGCGGCGGAAGGCTTTTCCGCCATGGCTGTTACCTCGGATGTCACCAGCAGCGCTTCCGTCACAGAGGCCGTGGACACCACGATCGAGCGCTATGGCCGGATCGACATCCTGCACAACAATGTCGGCGTCGCCACAGCGGGCGGACCGGAAGACCTCGATGATGAAAAATTCCGGATGTCGCTCGATATCAATGTCGGCTCGGTGTTCCGCACCGCCAAGGCCGTCCTGCCGCATATGAGGGCGTGCAACTCCGGGGCGATCGTCAATATTTCCTCGCTGGCGGCCATCCGCTGGACCGGCTATCCCTATTTCGCCTATTACGCGGCCAAGGGCGCGGTCAACCAGGCGACCGTGGCGCTTGCCCTGCAATACGCACCGCACGGCATCCGCGCCAATTGCATCATGCCCGGCATGATCGATACACCGCTGATCTACAAGCAGATTTCCGGCAACTACACATCGAACGAAGAGATGGTTGCCGCGCGCAATCGCCTCGTTCCACTGGGGCAGATGGGCAGTGCGTTCGATGTCGCCAATGCCGCCGTCTTTCTTGCCTCAGACGAAGCAAAATTCATCACGGGTGTCTGCCTGCCCGTCGATGGCGGACAGAGCTGTTCGGCGGTGGTCGGTGCCTGAGCGCCGGTTGCAGCAACCCGGCCCGGCGGCCGCGGAACGGTTCGAGAGTTTCACCGGCACCGGGCGTACATTCAGCTTTGCGCTCCAGCCGGGTCTCAGCCTCAACGACGCCATTGCCATCCCGCTGGCCGCCGCCAATCTGCGCGCCGCATCGCTTGTCATCGAAGGCGGCGCTTTTGCTCCGTTCCACTATCTCATGCCGGCACTCTCGACCGATGGTCTTCATGCAGCATGGTACAGCGAACCCTTCGCACCGGCAGGCGAAACCGTGATGGAACGGGGCAATGTCACGTTCGGCGAGCGCGACGGCGCAGCCTTCATCCATTGCCACGCCACCTGGATCGAACCGGATGGCAGGCGTTGCGCCGGCCACATCCTGCCGCACGAGACAATCGTCAGCCGGCCGATCCGCGCCACGGTGTGGGGTGTCGAGACCATCCGCATGGTGTCGGAGCCGGATGCGGAAACGGCATTCACCATTTTCCATCCCGTGCCGGTCAGCGCACCTGCGGCCGACGACGCCGGTCCGCGGACAATCATCGCCCGTGTCCGCCCGAACGAAGACATCACCGGCGCGCTCGAAGCGATCTGCCGCAAGCATGGCTTTGCCGGGGCGCATCTGCGCGGCGGCGTCGGCAGCCTGATCGGCGCCCGATACGCGGATGGCGGCCGCGTCGAGGATATCGCGACGGAAGTGTTCATCACCGGAGGGTTTGTTTCGGCAGATACCAGCAGGACCCGCATAGAGATCACCATGGTCGATACCGGAGGCGGCATCACCCGCGGCGATCTTGTGCGCGGCGACAATCCCGTCTGCATCACCTTTGAACTGTGTCTGGAAGAGGCCTGACCACCTCTTCTTCCGCAACAGAGAGGACCACGTCATGACGACATTCGATAGCGGCGAGCGCACCGCCCTTGTCACCGGCGGCGCATCGGGGATAGGCCTTGCGACGGTCCATGCCCTGGCCAGCGACGGCTGGAAGATTGTCGTTGCTGATCGAGACGTGAAGGAAACGGTGAAGGGAGACCTCGGCAAGGCCCATCCCGGCCGCATCCGCTTTGCCCAGCTCGATGTCACCGACGAGCATGCGGTCGAGGCACTCATGGCGGAGACGGAAGCAGGGTTCGGTCCGCTCAGGGGGATTGTCTGTTCGGCGGGGATCGGCCGCGATACGCCGTTCTTCGATACCACGGCGGACATGTTCCGGCAGATCCATGAGATCAACGTCATCGGCACATTTCTGGTCACGCAGGCCGGTGCGCGCATCATGGCGGCAAGCGGCGGCGGCGCCATCGTCAATCTCGCCTCGATCTCCGGCATGCGCGGCAATATCGGGCGGGCGGCCTACGGCGCGTCAAAGGGGGCGATCATCAATCTGACCCAAGTGATGGCGGTCGAACTTGCGCCCTACAACATCCGCGTCAATGCCATTGCGCCCGGCCCGGTTGAAACACCCCTGGCCGCCGCCGTGCATACGCCTGAAATACGCGAGGGCTGGAGCAAAACAGTGCCGCAGCGGCGTTACGGCCAGCCGGAGGAAATCGCCAGCACGATCGCCTTTCTGCTCGACGAAAACCGTTCAAGCTATGTGACGGGCCAAACGCTTGCCGTCGACGGCGGCTTCACGGCCGGTGGCCTCATCGGCTAGCAAACCGCTGGCTTACTCGGCCTCCGGGTAGCTCAGGCTTTGCAACTGCGTCGGGTCCGCTCCTTCGATGCGCCGCAACACGGCCCGGGCAAGTTCGCGCCCGGCATGCCGCACATCTTCGTTGAACACAATGATTTCCGGGCGGAACCATTGCAGGAAATGCGTCGTCTGCTTCGACACCAGATCGATGTCCCGGCCAAGTTTCATGCCCGTTGCCTCGATGCCCGCGACAACAGCGACCGTCAGGCCGCCGGTGCAGCAGATGATGCCATCCGGCGGATTGGGCTGGCGCATGAACATTTCCGTCCGGTTGCGCACGTCGTCCAATGAAATGCTGCCATTCCAATGGTCGAGCATAACGGGCACTGCCCCGCTTTCCTGCAGGCCCCGCCTGAAACCATCGTCGAGATGCCAGTAATAGGTATGGGCCGGGCCCGGCCCGGCAACCATGGCGATCCGGCGGCGCCCGCGCTCAACCAGGCTTTTCACCGCCGCATAGGCATAGGCTTCGTTGTCGAAATCGTGGAACGGATGCTCGATACCCATTCGCGTCCGCCCGTGCGTGGCGAAGGGAAAGTGATGATCCGTCAGATAACGCACGCGCGGATCGGACGGCTGGGTCTGGGACATGATGATCCCGTCAGCCGATCCGGTTTCAATGATGTAGCGGATGGGCTGCATCGGATCGTTCTCGGGCGAGTACGGCGTCACGATGAGATGGTATGGCGTTTCAGCCAGGACTTCGGATATGCCGTAGACGAGATTGGAGGTCAGCCCCATGATCTCGCTCTGCGCATTGAGCACCAGACTGATCACATTCGTCTTGCCGGTCCGCAGACGCACACCCGCGCGATTGGGCCTGTAGCCGATCTGCTTGGCGATCAGCTGCACCCGGGTCTTGGTTGCCTGCCCGATTTCAGGCGCATCCTTGAGCGCGCGTGAAACGGTCGTCACCCCGAGCCCGGCCATGAACGCGATGGTTTTCAGCGTCGGCCTCTCGCCGTCCGCGAGCGCCGCCACTTTTTCCCCGTCGTCAGGGTGATGCTGCTTGTCGTTCATGTCAATTCAACCGGTTAACCGAAACCTGCCTCCTGTATGGACCCGCGAAGAGCGATCTTCAAGATACCTTCTGCAACTTTCTGTATCGTTTCAGATTCCATGCAAATTCAAGGAACGTCCATGCCTATTAGACCAAGTGATTAGATTGATATCTCCCATATTTCGAGAAAATTTCGAAAATCCAAAGGCTGCGTATGTGACAAAAATTAGCATAATGATTTGTTTTTATTGCATATATTTATCGGCCCTGTGGATTATGTCGATGATCGAAAAAAATCGGATGCGCCTGATTGCCTCATTCAAAGTTTTCAATTACCGTACCTGTAACGTTTCAGATTTGGGAGGATACGATGCGTTACCGGACATCTCTGGCCATTTTGGCTGCATCCACATTGTTATGGACAACCGGCATGGCCGGCGCCGTGGACCTTGAGGTCACCCATTGGTGGACTTCGGGCGGCGAAGCGGCTGCGGCCAGGGTGCTTGCCGAATCCTTTGACAAACAGGGCGGCGACAAATGGGTTGACGGCGCCATTGCCGGCAGCGGCTCGACAGCAACCCCGATCATCGTCAGCCGCATCCTGGGCGGCAACCCGATGGGCGCAACCCAGCTCAATACGGGCCGCGACGCGGAAGACCTGGTCAAGGCCGGAATGATGACCGACCTCTCGGAACTTGCGGCCAAGGAAGGCTGGGCTGATTTCATCCGCCCCGCAAAGCTGCTCGATGCCTGCAAACATGACGGCAAGATTTACTGCGTGCCGGTCAACATCCATTCATGGCAGTGGATGTGGATCAATCCCAATACCTTCAAGGATGCGGGTCTGCCTGTTCCGGCGAACTGGCAGGAATTTGTTGCGGCGGCGCCCAAGCTGAAAGAAAAGGGTATCATCCCGCTCGCCACCGGCGATGCTTGGCAGGTCACCGGCATTTTCAACGTCATGATCCCCTCGCTCGGCGGCAAGGACCTGTTCCTGAAGGTCTATCAGGACAAGAATGCCGAAGCCGCCGCCGGTCCGGAAATGAAGGCGGTGTGGGAAGCGTACGCACAGGCCCGCAGCCTGGTCGATCCCGGCTATGTCGGCCGCTCCTGGAACGAGGCAACCACGCTCGTCATGACCGGCAAGGCCGGGGCACAGGTGATGGGCGACTGGGCGCAGGGGGAATTTGGTGTAGCCAAGAAAGTTGCCGGAACCGATTATGACTGCCTGCCCGGGCTGGGCGGCAACGCCATTCTCGATACGGGCGGCGATGCCTTCTACTTCCCCAAGAACCAGAACCCCGAGGTGACCAAGGCGCAGCTGAAGCTGGCGAGCCTGCTTCTTTCCAGGGAAACGCAGGTTGCCTTCAATCTGGCCAAGGGCTCGCTGCCGGTGCGCGGCGATGTCGATCTGGAAGCCGCCAATGCCTGCATGAAAAAGGGCATCGAGATTCTGAAAAAGCCGGAAAACATCCTGCCGTCGCTGAACCAGAACCTGACCGCGGACACCAAGGGGCAGATCGAGGATCTGACCAAGGAGTTCTTCGCCGACGCCCACATGTCCGTCGATGATGCGCAGGCGCGCTTCGTCGCTATCATCAAGCAAGCCCAGTAGAACCGACCTTCCTCCAGGCACCCCGCCGGTCGCGCAAGCGATTGGCGGCCGTGCAGAGAGCTGACGGAGAACGCCATGAGTTCCACCGCGCGTCCCAACACATTGTTCAAGAACCTGAACGCCAAGGTTGCGGCTCTGCCGATGATCGCAACCGTTCTGGTGGTCTTCATCGGCTGCACGCTGTGGACTGTCGTTTATTCCTTCACCGCGTCGCGGGCGCTGCCGGAGCTGACATTCGTCGGGTTCGACCAGTATACCCGCCTCTTCAACACGCCGCGCTGGAATATCTCCGCTGTCAACCTTGCGATCTTCGGCGTCTTCCTGCTGTTCTTTTCATCGGTCATCGGCTTCATTCTCGCGGCGCTGATGGACCAGAAAATCCGCTTCGAGAACACGTTCCGCACCATCTTTCTCTATCCCTATGCCCTCTCCTTCATCGTCACGGGGCTGGTCTGGCAATGGATACTCACGCCGACCTACGGCATCCAGCGGGTAGTGCGGGATCTCGGCTTTGAAAACTTCACCTTCTCGATCCTGAACGACCAGCGCTACGCCATTTATGCCATCGTCATTGCCGGCCTCTGGCATGGTACCGGCCTTGTCATGGCGCTGATGCTGGCAGGCCTGCGCAACATCGACGAGGAAATCTGGAAGGCCGCGCGGGTCGACGGCATCCCGATCTGGAAAACCTATCTCTTCATCATCATTCCGATGATGCGCCCCGTCTTCATCACCACCATTGTCCTGATCGCCGCCGGTATTGTCCGCGTCTACGACCTCGTCGTCGCCCTGACCGATGGCGGCCCCGGCAATGCCAGCGAAGTACCGGCCAAATATGTCTACGAATTCATGTTCCGCCGCGCCAATCTCGGACAGGGCCTTGCCGCGTCCACCATCATGCTGACCACCGTTCTCATCGTCCTCATTCCCTGGGCTTTGATGGAATTCCGCGAGGGCAAACGCAAATGACCATGGCAAGCCAGACCGCCGCCGAACCGCGCGGCAAACGTCCCACGACGACCTTCGCGCCGTCGACAATCATGATCTATGGCGTCCTGCTGGTGGCCGCGATCTACTACCTGCTGCCGCTCTACGTGATGATCGTCACCTCGCTGAAGGGCATGCCGGAAATCCGTCTCGGCAATATCTTCTCGCCGCCGGTGGAAATCACCTTCCAGTCGTGGAGCACAGCCTGGGACAGCGCCTGTACCGGCCTCTACTGCGAGGGCCTGAAGGTCGGGTTCATGAACTCGGTGAAGATCACCATACCGAGCGTCATCGCTTCGATCCTCATAGCATCGGTCAATGGTTATGCCCTGGCCAACTGGCGCTTCAAAGGTTCGGAGGTGTTTTTCAGCATCCTCCTGTTCGGCGCCTTCATTCCCTATCAGGTGATGCTGTATCCGCTCGTGATCATCACCCGCAATCTCGGCATCTTCGGAACGCTGACCGGCGTCATCGTGATCCACACCATCTTCGGCATGCCGATCCTGACCCTGCTGTTCCGCAACTACTTCGCCTCGCTGCCGGCGGAACTCTTCAAGGCGGCCCGCGTCGACGGGGCAGGTTTCTGGCGCATCTTCTTCCAGATCATGGTGCCGATGTCCGCGCCTATCTTCGTCGTCGCGATCATCCTGCAGGTCACCGGCATCTGGAATGACTTCCTCTTCGGTGTCGTCTTTGCCGGCACGAAAAACGTGCCGATGACGGTGCAGCTCAACAACATCGTCAACTCGACGCAGGGCGTCAAGGAATACAACGTCAACATGGCAGCCACCATCCTCACCGGCCTGGTGCCGCTGCTCGTCTACTTCTTCTCAGGCAAATATTTCGTCAGGGGCATTGCCGCTGGCGCCGTCAAAGGATGATCGCGGATGCAGCCAATCTTTCTACAACAGTTTCACGGGAGCGGATCGGTATGACCCAGCAGAGCCCCAGCGTTTCGATCAAGGATCTTTCGCTCAACTACGGTTCGGTGAGCGTGCTCAAGGAGCTCAATATCGACGTGGCCGATGGCGAGTTTCTCGTGCTGCTCGGACCATCGGGCTGCGGAAAATCAACCTTGCTCAACTGCATCGCTGGATTGCTTGAGATCTCGGATGGGCAGATTTTCATCAAGGACAAGAACGTCACGTGGAAGGAGCCGAAAGATCGCGGCATCGGCATGGTGTTCCAGTCCTATGCGCTCTATCCGCAGATGACGGTCGAGAAAAACCTTTCCTTCGGCCTGCGGGTAGCGGGCCTGCCCAAGGCGGAGATCGACAAGCGGATCGCCAATGCGGCGGATATTCTGCAGATCGGGCCGCTCCTGCAACGCAAGCCCGGCGCGCTTTCCGGCGGCCAGCGCCAGCGCGTCGCCATCGGCCGTGCCCTGGTGCGCGACGTCGACGTATTCCTGTTCGACGAGCCCCTGTCCAATCTGGATGCCAAGCTGCGCTCGGAGCTGCGTGTCGAGATCAAGCGCCTGCACCAGAAGCTCGCCAATACCATGATTTACGTCACCCACGACCAGATCGAGGCCCTGACGCTGGCGGACCGCATCGCCGTGATGAAGGGCGGATTGATCCAGCAGCTGGACGAACCGCTCACCATCTACAACAAGCCGCGCAACCTGTTCGTCGCCAGTTTCATCGGCTCGCCGTCGATGAATTTCCTCAAGGGCGAGATTGCAGAGAAGGATGGCAAACCCGTCTTCCGTATCGCCGACCTTGATATCTCCCTGGAAAACTACGTGGCACAGGAATCCCTGCAGATCGGGCGGTCCGTCATTTTCGGCCTGCGTCCCGAGCACATTGCGCTCAGCGATCAGCCCGGCCCGGCAGGCCGCTCATGCCAGGCGATCGTCGATCTCGATGAGCCCATGGGCGCCGACAGCCTTGTCTGGCTGAAAGTCGCCGGCAAAGCCGTGTCGGTGCGCGTGGATTCCGGCCGCCGCTACCAGAACGGCGAAACCGTGCACCTCACCTTCGATCCAGCCCTCGCCTCGCTTTTTGACTCCCAGACTGAAGACCGCATCTGACAAACCTTATGGAGTACTGACCGTGACTGACTTTTCCTACCAGCTCTACAGTTCCCGCAACTTTCCCCCGCTCGATAGAATTCTTCCGATCCTGCAGAAGAATGGTTATGCGCAGGTGGAAGGTTATGGCGGGCTTTACGCGGATGCAGCGGCAACCCGGACCGCGCTCGATGCCCATGGCCTCACCATGGCATCCGGCCATTTCAGTATCGACCTCCTGGAAAACGAGCCGAACAAGGTGCTCGACATAGCCGGAACGCTGGGCATGAAAGCCATCTATTGCCCGCATCTGGCCGTCGAGCAACGCCCCTCGGACGCGACCGGCTGGTCGGATTTCGGCAGGCGGCTTGAGGCGGCTCATGCAACCTACCGCAAGGCAGGGTATCTCTTTGGCTGGCACAATCATGATTTCGAGTTCAAGGCACTGGCTGACGGCTCGATCCCGCAGAAGCTCATCCTCGATGCCGCGCCGAGCATTTCCTGGGAGGCGGACATCGCCTGGATCATCCGCGGCGGCGCGGACCCGTTCCGGTGGATCCGGGATTACGGCTCCCGCATCAGCGCCGTTCACGTCAAGGACATCGCACCGGCTGGCGAAAACACCAATGAAGACGGCTGGGCGGATGTCGGTTACGGCACGGTCGACTGGAAAGCACTCTTTACAGCGCTGAAGGGCACACCGGCCCGGTATTTCGTCATGGAACACGACAACCCGTCGGATGACGAACGGTTTGCCCGCCGTTCCATCGCCACGGTCAAAGCATTCTGAAGAAAGACAGCATCATGGCAAAAACACTTGGTATTGGCATCATCGGCGCCGGCAACATTTCCGCCACCTATCTGAGGCTCGGGCCCCTGTTCAAGGGCATCGAAATCCGTGCCGTCGCTGACCTGAACAAGAAGGCGGCGGAAGCGCGCGCCAAGGAGTTCGGCATCGAGGCACGCAGCATCGACAAGCTGCTTGCAAGCGATGACATCGACCTTATCGTCAACCTGACGGTGCCGGACGCGCACTTTGCCGTCTCGCACCAGATCCTGTCGGCCGGCAAGCATCTCTATTCGGAGAAGCCGCTGACCCTGTCGCTCAAGGATGGCCTTGAGTTGCAGAAACTCGCCAACAAGAAGGGGTTGAAGGCCGGCTGCGCGCCGGACACCTATCTGGGCGGTGCGCATCAGCTGGCGCGCAAAGCGGTGGATGACGGCCAGATCGGCACGATCACATCGGGAACCGCCCATGTCATGAGCCACGGCATGGAGCACTGGCATCCCAACCCGGACTTTTTCTTCCGTCCGGGCGGCGGCCCGATCCTTGACCTCGGCCCGTACTACATCGCCAATCTCATCAACCTGATCGGACCGGTGAAGCGGGTGGCCGCCCTGACATCGATGGCTACACCGACCCGCACCATCACCAGCGAACCGCGCCGGGGTGAAACCATCGCGGTGACGACACCGACCACCATTCAGGCCCTGCTTGAATTTGCCAGCGGCGCGTCCATCACCCTGTCGGCAAGCTGGGATGTCTGGGCGCATCATCATCCGAACATGGAGCTCTACGGCACCGATGGCTCGCTGTTCCTGCCTGATCCGAATTTCTTCGGCGGCGATGTCAAACTGGCCAAGCCGGGCAAAAAGGCGAAATCACTGAAAAGCTGGGCGCATCCTTTCGGTATTCCCAACCAGAAGCATTCCGTCGGCATGATGGCCAATTACCGCACGGCCGGGCTGGCGGACATGGCGGCAGCGATTCTCGAGGGCCGCGATATCCGCTGCTCCATCGACCGGGCGCTGCACGGTGTCGATGTCATGGTTTCGATCCTGCGCTCCGGCGAAGAAAACAAGTTCATCGACATCAAGACCAGCTGTACCCGCCCCGAAGCACTTGGGATCAAGGAAGCCAAATCCCTGCTGAGGAAGAAATAAGCCTCCCAAGGCTGTTCACCCCCTCTGCCCCGTGCGGCAGAGGGGCCCGCCCCGTGCTTTAATCGGCGCTTGGTGCTGGATCCAGCAATCGCGGCCCCGGTCCTTGCTCCGACAGCTCATCCCAGGGGTTGCGCAAGGGGCATTCCTGCATTGACAGGCAACCACACCCAATACAGCAGTTCAACTGATCGCGCAGGCCGATCAGTTTGTTGATCCGGTCATCCAGATCCGCCTTCCAGCCTGCCGAGAGCCGCCGCCAGTCCGCGGGCGTCGGAGCCCGTCCCTGCGGCAGGGTCGAGAGGGCTTCGGCAATCGATGCCAGCGGTATGCCCGTCCGTTGCGCCACCTTGATGATGGCAACACGCCGCAGAACTTCGCGCGAGTAGCGGCGCTGGTTGCCACGGTTGCGTTCGCTGTGAATAAGGCCCTTGCTCTCGTAGAAATGCAGCGTCGAAACCGCCACGCCGCTGCGTGCCGCCACTTCCCCCACCGTCAACTGCCTGTGCCGCTCACTTGGTTTGATTGTCATCCGCTCAATCCATACCTTAAGATTACTTCAGGTTTATAGCGGCCTCCGCAAACTTTGTAAAACTTGCGTACAAGTCGCTTTCATACTGGACATCACATGCGGGAGAGGTTCCTCTAGCCGTTCCCGAGATTGCCAGCAGGAGGAAGAGTATGCAGACCCGTTTCACAACGGTGGTTTCTTTCACCGTTTCCCTCGCCTTGAGCACAATCCCCATCACCACAGCCTTTGCAGCATCGCCGGAACCGGCAAAAGCCGAGCATGGCATGGTCGTATCAGCCCAGCATCTGGCAACGGAAGTCGGCGTTGACGTTTTGAAAAGTGGCGGCAATGCCGTGGACGCGGCGGTAGCGGTTGGTTATGCGCTCGCTGTGCTTTACCCTACGGCAGGCAATATTGGCGGTGGCGGATTCATGACGATTCGCCTCAAGGACGGTAAGACCACCTTTCTCGATTTTCGCGAGCGCGCTCCGCTGGCGTCCACCAAAACCATGTATCTCGATGACAAGAGCAATATCGTCAAAGGTCTAAGCCTCGACGGATATCTGGCGGTTGGCGTGCCGGGAACCGTTGCAGGATTCGAACTGGCGCGTGAGAAGTACGGCACCAAAAAACGCGAGGAATTGCTGGGACCGGCGATCCGGCTGGCGCGGGATGGTTTCGAGCTGGTTCAGGGCGATATCAATTCACTCAAAGCCGGCAACAAGAAGCTGGCCAAGGACCCTGCCGCAGCGGCGATCTTCCTGAAGCCCGACGGCAAGCCCTATGCGGTTGGCGAAACGCTCGTCCAGACCGATCTTGCCGCGACCCTGTCCGGCATCTCCGACAAGGGGCCTGATTCCTTCTACAAGGGCGCCACTGCCGATGCCATTGCAAAAGCCAGCCAGGACAAGGGCGGCATTCTGACCAAGCAGGATTTCGAGCAGTATTCGGTGCGCGAGCTGGAGCCGGTGAAGTGCAACTACCGCGGATATGACATCGTGTCGTCGCCGCCCCCAAGCTCGGGCGGCGTCATCATCTGCGAAATCCTCAACGTGCTCGAGGGCTATCCGCTGTCCTATCTCGGCTACGGCTCCGCCGAAACCGTGCATGCCATGGTCGAGGCCATGCGCTATGCCTATATCGACCGTAACGCGGCGCTGGGTGATCCGGCCTTCGTCAACAATCCGGTGTCGAAATTGCTCGACAAGGCCTATGCCAAGGAAATCCGCGAGAAGATCAGCCCGTTCAAGGCCGGCGTATCGCAGGAACTGATGCCGAAAGGTTTTGGCGAGAGCACGGAAACAACGCACTATTCGATCATCGACAATGACGGCAATGCGGTTGCCGTCACCTATACGTTGAACGGCTCCTTCGGCGCGGGCGTCGTTGCGCCTGGAACCGGCGTGCTTCTTAACAACGAGATGGACGATTTCACCTCCAAGCCCGGCGTTCCCAATCTGTATGGGCTGGTACAGGGCGAAGCCAACGCCATCGCGCCGAAGAAAACACCGCTCTCCTCGATGAGCCCGACGATCATTTCCAAGGACGGCAAGCCGTTCATGGTGATCGGCAGCCCCGGCGGTTCGCGCATCATCACCATCACGCTGGAAGCGATCCTCAACGTCATCGATCATGGCATGAACATCCAGGAAGCCATTGACGCGCCACGCGTCCATCATCAGTGGCTGCCCGACAAGGTCTTCATGGAGCCCTATGCCCTCTCGGCAGATACGCGCAAGGTATTGAGCGATATGGGCCACACTGTCCAGATCGACAAGGATTGGTCGATCTGGGGCCAGGCCGCAGGCATCCTCGTCGGCGGCGCGAGCCTTTCCGACATCGAAAAGGGTGACGGCGCGCGTTATAACGGCGCCATCGACAGCCGTGCCAGCTCAGGCGAAGCAAAGGGCTACTGAAACCCCAGGGGCTGGCAACGATCTTGCCAGCCCCTGTTGTCAGATGCTGAAATCGATCATGCGGCCACGCAGCTGCCGAATAGTTGCGGCATCTGCATTGGCAAAGGCAAAGCGCAGGAACTGCGTGTGTCCGGCGCCGAAATATTCACCGGGAATGGCCAGTATGCCCGCCTGTCTGGCCAATTGCTCGGCCACTTCGACAGAGGTCTTGCCCGGGAAGGGGTGGCGGACAAACGCGAAGTAGGCACCGACGGCTTCGAGCTTCCAGCCGCCAAGACCGGACATGGTCTCACGCAGGGCCTGGGCGCGGGTTTCAATTTCCAGCCGGTTGGCGGCGCGCCAGCCGCTCAATGCGGGAAGCGCATGCGCTACGGCAATCTGCGGTGCGCGCGGCGCGCAGATCTGCAGATTGTCCATGATCTTGGCAATTTCCGTAACAACGGTTTCACCCGCCGTTACCGCCCCCAGCCGGTGTCCGGGAATGCAGAAGGATTTGGAAAAGCTGTAGAGCTGGATGAGGTTGTCTTCCCAGCCGCTTTCATTGAAAAGACCATGCGGTGCGCCGGAGCCATCAGCCAGAAAGTCGCGATAGGTCTCATCCAGAATGAACCAGATGCCATGCTTCCTGCAAACCTCGAAAATTGCGCGGAGCCGGTCAGGTGAATAGACCGCGCCGGTCGGATTGTTCGGGGTGACCAGCGCCAGGGCACGCACGCCCGGCACCAGCGCTTTTTCAACCGCCTCCACTGTCGGCACGAAACCGTCTGCCGCATCGCAGGCGACAAACCCCGTCTTGATACCGAGCATCGACAGCGTGGTTTCATGGTTGAAATAAAAGGGATCGGTGACGAGAACCGTTTCGCCCGCGGCGGCCACGACCATGGCGGCGCAGATGAAGGCCTGGTTGCAGCCCGATGTGATGTGGATGTTCCGGCCGCTGATTCCAGCGCCATAAAGCGCCGACACATGCGCGGCATAGGCATCGCGCAGAACCGTTTCGCCTTCGATTGGCCCGTAATTAGCATAAGCAACCGAAGATGCCGCCTCACCTAGCCAGCGCAGCATGTCCGGATGCGGCGGATAGCCCGGAACCGCCTGCGACAGGTCGATCAAGGGGCCATGTCCGCCGGCATAGGCCCGGCCCCAGGCCTGCACGGCCGGAATAGGCGGGGGAGACAGGCGGGTGACGAGCGGGTTCAGCACAGCAGCAGTCATGGATGATCGTCCTATCGGGTATCGGCCTTGGCACGCCGCTTCTGCGTGCGGTCAGGCCTTTTGGCTCGTGTTGTGGGAATGGATGGCGGTGCCGCCGCGCGCTCGGGCGCACTGATCTTGCCATTGCGCCGCCGGATGATCCGGCGGGCCGAGGTCTGCGGTTCCGTGATGGTATCGGTTTCCAGCGATGCGAAGAACCAGTCGATGAAAACCTTGACGATGGGCGCATTGCGCACCTCGTTGCGGCAGGCGACATGGAATGCGTCATTGGCGGGCACGGTCAGGTCGAAGGGAACGATGAGTTCACCCTTGGCGATCAGGTTGCTCGCCGTGATCGTATCGCCAAGCGAAACGCCCTGCCCGTAAAGCGCAGCCTCCGTCGAGAGCCGCGCATCGCTCATGAAATGCTGGGCACCGCGCGCAAGATCCGTGGCATCGGCGGCTGCCAGCCAGGTGTTCCATTCGCGCCCGTCATCGCCATGCAGGAGCACGTGGTTGCGCAGGTCGCGCACCGAGCGCAGCGGGCGGCTGTTGAGCAGCGTCGGGCTGGCCACCGGAAAGAGCTTCAGCGTGCTCCACAAACGTGACCAGCAGTCCGACCATTTGCCATCGCCGTAGAGCACGCAGACATCCACATCCGGCGACTGGAGATAATGCGCCTCGTTGGTGGCAATCAGTGTCAGCCGGATATCGGGATATTGTTCGGTGAACTGGTTCATGCGCGGAATGAGCCAGAGCGACAGTAGTGCCGGCACGCAGGTCACCGTCAATTCGCCCTTGGTCGTGGGGCGCTTCATCAGGGCCGTTGCCGTCGCAATATCCTCGAATGCCTTGGAAATGGTCGGCAGCAGCAGCGCGCCCTGCGCCGTCAGTTTCAGCCGCTGCGCACCGCGCTCGAACAGTTGCACATCGAGCGTTGCTTCCAATGCCTTGATCTGGTGGCTGATGGCACCGTGGGTCACGTTGAGTTCGCGGGCAGCGGCAGTCACGGAACCGTGCCGCGCCGTCGCTTCGAAGGCGCGCAGGGGATTCAATGGAGGCAACCGGCCAAGCGTCATGGGAGACTCCAATAGACATCAAATTCGGGTTTGTCATGTGAGATTTTCTCACACTAATCCCTGCAACAATGTCAATTGCTTTTCCATCGCCTTTGCATCGATAATATGGCCAACGAAGGCGAAAAGCCCAGGGGAACTGACAGAAGCGGATCACATCGGACAACCCTTGCAAGGGCAATCCCTCCCGCGTTTCCCCCGAGCTTTCAGAGAACGGGATAGTGTCATGACATCATGGGATGAGAAGAAGCTGAGCGATCTGCGGGCCAAGTATGGCGAAAGCCATGGCGGCGAGCTGTTCGATCCAACCTTCCGCAAGGTTGCGGACAAGATTTTCTCCAAGAGCGGCACGCGGCTTGCACCCTATGCGGGCATTCCGACATTCCTGACCGCGCCCTATATGCCGGTCGATGCCGCGACACCGGATTTCGGCAATCTGCAGGTGGCCATTGTCGGCGTCCCGATGGACCTTGGCGTGACCAACCGTCCCGGCTCGCGCTTCGGTCCGCGCGCCGTGCGCACCATCGAACGCATCGGACCGTACAACCATGTGCTCGGCTGCGCGCCCGTTTTTGACCTGCGCGTTGCCGATATCGGCGACGTGCCCTTTGCCAGCCGCTACCGGCTGGAACAGAGCCATGACGATATCGAGCGCCGGTTCAACCAGATCGTCGACGCCGGCGTGGTGCCGCTTGCCGTCGGCGGCGACCATTCGATCACCCATCCTATTCTCAAGGCCGTCGGCAAGAAGCGTCCGGTTGGCATGATCCATATCGATGCCCATTGCGATACCGGCGGCGCCTTCGACCAGACGAAGTTCCATCATGGCGGGCCGTTCCGCAATGCGGTGCTCGACGGGGTCCTCGATCCGACCCGCACGGTCCAGATCGGCATTCGCGGCTCGGCGGAATATCTGTGGGAATTCTCGTACGAATCCGGCATGACCGTCATCCATGCGGAAGAGGTAACCGGCCTTGGCATGCCCGCCATCATCGAGAAGGCCCGCAAGATCGTCGGCGACGGTCCGACCTATCTGTCGTTCGACATCGACAGCGTCGATCCGAGCTTTGCGCCGGGCACCGGCACGCCCGAGGTGGGCGGCCTGACCACCCGCGAAGTGCTCGAACTGATCCGCGGCCTCAAGGGCATCAACCTGGTGGGCGGCGACGTGGTGGAAGTGGCACCGCAATATGATGCGACCACCAACACCGCCCATGCGGGCGCGCAGGTGCTGTTCGAAATCCTGAGCCTGATGGTGTTCAGCCCGTTCGTTGCAGGAAAACGCGACTGACACGTATCAACAGACCAACAAACGGTGCGGCGATACCATTCCGCACCGTCACATAATAACAAGAAGGGGACTGCCATGACATTCAAAACCACGCTCAAATCATCCTTTGCCGCGCTTCTGCTGCTGGGTGGCGCAACCATCGCCATGTCGGCAACGGCGGCGCGCGCCGACGCCATCGACGACATCACCAAAGCCGGCGTTATCAATGTCGGTGTCTTTGCCGACTTCCCGCCCTTCTCGTCGGCAAGCGCCGACATGACCCTGAAGGGTTATGATATCGACGTGGCCCAGGCTCTTGCCGACGCATTGAAGGTCAAGCTCAAGACTGTCAGCGTCACCGGCCAGAACCGCGTTCCCTACCTTACGGAACATCGCGTCGACCTGCTGATGAGCGTCGGCTACAGCAAGGAACGCGAACAGGTCCTCGATTTCGCTGCGCCTTATGCGCCGTACTACATCGCGGTGATCGGGCCGAAGGCGCTTGAGATCAAGAACAAGGACGATCTCGCCGGAAAGAGCATTGCCGTCAATCGCGGCACGCTGGAAGACACATCCCTGACGGCGGCGGCACCGGCTTCGGCAGATGTGAAGCGCTTCGACAATTACAACGCCGTCATCCAGGCCTTCATCTCCGGCCAGACGCAGCTCATGGTAGTGGGCAACGACGTGGGCGCACAGGTGCTCGCGCGGCAGGAAGCCCTTGCGCCGGAACAGAAATTCCAGCTTCTGACGTCTCCCTCGCATATCGCCCTGAACAAGAAAGAGGACCGTCTCAAGCAGGCTGTCAACGATGCCGTCGCGAAGATGCTGGCGGATGGCTCGCTCAACAAGAGTTCCGAGGCCTGGCTGAAGACACCGCTCAATCCTGCCAATCTCAAGGATTGACCTGTGGGCTATGCGCTCGATTTCGGCTGGTTGAACGATGCGCTCGGCATGATTGCCAGCGGTGCGGCCATGACGGTTTTTCTGATCGTCGTGACCTCAGTCGCTGGCACATTGCTCAGCATCTTCGGCGCCATCGGGCGCCGCAGCCGCCATGCGATCCTGCGCAAGCTGGTTGCCGGATACGTCGAACTCATCCGCAACACACCGTTTCTGGTGCAGCTGTTCTTCATCTTTTTCGGCCTGCCGCGCCTGGGCATCCGCCTTGACCCCGTGGCGGCAGCGATTCTTGCCATGACCCTGAACATGGCGGCCTACAGCACGGAGATCGTTGGCGCCGGGCTGGATGCCGTTCACAAGGGACAGACCGAAGCAGCGAAGGCGCTTGGCCTTCGCCCGAGGATCATCTTCATCAAGATCGTACTGCCTCAGGCGTTGAAGGTTATCTTCCCTGCCCTGACCAGCCAGATCGTTATCATGATGCTGGAATCCGCCGTGGTTTCGCAGATCGCCGTGCGGGAGCTGACCTACGAGGCCGACATGCTTCAGGCGCGCACCTTCCGCGCTTTCGAAACCTATTTCATCGTGACCCTGGTCTATCTCGGGCTCAGTATCGCCCTGCGCAGGCTGCTCTATGCGGCCGGACGCCGATCGATTGCCGGAGGCATGGCATGATCGAGTTCACCTTCTGGGACATAGCGCGCAATCTGCTGCTGGCGGCCCGCTGGACCGTATTGCTTTCCATCGTCGCTTTCACCGGTGGCGCCATCGTCGGCGTGGCTATCCTCCTGGCACGCATCTCGAAACGCAACTGGCTGCGCCGCGGCGCCCAATATTACATCGGCCTGTTTCAGGGAACGCCGCTGCTGATGCAGCTGTTTCTGCTGTTCTTCGGCCTGCCGCTGCTCGGCTTCCGCATCGAAGCCTGGACGGCCGCAGTGCTGGGTCTGACGCTTTGCGCCAGTGCATTCCTCGCCGAAATCTGGCGGGGCGGCGTGCAATCGCTGCCGAACGGACAATGGGACGCCGGCAGCAGTCTTGGCCTGCATTATTTCGCGCAGTTGCGGCTGGTCATCCTGCCGCAGGCCTTTGCCATAACACGCGCACCGACAGTCGGTTTTCTCGTGCAGTTGATCAAGAGCACGGCTTTGACGTCGATCATCGGATTTGAAGAACTGGTCAGGACGTCGAACGCCATCAACAATGCAACTTTCGAACCTTTCACCGTCTATGGGCTGGTGGCACTGATCTATTTTGTTCTGTGCTATCCGCTGACGCGCTACACTAAGAAACTGGAACTTCGTACCGCACAGCGCTAGAGCGCGCGCAGTGTTGGTAAAAGAGTGGGAATCAGCCAGAAACTGGCCAACAAGAAGGAGATCGGACTATGGATACAATGATCAAAACAGCCGTCAACCGGCGCACCGTGCTGGCTGCCGGGGCTTTGGGCACCGCAATGCTTGCCATGCCGTCCGTGCTGCGCGCACAGGACAAGTCCCTGAAAATCGGCGTCTATGGCGGCTACTTCAAGAATTCGTTCGACAAGAACATTTTCCCCGAATTCACCAAGGCAACCGGCATTGCCGTTGAATCCGTTGCAGAACCGACGGGCGAAGCCTGGCTGGTTCAGCTTGAACAGGCTGCCAAGGCCGGTGCTGCCCCCGCCGATATTTCGATGATGTCGCAGGTTGCCATGATCAAGGGCCAGTCGACCGAACTCTGGACGCCGCTTGACACGGCAAAACTGCCGAACGCGAAGAACCTGCTCGACCGTTTCATCAACAAATATCCCGACGGGCGCATCGCCGGTATCGGCGCGGTGGCATGGTATATCACGCTCGTGACCAACACCGATGTCTACAAGGAAGCGCCGACATCCTGGCAGGCCTTCTGGGATCCGGCAAACGCCGACAAACTCGGCCTGCTTGCCCTCGTTTCCAACTCGTTCCTTCTGGAAGTGACGGCAAAAACCTTCTTCGGCGGCACCAATGCCCTCGATACGGAGGAAGGCATCCTCAAGGTCTTCGACAAGCTGGCCGAAGTAAAGCCGAATGTCCGGCTGTGGTACCGCGACGAAGCGCAGTTCGAACAGGCGCTGAAATCAGGTGAAATCCCGATGGGCCAGTATTATCACGACGTTACAGGCCTGGCAGCGTCCGAGGGGCATCCTGTCCGCTCCACCTTCCCGAAGGAAGGCGGCATCCAGGATTCAGGCTGCTGGGCGGTGTCGCGCGCATCAAAGAAGATCGACGAAGCGCATATCTTCATCGATTACATGAGCCAGCCAGCCATTCAGGCGACCCTGTCCCGCAAGGTGGGGACGGCTCCGACGGTCAAGCGCGAACTGCTCGACCTGAATGAAAAGGAGTTCGCGGCTGTATCGTCGGATATCGAACCGATCCTGCCGCGCTACGACCTGCTGACGACCAAGGCCGACTTCCTCAACCAGAAATGGACCGAGCTGATCGTTGGCTGATCGCGTTTGCCGCCGGTTGCGGATACGCTTTCCGGAACCGGCGGCAGCCTGCCGGATTGTACAAAGGTGAAACCCGGCCTATTGCGAACCGGGTTTCTTTTTAACGACGACGAATGAAACGAGGGCTCGATGTCCGGACTGGTATTGAACGGTGTAACCAAGCAATTTGGTACATTTACCGCCGTGGAGAATGTGCAGCTTTCCGTGCCGCACGGCACGTTTGTATGCATGCTCGGGCCATCGGGCTGCGGCAAGACCACGCTCCTGCGGATGATTGCCGGGCTCGACGACCCGACCGGCGGTTCCATCCTGCTCGACGGCGAAGACATCACCAAGGTCCCGACCCACAAGCGCAATCTGGGCATGGTGTTCCAGTCGCTGGCCCTGTTCCCGCATTTGAGCGTGGGCGAAAATATCGCCTATCCCCTGCGCATTCGCGGCAAAGGCCGCGAAGACCAGAAAAAGCGCGTCGATGAACTGCTGGCCCTGATCCACCTGCCCGGCTACGGCGACCGGCCCGTTTCGAAACTGTCCGGCGGCCAGCGCCAGCGCGTGGCCATCGCCCGCGCTTTGGCGCTTTCGCCCAAACTGTTCCTGCTGGACGAGCCGCTCTCGGCGCTCGATGCAAAGCTGCGTGAAGCGATGCAGGTGGAACTGCGGCAGCTGCAGCAGAAGCTCGGCATCACCACCATCGTGGTGACCCACGACCAGCGCGAAGCCATGACCATGGCCGATACGGTGGTGGTCATGAATGGCGGACACATACGCCAGGCCGCCTCGCCGATCGAAATCTACCGCAAGCCCGCCGATACGTTTGTCGCCGACTTCATCGGCTCGACAAATCTCATCGAAACGACGGCCGACAGTTCGGGCGCCGCCACCATCTTCGGGCACAGCGTGCCCGGTCTTCTGCTGCCTGCAGGCCTGCAGAAAGCAACAATTTCCGTGCGGCCGGAAGATGTGCACCTGACGGCGCCGGGCAATGGCGCCATCAACGGCACCGTGACCTTCGTGCGCGATCTTGGCGGCACGATCGAAACCTTCGTGGAAGCGGGTGGCAAGCAGATCGTCGCCGTCTCGACGCCGCGTGCCCGGCCTGAGGTGACAGCGGGACAACAGGTCGGCATCGTGCTCGCCCCCGATGTCTGCGTGGTGCTGAAACAATGAAGCGCGAAGCCCCCCAATCCATAGCCGATTACGGGCCGCTGTTTTTCCCCGCGGGCATGCTGCTGGTGTTCTTTGTGGTGCCGTTCGGCACCATGATCGCTGTGAGCTTCTTCCAGCGCCAGCAGGGCGGCTTCTATACGCCTGCCTTCGTCTTCTCCAATTACGAGCGCTTTCTCAGCGTCTTCTTCGGCGGCGTCCTCGGCTTCTCGCTGATGCTGGCTGTCACCGTCGCCATCTGCTGCGTCGTCCTTGCCCTGCCCTTCACCTATCTCCTGTCCAAGCTGCCGCGCCGGTTGCAGGTGATCTGGCTCGTGGCGTTGCTCTCCGTACTGTCGCTGTCGGAAGTCATCATCGGCTTTGCCTGGTCCACCCTGTTTTCCCGCACGGCCGGGATCACCAACATTCTTGTCCAACTGGGGTTGATGAAACAGGCCGTCGCCCTGTCGCCGAGCTTTGGCGCTGTGCTGACGGGTATGGTCTATCAGGCGCTGCCCTATACGGTGCTTGTCCTTTACCCCGCCCTTGTCCGGCTCGATCCCACCCTGATGGAGGCGGCGCGGACATTGGGTTCGTCGCCGGTGCGCGCCTTCTTCAACGTGCTTGTGCCGGCGCTGCGCAACACGATCATGGCGACGCTGATCATGGTGTTCATCTTCGCGCTGGGTTCGTATCTGCTGCCGCAGATTCTTGGCAGGCCGCAGCACTGGACGCTCTCCGTCCTCATCACCGATCAGGCGATCTACCAGTCGAACATGCCGTTTGCGGCGGCCATGGCCGTGTTTCTGGTGCTTGTGACGCTTGGTCTGGTGGCCCTGACATTGCTGATCGGACGCAAGGGAGAAAAGGCATGATGACCGCACTCCGACGCCTTTATTTCTTCCTCGTCGGGCTGTTTCTCGCCCTTCCGCTGATCGTGGTTGCCGGCGTGTCGGTCAACGCGAAGCAGACGCTTGCCTTTCCGCCGCAGGGCTTTTCGCTGGCCTGGTACGGCGAAATCTTCCTCAATCCGGAATGGCGCAGTGCTCTCGTTGCCTCGGTCGTCCTCGCCACCACGTCGGCGGCTTTGGCCGTGCTGATTGCGCTGCCGCTTGCATGGTTCCTGTGGCGGCGCATTGCACCGTGGGCCAACATCTTTCAGGTCCTCGGCATTGCGCCGTTCACGCTGCCGCCGGTCATCACCGCGCTCGGCCTTCTGACATTCTGGGCCACCACCGGCTTCTATGGCCAGCCATGGACCGCCGTGATCGGCCACGCGATCTTCTTCGTCACCCTGCCGCTGGTGACGCTATCGCTCGGCTTTTCATCCATCGACCGCTCCTTCGTCGAGGCTGCGGCCACCATGGGCGCGAGCGATCGCACCATTTTCCGCACGGTCATCCTGCCGCTGATCCTGCCCTATCTGGTTTCCGGCTACGCCTTCGCTTTCGTCTTGTCGCTCAACGAGTATATCGTTGCCTACATGACCGTCGGCTTTACGCTGGAAACGCTCCCCATCAAGATTTTCAATGCACTGCGCTACGGCTATACGCCGACCATGGCCTCGGTGACCATTCTCTTCGTCGCCACCGCCGCCGTGATCTTCTCGCTGGTTGCAAAATTCGGCGACCTGCCCAAGCTGCTTGGTGCCATGGCCACGGACGACAAATGATGCGGATGGCAGCACTCCAGATGCAGGCGGTTTGCGGCGATGTCAGCGCCAATCTGGCACGCATCGGGCAAGCCGCGAAAGCTGCCGCCAAAGCCGGTGCCGACCTGCTTGTCGCCCCGGAACTCGCCCTGACCGGTTACGGTGCGGGAGAGACGATCACGGGATTGGCAGAGCCGGCCAATGGCGAACAGATCGATCGGCTGCAGGCCATATCCAAGGCCAACGCCATAGCCATCATCGCGGGCTTTGCCGAACGCGATGGCGATCACATTTACAATAGTGCGGCCTTTGTCTGCGGCGATACCCAGCCTGCCATCTACAGGAAATCGCATCTCTATGGCGATTATGAGCGGGCCCTGTTTACCCCGGCAAAACCGGCCAGCTGCATTGTCCCGCTTGCCGGGCTGAAGCTGGGCATGCTGATCTGCTACGATGTAGAATTTCCGGAGAATGTCCGCCGCCTGGCGCAGGCGGGCGCACAGATGATCCTCGTGCCGACGGCGCTTCCCGCGGGCCCATCCGGAGAATTCATCGCCGCGCACATGATTCAGGTACGCGCGTTCGAAAACCAGATATTTGTCGCCTATGTCAATCACGCCGGCAGCGACGAACGCTTCACTTTTGCCGGCCTCTCCCGTATAGCCGCGCCGGATGGCAGCCTCGTCGCTGCCTGCACGGATGCCAATGAACACCTGGTTTTTGCCGACATCGACCGGCACGCCTTTGCAGCATCGATTGACAGCAATCCCTATCTGAAAGACCTGACGCGGATATGACCGACATCATCGACACCGACATTCTTATCATCGGCGCCGGCATTGCCGGCGTTGGCGTAGCCGCCGAGCTTGCCCATACGCACAAGGTCATCATACTCGAACGGGAGAGCCAGCCGGCCTACCATTCGACGGGACGCTCAGTTGCCATATTCCTCCCCAATTACGGCAACGATGTCATTCGTGCGCTCAATCATTTCAGCGCGCCCATGTTCATGCAGCGTGACACGAACCTGTTTCCCGAACCGCTGCTGACACCCCGTGGTGCCCTCACCATCGCCGATGAAACCGGCATTGCAAGCTGCGAAGACATGATCAAAAACGGCGTCAATGTCGAGGAGATCAGCGTAGACCGGGCCGTGGAAATGGTGCCGATCCTCAACCGCGATCATATCAAGGCTGTCTGCTATCAGGCTGAAGCGCAGGACATCGACGTGAATGCCCTGCATCAGGGCTGGCTGCGCAAGGCGACGGGCCTCGGCGCCGAACTTCGCACGTCATGCGAAGTCATCCGCGCGAGCCGGGTGAACGGCTTTTGGCTGGTCGAGACGCCGGGTCAGACATTCCGCGCCCCTACGGTCATCAACGCTTCCGGCGCATGGGCCGACGTCATAGCAGGCATTTTCGGCGGCAAGCCGCTTGGGTTTACCCCCTTGCGCCGCTCGGTCGCCGTGCTGCCCGCGCCGGAGGGATACGACACCCGCAGCTGGCCGGTGGTCGACGATGCCAATGAGAGCTGGTACCTCAAGCCTGACGGCGGACGATTGTTCGTCTCGCCCGGTGATGAAACCCCGGTGGAACCGCATGACGCCTATGTGGACGACATGATCCTCGCCGAAGGCCTCTACCGCTATGAACAGGCGGTCACGATACCGGTCAACCGTGTCGAACGGAGTTGGGCCGGTCTGCGCACCTTCGCGCCGGACCGTACACCCGTTGCGGGATTCGACGCGGAACTCGACGGGTTCTTCTGGCTCGCCGGACAGGGCGGATATGGTATCCAGACTGCTCCGGCGCTATCGCAGCTTGCTGCCAAGCTCATCCGCCAGCAATCCTTGCCGGATGGTCTGGCAAACATCGCCCCGCGCCTGTCTGCTGCCCGCTTTCAATCAAGCAGGGGATAGCCGCCAAAAATCGCCGTCTGGCTGCCAACCTCCGAGCGGATGAAATCGCTGAGCACGCGGATGCGCGGCGTGTTGACGATATCCTCATGGCAGATCAGCCAGTAATCGCGATTGAGGTGCATTTCCTTTGGCAGCACCGGCACCAGTTCCGGATAATTGTAGGCAATGAAGTAGGGCAGGATGCAAAGGCCGAAACCCGAGCGGGCAGCGCTCAACTGGGCAAAAATGCTTGAGCTCTGGTAGGCCGGCCGCAGGCCGGGAAGAATCTCGCGCATATAGTCGAGCCCGGGCGTGAAAATCATATCCTCGATATAGCCGATGAAGCGGTGAGCGGAGAGATCGGCGCGTTGCCGGATCGCCGGATGCCGGGCGAGATAGTCTTTCGCCCCATAGATGAACAAGCGGTAGGGCATCAGTTTTTCCTGATGATAGGGGCCCGTGCGGGTCGGATTCAGCGTGATCGACAAATCCGCCTCGCGGCGCGACAGCGAGACAATCTGCTGGATCGTCACCATTTCCACGGAAAGACTGGGGTAGGACTGCGCCATGATGGGCAGGCGGTTCGCCAGAAAGAAATTGGCTATCCCCTCCAGAATGCTCAAGCGCACGACACCGCTGAGCGAGACCGTTCCGCCGGAGGCTTCATTCTGAAAGCGCTCGGCTTCGCGCTCCATGATTTCAGCCGATTCAATCAGCTTCTCACCGAGTGCCGTCAGAATGTATCCACGCGGATTCCGCTCGAAAAGACGCGCCGAAAGTGCCTCCTCCAGCCTGTCGATCCGCCGGGAGACAGTGACGTGATTGGTGCGCAGGCGACGCGCTGCCGTCGTGAGCTGACCGGTCCGCGCCACCGCCAGGAAATATTGCAGATCGTCCCATGTGTATTGCCGCAAGGCGCACCCATATGTACGTATTTGTACCTATTCTGTTCGAAAATAGGTGTTTGTGTACTTATTTGTCAATGCTACAGTTTTTTCAACGAATGGTTGCCTGCTACGAGAAACGGGACAATCATAGGGGCAAGAATTATCCGGCAGAGAGGAATGGCTGACCGGATTGAGGAGGAGAACCGAACCGATTGGGCGCAGACATCTCTGCGTCATGGCTTTGGGTCATTTTCAGCCGAGACGATCAAGTCCGCGACGGTCCATCATACGATGATTCTGTGAGCGGCGTTTCTTTGGGAGGAGAACAGAATGAAATTATTGGCAATTGCAACCGCTGCCCTGATGGCTGCAACCGTTATGCCCGCTGCGAGTGCAGGCATTTCGGACGGCAAAGTCAAGATCGGCATCCTGAACGATCAATCCGGTGTCTATGCGGATTTCGGCGGAAAGTGGTCGTTCGAAGCGGCGAAGATGGCTGCCGAAGACTTTGGCGGCAAGGTTCTCGACGCGCCGATCGAGGTCATCACCGCCGACCATCAGAACAAGCCGGACATTGCCTCCAATATCGCCCGCCAGTGGTATGACACGGAGCAGGTCGATGCGATCATGGAATTGACCACCTCGTCCGTCGCGCTCGCCGTGCAGGGCATCTCCAAGGAAAAGAAGAAGATCGATCTTGTGACCGGTGCGGCCACGGCCGAACTGACCGGCAAGCAGTGCTCGCCCTATGGTTTCCATTGGGCCTATGACACCCACGCTCTCGCTGTCGGCACCGGCGGTGCGCTCGTCAAACAGGGCGGCGATACCTGGTTCTTCCTCACCGCCGACTATGCCTTCGGCTATTCCCTGGAAGAACAGACGACCAAATATGTGACGTCGAAGGGCGGTAAAGTGGTCGGCTCCGTGCGTCATCCGCTGGCAACAGCCGACTATTCCTCGTTCCTGCTGCAGGCGCAGTCATCCGGTGCCAAGGTGATCGGTCTGGCCAATGCCGGTCTCGACACCGCCAATGCCATCAAGCAGGCTGCCGAATTTGGCATCGTATCGGGCGGCCAGCGTCTGGCAGCCCTGCTCTTCACCCTGGCGGAAGTGCACGGCCTCGGCCTTGAAGCAGCCCAGGGCCTGACCCTGACGGAAAGCTTCTACTGGGATCGCGACGACCAGTCCCGCGAGTTCGGGCGCAGGTTCTTCAAGCGCACCGGCCGCATGCCGAACATGATCCAGGCCGCGACCTATTCCGGGGTCACGCAGTATCTGAAAGCCATTCAGAAAGCCGGCACCGATGACACGGAAAAAGTTGCCGCTGCCATGCATGAAATGCCTGTCGATGACGTCTTCGGGCGCGGCGCCAAGGTCGGTGCCAATGGCCGCCTGATCAGCGATGTCTATCTGATGGAAGTCAAGAAGCCATCGGAAAGCAAGGAGCCATGGGACTATTACAAGGTTCTGGCCACGGTTCCGGGCGATGAGGCCTATATAAAGCCAGCCGAAAGCGGCTGCGATCTGGCCAAGTAGTCCGGATGACAGCTTCGTTGAGCAGTACGGCATTCGGGGGAGGACATACTTCCCCCGGCAGCGCCGGTAACGCCGGATCCCGGGTGGTTCTCTCCGCCCGCGGCCTGCGCCGGGATTTTGGCGGCTTCATCGCCGTCAATAATGTGGATCTGGATATCCATCATGCGAAGGTCCACGCACTGATTGGCCCCAACGGCGCGGGAAAGACCACGGTTTTCAATCTCCTGACCAAGTTTCTGCAGCCGTCAAGCGGCACGATCACCCTGCTCGATCAGGACATCACCAGAACCGACCCGGCGAAAGTCGCCCGTATGGGGCTGGTTCGCTCGTTCCAGATTTCTGCGGTTTTCCCGCATCTCACCGTTCTCGACAATGTGCGCGTGGCCCTGCAACGCCCGGCCGGCCTGTCGACGCAGTTCTGGCTGCCGACCAGCGCCCTCAACCGGCTGAACGACCGGGCCATGGAACTGATTACGGCCGTCGGATTGCACGACGCCCACAATAAACTGGCCGCTGACCTCTCCTATGGCCGCAAGCGCGTGCTGGAGATCGCCACAACGCTGGCGCTCGATCCCAAGGTCCTGCTTCTGGATGAACCCATGGCGGGTATGGGCCACGAGGACGTACATATCGTTGCCGAGATCATTCGCGAGGTGGCCCGCGACCGGGCAATCCTGATGGTCGAACACAACCTGAAGGTCGTTGCCGATCTTTGCGACCAGGTCACCGTCCTGCAGCGCGGCGAAATTCTCATCTCCGGCGACTACCAAACGGTCAGCCAGGATGAACGGGTGCGCGTTGCCTATATGGGGACCGAACATGAGTGATCCAAAACCCCTCCTCGCCGTGCGCGATCTCCATGCCTGGTATGGCGAAGGCCACGCGCTGCATGGCGTCCATCTCGATATTCATGAGGGCGAAACCGTCACCCTGCTTGGCCGCAACGGCGTCGGCAAGACCACGACCCTGCGCTCGATCATGGGCATTATCCGCAAGCGCACCGGCAGCATCGCCTTTGACGGCAGGGATATGATGCGCGTGCCCCTGCACCGCACGGCCCATGCCGGCATCGGTTTCGTGCCGGAAGAGCGCGGCATCTTCGCGACACTCTCCGTCGATGAGAATCTCAACCTGCCCCCCATCGTTGCCAAGGGCGGCATGTCGATAACGGAGATTTATGATCTTTTTCCCAATCTGAAAGAACGGCGCAACAGTCCCGGAACCAAACTTTCCGGCGGCGAGCAGCAGATGCTGGCCATTGCCCGCATCCTGCGCACCGGGGTCAAACTGCTGCTGCTTGACGAGCCGACCGAAGGCCTTGCCCCGGTCATCGTGCAGCGCATCGGCGAAGTGCTGGTGACGCTAAAGCAGCGCGGCATGACCATTCTGCTGGTCGAGCAGAATTTCCGTTTCGCCAGCAAGGTCGCGGATCGCTTCTACGTGGTGGATCACGGCAAGATCATCGACAATTTCCACGTCCGGGAACTGCCGGAACGCATGTCCATGCTCAACGAAGCGCTGGGAGTCTGACCCATGACCATGATCTTCGGCGTTCCCCTGCAGGCCTTCCTCGGACAATTGCTGATCGGCCTCATCAACGGTTCCTTCTACGCCATGCTCAGCCTTGGCCTCGCGATCATCTTCGGCCTCTTGCGCGTAATCAATTTCGCCCATGGCGCGCAGTACATGCTGGGTGCCTTTGTCGGGTATCTCCTGCTTGCCCAGCTCGGCATCGGCTACTGGCCCGCCTTGATCCTTGCGCCCCTCATCGTCGGCGTCGCCGGTGCGATCGTCGAACGCGTCGCACTCTCGCGTCTCTATAATCTCGATCATCTCTATGGCCTGCTCTTCACCTTCGGGCTTGCGCTGGTGATCGAAGGGACCTTCCGCTATTACTACGGTGCGGCGGGACAACCCTATGCGGTGCCCGCCGCTCTCACCGGCAGCTATAATCTCGGCTTCATGGTCCTGCCGAAATACCGTGCCTGGGTGGTGCTGGCATCCCTTGCCATCTGTCTTGCCACCTGGCTTCTGATCGAGAAAACCCGGTTGGGTTCCTATCTGCGCGCGGCCACGGAAAATCCGACGCTTGTTAGGGCCTTCGGCATCAACGTGCCGATATTGCTGACCTTTACCTATGGCCTCGGCGCGGCGCTTGCCGGGCTTGCGGGCATCATGGCGGCACCGATCTATCAGGTCAGCCCGCTCATGGGCACCAACCTGATCATTGTCGTGTTCGCGGTGGTGGTTGTCGGCGGCATGGGTTCCATTCTCGGCGCCATCGTCACCGGTTACATGCTCGGTATTTTCGAGGGCCTGACCAAGGTGTTCTACCCCGAGGCCTCCAATATCGTGATCTTCGTCATCATGGCGATCGTTCTGCTTGTCCGTCCGGCAGGCCTGTTCGGAAAGGAGGTCTGACATGACCGATACGACAGTTTCCCCAGGCCAAAAAAGCAGGTTTCTGAATCTTGAAATGCTGCTGATCCTCATCGGCGTCGCGGCGCTCATTCTCGCGCCCTTCCATTTCTACCCGGTCTTTCTGATGAAGGTGCTGTGTTTCGGACTGTTCGCCTGCGCCTTCAATCTGCTTCTCGGCTATACCGGCATACTCTCTTTCGGCCATGCGGCATTCTTTGGCGGAGCCGCCTATTTTACCGCCCATTCCGTCAAGGAATGGGGCTTTCCACCGGAGCTCGGCATCCTGCTTGGCGTCTTCGGCGCAACGATCCTCGGACTGATCATCGGTTTCTTTGCCATCCGGCGTCAGGGTATCTATTCGACCATGATCACCCTCGCCCTGTCGCAGATGTTCTTCTTTTTCTGCCTGCAGGCATCCTTCACCAAGGGCGAAGACGGCATTCAGGGCGTGCCGCGCGGCAAGCTCCTCGGCTTCATCGATCTGAACGATCCGCTCAACATGTATTTCTTCGTGCTGGCCGTGTTCCTCATCGGTGTCTTCATCATCTGGCGCATCATCAATTCGCCCTTCGGCATGATCCTCAAATCCGTCCGGGAAAACGAGAACCGCGCCATTTCGCTCGGTTATTCCGTTGCCCGCTACAAGCTTGCGGCCTTCGTCATGTCGGCAGCGCTCACCGGCCTTGCCGGCGGCTTGAAGGCGATTGTCTTTCAGTTTGCAACGCTGACAGATGTCAGCTGGCAGATGTCCGGCGAGGTCGTGCTCATGACCCTGCTTGGCGGTATCGGCACGCTGGTCGGCCCGATCGTCGGGGCCGGATTCATCACGGCGCTGGAAAACTATCTCGCCACGTCGGAATTTCCGGTCACGGTGATCACCGGCATCATTTTCATGGTCTGCGTCCTCGTCTTCCGCCGCGGCATTATCGGCGAGCTCTACGCCTCGCGGTTCGGCAAGAAACTCGAGAGCAGCTCCGGGCACTGACATGACAGCCAGCTATGACTACATCATCGTCGGGGCAGGCACGGCAGGCTGCACCTTGGCCAACAGGCTGTCGGAAGACCGGAACGTGTCCGTCCTCCTGCTTGAGGCCGGCGGCAAGGACAATTACCCCTGGATTCACATTCCGGTGGGGTATCTCTACTGCATCTCGAATCCGCGGACGGACTGGTGCTTTTCGACCGAGGCCGAACCTGGCCTCAACGGCCGCGTTCTCAACTATCCGCGCGGCAAGGTGCTTGGCGGCTGCTCGTCGATCAACGGCATGATCTATATGCGCGGGCAGGCGCGCGACTACGATCTGTGGCGGCAGGACGGTTGTGCCGGATGGGGCTGGGATGACGTCCTGCCCTATTTCCGCAAGTCGGAAGATTACTATCTCGGCAGCGATGAATTTCACGGATCGGGCGGCGAATGGCGCGTGGAGGAAGCGCGCCTGCACTGGGATATTCTCGATGCGTTCAGGGATGCTGCCGAAGCGGCGGGAATCCCGCGCACCGACGATTTCAATCGCGGCGACAATGAAGGCAGTTCCTATTTCAAGGTCAACCAGAAACGCGGCATCCGCTGGAACACGGCAAAGGCGTTTCTTCGCCCGGCAATGAAACGGGCGAACCTGACGGTCGAAACCGGAGCCCATGTCCGCAAGCTCGTTATCGACAATCTGACAGCCGGGGGCGTGGAGATCGAACAGGCGGGAACCATCCGCACGATCCACTGCCGCCGCGAGGTGATCCTGGCAGCAGGCGCCGTCGGCTCGCCGCAGATTCTTGAATTGTCCGGCATCGGCCGTCGCGACGTTCTGCAGAAGGCCGGAATTGCTCCGGTTCTTGAACGGCGCTCGGTCGGTGAAAACCTGCAGGATCACCTGCAACTGCGCTGCGCCTATAAGGTGACTGGCATTGCGACGCTCAACGAAAAGGCCAACCGCCTCTTGGGCAAGGCATCGATTGCCCTGGAATACCTCGTCAACCAGTCCGGCCCGATGTCGATGGCCCCAAGCCAGCTGGGGGTCTTCACCCGCTCCGACCCGTCTTTTGCGACGGCGAACCTGCAATATCACGTGCAGCCGCTGTCCCTGGAAAAGTTCGGCGAAAACGTCCACCCCTTCCCAGCCTTTACCGCCAGCGTCTGTAATCTGCGGCCGGAAAGCCGCGGTTCCGTTCACATCAAATCACCGGATTACCGGGCGCATCCAGCCATCCGGCCGAATTACCTAACAACGGACAGCGACCGCCGTGTCGCGGCGGATTCAATCCGCATCACCCGCAACATCGTGGCGCAAAAGCCGCTGCAGCGCTACCGGCCGGAAGAATTCAAGCCGGGACCGCACTATCAGAGCGAGGCGGAGCTGATCGAGGCGGCAGGCGCCATCGGCACGACGATCTTTCATCCCGTCGGCACCTGCCGCATGGGCGCCGATCAGGAGTCGGTGGTCGATCCGCAGTTGCGCGTGCGGGGCATAAAAGGATTGCGCATCGCCGACGCATCCATCATGCCGACCATCACATCGGGCAATACCAACGCGCCGACGATCATGATTGCGGAAAAGGCGGCGGAAATGATCGCCCGCACCTGAAGGTCGATCTGCTTGAACCGCTGTGATCTCTTTGCTATCATTGAGATCAATGGAGGCACGCATGGCCGGAAACCTGCACGTCAGAAATCTCGATGATGATCTCATTGTAAAACTCAAGTTGCGCGCAGCGCGCCACGGCCGCTCAACGGAAGCGGAACACCGCGAAATTCTGCGCCAGGCTTTGGCGACCGAGATCGAGCCTTCCTTTGATGATCTTGCCGCCCAGTTGCGCAAACTGACGATGAACCGGAAGCAAACGCCTTCGGAAGAACTGCTCCGCGAAGGACGCGACGAACGTTGATGGAAACCCTGATCATCGATGCCAGCATCGCCGTCAAATGGGTCATTGAAGAGGAAGGGACGGAGCAGGCGCTGAGACTGCGCGGCAGCTATCATTTCGCGGCGCCTGACCTTCTCGTCGCCGAGTGCGCCAACATTCTATGGAAGAAAGTGCAGCGAAACGAGCTGACGCTGGAAGAGGCTCAATTGGCCAGCCGGCTGCTGCAACAGGCAGACATTGAACTGATCGGCATGCGCGGGCTTCTGGAAGAGGCGACAAGGCTGGCAATTCTGCTTGGCCACCCTGCCTATGACTGCATTTATCTTGTGCTTGCGAAACAACGGCAATGCCTGTTTGTCACTGCAGATGAAAGACTGCTTCGCATCGTCCAGCAGAAAGCAGTGGGCACAACCTTCCCACGATGCATGACGCCCCTTCAGGTTAGTGAGCGCACCTGAATTCATCGTCATTCTCAGGATCATTGAATGGAAATGGGGATGGACAGGGATTGACTCCCGCCCTGAAAATCGTCCGGCGCTGAGGGGACGGGCGACGCACGGCGGACCAGATCGAGGACATACTGGTCAAGTCCCGGATTTCCAGAACTGCCGACGATTCTCGAAGCAATGATATTGCCATCGCGCGTGACCGTAAACGCCACGCTCGCCCTGCCGGAACCATGACCGCCGCCACGGGCACGGCGGGAATAACGTGCCAGATAGGAGTTGATCTTGTCTTTCCAGTTGCGGGCAGCACTGGCAGAACTGGCCCGCGACACGCTTGGCTGCTGCCTGGCTTCCACAACGGTATCGCTTTTCACGTCCGTGACCTGTGTCTTCACCGGCTTGCGTACGACCTTCTTCGGCATGTCCTTTTTGGGCACATCCGGCTTTTTCTGTTCGGGACGGACAATGGGCAACGGCACTTCCGCCTTCGGCAGCTCAACCGTTTTTTCCGGCTGCGGCTCATCCGGGACCACCTGCTCTTCCGGCACCGGCTGTTCGACGGGCTGCGGCTCAGGTTCGGGTTCGATCGGCTTTTCTGGCGGCATGTCAGGCGCCTTGGCCTCCTGTTGGACAGGCTCCGATGTGATCTTCTCCGGCTCGGCCGGCGGCAGCTCGGCAACGGCTTCCGGGATCACGGGCGCCGGCAGCGGCTCCATATCGATCATCACAGCGGCGGCAATATCTCCCGCCTCCGCTTCCGGCTGGTACCGATATCCGTACCATCCCGCACCGGCATGCAAGCCGGCCATCACAATGCCGGCGGCGGACCACAGGCCTATTTCGCGCCAGTTCAGCTGAAACCGTCCTGCACCGCGTGCTATCGGCTCGCCGGACATCACTGCGCACGTCCAGCGGGCACCGACGGGGCACTTTCGAGCCCGACAAGGGCGATCTTGAGATAACCATTGTCACGCAACGTGTTCATCAAATCCATCAGCGCGCCATAGTCCACGGCCCGGTCGGCACGCAGGAACACGCGCGTTTCCTTGTCACCCTGCGTCTTCTGATCAAGGAAGGCGCCCAGTGTTTCCTTCGTCACCGTGTCATTGACGATCGCAATGGTATGATCGTCCTTGAGCGTCAGATACAGGGGCTGGTCGGGCCGGGTGGCAGGCGCCGCCGTAGACGCCGGCAGGTCGACATTGATGTCGACGGTGGCAAGCGGCGCCGCCACCATGAAAATAATCAGCAGAACCAGCATGACGTCGATGAACGGCGTCACGTTGATTTCGTGGTTTTCCTGCAATTCATCGTCGGAAACATTGTGCCTGATACCGCCGGCCATGATCTCTACCTTTACTCCGCCGCAGCGGCACGGGGCTGATGCACCGGCGGCACCAGTGCAAAATCCACGTCGCGGCTGACAAGCCGTTCAACACCCGCCGAGGCGTCGGCCAGCAACTGGCGATAGCCGGTGATGGATCGGGCAAACACGTTGTAGATGACGACTGCGGGGATCGCGGCGACAAGACCGATGGCCGTTGCAAGCAAGGCTTCGGCGATGCCCGGCGCGACAATGGCAAGATTGGTCGTCTGCGATTCCGAAATGCCGATGAAGGAATTCATGATCCCCCATACCGTGCCGAAGAGACCGACGAACGGTGCCGTTGAGCCGATGGTCGCCAGCACGCCCGTGCCCCGGCTCATGCGGCGGCCGGCCTGCGCCTCGATGCGCGACAGGCGGGAGGAAACACGCTCCTTCAAACCATCAGCACCCGCATAACTCAGCGCTTCCTGCGACAGGCGCACTTCCTCGCGTGCGGCATTGACCAGTTGGGCTCCCGGTCCGCCGCGGCCTTCCAGTGCCTGTTCGGCATCGCGCAGGGTGCGCGCGCTGCCGATAGCGTTGAGGGCGCGATAGGCGCGGACCCTCGCCCCGGCCAGTTCCAGCGTCTTGGCCAGCCAGACAGTCCAGGTCACGAGCGAGGCGAAGGCCAGTCCGATCATCACCCCCTTCACCACCCAGTCCGCCGCCATGAACATGCCCCAGGGGGACAAGTTGTGCGGGAGGGTTGCCTTGGTGACAGCGGCCGGTGCGGACGGCGCCGGAGCGGCCTGGAGAACAGGCGCAGGCGCCGCTTGAGGTGCCGGGGCGGCTTCAATCGGGCTTTGCTGGATGGTCTGAGGCTGCGCCGCCTGCGGCGCGCCTTCTTGCGCCATCACTGGAGAAGCCAGCAACAACAGGACCGGAAGGACGACCGTCCCTGCCCTGATACGCCCTGAGATACGCCCTGAAACATTCCGCTTCACTGGAAATCCGCCTGTGCTTTTGCGCATGACTTTTATCTTTCGCTTCTTCCGCCATCCCAGCCATCGGGCCGGAAAACTCTGCCGGCTCTCAGCGGGTCCGATGCGTGGCGTTTGATCTGGTGGAGCGGCTGTAATATTGTTGAGTATAATAATCAACAATTAACTTCTGCAACCCCAAGTTTTATGGCAAGGGCATTTTGGGGGCATTTTGCGCGTCTCAATCATCCCGCCTGGCGTTGTCGCCGTCAAAACCGTGCCGCCAATAGGCCACAACGAGATGTTTGGAGCGCTCATGTTTTCGCTCCTTGCGCAGATACGCCCGGATTTGCTTGAAATCGGCGAACTCACAGCCGGCCCAGACAAATGTGTCGGGCGAAATGACGGAGGAGTCGAGGCCTTCAACGATCCCGGCAAGCCTGCCGGTCGTCCCGGCGGGTGCGCCATCGCGATACACCCAGCGAACATCGACTGTTGCTGCGGATTGCAGAGGTTGCCTGTCAGCGGGGCTGTCGATTTCAAGAATGACGGTTGCCTCGGCCTCCGCAGGCAGCGTTTCCAGAATTCGGCCGATTGCAGGCAGCGCCGTTTCGTCGCCAACCAGGAGATATCGCCGCGCGTCTTCCACGCCGCCGCCACCGGGGCCTGTCATTCCGACAATGCCGCCCGGTTTGGCATTCAAGGCCCATGTCGATCCCGGCGTATCGTTGCCGGGATGAACAACCATGTCGATGTCGACTTCGCCGCGCTCAATGTCGATGGTGCGGATGGTATAGACGCGGGCGGTCAACGCATCGTCCCCCTCCGGCCAGACCGGACGGCCATCGCGCCCCATGGTCGGCCAAACCGGCTTCCGGCCCTCCGGCGCGAACAGCAGCCGGATATGCAGGCCGCCAATCGCAAACCGGGCAAGATTCGCACCGCGCAAGCGGATGCGCCGCATATGGGGTGTGAGATCGCGGGCGCTCACCACCCGCATTTCGCGGAAGTAAGGCAGTTCGGTGCTGTCCAGACAGTCGCCCACCCATGACAGTTGCGGCTTCTCCGTGCCGGCGAAGCCCAGAAGACTATCGGCCAGCACCATGCGGACATAGGCCAGCGATGTTTCATCATCGGCCTCGACATCGAGAGACAGGATATCGCCGGCAATCGTCAGATGCGCCTTGCCATAGGGCGTCTCGATGCGCCCCTCCGCGTCATCACGTTCGACGCGCGCATGCTCGGAAAAGACGTTGCAGAGCTTGTCCAGCATGTCCTGCGGCGCCTTGAGTTTAACCGTAGCGGAGCTGCACAGAACGGTCGGCATGGCGGACATGGGTATTCTCCTGGCATTGCGCTTCCGCCGTCCATCCATTGCGGATGACCATGCGGGGCCGCCGGGACCATATTAAAATATGAATAATTGAGTCAAGTATTAAAGCAAAAATTTCCGCCTGCGCGAAGGCAAGCCTGCCACCCCCTGGGATCGTCAGACGATACCCCAGGCACGGTAGCGGCCCCGCCCGGTCATCTCCCGCACACCCAATTCGGCAATGAGATTGAGCGCGCCCCGCGGCGTCACTTTCAGCTCCTTGGCAATCAGCGCCGTTGAAACCATCGGTCGTGACAGAATGAGATCGATCATGCCGGGCAAGCTGGAGGTCGAGCGGCGGTCCTTCAGCTTGCGTTCCATCTGGACGCGGGCGAGGCTCAACCGGTCGATCTCTTTCAGACTGGCAATGGCCGATGATTGCGCGGCTTCCAGAAAGGCCGTGAGTCGCGTGTTGCGGTCACGGGCGCGGCGGCGATCACGCGGTATCGCGCGCAACCCGGCATTGAAGACCGCCAGATGCGCCCGCGTCTTCATGCGCTCGCGCAACATGGAGGCGACCAGCATGGGGCCAAGCCAATGCTGGTGCTGCAATGGCTCGATTTCCTCCCACGCATCCCAGAGCAGAGCCGCAGCCAGCATGGGCGGCAGATCGCGGGTGCAATCCATGACCGCGAACCACTCCTCCATCCTGCCGTCTTCATCCCAGTCCGGATCGTAAATCAGAGAATCCCCATCCGGCGTCAGATGACCGGGAGAGATCGTTTCCGCTCTGGCCGGTGCAGTGTCACGCGTTTCCTTGGGCTGCTTCAGCAGGCGTTCCGAACGGTCGAGCAGCGCGTCCAGCCTTGCCAGTTCTTCCTCGAAAGCGCTTTCCGCTTCTGACCCCGGCTCGGAAGCAGCCTCGATGTCGAGCCCGCGCACCGGTTCGCTGATAATCGGCGCGAGAAGCGCATCGCTACCCCAGCGCCCGCGCAGGCTGGCAATGCCCTTCGGGCTCAGTGCCCATTGTGCGGGACTGGAGGCGATCTGACGCCGGGTTCGCAGAATTGCGTGCGCCCGGGTCAATTCATGGGTTGGCGTCCTGATATCCATGCGGGCGTCATGCAGGACAAGGTCCTCCACATGAACAAGTTCACCCGCCAGCCACAGCGCGTTGCAGGCTTCCATGAAATGCGACCGGGCAATCCAGCCTTCGTTTTCGCGCAACAAGCCGTCTTTGGACTGGCGGCTGCCCAGCGCACCGAAATCGCCCTTGCGCGCCACCCGTTCATCCAGCCGTGCAAGTGCATCTTCTGCGGCGACAACCGGGCGAAGCAGATCTTTCAGGGAATAGTTCGTAGAATCATAAGCCATTGAAATCATGATAGGGGAATAGTGAAAGTGAAGCTATTGCCCAAGGTGGAAAACGGCGTCCATCCATCCGGATATCAAAAAATGCCGAAGCGGAAGCCGCCCTTTTTATCCCCGCTCGACCGGGCGCGGGCGCCGAGAACCAGAGTGGGATGGTCCTCGATCATGACGGCGATGAGCCGCAGCGACGCTGCGGCCTGCAGGGCCAGCGGGCGCGCCGACATCCCGGGAATGTCTGCTGCCATTGACCGGGCGGATGCGACATAGCCTGCGACGGCTCCGGTATCCTGCGTCTGCAGGCTTATCATTTTCGCCAATTGCGCGAGGTTTTCCGAAACGCGATCGGCAATATCGTGCTCCAGTCGCCCCCATGACAACAGCCGCCGCAACCGGATGATTTCCGCCCCGAGGGTGACCGATGACAGAGCGTCGTCCAGCAGGGTTTCCCCCGCCTCCCGCATGGTCCTCAGAATCGGCATCAACTGGTTGATGCGGTCATAGGCAAGGCTGTTGAATGCGGACGGGCTCGGAACCCGGTCACGCAGACAGAGCCGGACAATATCCGTTCGCAACGCGCCCATCATCCGGTTCACCGTCACCTGCGGCCGCTTCGGCAAAACAACAATGAAGACGAGAAGTCCGATGAGAATGCCAACCAGAACCGACAGTGAGGTTTCCATGAAAACCTGCGGTTCAAACACCATCGCCTCATGCGGCTTGAGGAAGACGATGAAATTGATGGCGAAAGCGGTTGCCGGCCCGACATGGCGCGGATCTGCCATCAGCAGCGCCGCCGGTACGAGGATGGGAACGATGAATACGGCAAACCAGAACAGACCGGGGAAAGACGGCAGGATCAACTGCCCCAGAACAAAGGCAAACGGAACGGCGTATAACGTGCCCTTGAAAAATCCCCAGCTCGTCTGCAGCGGGTTGGGCATGGATGCGAACAGGCTGCACACCACTGCAACGATAATCGCCGCCGCCGCCGCATCCGCATGCCGGCTTTCCATCCAGTAGGCCGTCATCAGGGCTGTCGCGACAACAGCGCGAACCGCATTCACCAGGGCCGTGCTGTGATCCCGGTAGACCGGCAATGCCGGCGGCTTCCTGCTGCCGGCCATATATTGCGAGCGGCTGCGCAGCGCCGAAAGACCGTTCAACGTCGCCTTGAGCCCGTCGAGAAACTCACCCAGCAGCGTCAAACGGGCCATCATGCCGATGCTGTCATCGCCCCATGGCCTGCCTTTCAGCTCGGCAATTTCGGCTGCGATGATATCCACCCTGCCAAGCCATGGCTCAACGGCGTCAACCTTGAAGTCGCGCGCCATGTCGTCCAGCAATACCCCGAGCTTGTCACGCAGGGTGCTCCATGTCCCGTCGGACGAGACCCGATGCGCGACAAGGATGTTCACAATCGACAGGCATGACATGAGATGCCCCACCGTATGGCGGGAATGGCGGCCATGCGTGACAAGGCTGGGGGCTTCCAGCCGTGCGTGAGCCCGCATGGCGGCAAGGGCCTGCGTGTCCGCGATCAGCTTCCTGTGCGCCGTCTTCAGGTGCCCGGCATCGCGCCCGGCAATTGCATCGCTGGTATAGCGCGCCAGATCCGCGATGCAGTTTTCCAGGCCTTCCACCAGCGCCGTTCGCGCAAGCTGCGGTTGAAAAAAGCGGCTGGCCACACCGGCACAGACGATGCCGAGCATAATCTCGGTGCAGCGCGCATAGGCAAATTCGGCCAGGAGATGCGGATGGCCAAACGCCGGGAGTGCGATAATGACGGCGGTATAGCCCGCAAGAGCCGCACCGTAGGATTCCGGGTTCCGCAACATCGAGGCCGCGTAGGTGCACAATGCCACCCACAGGGCGATCGACGCCACAAACAGCCATCGCATATCACCTGTCGCGGCGGTGATGGCCATCGCCGCCAACGCCCCGATCAGTGTTCCGGCCAGACGAAACAATCCCTTGCTGATGACCATGCCGGCTATCGGTTGCGACACGATAAAGACAGTCATCATTGCCCATTGCGGCTGCTGCAGGTTCAACGCAAAGGCTGCCGTGAGGGCAAAAAGCGCCGCGACATTCGTTCTCAGCGCAAATACCCAGGCCGTCCGGCCGGGCCATGCGGGATGTTGCATGATGGTGTGGATGGATTGAAACATGGCGTCCGATCTGGCAGCTCCCCGCCCTCAATATATTTCACAGGCAGGCGGCACAACGGAAAGACGCTGCAGGACCGTGCGTCTTCTTGCCACCTCGGCTTCATCCCAACCTTTGCCGTGCAAGACAGCCTTCAATGACCCCATTGTGTCACAAACGTGACATCCAACGGGCGCATGATCCAATGGCGACCATCACCCTAACGAGGACCATTTTATGCGTAGATTGCTCAGTCTGCTGACAGCGTTTGCTTTTGTTGGCCTTACCGCCGCCTATGCCGGCGAGGTCAAGCCTTTCAGCGATAGTAAGGAAATCGACCTCCTGACCATTTTGCCCCCGCCTCCCGCCAATGATTCGGCACAGACCAAGGCAGAAATCGGCGAAGTTCTTACCTTGCAAGTGACGCGGACACCGGAAATGGTTGCCCGCGCCCAGGCCGATGCCGAGGAAAATGTCTGGCGTTTCGCCGACGTTCTGGGTCCGGATTTCAACAAGGACAAACTGCCGAAGCTTGCTGCCTTTTTCGACCGGGTTGTTGAAACCGAAGGCGCTGTCGTTGATCCGGCAAAGGATGTTTTCAAGCGTCCGCGTCCGCATCAGCTGAGCGAACTCGTGAAGCCGGCCGTCAAGCCGTCCAATTCCGGTGCATGGCCCTCCGGTCACACGACCGTTGGCACGCTGATGGGCATCGTTCTGTCCAACATGGTTCCGGAAAAGAAGGCTGAAATCATGGCCCGCGCCTGGGAATACGGCAACAACCGCATCGTTGGCGGCATTCACTACCGTTCCGACGTGGAAATGGGCCGCATTTCCGGCAGCGTCATTGCCGCGACAATCATGAAGCATGACGACTTCAAGGCCGAATACGAGCCCGCGAAGGCTGAACTGCGCGCTGCCTTGGGTCTCGGCGGCGCCTGATAGCATCTGCGCCGGCCATTCCCCCGACAATGCCCGCCATGCGTGTTCTTCGCGCATGGCGGGTTTAACCATCTACGACTTTGGTCGTACGTGCGAGCCTGACCTTCGCCCGATGCAGGAACGACGGAACAGGGTTACTTTCCGGCCCAACGCTTCACGAAAGCGTGATAACTGGAAGAGACAGCTATGTTCAGACCAAACCAGACGTGGCTCGCACCGCAGGTTGAACCCGATGTTGCTGGCCACGCATCAACGATGGCCGCATGATCATGCGTTATCAGATACAGTTGCTTTCCGTTGAATATTTTGCCCTGTCGCTTCTGCTTGGCCTCGTGCTGATACCCCTTCTCTCGTCTGATTTCTGGAACGCCTTGCGCGATAAAGTGATGATCCTGTTGAATTTTGCAGGCGGATGGAGAAAGGGGACAGCCGCGCGACAGGATGAATCCGCCAATCAGACGGAACCGGCATCAATGCGCACCCATCCGTCCTATCGATTGCCTGAGGGTCAATGCGCAACGCCGAAGCACCGTTACAAGAGCAAGGGTGGCATTCGCTCCGCCGAGTGGTATGGAACAAGGAACCGGCCAGTGAGACGTCGGCTTAAATAACCGGCGAGGAATGAAAACGTGAGTTTTTTGCATGCTCTTCGTTTGCGTGGTCTGTTCGTCAAACTGGTGCTGATGTTCATGATCGTCGGCTTCGGCGCGCTTTTTCTCGTCAGTATCCTCATGAGCCAGTTTTCCTCCGGCCGCTACGAGAGCAGCATCCGCAGCTTCTTCAATGGCCTCGATCAACAGCAACTGACCGCTCTGGCGTCGGGCACTGATCCGCGCGACAAGGAAGCCTGCACCGTTCTGGCCAGCAAGATATTCTGGAATGTGGTTCGATCCGGTGTCACGCGGGTATCCGATTTCGGCATCATGTTTTCGTTTTTTCACAGCGGCCGGATGCAGGTCCGGATCATTGATGATAACGGCATGGTGTGTGCCACCCAGCCAGATGCGACGCCCCTGCTCGGCAAGGCGCTGAGCGCGGCGGTGCATGCCGAACAGCCGAATTTCATTCAAAGGGACAATGACGACTGGGCCATGGTCAAGCGGGTAGCACTGCCGCTGGCCAACAACACCCAGGCATTGATCGGGCTTCATTACTGGTCGCAATGGGAGCTTTACGACGAAGTGCTCGATGCCACCGTTTATGACTATATCCGCACATTCATCCTGATCAATTCGATGGGGGCGAGTGTTGCGGCGTTGTTCGTCTGGCGGCTGTTCCGGCGAATCAAACGGGCGACAAACGCCGCGGACCAATGGGCCGCAGGCGATCTGCGGGCCCGCATCAAGGACGGCTCAAGAGACGAATTCGGGCGCCTGATGCAACGCTTCAACAGCATGGCGGATGCAATATCCAAGAGCTTTGATACGCAGAAGGCGCTGGCCATATCGGTGGAGCGCAACCGCATCGCGCGCGACCTGCACGATACCGCCAAACAGCGCAGTTTTGTGCTGGGTCTGAAGCTCACCGAACTGGAATATGAGGCGCAGGGGCATGCGCCGCTGCTGCCGACGGTGGAATCGGCCAGGCGTCTGGCCGATCATTTACAGCAGGATCTGGAGAACGTTGTTTCCGGCTTCAACCTGCCCGCGATTGCCGATTACGGCCTGTATGAAACATTGCTGCGCAGTGTCCGCGATCTGCTGGCGGGATCAGGCGTGCAATGGTCGATCAATTGGCCTGAAGGCGCCCGCTCCCCTTTTGACGGCGTCCCGGAAATAGCCCAGGAATTGCTCATGATCACCCACGAAGCCGTGGCAAACGCCCTGCGCCATGCGCAGTGCCGCACCATTCGCATCGACTGCAATCCCGGCGCCCGCTGGCACTGGAGCATTACCGATGACGGCCAGGGTTTCGATATCGGCAAGGCTCCTTTTGGCATGGGATTGTCGAACATGCGCTGGCGTGCAAACACATTGCCCGGCGGCATTATAACAATCCAATCGGAAGCAACCGGCACATCCGTCGATGTGTCGTTCAAGCTACCCGTGGCGGGGCAATCATGAGCACAACAATAGTCATTGCCGATGATCATGCCGTGGTACGCGAAGGCATTCGCGGGCTGCTGCGCATCGATCCCGGTTTCACCGTCCTTGCCGAGGCCGAAAACGGTGAGACCGCCATATCGATGGTGCGCGAACACCGCCCCGATGTTCTCCTGCTGGATTTGATGATGCCGGGAATGGGCGATGCAGCGGAAGCCATGATCGGCCTCATCCGCAAGGCGAGCCCCGAAACCCACATCATGATTTTGACATCCAGTGACGACGACCGGCTTGCTTTCAAAGCCATTGAGGCGGGGGCCCATTCCTTCCTGCTGAAATCCATGCGCGGCGAACATTTGATGAATGCGATCCATGCGGCCAGCAAGGGGACGCCGACACTGCACCCCCTCGTGGCGCAGCGCCTGCTAAACTCCATCCGCAATCCGCAGCCGCGCCAGTTCGAGGATCTCACGGCCCGCGAGCTTGAAGTTCTGCGCTGCCTGGCCGAAGGCGGCAGCAATGCAAGGATCGCCGCCCAGCTCAACATCACCGAAAAGACGGTGAAAGCCCATCTGGGAAGCATCATGTCAAAACTGGACCTGACCGACCGCACCCAGGCGGTCGCCCTCGCCTGGCGCGCCGGCCTGATGAAGCAATAACGCGAACGGAAACCCTGTTCAGGCGGCGCCGGATGTCCGGTCCGGATTGCGCCGCAAGGTGTTCATTTCCGCTCTTTCCCGCGCCATGGTGCTGACCGCCGCCCGCAGGGTCGGATGCCGCGACATGAAGACGTTGAAATCACGGCGATCAAGCACAAGAAACTCGCAGAAATCGATGGCGACGACATCCGCCGTGCGCCGTCCGCCGCTCAGCAGCGCCATTTCCCCGAAGAATGCTCCGGGCTCCAGCCGCACCGGTTCGCTGTCGAGCTGGACCTCCACCACGCCTGACGCAATGAAATACATTCCATCGCCGCGATCGCCGATCCGGATGATCCGTTCGCCGGGCGATGCGGATTTGGGTTTGAACAGCAGCAGGAGTTCCTCCTGCGCGTGCTCATCCACTTGCGCAAACAACGGGAAAGTGTCGATCAGCTGCTGCATCTTGAGCTGGTGCTGCCGGTTGCGCTCCTCATTGATCGCCCGGATATCGCCGAGTTCACGCGCCAGCGCTTCCTCCCGCCTTTTGCCGTAGCCGGCAAAAAATACCGGCCACCGGCGATGGATGCTGTTCTCCATCCCCTCGGCGGCCAGAAACACCAGCGGATTGATGGTGATCGAGAGGATTGCCCCGGCCAGGATGATATCCTGGCCTTCCCTTGGCAGCAGGCCGAGCGTTACACCGAGACCGGCGAGAATGAACGAGAATTCGCCGATCTGCGCCAGGCTGGCCGCCACCGTCAGGCCCATGCCCACGGGGAAACGCAGCAAAAGCACGATGCAGAAGGCAATCAGCGACTTGCCGAAAATAATCAGCGCGAGCGCACCCAGCACGGCCATGGGTTCGCGCAGCAGGATGGACGGGTCGAACAGCATGCCCACGGAAATGAAAAACAGCACCGAGAATGCATTCTGCAGCGGCAGCGAGTCCGCCGCGGCCCTGTGACTGAGATTCGACTCACTCATCACGACGCCGGCAAAGAATGCTCCAAGCGCAAAGGACACGCCAAAGATCTCCGTCGCTCCGAACGCGATACCGAGGGCAATGGCAAGAACCGAGAGGGTGAACAACTCCTGCGATCCCGTCCGCGCCACCAGGGTCAGCAGCCACGGCACAACTTTCGGGCCCAGGAAGATCGCCATGACGGCGAAAGCCCCGACCTTGAGCAGGGTGATCGCAATGGTCAGCACCAGCGGCATTCCGCCCGCAGCGGCCTGCCCGGCCACACCGCCAGCATGCGCACCCAGAATTTCTGCGAGGGCCGGCAGGAGCACCAGCGCAAGCACCATCGCCAGATCTTCCACGATGAGCCAGCCGACGGCGACGCGCCCATTGGCGGAGTTGACGAGATTGCGCTCTTCCAGCGCCTTCAGGAGCACGACCGTGCTGGCGACCGAAAGGCTCAGGCCCAAAACCAGTCCAGCACCGATCCCCCATCCCCACAGCGAGGCCAGGCCGACACCAAGCACGGTCGCCAGCACGATCTGTGCAACCGCACCGGGCACGGCAATACCGCGGACAGCCAGCAATTCGGAGGCGGAGAAATGCAGGCCGACACCGAACATCAGAAGGATGACACCCATCTCGGCAAGCTGCGATGCAAGCGCAGCGTCGGCGATGAAGCCCGGGGTAATGGGCCCCATCAAAATTCCGGCGACGAGATAACCGACCAGCGGCGGCAGACGCAGACGATCCGCGAGATAGCCGCACACGGCCGCAAAAACAAAACTGACCGCCACAGTGGCAATTAAGGAAACTTCGTGATGCACGTCCGCCCTTCGGTTTTTATGAATTCCCGCTCCATCCAGGCACGGTTGGCCCGGCTCCAACCCATACAAGCTAGATTGCTCCGAACATAGCCCAATTTCGCACAGGACAGGCCAAAGATCGGCGGTTCGGGCAAGCTGGGGCCGTCTGGCAACATCCGCGTGGTGTCTGGCCGGGCCGCGGCGAAAGGATGCCTACCGGATCGAACGGGGCGGACAGCCCTGCACGCCCTTCGGTTTCAGCAGGTCTTCAAGACCAATGCGCCGGAACATCTCGGCGCGGACGCGGTCCGCGACGCCGTTGACGATCTCGGCGCCATCCTGCGACGGATCGATATGCGTGCGGAACGGGCGGGTTCCGAACGGCATGCCAATCACATCGACAATCGCCGTGGCGACGGCACCGGCATCCGCGTCGGCGGGCTCCAGCGCAGCGAGGCCTTGCAGGGCCTGTTCCGAAACACCGGCATAGGGCCCTTCATTGTACTCGGCCGCCCGTTCCCTGTCGGCGGGCGAACCGGAATGGGCAAAGTGATTGGTGCCCTTGGTGAAGGCGCCGGGAACGATGATCGCCGTTTCAATGCCCCAGCGGCTGAGTTCCGCCGCATAGGATACGGCGAGCGAATCCATTGCCGCCTTGGCAGCGAAATAGGGCGACAGGTATGGCGGCGTGCCGCCGCGGGCGCTGGACGAGGAAACCCAGACAACCAGCCCCTTTTCCTGCCTGCGCAGATGGGGGAGTGCCGCGCGGTTGACCCGCTGCGTCGACAGCACGTTGATGTCATAGAGTTCGGCGAACTGTTCCGGTGTGAACGCCTCGGCGGGACCGAAAGACATATGACCGGCATTGTGCATGACCACGTCGAGACGGCCCGCCTCGGCGATGATTTTGGTTATACCGGCTTCCACGGATGCGTCGGAAGCAACGTCCAGTTCCACCGAGCGCAGATCAACACCATGTTCAGCGGCGAAGGCGGCTGCCTCGGCGACCTGCGGCGCGTTGCGCCCCTCTGTCGCCCGCATTCCGGCGTAAACCGTATGGCCTGCCTTTGCCAGGGCACGGGCCGTGAGAGCACCAAAACCGCTGGACGCGCCGGTGACGACGATAATTTGCTTGTTCATGATCATGGTCCTTCTTGTTTCGTGATGGTTGTCTGCCGGAGATACCGGTCAGGCGACGCCGCCATTGGCGCGCAGGATCTGGCCATTGATCCAGCCGGCATCGGGGCCGGCAAGGAAGGCAACGACGCTGGCGATATCGTCCGGCTGGCCCAACCGCTCGAGCGGCGGCATCTTGGCAAACTGCGCGACAAGCTCGTCGCTCTTGCCATTCAGGAACAGGTCGGTGGCGATCGGTCCGGGAGCCACGGCATTGACGGTGATGTTGCGGCCGCGCAGTTCCTTGGCAAAGACGCGGGTGAACGCTTCGACGGCAGCCTTGGTGCCGTTGTAAACGGCGTAACCCGGCATGTTCAGCGCGAGGGTCGTGCTGGAGAAATTGACGATCCGGCCGCCATCATTCAACCGCTTGGCGGCTTCGCGCAGGGTATTGAACGTTCCCTTGACGTTGATGCCGAAATGGCGGTCAAACTCCGCATCGCTGGTTTCGGCGAGCGGAAGCGTCTTGAGAATACCGGCATTGTTGACCAGCACATCGACACCGCCGAACGCGGCTTCGGCCGCGTCGAACATGCGCGCAACCGCCTGCGCATCGCTGACGTCGGCCTTGGCGGTCAAAGCCCTGCCGCCGCTCGCTTCGATCCGGCGAGCCAGTTCTTCAGCTGGCGCAGCTTCGCCGGAATAATTGATGACGACCGTGAAATCATCCGACGCCAGGCGCCGGGCGATGGCTGCACCGATACCGCGCGATGCGCCGGTGACGATTGCGATCTTCTTTTTGGTTTGTGTCATGGTCTTTCTCCTTCATGTCTGCGCCGCAGCGCTGTTGATGAAGGCACCATGCATCATTTATTTTTCGGGATAATCATGCAATAATTGACATCACTATTCGAGATTTGAGAACAATGGACACATTGGATGCCATGCGGGTTTTTGCCCGCGTCGTCGAGCGCCGCAGTTTCACGCTGGCGGCGGAAGATATCGGCTTGCCGCGTTCGACCGTGACCAATGCGGTGCAACAGCTGGAAGCACGGCTGGGCACCGTCCTGCTGCAACGGACCACCCGGCATGTCAGCCCGACGCTGGATGGCGAGGCCTATTACCAGCGGTGTCTCGCCATTCTGGCTGATATCGAGGACGCCGAAGGTGCGTTTGCCGGAGCAAAACCGAAAGGGCCGCTGCGGGTGGATGTGCACGGAACGCTGGCCCGGCACTTCCTTCTGCCCGGCCTGCCGGCGTTCCTGCAGACCTATCCCGGGATACAGTTTTATATGAGTGAAGGGGATCGCCTCGTTGATCTCGTGCGCGAGGGTGTCGATTGCGTGCTGCGCGTCGGCGATCTCGCCGACAGCGATATGATCGCCAGGCGCGTGGGCATGCTCGACGAGATTACGCTGGCCTCACCCGGCTACATCGAACGGTTCGGCATGCCGGAGCATCCGGACGAACTCGCCGGGCATCAGATGGTTGGCTTTCGTTCAACCGCGACAGGCACGATCCTGCCGCTCGAGTTCCTCGTGGAAGGCACCATTCGCACCATCACCCTGCCGGCACCCGTCTGGGTCAATGCGGCGGAGAGCTACGTCACGACCGCAAGACTTGGGCTCGGACTGATCCAGATCCCGCGCTATCACGCCGAAGCCGACCTGGCCGCAGGCACGCTTGTCCACGTTCTGTCTGATTTCCCGCTCTCACCGACCCCGGTTTCCCTGCTCTATCCGCGCAACCGCCAGCTTTCGCCAAGGGTGCGTGTGTTCATTGACTGGATATCACAGAGGTTTACGCACCTTCCCTGACTTCCGGGTCCTGCCCCTGACCAACCTCATAAACTTCTATGGGAAGTCCATCCGGATCGGCGAAGAAGGCGAATGCGCGCTTGGTATAGGGATCAATCCGCACCGGTTCGGTTGCAACGCCCCGCGCGTGCAGCCAGGCCAGTGTGTCCTCAACGGAGGTGACGGCAAAAGCCAGATGCCGCAGCCCGCAGGCTTCGGGGCGCGACGCACGTGCGGGAGAATGCGGAAAGTGAAACAGTTCGATCTGGGTATCGCCGGATCTCAGGTCGCACTTCCATGACTGGCTGTCCGGGCGCCAGTTTTCAGCGATGATCCCGTAGCCAAGCTTCTCGGTATAAAACTGCTTCGAGCGGTCGTAGTCACTGCAAATGACGGCAACATGATGAAAGCGCGAGAACATTGGTTTCCTATCTGCTGTCCCGGAAAGCGGTGGCAAACCGGTATGCCAGTGCGGATCACCAGGTGTTGAAGCGAACACCCGCCCGGATCTGATGGGTTTTGATGCCATCGTCGCGGATGGTCACATCGCCATTCTGATACAGGTCCTTGCCGCCGATATCCGCATAGCGATAGCCCAGATCCAGCTTGAGGCGCGGGGTTATATCAACCGCAATACCGGCCATGAGCGCCCATTCAAAACGGTTTGTGCCGCCGGATTTAAGCCGCGCGTCGACGGGCCCCTGATAGTCGTAATTGACATTGGCAAAGCCGATGCCGCCGCCCACATAGGGTGTGATTCCGTAATAATTGCCAAGGTCGACATAGGCGTTCGCCATGGCTTCCCACAGATCCGTCGTCGTTTCATAGTAGTTGCTGTCGCGCTGACTGTAACCGACGGTTGCGTCCGCACGCAGGTAGTTATTGAACTGATAGCCCACGCCGATGAAGGGCGAGAAGCCCCGCTTCAACTCATATTCGCTCGGCGTACTGCCGCCGGGATAATCAACATGAGCCTTGACCGTCGACGAAAAATTGTAGGCAACGTCGCCGCGCAGATACCAGCCTGATGCAGTCTCAACCGGCATATACGGCGCCCGTTCCGGAAAAGTCGCCGGACCAAGATCAGCCGCAAGAACATGGCTGCCAAGCAGAGAGAAGAAGGAGGCAGCAGAAAGGAACGTTTTCGTATAACGCATTATCAATCCCCAAGGTGAATAACTCTGGGGACCCCGCCCCTTATCGCTACATTAGGATGAGCCCGTTAAGTTCCGGTTAAGCATGATCAGTAAAAGCAAAGCCCCGTGAAATACCAATCAGGGCGGGGCTGGTTCGGTTGCAGCAAGACTTCCCGGATTGCATTGCCTGCGGCAGCGAATAAGCTTTCGCTACGACTCACCGCGACAAAGCGACGGAACGCATGAAACTGTTCTTTGACAGCCGGCAGATGGCCCATCAACCCAAGCAATACATGATCAATGGCAGGATCACCGACCCGCTTGAGAACCCCGCACGCGCCCATACCCTGATCGATGCTCTCGCCGAACTTGGATTGGCGCAGGAAGAGCCGGGCGATGCGGGGCTCGATCCCATCCTTGCCGTGCATGCCGATCACTACGTCGCATTCCTGCAAACCGCCTATGACAGGTTCATGCAACTGCCCAACCACGGGCCGGAGGTTTTGCCCAATGTGAATTCCTATCAGGGCGCCGGCCGGGATTTCGGCGTGCGCGCATGTCCGCGCCCGACAGGCATTCTGGGTCAGGCGGGCTGGTACATCAACGGCCTGTCCTGCGCGATGATGGAGCACACCTACGCGGCTGCCTATGCCTCGGCCCAGACGGCCATTGCCGCCGCCGATGCCGTCCTGAATGGCGCGCGCCAGTCATTCGCCCTTTGCCGCCCGCCCGGCCATCACGCCTATGCGGACCGCGCCGCGGGTTTCTGCTATTTCAACAACGCAGCCATTGTCGCCCAGCATCTGCGCAAGCGCTATGATCGCGTTGCCATCATCGATTTCGACACCCATCACGGCGATGGCACCCAGGCCATTTTCTACACCCGTCACGACGTATTCTTCGGCTCCACCCACACCGATCCATCCAACTACTATCCGCACTACAGCGGCTATGCCGACGAAACGGGAGCCGGCGCGGGCCAGGGTGCCAATCTCAACCTGCCTCTGTCCGAAGGCAGCGGCGATGCCGCATTTATCGACGCCAACCGTCGGCTTGCCGCCGCCGTGGCCGCGCATGGATCGACGGCGCTGGTAATATCGGCGGGTTGGGACGCCCACCACGACGACCCGCTCTCACGCCTGAAGGTGACCACGGACGCCTATGCGGAAATCGGCGCTCTATGGGGGGCTGTCAATCTGCCTGCGGTTATCGTGCAGGAGGGCGGCTATTCGCTGAGCGCCGTTGCCGAAGCGGCTCCCCGCTTCATGGCTGCTTATCGGGCATCGCGGGACAAGCCGTAAACGAAGACATTTCCGCCGTGCTGAGCGGGGACTGGAAAACGTCCGTGCTCCAGCCCCCGGATATCCATACAATTGGGCGTGACCATATAGCGTTCGGCTACCCTGTGTTGTAAACTGAACAGTTGAAAGGTTCGGGGGATTCCTGCCAATCCCGGAAGATATAGACACTACCATCCATTTTTGCCCTCCACGTCATTGCACCGAACGGTTTCAAAAGGAGGCTCTCACCGGAATACAACCTATTCGAATTGTTCAGAATTCAGCTTATTTGACAGCTTACGGTTACCCATGGAAAAAAGTTTAACGCGCTATATCTGGTCGAACACGCGGTTCCAGCAAATATGGATATTGATGGTCGTTGCGGCCTCGATGATCCCGTATTTCCTGTCGTTCGATTTGCCGAAACAGATTGTCAACGGCCCCATACAGGGCACGGGATTCGAAGTGGAAGGCGCAACGCAGACCTTCATGCGCATCCAGTATACGCTGCCTTATTTCGGCAAGGTGATGTTCTTCAAAGGGCTCCAGCTGACGCGCTTCGAAATGCTGATGGCGCTGAGCCTTGTGTTTCTGCTGCTTGTGGTGATCAACGGCCTCTTCAAGCTCTACATCAACACCTATAAGGGCCGGCTCGGCGAGCGCATGTTGCGCCGCATCCGCTTTGAATTGATCGATCGCGTTCTGCGGTTTCCCCCGAGCCAGTTCAAGAGGGTAAAATCGGCCGAAATTGCAACGATGATCAAGGATGAAGTGGAGCCGATGGGCGGTTTCACCGGCGATGCGTTCGTTCAGCCAGCCCTCCTCGGCGGACAGGCCATCACGGCGCTTGTCTTCATCATTCTGCAGAATTTCTGGCTTGGCATGATTGCCGTCGGAATTGTTGCGGTGCAGGGCGTCGTCATTCCGCGCATGCGCAAACGATTGCTGGATCTCGGGCGGCAGCGTCAGCTGACGGCACGCGAACTTTCGGGCCGTGTCGGTGAGATCGTCGATGGTATCGGCACCATTCATGGCAACGACACGTCCAATTATGAGCGCGCGGATATTGCGGCGCGTCTGGGGCTGATCTTCTCCATCCGCTATGATCTTTACCAGTGGAAATTCCTGGTCAAGTTCATCAACAACTTCCTCGCACAGATCACGCCCTTCCTTTTCTATTCCATTGGCGGCGTTCTCGCGCTGCAGGGCCGGCTGGATATCGGCCAGCTGGTTGCGGTCATCAATGCCTATAAGGATTTGCCCGGACCGCTGAAGGAACTGATCGACTGGGATCAGTCGCGCCAGGATGTGCAGGTGAAATATGCGCAGGTCGTCGAGCAGTTCAATGTCGATATGCTTGTCGATCCGCATATCCAGGCGGTTGTGTGCGAACCGGTGGGAAAACTGGAACATTCGCTGAATGCGGTGAACCTCACCCTCTCCGACGATAGCGGCGCACGCCTTGTCGAGCACGTCTCGCTCGAGATCAAACTGGGCGAGACGGTGGCCATCGTCGGTGCAAGCGGCGGTGGCGGTGAGGCGATGGCGGAAGCCTTCGGCCGCCTGATCTGGCCTGATTCCGGCCGTATCACCATTGACGGCACCGATATTCTCGAGCTGCCGGAATCGATCACCGGGCGGCGCATCGCCTATGCCGCCTCCGATGCCTATTTCTTCCACGGGACGCTGCGCGACAACCTTCTCTATGGCCTCAAGCATGCGCCCTTGACCAAGGTCGAATATGACGGGACCAAGGCCGCCAAATACAAATGGAACATCAACGAAGCGCGGCTTGCCGGCAACCCGGACCTTGATCTCAACAGTGACTGGGTCGACTACCAATCTGCCGGCGTCACCGGACCCCAGGATCTTTTCAGGGTCGTGCGGCCGGTGCTCGAAGCGGTCATGATCTCGCAGGACATTGTCGATCTGGCGCTTCGCTCGCAGGTGGACACCGCAACCCATTCCGACCTGACGAGCCGCATCGTCGAACTGCGGCAGGCCCTGCGCAAAACCCTCCAGGATGAAAACCTGGACGGGCTGGTCGTCCCGTTTGAACCGAAGGTCTACAATCCGCAGGCAACCATCGGTGAAAATCTCCTCTTCGGCACGGTGAAGCGGCCGATGATGACCAATCTTCGACTTGCCGCCCATCCCTATTTCCGCGCGATCCTGCGCGAGAGCGGCCTCAATGTCGATCTGTACAAGATGGGTCTGGAAATTGCGGCCAACGCCATCGAACTGTTCGAGGACCTGCCGCCGGACCATCCGTTCTTCCAGCAGCTCACCTTTATGACGGCGGACGATATTCCGGCCTATCAATTGCTGTTGCAGAAGCTGCAGGGACGCGATTTTGACGCCGCCTCGCCCGACGAACGATCGAATATCATCCGCCTGAGTTTTGCTTACATCGAGCCGCGGCACCGCTTCGGTCTGTTGACCGATGAACTCATGGCAAAAATTGTCGAGGCAAGGCTTCGCTTCCACAAGAATTTGCCGGATGATCTCAAGGCCGTCATTGAACGCTACGATCCCAAGAAGTTCATTACTTCGGCTAACCTGATGGACAATGTTCTGTTCGGAAGGATCGGGTACGCGCAGGCCGATGGACCGGATCGGATTCGCGTCATCCTGCGCAACCTCTTCGACGAACTCGGGCTTTATGACAGCGTCTTGTCCATCGGTCTTGATTTTGATGTCGGATCAGGCGGCAAACGCATCACCAATGTGCAAAGACAGAAGCTGAACGTTGCCAGGGCTCTGCTCAAGCGGTCCGACTATGTGATTTTCAATCGCCCGCTGCCTGCACTCGACCAGCGTGTCCAGGATCAGATCACGCGCAATATTATGCAGGATCTGCATGAGGAAGGTCACGCGCCCGCGATTATCTGGGTGCTGGCTAATTCTTCACTGGCAAACCTGTTCGATCGTGTCCTTGTATTCGATCGCGGGGCCTTGGTCGAAGATGGAACACACGCGACTCTTTTGGAGAAAAACGGTATATTCAAAGAGCTGGTATCGTAATACTCTATGTCTGGGTAGAGTGGCACTTGTGGGGTATTGGACGTTCATGCTTCTGAAAGACGAAGTCGAAATGTTGCGGCGGATTCCGCTGTTTTCCGGTGTGGCGCCAGCGAAGCTCAAGCTTCTGGCCTTCACGTCCGATCGCGTCAGCTATCGCGCCGATCAGGCTTTGTTCCGTCAAGGCGACATGGGCGATGCCGCCTACGTTATTCTGTCGGGTACGGCCGAGGTCAGCGTCGATACGCCCAACGGACAGATCAAGGTCGCTGAAGTCGAGCACGATTCCATCGTCGGCGAGATCGCGATCCTTTGCGACGTCCTGCGCACGGCCACGGTTACGGCCTCAACCCCGCTTGAGGCCCTGCGCATCAGCAAGGAGCATTTTCTCAAGCTGCTGAGCGACTATCCCGAGATGACCATCGAAATCATGCGGGTTCTCGCCAGCCGGCTGAGCCATACGACAGCGGAGCTCTCGGAAGAGCGCAGCAAGCACTGACCGGCATTTTTTAAATTATCAGACTTTTTCGATGCTGCCGGTGGCAAGATCGATCCTAAAATGGCGCGACGGCAATCCTGAGAGATAGCAGCCCATCATGCGCACAATCCGGGCAAACTTCTCCTGCGCGCCGCCCATTTCCAATGCATCGGACACGGCAAAAACATCGATCAGGATGTGATAGATGGCCAGTCTTCCCGCTGGTATGCGATCGAGCGCCATTTCGCTGCCCATTCTGAGGCGGTACCAGTCGCCCAGAAATTCCTGCACCGTGATCCCGTCGAAAGACTTGAGGGCAACCTCCCTGCCCGCCAGCAAGGCATCCAGCCTGGCTTTGGTCTCGGCACGCCCGCGCTCGGCATGGACAAGGATGATGGTCGCATCCATATCCACGGGCTGGTCCAACAGGCTGAGTGTGAGCAGGTCACCGAGGGTGAGCAGCGGCAGAGCCCGCGCCATGTCTTTGGGCCACTCGCGCCGCAGGTACCGGTGCACGACCAGCTGATCGACGTGCTCGGAGATGAAGGCCCCGTAATCCGCGGCATCGAGCATCTTTCCGATCTTCTTGCCGGTCAGGTCGATTTCGGTCCGGTACAGGGCGTTCAGGCGCGGATCGATCGCCTGTCGGTCAATCCCGACGGTTTCAACATTGAGGGTCGGCGCCTCGAAGGTGACGACCTTGAACGCGGGCGGAAATGCCACCAGTGACGGCACACCGATATTGATTAGCCAGGACGCATCCTGCGCAACCCTCGCGGTATCATTGACATGCAGGTGGCCGCTGAAATGTATCCTCATCCCGGCATCCATCATCGCGGCGGCAACGTCCGGCAGCGGCATCCGCTTGACCGAGCCCGTGTTACCGATGACCTGCCTTTCATCGTCATGCGTGCTATCCAGGATATCCAGCATTGGGTAGTGCGAGAATGTAAGCAATCTCTTACCTTCCAGCGCCGCCCGCCTCGTGACGTCCTTGATCCATTCGATGACAAACCGCTTGTGCCGCAGCATGGCGTTCCAGCCGGCATTGGTGCTGTCGATGAATGCACCGGAACTGCCGCGCTCGAAATCGCCGTCACGCGGTTCGAAAACATTGGCGTCGATCATCAACAGCCACAGGCCCGCCACCGGCTCGACAAGATAGGATGCATCCATCAGGTGGTATTCGTTGGTGCCGTCGGCCGAACGCACCGGATAGAGCCGCTGCTCCGGCGCATCGTCCGGCCCGAACGGCGTTTCCCAGTGCAGATCGCCCGCGCGGCGAAAGAAACCGAGATCCGGCAGAGCCCGCAATCCCTTGGGATAGCCTGCGCAGAACATCTTGTCCGTTACGACCATCCCGTCCGCATCCTCGTCAATGAATGCGCTGTCACTGGCGACGATGGTGTACGTGCCGTCGGGATTGAGTAGGCGCTTGGCATGATGCCGCCCTTCGGGGCCGAATATGTCGTGGTTTCCCGGAGTAGCGGTAAAGACCAGCCCATGCGCCTCGGTGTAGCCATCCAGCAAATGCCGAAGTGCGTTCAGCGTCGCAACCTGCCCGTCATCGGAATAGTCCCCGAGCAGAACGACCTGCTTGATTCCCCGCTGCACGACCTCGTCCAGGGCCGTGCGCAGGGCAAAATAGCTTTCGTTGAAAACCCGGGTGGAGCGCACCGTATCCGTCAGGCGCCGCGCTGTCATGCGCTGGCCGCCGGCCCCTACCCCGGCAAAATCATAATCGCCGTAAAGATCATGAAAATGGGCATCTGCGATGATGGCGACAGGCGGAAATGCGGATGAGGACATGAATCAGACGTTCCGATGATTTTATACATTTGTATCAGCGATTGTCATAAAGCTTAAAAAACAAATCGCTATCGCCTACATATGCTGAATGGCAGACTTTTATTGCGCACTTAGCCAATAAAACAAAATCCAAGCCTCGCATAACGTCTGCAGTTTGGTTACGATGACCAAAAAAACGGGGAATTGGGTGTGAGAAACGTATGAGTGAAGAGATATTTCGGGTGAAATTCTGGGGAACGCGTGGCAGCGTACCAGTTTCCGGCCCCGAATTTGAACGCTATGGCGGAAACACGTCATGTATCGAAGTGCGTTGCGGTGAACATAGAATGATCTTTGACGGGGGCTCCGGCTTGCGTCAGGCGGGTGATGCCCTGTCGGTGCAAGGCGTCGACCAGATCGATATTATTTTCACCCACAGCCACTATGATCACATTATCGGCCTGCCGTATTTTGCCCCCCTCTACAATCCGATGATGAATGTACGGCTCTGGTCCGGCCACCTCGCGGGAATCATGACCACCCGGGAAATGGTCCGCCAGTTCATGCGGCCGCCCTGGTTTCCCGTCGAGCCGGATATTTGCAAGGCAAGTCTCGGCTTTCGTGATTTCCGCTCCGGTGATGTGCTGACACCGCGCGACGGCGTCACCATCCGGACCGACAGCCTGAACCATCCCGGCGGCTGTATCGGCTATCGCATCGAATGGGCGGGCAAGGTGCTCGCGCTCATTTACGACACGGAACACGAAGCCGGTATCCTCGACCCGGCCGTGCTGCGCCTGATCGATGGCGCCGATCTCGTCGTCTACGACTGCACCTACACGGAAGACGAGATGCCGCGGCGCTTCGGCTATGGCCATTCCACATGGCAGCACGGTGTCAAGCTGGCGGCGGCCGGCAAGATCGGCAAACTGGCGCTCTTCCATCACGCGCCCTCGCGCACTGACGACGAGATCGACGCATTCGAGACATTGGCCAGAGAGCGCTTCAGCGGGACATTTGCCGCCCGCGACGGCCAGGTCATCGATCTCTAACCCCCTGGCTTCTGGCTCTTCATCAGATCAGTAACAGAGAGCCAGCGCCCGCCCGGTGTTCGTGCAACGACCTGAAAGAGCTTGGTCAGGAAAACCCATGCCGACTCGTCGTGAACAAGATGATGGGTCAGAATCCCGATTGGCTCACCGCTTCCGTCAAACCGCAGCCGCAGCTGTTCCACGATGGCGCCGACCAGTTCCGCGTGGTCGCGGCAGCCGCGCGTGCCGTGCCAGTCCATCAGATCGACATGGGTGTTGATCTGCGGCACCGAAGTTTCCACCGGCTTGGCCGGGCCAAACACGGAGAGCGCCTTGAACCCACACGCTTTGAGATAGGGCAGGAGTGCCGCATCAATCCGGTTCCACGGCGGCACAAGAACGGGCACAAACCGATCAGGATACAGTCTGGCGAGCAGCACGCATCCCTCGCGCAATTGCCGCAGCACCAACTCCTGAGGCCGGTCAGGGCCAAGCTCCTGCTTCTTCCGGTCCTTCGGCGCATGGTTTTCATGCGACCAGCCGTGAACCGCAACGCAGATCCGGCGCTCCGCTGCGAGGCGCTCCGCCAGCGCCTCGCCGGTATGGGCTGGTATCACCGCGAGCGTCACCGGCACGTCAAAATCGTTGACCAGGCCGATGAGGCGGTCCAGCGCGGCGGTCGGCTCGACTGCATCGTCATCGCGCAACCAGAATTTTGCACTGCGGCTGGCATGGATCCAGCGCGCGAGTTCCGCCTGCAGAGGCTGCCAGATTGGGTCTTCCGTCATCGGCTCCGTCCCATGAATTGTGTCAGCACAGCATCCAATTGTCGTACCGCATTCTCCAGCGACCGCTCCTCCAGAACAAACCGCCGCGCCCGCGCGCCCATGGACTGCCGCAGATCATTGTCATCCAAAAGGCTGGCGATGGCGGCGGCGTAAGCCGGCACATCATCGTCCCGCGTCAGGAAACCGGTCACACCATCCTCGACCACTTCGGGAACGCCAGCCGTTGCCTGCGCAACAACCGGCAAACCCGCTGCCTGTGCCTCAAGATAGGCGATGCCGTAGGCTTCGCCGCAACCGGGCCAGACGTAAATACCACCCTGACGCAACAACGCGGCAATGTCACCGGCGTTCCGTTGTCCGAGCCACTGGATGCGGTCACCGAAAGCGGCAAACAGCGCCTGCACATCGTTGCGGGCCGGACCGTCGCCGACAATCGTCAGGGTCCAGGGCCGTCCGACAATCCGTGACAGAGCCTTGGCCAGCATTTCATAGCTGCGGAACTTGTCACCCGGCCGCATCATCGCCACGGTGACCAGCCGATGCGGATTATGCCCGATGCTGCTCTCACGAAAAGCCGCGGTATCGATAAACGGTTGCAACCGGGCTAGGCGCGCGCCGGGAATATTGCTTGCGAGCCCATCCATGTCGCGTTGCGTAAAACACAGGTTGACCGCTGCCGCGCGCACCGCTTCCGCCACGAGAATTTGCGTCCCGGCCCAGCCAAGCGCATTGCGGCGCGGCGAATAGGATGCTTCCGCGGTGATGTAGGCAATATCCATCGCCGCCGCCATGACGGGGCCGATCAGGTCCGGCGCCTTGTAATAGGGGTGATAACAGAACCAGAGATCGGGTTTTCGTCCGGTCTGCCAGAGGCCTGCGAGGCGCTCAATCTCGGCGCGCGCCGCCGCGGCGATGGGTTCGCGCTCTTCGATTGCGGGCGATGCGCTGAAGCTGCGCAGCTCCGACACGACTTCGACCTGGTGTCCGGCTTTGCGCAGCGCTGACATGAGCAGCCGAGCCATCTCACGATCGCCCGACGGCGTCGCGTGATTGGGTGATTTCAAGGGCGCGTAAAAGGCAACCTGCATGCGCACGCAATCCAGTATTTCACAATCGTTTCAACCATTTCGGCGAACGCTTGCCGATTCCGGCAAATCTATAGCCGGTTCCTGACGTCTGACACTAACAATCTTTTGATCTGTACCGCCATGATTGTTTGTCAAAAAGCCATCATTGCGCTTGATCGCTCGCCTCCCGCTCGCCAAATCAGATGGGCTCGCATAAGCTTTGCACGGCGACGGACGACAGGGGAAACCATATGGCTGACAAGATGCGGGAATTGATGCGGTATTCATGACGATAACAACGATAGCACCCATGCTTTCCGAGCGGTCCCTGCGCAGGGCGCGGCTGGCATCGGGCTTGATCATGCTCACATTCCTGACCTTGCATCTGACCAATCATGCGCTCAACCTCATCTCGCTTGCCGCCGCCGAGGAAGGACGCCGATGGTTTCTCGCCATCTGGCGCAATCCCGTCGGCACCACCCTTTTCTACGGCGCTGCGGTCACGCATGTCATGCTCGCGATGCGGTCACTCTACCTGCGACGGACGTTCTACATGCCGGTGGGTGAAGCGCTGCAGATCATTCTGGGGCTGGTGATCCCGCTGCTCATCATCGACCACGTGGTCGGCACGCGCATCCGCCATGAGCTATCCAACTACTACGACAGCTACGAAGCGATCATACGCGGTTTCTGGATCACCTCGCCCTTCAACGGCGTCAAGCAGACCCTCGCCCTGATCGTCATCTGGTGCCACGGCTGCATCGGCATCTATTTCTGGCTGCGCTACCGGCAATGGTATCAAAGCGCTGCACCGGTGCTGTTGACCGTCGCCATCCTGTTGCCGGTGCTCGCCCTGCTTGGTTTTGCCAATACCGGCCGGACCATCGCCAACATGTCGCCCGCCTCGGGCTACGGCGAGTTCCCTTCATCGGGCTATCAGGGTCACAAGAACTTCAATGCCACGCGCTACGCCTCCCCGGCCGAACGCGCCGAGGTCAAGCAAGACGAGTTTCTGATCAAGACCGGATTGTATGGCGCCTTTGGCGGCGGGCTGGCGCTGGTTGTCGCCTTGCGAATCCGCCGCCGCTGGCGCGAGCGCGCGACCCAGATTGAAATCCGCTATGCCGATGGCGAAAGCGTGCGCGTTCCCCTCGGGTTCAGCGTCCTTGAAGCCAGCCGCCTCGGCGGCATACCGCATTACGCGGTCTGCGGCGGCAAAGGCCGGTGTTCGACCTGCCGCGTCCAGGTTCTGGAGGGTGCCGAGACGCTGCCACCGCCCGAACCGATCGAGCAGACCACCCTCACCCGCATCGGGGCGGATTATGGCGTGCGTCTCGCCTGCCAGTTGCATCCAACCGCCAATATCAGTGTTGCACCGCTTCTCGTGCCCAGTCTTGAAAGCATCGTGCCGGCAGGCAGCCAGCAGGCGAGCCCCGGACGGGAGCGCGAAATCGCCATCCTGTTTTGCGATATCCGCAGCTTCACCATGCTGACGGAAGCCCGGCTGCCCTACGATATCGTTTTCCTGCTCAACCGGTACTTCGCCATCGTCGGCCAGGCCGTCGAGCGTTCGGGAGGACGGCTCGACAAATTCATCGGCGATGGGGCAATGGCGCTGTTTGGCCTGACGGGTTCTGCCGCCGACGGTTGCAAGAACGCGTTGAAGGCGGCTGCCATCATCGTCAAGGAAATCGAACGGCTGAACGATGAACTGGCGGGTGAGTTGAGCATGCCCTTGCGCGTTGCCATCGGCATTCACACCGGTCCGGCCATTGTCGGCGCGATGGGGTACGGGGCGGTGAAGAGCCTGACCGCGATTGGCGACACCGTCAATGTCGCCAGCCGGCTGGAAGCCGTTGCGAAGGAATTCGACGTGACCCTCGTGGTTTCAGAACCGGTCGTCACCCTCGCCGCTTCCGATACCGCAGGGCTTGAGGTCAGGGATGTTGCCATTCGCGGGCGGGCGCTTCCGCTTCGGGTCTACATTGTTCCGCAGGAAAGCAGCATTCGTTTCGGGTAAAGCGCGCGGCGCATGCCCTTTGGCGCGGGATCAGCGGCGGCGATAAAGGAAGTAACGTCCCGGCTTGACGCTGATGGGCAAGGGAAGCAGGTCAAGCGCGGGATGATCCAGCGCCAGGCCACTGGCGACGATACCGTGACGGGCCAGCAGCCCAGCGGCCAGCTGCGGCAGCCATGTCTGGGTAATGGCATCCTGGTCCGGATAGCCCGTGCCGATGTCCGCATGCACCAGGGCCGCGTCGATGCCGAGAAAGCTTTGCGCAGTTTCCCTGATTTCCCCGATAATCATGTTTTCCGGATCGGGCGTGGAAGCCTTGTAGGCATGGGATGCCCGATCAAACGCAATGATCCGCCGATCCGGAAACCGCTCGCGCAAATGATCGTAGGTGCGGCCATTGCCGAGACCCAGCTCCAGCACCGGCCCCGGCAGTTCCCTGACCGTGTCGCTGATATGGTTGAGAACATCGCGCTGGGCCGTCACGCGGCGGATGAAGCTGTCAAGACGGCTCATGATGATCGGGTATCCACTGTCAATTCACTACAGGCTTGGCTTAGCAGGCCGACGCAGCCGGGTCGACCGCGCCAGGCGACATATCCGGTAGATTCTTTTTGATCGCTTCGGGCGGAACCACCCTCGAATCCCCCGCTTGCCGCCGCCTCGAAGGCGCCTCTTCAAATCGCATTTTCTTTAACTTGACTCTTTTTCTCAAGTTCTTGTATAGCTGCACTCGCGATAGTTGCAAAGCTGGATATTTCAAAATTTGAAATATTTCTGGCCGTATCTCATGTTGCCATGAGCGGCAATACAATCATATGCAAAAAAGAATAAAGATCATGCCAAAAGAAAAGAGTCTTCATGATGAAAATGTTCTTATTGATGCACTGGTTAAATACAAAAATAAACTGATAGCTATTGCCGAAAGTGTATTGCACTCCCATGCACAGGCGGAAGATATATTTCATGACGCCATCGTCAAAGCTTGCACCATGCAGACAAATTGCATTCATTGTCCGGTCGGATATGCCTGCCGCATGGTCTATAATCTTGCGCTCGATGAGGCGCGGAAGCGGCAATACGAGAAGAAGAATCTCATGCCGATGGACGGCGTGGATTCCGTGCCTGCGCCGTGCGTCAACGCGCTTGATTGTATCGTGATGACGGAAGCGCTCAACCGGGTCATGACCTCATTGAACGACCTGCCCAAGCGCACCCACGACGCGTTCATCCGCCACCGCATCGAAGGTGTGCCGCAGAAGGACATTGCCGAAGAACTGGGCGTCTCGCGCACCCTGGTGAACTTCATGATCAAGGATGCCCACCGCTACTGCGAGCAATCACTTAAAGTCGCCTAGCCGTCTTGCGCGGGCGCAGGAGCAGCAGCGCAAACACCGAACCGCCCAGAAGCGTCGCGATCAATCCCGTCGGCAATTGCCACGGGAAATACGCCGTGCGGCCGATGAAATCCGCGACCGCCATCAACAACGCGCCAAACAGAGCCGTACCGAGAAGATGCGGAAATCCGCGAGTCAGTCCGATGCGCTGGGCAAGGTGCGGCGCCATCAGACCGACAAAGCTCAACGGCCCGACGACGAGCGTCGCGACGGCCGTCAACAGGGCGGCAAAACCGAGGATAAGGATGCGGAATGTCCTGACATTGACGCCATGGGAATGGGCGGACATTTCGCCCAGCGCAAAATGCTGCAAGGGCCGCAGGAAGACCGGCACCACCGCCATTGCCGCTACAGCGCAGATCAGCGAGATGACCGCCGCGGTGCCGGTGACACTGTAGGTCGATCCCGTCATCCAGCTGATCAGCGACATGGCGCGCGGATCGCCCGATGCCAGGATGACTGAAATCAGCGCCGTCAGGAACGCACTCAGCGAGACGCCGATAATGAGGAACTGGTTGCCCGACTGCGCTTTGCGCCAGCTCATGGCAAACAGCGCCACAAGCACGGCGGATGCGCCGAGAAAACCGCCCAGCAACCTGCTGATATAATCGGGCTGCGCCACGACAAACAGGACGCACAGCAGCCCAAAGGCCGTACCCGCGCTGACGCCGAGCACCTCGGGGCTGGCCATGGAATTGCCGGTCAGCCGCTGCAGCAGGCTGCCGGCAAGCGCCAGCATGGTTCCGGCAGACAGCGCCGCAATCAGCCGGGGCAGCCGCCACGGCAGCAGGGAGTCCAGCATGGCGCCGGTATGAATGGCCCAGGCCGTATCGATGCCGCGGCCGACAAAGACGGCGGTAACACAGGCAAGCAGCAGCAGACCGGCAAGCGCGGTCAGGATCAGCGCCGGATGCCGACTCCTGCGCACAGGCGATGCAGCGGCTGTCGGCTGCCCCGCGGCCTTGCGGCGCAACATGACGATCAGCAATGCCGGCACCCCGATCAGTGCCGTTACGGCGCCGGTCGGCAGCAGGATGCCGGTCACGGCCGCCTGCATCTGCAGCAGCTGGTCGATCAGGACAAGCAGCCCCGCACCGACAAGGGGCGCGACGATCAGCCGGTCCTTGATGCGCCGCGCGCCGATCGCCCGGGCAATGGCCGGCGAGGCAAGGCCGAGGAAGCCGATGATGCCGACCACGCTCACGGTGAATGTCGTCAATGCGACGGCAACCACGAGGGTCAAGGCACGCGTGGTTTGAAGCTTCATGCCGAGCCCCTGCGCCGCGTCGCCGAGGGTCAGCACATTCAGTTGTCGGGCGAGAAGAAACGCCAGAAACGTGAAGCAAGCGATTTTTGGCAGGAGCGCGCTCACATCGCGCCAGTCGTTCTGATTGAGCGAACCGCCACCCCAGACGAACAGGCCGGCGAGATAATGATTGTTCATCAGCACCAGAATGGTCGTGATTGCGGTGCAGTAAAGCCCCATGACGAGACCCGCCAGGATGACGGTGACAGGCTGGAACTGGAAACGCCACGCCACAGCAAAGACGATGGCCATGGCCGCGAACCCGCCAATGGCCGTGGTGAGGTCCCGGCTCCAGCCAAGCAAGGCCGGAAACCACAGGATCGCCACGCCAAGCGCCAGTTGCGCCCCGGCCTCGATACCCAGCGTCGAGGGCGATGCCAGCGGATTGCGCAGCACATGCTGGAATAGCGTGCCGGACAGCCCGAGGGCAAAGCCGCAGACGACGGACATGGCCAGACGCGGCAGCAGGCTGTAGTGCAGGAGAACCGCCTCACCGTCGCTTGCCGGCGGAGGCAGGAAAACGGCATCAGGACCGAGCTTGCCGATCATCGGCCACAGATTGAAAGCAGCAACGCCGAGCGCAACCAGCCACAGGGCACCTGTCCAGATCAGACGTTGGGATGACGAAGTACGTAACATCTAGACTTTTACCTCCGCCAGAAGACGGGCGAAGCGGGAGACCGACGGCAAGGCGCCGAACATCAGCACACTGGCCATGCGCTCGGCATGGCCCCTTTGAACAAAGGGCATGGCTTGCCATAGAGGACTTCCCGCCAAGCCGGCCAGAACATCCGGCGGAACCGGATCCATGTAGAAAATGCGGCTGTCGCCAATGGCAATGAGATCGGCAAGCCCGGCATCGCTGAAACCCCATTCATTGGTTCGCCTCGTCCAGGCATTGTGCAGGTCGAGCCGGTCGAGAACGTCCTGAAAGATACCGCCAGGGCCATACACCCGAATGTTGCGGGCATCCAAAAACGTCATGATGGCCAGTTTCTGCTCGGCGAGACGCCGGGTTGCCGCCTTTGCCGCCAGCAGCTCCCGCTCGGTGCGGTCAATCAGGGCCTGCGCTTCCTGCGGCTGCCCGACAATCTGCCCAAGCTCCAGCGTTGCAGCAACGATGTGCGGATATGGCGAGGATCCGAGTGCATGGATGGGAAAGGATTTAACCGGCGCGATTGTCTCGAGCTGTGGCCTGATCCATTCGAGATAGGGTGTCGAAATGATCAGATCGGGCTGCAGCAGCTGCAGCATTTCCATGTTGATCTCATAGTTCGAACCGACATTGGCAATGCCCGGCGGCAGGGTCGGCTCCATGACCCAGTCATACCAGCCCTGTGTGTCGATCAGGCCAACGGGCGGCGAGCCGAATTCGATCAGCGTCTGCGCCAGACCGTAGTCCAGCGAAATGATGCGCGGCGTCGCAGCCCTGGCAGCACGCGCGAGCAGCGGCGATGCGAGCAGAAGGCTTGAGCCGAACAGAAAATCGCGGCGGCGCAGCGCGGCCATCATCAGAATCCCGATCCTTAGAGAACGTAGCTTATGGGCGACTGTGTTTCCGGATGGCGGAAAATACCCATGCGGACCCCGTAAATGGCGTTGAGCTTGTCGGCCGTGATCAGCGCATCGGTCTCGTCATGGGCCACAAGCCTGCCGCCCGACAGGGCGATCAACCTGTCGCAGAAGCGCGCGGCCATGTTGATATCGTGCAGGACGATCAGCACCGAGCGATCATGCTCATGCGCCAGCATGCGGATGAGGCTCATCACTTCGATCTGGTGGTTGATATCGAGCGCCGAGATCGGCTCATCCAGCAGAAGACATTCCGTATCCTGCGCAATGAGCATGGCGAGAAAGGCGCGTTGCCGTTCGCCGCCGGACAGCGTGTCCACGATACGGTCGGCAAACGGTGTCAGTCCCGTCAACTCCAGGGCTTCGGACACTTTGGTGCGGTCGGTGAGCGAGAAGCGGCCAAGCGCCCCGTGCCAGGGATAACGCCCGAGCGAAACCACTTCCCTGACCGTCATGCCATCGGTGTCCGGCGTCTGCTGCGGCAGATAGGCAACCTTCCTGGCATAGTCCTTTGGGCGGAACGAGGCGAGCGGCTGACCGTGATAGTCAGCCTGCCCCCGCGTCGGCGCCTGGAACCGGGCCAGGATTTTCAGCAGCGTCGACTTGCCGGAACCGTTATGGCCCAGAATGCCGACCACCTCCCCTTTCGGAACGTCCAGTGTCAGTGGATGAAGCAGGGTTCTTCCGTCGATATCGAAACCAACACCCCTGAGGGAAAAGGACGTTCCGTTCATTTGATATTTGACCTTAGAATTTGACCGACAAGGTACCCTTGATCGTCCGGCCTTCGCCGTAGATACACATCGGTGCATTGTCATAGTCGGTCGAGCAGGTGGAATAGTAACCCTTGTCAAAGAGATTGCTGACCTTGAGCGCGCCCTTCCATCCATTCTTCTCATAGCTGACGGCCGCATCGACCAGCGTATAGTCAGGAACGTTCACCTGCTTGCCACTGGCACCGCTGCCGACGGAACTGCCGACATAGCGTATTCCGGAGCCGATGTTCAGCCCCTGAAGCAGGCCGGAGTCAAAGGTGTACTTGGCCCAGAGCGAGGCCTGGTTCTTGGGCACCATCGGCGTGCGGTTGCCGACTTCGGGCAGAGAACTGGCCGTGATTTCAGCGTCGAGATAGGTGTAGCTACCTGTCAGGCTGACATTGTGGAAAAGATCAACGGTGGATTCGAACTCAAAGCCGCGATGGCGCACTTCTTCGATCTGGCGATATGCACCGTCGCTGACAAAGGCCAGTACATTGGTTTTCGTGATGTCGAACAAGGCAGCGGTGAAATGCGCCGGCATGAAATCGGGATCATACTTGACGCCGACCTCGTATTGCCGCGCCTTTGACGGCGCATAAGGGGAACCGGTCAGGGCATCCTGGCCGATATTGGTCACGAACGAGGTGGAGTAGCTCGCATAGGGTGTGATGCCATTGTCGAAGAGATAGCCGAGGCCGACATTGCCGGTGAAGGCATTGTCCGATGTATCCGTTCTCGTATTGCTCAGGCGGTCATCCGTCTTTTCCTCGAACCAGGACTGGCGCCCGCCGAGATTGAGCAGCCAGCGATCGTTGATCTTGGTCTGTGTCTGCGCATAGATGCCAACTTGGTCTGTCGTGGTCTTCCGGTCGACAATCGTTCCCGGCATCGGCACATCGATGCCATAGACCGGGTTCTCGAAATTGAGACCGGGTCCGGGTGCATATCCGTTGTGACCGTCAACCGTGTAGCGGCTGTAGTCGACGCCCATCAACAGCGTGTTCTTGATATGATCGGACTGGTAGTCGTACTGCGCACTGTTGTCGACGCTGAAGATGGTCGCCGTTTCATCAACCGTGAAGGCGGCTCTGCCCAGGGTCTGCTCATCCAGCATCTGGGTGTAATACAGGTGACGGTAATCCGTGTCCTGCGAGGTGTAGCGAAGGTTCTGGCGAACCGTCCAGGCATCGTTGAAACGATGTTCGAAGGAATAGCCGATCGAGCCATGATTGGCGTTGAAGCGGTCAAAATCCGGATCCGATGTTGTGAAGCTGCGCGAGAACTTCGGCAGGTTGGGATGAAGCGGGCTCGCAACAGGCAGGAACGTATTGGGCGGAAGCTTATCCCACTGATAGTTGGCGAAGACCGTCAGAGAGGTGTCGGCGCTGGGAGACCAGGTGATCGCCGGTGCAATGAACACGCGGTTGTTCTTGGAAAAATCAATCGCCTCATGCCCCTCGCGGAACAGACCGGTCAGGCGGTAGGTCCACACGCCTTCCTTGTCCAGCGGACCGCCGGCATCGAGACCGACTTCATAGGTATTGTGCGAGCCGTAGCCGGCATAGGCACTGTACAGCGGGTCCTTGGTTGGCCGCTTGGTGGTCAGGTTCACCAGACCATCGGCACCGTTCTGACCATAGAGTACCGAGGCCGCCCCTTTGATGATCTCAATACGCTCAAGTCCGTAGGGCTCGGCCTTGAAGCCGGAGAAATCAATGGTCCGCTGTGGCAGCCCGTCGCGAGACACCGCATAAGGGCCGACGTCGAAACCACGGATCATGAATTGATTATAGCGTTCGTCAACACCCCAGGGCGAACTGGTTACCCCCGCCGTATAGGCCAGCGCATCCTCGATTCGCTGCGACGGACGGTCATCCAGCTGCTCGCGCGTGATAATGGAAACTGAACGGGGAACTTCGCGCAGCGGCGTGCTCGTCTTTGTTCCAGTCAAGGTGCTGTTGGCGAGATAACCATTGCCGGGACCGGTGGCATCGTCGCCGCTGTTGATGACAATCGGATTGAGCTCGATGGTCGGCGCCTGCTGTGCATAGGCGAGATTGGCAGTCATGAGCGTTGCCAGCGATGTGGTCATCAGCAGACGTTTGTGCGAACGCTGCTTGCGCCCGGCTGAATTGACCCCGTTCCAAATCATCGTCCTGCAACCCCGCATGACCAAACCCCCGTTAAAACCCTGAGACTATTCGATATTTAATATGAGTATTATTCTCATATTCAAAACATGACTACATTTATCATGTTCTCAAAGTCAAGGCGCGTTCGACGAAATGTCCGTCTTTTTCACCCGCCTTGACCAACTTTGTTTTGCCTGTGTCCTGCCTACAACCTGGCGGCGTGGAGGGCCTGCTGGATGTCGTTCCAGATGACCTCGGGCTCCTCCAGACCGACAGCGAAACGGATGGTCTGCGGATTGACGCCAAAGCGTACGAAGGAGGTCATCCGGTCAGGAATCTGCAAGGCGGCTTTGGCAGGAACCACCAGCGTTTCCGGTCCGCCCCAGCTGACGCCAAGGCGGATATGGCGCAAGGCGTTGACAAAGCGCGCGACATCGATGTCCGGGTTCAGATCGAAGGCAAAGAGGCCGGAAAAGCCCGTCAGCGTCTTCTTGCCCGGATGATCCCAAAAGGCGGGATGACGGACAAGCGCGATATCGTCATGCTGCTGCAGGTGCTTGGCGAGGACGAGCCCATTGTGCATGTGTTCTTTCAGCCGCACTTTCAGCGTACGCATGCCGCGCAGCAGCAGCCACGCTTCGAACGGCGAGAGTTTTGCGCCGACATAGGGATAGGTCGAGCTGTTGATCTTGGCGATCAGATCACGCGGCCCGACAACGACGCCCGCCACCGTATCGCTGTGGCCGCCGAGATATTTCGAAGCGGCGTGGATGACGATGTCGACGCCGTGCTGGATGGGTTTCTGGAACAGCGGCGTCGCCCAGGAATTGTCGATGACGGTCGTCACGCCATATTCCTTGGCCATGGACGTCAGGGCTTCGATGTCCTGCAGTTCGAAAACCATCGATGTCGGGTTTTCCAGATAGAGCAGCTTGGCGCCGGGCAACGCCGCGCGCACTTCGTCGTGGTTGGATGGATCGACGAAATCCACGGTGACGCCAAACCGGGCAAGCAGCTTCACGAACAGCCGGTAGATGTCATTGTAGAGATGCTGGACGGCAACCACGCGGTCGCCGGACTCGACGAGGCTGAGAATGGTCGCGGTGATTGCGGCCGTACCGCTGGAGAAGCCGCGTCCGTCTTCCGCACCTTCCAGGCGGGCGGTCAGCAGTTCGAATTCGCGCACCGTCGGGTTGTCGCCGCGCGAATAGATGTAATTGCGCGCACGCCCGGCAAACACATCTTCCATGGCTTCATAAGTGTCGTAGGTGAAGAGCGACGTCTGGAAAATCGGCGGCGACACCGCATTGAAGGCGGCCGCATCGACCGGCGAAAACAGGTCGTCCGGCATTTCCATTGGATCGAATTCATGGGGTGGCATGGATTTGTTCATGATGCCCTCTCAGACACGGTGTTGTTGAAGGTTGCGACGGGAAGATCGGTATCGGCGCGCAGCGGGCGCAGCGTGGTGAAAAGAATGACGGCGGACAGAAGTGCGGTCAGCGTTGGAGCCAGGAACAGGCTGGCAAGAAGGCCGTCAAAGCCGAGGAAATGCGGCAGGACAAACAGCAGTGGCAGGAGGAAATAGCCGTTCTGCGCGATGCTGATCGTGGCGGCGAGCCGCGCCCTGCCCTGTGCCTGCAGGAGTACGACAAGGATTTGCCGCATACCGAAAAAGATGAAGGGAATATGGGTGACGATGATGGTCAGCGCGGCGATCCGGGCGATCTCCGGATCATCGGTGAAAATGGCTGCGATGGGATAGCGCAGGAGAACGGCGCCAAGCCCGTAGGCCACGGAAAAAGCCGAGGTCAGCATCAGGAGCAGGTTCGATGCCGCCAGCAATCGCGGCGTCTTCCCCGCACCCCAGGCGAAGCTTAGGACCGCCTGGCCGCCCAGCGACAGACCGACGATGGGAAGCATGCCCAGAGTGAGAACCCGCAGCGCGATACCGACGCCGGCAATGCCGCTGTCGCCGCGATAGAACCCGGCATAGGTAAACAGCACGGCGAAGCTGATGCTGCTCAGCATGCTGGTCAGCGTCGTCTGCAGGCCGATGGAGAATACCGGTTTCAATATATCCGCCCGGAACGCGGCAAAGCGCGCCGACAGGTGCAGTGTGCCCATGCGCTTGCGGAAATACAGCGCGTATGCCGCAATCGCCGCGATCTGGGACAGGATTGTTGCCATGGCCGCGCCTGCAAGCCCGAAGCCAAACCCGAAGATCATGATCGGATCGAGAATGATATTCAGGGCAAAACACCCGAGCAGCGTCCACATGCTGAAACGCGTATTGCCTTCCGAGATGGCGATGAAATCCGACACTATCTGGAGCATCGTCAACGTCACCGAAAAGGCGACGATGATCAGATAGTGTTCGGCAAGCGGCATGATCGCTTCGCTGGCACCGAACAGGCCGAGCAGTTCACGCCGGAAGACAAGGATGCCTGTGGTGAGCACGATACCGAGCGGCACGGTCAGAACCATGAGTGTCGATGCCGTCACATTGGCGCGCTGCGGGTTGGCGCTGCCCAGGGCACGCCCGACGGCGGTCGCCACGCCGACGCCAAGCCCCTCGCCGATGGCACCGATCATCATCAGGATCGGCAGGACAACGGTGATGGCGGCAATTTCATGGGCGCCGATCATGCCGACAAACACCATGTTGATCGTATGATGCACTGCATTGATCGACAGGCCCGCCACGGCCGGCAGGCCGAGCCGGAAGATGAGGCGCGTCAGCGCCGGATCGTTGAGATCGTCGGGCGCAAAATAGGCGCGCCTTGGCTTCATCTGCCCGATTTCTTCGGGATTCATGGTGCCGGCACCCAAAGCCTGTCATCGAAAAAGCGCTCGCGCAGCAGCATGACCAGCATGGCCCTTTTATGCGGGAAATCGAAGTGCTTCACCTTGGAAAAGCCCGAGCGGTCGAGATTGCGGATCTGCTGCTCATGACTGGCGCGCGGCTCGCCGACAATGCGCTGGGTGCGCGGATCATCGAGAAACATGAAATGCATCAGCGACGGCAGCCACGCCGTGATCCACTGCTTGCCGCGATAGGCCGGCTCGCCGATGGCCACATGCCAGCCACGGTCGTAATCCTGCGCGTCGTAATAGGGTCCAAGCCGGTTTTCCCTAGCCCAATAGACCTCGAAATAGCCGAACGGCACGCCGTTGAAACAGCCGATCAGTGCAAGGACATGCGGATCATGCAGCCGCTCCTCGAGAATGGCCGCGTGTTTTTCCCTGTCGCCGCCGTCTTCCCAGATCACATTGACCTGCTCGTCATTCATCCAGCGATGGAAATGCTCGATATCCGTCTGCGGATCCGCAGCCCGGAACGAAAGCACCTGATCGAGCCAGGGAATGTAACGTTCATAGACGACGCCGACCGGCTTGCGCGGGCGTTTGGGATGATACTGGCCATTGGTCATGACGTGCACCTGCGGGTGCGGCCAGGCGGGATTGGCAATCCATGGCATCGGCCATTGCCAGAATTCCCTGACATCGACGGTCAACGAATTGCCGCTGTGCGTCCCCAGCGGAAAATCCGATGGCTGCACATTGTCGACTTCAACCAGACTGATATTGCGCGACTGCGCCGACAGAAATTCGATGGCCGAAGCCAGAACCGAAACGGTTTCGTCGGCATTCAAATCCGGCAACCGAACGCGGACACTTCCAGCCCTTGGCTCGACATCCGCGAGATAGCGCCCGGCCACGGTCGAAATCAGCATCTGACCCGGCGTTTTCATTTCGGCGGATTTCAGGAAGCACGACAGACCTGAAGCTGGAAGCGGCGAAACATTGGCTTCTTGAGAGATATTGGAAACAAGGGTCATGGTGCGCTCCGCAGCCTGCTCACTGGCAAGTTTTGACAAGATGGTTGCTACAGAGACGGTCGGCACACCGCTCGATTTAGCCAAAACTTTGAAAAATTTTTCTCCCGTTCCGCTTAAATCGGGCGCGGGTTCATCCGTCTCTTGGTCATGTCTTTATTCTGCAAGGAGCCCGCATGATGTCGAATGCCGAGACGTCGCCAGAGACCTGGAGCATCGTTCGCGATCAGGAACACCGCTATTCCGTCTGGTCCAATGACAAGGCTCTGCCCGTCGGCTGGAGCAAGGAAAGCTTCAGCGGCACCCGCGAGGAATGCCTGGTTGAAATCAAGAAAATCTGGGTTGATCCGCGGCCGCTTGCCCTGCGGCAGGCCATGGCGTGATTGCCGGCTATCCCTTTCAGACAACAGATCGGTGACACCATGAACAAACTCTTCGCTCAACCCGAAACCAATGAACCGGTTGCCGTGGACGGCATCGCCAGCGGTGCGGCCGAAAGCTTTCCGCTGACGCTGGCGCAAAAACGCATCTGGTCGCTCGAGCAGATCGGCAACGCAACGGTTTTTCCCTTCCAGGTGCTTTCCCTGCAATGGGAGAAGGGCGTTGCACTTGATCAGGTGCAGGGCGCCCTCGACCGGCTGGCGCAGCGGCACAGCGCCTTGCGCACGCGCTTTCGCCGCTTTGCCGGCGGTCGTATCGAGCAGTTTTCCGTTCCGGGCGACGTTCCCTCCAATGAGATTGTTGGTAGTGACAGCAATCCTCTGAGCGCGACAGAAGCCGAAACGGAAAAGGCGGGCTTCATTGCCCGCCCCTTCGATCTCCTGAACGGTGTTTCCGCCCGCTGTCAATTGATTGCCGGCAATAACGGCCAACTGATCTCGACAATCGTGCTGCATCCCATCGTCTGCGATGAGGCAGCGCTTGCCATTCTGCGCAGCGATCTCATCGCACTCGCCGAGGGCAGGGAATTGCCAGCACTTCCCGGCGACAGCCTGCAGCGCGGCATGCGCGAAGAAGAAGCGCTGGAAACGCCGCAATTTGCGGCGGCCCTTGCCCATTGGCGCAATCTGATCGGCGAGGAGTACAATGCGACGACGCTGCCCACACGCTTCAATGCTGCCGGATATGCCGGTGCCAGACGCAAACGTATCCCGTTCACGATACCAGCTGATCTCTGGACAACAGTCGAAACCCATGCGCGTTCCAAGAAACTAAACGCTGAGCATCTGCTTTCCGCCGCCTTTGCTGTTCTGCTGGCCCGCTACAGCGGCACCTATTCGCTGCAGTATGGAACTTTGCTTGGATCCACGAGCCAGGAGGCCATAGCGCGCAGCGAGCAAATCCTGCCGCTGAAGCTTGAACTGACCTCGCGCACGGCCTTCCTGGATGTTTGCAAAGCGCTTGCATCGGCGGTTGCCACAGGAACGGAATATCTCGTTCCGTTCGAGCGTCTCGTGCAGGAAATCCAGACGCATGAGGAACGGGAACAGGACGCGATCGTCAAATCCCTGTTCGAGTTCCGTCAGCCGCCCCGGCATTCCACATTGGCGCAAGACCATGTGCCAGCCGTCGCGCCGCGCTCGGATGCGGAACTGGCGTTGGTGCTGACCCCGAAGGCGGACGGCACGCTCGCCGGCCTGTTCGACCATGCCGAAGACATCTATGAGCCGGCGCTGATCGAGCGCGCCGCCATTCATTTCCAGCGCGTTCTCTCCCAGGCCATTGCCGGGGAACAGGTCCGCATCAAGGATATCGACCTCATCGCCGAGGATGAACTCGATGTTCTCTCGGCTCCCTATGAGGATGACACGATCAACGACGACCGGGCGGTGCATGAACACATCGCCGCCCATGCCCAGCGCACGCCTGACAAGACCGCCATCATCTTTGCCGACGAAGTCTGGAGCCACGCCAAGCTTGACAGCAGCGCCAACCGGCTGGCGCACCGGCTGATCAAGCTCGGTATCGGTGCCGACATCAGTGTGGCGATTGCCGTCAAGCGTTCTCCCGAAGCCATCGTCGGCATTCTCGCCACGCTCAAGGCGGGCGGCGCCTATATCCCCGTTGAGCCGGATCATCCCACCAGCCGCAACCACCACATTCTGCGCGATGGCGGCGTGAAGGTCATCCTCACCCACAGCTGGCTGCTTGACCGCATTCCGGAGGGCCTGGATGCGGTCATCCTCGAACTCGACAAATTCGACCTGTCGGAGGAGCCGGACAGCGTCCCCGATGTCAAAGTCCACAAGGGCCAGCTCGCCTACATCATGTACACATCCGGTTCGACCGGCCTGCCAAAAGGCGTTGCCGTCGAACATGGCCCCTTGACCCATCACATGCAGAACACCTCGCGCGTCTACGGGATGAGCGCGGACTCGCGCGAACTGCCGTTCCTGCCCTTCAGCTCCGATGGCGGACACGAACGCTGGATGAACCCGCTGATGGAAGGCGGCAGCATCATTCTGCCGGACCAGCCCCTGTGGACCCCGGAGGAAACATTGACCGCCATGCGCAAGCACGGCGCCAACAATGCCAGTATTCCCACCACCTATCTGCAGCAGCTGGCGGAATGGGCTGATCTCACCGACAGCGCGCCGCCGATGCGGCTCTATTCCTTTGGTGGCGAAGGACTTGCCCAGCAGACCTTCGATCTCCTGTCCACGGCATTGAAGTCGGAATGGCTGATCAACGGGTACGGCCCCACCGAGACCATCATGACACCGATGGTCTGGAAAGTACGTGCCGGGCAGAAATTCGAAGGCACCTATGCACCGATCGGCCGTGCTGTCGGCAATCGCCGCGTCTATGTCCTCGATCCCGACCTCAACCCCTGCCCCATCGGCGTGACGGGCGAGCTTTACATCGCCGGTGAAGGCATGGCCCGCGGCTATATCGGCAAAGCCGATACGACAGCCGACCGTTTCATTCCCGACCCGTTCTCCAAAGAGGGCGGGCGTCTCTATCGCTCCGGCGACCTGACCCGCTGGCGCGAAGACGGCACCGTAGAATTCGTCGGGCGCGTTGACCATCAGGTCAAGCTGCGCGGCTACCGCATTGAGCTCGGCGAGATCGAAGCGGCGCTGCTCCAGCTTGAGGGTGTCGGCGAAGCGCTCGTGGTCCTGCGGGATGATGAAGCCACCAGGCAGAAGATGCTGGTTGCCTATGTCGTGCCGAAACAGGGCATTGAGCTTGAGGTGGCGCAGATGCACGCGGCGCTGGAACGCATGCTGCCCGCTTATATGGTGCCTTCGGCTATTGTTCCGCTGAAAGCCATGCCGATCAATCCCAACAGCAAGCTCGACCGGTTCGCCCTGCCCGCGCCAACACCGATGAAGCGCAACATTGTCGAACCGGAAAACGCCGTCGAGGAAGAAATCCGCGATATCTGGCAGGACATCCTGAAAACCAGCCCGATCAGCGTAGAGGACAACTTCTTCGCCATCGGCGGCAATTCCCTTGGCGCCATCCGCATCCTCACGGCTCTGCGGCAGCGCAAACCGCAGAACCGCACGACCATTGCCGATCTCTTCAACAATCCGACGATCCGCGCATTCGCGCAGGTCGTCGAAAACGGCAATAGCGAGGCGGGCAGCGAAGTGATTGTGCTGCGCGCATCGGGAACCAAGCCCGTGCTCTATTGCTTCCCCGGCCTTCTCGTCAGCACGCGCGAATATGTCAAGCTGGTCGACTATCTCGGCGCCGATCAGCCCGCTACCGGCTTCATCTGCTATTCACTCTCCGAACAGAAGGAAATCGGCTCATCCGTCGACGATATCATTCAGGGCTATGTGGATTACATCCGCCGCGAAAGCAAAGGCCAGCCCTGCTATTTCCTTGGCTGGTCGTGGGGCGGACTGCTCGCCTATGAAACCGCGCGCAAGCTCGGCGACGAGATCGATCTGCGGCTGATCACCATGGTCGACGTCTGTGATCTCGGCACCGAGTTCGCCATTGGTGCCAAGCCGCGCTTCAAGCCGGGCGAACGCGACCAGTTGCACGCGACCGTGCAGGAGTGGTTGTCGCGCACCGCCATGCGCGCCGAATGGGACCGCCTGCTCAACGTCATGGACGAAGATACCTATGAGCAGTTCCTGCGCTTTGTCGGCGATGAGAAAGACGAGTTGCCGACGGATGGTCCGGACATCAGCAGCCGCGAACACACGTTCTGGATCCTCATCGATAACGCCCTGATTTTCAGGCGTCACGAACTGAAGCCGTATGACGTGCCGATCCATTCCTGGGCGGCCGACGACAGCCTGAATCGGGGTCTCAACCTGATCGACTGGCGGCGCTACTCTCCCCGGGCCAATCCGGCGGAAATCATCTCTGGCACCAACCATCTGCACGTAATCGGATCACAGGCATTCCACAGCCGCCTCTCCCACCGGCTGGACGAGGCCCGGTAGGGCCCTTTGGAATCAAGATCACGGAAAGGAATTCTGATGACTGCCATGTTTGCGAACAATGATCATACGCGCCAGCCGAACGAGACCCTCGATCTGGCGGGTATCGGTGTCGGACCTTCCAACCTGAGCCTTGCGGCACTGCTCGACAGCGTCGGCGGCCTCAAGGCGCATTTCTACGAGCGCCGGACAAATTTCGACTGGCATCCCGGCATGATGCTGCCCGATGTCGAACTGCAGTCGTCTTACCTGAAGGACCTGGTCACACCCGTCATGCCGACCAATCCATGGTCGTTCGTGTCCTATCTCGTGGCCCACAAGCGCCTCTATGCGTTCCTCAACGCCCATTACGATGCCGTGCCGCGCCGGGAGTTTGCGCAGTATCTCGCCTGGGTCGCCGGACAGCTCGACAATGTTTCATTTGATGCTGCCGTGCGCGAGGTCAAACACGACAAGGACAGGTTCGTGGTGCAGTTCGACAACGGCAGTGTGGCGGCAAAGAACATCGTGCTGGGAACAGGAACCACGCCCTTCGTCCCTTCATGGGCGGCACCGTTCCTCGGCGAACGCTGCTTCCACAATTCCGAAGCAAAATTCCGGCTGCCGGACCTCAATGCAGCCCGCATCGCGGTGATCGGCGGCGGCCAGAGCGGCGGCGAAGTGGTTGAATCCCTGCTCAACTCCAAAGCCAATCTGAAAGAGCTCAACTGGTTCAGCCGCCGGCACAATTTCGAACCGATCAACGACACCGCTTTTTCCAATCAGGTGTTTTCGCCGGAATATGTCTATGCCTACCTCAACCTCAACAATGACCAGAAGCTCGAAGCATTGAAAGCTTCGATCCTGACCAGCGACGGCCTTTCCCTGTCGACGATCAATGCGATCTACCGCCGGCTTTACAGTCTGCGCTATCTGGAAGGCCGCAGCATCGAGGCAAAGCTCTCGCCCAATCGCGATGTGATTCAGGTGGAAGCGGACAAGGACGGCTATCGGCTGATCGTGCGCAACCGCTTTGACGGCGGTGTCGAGGTTGCCCATGCCGATGCCATCATTCTTGCCACAGGTTACCAGTTCAAACTGCCCGAGGCCCTCTCCGGGTTGCAGGACCGTATCCAGTTCGACCGTCACAGCCGCCCCGCCCTCAATGACGAATACTGTCTCAACTGGAGCGGTCCGAAGCAGAACCGCATCTTTGCCCAGAACGCCGGGCGCTACAGCCACGGCATCGCCGATTCACAGTTGAGCCTGATGGCATGGCGCAGCGCCCATATCATCAACACGCTTACAGGTCACGAGCACTTCGATCTGGAGCCGCATGACTCGCAGGTCAACTGGCTGTCGAGCGGGCACGAGACCGTCGGCCAGTCCATCGCCGTAGATTACTAGAACCGGAAAATCGGATCGGGCAGGCTCTGTTGGCGGAATTCCAGTTCTGTCCGATCCGATTGCGCGCAAACCGCAATCATGTGCCCGCTTGGGGACAGAAGCAGCCGGTGGCACCAGTTGTCCCGATCTCCGGGCAGATCATGGTCCACACGGATTGCCCGGCTTACCGGATCAACCCACACATTTAGCCGATGCGGCTCGACAGCCAGCCCGTGGCCTGTCGCTTTCAAAAAGCTCTCCTTGAGTGTCCAGAAAGCGAGCAGCAGCGCCTGACGTTCGGCACCTTGAAGCATCGATAGCGTCGCAAATTCCGCGGTGGAGCAGATGAGTTGCGCCGCCCTGGCCTCAAGTGTCGCCGAGCGCATCTCGGCATCCACGCCAACAGCCGTACACGCGCGGCTGACTGCAAGCACCGCCAGACCGTTGGTATTGCTGAGATTGAATGCCAGCGCCGTTTCGCCGGCAAGATACGGTTTGCCGTGTTCGTCGGCAGCAATGTTCAAGTCCTCCGCCGCGGCTCCGGTGTAGAGTGACAGGACGCTGCGCTGGAGGTAACGCCCTGCCATGAACCCGATGGCATCCCGGTCGAACCTGAACGCAGCCGCCCGCTCCTGTTCCGGCAGCGTGAGTGCCGACCTGACCTTTCCCCAATCCGTTTGGCCTTCAGTAAAGGCCCACCACCAGATATCAATCGCAGCAGGATGCCCAAGGGTCCGGGCCGGGCTGGCCTCCGGCAAATCCGTGAGACGATCATATGGCAGCATCGGGCCTCTCCCTTCCCCCGGCTGTGTTCAACCGTCCTGGCGCGGCTTTACAACGGCGAAGGCAGCCTGAATGGCACGATTGACCGCCACCGGCAGCAGAGACATGTGGTTTTCACCGGCGTGAATCTCGAACTGCGTCCGGACCGGCCGGTCAGGCAGGGCGTTCAGCCGGCGCATGAGTTCGACGGAATGAACATCATTCAACGTGATTTTCTTCTGTGCCAGCCGGTCCGCCTCATCGGCCGCACCGCGCTGGAATGGTGCCAGCTTGTCCGTCTCGTACTCGCCGCAGGAGAGATAAAGCGCCGCCCCCGGCCGCGTCGCATGCGCTGCTTCGAAGTGGGGAAGAAAGGCATTGATCGCACAATTTTCCCAATAGATCGACGCGCTCGCCGCAATCCATGTTGTGAAGGCCGATGGGCGGGTGAAGAGACTGTAGAGTACGAAGAGGCCGCCGAAGGAATGACCGAAGATCGCCTGGCGATTGCGATCAATGGGAATGTCCGCTTCGATCATCGGCTTGATCTGATCTTCGATGAACGTCAGGAACTCCCCGGCCCCGCCGGTCCTGACTTCAGGGGTGTTTTCATAGAACGGCGGATAGACCTGTCCGGGCGGCGGCCCGAGATCCCAGGAGCGTCGCAAGGGATCATAGGCGCCGTCCACGGGATAGCCGATGGTGACAATCACGCCATAAGCCACATTGGTGCCGCTGGGATAACTCGCCTGCGCCCGCATCGCGTCGACGGCCATACCGATCACCGCATTGCCATCGGTCATGTAAAGCACCGGCCATCCATCGCTTGGCGGCTCCCCGCCGGGACGGTAGACGAAAATGCGGTACACCAGGCCATTCTGGTTCGAGACCACGTCATGAAAGGTGGTGTTGCCAATCATGGCCGGTGATGAATTGGAGAATGCTGTCATTGGTCCGTATCTTGTGAAGGGAAGGAGAACCCTTCCGCCATCGGAGCAGCTTGCATGGTGCAAATCCGGCTACCCTGTTATTAAACATGACTATAATGGTCAATATTTATTATCCGCTGGCGCTGGAAGGACCGTTGCGACGCAGCGCCAGGTGCTGGAATTCATCATCGCCAAACGGGTGCGGGACCATAGGCTCTCAGCCTGCAGGAAAGCTGCGCTAACCATATATTCCATTTCCCCTGGAACAATTATGGAAAGCCCCTTGCAGCAACGCAGTTAATTTCCGATGTTTACTCAGATACCGGAATTCTCTCTCTTCATATGTATAAGTAAATTACATATTGATCGTTCTTTTTGCCTTGGAGTTATCAAAGAAGTGAGAAGAAATATATGAATGCACACGAAAAGCTAATCGAATCCATGGCAAAGGCTATCCACGCCCAGAAATATACTGGAAACCAGAGCTGGGACAGCATTCCGGATTTTGTCCGTCAGACATACCGGGAATATGCCAAGGCGGCCATTCCGATCGTGTATAATGTCTTGCGTGATCCAACCAACGAAATGATCGATGCCGCCAACCGAGCGCGCCCATCCGTCACGTCAAGAACGATTCAGGCGGCTGTCGATGCATCGCCCCTCAATCCGAACGGTAAAATATAGCGTATTTCCGCTAGAATCGGCACCATGGGGTGCCTCTGTCCCGTCAAGACACCCATAATTTTGTCGTATAAATGCCTTCGGGGGATCACAGGCGCGATCCCTCTCGACGGTTGATCGCGGCATTTTAACCATACAAGGTGCCCTCCGCCCCGGGCGTGCGCGATTTGGCATCACGCGTGTAAATTATACACATCACGACAAACATATATAATAAACGTCAATTTATTCTCGCTTACGCCAATATATATATTGAAAAATGTGTTCAAAAATCTCACGACTTGAACAATTGTTTTGTATTGTACGGGATATATAAACTTGTATTTAAATTTTGAATTAATCAAAATAAGTGAAAAACTTGTTATGACAATTTCTTTAGTTGCTATTTCTGTAAAACTTCTCGTAGTCTGAACTTCCTTGAACGTCTAAAGTTGATCTTGAACTTCCGTTGCAGAAGTTGCTTGAGGTATTTGGGTTTTTTGGGGGGAGTGAATGTATAAGAATCCGATGGAACGTTCTGAATACAGATCTCTTCCGAGCTCAAGCGGCGACATATCCGGCAATGTTGAAAAGATGGACGGGAATTGGCGCTGGTCGGGCTTCCCCGATGAACAGGGACGTTATGGCTTCAAACGCCAGGTGTGTCCATTACATCAGACATCCATCGTTTATGGTGAAACAAGCGGCCGATTGGAAGTTGCGTCCAATGGTATTGGTGCAACGTTAAGCTTTGTATTCGTGCTCAAGGGCGCGGTTGATCTCATCGATACCAAGAACCGCAAGATACAGAATATTCCGGCGGGAACCGCCACCGGCGTGTTCGACCGCCCGGGGGTCAAGGCGAAACTTTATCCGGCCAGCTCCTGGGTGAGTTATCTTGTTCCGGTACCGACATTGCGCGAACACTTCGAACGCCTGATGCGGCGCCCGTACTTTCAGGAGCTCGCATTCTCGCCCCTGCATGATTTCCGCACCGGCAGCGCTTCCGCGCTATACCAGACGCTTTGCTACGTGAGCGAGGATATAGCGGCGGCAGCGGGTTCAGGCCGCGATGTCCTGGCGGGCGTGTATGAACGATTGCTGCTCGCCAAGCTGTTCATGACCAGGCCTGACAACGTCAGCGCCCTGAGCAGCCAGTCCTCCCGGAGAATTTCACCGCGCTACCTGCAGAACGCCGAAGCGTTCATGCGTGAGAACATTCACAATTCGATCACGCTCGATGAAATTGCGGCGGCAGCGGGCTGCAGTTCCCGCGCCCTGCAGCGTATGTTCAAGGAATATCGCGATACCAGCCCCATGCACATTCTGTGCGCGTACCGATTGTCGGCGGCGCATGATGCAATCGTCAGCGGCAGTGCGCGCAATGTCACCGACCTGGCCATGCATCTGCAGTTTTCAAATCCGGGACGTTTCTCGTCGCTGTATCGGAATGCCTATGGAATGAGCCCGTCGGCAATGATGCGATTTCACGAAAAGAGCACGTAAGACATGCTGAAGAGGCAAGCTGGACCTTCACTGCCAAGCATCGTGATGCCACTCTATCCCTTTCATCGGTATTTGGAGCCGAGACGATCCGCATCGGCGGGGCTGGTTCTCACCATGATGTCTGCAATTGCCCTTTCCGGCTGCGCACTTCCCGGTTCGGGTCCTTCAACCGCGCAGATCGTCGAGCAGCGGAAAACGGAAACGCGCACCAACTACGCCATGGTCGACGTGAACGACGCCGTGCTTTCCTATGCGGCGACGCGGCCGCGCGAAAGCCTCGTCAATCGCTTTGGCGCCGGGCCGCGCACGAGCGACCTGCGCATTGCCGTCGGCGATGTGGTTGGCGTCAACCTGTGGGAAGCGCCGCCCGGCAGCCTGTTCGGCAGCAACATCACCGCAGCAGGCTTTCAACAATCCTCCGGCGGATCGACGGTCATTCCGCCACAAACCGTTTCGGGCGATCGCACGATCGCCGTGCCCTATGCCGGACGCATTGCCGTTGCCGGACGGACTCCCTCCGAAGTGGAGCGCCAGATCGCTGCGGCCCTTGACGGCAAGGCCGTCCAGCCCCAGGCGCTTGTCACCATTCAGCGCAGCACGGCCAATTCCGTCACCGTCACTGGTGAAGTTGCCTCCGGCGCGCGGATTTCCCTTTCGGGTGCTGGCGAACGCATACTGGATGCCATCGCTTCGGCGGGCGGTATCCGGGCCGCAGCCAGCGAGAGCATCATCCGGTTGACGCGCAATGGCGTGACTGCCCGTATTCCGTTCGACGTGCTTATCGAAAATCCGGCGGAAAACATACGCCTGAAATCCGGGGATCTCATCACCGTCGTGCGCGAACCGCGCACCATTCTTGTGTTGGGTGCGGCTGGACGCAATGCCGAAATTCCGTTTGAAGCATCCCGGATTTCCATGGCCGACGCGCTGGCCAAGGCGGCCGGCCTGAACGACAACCGCGCTGATGCCAATGGCGTCTTCGTCCTGCGCTACGAACTCGCCTCCGTTGCCAGACGCTTTCTTCCCGCGGGCAACCCGCTTCTCAACTCCGGCGAATATATCCCCGTGGTGTACCGCTTCAACATGAAGAACACGAGCACGATGCTGGCAATGCAACGATTCGAAATGCAGCCGCGCGACGTCATTTACATTGCCAATGCATCCGGGGCCGAATGGCAGAAGGTCATGGCAATCTTCCAGGGTGTCGCATCCCCGGCTTTGTCCGCCACCTCGATCGGCATAAGCGCGGCGGCGGCAACGAAGTGAAACTGGCAAGAGCGTAACGTCTGATCCGCCGGTGTGCGGGGACTTGAACAACGAGACCATTACCGTCCTATGCTTCCCCTGGGAGCAGCTGCCGTGAGAGTAAACAATGCCATCCCAATCGTTGCTTCACCTCCATGAGATTGCAAGCTTCAAGCGCCCGGATCTGGAGTTGGCCGTTCAAAACCTCGCACGCAGCGCCTATCTCGGCGACTACACAGCGGTTGCGCGCATTCTGGGCCGCTACAAATTCTATATCGACACCCGGGACCGCGGCTTTGGATCGCACCTTCTTCTGGATGGGTACTGGGAAATCTGGCTGACACAGTTTTGTGCCCGGAACGTGCGCGATGGCATGGTCGCCGTCGATGTGGGCGCAAATTTCGGTTACTATTCGGTCCTGCTGGCGGAGCTTGTCGGTGCGTCGGGGCAGTTGCTTGCGATCGAACCCAACCCCCATGCCATGGATTTTCTCAGGCGCAGCATCGATCTCAACGGTTTTCTGCGTCGTACCCGCCTCGAACAAATCGCACTCAACGATACCAACGACAAGCTTGTCTCCCTCTACATCCCTCACAATGAGCCCAAAAACGCGGCAGTGGTGGAGCCCGGCTTCGTCGCGGATGCTGTCTCGGGATCTCTCGTCAATGTTCGCACGGCGACGCTCGATCAGCTGTGTCAGTCCTACGCGCGGGTGGACTTCATAAAAATCGATGCGGAAGGCGCGGAGGAACATATTTTTGATGCGATGCAAGAAACCATAAAACGCCATAAGCCCATGATTGTCATGGAGTTTAATGCGCTCCGGTATGCAAACAGCGTTGAGTTCATTCGCCGGTTGACGGCGGTCTACGGCACATTGCGGCACCTCGATTTCCAGGGACAGACACATGCTGTGACACTCGAACAGCTCTCTGCAAACGGCACTGGCGATGACTGGCTGCTTGTCTTGTCGGCTCATGAACCGGCATGATTGTACGATTTTGGGCTGATTTGCATTTCTGCGCCGCCCTGAAAGGAAGCCGACTTGGCAAGAACCATACTGTATGATGGTCTCAATCTATCCATGCAAAAGGGCACAGGCGTGGCCACCTATACACGTGGTCTGATTCAAACCGCGCGCCAGCTCGACTACAAGACGGGCATTGTGCATTCGGTTCGCGGCAAGCTCCCCAAAGATCCGGCCCTGCGGGAAGTCATCCTTTTCGACGATAATTCAAACAGAAAACTGGCTCCCGTTGCGCAGGCGAAACGCTGGCTGCGCCGGCAGATTGGCGCCCCGTTGGGGGCGACCCCTACCCCCATTCCCCTGACCGGCACGGTCATCGTCAAATCGCTGCAGGGAAACCTGATGGATTCAGAGTTTCTCTATGCGCACAATGATATCTTTGCGTTGGCCCGTCAGCACTTCAAGACTTTCGGGAAAAGCCTGCCGCTGTCATTCGACAAGGCTCCTGATCTTCTTCACTGCACATATCCGCTGCCGCTCAGAGCGCGCCAAGGCCTGAACATCTGCACCATTCATGACCTGGTTCCATTGCGTCTTCCCTATCTGACCGAGGACAACAAGCGATACCACTACAAGCTGCTGCGCCATCTGACCAAAACGGCCGATCACATTGTCACGGTCTCCGAAACCTCCAAGCAGGACATCATTCGCATCCTCGGGGTAGACGAGAAGCGCATCACCAATACGTATCAGGCTGTCCACGTCCCTCTGGATTTACGCGAAAAACCGGAGGGCGTTGCGGCCGATGAAATTGCCGGCATCTTCAATCTCGACTGGAAGAAATACTTTCTGTTCTTTGGCGCCTTCGAGCCCAAGAAAAACCTGTCCAGGCTGGTCGAAGCCTATCTCTCGGCCAAGGTGGATTTTCCCCTGATCATCGTCGGCGCGCCGGGCTGGAAAGGTGACCAGACACAGCTCCTCATCGACGACGAGCGGTTTCGCTTCTACACACACGTCGAAAACCGGGTTGTTCCTGGCCGCCGTATCCATCGTTTCGACTTCGTTTCCTATTCTCTTCTCATCAGTCTTGTCCGCGGTGCCCGCGCCGTGCTCTTCCCATCCCTCTATGAGGGCTTTGGTCTCCCGGTCCTCGAATCGATGCAGCTTGGCACACCGGTCCTGACATCAACGGAGGGGTCCGTCCCAGAGATTGCCGGTGATGCTGCCCTGTTGATCGATCCTTACGACACGGATTCCCTGCGCAATGCGGTCAAGGCGCTTGCCCGCGATGACGACCTCTGCAACCATCTTGCCAATCTCGGACCCAAACAGGCTGAACTTTTCTCGCCTGCGCGTTATCATCAGGCTGTCAGTTCACTGTACGACAACGTCTTCAACGGCGGGAGGTAGACAGGCCAGATGACTCTTCAGATTGCTTTGGGGATACCGGGTCTGATGTCGACCTGGGGAATCCATGCCCTGAAAGTCATAGCGGACGAAGCATTCGACGATTACAATTACGCGCCCGTGGAAACATTGGACGACATGCGCAATGCCTGGACAAGCCGGAGCAGCCAGAATGTCATCCTGTCTTCGCTCTACCCCGATGCGGCGTTGTGCGCATTTCTTTGCCGCTCCAAGACTCCCTACATCATCTTCAGCGAGAGCGCCCTGGATTCCATTGCACATCTCATCCATCAGTTCGCGAAGGAAGATATATCACTGGTTCGCTCTCTGTCAGCCAGCATTGCCTGCGTTTCGCAAATGCGCCCACACCCCTTTCTCGTTCATCTGGACCGTTCAAAAATCGGCAATGTGCGCATCCACCGCATCATCGCTCAACTGTGCCGGCAGCTCGATGTCTCGCTGACACCCGCCGGCATGGTCCGGTGCCTGGAACAATTGGGCATGGACAGCACCGGTTCAACCACAGAAACCCGGCACATTCCGACCCTTGAGGAGTCCGCCGCCAGGATCAGCCCGCACGATGTGCATCAGCCGGAAAAGGTGGAAGGGCTGTTGAAGATTGTACAGCACGCGATTGAACCGTTTGATGGTAAAATACTTAAGGGACAGGTCGCTTCTCTCACCTGGCCGCAGGAAAGCTTCCTGCTTGCCGACAAGGGAGGCGAGCCCGCGACAGGTGAAATCGACCTTGTCGGACAGGCTCGCTGCCTCGTCTATGGGCCCTACTTCCATCTTCCGGCCGGCGAGTGGAACGTCCGGTTTTTCCTGGATATTGATCAGAATATCTACGGACAGATTTTTACGATCGAAATCTACAGCGAGGACGTACTGGGTAAAATCCGCGTTCGCCCGTCCGGAACAGGGTCGTTCGCAGCGGAAACGACCTTCCGGGTTGAACGGCCTAAAATACCGATTGAAATTCGCCTCTTTACAGAAACAGGCTCCATCGAGGGCTCAATCGCGCACTGGCACGTCGAATTAAGTCCGGTCCATAGCGAGATTGGCACTCCCGAAGATTACCAGTCCGGTTCGGATCCGCAGCCCGAACAGGATGCGGTCGCAATGAAACTGGAATCCGTTAACCATCAGGACTGAAGCGATATTTCCCATTGCAATACAAAACGCGACAAACACAGACATCTGGCGACTATATTTAGATAAACCAATGTAATTAAAGTATATATCGTAATTATAATCTATGGCAATCTTCACCTCGAAGTTGGTCTTTTGAAGGTGAAAGTTATGCAGAAACTTGGTGCTATCGGTCTATTCTTTGCAGCCGCAGTTTTATCGGGCAATGCTTATGCCGCCGATGCCGTCACTGATACAGCTCCGCCGGAAGCAGTGTTCACGGCACCGGCTTTTACCTGGACGGGTTTTTATGCCGGTGTGAACGCCGGCTATGCATTTTCTGGAAATGACCGCGTTGGATTTCGCGAAGGCGGCAATTTCCTCGGCAGCATCGGCACCCTGGAGGATAACGGCTTTCTCGGCGGCGCCCAGATCGGTTACAACTATCAGATCAACAATTTCGTTCTCGGCCTGGAAGCGGATTTCCAGGGCGGCGACATCAGCGACAGCATTTCCGGTCCGCTTGGCCGCGTGAACTTCGATGCCCACTCAAAGATCGACTGGTTCGGCACCGTTCGTCCGCGCCTCGGATATGCATTTGACCGCACGATGATTTACGGAACGGGCGGCCTGGCCTACGGCAATGTCAAATACTCGATTTCCGACAGCATCGGCAACGCCGCCAGCGAGAGCAAGACCCGGGCCGGCTGGGTCGCGGGCGCCGGTATCGAACATGCCTTCACAGACCACCTCACAGCCAAACTCGAATACCAATACATCAATCTCGGCACGCATACGGTCGGGAATGACTTCATTTCGACAGACGCAACGTCTGATTTCCACAGCGTGCGCGTCGGCCTGAACTACAAGTTCTGATCCGCCCCACTCTGGGAATGCAAGCAACGAACACCGAGCTCTTAACAGAGAGGGATTTGTCATGACTTTGCTAAACGTTCAACTTGTATCCAACACCAACCAGACCATCAATTCCAGCAACGCCAGTAACGGCGACACGGTGAATTTGGGCCTGGTTTCAAACGGCATCCTCACTGTGGATGGCGTCAATGTCACGCTGACCAATGTCGCGGGTGCCGGTGTTGTCACCAGCACGACGATCAATCTCGTGAACAACGCCAATCTTACGGTCAATACGGCACTTCTCAGTGTAACGGCAGGTTCAACATTCCATTACAATATTGGCGCGGGTACCAATCTGACAATCCTCGCCGCTCCCATTGCTGCCAGCCTGTTGAACGGCACCACAATCGACTTCGCTACCGCCGGCGGCACCGGACATTTCACATACAACCCAGGAACCGTAAACCTCAATCTCAGCACTCCGCCAAGTATCATCAATGTGGACAATGGTGACAAGGTAACGGTCGTCAACGCGGCCAGCGTGCAGCTCAGCGGAAATACGCTTACATTCTACGGCCCTCTTGGTGTCTTGCAACCTCTTGCATCTTACCAGATTCCAGCAGGGGCAACCTACCAGTTCACCAGCAGTGACAACACTGTCACGTTCCTTACTCCGTGCTTCGTTCGCGGAACGCTCATCGCAACACCTGGCGGCGAAGTCGCCGTCGAATTCCTGAAGATTGGCGACATTGTTCTCACCGTGAACAATGGTGCAGTCCCGATCAAGTGGATAGGAAGCCGGAAGCTCGATCCGAAGGCCATGGATAAACCTCGCGACGAGTTACCCATTCGAATCTGCGCCGGAGCAATATCGGAAAACCAGCCGTCAAGAGATCTCTTCGTCTCTCCTGATCATTGCATGTTTATCGAAGGCTCGCTCATTCCTGCAAAACTGCTGATCAACGGCACAACAATTTTGCAGGAGATCATTCTCAGTCCAATTGATTATTTCCACGTCGAACTCGAAGAGCATGACGTGATCTGGGCGGAAGGCGCACAGGCCGAGAGCTATCTCGACCTCGGCAACAAGAGCGCATTCTTCGAACCGGGTGTTCTCCAGTTCACATCCCCAAAGGCGAAACAGGCGAAGGCTTGCTATCCCTTGGCTTACTGGGGCCCCGCCGTTGATCAAGCACGCGCATTGATCGCCGAACGTGAAACCGCCCTTGGCTACACCACGGATGAAGCAAAAGCGTCTTGATATAAAAACATAAACACAGATTGCAGCGACATATGTCGCTGCAATCTGTAATATTAACCACGCACGACAATAATATACTTTAGATATATAATATACTTCATTTACAACTCTATTTTTCAGCATGAAGTAAACTTCAAATGCACTTGGAGAGCAGTGAATGCGCAGTGAATTATTTACTTCACCTTATTCGCTCGATGTAGATATAGACGATATGAGAGGTTTGCTTGCCAGGTTTGCAGGCAAGCGCATTTTCTTTGATGGCGTGTTCAAGGGTGACTACAGCCTGGCCATCGTCAATCGTTTCCTGGCACAAGCACTGATTGCATCAGGCGTTGAAATCGTCTGCTACACGCACGAATCCGATTGGCAAACCGATTCCCGCCTGAATGCCATGCCGGACGTCAAACGCCGGCTGCTTGCCCATTATCCGGCTGGCGAAACATTCGATATTCACGTGCGCAATACCTGGCCGCCGGCGACCCATGACATGCTTGGACGCTTCAATGCCTATGTCAATTTTGCCTGGGAAGAGCTGGAAGTACCGCAATATCTTGTCTCGCGTTTCAACCGCGATCTCGATCTCTTGATGGTAACGTCCAATTTCGTCAAACAAGCCTTCGTACAATCCGGATTGACCATTCCTGTCGAAGTTGTCGGCAACGGGACGGACCATATCCAGGCCCATGCGGGACTTGCCGCGGAATCGCCGCTGCCGCCGCATGGCAAGGCACGGATTCTGCACGTGTCATCCTGCTTCCCGCGCAAGGGCGTGGATGCGCTTGTCGAGGCCTACGCCAGGACATTCAAACACGATGAGCCCGTTGAGCTCGTCATCAAAACCTTTCCCAATCCGGACAATATCCTCAAATCCGTCATGGCCCGCTTCGAAGAGCAGCTGAAACAGGCGCCACCCATCATTCTGATCGAAGATTATTGCGATCCCGAGCAATTGCTTGCGCTGTACCGGACCGCATCGCTTGTCGTTGCGCCAAGCAGGGGCGAAGGGTTCGGCCTGCCCCTGGCGGAGGCAATGCGCCTGGGGATCCCCGTCGTAACCACCGGCTACAGCGGCCAGGTGGATTTCTGCACCGCTTCCACCGCATGGCTGGTCGACTATCACATGGCACCGTCGCTGGCCCATGTATCGGGTTCGTTGAGCTTGTGGGCTGAGCCTTCCACCCTGCATCTTGGCGCGCAAATGCGCGCAGCGCTCGACAATGAGGAGGAGGCACGCATGCGCAGCAAAAATGCGCAACGTTTTCTGGACGCGCATACCGGATGGAATTCGGTGGCTGCCAGGGTTCTTGCGGCCATCGCCAAACCGGTAAAACTGATCGTCTCCCCCAAGCGGCCGTGGACTGTCGACCTCGTTTCGTCGTGGCAACAGCAGTGTGGCCTTGCGACCTATGCCGGGCACCTGTTTTCCACCCCGGCACTGGCCGGCCGTTTCTCCCATATCTATGCGCGCCGCATTCTCGATGATGCCCTGCCGGACAGCGCAGCCGCCAGGACCGCCGAAACTGCGGATATCACATCGCGGCCGTGGGGCTATGATCTTACCTCGCTCATGCGGTTCATCGCGGAAATCGAGGAGGCAAAGGGCGACGTCCTGTGGATGCAGCATCATCCCGGCCATTTCTCAACATCAGACATGGAACTGCTGTTGAAAACCCTGCTGCAGATCAACCACAAGCTGCGCGTCATAACCATGCACAGCGTGAAGGAAACGCTGCGCGGCGGCAATCTGGACTGGACGAAGAGCTTCGATATCGTGTTTGTCCATTCGGCAGAGGACGCGGGGCTCCTGGCCAAGGCGGGACATCCCAACGCCATTGTTGTTCCCCACGGAGTGCGTGAGGCGACGGGCGGGGGCGCGCAACCCGATCCATCCGCATTCACCATCGGTTCGTTCGGCTTTTTGATGCCGCACAAGAACATCGACGTCCTGGTGCAGGGATTTGCAAAGGCGCGGCTTTTCGAACCGCGATTGCGCCTCAAACTGCTCAATTGCATGGTTCCGAATGATGAATCCAGGGCATCCCGGGTGCTGATCGAGAATCTTCTGACACACTTTGACCTGCATGACGTTGCAACAGCCCGCTTTGATTTCATCGACGAGAATGAGCTGAGCGACGAGCTGGCCCAATGCAACCTTCTGGCCTTTCTCTATGGCGCCTCGACGGAGACGGCGACCGGCGCCGCGCGGATCGCCATGACGGCGGATCGCCCCCTCCTATGCTCCCGTTCATCGGTGTTGCGGGACATGTGGCCCATCAGCCATGTCGTGCGCTCGGTGGATGTGGATTGCGTTGCCGAAGCTCTGGTCAGTCTCGCCCAGAACCCGGACCTTCTGGGTTTTCGCGACGCCGACCGCCGGCAGGCGGCGGAATGGAACTCCTATCCGCGCGTGGCTGCGCGGCACGTTGTGATGATCGAACAGATGTTGGGACGCAAACATGACAATCGCCGAGCTGCATAAGATACCGCTGCAAGCCCTGCCCAAGGATGTCTTTTCCTTGCCGGCCGACGCATTCGTCGACGCCTGGGCCACCGCCTTCAACCTGGCAGAAACGGATCTGAGCGCGGACGACCGGCATGATCTGGCGCAGGCCATTCGCAATGGAACCAACAGAATGAAAGTCATCGACGCCCTTCGGTCCGTTGCCCCCGAGACCACCGAGAAGATTGGCGACTTCTCGGCACAGGTCATACGGCGACCCGCCGATCAGTTCGCGCTGCTTGAAAATTTTGCCCGTTTTGCACCTGACAGCGACGTGGCATTTCTGCGGTACGGTTTTTCCAAGATTCTCGGGCGCGAGCCCACCGACAAGGAACGGCTCGCATTCGAGTTCGACCTGCGGCGGGGCACGATGGCGCGCGAGGAGGTCGTCAAGACGATCGTTGGAATTGCCCGCCGTGAAGGCCGGGTGTCGCTTTGGGATACGCTGGCGGAACCGGGCCATGCGCAAGGTGTGCAGGACGACAGCAGTGCCGCGCGGAGCATGCCGGCTGGCCTCTCCTATGATTTGAATGGTCAGGAGACGCTGATTTTCGTGCGCGAGGTTCCGGGGTCCGGCTGGATGATCGGGCCGGACCTGTTGCGCCAGCCGGTCAACGTTGTCGACAATGGATGGAAGGTCAGCCCTGGCTGGCTGCTCGTCGGGCCGAAGCGCAGCTTTCAGACGGGGTCGTGGCGTATCCAGATCGATCTGGTGCAGGAAATGAATGCCAAGCTGGCCATACAGCTGGTTGCCAATTCCGGCCTCGATATTCTTCAGGAAGTGACGATAGCAGGCTCTTTCACCGGCAATCTTTCAACCGATATCCGTGCCGAACACCGCTTCGTTGAACTGCGTGTAAAGATTGTCGATACACACAGCGAGACGTCGTGGGTACGGCTGCGCGATATATCGATGGTTCGCGAGGCACAGTCATGATCCGCCTGCCATTCTCGGGGCAAACGGCCAGACGCCAGCCGAAACCGGCAGACAACGGTGCTGCGGTTGAGACACAGCTGTCCGCCGGAGCACAGGCGGATGCCGCCCGCAATCGCGGTGACTGGCAAAGCGCAGTCACCTTTTACCGGCGCGCCATTGCCGATAGCCCGGCACGCACGGATTTGCTTGTGCAGCTTGGCCACGCCGAAAAGGAACTCGGGAACTACGACCGCGCAGAAACGGCCTACCGCAAATATCAGGGCCTGCATCCCCGCAATGTCGATATTCACGTTCAGCTCGGCCACCTCTTCAACCGCAAGGGTGACTTGAAGGCGGCGTTCACCTGGTATGAAAAAGCCCTTCAGCTTGCGCCCGATGACCGGGAAATCGCCCGCCACGTCAATATCGCGCGCAACGGTTCCAGCCGCCCCGGCCTCGACCAGAGCCGCCGTGATGCCATGCGGCTCGTGGAGGAAAACAAATGGTCACAGGCCCGCGCCGCCCTGCGTGCACTGGTCGTCGACAATGGCCAGACCGACATGATTGCCGTCTTCGCCAATGTCACGAAGGAAGACGGAGATTTCGACGCGGCGCTGAAGCTCTATGGCCAGTACCGCGATTATGCCAATGCCTTCAACCCTGACAGCCTGGAAGATGTGGAGGTTCAGCTCGGGCATCTGCACAAGATTGCCGGCGACTATCGAACAGCGCTCACCCACTACATCAGGGCGCGGAACCATCACTTCAAACGTTCCGGCTACGTTGACGCAACCTCATCGCATGAGCGCGAAATTCAAGCCTGCATCAGCGAGATATACACCTGCTTCTCCGCGTGAACGATGGCAGGCGGTTCAGCCCAATACACCCTAGTTGCTGTGATCCCGGATTGCGGTGAGCAGCAGCCAGGCGAGCAGATAGCCGATGGACGTCACCAGCAGAACAATCGTGATGTTCCGTATGGCTGTCGGCAGTTCCGCCTTGTCAGGACGATTGGCAGGCACGACAACCTCCAGATAAAGCTGCTGCCGCCTGGCATCCGCCCTTGCTGTCTTCAGCGAATCGAGCGCGGACAGGAGTGCCTTGTTGGAAAATTCCCGCTGCAGGATCAGCCCTTCATAATCCGCAATTCTGGGGGCGATGGAGCTGTCCGTTCCCGCAACTTTTTGCTGCTCGAGTTTCAGTTGCTCTTCCAGGGCGCTGATACGGCTGGTGATGAAAGGGATCGAACTGGAATCCGGCGCCGTTTCCCGCGTCTCGGCAAGACTGGCCCGCGAAGCGGCCAGCTCGGCGCTCAGCCGGCTCATCAGTTCAACCAGCGATACGGAGTTCTGCCCCGGATCGATCATCAATTCCCTGTTGCGGAAAAGCGTGATCGCCTTCTGCGCATCGATCATGCGCTGCTCGGCATTGCCCACCTCGGTGGTGGCGAAGCGAATGGCATCGCCGCGCGCCCGCTCATTCATTTTCAGAAGCCGCTCGCTGCCGAGTTCAAGCAGCTTCTGGTTCATCTCATAGGCATCGTCCGGCCGGAACGCCGACGTCCTGAGAACGGTGATGCCGGTTGTATCGTTGTGAATGACCTGCACCCGCTGCGAGAAATACCGGTAGAGCTCTTCGAACAGGCCGGTTTGCCACGGTGCCGGGAAGCGCGCAAAAACATCCGCCTCCGGACGATCGAAATAGGTGCGGATGGGCAGGTCGTCACTCATCCGCTGCAAGGCGTCCCGCGACCGGATATATTCCTGTGCGGAGAATGTGTCGTCCTGGGATCGGGTAATGCCGCTGTTCTGCAGCAGGTTGCCGAAACTTGACGACGAGGGTGGTGCCGAGACACGCACGACAAAGGACGATTGCGAAACATAAATCGGCGCCGCGATAAATGCGTAGTAGACGCTGACCAACAGAACGGGAAGCACGATGACAACCAAGGGCAGCCGTATCTGCCAGAGCCTGGCAAACATGCCCCATTTTCTTCCCCTCGAGGACGGAACAAAAGAATTATGCGCCAGACTATTTATGATTTTAATCCTTTGCAGCAGCGAAATTGAATATTGCACGCCTCATTTCATTCAAACTGAAACAAAAAGAGTATATGTCTAAAATATATGGCTTGTGAAGTATTTAGATCGCTCTTGCACCGATGAAAATAACGTATAAAGTTTCATTTGACGCTCAGTGGATACAACTTGAAGAAGACATTCAATGAAAGCTGTCTTGCCTCAATACAACACGAGATCCCGCTTTTTTACTGGTCTGCGCGCGCAGGGGCGTGTTTTGGGCGCATTGGTCATGCGGGAGATGATAACCCGCTATGGACGCGAAAATATCGGCTTCCTCTGGCTGATACTTGAACCGATGATTCTGACATGCGGCGTCATGTTGATGTGGACCCTGATGCGTCATGAAGCGCACGGGCTGACAGTCATTGCCTTCGTTCTGAGCGGCTATATGCCCCTGACCCTGTGGCGGCACGTTTCGTCCTACATGGTGAGCTGCATCCGTCAAAATCTGCCTTTGATGTACCACCGGCAGATCGGCCTGGCCGATGCGCTGATGTCCCGGGCTTTGCTGGAGATCGGCGGAACCACTTTCGCCCTGCTGGTTGTCTATCACGGCGCCTATCTGGCAGGATTTATCGAACCGTTTGCCGATCTTGGCCTCGTCCTGGCCGGCTGGCTGTTCATGGCATGGTTTGCCTTTTCCGTCGGGCTCGTTCTGGCAGCGCTGGCGGAAATATTTGAGGTTGTTGAAAAGCTGGTCGCGCCGCTTCAGTATCTGATGCTGCCTATCTCCGGCATGTTCTTCATGGTGTCCTGGCTGCCCCACGAAGCCCAGAAACTGGCGCTCTACGTGCCGACAGTGCATTGTTACGAGATGTTCCGGGCCGGTACCTTCGGCAATACGATCAAGCCCTTTTATGATGTCTCATACGTTTTTTCGGCTTGTCTGCTCACAAATGCCGTGGGCTTTTACCTCATTGAACGCGTCAAAGGACACGTCAAGTTTGAATGAGAGCAGAGGCTGCCGTTTACCAAACACTCGGACCAGCAACAGCGGAGGATCCCATGCGCGATACAAATGAAGATTGGGAAAAACTGGCGCAAGACAATGCCTATTGGGCGGTTCTGACCGAGGACGAATTCAAATCAAAGAAACTGACCAAAAAACATCTGCAGACGTTTTTTGCGAGGGGCCGCGCCGATATCGCTAATCTCAGGGCGAAGATCAAAAGTCTTATTCCCGGTTTTTCGACGCCAACGGAATCCGTCATCGATTTTGGCTGCGGCGTCGGGCGGCTGCTCATTCCATTGGCCGAGCAGGCAAAAAACGCCATCGGCATCGATATATCGGAGACCATGCGCTCCATCACCCTGCAGAACGTTGCCCGTCATGGCCTTGATAACGTCCGATGTGTTGAAAGTGCTGAAACGCTCGTCAAGGAAGGCGTCAAAGTCGATTGGCTGAACAGTTACATCGTGTTGCAGCACATCGAGCCGCGTCGCGGCTATTTCATCATCAACGATCTGTTGCAATGTGTGAAAAGCGGGGGGATCGCCTCATTGCATATCCCGCTGTTCAAGACGGCGAACAAGGCCGAGTATTACAATGACCGGGTCATGTATTTTCGCAACGACTACTACAAGAACGAAACAGTCTTTGTTGACCGGGATAATTACAGCCATCCGGACATACAGATGTATGACTATGATGCGAATACGGTTTTGGCTCTGTTCCACAAGAACCAGATGACGAATGTCCATCTTCTCCACGATCAGTCGGCAACGGGTATTCACGCCTATTACTTCATCGCCAGGCGCGATTGAACGACCGCCTGCACAATCTATAGCGAAGCGTAAATACTGAACGCAAACTTGACGTCGTCGAAGACCCGGCCCCTTCCGCTTTTCAGGACAAGCGCCGATTTGCACTGGTCGGCGATGATATCAAGGGTATGGCCAACGATAATCATCGCGCGATCCCTGCGCTTCACAAACAGCTCGTCAAATGACCGGCGCTGAAAGCGCTGGTCGCCGACGGCAATGACTTCATCGATCAGGTAGCAGTCGAAATCGATCGCAAGGGACAGACCGAACGAGAGGCGCGCGCGCATCCCGGAGGAATAGGTTTTGATCGGCATCTGCAGATATTTGCCGAGATCGCTGAAGGTCTCGACGCTGTCGCGTATCTCATCGAGCGGTCTGTCATAGATGCGTGACAGAAACCGCATGCAGTCATATCCGGTCATCGATCCGCCAAAACCACCGCTCAAGGCGATGGGCCATGAAAGCGACATGGACCGTACGACCCGGCCGGCCGTTGGTTTTTCAATACCCGCAATCAACCGGACCAGCGTGGATTTGCCCGCACCATTGTGGCCGAGTATCGCGATCTTCTCCCCGGGGCGCACTTCGAAAGTGATATCGTCAAGCACGCGCCGGGTTCCGCCATGGACCGGATACTCCTTGACCAGGTTATACACGCCGATGGTGCCGTCTTTCGGCAATCCGTCGGGTGACGGGATATTGGCGGTGAATGCAGGCGGAGCACCACCGGGATGGCTGAACGTCAGTGTATCCGAATTGCTCATGTCTCTGCGTGCTCGTAAATCTGGTTGAGCATGAAACGGACGATCCAGAATGCGGCAAAGCACATCACGAAGGTCAGCAGGATCGACCACAGACGCCTTGGATACAAGGCATGGTCAGGGCGGTTGGGATTGACGATCCGCTCGAGATAAAGCTGCTGCCGTTGCGCCTCGATCTTTGCATTCTCGAGCGATGTCGATGACGATTCCAGCATCCGCATGCCGAGTTCGCGCTGCAGGAGCAGTTGCTCATACTGGGCGATCAATGGCGCCATGGAAGCATCCCCGCCAACGACCCGGGCCCGCTCCATGCTGATCTGCGTCTCCATTGCATCGATGCTGCTGCGAAGCGACTGAATCCGCGGGCTTTGCGGCGCCTGCTGGATCAGCGCCGTATATTGGGCCTTGTTCTTCGCCACCTCATCCGACAACTTCGCAATCATGTCGAGCATGACCGCCGACTGCTTGCCGGGGTCGATCATGGCAACCTTGTTGCGGAATTCCGTCAGCGACTTCTGCACCTCCGCCATCCGGTTTTCGCTGTCGGCAACCTCGAGCTTGGCGTAGCGTATGGCGTCCTGGCGCGCCCGCTCATTGAGCTGGTTGATCAGAGCTTCTGCGCCGTCGAGCAGCGCTTCCGTCAGCCTCTGCGCGTCCTCAGGCCGTGCCGCGCGCACTTCAAGGGTGGTGATACCGCCGCCCGAATCCGTGCCGACTTTCATGATTTTGAGATAGTGCTTGTAAAGCGCCTCTTCCGTCGCATCGCCCCAGATGCGGGGAAAGCGCGTCAGAAAATCGATGTCGGGCCGGGACAGTATCGCGCGCAGATCGGTTTTCGCTTCAAGTGTCGCAACGGCGGCGCGCGATTCAATATATTCCATCACCACATAGCTGTCGTCCTGGGCGCGAACGAAGCCTGTACTCTGCAAAAATCCGCTGAGCAGGCCCGCTGCGTTTCTGTTTGGGCTGCGCACCACAAAGCGCGTTTCCGATACATATTGGGGCGAGGCAATGACCCCGTAATACACCGTGGCAAGCGTCGTCGGGAGAATGACCATCAGGATAAGCAGCACATGCCGGCGCAACAGCGCCATCAGGCGTATCGTCCAATGGTCTTTGCGCGCTTTCTCAGCTTCTGACTGGCTGAGATCAACCAGCGTCAGGTAGTCGATGAATTCGTCGTTGGGACTAAGCCGCGTCATGCCAAGAAGCGCCCGGTTGTTGCGGCATCGGGTTCAGAATGTTTGCCGGATAATGCCAAACTCATATTCATCTCCGCCAGCGGCCTGATGCCATCCACTACAACGCCAAGATATAATGAAACTAAATATTCTGCAATTACAACTGAATATAACTATTGATATAATCAAATATGATAAAATACAAATGTTCACCAGCAACAATGAAAAGACAAATACATATCTTATTGTCGTAAATATACTTGTTCTGGCGGAATTAGTATAGCGCCGCAAAAATCCGAATGAAATAACTACCTGAAATTGCGTTTGTTTTGGGTTCTGCTGACATAACGTCAAGTCAGAACCGATTGCGAAGGGGCTTGACGACCTGTGGAGGAGAAATCCGGGCAATCTGGCACAATCGTTCCTTTTCCGATCCGCGGACGGGCAAACCGTTGCATCTCCTCGCAAAAGCCTCTTGTCCTGTTGCTTCAGGGCCCCGTGGGCCCATTCTTTCGCATCCTCTCCAGCACATTCGAAACACAGGGCTTTGATGTCCTCAAGATCAACTTCAACGGTGGAGACTGGTTGTTTTCGCATGGTCCCGGCACGCTCAACTTCTGCGGTTCCATGGATGCCTGGTCAGATTGGCTGGACGCGTTCATACGCAGCAGGCGGCCGGAGGCGATCATCCTGTTCGGCGACAGCCGGCCCTACCACCGCCAGGCGATCATGGTTGCGCTGCGCGCCGGCGTGCCCGTCTCCTGCTTTGAGGAAGGCTATATCCGCCCCAATTTCATTACCTGCGAATGGGATGGCAACAATGCGCTGTCGCCCCTTCGCAGGCCCCAGCCGGCGCGGTCTGCATCGTCGACGCTCCCGATAGAACCGGTCAAGGGCAACCTTTTCCGCGCCATGACCCTGTTTGCCGTCCGCTACTACCTGGCAAAGACGGCTGGCGCCGTGTTCTTTCGCGGCAACGTCCATCATCGCAGCCGCGGTATTCTGTCGGAAGCTGTTCTCTGGACGCGGAATTTCTACCGGAAAATACGCCACTATCCCGCGAACAACGCCATGATGCTCAATCTGATCGAGAATCTGGAGAACCAGTATTTCGTCATTGCATTGCAGGTGCACGACGACCAGCAGCTGCTGCGGCATGGCCGCGGCTGGACAATGGAAAAGCTCATCACCGAAAGCATCCGCTCATTCCGGCGGCATGCCGCGCCGGCGCACCATCTGGTGATCAAGGTGCATCCGATGGACCGCGGCCACAAGAGCTACCGGCCATTTGCCATGGAACTGGCACGGATCGCCGGCTGCGCGGAGCGGGTCCATGTCGTCGATGATGGCTCCATCGGCTTGCTGATACGGCACTCCCTGGGGCTGATAACGGTCAACAGCACCTCGGGACTGCTGGCCCTGAACCACGGCAAACCCGTGCTTTCCCTCGGCGAAGCAATCTACAACAAGCGCGATCTGGTTTGGGGCCGCCGACATGGCGGCGAGCCGGGTGACACCGCTGGAATGGATGGCTTCTGGACATCGCCGGTTCCGCCGCGCCGCGACGCCGTCAAGGCATTCAATGCGCGCATGCACGAGGAAAGCCTCGTCAACGGCAGTTTCTACCTGCGCAACCTGACCGAAGCCACAAGCAAACGTGTCGTGCAACGCATCCAGCGGGACCTGAAGATGATTGCGGTCAATATTCCCGCGCTGTCGCCCGACATTCCGAACGGAACGCCATGAGTTTCGCCCGATCACTCCCCCTTCAGGCAACAGGCCCGGCAAACGCCGGCGCGGCGGCCATTGGAGCGGCAGAGCAGGCGAATTGGCTGCCGCCGCAGGGCGCCGCGCTGCTGGCATTTCTGCCGACGAGGCTGCGGTTTCCCCTCATTGGACCAGCGCTCGGCGCCACCGCGATAAGGTCGGCGGAAATGGCCTGGAACCGCGCCGACGGTGTTGTCGGCTGGGGTGAGAAGCCGCTTGCCCGCCTGGGAAAGGGGTTGGCCGCCATGCGCGGCATTCCCTATTGGTCGCTGGAAGACGGCTTTCTCCGGTCGGTTGGCCTTGGCAAGGCGGGGGCGCCGCCGGTTTCGATGGTGGCGGACGATCTCGGTATCTATTTCAATGCCGCCCGGCCATCGCGCCTGGAAGAATTGCTGCAGTGGGGCGCCGACAAGCCGGACCTCGCCCGCGCCCGCACGCTGCGCGCCATGATCGCTGAACACCGGCTGACGAAGTACAATCATTTTCCGGACCGGCCAGTCGCCCTGCCCGCAGCCCATGGCCGGCGGATCCTGCTCATCGATCAGGTGGCCGGCGATCATTCGGTGAGGGGAGCGGGTGCCGGCGAACACACGTTCCGGCATATGGCCAATGAAGCCTGCGCCGTGCCCGGGGCAACGGTGCTGGTCAAAAGCCATCCGGATAGTGTTGCCGGTTATGCCAGGGGGTATCTCAGCCATCTCGCGGGAAGGCCCAATATCCGCTTTATCGATGAGAACGTATCGCCGCATGCCTTGCTCGATGTCGTCGATGAAGTCTGGACGGTATCCAGCCAGTTCGGTTTCGACGCGCTGTTGCGGTCAATCCCCGTCACGACGTTTGGCGTTCCGTTTTATGCCGGCTGGGGTCTGACACGGGACTGGGCCGACGGCCCGGTTGCCAATGCCGCTTTGAACCGCCGCACACACCGGGTGAGCCTCGATGCTTTTGTCGCGGCAACATTGCTTCAGTACGCCCTCTATGTCGACCCCGTGACAAAGCGGCAAACGACAGCCGAAAAGGCCATCGACCGGCTTGTCGCCTGGCGGCACCACGCGCTGGAACGGCGCGGCAACTATCTCTGCGCCGGCTTCTCGCGCCATAAGCGGCCGACAATCCGGCGTCTGCTGCAGGGACCCTGGTCCAGCGTCAGTTTCTGCGGTGAGGTGCCGACGAAAAAACAGCTGGCACAGGCGGACTGTCTCGTGCGCTGGGGTCAGAATGCCGACGAACCCCATCGGGGGAATGTCCTCTCCGCACCGTTGCCGGTTCTGCGCATCGAAGATGGTTTCATCCGGTCTGCGGGGCTCGGCGCCAACCTGACACCCGCCTCCTCGCTTTGTATCGACCGGGAGGCGCTCTACTACGATGCCACCCGCGAAAGCGGTCTGGAGAGGCTGCTGCGCACGGTATCGTTCGACCCGCTGCTGCTCGCCCGAGCAGCCCGCCTGCGCCAGCGGATCATTCAACACGGGATCAGCAAATACAATCTCGACGTCACCCCATCGCCCGACTACCGCACGCTCGCCGCCGGCCGCCGCATCGTCACCGTTGCCGGACAGGTGCCGGACGATGCCTCCCTGCGGCTTGGCCTCACCGGCGGCATCTCGAACTTCCAATTGCTGCAGATGGTGCGCACGCGCCGCCCGGATGCCTTCGTGGTGTACAAGGAACATCCCGATCTGCTGGCGGGAAAGCGGCAGTGCCTTTGCGATGCCGCCGCACTTGGCAAGCTGGCCGACCTTGCCGTCGGCAATGTCGCGCTCGACACCCTGCTTGATGCGAGTGACGAGGTGCATGTCGCCACGTCGCAGCTGGGCTTCGAAGCCCTGATCCGGCAACGGCCGGTCTGGTGCTACGGATTGCCGTTTTATGCGGGCTGGGGCCTGACCCATGACGCCGTCACGCCGCTTCGCCCGCGCCGCACGCTGCCGCTCGACGCGCTCATGGCAGGCGTTCTCATTCTCTATCCCCGCTATCTCTCCGGGAACACCGGTCTGCCCTGCGAGGTGGAAGACGTTATCGATGAAATTCACGCAACGCGACACAACAAGACCGGCCTGCTGCGCCGGTCATTACGCCGGATTGGGTGGGTACGATGAATGCAATAGCCATGGACATCTCCCGCCTGATCGGGCGCGCGCATTATTCGACGCCGACGGGGATTGATCGCTTTGAACTGCAATACGCCCATTGGGCCAGGGAACGCAGTTCGCTTTTTGTCGAAATGGGGCGGAACAAACCGATTGCGATCAATGAGGGCCGTGCAGCGGGATTGATAACCGACCTGAGTGCGCGCTGGTCCGGGACGGCGCTGAGCCCGAAGCAGTCCGCCGAGCTGGAACAGATCTATGCGGCCATCGATGGACGGATCTCCTGGTGTGATATCAGGCCCGCCCCGGCCGGATCAAAGCCGGCAAAGGTGAAACAATGGGGTCTGGTCGCCGGAAAGGCCTTGCGGACCCTGTTTCCGGCCGGGCCGATGGCGCGCAACACCCCTTTCGTCCATGTCTCCCATACGAACCTCGACAGGCCTGCCGCCTTTTCATGGCTTGACGGAAAGCGCCGCAGCGGCGTTTTCTACGTCCACGACCTCATCCCCGTCACCCATCCCGAATTTGTCCGCAGGAAGGAGCCCCAGCGCCATCTGCAGCGGATGGAGACTGTGCTGCGGCATGCCGGTCTTATCCTGTGCAATTCCCAGACAACGGCACGTTCGCTGCGGTCATTTGCCGACGAACGCGGACGCGTGGCACCGCCCATGGCGATTCTGCCTCCGGGCATCGAGAACAGCTTTCGCCAGGTCCGCCGCACAGGCAGGCCCCGCACCCAAAACCCCTATTTCGTCATTGTCGGAACCATTGAACCGCGCAAAAACCACATCCTGCTCCTGCAATTGTGGCGCTGGCTCGTCGAGCGCGATGGCGACAGCGCGCCGCGCCTGGTGATCGCGGGCAAGCGCGGCTGGGAAAACGCGCAGGTCTTTGCCACGCTGGACCGGTGCCCCCAGCTGCGCAACATGGTGCTCGAAGTGCCGGATCTGGGCGATGCCGCTTTGGCCGATCTGATGTCCGGTGCCGCCGCCCTGCTCGCCCCCTCCTTCGTCGAGGGATATGGCATGCCGGTTGCCGAAGCCATGGCGACGGGAACGCCTGTCATCGCATCCGACATTCCGTCCCATAAGGAAATTGTCGGCGACCAGGCAACGCTGCTCGATCCCTGTGACGGCCTTGGCTGGCGGGCGGCAATCGAAGCGCATGCCGGCGAATACAGAAGTAAATCACGACACACTCCACAAGATTGGAGTGGACATTTTGAAGTATTGGATGAATTGTTAGCAAATGCCGTGCAAGTTGTACGGTAATAGCACGAATTTCTCCTGATGTAGCTGATACACTCCAATGAATGTGAAGGCGTCATGACGAGTTACAATGACATTATGAGTTGCTACAAATTTATTCTTGGACGCGACGCAAATGCTGAAGAGATAAATGCAATTTCCGAGAATTTACTCGATATCTCGGATATCCCGTTCGGGGAACATCGAAGAATGTTCCTGTCATCCGATGAATTTCACCATAGACACGCAGAAGTTATCTTCGGCAATTTTGTTCGAAAGAGCATCGAAGTGCTCTATGAAACAAAGCAAAAATTCAAGATTTATCTGGATTTGCGCCAATACCACATGACATTTGGCATCTTTAGCGGCCAGTATGAGAAGTTTGATATCGACATCATAAAGGCCGTGACGCCGGACAACGGCGTATTTTTCGATGTCGGCGGCAATGTCGGATATTACTCGCTGTCCGTGGCAAGCAAACCCAATTTCTCCGGCAAGGTTGTTGCTTTCGAGCCGCTCCCGCACCTGTGGAACCTGTTCAATAAATCCATCTCGGAAAACAAGCTTTCGAAAACCGTCAAAGTTCACAAACTGGCGCTTGCCGATGCTCCGGGCATCATGGAGCTCAACACTGCCGAACACACGGTCAATGCGGGCGCAACCAGCCTGATTGCCGGCTCCGGAAACACCACGTCCGAGCGCAGCACGAAGGTTGAAACGTTGGACCGCATCGCAAAAGGCCTCAAGCCGGATTCGATAAAGGTCGACATTGAAGGCGCCGAAGAATTGTTCTTCGCCGGGGCTGCCGAAACCATTACGGCATCGAAGCCGACAATGCTGGTCGAGGTCAACCGCGAGGTCCTCGCGACGCTGTCGAAAACCACTCCGGGCCGTATATTCGACCGGCTGTCCGGCTGGGGCTACGAGGTCTGGGAAGTTCTTGAAGACACGATCAGACAATTGCCGACAGGCCCTGCAACCGACACGGCTTTTCCCGCCGGACGGGTCGCCAATATCCTTGCCGTCCACCCCGACCGCAAACAGGACGTCGCGCAACGGCTGAAAGCGCTCAATCTGACACTCTGACGGGCCGCAGAATACAATTCTTTCCCCGCTTCCGCATCTTGGGCTATAGCTGCGCGAGATGGAGGAATCGGCATGCAGATCATCAACAGAGTCATGGTGGGCGAATCCCTGGTCGGCGAAGGCAATGAGGTTGCCCATATCGACCTGTTGATCGGCCCGCGCGGCAGCGCGGTGGAAACCGCGTTCTGCAACGCCCTGACCAACAACAAGGACGGTTTCACCTCGGTTCTGGCCGTCATCGAGCCGAACCTGCCCTGCAAGCCCAATACGGTGATGTACAACAAGGTCACGATCCGCGGATCCGGCCAGGCCATGCAGCTGTTCGGACCGGCGCAATCGGGTATTGCCAAGGCGGTGCGCGATTGCGTGGCGGAAGGTGTGATCCCGCTCGAGGAAGCCGACAACCTGTTTATCTGCGTCGGTGTTTTCATTCACTGGCAGGCGCGCGACGACAGCAGGATACACGATTACAACTATCAGGCGACAAAAGAGGCCATTCAGCGTGCGGTTACCGGACGGCCGACGGCAGCGGAGATACTCGGCCTGAAATCATAACCGCCGCCCGACGATCAGTGATCGCGCCTGCGATGCGATACGGGTGCGTTGGCAGGCAGGACCGGCGCGATCTGTGTCTCGCGCCTGCGCTCGATCTCGACGCCCACGCCCCCCGGCCCCAGTTCCAGCTTTTCCGCCCGCACCACCACGCGGGTGACACGCGGATTCTCCAGGATGAACGCGGCAATGCGCTCGGCCAGCGTTTCCGACAGCTCGATATGGCCGCGCGCGACGATGGCGCGAATACCGTCCATGATCAGATCATAGGACACGATGTGGCGCATGTCCTCGGGATTGCGGGTTACCCGCAGGACATCGGCGGTGACGTCGAAACGCATCTTCTGGGCAATGCCGTGCTCGAAACTGTACGCGCCGATATGAACGGGCAGGACGAAATCACGGACGAAAATCTTGTCCGTCCCAAGCCCTTCTTCGGCCGGATCGGGGAAATAGCCGCGCGCCGCCAGCAATTGATAATCGACACCGGGCGCAAGACTGTCCTGCCGCTCTGGAGGAATGAGCTCGCGGATTTGCGAAGCCGCCTCAACGTTGATCGTGCCCGCATGGGCATTCTCGAAAAATGCCTGCCTGAAACCCAGAATATCCAGCTGAAAACTGAGAAGGCGCGGAATATCCGGCGTTTCAAGCGCACCGGCGATGCCGACCAGGATCGAAAGCGCGTGGCACTCCCGGACATAGGCATCGATTCGGGCGAGCGACACATGGTTCAACAGCCGCGATCCGTTGCTCGTATCCAGCATGATCACGGCAAAGCCCTGGGACGACAGGCTGGACACGTCGGGCAACGCGCTCATCAGGTCCACATGAACGACCGCCATCCACTTTGCCGGAGCGGGCAAGTCGGGGAGGGCGTGAAGCGGCGTGGACGTTTCGACCGGAATGCCGATGAACCCAAGCCCTGCGCCCGCCAGCTCCCCGGCACGGGATGCGAGCGCCGCCTCCGGCAATGTTGCGGACAGCGCGGCCTTGCCGCGCGCGGCTTTCGCGTAGGGCTGCAACGCTTGCAGATCAGATGCCGGTACATCAATGATGTCGGCGCCGCACTGAAGGACGATGTCCGCCTCTTCAGGACTGCGGACAATGGCAAGCATCTTGGTCATGGGCAAAAACCTCCGGATGCACCATGAACTACATGTATCGGCGCATGTCCGCGCCGATCATGACGCCATGAAATGGCGTCATTGCGAAACAGGGCACCTATTTCAGTGCCAGCTTAGAACAACCTTGCCCGAGCTTCCCGAGCGCATGGCGTCGAAGCCCGCCTGGAAATCATCGATCGGCAGGCGGTGGGTGATGATCCGGCTCAGATCGAGCCCCCCTTGCACGAAGGCAATCATCTTGTACCAGGTCTCGAACATTTCCCGGCCGTAAATGCCCTTCAGGTTGAGCATCTTGAAAATGACCTTGTTCCAGTCGATCTCGAAGCCGGTCGGCGCGATGCCGAGAATGGCAATCTTGCCGCCATTGTTCATCTTGTCGATCATGTCGCGGAAGGCCGGCGCGGCGCCGGACATTTCGAGGCCGACGTCAAACCCTTCGGTCATGCCGATCTGGCGCATGACATCTGCAAGGTTTTCATTCGACGCATCGACCACGTGATCGATGCCCAGCTGTTTGGCAAGCGCAAGGCGGGACGGATTGATGTCCGTGATGACGACCTTGCGGGCGCCCGAGCGCTTGGCAACCAGCGCACCCATGATGCCGATGGGCCCGGCGCCCGTGACCAGCACGTCCTCGCCCACCAGATCGAAACTCAGCGCCGTGTGAACCGCATTGCCGAACGGATCGAAAATCGCGGCGATCTCGTCGGAAATATCGTCGGGAATCGGCACGACATTGTATTCCGGAATGCACACATATTCGCCGAACGAGCCGGGACGATGCACACCGACGCCCAGCGTGTTGCGGCAGAGATGGCCCCTGCCCGCCCGGCAGTTGCGGCAGGTGCCGCAGACAATATGCCCCTCGCCGGAAACCCGCTGCCCGACCTTGTATTTGGTGACCGCCGAGCCGATGTCGGCAATCTCGCCGCAGAACTCATGCCCGACAACCATCGGCACGGGAATCGTCGCCTGCGCCCACTGATCCCAATTGTAGATGTGAACGTCGGTGCCGCAGATCGCGGATTTTTTCACGCGGATCAGCACATCGTTGGGACCGGGCTCCGGCACGGGAACGTGTTCCATCCAGATGCCGGGTTCCGCCTTGGCCTTTACCAGTGCCTTCATCATGTTCGACATGGTGTTTTTCCTATTTGATGATGCCGAGATCACGCCCGACTTCGGCAAAGACGTCTATAGCGCGGGCGACATCTTCCGTGGTGTGGGCAGCAGACATTTGGGTGCGGATGCGCGCCTGGCCTTTCGGCACGACCGGGAAGGCAAAACCGATGACATAGACGCCCTTTTCCAGCATGCGCGCCGCCATTTCCTGCGCCAGCGATGCGTCGCCCAGCATGACGGGGATGATCGGATGATCGGCGCCGGCAAGCGTGAAGCCGAGCTTGCTCATATCCCTGCGGAAATGCGCGGCATTGGCGCTGAGGCGCGCCCGCAGGTCGGCACCCCGGTCGATCAGGTCGAAGACCTTCAGCGAGGCTGCCGCGATGACCGGCGCCAGCGTGTTGGAGAACAGATAGGGCCGCGACCGCTGGCGCAGCCAGTCGATGACTTCGGCCTTCCCGGAGGTGTAGCCGCCCGATGCCCCGCCCAGCGCCTTGCCCAGCGTGCCGGTGATGATATCGACCCGGCCTTCGACGCCGCAATGCTCGGCCGAACCGCGGCCATGCCTGCCGACAAAGCCGACCGCATGGCTGTCGTCGACCATGACCATGGCGCCGTATTTTTCGGCGAGATCGCAGACGCCGCCGAGATTGGCGATAATGCCGTCCATGGAAAAGACGCCGTCGGTGGCGATCAGCTTGAACCGGCAGCCTTCGGCTTTCTTCAGTTCTTCCTCCAGCGCCGCCATATCGTTGTTGGCATAGCGGAAGCGCTTTGCCTTCGACAGGCGCACGCCGTCAATGATCGAGGCATGGTTCAGCGCATCGGAAATGATCGCATCCTCTTCGCCCAAAAGGGTCTCGAACAGACCGCCATTGGCGTCGAAGCAGCTGGAATAGAGAATCGTGTCTTCCAGCCCGAGAAAGCTGGAGATGCGCGACTCAAGCTGCTTGTGCTCTTCCTGCGTGCCGCAGATGAAACGGACCGAAGCCATGCCATAGCCGTAACGGTCGAGTGCGGCTTTTCCGGCTTCCGCCAGCTCCGCATTGTCGGCAAGACCGAGATAATTGTTGGCGCAGAAATTCAGGACCCTGGCACCGCCGGAGACCTCGATTTGCCCGGCTTGCTTGGAGGTGATGACACGTTCGGACTTGTAAAGCCCGGACTCCTTCAAGCCTTTCAGCTCGCTCGTGAGGTGATCGATGAATTGCTGGGTCATGATCGGTATGGTGTCCTGCTGTGTTCTTCCGGCGGGGCCGTGGCGTTGGTGCAATCGGATATTCGCAGGCTGTGTCATCTCACGATCGGATGAATGTCTCAAGCCCCAGATTGAACAGCGGCCGGACGGCACCGAGAATGGCGAACTCCTCGCTTGATTTGTCCGCGATCAGAACCGGCAGTTCCAGCGTTCCGATCAGGCCTTCCGCCTGAAAGGCTTGTTCGAACGCCTGCCAGACATCCGCATTGGCAATGAACGGTCCTGTCACGATAACCCGCTTGGGAAAAAGCAGGCGGCAGACATTGGCGAGGGATCGCGCCATGAGCTCCACCCCGGTGCGCATATCTTCCATGTCGAGCAGGGGCCGCCGGGCCATTTGCCCGGCCAGCACTTCCTCGTTCTCGGACAGGGACGGCCATCGTTCGAGCATCCGGGGCAGCAGCGCCCAGAGCGACGCCGCCGTTTCAAGACAGCCATGATTGCCGCAGCCGCAGGGGCGGTCTTCCAGCAGGTTGAAACGCCAATGGCCGATTTCGCCGAATGGTCCGCCCGCACGGATGAACGGATCGCCATTCACGCTATAGGCCAGGCCGATGCCCCAGCCCCAGTGCAGGAGCAATGTATTGTCGGTGCCGTAAACCGGGTCCTGCAGCATGCGGGCATTGAGTTCGGCATCGAGGTGCCGGCAGACGAGTACCTCCGGGGTGACCGGCGCCAGCGCCGCCGCCAGGTCAAAATCACGGATCTTCGGCCAGCGCGAGGTGAGCAGCCAGGTGCGGCTTTCGACATCGACGACACCGGATACGGACACGGATGTCCCGATGTGCTGCATTCCCGCCGGACACTTGTCCGCCAGAAACGTGACCAGATCCTGCATGGCGGCCGTCATCTGGCCGCAGTCGGCGTCGGCCCGCATATCGAGACTGAGGCGTTCCAGCGTCCGGCCGCCGAAATCCACCAGCGTGCCGCGCAGGGAACGGCTCGACACGTGAATGACCGTTGCGGCGAAACGCTGCGTGTTGAGGCCGATTCGGATGGCGGGGCGGCCCCGCCCGCTTTTTTCGCCGGCCGTTTCCACCAGCAGGCCGCGCGCGATCAGGTCCCCCACCACTTTTGACGTGGTGGTCGAGGTCATGTCGAGCGCTTCGGCAATGCCGGGGCGGGAATGCTGGCCGCCGTCGGAGACAAGCGCCACGACCCGGGCGCAGTCACGCTGGTGGGCATCGTCATAATGTGTCTCGTCAACCGTCAGAATCATGCGGAAACGCCTTCGTTCTTATTTTTGAACAATATTATTCTAAAATACCTTGCAGTGCCATGGACAGCTATGCTTACAATGGCGGCTACGGTGAAAAGCATATGCAAGAAGGTTGGTAAAGCCCATGGTCGATACGCGTATTTTATCTGACAAGCAGGTCCTCGGCGCGACCGGCGCTGCGCTTGGCGCGGCGGCGATCCGCCTGGCGATTGCGCAAAAGGGCAAGGCGTCGATCATTGTCGCGACGGGCGCCAGCCAGTTCGAACTCCTGCAAAATCTCGTTGCAGCGGAGGACATTGACTGGTCGCGGGTCACGGCGTTCCATCTTGATGAATATGTCGGCATGGACATCACCCACCCCGCCAGCTTCCGCAAATATCTGAAGGAGCGGTTCGTTGCGCCGCTCGGTGGCAATGTAACGTTTCATCCGGTCAATGCCGAGGGCAATCCGCAGGCCGAAGCAAAGCGGCTCAGCGCGGTGATCGCCGAACACGATATCGATGTCTGCTTTGCCGGTATCGGCGAAAACTGCCATCTGGCCTTCAACGATCCGCCCGCCGATTTCGATACGGAAGAGCCCTATATCGTGGTGACGCTGGACGAGGCATGCCGCAGGCAGCAGATGGGTGAAGGCTGGTTCCCGTCGCTGGACGCCGTGCCTGAGCAGGCCATTTCGATGAGCATCCGGCAAATCCTCAAGAGCCGCCTCATCATCCTTTCCGTGCCCGACGCGCGCAAGGCGCAGGCCGTCAAGGACGCATTGGAAGGTCCGGTCGACCCACGTCATCCCGCCTCGATCGTCCAGACCCATCCGCAGACAATCCTGCTGCTCGATCCGGACTCGGCGTCGAAACTGTCATGATCACATCTGGCCTCGTCGATATCCAGGTCAACGGGTTTGCCGGGGTGGATTTCAACGCCGCCAGCCTGACGCCGGAGGCGTTGGACCTCGCCTTGGAGGCCATGCTGGCAACGGGCGTCACCACCTGCCTGCCGACGATCATCACCGCCTATCCCGATGAACTGGAGGCGCGCTTCACCGCGCTCGACCGCTGCGTCAACGCCAGCCGTCTCGGCCCGATGATGTGCCCGGGATACCATCTGGAGGGGCCGTTTCTCAATCCGGCGCAGGGCTTTTCCGGGTGCCATCCCGCACAGGCCATGACATCGGCGGATCCCGCGCTGGTCACGCGTCTGCAAGACGCGATCAAGCGGCCGATTCTTCTCGTGACTGTCGCGCCTGAGATATCCGGCGGCCTCGATTTCATCCGGGCCATGGCGGCACGGGATATTCTGGTTGCAATCGGCCATTCCGCTGCGGATTTCGCCATGGTGGAGGCCGCGGCGCTGGCCGGGGCAAGCCTGTCGACGCATCTCGGCAACGGCCTGCCGCAGATCATGCCCAAGCTCGACAATCCGCTCTTTGCCCAGCTTGGCGAAGACCGGCTGCTGGCGACCTTCATTGCCGATGGTATTCATCTTCCACCCAAGGCGCTGAAATCGCTGATGCGGGCCAAGGGTTTCGAACGCTGCGCCCTGGTGACCGACGCTGTCGCCGCAGCCGCCGTTCCCGCAGGCACCTATGATTTCGCCGGCATGCGTATCGAGCGCACCGCAGACGGCACCGTGCGCCTGCCCGGAACGACGGGGCTGGCCGGATCGTCCCTTTGTCTCGATGACGGGGTGCGCAACCTTGTCCGTTGGGGCATCGCGTCCTTCGAACAGGCCGTTGAAATGGCATCGACGCGATTGCTGGTTGCACTGGCACCGGCCCTGCGCGCCCGCAACATCACCCTGCCGCATGCGGAAATCGACTGGTTGGACAGCATGTCCATCCGCAGCGTCCGCATCGGCGACGAGATCAGAAATTGCAACTGAAACATCCAAGAACAATAAAGGGGAATGCAAATGGGAAATGACCAGTTTCGAATGAGCCGCCGGGCGCTGCTGGGCGGCATGACCGCATCGGCAATGGCGGGCGCGATGCCCGCCTGGGCCAAGACGCCCGCTCTGCCCTCCGCGCCTGTCGTGATCACCGTGATGGACGTGGGCGGTGCGCTGGCGCTGATCCAGCCCGCATTCGAGGAATATGCCAAGACCTATCCGGAACGGGCATCGCGGATCATCTTCACCAAGGCGCCGGTGACGGAGCTCGCCGGCAAGCTCAAGGCGCAGCAGAGCGCGGGCCGCGTCGATATCGATATCGTTCTGACCGGCAGCGACGGATTGGCGGCCGGGCTTGCCAATGAAACATGGCTGAAAATCCTGCCGGATTTCGCCGACAAGTTTCCGGGAATCGAGGAAAACTACGAACCCGCCGCGCTCGCCCTGCACAAGGCGCAGGGCGACGGCTACGGTGTCGTCGTCAACTACTACCCCTCGGGCCCGCTGATCGAATATGATCCGGAACGGGTCAAAAAGGTCCCGACCAGCGCGGAAGAACTTCTGGCCTATGCCAAGGAAAACCCCGGCCGCTTCATGTATGCCCGCCCGACCAATTCCGGTCCCGGCCGCACCTTCATGATGGGGCTGCCCTATATTCTCGGCGACAAGGACCCGCAGGACCCGGTCAATGGCTGGGACAAGACCTGGGCCTATCTCGCCGATCTCGGCCAGTATATCGACTATTACCCCGCTGGAACCGGCGCGACGATGAAGGAATTCGGCGAAGGATCGCGCGACATCATCATCAGCACCACCGGCTGGGACATCAATCCGCGCGCGCTCGGCATCGTACCCGAAACGGCAAAGATCGGCACCCTCAAGGGTTTCCACTGGGTTTCCGACGCCTTCTTCATGTGCATGCCCAAGGGCATCGCCGACGACAAGGCGGCTGTCATCCTCGACCTGATGGCCTTCCTGCTCACCCCCAAGGCGCAGGCCTATTCCTATGACGAGGGCTATCTCTATCCGGGTCCGGCGGTGAAGAACGTGCCGCTGTCCATGGCACCGCAGCACAGCCAGGACGTGATCAAGCAGTTCGGCCGGGAGGAATATGCCGGGCTGATCGCCAACAACCCGATCGAACTGCCGCTGAAGCCGGACAAGATGGTCATCGCCTTCCGCAAATGGGACGAACTGGTCGGTTCCAAGAAAGCGAAGTAAGGGCCTACTGCACCTGAACCAGGTGTCCCGCCGAAACTTCATTGTATTGCCGCACAGGCACAATGAAGTCCGGCGTGCGCACCGGGCTCTTGATCTCGTCATTGGAGACCGGCCGCTTGATGCCACGCCGCGACGGATCGGGCACCGGCACGGCTGAAATGAGCTTGCGCGTATAGGGATGCTGCGGGTTCTCGAAAATGGCTTCGCGCGATCCGATCTCGACGATCTCACCGAGATACATCACCGCGATGCGATGGCTGACCCGTTCCACCACGGCGATATCGTGCGAGATGAAGAGATAGGCAAGGTTGAGGCTCGCCTGCAGATCGAGCAAAAGGTTGATGACCTGCGCCTTGATCGACACGTCCAGCGCCGAGACGGATTCATCGGCGACGATCAGTTTCGGATCGAGTGCGAGTGCGCGGGCAATGCACACGCGCTGCCTTTGACCGCCGGAAAATTCATGCGGATAGCGGCTTGCCATATCCGCAGTCAGCCCGACCCGCTCGAGGAGATCGGCGACACGCTCTTTTGCCTGCGCGCGCGTTCCCAGCTTGTGTTCGAGATAGGGTTCGGCAATCGCCGCGCCGACGGTGATGCGCGGGTTGAGACTGGCGAACGGATCCTGAAAGATCATCTGCATGGTGCGGCGCATATCGCGCAGCCGCTTCGGCTCCATGGTCAGCACGTCTTCCCCGTTCAGCAGCACCTCGCCGCTGAGCGGCTGCACCAGACGCATGATGGAGCGTCCGGTCGTCGACTTGCCGCAACCGGATTCACCGACGAGCGACAGGGTCTCGCCCGGCTGCAGGGTGAAGGACAGATTCTCCACCGCATGCACGCGGCCTTCCAGTTGTCCGAACATCCCCGAGTGAATATTGAAGCGGGTGGTGAGGTTCTTCACCTCGAGCAATGGCTTTACCTGCGATTTGACGGTGTCGGCGGCCTCGACAGGCACGTCCGACGTGCCGGTTGCCCGGTCCACCACCGGAAACCGCAACGGACGCTTATGTCCCTTCATCGAGCCGAGAATGGGAACAGCGGAAAGAAGCGAGCGGGTATAGGGATGCTGCGGGCGGGCAAAGATGTCCTCGGTCCTGCCGGTTTCCACCGCCTCGCCATTATACATGACGACGGTGCGGTCGGCGATCTCGGCGACCACGCCCATATCGTGGGTGATGAAGAGGACGGATGTGCCCTCCTCTTCCTGCAGCAGCTTGATCAGATCAAGAATCTGGCCCTGGATCGTCACGTCAAGCGCCGTCGTCGGCTCATCCGCGATCAGCAGCTTCGGCTTGCTGGCCAGCGCCATGGCAATCATCACGCGCTGGCGCATGCCGCCGGAGAAGCGGTGCGGATATTCGTCGAAGCGCGATTGCGCGGCGGGAATGCGCACCTTCTCCAGAAGCCGGATCGTTTCGGCCTTGGCCTCCGCCCGTGACATGGCGGAATGGCAGAGCAGGGCTTCGCTGATCTGCTGGCCCACGGTGAACAGCGGATTGAGCGAGGTCATCGGCTCCTGAAAGATCATGGCGACGTCATTGCCCCGCACCGCCCGCATCTGGCTCTCGGGAAGCGCAAGAATGTCCTTGCCGTCCAGCATGATGCGGCCTTCGATGCGGCTCTTGTCCTTCTGCAACAGCCGCATGATGGACAGCGATGTCACACTCTTGCCCGAACCGGATTCGCCGACGATGGCCACCGTCTCCCCCGGCGCCACGTCGAACGAGACATTGCGCACGACCGGCCGCCATCTGCCGTCGGACTGGAAGGATGTCGTCAGATTGGCGACCGACAGGACCGGCGCGGGGGCATTGCCCCTGTTGCCGGGATGGGAAGGCTGACGATTGTCCATGAGTACAAATCCTTTCCGTTGGCAGGTGGCGATGCGCCGCTCAGTCGGGCCAGCGCATGAGACCGGCCATGCGGCGCGCGTAGCGGTTTTCAACCGGGGTCGAGATGATCGCGTTGGACGCGCGCGCCTTGCCGAGCTCTTCCGTCAGACGGCTGGCCACAATGGTTTCTTCTCCCGGATGCAGATTGCACGGGTCCATATAGAAGTAGCCGTGTTCGACCTCGTGGTCCCGGACGATCACCGGGGGCGCGCCCTGTGCCAGTGCATCGGCGAGATCCCAGGCGGAGATATGGGCGGCCTGCGGTTCGATGGTGACGCGCAGGCGGTCGAGCGGGTTGTGTGTCGGATCGGGCTCGATGACTGCCGTGACGCCCGGCTTGCCTGCAAGCGTCTGCTGCCAGAGGTTGAGATAGCCGGTTTCCCGCTCGCGGATACCCGCATGGTCGCGCTTTTCCCAGGCTTCCAGCGCAGCGATGGTTCCAAGGATGCTCTCCTTGCCCACTTTCATGCCGCGGCCGATGCCCATGTTCTGCAGGAAGGTGTTGCGGACGAAATCCTTGGCGCCGGCGACGATGCCGCCGGTCGGACCGCCCAAAAACTTGTGTGCGGAATAGAGCGCGATGTCGGCCCCCTGCTCCAGAAAGATCTTCAGATCATATTCGGACGCCGCATCGACGATGACAGGCACGCCGCGGGCGTGGCAGACTTCGGCAAATTTCTGCAGGGCAACGAGGCCGTACTGAACCGTGTGATGCGAGACAACAAAGACTGCTGCGGCGGTGCGCTCGTTGATTGCCCCATCGAGATGATAGGGGTAGCAGGATGTCGCCTGACCGACCAGGACGGCCTTGGCACCGGCCAGCCGGATACCCTGATCGACCGGCGCGCCATAGCTGACCACGTGGCCCATCTGGATGATGACTTCGTCCTTCAATCCCGTGGTGTCGGGCAGGCGCTCGATGGCGGCAAGATCGTTCCCGGTCATGGCCGCTGCTACAGCAAGACTGATGCCGGCGGAGCAGGACGCCGTGACAAAACCGGCCTCGCCGCCGGTCAGCCGGGCAATCACCGGGCTCGCCTTCTTCTGCAGGTCGTTGACCTCGACGAACTGCGGAAGGATGCCCGTCATGGCGGCGACCGCTTGCGGAACCACGATCGACGCCCCCAGCGAGGTCATCGTACCGGACACGTTGATAACGGGTCGCAACCCGAGCGTTTCGCGAATATCGTCGGGGTTGTGAGAGTCTGTCATGCTAATCTCCTCGAAATGTTGCCGCTTGCAACACATTCCATTTTCTAGGCATATATGCCATTATAATGTAATAAACTGTTTGAACATCAATCGAGCCTGCCAGGAGCCTGAACGTGGACGCAAAGACATCAGACATGGGCGCTGCCCCCGGTCTTGAGACAACCGAACAACCGGAAGCGACGGGCCGCCGTTCCCGTGTCAGCGGCATCGACCGTGCCTTGCAGGTCCTGGACTATCTCTACGAAACCGGCAGTCCGGCCGGTGTCTACGGCATTGCCAAAGCCATCGGCGCGCCACTGTCCACCGTCTATGTCATCATTGACGATCTGGTCGAGAAGAACCTTCTCTCCCGCAACAATGACGGCTCCGTCTGGCTGGGTGCACGGCTTTACCACTACGGTCTCGCCTATGCCCGCTCGCTGGATTTTCTCGACGTCGCCAATCACGAAATGCACAATCTCAGCCGCGTATCGGGTGAAACGGTGCAGGTTTGCGGCCGCGACGGCGATCATATGATGGTTCTGGCCATGGCCGATGGTCCCGGCCATTTCCATGTCACGTCGCGCGTCGGTACGCGCGTACCGCTGAACTGGACCGCATCCGGCCGCCTGCTTGTCGGCCATCTGCCCGAAGCCGAACGGCTGGATCTGTTCAAGCGCTGCGCCAAATCCTCGCCCACCGGCCGTGCCGTCATCGAACCGGCAGCGCTGTCGAAAGCCGCTGCCGAGGCGCTGCAATCGCGCATTTCCATTCAGGCGGGCGAATCCGACTACGCCGTCGCCTGTGTTGCCTCGCCCGTATGCGACGACAAGGGCACCTGCGTTGCCACCATCTCCATCGTTCTGCCCGAGCAGAAGATTGCCGATGACCCCGAGCGCTACACGGCCGAGGTCAAGGCATCTGCCGAACGGATCGAAACGGTGATGGGCTGGCGCAGTCATTCCTGATCCTAGTCCCTCAAGGCGATGATCGCCTCGATCTCCACGGTGATGTTGCCCGGCAGTGAGCCGAAGCCCACGGCCGAGCGGGCATGTTGTCCCGCATCGCCGAACACGTCGATCAGCAGATCGGAGCATCCGTTGATAACAAGCGGATGATCGGCAAAGTCAGGCACGGCATTGACCATGCCGAGCAGCTTGACCACCTGCTTGACGCGGCCAAGATCGCCCAGGGCGGAATGCAGGACCGCCAGCAGGTTGATGCCGGTCAGCCGGGCGTGGGCGTAGGCGTCCTCAACGCTGACGTTGTCGCCCACCTTGCCCGTATGCATGAAGCCGTCATCCTCGCGCGGGCCCTGGCCCGAGAGGTACAGCATGTTGCCTTCCTGGATGTGGGTGACGAAATTGGCAATCGGACGCGGTGCCGGCGGCAGCACGATGCCCAGCGCCTTCAGCCTGGTGTAAGGAGATGTGCCGGCGTCGACAGCCGGACTGGATGAAGGATTCACGCGAGCTCCTTAGCGGTATGAATGGGTATGGCGGTGATTGACCAGCTCGGGCTTCACCGGTTGATAGCGGCTCGCCGCGATGGTTTCGGTGCCCAGAACCACCATGCGCGGTTCGAACAGTTTGTGCAGCGTCGCTTCATAGCCCAGCGAATCGATGACACTGAGATCTGAATCGACCAGTTCAAAGATGGTGAACTCGGCCGGCTTGCCGACGGAGAGGAGATTGTCGGTCGGCAGGCCGATGGCCGATGCCGGCGAGAGCGTCACGGCCTCGACAACTTTGTCGAACGGCATGCCGACGCTCAGCAGCTTCGACATCGTCGTTCCCAGATCCCACACGGAATAGTTCAGGCTGTGCAGGTGGATGTCGGTCGAGATGGAGAAAGGCAGCAGGCCGCGGCTGATGGCGACTTCCGCCACGCGGAACGAGAACGACGCGCCGCCATGGCCGATATCGAGCCGGATGCCTTCACCAGCGCAGCGTTCCGCCAGTTCGAACAGATCCTCATCTTCGATGATGCTGGCGCCGACCTTGCCGTTGAAGCAATGGGTGATGATATCGCCCGGTCCCAGGATCTCCAGCACTTCGTCATAGAGCGCGGGCGGTTCGCCCACATGCACCATCATCGGCAGCTTGAGAATTTTTGCCACCTTCTTGCCGACCTTGACCGGAGTCACGCCCCAGGAACCGGTGATGACATGGCTGGCACGCACCTTCAGGCCGACAATGTGGTCGCGGTTCTCGTTGACGCAGGCGACCGTGCGGTCGAGATCGATGGAGCGGATATCGCTGAGTTCGCTAACGCGGTTGCAGGCGACAAGGCCAATCGAGCCGAGATTGAGGAAAGCCTTGATGCGCTCCTTTGCCGGTTCGATGATATATTCGCGCAGGCCGTGGAAATTCGCTTCACCCGCCGAGCCCGCATCGACAATGGTCGTCACGCCGCGCTCGACACCGCAGATTTGCGGGCGAACCGAGATATCGGTTCCGCCATGCCAGACATGGGCATGCAGGTCGGTCCAGCCGGGCGAAATCCAGGCGCCCTTCATGTCAATGCGCCTGGCATCGCCGGCGATGTTCAGAGCGGGGCCGAATTCGGCGATTTTTCCATCCGCACCGATCAGGATATCGATGGTGCCGGAGGGTGTATTGGGGCCAAAGGCAACCGGCTTGACATTGGTCAGCAGCAAACGGCCGTCGGTTGCGGAGGGGGCGGGCATGATCAGAGATCCTTTCTGAGGCGGGGGTCTAGGAGGTCGCGGAAGCCATCGCCGACCATTTGCAGCGAGAGAACGGAGAGGACGATGGCGATACCGGGAAACAGGGTCATCCAGTCGGCCTGACCGACATATTGCCGGCCGGCGGCAATCATCGTGCCCCAGGTCGGCACCTCGGGGCTGACGCCGAGACCGAGGAACGACAGGCCGGCTTCCGCCAGCATGGCATGGGCAAACAGGAACGTTCCCTGGACGAGGATGGGCGAGAGCAGATTGCGCAGGATATGGCGCGTCAGGATATGCGGGGTCGAAATACCGAGGGCATGGGCGGCTTCCACATAGGGCAGTTCACGGATGACCAGTGTCGAGGCCCGCACCACGCGGGCAAGCCGCGGCGCGTAGACGATGCTGAGCGCGATGATCACCGTTGTCAGCGACGGACCGAGCGCCGCAACCAGCGCAATGGCAAGCAGGATGTCGGGGAATGCCATCATCGCATCGATCAGCCGGGTGATCGGCGCATCCAGCTTGTGGAAGAAGCCGGCGAGAATACCAAGGGTCACGCCAATAAGCGAGGCGAGCACCACCACGGCAAAACCAACGAGCAGCGACAGCCGGGCGGAATAGATCGTGCGGGAAAACACGTCGCGTCCGAATTCGTCCGTGCCGAAAATCCATTGGGCGCTCGGCGGCTTCAGCCGGTTGACGATCGACAGCTTGTTCGGCGCATAGGGGGCGATGAGCGGCGCGAGAATGGCAAGCGTGATGAAGATTGCCAGAACGATCAAGCCGAACAGGACGGTCTTGCGGCGCAGGAGAACGCGCAGGAATTTGCTGCGCTCGCTGGCGGGAACGGGTGAAACGATATCGGTCATCAGTAGCGCACCCTTGGATCAACGACGAGGTAAAGCATGTCGATGGCGAAATTGATGAGGACATAGAGCCCGGCGATGATGAGGAGCGCGCCCTGAATGACGGGGTAATCGCGGCGCAGCACGGCCGAGACGACGAGATTGCCGACACCGGGCAGGCCGAATACCGTCTCCGTCACCACCGCACCGGAGATCAGCACGGCGGCGGTCAGGCCGACGACGGTGATGATCGGAATCAGCGCATTCTTGAAGGCGTGCTTGAGCACGACGCTGCGCTCGACGACGCCCTTGGCCCGGGCGGTGCGGATGTAGTCATCCCCCAGCACATCCAGCATCGAAGCGCGGGTAAACCGCATGATCAGCGCCGATGAAACGATTCCCAGCGCAAAAGCCGGCAAAACGAGATGATACAGCCGCTCGCCCAGCGTCGTGTCCGGCCCGCCATAGCCCGAGACCGGGAAAATACCGAAGCGGACGGCAAACACCTGCATCAGGATCAGGCCGAGCCAGAAGCTGGGAATGCTGGCGGCCAGCATGGCAAGCGCCGTTGCGGCCTGATCGAAGACCGATCCGCGCCGGTAGGCGGCATAAACCCCGATGGGGATCGCAATGACACTGGCAATCAGGATCGAGAAAACCGTGAGGAAAAATGTCGGCTCGGCGCGCTGCGCCAATGCCGTCAGCACGGGCTGGTCGAGAAAGATCGACCGTCCGAGATCGCCCTGCAGCAGCTGGCCGATGAAATACACATATTGAACGAGGATGGAGCGGTCGAGCCCGAGGGCTGTCCGCAACTGCGCGATATCGGCAGCGGTCGCTTCCGGTCCGAGCATGACGGCCGCCGGATCGCCGGGCGTGACGCGCACGATGATGAACACGATGGTCACCACCAGAAACATCACGACAATCATGCCGATAAAGCGTTGGAAGATGTAACGGAGCATGGGCCGGTTGGATCCTGCTGCGGGAGCTACGATACGAAGGGACGGGCGGCAGGCGGCTTGCGGCCACCCGCGCCCGAACGCTTCAGATTACTGCTTGAGCGACACGTTCCAGAAATAGGGCCAGGGCGCCGGAGTAAAGTGCTCCAGCTTGGGCGATTTGGCCGACAGCGCGTTGAAATCGCCGATCTTGATGATCGGCGCTTCCGCGTAGATCACCTTCTGAACGTCCGCCCACAGCGCGATACGCTTCTTCGGGTCCGTTTCTGCGTTGAAGGCATCCACCGCCACCTTGCGGGCCGGTGTATCCCAATTGCCTGGCGCACTGGTCGACAGGGCGCCGATCAGCGCGGGTTCCGGCAGGAACGGGCTGTGGCTGATATAGATATCCCAGAGTGCCGGGTCGGCGCGGCGCTGCGTCAGCGTTGCCCAGTCGACCACCTGCAGATCGACATTGATCCCGGCGGCCTTCAGATATTCCGCTGCGACCTGTGCCATCTTGTAATGGAACTCATACTGGCGGCTGGTGAGAATGCGCACCGGCTTGCCGTCGTAATTGGCTTGCTTCAGAAGCGTCGCCGCCTTTTCGGGATCGCCGATATTATAGCCATCCTTGACGCCCGCATCGCTCGCCCAGCTATAGGATGCCGGATAGAACGATCCATTGAGCGCATAGAAGTCCTTGCTGCCGAAAGCGGCGGCCAGCATGTCTTCCACGTTGAGCGCAGCACGGATCGCCAGGCGCATATCCTGGTTCTTGGTCAGGCCCTGCGCCGTGTTCAGCACGAAGACCGGCCAGCCGAAAGGCTTCAGCAGCACCGGCTCGGTGACCTTCTGGCCCTTCAGACGGTCATAAGCCTCGACAGGCAGACTGTCGGCATAGTCGAACTGGCCGGAAATCGCGCCTTCGACCCGGGTATTGGCATCAGGGACAGGAACGAAGCGGATTTCATCGAGATACTGATGACGCGCGCCGCCATAGCCATTCTCACGCCCTTCCGGAGACTTGTAGCCATCGAAGCGCACGAGCTGGATATACTGGTCCGCCTTGCGCTCCTTCAGCTTGTAGGGGCCCGTGCCGACCGGGTCGGTCATCGGGTTCTGCTGCTTTTCACTTGGGAGGATGATCGCCGCGGCATTGTTGAACGCCAGCAGCGACAGCAGCGGTGCATGCGGGGCATTGAGCGTGATGCGGACGGTCGAGGCATCAACCGCGTCAATGGCTGTGATGAGAGGCGCGACCTGCTTGCCGCGCGAGGCGATCTGGGTCCAGCGCTTCAGCGAAGCCACGACATCGGCGGAATCCATGTCGGTGCCGTCATGGAACTTGACGCCGGTGCGCAGCTTGATCGTGTAGATTTTGCCATCCGCCGAAATCTCCGGCAGGCTTGCCGCCAGCAGCGGGGTCGGGTTCCAGTTTTCATCGAAGGTGTAGAGTGTCTCGAAAATGTGCTGGGAAACAATGCCGACCAGATCAGCCGTCGATGCCATGGCGTCAAGTGTCGGCGGCTCGCCGATGGTCGCGACATTGATGACGCCGCCCTTGGTCTGGGCAAGGGCTGCAGGGCTGAGGGCAACCAGCGCCGAACCCAACAGGAGTGCGAGTTTCAGTGATTTCATGACAGTTCCCTTTGTTATTCTATTATTATGTTATATAATGTTTTATAGTAGAATAAGACCAAATGTATCAGGCGCTGTCAAACAAAAAAGAAAAGGCAGCGCGAGGGGCGCTGCCTTGATCATGCAACCAGCCGGCAATCCGTTCAGATAATGCCGCCGCTGCCGCCCGTGCTGGCCGGCCGGATTTTCCCGACCTTTTGCCGGTAGCCGCTGGCCCGGTAGGCGGCGATGGGATCGATGGCGCCCCCCGCCCGGCGGCGGGCTTCGGCGAGTATCGGCTCGACATCCGTCCGGTAGGCGCGCTTCAGCGCATCCGATGCCATCAGCGCATCATTGCCGTCCTGATAGCCATCCAGAGCCGCCCGGTCGACCAGCAGGGCCTGCGCATAGGCGCGGCGAATCTCATTGGCGCTGGAGATCAGGCTCTCAATCGGATCGGTCACATTGTGCGACTGATCGATCATATGCGCGGGGCGGAAATTCTCGACGCCGCGCGCCTCCGCATCGACCAGTTCGTTGAAAACCAAGAACAGCCGGTACGGGTCGATGGAACCCGCATCCAGATCGTCATCGCCATATTTCGAATCGTTGAAGTGGAAGCCGCCCAGTTTCTTGAACTGGATCAGCCGCGACACGATCATCTCGATATTGGTGTTCGGCGCGTGATGGCCGAGATCCACGAGGCAGAAGGCTTTCGGCCCCAGTGTCTGGGCGATCAGATAGTTGCTGCCCCAGTCCTGCACCACGGTCGAATAGAAGGCGGGCTCGAACATCTTGTGTTCGGAGAAAATGCGCCAGTCATCCGGCAGCGCCTTGTAGACCTGCGCCATGGCATCGAGATAGCGCTCGAACGACCGGGCAAAATGGCTCTGGCCGGGGAAATTCGATCCATCGCCGATCCATACCGTCAGAGCCTTCGAGCCGATGGCGTCGCCGATTTCGATGCACTCAATATTGTGCGCAATCGCCTGCTTGCGCGTCGCCGCATCCGCATGGCTGAGCGAGCCGTATTTGTAGGAATGCGCCTGATCCGGCGCATCGGAAAAGGTGTTGGAATTCATCGCGTCGAAGCCGAGGCCGAGCGCCTCCGCATGGGCTTTGAGCTGTTTCGGGTCCGCCTTGTCCCAAGGGATGTGCAGCGAGACGGTCGGCGTCGCGCGGCTCAGCTGGTGGATGACTGCGCAGTCATCAAGCTTGTCGAAAATGCCGCGCGGCTCGCCCTGCCCCGGAAACCGGGCAAAGCGCGTACCGCCGGTACCGACGCCCCACGAGGGAACCGCGACGAAGAAATCGGCCACTTTGGCGGTGATCGCCTCGATATCGATGTTGCGGCGGGCAAGATGCGCGCCCAGCGCCTCGAAATCGCTTTTGTGCGCCGCACCGCGCTTGTCGTTCTCGGATGCGATCAGATCGCCGGAAATATGCTGTTCAGCCATGTTGTCCTCCCCCGGACTGCCTTTATCGCGTGAAGCTCTGCACGTTGCCAGCGTCCACATTGATAATATTGCCCGTTGATTTGGCGGACGCGTCGGAGGCAAGGAAATAGATCGCCTCGGCGATGTCTTCCGGCAGCACGTTGAGCTTGAGCAGCGACCGCTTGCGGTAATGCTCTTCCAGCTCGTCCACCTGCAGGTTGGATGAGGCGGCACGCTGTTCGCGCCATTCGCCGTTCCAGATTTTCGAGCCACGCAGCACGGCATCGGGATTGACGGTGTTGACGCGGATACCGGCTTCCGCCCCCTCCAGCGCGAGGCAGCGGGCGAGATGGATTTCCGCCGCCTTGGCAGCACAGTACGCGCTGGCATTGGGCGAGGCGGCAAGCCCGTTCTTCGATGCGACGAAGACCACGTTGCCGCCGATCTTCTGGCGCCGGAACAGGCGGAAGGCTTCGCGCGACACGAGGAAATAGCCGGTCGCCAGTATGTCCATGTTGCGGTTCCACATGGCAAGCTCGGTCACCTCTATCGGGGCAGACGAGGCGATGCCGGCATTGGAAACGAGAATATCGATGCCGCCGAATTCAATCGAGGCCTCGGCGAAGCTGGCGATCACGGCAGCCTCATCCGTCACGTTGAGCTGCACGCCGCGCACCGCATCGGCGCTGTAGCGCGCGGCAAAATCCTGGTGGGCGGCCTTCAGGGCCTCCGCATCGATATCCGCAAGGACGACACAGGCGCCCTGCCCGAGCAGCCGTTCCGCCGTGGCGCGGCCGATGCCGCCGGCACCGCCCGTGACAAAAGCCACGCGGCCCGCCAGGGATTTCGGCTTCGGCATGCGCTGCAGCTTGGCTTCCTCAAGCAGCCAGTATTCGATATCGAAGGCCTCCTGTTCCGGCAGTCCCTGATAGTCCGAAACAGACGATGCACCGCGCATCACATTGATGGCGTTGACATAGAATTCCCCGGCGATACGCGCCGTTGCCTTGTCCTTGGCAAAGGACAGCATGCCGACACCGGGAATGAGGAAGATGACCGGGTTGGGATCGCGCATGGCTGGCGAGTTGTCATGTTTGCACGCGTTGTAATAGCGGGCATAGTCGGTGCGGTAGGCTTCCAGCGCCGCATCAAGCGCTTCGACAGCGGCTTCGGGATTGGCCGCATCGACATCCAGCACCAGCGGGCGAATTTTCGTGCGCAGGAAATGATCGGGGCAGCTGGTCCCGAGTGCCGCCAGCGGATGCAGGTCGCGGGAATTGACGAATTCCAGCACCGCCGGCTGATCGTCGAAATGGCCGAGCTTGCGTTCGGCTACACCGATCTTGCCGCGGATTTCCGGCATCAGCCGCGCGGCGATGGCGCGGCGTGCCGATGCGTCGAGGCTCGCCGTTGCTTCCCCGCCGAATGCGGGTTTGCCCGCCGTCTTGGCGTCGAACCAGACAATCGCCCTGTTGATGATATCGAGCGTCAGCTCGTAGCATTCCTTGGCGTCATCGGCCCACGTGAACAGGCCATGGCTTTCCAGCACGACACCCTTTGAATTGGGATGCGCCGCCGCATAGGCGCCAAGATCGAGGCCGAGCTGAAAGCCTGGACGGCGCCAGGGCAGCCAGCCGATTTCGTCGCCAAACACCTCTTTGGTCAGTTCACGCGAATTCTTTGATGCGGCAATGGCGATGATCGCATCGGGGTGCATGTGATCCACATGCCTGAACGGCACGAAACCGTGCAGGGGCGTATCGATCGATGCGGCGCGGCTGTTGAGATTGAAGGTGCAATGGGGCAGGAAGCCCACCATGCGGTCTTCGTCCGCAACACCCTTGTAGATGGACTTCAGCGATTCCAGCTTTTCCATATAAAGCGTGGCGAAACCGTCGAGCTTGATCGTGCCGACATCGCCGCCCGATCCCTTCACCCACAGCACCTCCACCGGCTTGCCCGTAAGCGGATCGGTTTCCGTCACTTTCGCCGAGGTGTTGCCGCCGCCGTAATTGGTGATGCGCTTGTCGGCACCCAGCAGATTGGAGCGGTAGAGCAGCTTGCCGGGCTCATCCAGCGCGGCAGCCTTTTGATCATCCCAACGATTATCCAGAAGTTGGACCTTGTTCGCCATGCTTGCCTCCCGAAGACGATCTGATGGCCTGACAACACGCCGCAGCCATGTGAATTTTCTCTAGCTATGAAGCAGGGAGTGATTTGCTGTCAATCATAAATGATCAAATTCAATCATAAAATTGCAATTGTGCAGTGCAGTATGAATAATTTTGACTGAAGTTGATTGACAGCACCGTGTTATTTGCGCAATGTTCGCAGCAGTGGAGGGAAAAATGCACGAACGTGAGCGCCAACGAATTATCCTGAGTGCCGTTCAGGAAAAGCCGTTCATCACCATTCAGGACATTGCCGAACTGACGGAAGCGTCGGAAGCAACGATCCGTCGTGACATCGCCTCCATGCACGTCCAGGGCAAGCTGCGCCGGGTGCGCGGCGGCGCGGAAGCCATTCACCCGCCGCAGCAGACCGCGCTTGCCGGCCGGCCATTCCGCGTCTCGGAAGCCGAGAACATCGACAAGAAGCGGGCGATTGCCCGTGAAGCCGTGGGCCTGTGCAACGAGGGCGACGCCATCATCCTCAACGGCGGCACCACGACATTCCAGATGGTGCATTATCTCGCCACCCGCCGCCTGCAGATCATGACCAATTCCTTCGCCATCGCCGAACATCTGGTGAAGAACTCCAAGAGCACGGTCATTATTCCCGGCGGCATGATCTATCGCGAGCAGAGCATGATCCTCTCGCCGTTCGACAATGACGTGACCCGCAATTTCTACGGCAAGCGCATGTTCATGGGCGCCGTCGGGGTCGGTCCGTTCGGCGCGATGGAATCGGACCCGCTGATCATTCAGGGCGAGCAGAAGCTGATCAATCAGGCGGATGAACTGGTGCTGTTGGTGGATTCCAGCAAGTTCGAGCGCCGGTCGAGCCTGATCCTGTGCCCGCTGCAGCGGGTTGCAACAATCATCACCGATGACGGCATTGCGGATGCCGACCGGAAGATGGTGGAGGATGCCGGGGTTGAGCTCATCGTCGCAAAGGTGGGAGCTCAGGACAAATCAAGGGATTCCGCTTCGATCGCATAAAAACCAGGCGCCGAAGCGGCGTATTTCAATCTAGGGAGGATGAAATGAAACTGTTGAAGAAACTCGCACTGGGATCGGCCTTGGCCCTTGCCATGCTCGCATCGCATGCACAGGCGGAAACGATCAAGATCGGTCTCGTCGCCAAATCACTCGGCAACGGCTTCTTTGAAGCAGCCAACAAAGGCGCGCAGGAAGCCGCCAAGGAGTTGGGCGGCGTAGAAGTCATCTATACCGGACCGACATCGACGACGGCCGAAGGCCAGATCGAGGTCATCAATGCGCTGATCGCGCAGAACGTCAATGCCATCGCCATTTCCGCCAACGACCCGGACGCCGTCGTCCCGGCTCTGAAGAAGGCCATGGCGCGCGGCATCAAGGTGATCTCGTGGGATTCCGCCGTGGCCAAGGACGGCCGCATCGTCCACCTCAACCCGTCGTCGAACGAGCTGATCGGCAAGATGTGCCTGCAGCTTGCCGCCGCCCATCTGCCTGATGGCAAGGGCGACTTCGCCATCCTCTCGGCCACGACCACATCGACAAACCAGAACACCTGGATTGCCGAGATGAAAAAGCAGCTGCCGAACTTTCCCGGCCTCAACCTTGTGACGACAGTCTATGGCGATGACCTCGCCGACAAGAGCTACCGCGAAGCGCAGGGCCTCCTGACCTCGCAGCCCAATGTGAAGGTCATTGTCGCGCCGACCACGGTTGGTGTATTGGCCGCCTCGCAGGCGGTATCCGATGCCAAGAAGATCGGCACGGTTTATGTGACCGGCCTCGGTCTGCCGTCGGAAATGGCCGGCGCCATCAAATCAGGCGCCACCAAGGAATTCGCCATCTGGAATCCGATCGATCTCGGCTACTCCGCCACGCAGATCGCCTATCATCTCGTCAAGGGTGATACCGACGGCAAACCCGGCAGCGACATCAGCGCCGGCCGCATGGGCAAGATCAAGATCGGCGACAATGGCGAGGCGGCCATGGCTGATCCCTTCGTCTATGACGCGAAGAACATCGATCAGTTCTCCAAAATTTTCTGATCCGGCAATCGCGCCGCAAAGCCCGGCAGGCCTTCTGCCGGGCATTTTTTAACCCTTCGGTATTGCCCATGATGACCGCAGCCCTTGCTGACTCACCCCTCGCAACCCCCATTCTGGAAATGCGGGCCATCTCCAAGACCTTTCCGGGTGTGAAAGCCCTGAATGACGTCAATATCGCCCTGTTTCCCGGCGAGGTGACGGCGCTCATCGGCGAGAACGGTGCGGGCAAATCCACGCTCGTCAAGATTCTGACCGGCATCTACCCGTCCGACGAAGGCGAGATCCATATCGACGGCAAGCCCGTCACCTTCGGCAACGCGCAGGATGCCATCGATCACGGCGTGACCGCCATCCATCAGGAAACGGTGCTGTTTGACGAACTCTCGGTTGCCGAGAACATTTTCATCGGCCATGCGCCGAAGACATCGCTGGGTCTGGTCAACTGGAAGGGTGTCAACGCCAGGGCGCTCGCCCTTCTTCATTCGCTCGAAAGCAATATCGATCCGCGCACGCGGCTGAAGGATCTCTCCATCGCCCAGCGCCATCTTGTTGCCATTGCCCGCGCGCTGTCGGTCGACGCGCGTATCGTCATCATGGACGAGCCGACCGCCGCCCTGTCGCGCAAGGAGGTGGACGACCTCTTCCAGATCGTCAAGCGGCTGAAGGCGCAGGGCAAGGCCATTCTCTTCATCAGCCACAAATTCGACGAGGTCTACGAGATCGCCGACAATTATGCCGTGTTCCGCGACGGCAAGGCCGTAGGCAGCGGGGTTCTCGCCGAGATCAGCCAGAACGACATTGTCCGCCTCATGGTCGGCCGCTCCATCGAGCACGCCTTTCCGAAAGTCGACATCCCGCTCGGCGAAACGGTGCTCAAAGTCGAGAACTACAGCCATCCCACCGAATTCCGCGACATTTCCTTTGCTCTCAGAAAGGGTGAAATCCTTGGCATCTACGGGCTGGTCGGCGCGGGCCGCTCGGAAATCTGCCAGTCCCTGTTCGGCGTGACCCGGCCGTCCGGCGGCAGGCTGGAACTGGACGGCAGGGAGATCCAGATCCGCTCGCCCGGCGATGCAATCCATGCGGGCATCGTCTATGTGCCGGAGGAGCGCGGCCGCCACGGTGCCGTGCTGCAACTGCCGATTTACCAGAACATTTCATTGCCGTCGCTTGGACGGACATCCCGTTCGGGTTTCCTGCGCGCCGCCGAAGAACTGGCGCTGGCGCGAAAATACGCCGAACGCTTCGACCTCAGGGCCGCCGCGCTTTCCGTGCCGGTTGGCACGCTTTCCGGCGGCAACCAGCAGAAAGTCGTCATCGGCAAGTGGCTCGCCACGCAACCGAAAATCCTCATTCTGGATGAACCGACCAAGGGCATCGACATCGGCTCGAAGGCGGCGGTCCACGCCTTCATCAGCGAACTTGCCGGCGAAGGCCTCAGCATCATCATGGTATCGTCGGAACTGCCGGAAATCCTTGGCATGTCCGACCGCGTGCTGGTGATGCGCGAAGGCCTGTCCGCCGGTCTCTTCGAGCGCGCCGACATGAGCGCCGAGACGCTGGTTCGCGCCGCAACGGGCAACGCGTGAGGATCGGGATGATCAAGCAACTGTTCAAATTTCGCGAAATGCTGCTGGTGGTGATCATCGCCGTGCTGCTCGGCGTTTTCTCTTCCCGCTCGCCCGGCTTTGCCAGCCCGTCGAACCTCTCAAATATTTTCAACGACACGTCGATCCTGATCATTCTGGCCCTCGGGCAGATGACCGTCATCCTGACGAAATCGATCGACCTGTCCGTGGCGGCCAATGTGGCCTTTACCGGCATGGCGGTTGCCATGCTCAACGCCGCGCATCCCGGCCTGCCGCTGGCACTGATCGTTCTCATCGCGCTTGGCATCGGTGCGGTCCTCGGGGCGATCAACGGCCTGTTCGTGTGGAAGCTCGGCATTCCCTCGATTGTCGTCACACTAGGCACGCTTACCATCTATCGCGGCATGGCCTTCGTGCTTTCCGGCGGCGGCTGGGTCAACGCCCACCAGATGACCGAGCCTTTCCTGCAGACGCCGCGCCAGCTTTTCCTCGGCCTGCCCGTGCTCGGCTGGACGGCCATCGTCATTGTTGCCGTCATCTATGTCGTGATGTCGCGCACCTTCCTCGGCCGGGCAATCTACGCCTCCGGCGGCAACCCGACGGCAGCGGTCTATGCCGGTATCGATGTCGGGCGCACGCGCTTTTTCGCCTTTGTCATATCGGGCACGCTCGCCGGGCTCTGCGGCTACCTCTGGGTATCGCGCTATGCGGTGGCCTATGTGGATATCGCCGCAGGCTTCGAACTCGACAGCGTCGCCGCCTGCGTCATCGGCGGCATCTCCACCCTCGGCGGCATCGGCTCGGTCGCCGGGGCGGTGCTTGGGTCGCTGTTTCTCGGCGTCATCAAAAATGCCCTGCCGGTCATCAACATTTCGCCGTTCTCGCAAATGGCAATTTCGGGCGGCGTGATCATCGCCGCCGTGATCTTCAATGCGCGGCAGGAACGGCGGCGCGGCCGCATCATCCTGCGTGACCGCGGGGCATCGGAAACAATCGAGGGCATCGCATGAGCGCGGTCAGTGAAAAACGTCATATCCCGGACCGGCTCGGCACCTCCGCAACGCGGCTGTTTGCCAGCTGGGAAGCGCTGCTGCTGGTTGTCGCGATCCTGATCTTCATCGCCAACTCCTTTGCATCGCCCTACTTCCTCAATGCATGGAACCTGTCCGACGCCACGTTCAACTTCACCGAGAAGGCGATGGTGGCCTTCGCCATGGCGCTCCTGATCATCGCTGGTGAAATCGACCTGTCCGTCGCGGCGATCATTGCGCTTGCCTCGACGGCCATGGGCGCCGCGGCCCAGATGGGCGTGGGCACGCCGGGCCTTGTTGCCATCGGCCTTGGGGTCGGCATCGGCTGCGGCGTGATCAACGGCATTCTCGTTGCCGGGCTGCGCCTGCCGTCGATTGTCGTGACCATCGGCACGATGAGCCTGTTTCGCGGCATCGCCTATATCGTCCTCGGCGACAAGGCCTATGGCGGCTATCCCGCCTCCTTCGCCTATTTCGGCCAGGGCTATGTCTTCTGGGTCATTTCGTTTGAATTCGCCCTGTTCGCCGCCCTGGCCATTCTCTTTGCCATTCTCCTGCATGCGACCAATTTCGGCCGGCGCGTCTATGCCATCGGCAACAACGAGTTTGCCGCGCGTTTCTCCGGCATCCGCGTCGAGCGCATCAAGTTCACGCTGTTCCTGATGACCGGGCTGATGTCGGGCATCGCCGCGGTCTGTCTCACGTCACGCCTCGGCTCGACACGGCCGTCCATCGCGCAAGGGTGGGAACTCGAAATCGTCACCATGGTGGTTCTCGGCGGCATCTCCATTCTCGGCGGCTCGGGAACCATTGGCGGCGTGGTCATCGCCGCCTTTGTCATGGGACTGGTGACATTCGGCCTCGGGCTGCTCAACGTGCCCGGCATCGTCATGTCGATCTTCATCGGCCTGCTCTTGATCATCACCATCACCCTGCCGATCATCATCCGCCGCTTCAGGCACAGGAAACATGCATGAGTACCCGGGAAACCTATGCGTTCAAGATGACCCTCCATCCGGGCATGGAAGAGGAATACCGCCGGCGGCACGATGCCATCTGGCCGGAACTGGTCGCTCTCCTGCACGGTGCGGGCGTGCAGAACTATTCGATCCACCTCGATCGTGACACCCACACGCTGTGCGGTGTCCTGACGCGCCCGAAGCAACACGGGATGGCTGATCTTCCCGATCATCCCGTGATGAAAAAATGGTGGGCGCACATGGCCGACATCATGGTGACGAACCCCGACAATTCACCGGTGCAGACCGATCTGGTCTGCCTGTTCCATCTGGCCTGAACCGGCATGACCAAGCCAGGCCATATCGCTGTCATCGACGTCGGCAAGACCAACGCCAAAGTCGTCATCGTTGATGCGGCGAGCGGCGTGGAACTTGCCGCACGCAGCACGCCCAACCGCGTGGTCACCGGCGGCCTCTATCCGCATTACGATATCGACGCACTCTGGACGTTTTTTCTGGCCTCCCTGACGGAACTCGCTGCAACGCCCGGTTTCGACGCGATATCCGTCACCGCCCATGGCGCAGCGGCAGCCTTGCTCGGCGACGACGGCCTGGCCATGCCCGTCATCGACTATGAATGCAGCTATCCCGATGCAGTACGCCGCGCCTATGCGGACCTGCGGCCGGACTTTGCCGAGACCGCCTCGCCCTATCTGGCGGGCGGACTGAATGTCGGCGCGCAAATCCATTACCAGAAGACGCAGTTTCCCGAACGGTTCCGGGATGTCAAAACCATCCTGACCTATGCGCAATACTGGGTATGGCGGCTGACCGGCATTGCGGTCAATGAAGTGACGTCGCTCGGCTGCCATACGGATCTGTGGAATCCGCGGGAAGGTGATTATTCCAGCCTTGTCGACACGCTGGACCTGCGCCCGCTCCTGCCGCCGATCCGTAGGGCATTCGATCATATCGGCGATTTGCTGCCCCCTCTTCAGCATCAGCTTGGCGTCTGGCAATCTGTGCCGGTCTTCTGCGGCATTCACGATTCCAATGCGTCACTGCTGCCGCATCTGATGACGCGCAGCTCGCCATTTTCCGTCGTCTCGACGGGCACGTGGGTTGTGCTGTTTGCCGTGGGCGGGCGGCTGGACAGGCTCGATCAGGAGCGCGATACGCTTGCCAATGTCGATGCCTACGGCAAGCCGGTGCCCTCGGCCCGGTTCATGGGCGGGCGGGAGTTTGACCTTTTGACCGGCGGCAATGCCGCCACGCCCGATACCGCAACGCTCGACCGGGTCATCCGCGATCGCATCATGCTGCTGCCCAGTCTTGTCAAGGGGACGGGCCCCTTTCCGCACCGGGAGGCCGTATGGCCGAACGGCGAGGCCCGGACACCGGCCGAACGCACAGCCGCAGCCTCGCTCTATGCCGCGCTGATGACCCATGTCAGCCTCGGGCTGATCGGAGCTGAGGGCAGCACGATTGTCGAAGGTCCCTTCGCCCGCAATGCGGTGTATCTGTCTGCCCTGCGCAGCCTGACGGCGCGTGACGTGGCCGCCCTGCCCGGTTCAACCGGAACCAGCCTTGGCGCGGCCCTTCTGGCGGGCGCGACAATCCCCGTGCAGGCAAAGACCGGAAATGTACAGCCGCTCGACGCCGCATTCGACACATATGCGGCGATATGGCGGGACCACCTCGCATGAAAAAGGCGGGCTGAAAAGCCCGCCTTTCCCTCTCAGTCGTTACCGGCTGTCAGCCGGCATAGGCAAGGGCTTCGTCTTCGCTGACGCCGCCATGCAGTGCGCGGTCAAGCTGGCCCTTGTCCAGTTCGCCTTCCCAGCGGGCGACAACGATGGTCGCCACCGCATTGCCGACGAGGTTGGTCAGGGCGCGGCATTCCGACATGAAGCGGTCGATGCCGAGGATCAGCGCCATGCCGGCGACCGGCACGGCCGGAACCACGGACAACGTTGCCGCCAGCGTGATGAAACCGGCACCGGTGATACCGGCAGCACCCTTGGAGCTGAGCATCGCCACCAGCAGCAGCAGAATCTGATCCGTCAGGGTCAGCGGTGTGTTGGTTGCCTGGGCAATGAACAGCGCAGCCAATGTCATGTAGATGTTGGTGCCGTCCAGGTTGAAGGAATAACCGGTCGGGATGACGAGGCCGACGACGGACTTCTTGCAGCCCGCCTTTTCCATTTTCGCCATCAGCGTCGGCAGGGCGGCTTCGGATGAGCTGGTGCCGAGAACGAGCAGCAGTTCTTCCTTGATGTAACGGATCAGGGCGAAAATCGAGAAGCCGTTGTAGCGGGCGACGGCACCGAGGATGATCACCACGAAGAGGATCGACGTCAGGTAGAAGGTTCCGATGAGGAACAGCAGGTTGGCAACCGACGAAATGCCGTACTTGCCGATGGTGAACGCCATGGCGCCGAAGGCACCGATGGGAGCAGCCTTCATCAGAATGGCGACCAGCTTGAACACCGGTGCCGACAGCACATGCAGGAAGTTGGTGACCGGCGCGGCGCGCTCGCCGACCATGGCCAGCGATACACCGAAGAGAACCGAGAAGAACAGCACCTGAAGAATGTCGCCGGAGGCAAAGGCACCGACGATCGTCGTCGGAATGATATTCTGCAGGAAGCCGATGACACTCTGTTCATGCGCCTGCTGCGTGTAGGTGGCGACCGAGGCCGGATCAAGCGTTGCCGGATTGATGTTCATGCCGGCACCGGGCTGCACGACATTTGCAACGATAAGGCCGACGATCAGCGCCAGTGTCGAGAAGGTGAGGAAGTAGATCATCGCCTTGCCGGCGACGCGGCCGACTTTCTGCAGATCGCTCATGCCGGCGATGCCGGTCGTCACGGTCAGGAAAATGACCGGAGCAATGATCATCTTCACCAGCTTGATGAAGGCATCGCCGAGCGGCTTCATGCTGGTGCCGACATCGGGATAATAGTGGCCAAGCGCGATGCCGATGGTGATGGCAACGATGACCTGGAAATACAGATGGGTGTAGATAGGTTTCTTGACGCGCGGCTGCGGTGCTGCGCTGATGGTCACAGGACTCATGTCTTCCTCCATGGTGCGAGCCGCGTCTGGCAGAAACCCTGTCAGCCTCCCGGGCCCTTCTTGTTCTCGAGAACAACGCATGCGTTCTCTGGAAAGGCATAAGCAAGCACCGTGCCAATCTTAATTTATTTGATAATATATTGATTTTATTGCATATTATTTTTATGCTTCGGGCGCGGGATATAAAAACGTGCGGAATTTCGCACAAACAGATTGTCAATCGTGCGGATATATGCACAAATCAGCCATGGACCGCCCCCTGCCAAACGATGCCGATATGCTGCCCCGGACCGGGGGATTCAGCACCATGGGCAAAATCGTCTATGGCGCCCTGGCCGTTTTCATCATTCTCGGCGCCCTGTTGGCCGCCAATGATTACGGCCGCAATCGCGCCTATGTCGCGCTGGAAACCCGGGCCAGAAGCGCGGCGGAACTCAACGCCGTCCTGCTGCGGACCGTGCTGGAGAAGCAACGCTCCCTGCCCTTCGTCCTCTCGCAGGACCGCGACCTCATCAGCGCGCTGTCATCCCGCAGCGAAAGCATGCTGCATCTTGTCGACCGCAAGCTGGAAAGCCTGATCGAAGGCACGCACGCGTCCGTCATCTATCTCCTCGATGCGAAGGGCACGGCCCTGTCGGCCAGCAACTGGCAGGAACCGACCAGCTTTGTCGGCGTCGACTACAGTTTCCGCCCCTATTATCTGCGCGCACTCGCCAATGGCAGTGCCGAGCACTATGCGCTCGGCACGATCAGCAAACGGCCGGGCCTGTATATTTCGCGGCGCATCGACGGTCCGAACGGCCTGCTTGGCGTGATTGTCGTCAAGGTCGAGTTCGACGAACTGGAGGCCGACTGGCGCCGGAGCAGCGACCCGTCCTATGTCCTTGATCCTCGCGGCATCGTGCTGATCACAAGCTTTCCCGAATGGCGCTTCATGGCGCAGGCACCGATCCCGGCCGAACAGCTCGGCCCGATCCGGGAAAGCCTGCAATTCGGCAATGCGCCGCTCGAACCTTTGAGCGTCGCGCCTGCCTTGACAACCGCGACGCCGGACAGGGTAACCGCCCAATTGCCGGGTTCCAGCCAGGACGCGGAGTATGTCCGGGTCCGCGTTCCCGTGCCGACAACCAGCTGGACGCTGCAATTGCTGACCCCGGCCGGCGCGGCGGTGAGCGAAGCCATCCGTGCCGCGCAGCTCGCAGCGCTGGCGGTCATTGCGCCTCTCCTCGGCTTCACCGCGTTCTTCCTGCATCGCCGCGGCCTGGCGCTGCAGCGCCTGCAGGAGCAGGAACTGGCGCGCCGCGAACTGGAGCGCCGTGTGGCGGAACGCACCGAAGCGCTGAGCACCGCGCATGCCGAACTGGTGATGCAGGCGGAGGAGCGGCAGAAAACCGAAAACAAGCTGCAGACCGTGCAGCAGGAACTGGTGCAGGCCAACCGCCTTGCCATTCTCGGGCAGGTAACAGCGGGCGTTGCGCATGAGATCAACCAGCCCGTGGCGGCCATCCGCGCCTATGCCGACAATGCCGGGACGTTTCTGGCGCGCAATCAGGTCGAACCGGCCAGGGAAAACCTGTCGGCCATCGCGGGCCTGACCGAACGCATCGGCAGCATCACCGATGAACTGCGCACCTTCTCGCGCAAGGGCACCGGCGATGCCGGTCCGGCAGATGTCAGCGACGTCATCGAAGGCGCGCTGCTGCTGCTCGGCAGCCGTTTCCGCCAGACCGTCGGCAAGATCACGACCGAGACGCCGCCGGCCGGACTGAAGGTGCATGGCAACCGCATCCGGCTCGAGCAGGTGCTGATCAATCTGATGCAGAACGCGCTGGAGGCAACCGAAGGCGGGCCATCCAGCCGGATCAGCGTCGGCTATGCCGTTGCCGATGACGAGGTGCAGCTGACCGTGGCCGATAACGGCCCCGGCATTCCCGATGACATCATGCAGGCGCTGTTTACCCCCTTCAACACCTCCAAGGACCGCGGGCTCGGGCTTGGCCTGGTCATCTGCCACGACATCGTCGCCGAGTATGGCGGACGCATCGAAGTGGACAGCAGCAGCGCCGGAACCCGATTCACCGTCCATCTCAAAAGGGTTGCCTGACCATGGGATTCCAGCCGCAAATCGCCTTTGTCGACGATGATGACGACCTGCGCAACGCCAACAGGCAGACGCTGGAACTTGCCGGGTTCAGCGTGATTCCGTTCGCCGATGCCATGAGTGCCCTGCGCTTCCTGACACCGGAATTCGCCGGCGTCGTCGTCAGCGATGTCCGCATGCCGCATGTGGACGGGCTGGAATTTTTCCGGCGCCTGCGCGCGATGGACGCGGATCTGCCCGTCATCCTGATCACCGGGCATGGCGATATCGAAATGGCCGTCGAGGCCATGCAGGAAGGCGCCTACGATTTTATTGCCAAACCCTATCCGGCCGAGCGCCTCGTCCAGAGCATCCGCCGCGCCGCAGACAAGCGCCAGCTTGTCATGGAAAACCGCCAGCTGCGGCAATTCATGGAGGCCTCCGACGAAACGGTGCCGCTGATCGGCCAGACACCCGTGATGCAGAATCTGCGCAAGACGCTGCGTCATGTGGCCAATGCCGATGTGGATGTGCTGATCGCCGGCGAGACCGGCAGCGGCAAGGACGTGGCCGCCGGTCTCCTGCATGAATGGAGCCGCCGCAGGCAGGGTAATTTCGTTGCGCTCAACTGCGGCGCCCTGCCGGAATCGGTGATTGAAAGCGAGCTGTTCGGCCACGAGGCCGGAGCCTTCACCGGCGCGCAGAACAAGCGTATCGGGCGGATCGAACATGCCAGCGGCGGTACATTGTTCCTCGACGAGATCGAAAGCATGCCCTTGGCCACCCAGGTCAAACTGCTGCGCGTTCTGGAAATGCGGGAAATCACGCCGCTTGGCACCAATGAGCACAGGCCCGTGGACCTGCGCGTCGTCGCCGCCGCCAAGGTGGATCTCGGCAGCCCCGAACAGCGGGCGAATTTCCGCGAGGATCTGTTCTACCGTCTCAATGTCGTCACTGTCTCGATCCCGCCCTTGCGTGAGCGCAAGGAGGATATTCCGCTGCTGTTCACGCATTTCCTGCACCGCGCCGCCATCCGCTTCAAGACGGAACCGCAGGACATAAACGCGGCGATGCGCGCGCGGCTGATGGATCATGACTGGCCCGGCAATGTGCGCGAACTCGCGCATTTCGCCGAGCGGGTTGCGCTGGGTCTGGATGAAATGACCAGTGAACACACGCCGTCGCAGACCAGCACGCTCACCCTGCCCGAAGCCATGGAACGCCATGAGGCAAAGCTCATTCGCGAGGCCCTGGCGGGCAACAATGGCGATGTGAGGACGACAATCGAGGCCCTGGGCATTCCGCGCAAGACATTCTACGACAAGCTGCAGCGCCACGGCATCGACCGGGCTGATTATGTCAAAGGAAAGTCACCCCCGGACCAGATCTAGAGCCTTTCCTGGTGCGCTCCGTCACCGAGAGACGCTCGACCAGCGGGCATTCGAGCTTGGTGATGGGGTAGCGTGTTCCGCTCCCCGTGGCATAGCTGTCGAGCTGTTCGATGGCCCAGCGGCCCATGGCCCGGTGCGGCAGGACGGATGTGGTCAATTGCGGGTGCAGGTGCCGTGAAATTTCTTCATCGTCATAGCCGATGACCGAAATATCCTCCGGGATGCGGATGCCCGCTTCCTTCAGCGCTTCGTAGCAGCCGATGGCGGTCCGGTCATTCTGGCAGAAAATGGCCGTGGGCCTGTCCTTCAGCGCCAGCAGCGTCTTCGTCGCCTTGTAGCCCGCGCTTGCCGACCAGTCGCCCTCGATCACCAGTTCCGGATCGAAGGGAATATCGGCGGTCGCCAGTGCCCGGCGATAGCCGCGCAGCCGGTCCTTCGCCGCCTCCATCCACGGCTCGCCGGTGATGATGCCGATGCGCCGGTGGCCGTGCTGGATCAGGTGGCGGGTCGAGTGCTGGCCGCCGGCGATCTCGCTCGGAACGACCGCCGGAAAAGCATAGTCGGCGGTATAGCAGTTGAGGAGCACCAGCGGGATATCGAGATTGTAGAGGTAGTCCGGCAACGTCACCTCGCGGGTAAAGATCGCCATGTAGATCAGCGCGGAAATCCCCTGCTCGCGCAGGGCGCGGATGGTGCGCGGCTCCATCTCGGGGTCATTCAATGTCTGGGCAACCAGAATGATGTTGCCCGCATTCCACGAGGCCTGCCGCGCGCCCTCAATGGCAACGACCGCTTCGGGACTGGTTGCCAGCTGGTCGACCACGAAGCCGATCTTGCCGTCGACCGCAGGCGCATAGGCATCATGGCTGTCCAGGTGGGCAAAGTTGGGCGCGGCATAGCCGAGCGAGCGGGCAGCCTCGATCACGCGTTCGCGCGTTTCCGCCGCCAGCTTGATGCCCGGCGTCTTGTTGAGCACGAAGGAAACCGTTGCCTGCGAACAGCCGGCAATGCGCGCGATATCGGTCATCGTCACGCGCTTGTTGACGCGTTTGCGCCGGGCCGTGACCCGGACGGGCTTTTTCTTTTCAGTGGTCACATCATCCACTGTGTCATTCATTCGAAAACAGCCCTTTGCCACATGCAAGCACGGCTGAATCAATCAAACCGCGTGGGAATGATTATGCAGCGAAACACCGGCTAATCAACATAAATAATTATTGACTAATTTTTATAAATGAAGATGATCAGGCCAGTGGAATTTCCACGCTCTGAATTTCTGGGAGGAAAATTCGTATGTCCATCACCCGTCGTACCCTATTGCTCACCTCGGCTGCCGGCCTCGCCGCCGCCATGGCTGCAGGCAGTGTTTTCGCCGCGTCGCCGCCGCTGAAGAAGAAAGACACCTACAAGGTCGGCTTCGCCCAGACGGAAAGCAACAATCCGTGGCGTCTGGCCCAGACGGCCAGCATGCAGGAAGAGGCCAAGAAGCGCGGCTGGCAGCTTGTCTACACGGATGCGGCAAGCTCCGCGGCCAAGCAGGTCGCCGACGTCAATTCGATGATCGCACAGGGCGTCGACCTGATTTTCCTGGCCCCGCGCGAGGAAAAGCCGCTGATTCCGGCGATCAAGGCCGCCAAGAGCGCCGGAATTCCGGTTATCCTGCTTGACCGCAGCGTCGATCCGTCCCTCGCCAAGGCTGGCGACGACTATGTGACCTTCATCGGCTCCAACTTCATCGAAGAGGGCCAGCGCATCGGCGAATGGCTGGTGGCCAACGCCAAGGGCAAGACAAAGATCATCGAACTGGAAGGCACGACCGGCTCCTCGCCGGCCAACGACCGCAAGAAGGGCTTTGACGACGTCATCGCCAAGCATTCGGATTTCTCGATCGTTGCCTCGCAGACCGGCGATTTTGCCCGTGACAAGGGCCGCCAGGTCGCCGAAACCCTGCTGCAGGCGCATCCCGACGCCAATGTCATCTACGCCCACAATGACGAAATGGCGATCGGCGCGATTTCCGCCATTGAAGCGGCAGGCAAGGTACCCGGCAAGGATATCCTCGTCCTGTCGATCGATGGCGGCAAGGAAGCGGTCCAGGCCGTGGTCGACGGCAAGATTGCCGCGGTGGTCGAATGCAATCCGCGCTTCGGCCCCAAGGCCTACGATACGGCAGCCGCCTATGCCGCCGGGGAGAAAATCGCCCCGAAGATCATCAATCCGGACCAGTTCTACGATGCCGGCAATGCGGCAAAATTGTTGAGCTCCGCCTATTGATATCTGACGAAGCCAGCGCTTCCATGGAGCGCTGGCTTTTTCATGTCTGGTGTAACCCTGCATCCAGGCAAAAGCTCCGGATGATTTCAGAAACGGCTTTGCAATGGACACCGATATTCTTCTGTCGATGACAGGCATCGACAAGCGCTTTGCGGGTATCCCTGCCCTTTCCGCCGCCTCGTTCACCGTGGCCCGCGGCGAGGTGCATGCGCTGATCGGCCAGAACGGCGCGGGAAAATCGACGCTCATCAAGGTGCTGACCGGCTATCATCGGCGGGATGCGGGCGACGTGACGTTCGACGGCAAGCCGTTTGAAGTCGCCTCGCCGCAGCAGGCGCAGGCAAACGGCATCAGCACCATCTATCAGGAAATCAATCTGGTTCCCTACCGTTCCCTGACGGAGAACATCTGCCTTGGACGGGAGAAACGCCGCTTCGGCCTGCTCGACTGGGCGAGCATGCACCGGGAGGCTGAAAACCTGTTGCGGCGCTTCAATATCCGCGCCGACGTCCGCCGACCCCTGATGGAATTCAACACGGCAACCCAGCAGATGGTGGCCATAGCCCGCGCCATCGGCTTTTCCGCCAAGCTCGTCATCATGGATGAGCCGACCTCCTCGCTCGACGAGCGCGAAGTCGGCGTCCTCTTCAACGTCATCCGCCAGTTGAAACAGGACGGCGTTTCCGTGGTGTTCGTCAGCCACAAGCTGGACGAACTCTATGCGGTGTGCGACCGCGTGACGATCATGCGCGACGGCCGGACGATCAGGACCGCTCGCATGGACGCAATTGAAAAGATCGAGCTCGTCTCGTCCATGCTGGGGCGCAGCATTGAAAAGACCGAGGGCCACGCCACCGCCTTTACCGCGCGCGATGAAAAGAACATCGGCAAGGTCCTGCTGTCCGCCGACAATCTCGCCGTGGGGCAGATCGTCCAGGATGTCTCCTTCACCATCCGCAGCGGCGAGATCGCCGGCTTTGCCGGACTGCTCGGCGCGGGCCGCACCGAAACGGCGCGGCTGGTCTTCGGCATCGACCGCCTGAAGGCGGGCGCCATGACCTATGGCGACAAGACGTTCGAACCCCGGCGGCCCTCCGACGCCATCGCCGCAGGCATGGGTTTCTGCACCGAAGACCGCAAGAGCGAAGGCATCGTGCCGGATATGAGCGTCGCGGAAAACATGATGCTGGCGCTGATGCCGAAACTCGCCAAATCCGGGGTTATCGACGAGAAGGCGCAGCAGGAGATCGTGAAACGTTTCATCAAGCAGCTCGGCATCAAATGCTCCGGACCGGAGCAGAAGGTGCGCGAGCTTTCCGGCGGCAACCAGCAGAAGGTCCTGCTTGGCCGCTGGCTGGCGATGAACCCGCGCCTGCTCATTCTCGACGAACCGACACGCGGCATCGATGTCGGCGCCAAGGGCGAAATCCAGTTGCTGATCAAATCGCTGGCGGACCAGGGACTGGCTGTGCTGATGATCTCCTCCGAGCTGGAAGAGGTCATCGAGGGCGCTGACCGGGTGTTCGTCCTGCGCGACGGCATCAGCGTCGCCGAATTCGGCCGCGCCGCCGCCACCGAAGACGCGCTCATGGGCGCCATGGCCCATGGCAATGCGCCCGCTGTCGAGGAGGCCCTGATATGACCGGCACACCCCAAATGGCGCGCACGACAGCCCGGCGTTTCGATCCCTTCGATTTCCTCGCGCGCTACGGCACGCTGATCGCGCTGCTGCTGCTGATCCTGTTCAATCTGGCGTTCACCCGCAATTTTGCAACGATACAGACGCTGAATGTGAACCTCACCCAGGTCTGCACCATCGTCATCGTCGCGGTCGGGATGACACTGGTCATCGCCACCGGCGGCATTGACCTCTCCGTCGGTTCGCTTATGGCCATCTCCGGCGCCCTGGCGCCGATGATCTTCCTCGGCAAGATCATGCCCATCGGCAATATCTATCTCGCCGTTGCCGCTGCCATGCTCGTTTCCATCGCCGTTGCCGGGCTGTTCGGCCTGTTCAATGGCTGGCTCATCTCCGCCTTCCGCATCCAGCCCATCGTTGCCACGCTTGTTTTGTTCATCGCCGGGCGCGGCATTGCGCAGGTCATGACCAACGGCAATCTGCAGACATTCCGCGTGCCGCAGTTCCAGTTCATCGGGCTTGGCCGGGTGCTCGGCATTCCGGTGCAGGTGATCCTGATGCTGCTGATCGTCCTCGCCGCCGCATGGATGCTGAAACGGACGGTGTTTGGCCGCCAGATCATCGCCATCGGCGGCAATGAGCGGGCGGCAGAACTGTCCGGCATTGCCGTCGCCAGGGTCAAGCTGCTGGTCTACGCCATCAGCGGCCTGTGCGCCGGACTGGCCGGGCTCGTCGTCATCGCCATCAACTCCTCCAGCGACGCCAATCTGGTCGGGCTCGGCATGGAGCTTGACGCCATCGCCGCGGTCGCCGTCGGCGGCACGCTGCTGAGCGGCGGCAAGGCCACCATCATCGGCACGCTGATCGGCGCCATGACGATCCAGCTGGTGCGCTACACGCTGCTCGCCAATGGCGTGCCCGATGCCGCCGCACTGGTGGTCAAGGCGGGGATCATCATCCTGGCCGTCTGGATCCAGCAGCAAGGCAGGGCACACGCATGACCCGGACACGATGGATATCCCTGCTCGGCAGGTACGGCGTGGTGGTCGCGCTGCTGTTGCTCGTCATGTTCGGCTGGCTGCGCTACGATTATTTCCTCGGCTTTTTCAACATCTCCAGCGTGCTGCGCTACAATTCGATGTTCGCGCTGGTGGCGCTTGGCATGTGCTTCGTCATCATGACCGGCGGCATCGACCTCTCCGTGGGGTCGACCGCAGCGCTCGGCAGCGTGGTCGCCGCGCTCTTCAGCCCGCAGGGCGCATGGATCGGGCTTGGTGCCGGCGTCGGTGCCGGGCTCTGCGTCGGCCTCGTCAATGCCGCGCTGGTGACCCGGCTGAAGATCATGCCGTTCATCGCCACACTCGCAACCATGCTGGCGGCCAGCGGCACCGCCCTGCTGCTCGCCGACAACCAGTCGGTTTCGGTCTCCTATGACAGCGGCTTTACCAGCATCGGCCAGGACAACTTTTTCGGCTTCCCCATCCCGGCATGGATAGCGCTAGCCGCCTATGTCGCCGGCTGGATCATCCTCAACTTCACCAGCACGGGACGCGGCGTTCTGGCCGTCGGCGGCAATGAGGATGCGACGCGGATGATGGGCCTGCCGGTCGGCCGGATCAAATTTCTGGTTTACCTTGCCAGCGGCGGGCTTGCCGGCCTGGCCGGCGTCATCCTCGCCTCGCAGTTCGGCGCGGGCCAGCCGATTGAAGGCGTCGGCTGGGAGCTTTTTGCCATTGCCGCCGTGGTCGTCGGCGGCACCCTTTTGACCGGCGGCGTCGGTTCGGTCGGGGCAACGCTGGCGGGCGTGCTGCTCCTCGGCATTCTCTTCAACGTTCTCAATTTCGAGAACGGCAAAGGCTGGATTTCGCTCTCCGCCTACTGGCAGTCGGTCATTCGTGGCCTGTTTCTGCTCATCGTCGTTGTCCTGCAGGCGAAGCTCGCCGCGCGCGGCAATGCAGCCGTGCGGGACCACTGAGCGTGCGCGCGCTGCTCGGCCCCCAGCCCTTCGGAATGTTCGCCGGGGAACCGGTGTTCCAGGCAACGATCCAGTCGCCATCCGGTGCGCTGGCGCATGTGCTGAACTGGGGCGCTGTTATCCGTGACCTGCACATCCCCCTGGCGGACGGCACGCCGCAACGGGTGGTGCTCGGCTTTGACCACTTCGATCCCTATCCCGTCCAGTCGCCCTATTTCGGCGCGCTGGTCGGGCGCTACGCCAACAGGATCGCCCATGGCCGCTTTACCCTTGACGGCAGGGAATACCAGCTCGACCGCAATGAAGGCGGGAAACAGACCCTGCATGGCGGCGCGATGGGGACGTCGCAGCGCCTGTGGACCGTCGCCGACTGGAGCGCCTCATCGGTCACGCTCGCCTTGCGGCTGCCCGACGGCGATCAGGGTTTCCCGGGGGCAATGGAGGTGCGCTGCACCTACCGCTTCACCGCGGATTCGACGCTGTGCATGGAGATCACAGCGACAACCGATGCGCCGACGGTCGCCGGTTTTGCCCAGCACAGCTATTTCAATCTCGACGCGTCCGACGATATCCGCAGTCACCGGCTGCAGATTTTCGCCGACAGCTATACGCCGGTCGCGGACGACCTCATTCCGACCGGCGACATCCTGCCGGTCGACGCAACGCCCTTCGAATTTCGCGCGTCGCGCCTGATCGGCGCCCGCCCGCCCGCGGCCTATGACCACAATTTTGTGCTGAGCGGCGCACTCAGGGACGGCCTGCGCCATGCCGCGTCGCTTGCCGCCGACAATGGCCTTGAACTGCAGGTTCATACGAGCGAACCCGGCCTGCAATTCTACGACGGCCGGATGATCGCCCCCGGACTGACCGGCCTTGGCGGCAGGCGCTACGGGCCGCATGCGGGCCTGTGTCTGGAAGCCCAGCACTTTCCCGACAGCCCCAACCAGCCGCATTTCCCCGGTACCGTGCTGCGGCCCGGCGAGACCTACCGGCAGCAGACGGAATTCCGCTTCCTGCAGATCTAGAGCGGTTTGCGGCCATATTGGATCAGTTCTGTTTCCCGGATGGCGAGACAATCCACGCGGAAGGTAGCAAGGCCGATGTTTATCCATCGGACGAAGCTGCCTGACAAAGTGGGTGTCCGCCAGCCGGAAACCCGAAGGGCCGGGTGAATTTGGCCCAATTCCTGCGGGTTTTGACTTCGTCCGATGGAGAACATCGGTCTCGTCAAACCCCTTGACCTTGTCCGCAAATTCCCGCCGGCAGAACGATTCAATATGGCCGCAAACCGCTCTAGCCTGTTGCCAAGCGCCCGCTCCCGTCCTATGCCGGAACGCAAAGCAGCCGGATGAGGAGCGTTTTGGTATGGCGAGCAATGTGGCATTGACGGGATTGGCGCGGGACATGCAGGCACGGGCGGATGCGGGCCGTCCGATCCGCATCGGGCTGATCGGCTCGGGCGAGATGGGCACGGACATCGTCACGCGGGTGGCGCATATGCCGGGCGTCGAGATCGGCGCGATTTCCGAACTGAACCTGCCCAATGCGCTGAAAGCCGTCGATATCGCCTACCGCGAACCCGGGCATGCGCAGGAAGTGACCACCGGCTCGGCCCTGACCGCGGCAATGGAGGACGGCCGGATCGCCGTCACCGACAATGCCGACCTCATCCTCGAAAATGACCTGATCGACGTGGTGATCGATGCGACGGGCGTTCCGGCGGTCGGGGCCGAGATCGGCCTTCGCGCCATGGAGCACGGCAAGCACCTCGTCATGATGAATGTCGAGGCGGATGTGACCATCGGCGCGTATCTGAAAAGCGAGGCGGACCGCCTCGGCGTCACCTATTCGCTGGGCGCCGGCGACGAGCCGTCCTCCTGCATGGAGCTGATCGAGTTCGTCTCGGCCATGGGCCATCCGATCGTTGCCGCCGGCAAGGGCAAGAACAACCCGCTCAACATCGACGCCATTCCCGACGATTACGCGGAAGAGGCGGCACGGCGCCACATGAATGTGCGCATGCTGGTGGAATTCGTCGACGGCTCGAAGACCATGGTGGAAATGGCGGCGATCGCCAATGCCACGGGGCTTGTCCCCGACAAGGCGGGCATGCACGGCCCCGCCGCCACGCTGGACCAGCTCAACAAGACGCTGATCCCGCAAAAGGATGGCGGGCTGTTGTCGCGCGTCGGCGTGGTCGACTATTCCATCGGCAAGGGCGTGGCGCCGGGCGTGTTCGTGGTCGCCGACATGTCGCATCCGCGCATTTCGGAGCGGATGGAGGATCTGAAGATGGGCAAGGGCCCGTATTTCACCTTCCACCGGCCCTATCACCTGACCTCGCTGGAAGTGCCGCTGACCTGCGCGCGCGTCGTGCTCTACGGCAAGGCGGACATGGTGCCTTTGGCGAAGCCCGTGGCGGAAGTCTGCGCGGTGGCGAAGAAGGACCTGAAGGTCGGCGACACACTCGATGCGATCGGCGAATACTGCTACCGCGCCTGGATCATGACGGCGCCGGAGGCGCGCGCCGCCGGAGCCATTCCCTGCGGCCTGTTGCAGGGCGGCACGGTGACGGCGCCCATCGCCAAGGGCGCGCTCATCACCAGCGCCAATGCCGCCCCCATCCCCGGCTCGAAGATCGTCGAGCTCAGACAGCGGCAGGACAAGCTCGTCTATGGCTGATTCGCGTCAAGCCGATTGACGCCACATTTGCGCCGTTCTGCCCCGGAGGGCAGGACGGCTTTTTATTTCGGCCATGGAACAAAATCACTTTATCTTTTGAAAACAAAGGTTTGGCTAATGAGTGGGCGATGAAAACCACCCGCAAATAAACCTGTATAAAACCTGCATCTCCTTGAAAAAGCCGTGTCAAGTGCCAATATTAATAAATGGTTAACGACTGAGTCTTTGGTGCAGGAGAATGAAGTGCCAGCGTATCAAGTCAAATTTGCCTATCTGACCAAATACAAACAGACACGTCATCTGTTTCATCAGCTTGTCATTGCTGAAGACGAGGCCACGGCGCTTATCGAAGGCCGCAAGATGATGAACAGGCGCTCCCCCAATGCCCGAATCATGCATGAGTCCTGCGTGCTGCGCCCTGACAGCCAGGACGTCGAAAGCGCCACCGCCCAGGGCTGGGTGCTCAACGACAACTGGTGGTCACGGCCGATCAAGCCGGACGACGATCTGGCAGCCATTGCCAGGCACGGCTTTGCGCACAGCAACCACATTCACGCCAAGTCGGCGATGGACTGCGTCGCCATCGACAAATACGCCGCCTGATGCAATGCGGACCTAGAGTTCGGTCCGCATGCTCCACAATTCCGGAAACAGCACGACATCGAGCATCTTGCGCAGGTAATTGACGCCGGATGTTCCGCCCGTGCCGGTCTTGAAGCCGATGATGCGTTCCACCGTGGTGACATGGTTGAACCGCCATCGGCGGAAGTAATCCTCGAAATCCACCAGCTTTTCCGCCAGTTCATACAGCGGCCAGTGGGTCTCCGGCGAGCGGTAGACCACCAGCCAGGCATCGCGCACGCTGTCATTGGCCTCGTAGGGCAACGCGCAATCCCGCTCCAGCACCGCCGCGTCGATGGCAAAGCCCTTGCGGGCCAGCAGACGGATCGACTGGTCATAAATGCTGGGCGCACGCAGGATACCCTCCAGCCACGCATGAATATCGGGTCTGTGCGCATGCGGGCGCATCATGGCGGCATTCTTGTTGCCGGCCAGAAATTCGATGGCGCGGTACTGGAACGACTGGAAACCCGATGACATGCCGAGCTCCTCGCGGAAGGTCGTGTACTCGCTCGGCGTCATCGTTCTCAATACATCCCAGGCGGAGTTCAGCTGGTCGAGAATGCGCGAGACGCGGCTGAGCATCTTGAACGACGGCGCAAGATCGTCTTTGGCAATGTGTTCGCAGACCGACATCAGTTCATGGATGACCAGCCGCATCCAGATTTCCGACGCCTGGTGCTGCACGATGAACAGCATTTCGTCATGGGCGTCGGAGAGCGGTGCCTGTGCCGTCAATATCTTGTCGAGACGCAGGTAGTCGCCATAGGACATGCGCCCGTCGAAGGACATCTGCGCGCCTTCCGTCTCCGGATTGTAGGGTGTGCGGCTCATGTGACGGCCTCCCTCACCTTGTATTTCGGCGCATCCCAGGCCCGTGTCGACAGAATGTCCCGCAGGATGGCAACCGCTTCGGACACTTCGGCAAAGCTGAGATAAAGCGGCGTAAAGCCGAAGCGGATGATATCGGGCGCGCGGAAATCACCGATGACGCCGCGGGCGATCAGTGCCTGCATGATGGCATAGCCATTGTCGCAGGAATAGGAAACCTGGCTGCCGCGCTGATCGGGGTTGCGCGGCGTGACCAGCGTCAGGCCGAATTCTCCGGCAAAACCGTCGACTTCCTGAATGAAGAAATCGCACAGCGCCACGGACTTGGCCCGCAGCGCATCCATGTCCACGTCATCCCAGAGCGCCAGCGCCTCATCCATCGCCACCATGCCAAGCACCGAGGGCGTGCCGCACAGATACTGGTCAATGCTGTTCGACGGCGCATAGGATGATTCGAAGGCGAAGGGTGCGCGATGCCCGAACCAGCCGGACAGCGGCTGGCGAAAGCCGCCGTGATGGCGCGGATTGACATAGAGAAACGCCGGGGCGCCGGGGCCGCCATTGAGATATTTATAGCCGCAGCCGATGGCAAAATCCGCGTCCGCTCCCGCGAGATCAATCGCCATGGCACCGGCGGAATGGGCGAGATCCCAGATGACGAGAATGCCCTTGTCATGCGCCGCTTTGGTGATTGCGGCCATGTCGTGCCGATAACCCGTGCGATAGTTCACATGGGTCAGCATGAGAACCGCGACATCGTCCGCCAGCATCGCCGGGATATCGGCAGGCTTGTCAGTCAGCACCAGCCGGTGGCCCTGACCGATCTGCCTGGCGACACCCTCGGCGATATAGAGATCGGTCGGAAAATTCTCCCGTTCCGAGACAATCTTGCTGCGGCCAGGATTGAGGCTGAGCGCGGCGGACAGCACCTTGAACAGGTTGATGGAGGTGCTGTCGGCCGACACGACAGTGCCCTCCTGCGCCCCGATCAGGCGGCCGATCCGGCCGCCGACCTTTTGCGGCAGATGCACCCAGCCCGCCGTATTCCAGCTGCGGATGAGCTGATTGCCCCATTCCTCGCTGATGGTGTGGGCCACGCGGGCTTTCACCGTCTTCGGCAGGGCGCCCAGTGAATTGCCGTCGAGGTAAATCACCCCATCCGGCAGATCGAACCGCTCGCGGAAATGGCGCAGGGTATCCGTCTCGTCCGAATGTGTTGCATTGATCCGTGTCATCGTCACTCTTCTCTTTGATCTGTCAGGCGGCCGTATCAAAACCGGCGATGCCGCTGGCTTTGGCAAGTTTCAGAAAGGCGTCCTTGGCAAGCCGCACATGGTCGAGCATCAGGGCCGCCGCCCTGGCCTTGTCACGGGCGAGCGCCGCTTCCATCAGGGCCGTGTGGGCATCGATCCCCAGCGCTTCGCGCGACAGGTTGCCGAGCGACTTGTCGCTGTTTTCCTGCGCGACACGGGTCAGGTGATCGATCCGCAGGATGATGTGGCGGCGATAGCGGTGCAGCTGGGCATGCAACTGTTGGGCAAAGTTGAGCAGCCACTTGGATGACGCCCCGGCGATGAGCGCCATGTGAAATTCGGTGTGGGCGACGTCCCAGACATCGATTGCCTCGAACTGCGAAAAGGAATTGGGCACTTCGCAGGTCGACAGCCGGTAGTGCGCCCCGACGAGATTGGCCTCCCAGTCCCGGTCGCCGTTCTCGATGGAACTAACGAGGAGCTGGGTTTCGATGACGGACCGCGCCGCTTCGAGATCCTGCAGTTCCTCCAGGGTGACGATGGCCACGCGAAAGCCCTTGTTGGCCTCGGTGGTTACAAAGCTCTCCGCCTGCAGCCGGTTCAACGCCTCCCGGACCGGCGTGGCACTGCTGCCGAGTTCGGCGGCGAGCGTGCGCAACCGCAGGGATTGCCCTGGTTGCAGGTCGCCGTTCAGGATGCGCGAGCGCAACGCTGTATAGAGGTTTTCCGACTTGATGCTTTCGGCCATTGCGTTCCCTCGGCCTTTGCCATTTTCTGTTTGTATATCATTTCACGTTTGTTATATTATTTTCAAGCCTGAGGAGGCGAGGCCAATAAAAAGCCAACAAAAAATGGAGAACAATCGATGATCGGTGCAAAATACGTCGTGCGGACAGCGCTTGCTGCGGCACTGGGAATGGGGCTTGGGCTCAGCGCAGCCTATGCGGAAACGAAGATCGGCATTGCGCAGTTCGGCAAGCATCCGCAGCTGGACGAAACCGTCACCGCCTTCAAGGCCGAACTGGTCAAGCTCGGCATTGCCGATGCGGTTTTTGATGAGCTGCAGGTGAATTTCGATGCAACGCTCATCCCGCAAATGGTGACGAAACTGGCTTCGGCCAATCCGAAACTGATCCTCGCCGTCACCACGCCGGTGGCACAGGGCGCCCGCCAGATCGTCGGCAACACCGGCACGCCGGTTGTTTTCGCCGCCGTGACCGATCCGGTCGTCGCCAAGCTGACACCCTCCTGGGAAGCCGGCGACAAGAACATGACCGGTGCGTCCGATCTGCAGGACGTCAACTCCGTCGTCAAGTTCATCAAGCAGCTGCTGCCGGATGCCAAGCGTCTCGCCTATCTCTACAATCCGGGTGAAGACAATGACGTTGCCGTGCTGAAGCTGGTCAAGGAAGCTGCCGCAGCGCAGGGCCTGACCGTCGTGGAAGTCGGTCTCGACAATACCAATGACATTCCGATGCGCGTGAGCTCGCTCGCCGGCAAGGCCGATGTCATTTACGTACCGGCCTCGAACCTGGTGCAGCCGGCCGTTCCCGCTGTTGCCGCCGCAGCGCTCAGCATCAATATCCCGATCGTCAATGCCTCGGCCCAGGCCGTGCGTGACGGCCTTGTCGCCGCTGCCTTCGAAGTGTCCTACACCAAGGTTGGCCAGAACGCCGCCAAGCTTGCTGCCGAGATCATTGCCGGAAAGTCCGCTGCCAGCCTCGCACCGATCAAGCCGTCCTATGCGGATCACGCGGCGCTGATCAACGAGAAGGTCCTGGAGAAAACCGGGCATAAAGCCCCGGACTCCCTCAAGGATTGCGGCTGTTTCGTCAAATAAGCCTTCTCCTATCGTCTGCAAACATATAGTTCCTGCGCCATCACAGGCGCAGGAACTTTTGACACGGGGCGCTTCGTCCTGGTTTGAGGGGCTCAAACATGACTACCAACATGCTTGCCGTAACGGGCGGCACAAAGATTTTCTATCGCGGCACACTGGATGAACGCCGGGCGCTTGATGGCTTGAACATCGCGCTCAAACCGGCCGACTTCTGCATCGTCATCGGCAGCAATGGCGCGGGCAAGTCCAGTTTTCTCAACGCCGTTTCCGGCAAACTGCCGCTCGATGCCGGACGGATCACGATTGACGGCCAGGATGTCACCAAGCTGAACGCGCATCGCCGTGCGCAGTTCATTGCCCGCGTGTTCCAGGACCCGATGATCGGCACCGCGCCGACCATGACCATCGGCGAGAACATGCTGCTGGCCGAATTGCGCGGCAAGCCGCGCGGCTTTTCCTACGGGCTGACCGCGCCGCGCAAGGCCAAATATCGCCAACAGCTCGCAGAACTCAATCTCGGCCTGGAAAACCGGCTGGACATGCCGGTCGGGCTTTTGTCCGGCGGCCAGCGCCAGTCGCTGTCGCTGGTGATGGCGGTGTCGACCCGGCCCAAACTGCTGCTGCTCGACGAGCATACGGCCGCGCTCGATCCGCGCACCGCCAAGCTGGTGATGGACACCACCGTGCGCGCCGTCGAGGAACTGAAGCTGACCACGCTGATGGTCACGCACAATATGGAACATGCGATCAAGTACGGTAACAAGATCGTCATGATGGATGCAGGCAAGGTTCTGCTTGAGATCGGACAGGAGGAGAAACGCGGCATTACCGTACCCGACCTGATTGACCGGTTTCACACCAAATCCGACGCCATCGCATTGCAGGGGAGTTGAGCAGCATGCTGGACATTCTTACCAGTTTCTACGGTCTCATTCCCGTCACGATAGCGCAAAGCCTGATCGTCGCCTTCGTGGTGCTCGGCGTGATGCTGCCGTTCCGCATCCTGAATTTCCCGGATCTGACATCGGAAGGCGCCTTTCCGCTCGGCGGCTGCGTCTGCGGCACGCTGATCAGCATGGGCGTCAATCCGTTTCTGGCCTGCGGTGTCGCGCTTGTCTGCGGCTTTCTCGCCGGCTGCACCACGGCATTCATCCACCTGCGCTTCAAGATCAACACGCTGCTCGCCGGCATCCTGGTCATGACGATGCTCTACAGCATCAACCTGCGCATCATGGGCCGCACCAACATTCCGCTCTTCACCTATGACACGGTCTTCACCATTCTTGCCGGCCCGTCGGCCAACGTTCCCTGGGTGAAAATCCTGATCGTCGGCGCCCTGATTGCCCTGGTTGTCGGCCTGATGCTGTATTTCTTCATGTCGGAAAAGGGCACGTCGATGCGCGCCGTCGGCGCAAGCCCTGACATGGCAGAAGCACAGGGCATCAATGTCGGCATCGCCACCATCATGGGCGTCGGCGTTGCCAGTGCGCTTTCGGCAACCGGCGGCAGCATCATGGTGCAGACGCAAGGTTTCGTCGACGTCAACATGGGCTTCGGTATCCTGATCAACGGCCTTGCGGCGCTGATCATCGGCGAAGCGATCACCGGACGGCAAACCATCCTGCGCCAGGTCATGGCGCCGGTGGTCGGTTCGATCGTCTATTACCAACTGATTTCCTTCTGCCTGACGCTTGGTCTGGCCCCGGCCGATCTGAAATTCGCCACCGGCGCATTCGTTCTGCTGATGCTGGCCTTGCCCAACCTGCGCAAATCCGGCTCCGGTACGCAGATTCGCGAAAAGATACGGGAATAGACAACCCGCATGACGAGCCCGGCATTTTGCGCCGGGTTCGTCCTCTGATAGTCTTGGGCAACGGCATCGATGGGGGAACCGTCATGAGCGCGAAATTCGACTGGGACGCCGCCTATTCCAATGGCGCCTACATCCCCGGGGGAAATGATTTTCCACCGAAATGGAAGACGCTTGCCGCGGACTTTCGGACGGAAATGACGACCGCCGGCCGGCTGAAGGCCGATATCGGCTACGGTCCGCATGAACGCAATGTCCTCGATCTCTTCATGCCGCGCGGTGAGGCGAAGGGCCTCGTCGTGTTCGTGCACGGCGGATTCTGGATGAGTTTCGACAAGTCGGCATGGTCGCATCTGGCAAAGGGGCCGCTCACGCACGGGTTTGCCGTCGCCATCCCATCCTACGTGCTGTGCCCGCAGGCCCGCATCAGCGACATCACCGTGCAGATTGGCACCGCCATTACCCATGCCGCAGGAGAAGTCCCCGGACCGGTTCACCTGACGGGCCATTCGGCGGGCGGGCATCTCGTCGCGCGGATGGTGTCATCCACCTCGCCTCTCGGGCAGCCGATTCGCCATCGCATCCGCAAAACGGTGCCCATATCGGCGCTCGGCGATCTGCGGCCCCTGATGAAGACGCGGATGAATGAAACGTTTCATCTCGATGCTGTCGAGGCGCGGCTGGAGAGCCCCGCCCTGCTCGAACCGCAGGAAGGCATTGATGTGACAGCCTGGGTCGGCGGCGCGGAACGGCCGGAATTCGTGCGCCAGAGCACACTGCTGGCCAATATCTGGTCAGGCTTCGAGTGTCAGGCGGATGTGGTGGAAGAGCCGGGAAAGCATCATTTTGATGTGATTGACGGTCTGGCCGATGGCGAGCACCCGCTGACGCGTACGCTGCTCTGCCTGTAGCCAGGGAATCACCAGAATCAAAAGACTGCCAGAGTTGGGATTTGGCTCTGGCAGTCTTTTGGATTTTTTGATTTAAAAAATCAATTATTTCATGCGCTTAGACGTTTTGAGACGTCAGGCGTCATGGCATTTGCCGGCAGCCCGAGGGCATGGGCAATGCGTTCCAATTTCGTCGGGTCGGAATTCTGCCCGCTTTCAATTGTATCAATTTCAAGGGTTGTAAGACCGCACGCAACGGCCAAATCCTCTACGGAATATCCGAATTGTTCGCGGAACGCCCTAACAATGTTTGTACCATTGGCTATCGCCGTGGAAATGGCTTCTGGCAATGAATAGTCGCCGACGGTTGTGCTCATCGCTTTGCTCCTAACGTGAATGGTTGGTTAACAAATCGGAAGGCAGAACTTATACGTCCATCGTCTTCGATCAAGCCTTTTATCAGCGATCACCAAAAACGTGATCGCAAAGCTCCATCCGAACATGCCTTATTTAGGCACCAGATGTCAGTAGAATACTGTAATTCGCGGAATGTTAACTCGACCAATTCCTAAAGAATATCAGTGGATTGTTACGCCACTGTGTCACTTGTGACAGGCTATATATAGGAAAGATGCGGCGGAAATGAACCATCACCCCCTGAAATATTTCAAACCGGTATTTTTGACGCTGGCCGCAGGCCTTCCCCTGCTGGCGGGATGCGCAGGCGGTGTCTATTACGATACGTTCCGGTATGACGCGACCTGCGTCGACACGGATTCGCGCCATCCGGAGCGGGGTCCGGTCTGCGTGGTGGAAAAGACCCGCTAAGCCCTTCCGGGGATAACAGCCCCGCCGGACCGGCATACCGGCAAACAGCGTCTGACGCGCCGAATGCCGTTTTTGCTTAAGAAACCGTAAACAAAAACGCTATAAATTATTGAAATATATAATAAAATTTCTCATTTTCCCGTTCTGTGCAATGTGGATGCAATCTTCAATTGCAAAATAAACCATGTCTTCCGGCGCAATAGGTATTGCCGGAAGTGGGGTGGTCGATTGCAGGGGTTTTGCGTCAGTTTCGGTGGCCATTTCATGGATCGGGCGATCATCGTGCCGGAAGACATCTGTACCAGAGCGTGATCAACCCAAGTGTATCAGGCTCTCAGGAGTTGAACCCGCGCATCAACATGTCGCCGGACAGTTCGGTGGATCATGCGCTTGTATGTTTGGAGTAATGCGAATGTCCTCTCAGAGAAAGACTGTCTTGCTCGCCGGCGTGTTTGCGCTGGCAGCCTTATCAACCGGGACGGCGATGGCCGCCGATCTCTACAATTCCGCACCGGCCTATCGTGATCCGCCCGCCTCCCAGTGGAGCGGCGCGTATATCGGCGCCCATGGCGGAACCGCCTTTACCAAGTTTCCCAACCCCTTCGCCGACAGAAACGGCTGGAGCGGCGGTATCCAGGGCGGCTACAACTACCAGATGGGACCGGCTGTCCTCGGTGCCGAAGTGGAAGGCTCCTATCTCGGCGGTGCCGAGCACAAGGTCCTTGGCGGCAAGGTCGAAGAAAAATGGCGCGCCGCCGCCAAGGCCAAGGCGGGCCTGACCTTCAACCAGACGCTTGTCTTCGGAACGGCCGGCGTGGCCATGACCAAATTCGATTCAGGCGACAAGGTGCGCGACACCAGCGGCTGGAAGACCGGTTATCTCGTCGGCGCCGGCGTTGAACAGGCCTTTGCCGGCGGCCTGTCGGCCAAGATTGAATACAACTACATCCACACGCCCAATGTGAAGGCAACGTCAGCTCTCGGCCGCAGCGAGACCGACATTGGCAGTCATGAGCTTAAAGCCGGTCTCAACTACCGGTTCTGACGACGACGCATGATCCCGGTGGCGCAAGGGCCGCCGGGACCATGTGCGACCGCACTCCGCAGCGCCGTGGATTTCAGTCCCGTCCACGCGCTTGCGGTGTAGAAGTGCCTATCCATCATGGGCACTGTTCGGAGAGAGAATGGTCAAGGCACTTGCAGGGATCCCGCCCATCAGTCCCTGCCGCCAAGACTGTTTTCTCTCCGTTCTGTTTAGGGGTCTTTCCTGCTCAAACAGGACACATGGCTACCGGCGCTACTCATAGCGCAGTGCGTCGATGGGATTCATCCGCGCGGCACGGCGCGCCGGGAAATAGCCGAACACCACGCCGATCAGGGCGGAGAAGCCGAAGGCGATGAGGACGATCAACGGATCGAAGACGAACGGCACCCCCATCAATGTCACCGCGGTAAAGGCAAGCGCCAGGCCGATCACCGTGCCGATCAGGCCGCCGAACAGGCAAAGCACGATGGCCTCGACCAGAAACTGTGTCAGCACCTGCCCTTCCGTGGCGCCGATGGCCAGGCGCACGCCGATCTCGCGGGTGCGCTCGGTGACGGAGACCAGCATGATGTTCATGATGCCGATGCCACCGACCAGCAGGCTGACGGCAGCGATGGACGACAGGAGCCCGGTCAGGATCACGGTGGTCATGGAAACGATGCCGAGAATCTGGCTGAGATCGGTCACCTCGAAATCCCGGTCGCCCGACTGGCGGATTTTACGGCGCTCCTTGAACAGGTCCTCTAGCGCTGTCTTGACCGGTACCGTTGCCCCGTCCCTGGCCGAAACCGTTATCAGGGACACGTCGGTCGACCCGGCAATACGCCGCTGGAACATGCGGAATGGGATGAGGACCATATTGTCCTGATCCTGCCCGTCGATTGCCTTGCCCTTGGAGACCAGCGTACCGATGACTTCGCAGGAAATGCGGTTGACGCGGATGCGCTCGCCGTCCGGAATGCTGTTGCCGAACAGGACCCTTTGCACTGTCGCACCGATGATGCAGACGGAGCGGCCGCTGCGTTCCTCCGATTCCAGAAAATTGCGGCCCGTGGCGAGCTGCCAGTTCATGGTGGTGAAGTAATCGTTGGTGGAACCGACGATCGATGCCGTCCGGCTGTTGCCCTCGCGGATGGCGGTGCCTGAGACCTGGCCGAGCGGCGCCACAGCGGCGACGCCCGGCACCTGGTCGCGGATCGCATCGACATCCCGGATGTCGAATGTGCGCGGCGGCAGGGTCGACCGGCGCTCCGGATTGCCGGGCGATACGAACAGCAGATTGGTGCCGAGCTTGGAGATTTCGCCGGTCACTCTCTGGCGCGTGCCATTGCCGACGGTGACCATGGCGATCACCGCGCCGACGCCGATGACAATGCCCAGCATCGTCAGGAAGGAGCGCATCATGTTGCGCGACATGGAGTGCAGTGCCAGCCGGAACGCTTCAAGCAGCATGGTTATATATCCTGTCTGCGTTCATCGCTCTGGATGTGGCCATCGACAAAGCGGATGATGCGCTTGGCATAGGCGGCGATATCCGGCTCGTGCGTGACCATGATCACGGTGATGCCGTTGTCGCGGTTAAAGCCGGAGATCAGTTCCATGATCTCCACACTCGTCTTCGTGTCGAGATTGCCGGTCGGCTCGTCGGCGAGCAGCACCTGCGGGTTGGTGACGATGGCGCGGGCAATCGCCACACGCTGCTGCTGGCCGCCCGACAATTCCGAAGGGACGTGATTGGCGCGTGCCGCCAGCCCCACCTGCCGCAATGCTTCCAGTGCGCGCTTGCGCCGCTCCGCAGCGCCCATGCCGCGATAGATGAGGGGCAGCTCCACATTCTCCACGGCGGATGTGCGGCGCAGGAGATTGAACCCCTGGAAGACGAATCCCAGCAATTCGCGCCGTAGCGTCGTTTGCTGATGCCGGTCGAGCTGGTCGATGCCGGTGCCGCCGAACAGATACTGCCCGGTGCTTGGCCGGTCGAGACAGCCGATCAGGTTCATAGCCGTCGACTTGCCGGAACCCGACGGCCCCATGATGGCAACGAAATCGCCTCGTTCGATGGCAAAGTCCACCCCGGCCAGGGCGTGGACCGCCGCCTCGCCCGCTCCATAACTCTTGGTGATCCGGCGGAATTCGATCAGCGGCACGGCTTTTTGCACGGACTGGATGGTCATTTGGGCGGCGTGCTCGCTGCCACAATGACCTCGTCGCCTTCCTTGACGCCGCCCGAGAGCACGATGGTGTTGCGCCCGTCCGTCGCACCGGCGCGCACCTCGATTTTTTCCGGCTTGCCGGCACGAAGCACCCAGACGGACCGCTGCACGCCGGCTTCCTTCTTCACCGTGTCGGGGATGCTTGCCGTCTGCTCAGGGCTTTCGGCTGCCTCGGTTTTCGCCGGCGCGCTGGGCGGCGCAAAACGCAGGGCAGCGTTCGGCACCAGCAGGGCATCCTTGACCTCCCTGACCTTGACATAGGCTGTCGCCGTCATGCCGGGACGCAGGGCAAGGTCATCATTCTCGACGGCCAGCATCGCCTTGTAGGTCACGACATTCGATACGGTTTCCGGCTGGAACCGGATATTGACAATCTTCGCCGGGAATGTCCGGTCCGGATAGGCATCGACGTTGAAGGTCGCGTCCTGCTGCGGCTTGACCAGACCGACATCGGCTTCGTCGACATTGACCTGCAGCTGCATCTTCTTCAGGTTGCCGGCGAGCTTGAACAGCACGGGCGCCTGGAAGGCGGCAGCCACCGTTGCCCCCGGATCGACCGAGCGGCTGAGCACGACGCCGTCAATCGGCGAAACGATCTTGGATTTGCGCAGGGAGGTCTCGTTGACCTGCAGTTCCGCTTCCGAAACGGCTACCTCCGCATTGGCAACGTCGAGCGCGGCGACGGCCGAGTCATATTCCGACTTGGCCACATCCAGCTCGCGCACGGATGAAACTTTGCTGTCCTGCAGCGATGTCATGCGCTCGAACGCGTTCTTCTTGGCCTCAAGCGTCGCCTGCGACTGCACGACCCGCGCACGCGATGCCAGAAGTTTTGACTTCGAGCTCTCGATGTTGGTCCTGATCGTGTCGATATCCAGCGTTGCCAGCACGTCGCCTTTGGCGACAAAACTGTTGTAGTCGACCAGAACGGTGCGCACGGTACCGGAGAGCTCGCTGGACACATCCACCTGTTCGGTCGGCTGAACGGTTCCGGTCGCCGATACGGTGATGGAAAGCGTGCCCCTGGTCAGCGGCTTCTGGGTGTAGTCATAGTGGGTCCCGCGCGAAAACCAGCTCACCGCCGCCAAAGCCAGGATGACGAGAAGCCCGCCGCCAAACAGAAAGGGATGCCTGCGAAAGACGTTCCGCCGCCTCTTATTGTCCACAATGGAAGCCAGAGTCTTGCTCAGATCGGGTTGGTTTGTTGAGGAATCCACGCCGTTACGCCATTCGCTTGATCGGTTGCATGATACGCCAAAGCGCTTCGGGTGAGATAAGCGCACAAAAAACAGACTTCAATGCGATGGCCTTTTTACTATTGACCGCCCGGGGGCGGTCGTCATTCATCCTGGACCCGATCATCGCAGGACGAGATTGCGTCAGCATTGCAGACCAATTGCCGATAAAACGGGGGTAAAATGGCCGCGCCCCCCGCTGAAAAGCAGCGAGCCGGCAGAGGATCACGCTCTGCCGACTCGCATGACACGTAAAATATCTTACAGGGCGACGTCGAATGCCGCCTGTGTCTTTGCCTTGATTTCGTCCACGGTAACGCCGGGCGCAATCTCGATGAGCGTCATCTTCGGTTCACCGCGCCGCTCGATCGTGAAAACGCCAAGATCGGTGATGACGAGATCGGTGACGCGCTGTCCCGTGAGCGGAAGCGTGCATTCTTCCAGAAGCTTGGCTTCACCCTTGGCTTCATGCTCCATGACAACGACGACCTTCTTGACACCGGCCACCAGATCCATGGCGCCGCCCATGCCCTTGACCATCTTGCCCGGAACCATCCAGTTGGCCAGATCGCCATTGCGCGCCACCTGCATGGCACCAAGGATCGACAGGTCGATGTGCCCGCCGCGGATCATGCCGAAACTGTCGGCCCCGGAGAAATAGCTGGTCGTCGGCAGTTCGGTGATGGTCTGCTTGCCCGCATTGATGAGGTCGGCATCCTCCTCGCCCTCATAGGGGAACGGGCCCATGCCGAGCATGCCGTTCTCGCTCTGCAGCTGAACGCTCATGCCGGTCGGGATGTAGTTGGCGACAAGGGTTGGAATACCGATGCCGAGATTGACGTAGAAACCGTCCTGCAGTTCTTTCGCGGCCCGTTCGGCCATCTGATCACGTGTCCAGGCCATCTCAGTTCACCTCGCTTGCAGCGACAAGACGCGGACGGGTCGTCCGTTGTTCGATATGTTTGACAGGGTTCGGCACATGCACGATGCGCTTGACGAAAATGCCCGGCGTATGGATATGGTCGCCGTCGATCTTGCCCGCATCCACAAGGTTTTCAACCTCGGCAATCGTCACCTTGGCGGCTGTCGCCATGATCGGATTGAAATTGCGGGCGGTCTTGCGGTAGACGAGATTGCCTTCGGTATCGCCCTTGAAGGCGTGAACGATGGACAGGTCGGCAAACAGGCCGCGTTCCATCACATAGGACTCGCCATCGAACTCGCGCACGTCCTTGCCGTCGGCAATGATGGTGCCGACGCCGGTCTTGGTGAAGAACGCCGGAATACCCGCGCCACCGGCGCGGATGCGCTCGGCCAGCGTGCCCTGCGGATTGAATTCCAGCTCCAGTTCGCCGGAAAGATACTGCTGGGCGAACAGTTTGTTCTCGCCGACATAGGACGAGATCATCTTGCGGATCTGCCTGGTTTCCAGAAGCACGCCAAGACCGATACCGTCAACGCCCGCATTGTTGGAGATGACCGTCAGATTCTTCACGCCGGAATCGCGGATCGCATAGATCAGGGCTTCCGGAATGCCGCACAGGCCAAAGCCTCCCGCCATGATCGTCATGCCGTCAAACAGCACGCCATCCAGCGCATCGCTTACATTTGATCGTACTTTTTTCAAGAACACTCTCCCATTGTTCTGCATCCTCTGCGGCAGGGTCTGAACGCTGCCGTTGCCGCAACGGTATGGCTTGTCTTGATGGCACAGGTAGTCGTATTAATACTGCATGACCACAGCCGAGTTTCCTATCTCCGACATTGCCGTTTCAGGAAGCGCAAAACGCTTCGTGCTGACCGACATGCCGGTGCCGATGGTCTATGCGACACACCGTATCATACGCGATTGCAATTTCGAATTCGCCGAGACCTTCGGCTATGAACGCGGCGAACTGATCGACCAGAGCTTCAGCCGCCTCTATCCCAAGATCACCGACTTCGTGCGTACAGGAGAAATGTGGCGAACGAATTTCGCCGGCGGGCGCGTCTATTACGACGAGCGGGTGATGCGGCGGCGCGACGGCGCCAGCTTCTGGTGCCGGGTGCGCGGACGCAGCGGCAACCACGCCGATCCCTTTGCCGAAGCGCTCTACTGCTTCGAACCGATGAACCGGACGGTGGCAGGCAATGCCAGCCTCATTTCCGACAGGCAGAAGCAGGTGCTGACGCTTGTTTCCCAAGGCAAGACCAATGCGCAGATTGCCCTAGAAATCGGCCTGTCGAAACGCACCATCGAGGCGCACCGCGCCCGCATCATGCGCGCGTTCGGGCTGCACAACAGCGCCGAACTCATCGCATGGTTTTCATCCCTGCGCTGATCAGAATGTCGGCGGCGTGCAGGCACTGACGACCTCGCAGGGATTGGGGCCGACACAGCGGAAGCGGTGCGGCTGACGGCTTTCGAAATAATAGGCGTCGCCCGGGCCGAGAATGCGCCGCTGGTCGTCGACGGTCACTTCAATCCGCCCGCTGATGACGACACCGCCCTCTTCCCCCTCGTGCACGAGCATGACCCGGCCCGTATCGCCGCCGGGTTCATAGCGCTCTTTCAGGATCTGCAGGGCACGGCCGAACAGGTTCTCGCCGATTTGCAGATAGGAGATGTTGCCCTTGCCGATTTCGACCAGTTCACCCGCCTCGTAGAACACCTTCTGCTTGCGGTCAGGTTCAAGGGCGAAGAATTCGGACAGGCCGATGGGAATGCCATCAAGAATGCGCTTGAGCGCACCGACCGAGGGATTGGTCTGATTGGACTCGATCAGCGAGATGGTGGAGTTGGTCACGCCCGCCCGCTTGGCCAGTTCGCGCTGCGACAGGTTGTGCCTTTGCCGCAGGAAACGCAGACGCCCGCCCAGATCAATTTGCATCGGATGCCCCTTTGGCTGTTCTACATGTTCGATATAATGAATTTATGAATGACATATTCAGTAAAATCAATGCTTTATATGAATATAGAAAAGGACTTGTTGGTGAATAGAAAGCATGGCTCCCTGTGATGAGAAGAGGAGTCGCCCCACATGCTCATGAGCAATACACCATCTCTCGAAAATTATTGGATGCCCTTCACGGCGAACCGGCAGTTCAAGGCAGCTCCGCGCCTGCTCGCCTCCGCCAAGGGCATGTACTACACCGATGTCGATGGCGGACAGGTGCTGGATGGCACGGCTGGCCTCTGGTGCGTCAATGCCGGGCACGGGCGCGAAAAGATCGCCGATGCCGTGGCGCGCCAGTTGATCACCATGGACTATGCGCCGTCGTTCCAGATGGGCCACCCCCTCGCCTTCGACTTTGCCGAAAAACTTGCGGCGCACGCGCCGGGCGGCAAGAAGGCCGGCCTGACAAAAGTATTCTTCACCGGCTCCGGCTCGGAATCCGTCGATACCGCGCTGAAGATCGCCATCGCCTATCAGCGCGCCATAGGACAGGGCACGCGCACCCGGGTGATCGGCCGTGAGCGCGGCTATCACGGTGTCGGCTTCGGCGGCATTTCCGTCGGCGGTCTTGTCAACAACCGCCGCGTCTTCCCGCTCCTGCCGGGCACCGACCATATCCGCCACACGCACGATCCCGTCCGCAACGCCTTCGTCAAAGGCCTGCCTGAACACGGCGCTGATCTGGCCGACGATCTGGAGCGGCTGGTCGCGCTGCACGGTGCCGAAACCATCGCCGCAGTCATCGTCGAACCGGTTGCGGGGTCAACAGGCGTTCTCCTGCCGCCGAAGGGCTATCTCGAGCGTTTGCGCGCACTCAGCCAGAAGCATGGCATCCTGCTGATTTTCGATGAAGTCATCACCGGCTTCGGCCGCCTCGGCACTCCGTTTGCCGTAGACTACTTCGGCGTGGTGCCCGATCTCGTCACCACCGCCAAGGGCCTGACCAATGGTGCGGTCCCCATGGGCGCGGTGTTTGCCAGCGAAACCATTTACGACGCACTGATGCATGGCCCCGAGAGCCAGATCGAGCTTTTCCATGGCTATACCTATTCCGGGCATCCTGTCGCCTGCGCGGCCGGTCTGGCCACGCTGGAAGTCTACGAGGAGGAAGGGCTTCTGACCCGCGCCGCTGATGTGGCAGAGCACTGGCAGGATGCGATCCACAGTCTCAAGGGCCTGCCCGGTATTGTCGACATCCGCACCATTGGCCTCGTTGCCGGCATAGAACTCGCCTCGCGTCCCGACGCTGTGGGTGCTCGCGGCTACGATGTCTTCACCGACTGCTTCAAGAAAGGCCTGCTGGTGCGCGTGACCGGCGATATCATCGCGCTGTCGCCACCCTTGATCGTCGAGAAGGAACAGATCGACACCATCGTGTCGATGCTGGGCGACGCGATCAAGAACGCCGCCTGATCAGGGCGTTTTCAGAATTGCCGAGAAGCGCGGGTCAAAGGCCCGCGCGATCGGCTCCGCTGCCGCTCCCAAGGCGACTGACCAAGGATCAGCGAGCCCTGCCTGAAGGCGGGGCTCGGGGTAGCGCAGAGCCCGGTCCGCTATCGACGGCATCAGGGGCCCCATCCGCTCGATCAGGCGGTCAATCAGCGCTTTGGGCGCGCCGCCGCACAGAATGGTGGTCTGCGGATCGAAGATCGATTCCAGCATCTGAACGGTGCGGCGCAGCCGGTCCGCCGCGTTGTCGATCCAGCGCTCCACTTCGGGACCACCATTGACCACCGCATCGGTGACCAGCGCGAAAAGCCGGGGGTCCGAAGGGTCGATACCCAGCACGTTGCACAGCGAGGCCATGGACGTGTAGTGCTCCAGCGGCTCGACATTCGCATCGTCGCCGGGAGCCAGCGCCAGCATCATGCCGATCTCGCCGGCATTGGAGTAGGCGCCGCCATAGATCTCGCCATTGAGGATCAGTCCGGCGCCAAGACCATAGCCGAGATAAATGCACACGACATGGTCAAGGCCATGGGCGGCGCCCAGCAGCCTTTCCGCCGTTGCCGCCGCCGAGGCGTCGTTCTGCAGGGCAACTTCGAGGCCGGTGCCTTCGGCTATCCGTTCGGCCAGCGGAAAGTTCTGCCAGGCTGTCATCATCCATGGATCGTCATAGAGCTCATTGATGCCGAAGGGGCCGGGCATGGCAAGGCCGAGCCCGACGAGCTTTCTCGCCGCATGCGGGAATTGCGCTGTCAGCGTTTCACAGGCCTTCTTGACGATATCGAGAATGACAAGAACCCCTTCCGCCGGGCCGCCGGAGGGTAATTTGGATTCCGTCTGCACCAGCACGTCGCCAACCAGGTTGACGATGACGGTGCGCGTGACATGCCGGTCGATCTGCAAGCCGACGGCGAAAGCGCCATCGGGCACCAGATGGTACGGTGTGGCAGGCTGGCCCCGGCCCTTGCGGACACTGGCCTGCGACTGCACGAGTCCGTCCCGGGCCAGTTCCTCGATGATGTTGGACACGGTCTGCGGGGTCAGTCCAGTGGCACGGGCAAGGTCAGCGCGGGACAAGGCGCCATTGACCCGCAGCGCATCGATCATGATGCGACGGTTGTGTGCGCTCGCACCACCCAGATTGGTTCCGCTCTTGGCCCGGATCGATTTTCTCGCGTCCATTCCGCCCCCTCTTGACACCAGATCAATATTGATCAAGAAATAAGTCAAAACAATTGATTTAATCAAAAGACCGCAAGAGTCTTGGGGAACGTGAGCACTGGCTGGACGTAGGCACGTCGCGGACAGTCCTGAATGACAAAAGCTCCCGCGCATAATGACCACCAACCGGCACCCGTTCATCACGGACAGGTTCCGGGCCACAAGAGCCAAATAGGAGGTACCATGTTGAAATCCATCCAGACCGCGCTGCTTGGCGCAACACTTCTGGGAGCAGCGCTTGCCTCTCCCGCCCATGCAGAAACCAAGATCAACGCGCTTTTCATGGCGCAGGCTGCCTATAGCGAAGCCGATGTCCGCGCGATGAGCGAGGCCTTCACCAAGGCCAATCCGGATGTCACCGTCAACCTCGAATTCGTGCCCTATGAAGGCCTGCACGACAAGACCGTCCTGGCCCAGGGCTCGGGCGGCGGTTACGACGTGGTTCTGTTCGATGTGATCTGGCCGGCGGAATACGCCACCAACAAGGTGCTGCTTGACGTCTCGGACAAGATTACCGGCGACATGAAGACCGGCGTGCTTCCCGGTGCATGGACCACGGTGGAGTATCAGGGCAAGCGCTATGGCATGCCATGGATTCTCGACACGAAGTACCTGTTCTACAATAAGGAAATCCTCGAAAAGGCCGGCATCAAGAACCCGCCGAAGACCTGGGCGGAACTGACCGAGCAGGCCAAGACCATCAAGGACAAGGGCCTCCTGGCAACACCGATCGCCTGGAGCTGGTCGCAGGCGGAAGCCGCGATCTGCGATTACGCCACGCTGGTCAGTGCCTATGGCGGCAGCTTCATCAAGGACGGCAAGCCCGTCTTCCAGTCGGGCGGCGGCCTCGATGCCCTCAACTACATGGTCGACAGCTACAAGTCCGGCCTGACCAACCCCAACTCCAAGGAATTCCTGGAGGAGGACGTGCGCCGCATATTCCAGAACGGCGAAGCCGCCTTCGCGCTCAACTGGACCTACATGTACAACATGGCCAATGATCCGAAGGACAGCAAGGTCGCCGGCAAGGTCGGCGTTGTTCCCGCTCCGGGTATCGACGGCAAGAGTGCCGTCTCCGCCGTCAACGGCTCGATGGGCCTCGGCATCACCTCCACCAGCAAGCATCCCGATGAGGCCTGGAAGTATATTGCGTTCATGACCTCGCAGCAGACACAGAACCAGTATGCCAAGCTGAGCCTGCCGATCTGGACATCATCCTATGCGGATCCCGCGGTCTCAAAGGGCCAGGAAGAGCTGATTGCTGCCGCCAAGCAGAGCCTTGCGGTGATGTATCCGCGCCCGACGACGCCAAAATATCAGGAGCTGTCGACCGCCCTGCAGCAGGCAGTGCAGGAATCGCTGCTCGGCCAGGCCAAGCCGGAAGATGCGCTCAAGACAGCCGCCGCAAACAGCGGCCTGTGATACCGCGACGTGCTGCTTCACCCCCCTCTGCCCTGCCGGGCATCTCCCCCACAAGGGGGGAGATCACATCGACATGAAGCTCTTGAGCGATTTGTCATGGTGAAGTGTGCTTGATGTCGCTTAAGCTGGCTGATCTCCCCCCTTGTGGGGGAGATGGGCGGCAGCCCAGAGGGGGGGTGAATTGACACCACGAATTGATGAAACAGGCGTTCCTTCATGACGAGCAATTGGATTACGACACGCGCGTGGCTCCTGATGCTGCCACTTCTCATCGTCATGATTGCGATTATCGGCTGGCCGCTGGTCGATACCGTGCGCCTTTCCTTTACCGATGCCAAACTGGTCGGCACGGCAGGCAGCTTCGTTGGCCTCGACAACTACGTGAAAATGCTGTCCGGTTCGAATTTTCAGCGGACCCTCGTTACCACCACGCTGTTCGCCGTGCTTTCGGTCGCAGCGGAAATGGTGATCGGCGTTCTCGCCGCTCTGCTCCTGAACCAGCAGTTCTATGGCCGCTCCGTCTTGCGGGCGCTGATGATCCTGCCATGGGCCCTCCCCACTGTGGTCAATGCCACCTTGTGGCGGCTGATCTACAACCCGGAATATGGCGCGCTTAACGCGGCGCTCACGCAGATCGGCCTTCTCGATACCTATCGCTCATGGCTCGGCGAGCCCGGCACGGCACTGACCGCCCTCATCGTTGCAGACTGCTGGAAGAATTTTCCGCTGGTGGCGCTGATCGCGCTCGCCGCGCTGCAGGCCGTGCCGCGTGACATCACGGCTGCGTCGATGGTGGACGGTGCCGGTGCCTGGTCCCGGTTCCGTTTCGTCATCATGCCCTATCTCGCCGGCCCGCTGATGGTGGCGCTGGTCCTGCGCACCATCGAAGCATTCAAGGTCTTTGACCTCATCTGGGTGATGACGCGCGGCGGCCCGGCTAACAGCACCCGCACGCTGTCCATCCTCGTGTATCAGGAAGCCTTCTCGTTTCAGCGCGCAGGGTCCGGAGCGTCGCTTGCCCTGATCGTCACGCTTCTCGTCACCGTTCTTGCCGTCGCCTATGCCGCCTTGATCCGAAAAAGCGCAGGAGCCTCCTGATGGAACGCCGCAGCCTGACAGCCACGATCCTTGTCCATGCCGCAGCGCTCCTGCTGGCGGCGGTCATCCTTGCGCCGGTGGTCTGGCTGTTCATCATGAGCATTTCGTCGACCACCGACCTCATCACCAAGCCGTTGCGCTGGTGGCCCGAAACCATCGACCTCTCACGCTATGGCGTTCTCCTGTCGAGCGTCGCCAACAGCGCCGGGGAGGCATTTGTCGCCTCGCTTTTCAACAGTCTCAAAGTGGCGGGCATGGCAACAGCGGCGGCGCTTGTTGTCGCCATACCCTCGGCCTGGGCGGTGTCGCGCACGCCAAGCGTCGGCTGGTCCCTCTATGCGGTCATCGCCACCTACATGCTGCCGCCGGTGGCGCTCGCCGTTCCACTCTATATGGCACTGTCAGCCCTAGGTCTTCTCAACAATGTTTTCGGACTGGCCCTGGTGTATCTGACCATCCTTGCGCCCTTCACCACATGGCTGATGAAATCCGGCTTCGATTCCATTCCGCGCGAAATCGAAAGCGCCGCGACGGTCGATGGTGCGCGGCTTGACCAGATCCTGCGCCTGATCACCCTGCCGTTGGCTGCGCCCGTTATGGCCACGGCGGCGCTCTTTGCCTTCCTGCTCGCCTGGGATGAATTCTTCTATGCCCTGCTGTTCACCTCCGACCAGCGGGCCAAGACCCTCACCGTCGCCATCGCCGATCTTGCAGGCGGCCGGGTCTCCGATTACGGACTGATCGCCACAGCGGGTGTGCTGGCCGCCCTGCCGCCGCTGATCATCGGTCTGTTCATGCAGCGTGCCCTGATTTCGGGCCTGACCAATGGCGGCGTCAAGGGATGAGCATGACATCTGACCAGAACCGGCCCGCCGGCCTTGTGGCGATCGAAAAGGAAATGGCGCGGCAGAATGCCGATGCAATCGCGTCCTTCGAAGCGGCAAAGCCGCTTGCCACAACAATCGCCCAATCGCTGCGCAAGACCGGACGCCTCCTTCTGCTCGGCATGGGGGGCTCCCACGCGGTCAGCCGGGCCGTCGAGCCGCTCTATCGCAGCCTGGGGATCGATGCGGTGGCACTGCCCCTGTCGGAACAGCTCGGGCAGCCGGTGCCGATAAGCGGCAAGACAGTGTTTGTAACGTCCCAGTCCGGTGAAAGCGCCGAAGTGCTGCGCTGGTTTGCCGAAGCGGGCGTGGCGCCCGATACGTTCGGCCTGACGCTCGAAGGCGGATCGACGCTGGCCCGCACCGTGCCCTCGCTCGTGGGTGCCGGCGGCACCGAAAACGCCTTTGCCGCTACACGTAGCCTGACCGTCAGTTTTGCTCTGCATCTTGCTGTTTTGACAGCGCTTGGCGACGATCCCTCGGCAGCGCTCGAGCGCCTTCAACGCGGCAGCACAGCGCAGATCGATGCGGCCGTCAAAACACTCTCCGATGTTTCCTCGGTGGTTACATCGGGGCGCCGTCTGCAGGGTGTTGCAGAAGCCATAGCGCTCGGCCTCACCGAACTGTCGCGCATCCCCTGCTTCTCGCTGGAAGGCGGGCAACTGCGGCACGGGCCGATGGAAATGCTTGGCCCAAAGGTCGGTGTCGTGCTGTTCCGCGGCAAGGATGCCACCGCCGGACTGGTTGCCGGAATGGCTGTGTCTGCGTGCGAAGCAGGATCGCCTGTGGTGGTGTTCGAGGCCTCGGGCGAAAAGCCGATTGATGGCGTTACCACCGTCAATGCCGGAGAAGCTGCCGGGATCGCCGCCATTTTCGCGCTGCTGCCCGCCGCGCAGCATTTCATGATCGCCTTTGCCGGTGAACGGGTCGCCGATGTCGGAACGCCCGTGCGCTCCACCAAGATTACGCGGAGCGAATAGGATCATGCGCCCACTGGCCGTCATTGGAAACGTCAACGTGGACCTGATCCTCGGCCCCGCCGACCCCTGGCCGACGCCCGGCACCGAGATCATGGTCGATTACGACGAACTGCGTGTCGGCGGTTCGGCCGGCAATTCGGCTTTGACCTGGGAAGGGCTCGGCATCGACTTCCAGATCGCCGCCAATGTCGGCAGCGACCAGTTCGGCCAATGGCTGCGCGAGGAATTCGGCGTGCGCGGCCAGCGCTGGCCTGTCGCCCCGATGGGAACAACCCTGTCCGTCGGCATTACCCACCCCAATGGCGAGCGCACGTTCTTCACGACGCGCGGCCATCTCGGCGCCCTGTCCTGCCCGGATGTGCTCGCCATGCTGGACACGCACCGGTTGCGCGGCGGTCATGTCCTCCTGTGCGGTTCATTCCTGACCGATGCGCTCGTTGCGGACTATGACGCGCTGTTTGACTGGGCCGATGCCAACGATATCCGCGTCGCGCTCGATACCGGCTGGCCAGCCGACGGCTGGAGCGACGCCAACCGTGCGGCGACCCGCCGATGGCTGTCGCGCTGTCACTGCGCCCTGTTCAACGAGGTGGAAACAACGCGGCTTGCCAACAGCATCGAGCCCGCAGACGCGGCGCGCACGCTGAAGGCGCTGATGCCGGAAAACGCCATCGTCGTGGTCAAATGCGGATCGGACGGTGCCCTGGCCATCGGTCCGGACAATCAGCTGGTGACGACCGATGCACCGATGGTGTCCGTTGCCGACACGATCGGCGCCGGCGATGTTTTCAATGCGGCCTTCCTGGCCGCCCTTGCGCGGGAAATGCCCCTGCAACACTGCATCGCCGCCGGTGTCCATGTGGCGTCCAAAGCCATCTCGACCGTACCGCGCCGCTATGACAGCCATGACCTCGACACCACGCCGGAGAATGCGCAATGAGCGCCCTTGAACTCATCGACATCAGGAAACGCTACGGCGTCATCGAAACCCTGAGAGGTATTGACCTGTCGCTTGCCAGCGGCGAGTTCCTGGTGCTGCTCGGCTCCTCCGGCTGCGGCAAGTCCACGCTCCTCAACATCATTGCGGGGCTGGCGGAAGCAACCGAAGGCGACGTGCGCATCGGCGACCGCTCCGTGACCGGCGTGCATCCGAAGGACCGGGACATCGCCATGGTGTTCCAGTCCTACGCGCTCTATCCGAACATGTCGGTGGCGCGCAACATCGGCTTCGGGCTGGAAATGCGCAAGGTTCCGGCGGCCGAACGCACGGACGCCGTGCGCAAGACCGCAAAAATCCTGCAGATCGAAAACCTGCTTGAACGCAAGCCTTCCGAACTTTCCGGCGGCCAGCGCCAGCGCGTCGCCATCGGCCGGGCTCTGGTGCGCGATCCGCAAATTTTCCTGTTCGACGAGCCGCTGTCGAACCTCGATGCGAAACTGCGCATGGAAATGCGCACCGAACTGAAGCGCCTGCACCTGATGCTGGGGACGACGATTGTCTATGTCACCCATGACCAGATCGAAGCGATGACGCTGGCAACCCGCATCGCCGTGATGCGCGACGGCCAGATCGAGCAATTGGCAACGCCTGATGAGATCTACAACCGCCCGGCCACCCGTTATGTCGCCAGCTTCGTCGGCTCGCCGCCGATGAACATGCTGGAGGCCACGGTCGCCGAGGGTATCGCCCATATTGACGGATCGCTGAGCGGCTTTGCGCTTCCCGCCGATATCCGGGAAAAGGCCGGTCAGGCACGCGATGTCGTCATCGGCATCCGCCCCGAAAGCCTCAGCCTTGCTCCGGCTGGCGATGCGGCGCTCGGCATCGATGCCATGGTCGAGGTGGTGGAGCTGACCGGCCCCGAACTGGTGGTCACATCAACCATCGGCAGCCAGCGCCTGACCGCCAGCCTGCCACCGAAATCGGCGGTGACAGCCGAGATGGCCCAGCGCTTTGCCATCGATGCCGGTGCCCTGCACATTTTCGACAAGGCGACCGATAGGCGGCTCTAGCCTTCCAGCAGATAGTCCGGCATGTCCTTCAGCCGGGCGATATCGCGCAGCGGCGGCTGGCCGAACAGGCGCGCATATTCGCGGCTGAACTGCGACGGACTGTCATAACCCACCGCGTGGCCTGCCGTTGCCGCGTCCAGCGACTGGCTGAGGATCAGCCGCCGTGCTTCCTGCAGCCGCAATTGCTTCTGGTATTGCAGCGGGCTCATCGACGTCACCGCCTTGAAATGCTGATGGAAGGAGGACGGGCTCATATTGGCTTCGGAGGCCACATGCTCGATGCGCAGCGTCTTGCGGAAATTGCGCTTGATCAGTCCGATGGCCTTGTTCACCTGATGCAGGCGGCTTTCCGACTGGGCGATCTGGCGCAGGCGGCCGGACTGTTCGCCCGTCAGGAGCCGGTAGAGCAGTTCACGCTCGGTCAGCGGCGCCAGCATGGAAATGTCCTTCGGCGTATCGAGAAGGCGGACAAGCCGCACGACATTGTCGAGCAGGTCCGGCCCCATCGGATTGAGCGACATGCCGCGGTCGGGCAGCTGGTTGCTGAAACTTTCCTTCGGCGCTTCCAGCAGCAATGCGCTGAGCATGGTGGGATCAAGGTCAAGGCGCAGCGACAGATAGGGCTCGTCTTCCGACGCTTCGATGACATGACCCACAATCGGCAGATCAACGGAAACGGTCAGATAGGTCGCCTTGTCATAATAATAGACCTCGTCACCCAGCATGGTGCGCTTGCGGCCCTGGGCGATCACACAGACCGCCGGTTCATGCACCACATGGTTCGGCTCCGTCGGTGCCGTGGCACGGGCGAGGTTCAGGCGCGGAATATCCGTCGAAAACAACCCATCGGCACCCGTGTGCTTTTCGATCAATTGTGCAAGCTCGGTAATTTTGTCCACGGCAGCTCTCCTCGGGTAATGCCCACCCTATCTAGGTGTCATCACGCGCGCGAACCAGAGCCGAACCGCCAGCTTTGATCCGCTTTGGAGGATTGTGCAATCATCCGGCAGTTTTGGTCAATCGCGACGGCGCGCTCTACGCCGCCCTGCCGCTTGCGATCTGGCGGATGAAATGGCCGGGCTCGATAGCGACGATGCGATCCTGCGGCACCGCTGACAACCGCCGGACTTCGTCGACATTGGCCGCCTTCAATTGCGCCTTCGGATCGTCGAACCGCATCTGCGGATCGGGCACCGCCGACAGGAGAAGCCGGGTGTAGGGATGCTGCGGGTTGTCGATGACCTTGTTGACATTGCCCCATTCGACGATCTGGCCGGCATACATGACGACAATGTCCTCGGCGACGTAGCGGGCAGTGGCGATGTCATGGGTGATATAAAGTAGCGCAAGCTTCATGTCCCGCTTCATCTCGTTGAGCAGGTTGAGCACGCCGAGACGCACCGAGACATCCAGCATGGATGTCGGCTCGTCCGCCACGATCACTTCGGCGCCGACCGCCAGCGTGCGGGCGATGTTGACGCGCTGGCGCTGTCCACCCGACAGTTCATGCGGGTGTTTGCGCGCGACGATTTTCGGGTCGAGCTTGACCCGGGTCAGCAGTTCCTCGATGGCAGCATCAACCTGTTTTCCCTTGAGGTCACGCCGGTGCAGCTGCAGCGGGCGGCGCAGGTGATAATCGATGGTATGGGCCGGGTTCAGCGAGGAAAACGGATCCTGGAAGATCATCTGCACCGAGCGGCGATAGGCGGCGAGCGCCCTGGCGTTGTCGGTCGCGACAGGTTTGCCCTTGAACAGCAGCTGGCCTTCGCTTGGCATGTATTCCCGCATCACCAGCCGGGCGCAGGTGGTCTTGCCGCTGCCGGATTCACCGACAAGCGCAAGGGTCCGGCCGGCATGCAGCTCGAAGGAAACCGACTGCGCCGCATTCACCTTGAAGGGCGCCGTGCCGAAGGACTTCGACACGCGGTCGAGCGCAAGGATAGCGGTTTGCGGATCGCTCATATCGATACCTTCTCCATCACCGGTTCTCCGTGCAGCGACGGGAAGGAAGCCCAGAGCTTTTTGGTGTAGTCGTGCTGCGGCGCGCCAAAAATGTTTTCCGCGGTGTTCTGCTCCACGAGCCTGCCCGCCAGCATGATGCCGATGCGGTCGCAGAACTGCACCATCAGGCCGAGGTCATGGGTGATGAACAGCACGGAAAAACCGAAGGTGCGGCGCAGTTCGTTGATGCGCTGCAGGATTTCGCGCTGCACCACCACATCGAGCGCGGTGGTCGGCTCGTCCATCACGACGATCTTCGGATTGAGCGCGAGACAAATGGCAATGACGATACGCTGGCGCATGCCACCGGAAAACTGGTGCGGATAGTCCTTCATGCGATCCGGCGGAATATCGACAAGACGCAGCATCTCCGCCGTCCGCTCGCGCGCCTGCGCCCTGTTCATCTTCTGGTGCGTGCGCAGCACGTCATAAAACTGTTCCTGGACGCGCAGCACGGGATTGAGCGAATTCATGGCGCTCTGGAACACCATGGCCACTTCACGCCAGCGGAAATCCCGCAGCTGTGCCGGGTTGAGATCGAGCACATCCCTGTCCTCGAGCAGTATCCGGCCGGAGCGGATCAATGCCGGCGGCTTGTGCAGCCGGCTGATGGCAAAGGCGATGGTGCTCTTGCCGCAACCGGATTCTCCGGCAAGACCGAAGACTTCGCCGCGGGCGACGTCGAAGCTGACATCGTCCACAGCGCGGAAATCCAAGGTGTCGCCGATATAGTCGATGGTGAGGTTTTTCACCTGAAGCAGCGGTGCAGTCACAGGCGGCCCTCCCCGGAGCGGATCAGTGCCGACCAGCGGCTCATGCTGTTTCCCGTGCGAAGGCGCGGATTGGCGATCTCATCGACGGCAAAGTTCAGCAGCGACAGGCCGATCCCCAGCAGCGCGAGAGCAAAACACGGGGTCAGGATATCCCACCAGGCGCCGACGGACAGGGCTGACGCTTTTTGCGCGTTATACAGCATCATGCCCCAGGACACGGTCTTGGGATCACCAAGACCAAGGAACTCCAACGTTGCTTCCGTGATGATCGCAAAAATAACGCTGCCGATGAAGTTGATGCCGACGATGGAAATCAGATTGGGGAAGATTTCAAAGGTCATGATGCGCCAGCGCGGCTCGCCCATCATTTCGGCCGATTTGACGAAATCCTTCTGCTTGACCGACAGGGTTTCGGCGCGGGTAACGCGCGCGCCCCAGGCCCAGGACGTGCAGCCGAGGATGATGGCAATGACCAGCGGGCTGGCCTGACCGATGAAGGAGGCAAGCACCAGCAGCAGCGGCAGGTTGGGCACCACCAGCACCATATTGGTGAAGAAGCTGATGACTTCATCCGTCTTGCCGCCGCGATACCCGGCAATGATGCCGAGCGCCGTGCCCAGCACCGTGATCAGGAGCCCGGCGCCGAAGCCGACGGCAAGCGATGTCCGCGCCCCGTAGATCAGCCGGGCAAAGACATCCTGGCCGATGCGCGTGGTGCCGAGCCAATGCTCGGCCGATGGCGGCTGATGCGGCCGGCCGACGCGCGCTGCCGGGTTATACTCTGTCAGCAGCGGTGCCGCGAGGGCGATCAGGACGATGATCAGAAGAATGATCATGCCGACCAGGGCTTTGCGGTTGCGGACAAGTCCGGCGATGAGAGGTTGCATGGCTCATGTCCTCCGCAGGCGCGGATCGAGCAGCACATAGCTGATATCCACGATGAAATTGGCGACAAGCATGGCGATGGTCATGATCAGGAGCTGGCCCTGAATGACGGGATAGTCGCGGGCGAGAATGGCCTGATAGAGGATATTGCCGAGGCCGGGATAGTTGAACACGACTTCGGTCACCAGCGAACCGCCGAGCACGGTGCCGATGGCGATGGCAAGACTGCTGACCGTTGGCAGCAGTGCATTGCGCGCCGCATACCAGATCATGACCCGGCTGTCGGAAAGCCCCTTGGCCCGCCCCATGACTATATAATCCTCGCCAAGAAGATTGATCATGTTGTTGCGCATGGTGACGGCAAAGCCGCCGGTCAGCACCGTACACAGGGTCAGCATCGGCAGGATGCCGTGATAGAGCACGCTGAGGATATAGGTCAGGGAGAACGCGGGATCGAGCGCCGGATCGGCGGAATAGCCGGTCGGGAACCAGTTGAGCGTGAAGCCGAAGAAGAAGAGTACGATGAGCGACGTGACCACCGCCGGAACGGAGGTGGCGAAGATCGCGCCGACGGACACGACAACGTCGAAGACACTGCCGCGCCGCCAGGCGGCGAGAATGCCGAGGAATGTCCCAAGCGTGAAACTGATCAGCGTGGCGGTTCCCATCAGCGCCACGGTCCAGATCAGGGCGTGGCCGAGAACCTCCGTCACCGGCAGCGGGAAATATTTGATCGACCGGCCGAGGTCACCGGTAAAAATGCTCTTGAGATAGGTGAGGTACTGCTGCCAGAGCGGCCCGTCGACAAAGCCGAACGTCAGTTTCAGCGACGCGAGATTTTCCGCCGACAGTTCCGTGCCGGTGCTGGAAAACATGATCTGGATCGGATCCCCCGGCATCAGGCGCGGCAGGAAGAAATTGATCGTGGCAGCCGCAATGAAGGCAGCCAGATAGAATCCGAGGCGTCGAAGCAAAAAAGCCATATGCATCTCCCATCGCGGCGGGGACAGGTTTCACCCGTCCCCGCCTGTGCGATGCCTATTTGACCGGCTCGAGCGCCAGGAGGTGGATGAGACGCGCCGGGTTGTTGCGGGTGATCGACGGATTGACGAAGGGGTGCTCCTTTGTCGACCAGCCGGTGAACCGCTTGGTGTTGTACTGATACCAGTTCGGATTGTTGAACACCGGCATCATCGGCAGGTTTTCCGCAACAATGCGCTGGGCCTTGTTCATCACGGTCTTCTGTTCAGCCGGATCAGCGGTCCGCGTGAAATCCACCATCAGCTTGGCAAGATCAGGGTTGAACCAGCGCTGCGCGGTAAAGCGGGTCTTGCCCTTGTCCTGCTCGTTATAGGCGCGCTGATAGGGATAGTAAGGCGAGGCCGCCGCCGGCAGGCTGTTGATGGCCATGTCGAAATTGCCGTTGATCAGGTTACCCGACCAGACGGCTTCTTCCGGCGTTGCGATCTTCACATCGAGCCCGGCCGCCTGCATGCCTTCAATGGCGATCTGCACCGTGTCGATCCAGTCCGTCCAGGCATTGGGCACGATCAGCGAGAACGACAGCTTGGTGCCATCGGGGTTGTCGCGGAAGCCGTCGCCGTCCTTGTCGACATAGCCCGCCTCGTCGAGCAGGGCCTTGGCCGCGTCCGTGTCATATTTGCCGTATTTGCCGAAGTCGGTGAGCACAGACGGATCGGACCAGTTCTTGTACAGTTCGCCCATGCCCGAGGGATCGTCGTTCAGCGTGGGATAGCCGTAACCGGCCACGTCGATCATGCCCTTGCGGTCCAGCGCCATGCTGACCGCGCGGCGGAATTTCACGTCGTTGAAGGCCTTGCGGTTGTTGGCGTTGGCCGTTTCCAGATTGAACAGGAAAGCAACCATGCTGCCCGGCGTGTACCAGTAGTGGAAGTTCTTGGGGTCCTTTGCCACATAGGTGTTCTCGATATCCGGCAGGAACGACACACCCCAATCGAGCGTGCCATTGGCGGTTGCGGTCAGGATCTGGTTGTTATCGGCCAATTGCGGGAAGCGCATGCAGTCGATCTTGAGGTCCTTGGCATCCCAATAGTTCGGATTGCGGCACTGGTCGTAGGTCTGGCCGGTGAACCGGGCAATCTCGGTCATCGGGCCGCTGCCGACCGGATTCTCGTTGGCGAAAGTCACCGGATCGGCAATGTCCTTCCAGACATGTTCCGGGATGATCGGAACCTGCACCAGCTGGTCGGCGGCCAGCGAGCTTGGATTGACCAGCGTGAACCGAACGGTCTGCGCGTCGACAACCTCGACGCCGCTGATGAATTTCCAGATGCTGACGAAATCCAGCGCCGGGAACTTCTGCAGATAGTCATAGGTGAATTTGACGTCGGCCGAGGTCAGCGGCTTGCCATCCGACCATTTCATGTCCGGCCGCAGCTTGAACTCGATGCTCTTCAGATCGTCCGCCAGCTTGAAACTTTCGGCGAGGCGATAGTTCGGCTTGTTGTTGTCGAAGCGGTTGAAAACGACGAGCGGCTCATAAATGAAATCAAGCGTGCTCTGACGGGCCGACGTCTGGTTGAACGGATTGAAATTGCGCACCCAGGTGGTGGCCGGCTCGATGTTGACGGTCAGCACTGTCTGCGCCATGGCAGGCACAGACAGGAGCATCATTGCAGAAGCTGCTGCAAACAGACGGTTTCTCGACATGCGTATTCCCCTGTTTTTATTGATTAAAGACGATCAGCTGACCAGTGCACCCGCAAACATGTCTTCCACTTCCGCATGCACCGCCTTGACATCGACTTTCAGCGATCCAAGCCGGGCATTGGCGGCGGCGATGCGGCGGGCGGCGTCTGCGGTCAGCGGGCGGGATGCCTTCGCCGCCGCTTCGCTGTCCGCAAGATCGCCATGGCTGTGCAGCGCGATATCGAAGCCCGCGTCGAGAACCTGCGCGACGCGCTCCGGCATGGTGCCGGTCAGAGAATTCATGAAAATGCAGTCGGAGATGAGGACGCCGTCATACCCCAGGTCCTTGCGGATGACATCCAGCATGACGGGAGAGACGGAAGCTGGCTGCTCCTTGTCATAGGCCGAATAGACCACATGGGCCACCATCGCCCAGGGCGTATCCTTGAGATCGATGAACGGCTTGAAATCCGTGGCAAGGAGGGTTTCCTTGCTCGCATCGACGACCGGCCGCTCCTTGTGGGAATCCAGCGTGGCGCGGCCGTGGCCCGGGATGTGCTTCATGACCGGCATGTTGCCCGTCTCCAGCAAACCGTCGATGACCTCGCGGCCGAGCAGCGTCACGCGTTCCGGATCAGCCCCGAACGACCGGGCGCCGATGACGTCGCTTGTGGTATCGAACACCAGATCGAGTACCGGCGAGCAGCCGCTGGAAAGACCAAGCTCGGCCATCATGGTGCCCATGGCACGGGAAGAGAGCCGCAGCGCCTTTCGCGCCAGCTCAAGATCATGCCGGGCGAGACGGGCAAACTCGCCAAAACTGCGGAACAGCGGCCACGGACCGGCGTCGAGATGCTGAACGCGGCCGCCCTCCTGGTCGGTGAAGACCGGCGCATCGGCACGCCCGACAGCCTCGCGGAAACTTTCGATCAATGCCTTGACCTGCTCGGGCTCACGCTGGTTGCGGCGGCCGACAAAGAGGCCGAGCGGGTTGGTCTCGCGAAACAGCGCGATCTCATCGGATGACAGGACCGGGTTGGGAATGCCGACGAACAGGGCGAGAGGCAATTGGCTGGACACTGTATTCACTCCATGGGAACTGTGATGGGGGATAGGCTTCAGGTTCGCTTGGCGCGCAACATGCCCTGATAGATGCCTTTGTTTTCGGATGGGATTTCGATGGCGCCGGCGGCCTTCACGTAGAAGTCCACCGGACCGGCATCACCGATGAACGCATAGGCATGGCCGAGCGTTTTCATGGTTTGCAAGGAGGCTGAAAAGAGGGCAAGGCCGAAACCCTTTCCCTGCTTGTCGGGATGGACGCCCGTCGGGCCGAAAAAGCCGCGCGCTATCGCGTCGTAGCAGGCAAATCCTGCAAGCGCGCCATCCTCGATGGCGATGAGACAGGCCGAGGGCTGGCGGGTGATGGCAACCGTGACTTCGCTGGCCCAATTGGCGCTGAAATGTTCGCGGACCCAGTCCGTGACCAGTTGCGCCTCGGGCGCAAGCACCGGACGGATGGTCACAGCAACGCCGTCAGCCTTGGTCTTCAGTTCGGCCAGCTTGTCGGTGTACAAGCTTACAAGTAAATCAGACACCGCTGCTCCTCATCCAAATAATTCCATTGTAATGGAATATATCCCCTTTTAATGTAATAGAGTTGGATTTTTGCGCACGCTTGTCAACTGTTTTTCGGGGCGGCATCTCTCCCGCGCGCCCGCTGTCCACCCGATTCCTGCAACTTCCGGGTTTGCGCGATCCCGCTTATCCGCAGGACGGAACCTCCCTGCATCGCCGACGGGACGTCAATGGCCTTGAATGGGCGTTTCGATTCGCACGAGGTCGCCCGTCATTTTCCGGTCGGGCGGGAAACGACATAAACGGCGCAGGCGATGAAGAACAACATGACGACACCGCCGAGAAGCGGCGTCGGCCGAGCAAAATACCAGAAGGAGCCGTAACCGAACGCCATGCCGCCGGAGGCAATCCATTTCACCCGGAGCGGAATGGCGCCGTGGTGCTGCCACTGCACCAGAGTCGGGCCGAAGACCGGGTGTTCCAGCAGCCATTTCTCGAAACGCGGCGAAGAACGGCCGAAACACCAGGCGGCGATGATCAGGAAAATGGTGGTGGGCATGACCGGAAGGAGCGCGCCGATAAAGCCGAGCGCCACCATCACCCAGCCAAGCGCGAAGTAAAACGCGCGTCGCGTTCCGTTCATTCTGCCCGCTCCTTCGCTAGCCCCTGGCGATACGAGAAGCGGTTTATCCGGTGGCGATGCGGTTGTCAGCAAGCAACCGCATCAACCCCATTGCTTCAGAGACCAAAATGTCCCTTCAGGCCGGGAACCGACGCAACGATCTTGTCGACCAGCTGCGGATCGGCGGATTGCTTGGCATGGGCGATCACAGCGGTACCCGCCTGCTGAATCTGCTCCACCGTCAAGCCGCTGGCCTTGAGCGCCGCCATGCCATTGACCAGCGCGCCGACTTTTTCACCCGCAGCGCCGCTGAGAAACCCGGTTATGCTGGAGATGAGCCCGCCCGACTGATTGCCAGCAGCCATGACGTCGAAACTCTGCGCCAACTGGGCCGCGCCCGGCATCTTGGCAAAGAGGCTGGCTGCCTGTTCCGGAGCTTCATGCTGGAGCACGGACAGCACGGTTCCTGCCGCCTTTTCCGCTGCCTGCGGATCGAGATTGGCTTGGGTGGCTATGGTGTTCACCAGATCCTGGATCGGCATGGCATTCTCCTGTTTGCGAGCGCAGAGCCGGATATTATACCGCCTCTGTGAGCGTTGGATGACGCCAGAAATGCCACGACGTTGCAAGCAGAAACGCCCGGACAGGCAATTGGCCGTCCGGGCGTGCTTGGAATTCAATCGCGGCCTGCCGAATGGCAGGTTGTTCCTATTCAGACTTCAGGCGGGTGTTGCAAGCACTCCAGTATTGCGGCCATGTCTGGCCGGCGACCTTGTTGGCAGCCTTTGCCTTCTGCCACTCATCGCCGCATTCGCGAATGCGGGAACGGAATGCAATTTCACCGGCAGACAAAGGTTTGCCGTTGGCGGCGGTTTCGGTGGCTGCGCCCGCTTTGCCGGCGGTCGCCTTGGCTGGCGCGGCGGCCGGTTCCGGCGGCGTTGCCGCATCGGATTTGTCTGCCTTGAGGCTGTCGCTGCACGCCGACAGGAATTGCGGCCACTTCTGGTCCTTCAATGTACCGGCGGTTTTGGCTGCCTGATACTGGGTGCTGCATTCCTTGGTCACGGCTTTGGCCGACATGGTTCCGGCTGCTGCCGGCGCTGCTGCCATTGCCGGGGTCTTGGCCGGCTTGGTGGCATCCTGGGCCTGCTTGACCGCCGGTGCCGTGGCCGCAGGAGCCGGTGCCGCAGCATCGGTCTTCAGGCTCGCACTGCAGGTCGACAGGAACTGCGGCCATTTCTGGCCATTGAGCGTACCCGCCTGCTTGGCCGCATTGTACTTCGTGCTGCACTCCTTGGTGACAGACTGGGCAGCGGTGCTCGCTGCGGATGCAGGGAGGGCAAATAGTGTCAATCCGGCGCCGACAATCACCGATGCGGCGAGCGTATGTGTCAGAAACTGGTTCATCTTCACATGTTCCTTGCGATCTGGTTCGCGTTTCCCCCGGGCACGCACCATGCGTTCCGGTTTAACAATGCCTTGATGCCTCCCGTCCCTGGGGAGTGAAGCGCATTTTCAACGCACCACTCGAAGTCATCAAGTGGAATCTGCACGTCGATTGTGGCTGAAAATGTCTCGCTTCCAGGAATATTTGCAGGTGAATTGCGCATCAGCGTGACCCGGCATGATTGATCCATGGCATTGCAAACACAGCATGATCTTCTCACTTACTGATTGCAAGTGAGTTCATATTCTACCGGAGGTATGGCAAAGGGTTGGCTGCGAACAGGCCTGCAGCCGACTTCGGATCTCGATCGATTGGCATCGCTCATCCGAGGGAAGCGGCATGGCGCGAGAAAACCCGCGCCATGCCCGAACAACTTAAGCGACGGCAGCGAGCCTGTCTTCGACCGGCTCCGGAACCGATGCGATCGTGCGCAGAATCTGCGACGCGATCTGGTAGGGATCGCCCTGGGAATTCGGACGGCGATCTTCGAGGTAGCCCCGATAGCCATTGGCGACAAAGCTGTGCGGCACGCGGATCGACGCACCGCGATCGGCAACGCCATAGCTGAACTGATGGATGGACTGGGTCTCGTGCTTGCCGGTCAGACGCAGATGGTTGTCCGGTCCGTAGACGGCAATATGCTCGTCGCAGGCGGTTTCGAACGCAGCCATGACCTGTTCGAAATAATCCTTGCCGCCGACTTCGCGCATATAGTCCGTCGAGAAGTTGGCATGCATGCCGGAACCATTCCAATCGGTATCACCGAGCGGCTTGCAATGGTATTCGACGTCGATACCGTACTTTTCGCACAGACGCTGCAGGAGATAGCGCGCCATCCAGATTTCGTCCGCGGCCTTCTTGGAGCCCTTGCCGAAAATCTGGAATTCCCACTGTCCCTTGGCCACTTCGGCATTGATGCCTTCGTGGTTCAGACCGGCAGCAAGACAGATATCGAGATGTTCTTCGACGATCTTGCGGGCGACATCGCCGACATTGCTGTAGCCGACGCCCGTATAATAGGGGCCCTGGGGTGCAGGAAAGCCGGCCTCGGGGAAACCGAGCGGGCGGCCGTTCTTGTAGAGGAAATATTCCTGTTCGAACCCGAACCATGCGCCTTCATCGTCATTGATGCTTGCACGCGTATTGGAAGGATGCGGTGTCTTGCCATCGGGCATCATCACTTCGCACATCACGAGAACGCCATTCTTGCGCTCGCTGTCCGGATAGACGGCAACCGGCTTCAAAACACAGTCCGAACTTCTGCCTTCGGCCTGCATCGTCGAACTTCCGTCAAAGTTCCAGAGAGGCAGCTGTTCCAGTTTGGGGAAAGCATCGAATTCCTTGACCTGCGTCTTGCCGCGAAGGTTGGGGACCGGCGTGTAACCGTCGAGCCAGATGTATTCGAGTTTGTATTTTGTCATTATGGCTTCTCTCATAGGTAGTTGTGCGTGCTGATCCTTTTTGCGGGTGCTGCGCCCAATCGTGCGCCATCACCTGCGGATACACTAGCCAAAGCAATTTGCGTGCCACTTTCGACGGAGGCTTAATTGCGGCCCCGCCCGGAGGCGTAAAAACAGCAAATGATAGCTTGCCAGCAAACAAAACCGGGCCACCAAGGCAGACAGCCGCGCTCAACAATTGCACATTGTCTGCCGATATTTTGTGCAACTGCGAAAATCCTGTGCAGCATCGCTTGCTGCAAAACAAAACCGGCAGCTCCCATGGGAACTGCCGGCGATCATTTGCATTGGCAATCCGTGGACTGCCCGAACTCCAACCCGAACGCTAAACGGACCCTTCGCAGCAGGCCGAGCGAACGCGCGCGCCCATGGCAAGCAGGCTCTTGGATACTGCGGGTTGATCCACCGTAAACGGGCGCTGCCAATTGTTGGATGCGACAGCCTCGATATTTTTTCGCGCCACAGATTTCATAAGGAGTTCAAGCTCGCTGCGGGTCACATGGTCAGCGCGCATGACGGCGTTGATCATGGGATCTGATAAAGCTTCAGCAAGGGTAAGATCGGCATATGTCTGTGGCATGATGCTCTCCTTCTGCGCGGCAACGGCGCCGCAATAACGAATAGAATGGTAAATCAGTACTTTTGTAAGGCGTCGGCCCGAACACCAATTTGAAAAATTGACATGAGAACCAAATGCGTGTTACCGGTAAGTAACAACCCATAGTTACTGGACGGTAACATCTATGTCAAGCGCGCCTACGCAGGAAATTTCGAAACCTCACGATACTGTTATATCAGGGGAATCCGACGGCAGCCGAATGCCGCCGCGCGCCCGCATCGTGGCCAGTGCCATCGAGCTGTTTCGCCAGCAGGGCATCAAGGGCGTTGGTGTCGACGCAATTGCCGAGGCCGCCGATTCCAATAAGATGACGCTGTATCGCCACTTCGGATCGAAGGACGACCTGATCTGCGAGTGCCTCAAACAGGTTTCCGCCCGGCGCGAACAGATCTGGCGCGATCTGGAAACGGCCTTTCCGGATGATCCGCTGGCGCAGATACGCGGCTGGATTCATGAAGCCGCCGAATGCGTGTTCAGTGACCCGCGCGGCTGCGACCTGGCCAATGCCGCCATTGAACTCAAGGAAGCGAATCACCCCGCTTTCAAAGTGATCGTCGATGCCAAGAAAGTGCACAAGCAGCGCCTGATCGATCTTTGCCGCATGGCAGGGGTCACACAGGCCGAACAATTGGCGGATGCGCTTGTGCTGCTTGTCGAGGGGGCCCGCGTGTGCGGCCAAAGTGCTGGCGTGGAAGGCCCTCAGCAACAGTTGAAGCGGGCGTGCGACGCCATGATTGCCGCCTATTCCGCCAAGTAACGGCTATGGACGCCCTGTCTTTACCGTCCCAAACCTGACCATCCCGCCGAGACCAGTCGCGCAACAGGCAAGACCGCTTGCGCGGGGTGAAGGCAATGTCTGCACCCGGGGAAGCCAGACCACACGCAAGGCATGCCGTTTGATTCACGCACTTGTTATCAGCGTTCATCGCAGGAGCATGTACATTGCGTGATCAGGACAGGGCTCCCCGACACCCGCCGAACCAACTGCCCGCAAAGGGCAAAACGACACTGGTGCAAATCCAGACGGAGTGGCAATCGAATGGGAATAGCCTTCATGAACGACCGGATGCCCGAAACCCTTCCCTTCATAAGTCATGAAACACGTTCCGAGTGGCTGCTGCAGCGCGTCGCGATCCTGCGCCAGCATCCCAATTTCAGCGAAGCAGCGGCGGACTATGCGGACGACGCCGTCGGAATTTTTGAAGGCCGCTACATGGCCAACAAGGTCATGGCGAATGTCGCCCGGCAAGTCATCTGCATGTCGATTCTCGCACTGCATTTCACGCGCGACAATGGACATCACGGCGCAACCATTTCCAGCATCCAGAACATAACGTCGAGCCTGAAGCTCTGCAGCAAGAACACCACCTCGGCGACAATCGATCTTCTGGAGAATATCGGGCTCGTCAGCCGCGTGCTCGACGAAACCGACCACCGGAACCATCTGATCCAGCCGACGGACAAGCTGATATCCGGCATGCGTAGGATTGTCGGCGTTGCCATTGCTGCGGCCGACAAATTGTTTCCTTCGAGACATTACAAGCAATTGATCGACGGCACGGACGGCTTCCTCGAACGCTATTTCGCCTCCAGCTTGCATTCGCTGCTCAATGTCAGCACCATGATTTCCAACCTGCACAGTTCCCAACTCTTCGCCATCAGCGATGGCGGCGGAGTCCTGCTCTGCAAGCTGATGACAATGAAGGAGCAGCAACCGGCAGACAGGGAGAATATCGTCAGCTTTCCCTATGATGAAATCGGCAATCTTTTCGGCGTGTCACGCACCCATATTCGCCGGCTTATGAAACGGGCCGAAGCGGAAGGGCTGGTGCGCTTGCTGGAAGACGGCGGCCGGCAGATCGAGATATTGCCGACCCTCAATGATGTCTTCGAAAACATGGTCGCCGCCCATATAGCGCGCGCCCAATTCGACATTCATCTTGCCAACGGGGATTACGATCTGTTGCCCATAGATCGCAACGCCTGAAGACCTTCGCTTGCGGAAAGCGCACGCGCCGCGCCACCCGATCTCGACCATCATGCTCAAAAGAAATGACCCTGCCCCTTGGAAAGGCAGGGTCGTTGAGCATTGACTGGAGATCAATTGAACTCATTTGCCTTCCTGTTCAACGCAGTCTTGCCGCGTGAACGAGAATTTGCCGGTTCACGTTGCATCTGATTTTCCAGGCAGTCAAAGGATAAAACTGGTGGCTTTTTGCTACCAACTTTGCGCCGCCACATTGCGCCGGATGCGGCTTTCCCGCGACATTTGCGGAAAATTGCGGCTTTCCTGAACGGGATTCGTCGGTGTCCTTTGGCGAGACGCGGACCTTACAAAGATTTGATTTGCATCGAAAAACAGTAAGCCGGCTGGGCGTTTCGCGCAGCCGGAAAGACAAGGCCGACACGCCATGACGGCATTTTGCGTCCGGGCGACTGGTGCAAATTGGCAACATTACGTCTGGTAGCAATATACCACCAGTTATGTCCTTTGACCAAAAGGGTACCAAAGTAAGACATAAGTGAGGCACTGCGAATTTGGCTTGCCCTAGAACAATGATCCTTCACTGGAGATCGACATGAATATCAAAACTCTTCTTCTCGGCTCTGCCGCTGCACTTGTTGCAGTATCGGGAGCTCGCGCTGCAGATGCAGTTGTTGTCGCTGAACCAGAAGCCGTCGAGTACGTCAAAGTGTGTGACGCATATGGTGCCGGCTTCTTCTATATCCCGGGCACCGAGACATGCCTGAAGATCGGCGGTTACATGCGCTACGATGCCGGCGGCGGTGATGACCCCTACAAGGGCGGACACATGGGCGGCCAGAACGACACCTATTACAAGCGTGCCCGTGCCGAGGTGCGTTTTGATGCCCGGACGGAAACCGAACTTGGCACATTGCGCTCCTACATCCAGACGCGTTTCCAGTATACCGATGGCAATCAGGATGGCGCGTCCATTCCGCAGGCCTTTATCGAACTGGGCGGCTTCCGCGTCGGCGTGGCCGACGAAATCTTCGGCTCGTGGGTCGGATATGCCGGTAACATCATCAATGACGACGTGATCCAGTACAACAGCTTTGCCAGCAACCAGATAAGCTACACATATAACGCCGGGAATGGCTTCTCGGCGATCATCGCCGCCGAGCAGGGCGAAGTGGATCAGGGTTACGATTACCGCATCGATGACTACATGCCCCACGTGCTCGTGGGCGCCAAGTACGAACAGGGCTGGGGAACGATCTCCGGTATCGCCGGTTATGACTCCGCCGTGGAAGAATGGGGCTTCAAGGCTCGTCTGGATGTCAAGTTCACCGATACGGTTTCCGCCTGGGTGATGGGCGCCTACCAGACCAACTATGACGACCAGTCCTTCAACACCAATGTCAACCGCAACTGGTTCGGCACATGGGAAGGCGACTACGCCATCTGGGGCGGCCTGGCTGCCAAGGTTACCGACAAGGCAACCGTCAATGCGCAGGTTGCTTACGAAGAACAGGGCACGATTGCCGCTGCTTTGAACGTGGCTTACGAGCTTGTTCCCGGCTTCACGATCACACCGGAACTCAACTATACCAAGTTTGACGGCGCACGTAAGGACTACTCCCTTGCCCATGGCGGCAACGACGATGCCTTCGGTGGTATCATCCGCTTCCAGCGCAATTTCTAGTCATCGCAGAAGCTGATTGTCCGGGGCCGCAAGGCCCCGGTTTTTTTATGGGCGGAAAGCTGGCTCCGCCCGCTTCAACCAATCATGCATTCACGCTTGCCGGTTCCTGATGCCCCGCGGGCGGAACAGTATTATCGGGCGCCTTGATGCGGAACCACGCGATGTAGAGTGCAGGCAGGAACAGAAGCGTCAGCACCGTACCCACGATAATGCCGCCCATCATGGCATAGGCCATCGGCCCCCAGAATATTTCCCGGGCAATCGGGATCAGCGCAAGGCTGGCCGCGGCTGCCGTCAGCATGATCGGCCGCATGCGATGCTCCGTCGCTTCGACCACGGCACTCCACGGATCCTTGCCTTCCCGCCGGAGATCCTCGATCTGCACGACAAGGATCACGGAATTGCGGATCAGAATGCCGATCAACGCCAGGACGCCCAGCAAAGCCACGAAGCCAAGCGGAGAATTGCTGGAGAGCAACGCGGCAACGACGCCGATGATGGCCAGAGGCGCAACCGCAAAGACCAGGAACAGCCGCTGGAAGCTTTGCAACTGGATCATCAAAAGGGTCACCATGGCAAACAGCATGAGCGGAGCAACGGCTGCGATGGGCGCCTGGGCCTTGCCGCTTTCTTCCACCGCACCGCCCACGACAACACCGTAACCCGGCGGCAGCTTGCCTGCGAACTCGGCGACCTTGGGCGCCAACTGCGTCACCACTGTTGCCGGCTGAAGGTCGCCGACGATACCGGCCTTGAGCGTTATGGTGGGCTGGCGCGCGCGGCGCCATACCACCGACTGCTCCAACTCGTAGCGGAAGTTTGCAACGGCCGCAGCCGGCACGGACTGGCCGTTGCTGGTCGTCAGCTGGATGTTGCGAAGCTGGTCGATCGAGCCGCGTTCATCGGCGCGGGCGCGCACGACCACGTTGATCAGATAGATCGAATCCCTGACCTGCGTGATCGTCGAACCGCCGACAACGGCATTGAGCGACGAGGCAATCGATTCCGAGGTGATCCCGAGCTGACGCGCCTTGTCCTGCAGCACGTCGACCTTGATGACGCGGGAAGGTTCGTTCCAATCGAAGGTAATGTCGCCGATGGATGGATTGCCGGCAACCAGATTGGCCATATCATGGGCGTAGTCGCGCACCTTCTGCACATCCGGCCCGCTGACACGGTACTGGACCGGACGGCCGACCGGCGGTCCGATATCCAGCAGATGGACAAAGGCGTCGGTGCTTGGGAACTCGTTCTTCAGCCATGCCTGCAACGTCGTCCGCAGCCGGTCGCGTGCCTCCAGGCTCTTCGTCACGATCACCGTCTGCCCGAAGAACGGATTTGACGGCTGCACGTCGAATGACAGGAGGAAGCGGATGGCACCCTGCCCGACATAGGAACTCCAGTGATCGATATCGGCGTTGCCGGCCAGTTGCTGCGCCTCGAACTTGTCCATCTGCGCCTTGGTTTCAAGGATCGAGGCATTCTGCGGCAGGTTCCAGTCGACAATCAGCTCATGACGGTCGGAGTTGGGAAAGAACTGCTGCTGGACATGACCCATTCCGTACAGGGAAACCGCGAAAATCACGACGGTCGCGGCAATGGTCACCCAGCGGAACCGCATGCAGAGCAGGAGAATACGCTGGAACCACAGGGTAAACCGGCCGGGGTTCTCGTGCTTGTTCTTCATGGTCTTCGGCAGCAGCGTCACGCCGAGCAGCGGCGTGAAGATGACTGCCACGATCCACGAAACAACCAGCGATACAGCGATCACGACGAACAGCGTATAAGTGAATTCACCCGCCGCACTGCTGTTGAGGCCAACGGGAATGAAGCCGGACACCGTCACCAGCGTACCGGTCAGCATCGGAAAGGCAGTGTGCGTGTATACATAGGTGGCGGCCTTGCGCAGATTGTCCCCTGCCTCAAGCCGCGCCACCATCATCTCGACGGCGATCATCGCATCATCGACGAGCAAGCCCAGCGCGATGATCAGCGCGCCCAGTGAAATACGCTGGAGCGAGATGCCCATATATTCCATCACCATGAAGGTGATCGCCAGGACAAGCGGTATGGCCAGCGCAACCACGAAACCGGCACGCATGCCCAGGCTGACAAAGCTGACCGCCAGCACGATGGCGACGGCCTCAAACAGGGCGCGCGTGAAGCCGGATACCGCCTCCTCGACGATTTGCGGCTGGTCCGAAACCAGATTGACGCCAACGCCCACAGGCAGATCCGCCGTAATCTGCTGCATCTGCGCCTTGAGGTGTTCGCCAAACTTCAGGAGGTTGCCGTTCGGCTTCATGCCGATGGCAAGACCGATGGCTTCCTTGCCGTTCACGCGGAACAGGCTGGTCGGCGGATCGATATAACCGCGGGTAACCCGCGCGACATCGCTCAACCGGAAGAAGCGGTCATTGACGCGAAGATTGATGGCCTGCAGGCTCTTCTCCGACACGAACTGGCCGTTCACCCGGATCATCACCCGTTCAGGGCCGGTTTCGATGACGCCCGACGGGGTGATTGCATTCTGCGCCTGCAAGGTGCTGATGATGGCCTGCTGGTCCAGCCCGAGGGCCGCGACCTGCTTGGGCGAGAACTCCAGATAGATCGCCTCGTCCTGCGCACCCACGAGCTCGACCTTGCCGACGTCGGGAACCGTCAGGATTTTCCGCCGGACATCCTCCACGTAATCCCGCAGTTGCCGCCGGCTCAGCCCGTCGGAGGTAAAGCCGTAGACATTGCCATAGACATCGCCGAACTGGTCATTGAAGAACGGCCCGACGACCCCTTGCGGAAACTGCGGGGAAAGATCGCGGATCATGTTGCGGACGCGAATCCAGGTCTGCGTGACGGCATCGCCGCGCACCGTATCCTTGAGGTTGAGGAAAATCGTCGTCGATCCCGGCGAACTGACGCTGCGGGTATAGTCCAGCGTATCGAGTTCCTCGAGCTTCTTTTCAATCCGCTCGGTGACCTGTGTCGTCGTGTCCTCGACCGAGGCTCCCGGCCATTGGGCCGAGATCACCATGGTCTTGATGGTGAAGTTCGGGTCTTCCTCGCGGCCGAGATTGAGATAGGAGAAAATCCCGGCAATCGTGAAAACGATCATGAAATACCAGACGAGAGACCGGTGATCGAGCGCCCATTCCGAGAGGTTGAACTTCTTCATAGCGGATTCCCGTCAGTCATCTTGATTTTCTGGCCTTCGATCAGGCTATGCGCCCCGGCCGTGGCGATCCGGTCACCGTCGGTCAGTCCGGACACGACAATGGCGTCCGCATTGGTGCGGTCTTCCAGCTTGACTTCCCTGGCCGAAACCGCCGCCTGCTTTTCATCGATCAGCCACACGAACGCCTTGCCATCCTTGTCGAGGATTGCCGTTGCCGGAATGCGGATGCGCGGATCCGCTGCGGTGGTGAGATAAGCTGTCACCGTGGTCCCCAAGCGGAACCCTTCCGGCGGCTGCTGCAGCGTGATGCGGGTTCGGCGCGTGCGCGTGGCTTCATCCGCCTGCGGTGCGATTTCCCTGACAACACCTGCCGTCTGTATTGTCGGATCGGTCTGCAGGGAGACACCGAACCTGCTTCCCGCCTCGATCGCGCCAGCCACCGTTTCGGGAATATCGACCACCGCCTCACGGACATCAGGGCGTGCAACGACGGCCACCAGCTGGCCGGCCGTCACGGTCTGTCCGACATCGGCCTGCAGGGACGTCACCACGCCGTCGAAATCGGACCGCAGCACCGCATAGCCGAGTTCTTCGCGCGCCTTCGTCAGGTCAGCTTCCGAGCGCACAACCGAGGCGACGGCGGCTTCATAGGCCTGCTGCGCCTGATCGACGACAGCCTCCGTCGCCGAATTCTGGCTGAGGAGCGCCTTCTGCCGGTCGGCCGTCGACGCGGCGTTGGCAAGCTGGGCCTTGGTGGACGACAGGTTCGCCTGCGCCGCCTGCACCGCCAGTTCCAGCGCGAGCGGATCGATTGCCGCGATCTCCTGCCCGTTCGAAACCTGGTCTCCGACGGACACGTCACGGCGCACGATGCGCCCGAGGGTGCGGAAGCCGAGCTGGGTTTCAAAACGCGGTTCTATCTTGCCGGCAAATCCCCGGACCTGCAGGGTTTGCGATTTGACGACGGTCGACAGAACCGGACGCACGACATCCGGCTGCTTGGCGTCGCCTTCCTTCTGGCAGGCACTGAGAGCGATACCCAGACTGACAAGGCTTGCGCCATAAACGAGAACACGCCTCATGACGGATCACCACTCTTGATTGCTACAATCTCGGTTGGCCGCAACCGCGTTCCGCCTGTCGTCACCACCTGTTCGCCGGCCTGCAATCCGCCGCCGATCGCGACAGACAGCGACTCGTACGCCGTCACGGTCACGTCGCGCAGGCCGACGGCGTTTGTTTGCGGATCGACGACCCAAACGGCCGGCTTGCCATTGTCCGAGGTCAAGACCGACGATGGCAAGACAGCCGCCTTGACGGCCGGCAATTTGACCGTTCCGATCACCACGGAACCAAGGGCCATCTGAGGCGTCGGGTTTTGCACCGCGACCTTGACCCGCACGGTGCCGGAGGCATCGTCCACCGTCGGAGAGACTTCGCGGATAATGCCTGTGGCCGTTATGGCGGGGTTGTCGAACAGAACAATCTGGATCTGCTGATCGCCGATACTGCGCGTGACCAGTCCCTCATAGACATTGAAAATCGCGTCGCGCGGACCATCCACCGCCACCGTGAACGCAGTCGATGCGATCTGCGTCACCTGCCCCACCTCGATATTGCGCGCGGTAACCACGCCGGAAGCGTCGGCTTTCAACTCGGTATAGGACAGAGTTTCGCGCGATGTCTGCAATTGCGCCCTGGCTGCATCGAGCGAACCCTGTGCCGTGCGCTGGGCTTCTTCGGCGCTGTCATAGGCGCTCCTCGTGGTGAAACCCTGTGCGAGCAGCGCTTTTTGCCGGTCGAAGGCGGAGGTGGTCTGACGTAACTGCGCCTCGGCGGAACGGACCGCCGCGTCGGACGCGGCAACGTCGGCCTGCTGCTGGGTCGGGTCGATGCGCGCCAGGACGTCGCCGGCAGCGACATGGTCACCCACGTCCACAAGCCGTTCGGTCACCTTCCCGCTCACCCGGAACGAAAGATTGCTGTCGATCTTTGCCCGTATTTCACCGGTTACCGAAACACTCTGCGCATAATCCGTGAACACGATCTTGGCGACATTCACCTGGGCCGGCGGCTTCTGTTCGGCCGCTTTTTTCGGCTGGCAACCGGCCAGCAGGGCAAGCCCTAAAATCATCACCAGCAGCCTGGGCACGGCAGACACATCATACCGTTGCCGCTGGCGCTCAACCACAAATCCGGAGGAGAAAAAGTCAGGCCGCATCATTCAACCAATCCATGAAAAGGTGTGACGGGTATATTATTGACTGATCGTTCAGTCAATGTATAATGTTGTCCAAGTCGACTTCAAGGCTCCATTGGATGAAATCATGGCCGAAATAAAAAATGCGTCAAGCACAACCGGGCCGGACACCGCCCCCGGCGTGCGGGCGCGCCGCAAGGCACAGCGCCCGCAGGAGATCCTGCATGCGGCTTTCGACGAGTTCGTCGAGCGCGGCTATACCGCCACGCGCATCGAAGATGTGGCGCGGCGGGCAGGCGTTACCAAAGGCACGATCTATCTGTATTTCCAGAACAAGGAAGAGTTGTTTCACGATGTCGTGCGCAAGCTCTCGCAGCCGATTTTCAACGAAGAGCAGTTCCTGAGCGAGCATCAGAACCGCCCGCCGCATGAGCTCATCCGGCTTTTCCTCGATACGGTTTACGAGCACATGACCGTCAATCCCTACTCGCGGGAAATCCTGCGCTTTCTGATTTCCGACGGCCGGAGTTTTCCCGAACTGACAATGGCTCACTACAATGAGTTTGTCCTTCCCATGCTGACCATGTTTCAGAACCTCATTGAAAAGGGCGTCCGGGAAGGTGTTTTCCGGCCGGGAGCCGCGACCAGCGAGAGCAGCCATATCCTGCTCAGCCCGGCACTGACATTGACGATCGACAAACTGCTGGACTGCCAGACCAACCTGCCGCAACTCGACGACTATGTGAACGCGCATTACGACATGATCATGCGCAACATTCAGAAATAGCACCGCTCAAGGCGGCTCATTCGGACACCTGTCTAAGTGCCCCAGACAACGGCGCCGCCGGTCAGGCCCGCACCGGCAGCCGTCAGCAACAGCCGTTCACCCCGCATGAATCGCCGGTCACGCTGCGCCAGCGATAGGGACAGCGGAATGGTGGCTGCCGAGGAATTGCCATAAGCCGCTATGGTGCGGACCGTCCGCGCGGCATCAATGCCAAGATTGCCGCTGACAAGATCAAAAATACGCGCATTGGCCTGATGCGGCACGAACCGGCTGACGTCCTGCGGGCCAATACGCGCATCCGCCATTGCCCGTTCGGCGCAGCGCGTCATCATGTGCACGGCCTGCGCAAACATTTCCTTGCCGTCACGCATGGTCATCAGGCAGTCCGCCACCGCCATGTCTGGCGAAAAAGGCGTCTTCGAACCGCCGGCGGGAATGGAGATCAAATCATAGTGGCTGCCATCGGCGGCCAAATCCACACCGAGCAGGCCCGTACCCGGCTCTGCCGATGGCGCCAGAACGACAGCACCTGCCGCATCGGCAAAGAGGACGGCACTGGCCCGTTCCGCCGGGTTGATGCGGCGGCTTAAGATGTTGGCGGCAACCACGAGAACCGGCCGCTTCTGCGTGCGCACGAAGCCGTCTGCCAGCGTCAGCGCATAGAGGAAACCCGAGCAGGCGCCGGCAAGATCCACGGCACCCGAATTGACGAGCTTGAGCCGATGCGCAAGCAGCGGCGCCGACGGTGGCAGCAGATGGTCGGGCGTTGACGTGGCAAGCAGCGTCAAGGCGATATCGGCCGGTTGCAGCCCGGCGTCATCAAGTGCCGACTGTCCGGCCTTTGTGGCGAGATCGGTGAGCAGTTCGCCATCCCTTGCCCAGTACCGGGTGCGGATACCCGTTCTTCGCTCGATCCAGCCGGGCTCGAGCCCAAGGTTGACCTCTATCTCCGCGTTTTCCACGCGGCACTCCGGAACGTAGTGACCCAAACCGATGACACGGCTCATCGCCTGCCTGCCGCAAACAGGTCCGCTGCCTCGTCAATCGCGTCATAGGCACGATCAAGATCGCGCTCCTCCACGCCATAGGGCGGCATCAGATAGATGATGTTGCCAAGCGGGCGGATCAGCAGGTTCCGGGAGCGGAAGAACGCCCGCAGTCTTGGTCCGGCATCCGACAGATAACCCGACGCAGGAACGTCCAGATCAAGCGCCGCGATCGTACCCGTCTGCCGCACATTGCTGAATCGGTTATCTGCGGCGAACCGTTTGAGTTTCCCGCGATGCATGGCTTCCAGCGCTTGAATACGCGCCTCGACAGGCTCGTTTTCCCACACGGCAAGGTTTGCGAGGGCCGCTGCGCAGGCAATCGGGTTCGCGGTGTAGGAACTCGAATGAAAAAACATCCGGCTGCGGTCTGTCGACAGATGCGCATCAAAAACCGGCGCCGTGCACAGCGTGGCGGCTAGCGGCAAGGCACCGCCCGTCAAGCCCTTTGACGTGCACAATATGTCCGGCGCGATGCCAGCCTGATTGCAGGCAAAGAGCGTTCCCGTACGCCCCCAGCCCGTCATCACCTCGTCGGCGATGAGCAACGTGCCATGCCGCTCGGCAATCCGCTTCAGTTCGGCCAGCAAAAAGGCCGGGTACATCCGCATGCCCCCTGCCCCGAGCACCAAAGGCTCGACCAGCAATGCCGCGACCTGACCGCTCCGGCACAGCCTTTCAAATTCATCGAGCGTGGCCTGTTCGTGGCCGGGCGAGGGAAACGGCAAACGGTCGACGCTGAACAACAGCGACTGGTAGGCCGCGTTGAAGACACCGCGCTCCCCCGCCGACATGGTTCCAATCGTGTCGCCGTGATAGCCGTCCTCCATGACGACAATGCGCGAGCGCGGCGCACCGGTATTATGGAAGAAGCCGAGCGCCATCTTCAGCGCCACTTCCACGCAGGTCGACCCGCTGTCCGAATAGAACACATGGGTGAGGCCCGCAGGTGCCACGGCCAGCAGGCCGCGCGCCAGCTTTTCCGCCGGTTCATGGGTGAATTCGGCGAAGATGATCTGGTCGTAGCTGTCGCAGGCGGTGCGGATCGCCTCCATGATCAGTGGGTGCCGGTGCCCGTGCGTGATGACCCACCAGGAGGAAATCGCATCAAGGATGGCATTGCCTTCCGCATCGAACAGCCAGGCTCCCTCCGTTCTGACAATGCGTTTCATCGCGGGTTCAAGCGCGTGCTGCGTGAAAGGATGCCAGACCGGCGAGGATACGAGGGAGCCGGTCATGCGGTTACCGTCCGGAAATGCGCCATGTCGAAATGATCGCGAAAGGCTTGACGCAGCGCTTCGGGTGTCACGGCTTCAAGCAGTGGCAGTCGCCCGAGGCAACGGACCCGTCCCAGTTCGCCGATGATATGCTGGGTATCCGCAACTTCATCGCCAATGAAGACGACACCGAAAACCGGCACCGAGCGCTGCCGCAAGGCTTCCAGCGACAGCAAGGTATGGTTGATCGTCCCCAATCCCGTGCGGGCGCACAGAATGACCGGCATCCGCCAGCGGGAGAAGACATCGGCAAACACCACGGTTTCCGTCAGCGGAACCATGACACCGCCGGCACCCTCGACAATCAGCGGCGACGCGATCGAGGGCGGGGTCAGCAATTCCGGTTGTATCTCGACATTGTCCAGCCGGGCCGCGCGATGCGGAGAGGCAGGCGTGCGCAGGCGCCATGCCTCGGGAATGATCCTTCCGGCCGGTATCCCGCCGAGACGCATGACAGCCTCGCTGTCCGTTTCCCCCTCAAGACCGGCCTGGACCGGTTTCCAGTAACAAGCGCCGAGCGCATCGGCCAATGCGGCGGAAAAGACTGTCTTGCCGATATTGGTATCTGTTCCTGTCACGACAAAACGCTGCGTCATGCGGCCTCCTCGGCAAGGGTTATTTTCAGACAATCCAGCATCCGGGAAATCGCGGTCTCGTCCACATTCAAGGTGATCGCAACCCTCAATCGCGCGGTGCCTTCGGGTACGGTCGGCGGGCGGATCGCGCGGATGTCGAACCCTTCCGCGCGCATGCGTTCGGCGATACGCAATGCACGGATCGTACCGCCGATCATGATGGGCAGTATGTGCGAGCCGCTGCCGCCCATGCCGATTGTTTCTGCCAGATATGACCGGGCAAATGTCGAAAGGCGGCGCAGGTCCAGCCGGCGCCGCGGTTCCTCGGCAAGCATTTTCAGCGCCTCGCGCACCCCTGCGGCCATGAGCGGGGACGGGGCGGTGGAATAGATGAAGGACCGGGCGCGGTTCACGAGGTAATCGCAGACGACCGCATTTGCCCCCAGGAGCGCACCGGATACCCCCAGCGCCTTGCCGCATGTATGCAGGAGGACAACATTGTCGCGCCGCTCCAGCCCGGTGGCGAGACCACGGCCGTTGTCGCCGAACACGCCGGTGGCGTGCGCTTCGTCGATGACAAGAAAGCTGTCATAGCGGTCCGCAAGCGCTGCAAGTTCAGCAAGCGGCGCGCGGTCCCCATCCATGGAGTAGAGGCTTTCCACTGCGATCCAGGCATGGCCGCTTCCGCCCGCCTTGCGCCACTTGGCCAATTCATTTTCGAAGCTCCCGACATCATTGTGCCGCGCCGCCACCGCCTGCGCGCGGCTCGCGGCAATGCCTTCATGCGCGCTTGCATGGATCAGCGCATCGTGGACGATGAGATCGCCGCGCTGCGGCAAAGTTGAAAACAGCGCAGCGTTGGCCGCGTAACCGGTCGAGAAGTACAGCATCCGCTGTGAGCCGAAAAAGGCCGCCGCCTCTTCTTCCAGCAATGCATGTTCCGCATGATTTCCGCGCAGGAGACGCGAGCCGCCCGATCCGGCCGGGACGCCGCGCTCCATCGCGGCGGTGATGGCGCTTCTGATGCGCTGCGAATGGGCAAAGCCGAGATAGTCGTTGGAGGTAAAATCGATCCCGCCAAGCGGCATGAGGGAACGTCGCCTTCCCCTCCGTTCCAGCCCGGCCAGGGTTTTGCCGTAACCGGCGAGAAAGCCGGACATCACTGCGACGCACCCAGCGGCATAGCCTTCAGCCCCAACCGGCGGAACAAGGCCGCATCGTGGTCCTCGCCGGGGTTTTCGGTGGTGAGCAGCGTATCGCCGACAAAGATCGAATTGGCGCCGGCAAGGAAACACAAGGCCTGCATCTCGTCGCTCATGTCCGAGCGGCCGGCGGAGAGACGAACATGGGTTTCGGGCATCAGGATACGGGCAAGGGCAATGGCGCGGACAAATTCGATGGGGTCCACCGGGGCAGCGTCGGCCAGCTTCGATCCTGGAATGGGGATCAGCATGTTGATCGGCACGCTCTCGGGCGGCACGGGCAGGTTCGCCAGCGTAACCAGCATGGCGATATGATCGTCGACCGTCTCGCCCATGCCAAGGATGCCGCCCGAGCAAACCTTGATCCCGGCATCGCGCACATGCGCCAGCGTTTCGAGACGATCGGCGAAGCTGCGGGTGCTGATGATCGCGCTGTAGAAACGCTCCGACGTATCGATGTTGTGATTGTAATAGTCGAGACCGGCGTCGGCGAGCCTTGCGGCCTGTTCCGGCGAGAGCATGCCCAGTGTCATGCAGGTTTCCATGCCAAGCGCACGGACACCTTCGACCATGGCAACGATCATGCCGATGTCGCGGTCCTTGGGACCTCGCCATGCCGCACCCATGCAATATCGCGTTGCGCCGCTGTCACGTGCCTTGCGCGCTTCCGCGACAACCTTTTCGACCTGCAGAAGCTTTGAGGCCTTGAGCCCGGTGGGATAATGCGCCGACTGGCTGCAATAGCCGCAATCTTCAGGGCATCCGCCTGTTTTGATCGACAGCAGCTTGCTCAACTGGACGGCATTGGGATCGAAGCACCGCCTGTGCACCGTCTGCGCTTCGAACAGCAGATCATTGAATGGCAAATTATAGATTTTTTTAGCTTCATCAATGCTCCATCGCTCCTCCACATCATTAGCGGACGTAAAATCTTCTGGCTTCTGCGGGGAAACTTTCAACATTTGCGTGCGGCCTCGTATGCTCTGCGCCATCCAATGGCTTATTATAGATAGAATCATAAATTATCTATAATTTTATAAGGCGCATACAAAAATGCAACCGTCGTGAACGGCCGGCACAAGCGGAAGTGTTTGTCTGCTCAAAAATCGAAACGCAGGCGACGTACTGTCCTGGTCAGCCGACGATGGCGAAAACGTCGCGGGTCGAACCCGTCGGGCTTTTGACCGGCTTTTGCCCGATCCACTGCACATGCCGCTCGAGGACTGCAACGGCATTCTCGATATTGCCCTGGCGCAGGAAACCCAGGATCGCCCTGTGATCGTGGTCGGTTCGAACTTCCCATTCCGATCGCCACGCGGAAAACAGAAAGCGCGCGCTCACCGAATGAAGGTCATCGATGGCCGCCAGGAGACGCGGCATCGCACATGGCGTGAGAATCAGGCGATGGAAACGCCGGTTCGCCTCTTCCCAGGAGCGCACGTCGCGGGAATTATCGCCCGCAACGGTGGCCTGTTCGGCCTCTTCCAGAATGGACGATGTCAGGTGCGGCGCAGCGTGGCGGAGCGCCAGCCCCTCAAGCTCGGCGCGCATCAGTGCGACCTCGCGCACCTCGGCCAGGTCAAACGACGCAACGCGCACGCCCCGGCGCGGCTCACTGACGGCAAGGCCCTGCGCTTCGAGCTTGCGGAAGGCTTCCCTGACCGGGACATGACTTGCGCCGAATTCTTCCGCCACATGATCCTGCCGCAGCTTTGCGCCCGGCTCCAATTGGCCGGTCACAATCCTGTCCGCAAGGATGCGGCTAATGCGATTGGCGATGGTGTCTTCGTTGGCTGCGGTCATGGTTCATAGTTATTTTGCTTCATATCCCCTGTCGAGCCCGCGGCCGCGTTTTACCGGCGCAATCAATCAGTTCTCATCGCAAATGAGCGGCTTCTGACTGTTGCAGGAATAGCACACGGGTCAAGGCAAGACGTGGTTTTTACAAGAAACCACCTTGGCTTACTCGTCCACACCGGTTGCGTGATAAAACCGTTACAAATCTCCATTACGGACGGTACAGACAGCGATTTCATCTGTTCGTTGCAAGGCAATGCGGCTGAGCAACTCATTCAATAGAGTGTGGAGATCCCCCATGACAATCAAGAGCTTCCTTCTCGGCTCGGCTGCAGCGCTCGTTGCAGTAACCGGTGCACGCGCTGCCGACGCAGTCGTCGTTGCCGAACCAGAAGCCGTTGAATATGTTCGCGTTTGCGACACCTACGGCAAAGGCTTTTTCTATATCCCCGGCACGGAAACCTGCCTGAAAATCGGCGGTTATCTGCGTTATGACGCCAAGGGCGGCGACAATGTCTACAAGGGCGGAGAATTCGGAACCTGGCAGAAGAAGACGCGCGCCACGCTCCGTTTCGATGCCCGCACGGAAACCGAACTCGGCACGTTGCGCTCCTATATCGAGACGCGTTTCCAGTACAATAATGGTGCCAATGATACGTCCATACCGAATGCCTATATCGAACTCGGTGGCTTTCGTATCGGCGTGGCCGATGAAATCTTCGGCTCGTTCACCGGTTATGCCGGCAATATCATCAACGACGACGTGATCAACTATCAGTCGGACCACAGCAACCAGGTCAGCTATACGTTCAATGCGGGCAATGGCTTCTCCGCCATGATCGGCGCTGAACAGGGCGAAAGCGTCGGCAACAACTACTACAGCTACGACTATCGTATCGACGACTACATGCCTCACGTGCTGGCTGGCGCAAAGTACGAACAGTCCTGGGGCAAGATTTCCGGCATCGTCGGCTACGACTCCAAGGCCGAGGAATGGGCCGGCAAGCTGCGTCTGGACGTGAAGTTCACCGACACGGTATCTGCATGGGTCATGGGCGGTTACCAGACCAACTATGACGATGCACCGCTCGGCCGCCGCAACTGGTTCGGCACCTGGGAAGGTGACTACGCCATCTGGGGTGGCCTGGCTGCCAAGGTTTCGGACAAGGCCACTATCAATGCACAGCTTGCCTATGAATCCGAAGGCACGCTGGCGGGTGCTTTGAACGTTGCCTATGAAATCGTTCCCGGCTTCACGATCACGCCTGAATTCAACTACACCAAGTTCGACGGTGCCCGTAAGGACTATTCGCTTGCCCATGGTGGCAACGACGATGCCTTCGGTGGCGCGATCCGCTTCCAGCGCAACTTCTAATACCCGATGCAAGAAATTTGGCGATGCTGACATTCAAGCAGCATCGCCAAGTGGCAAAGTTGATACGATCTCCAGTCAAATCCTTTGCACAGAACGGCGAGCCTTACGGGCTCGCCGTTTTTATTTCTGCCGGTTCGTCATCAGCTGTCGATTGCTTACGATGTGCGGACCCGTATTGACATCCTTCACTTCAGGTTTGCCGGTATCGATCAAACCGCTCCATCCGCCGCCAAGCGCCTTGTTGAGGGCGATGTAATCAGCCGCGATTGCCACGCGGCTTTGCAGCAGGGCATCTTCTGGCGATTTTTCTGGACGCTCGCCCTCACCATAGCCGGGGTCATCCTTGTCGTGGTGGCAATCAGCACGATATTCGGACTGTCGCCGCCCAAGGGCGCCGCGGAAGACCTCATCGAGACGGCGATCCTGGATTCGGCCGCCACGGTATTGAAAGACTCGGGCACCGGCGCCCTGGCCAGGTTCGCCGCAGCGGCCGCATCCTTTCCGGCGAGCCGTACCAATTCGACAAACAGCCCGTTGATCTCATGGAGCTCGTCAACGCCATCGTGGAGGACGCCGCGTTTGAAGGGTAAGCGCACGGGGTTGTTCTCGAGGTCATTGGCGTCGATACCGCCGTGTCCCATGTCAATGGCGAATTGATTTACCGTGCCATCGAAAACGTCATTCGCAACGCCATCAAATACAGCGAACCGGGCGGCAAGGTCGTGATACGCACCGCCATCCTCGCCGGCGGGAAAGCGCTGCAGATCCGGGTGGAGGACACGGGGCCCGGCCTTCCCGACTCTCAGATGGGAGCAATCTTCAGGCCGTTTGTGCGGGCCGAAAGCACGGGCGATGCGCGCGCGGGGGTCGGCCTCGGCCTTGCCATCACCCGGCAGGCCATCGAGCTGCATGGCGGATCGGTCAGAGCCCACAAGGCGCAACCGAGAGGTCTCATCGTCGAGATTGTCGTGCCGCTCACATCGGACCGGCCGCAGAGATACCGGTTCGGCAAAATGCTCCACCCGGGGTTAACCGGGTGGAGCACATTATCCGGTCAAAGCCGGCGCAGCCTCTATTTGCCGTTGGTATTGGCCGGCTGCTGAACTGCAAGTTTCGGAATTCCCGCCAGCAAATCCGCTTCATCACCGAGAATATGCGCTGCTTCGTCCAGCAATACATCCTTGGCGCTCTTGCGGGCTTTCTCGATGGCGATATCAGCGCTCAGGCTGCGCTCATTGGCCTGCAGGCCGTCATCCTGGGTCGACGCATCGGCTGAATCGTCGTCGTCACCGGCGCCTGCCCCGTCATTCACCTTCTCGCGCGACTTGATGCGGCTGGCCTGCGCCGCCATCTCATTGCGGCGTTCGGTTTCATTGAGCGAGACAACCCGCTTTTCCCGCTGCGCTTTCAGGTCGGCCATATCTTCCACGAAGCGCTGGAAGTCCGGGTCCTTTTGCACCCGCGCATCGTGCAGGCTCTGCAGTTGCGGCAGCAATGCCTTCACATCGCCGATTGGCGTGTATTCCGCCGGTTTGACCTGCGCCCACGGCAAAGCATTATCGTAGCTCGACTCGCCGAAACTCTTGGGATCGGAGAAGCCGGGCAGGGTGATATCCGGCGTCACGCCGCGCAACTGGGTCGTGCCGCCGTTTACCCGGAAGAACTGTGCAACCGTCATCTTCAGCTCGCCGAATTTCGGCTTGCTGTTGCGGGCGATCTGATCGAGGTTGACGACGGTCTGCACCGTGCCTTTGCCGAAACTGGGCTCACCGACGATGACGCCCCGGCCATAATCCTGTATCGCCGCCGCAAAAATCTCGGATGCGGATGCGGAACCACGATTGATCAGGACCGCAAGCGGGCCGGTCCAGGCGGGCGCGGGAAGATTGTCCTTCTCGACATTGACCTCGCCGCCGGCGTTGCGCTCCTGCACGATCGGCCCCTTGCCGACGAACAGGCCGGTCAAATCAATGGCCTCGGCCAGCGAACCGCCGCCATTGTTGCGCAGATCGATGAGAACGTTATCGATCTTGTCCTTCTTCAGTTCGGCCAGAAGCCTGGCCACGTCGCGGCTTGCACTCCGATAATTCTTGTCGCCCTTGCGGCGCGCTTCAAAATCTTCGTAGAAGGCCGGCAGCGTGATGACGCCGATCTTGCGCGTTGCATCACCATCCTTGATCGACAGGATGGTCTTCTTGGCGGCCTGCTTGTCGAGGCTGATCTTGTCACGCACGAGGCTGATCACCCGGTGCTTGCCGTCTGGACCGGCATCGGCAGGCAGGATATCCAGCCTGACAACGGAATCCTTCGCGCCGCGGATCATCTTGACGACTTCGTCGAGGCGCGTACCGACCACTTCCTTTATCGGACCACGTTCGCCCTGGCCCACGCCGGTGATGCGATCGCCGACAGCCAGTTTGCCGGACAGTTGTGCAGGACCGCCGGCCATCAGCTCGCGAATGGTCGTGTAGTCTTCCCGCTCCTGCAGAACCGCGCCGATGCCAACCAGCGAAAGCTTCATCGAGATATCGAATTCGGCTGATGCCGTCGCTCCGAAATAATCCGTATGCGGTTCGATCGACGTGGTGTAGGCATCCATGAAAATCTGGAACACGTCATCGCTCTTGTACTTGTAAGCGCGTTCCAGCGAGTTCTGATACCGCTTGTCGAGCGTGTCGCGGATGGCAGCGTCGGTCTTGCCTGCAAGCTTCAGGCGGAGCCAGTCATTCTTGACCCGCTTGCGCCAAAGCTCGTCGCTCTCGACTTGGGATTTCGGCCAGGGCTCCTTGTCCCGGACAAAGGGATAATCTTCCTTCACACTGAAATCGAAATTCTGCTTGAGCAGCGAGCGGGCATAGGTGAGGCGTTCGACAACGCGCTGCTCATAGATGTTGAAAATGGAAAAAGGGATGCGCAAATCTTCCTGGTTGATCGCGTCATCGATCTTCGTGCTGTCGGCCATGAACTTGTCGATATCGGCCTGAACGAAGAGGAACCTGTCGGGATCGAGCGCCTTGAGAAAGCGGTCCATGATTTTGGCGGACAGGGCATCGTCAAGCGCAACGGGCTTGTAGTGATAGCGCGACAGAAACTCAGCGCTCAAGCGGGCCGCTTGCGCCTGCTGTTGCAGCGGCGCCAATACCGGCGGTGAACCTGCATCCAGTGCGTAAGTCGGAGGGGCAAACGCCAGAAACACACTGAGCAAACCATATTGTATACGCATTAAAGCTTCGATCCGATTTCGACGTTTCAGTTTCGCTATTTAATGTTGGTGGAACAATTATGGTTTTTTGGCAACCAGACAGCGGATTATTCGTGCCGTCATCCCGATAAATTCTGTTTCAGCCCGCAGGTGCAGCCAAATTATCTGCCGCAAAAGCGGCGATGACAATTCACAACGGCTTGAGGCCGCCGATTCTCAGGACGATGCCAGCAAGGCTTCCAGCTCCGACGCTGTCGGAAAGGCCGAATGGGTTCCGCGTCTGGATACGGTTATGGCAGCGCCCCGCACCGCATGCTCGATTGCCAGCCTGTCCAGGCGGCAATGACGCCGGGCCGACGATGCAAGGGCCACGGACATGAACGTATCTCCGGCCCCGGTCGTATCAACCACGACGGAGGGTTGCGCCGGTACTGCGATGATCTCCTGTCCATTCGCAAGAATGGCGCCTTCGCGCCCCAGTGTCAGAACGACATCCCGGACACCGCGTTCCAGGAGATGGTTCGCGGCAGCATTTCCACTGGCTCCAGTCAACGCCAAGGCTTCACCCTGGTTGAGAAACACAATGTCCACCAGCGCCCAGAGATCCGAGAAATAGGGGCGCAAAGGCGACGGGTTGAACGCAGTCACCATCTGAAGACCCTTGGCCTGCTCAAGGATTTCACGTGTTGCCTGATGCGACAGATTCCCCTGCAGGATCGCCAGATCACCCGGTTCAGCGGCATGGAGCTTCACAGTAACATCGGCTGAACTCAGGTTCTGCGCGGCGTCCGTTGTCGTCACGATCGCATTTTCACCGTCGGGCAGCCGGAAGATGATGGAGGTATCACTCGACTTTCCATCCAGCTCGACCAGTTCTGTCACGAGCGGCTCATTCTGCAAGCGCTGGCGGATCGCTGCCGCACGTGCATCATTTCCAACCGGCGCGACCAGTGTCGTGGGCAGCCCGCACCGGGCCATGACCACAGCCTGGTTCGTTCCCTTGCCGCCCAGATCGTGCGCTCCAACCTCGCCGAGGATGGAGGCCCCGGAGGTTGGCAGGGCGTCCACGACAATCGTTTCATCGATGGTGACATTGCCGATTACATAGGCGCGCATCGGGAGGCCTTTGGAAAGTTAGAGGTATGGCGCGTCATGAAAATCGATTTCGAGCTGCATGGCATGGCCGAAAATGCTGCTAAGCCGGACACACGCCTGCTCGGAAAGACTCGGCCCCGCCAGATCAAGCTGATGCTTAAGCCACAATGCCTGTTCGGCAAACCCCTGGCTCACATGCAGATCAACCCACTCCTTGAGAAGCGGATCACTGATGCGATGCAACGAGGCCTCCTTTGACCACGTCCAGTACATCCATTCCGCCGCAAACATGGCGGCCACGATGTCGAGAAACCCGCCTTCGGCAGCAATGCAAAGCATCCCCGACCGGAAGGCCTCAACCGCTGGAATCGTAACGTCGAATGCCGCAGGATCGATTGTGCGCCGCGCGAAGGTGCGCTCGAAATAGACGATCTGCTCATTGGCAAGCGCGTCAAGCACGGCAATGAGCCAGCGCTTCTGCTCCATGGTTTGCGCCGTTGCCGCCGCGTAGGCGAAGATGGAAATCGCCGTGTCGACAAAAGCGCCTTCATAGACGAGATAGCGGTCGAAGGCGTCCCTGCTCAGCGTGTCATGCTTTATGTCCCTGACAAAACGATGGTCCAGCATCGTTTGCAGAACAGTCGCATTTTCTCGAAGGATGCGGTCGGAGAGACTTTCGTTTTCCATCCTCTCAGTGCTCCAGCCCCGGTTCTGCAGCGGCGCGGAATGCCTTGACCCGCTCGATGTCCACCGGGTTCCACCACACCCCGCCCTGCTTCAACGAGGATGCAACGATGACACCGTTGGTCCGCTTGAGTATTTCGACGATGTTGTCGCTATTGACACCCGATCCAACCAGAAGCGGCAGATGCGTTGCCGAGCCGATCTCCTCGATCTCCTCGATGGTAGCGACGTTGCCCGTGCGCTGGCCCGTGGCGATGACACCGTCGGCATCAAAGAAAGCGAGGTCGCGGGTCAGCTCTTCGATCGTCCGGTCCGCAACGATGGCGTGGCTGCCGTGCTTCACATGGCTGTCGGCAAAGACCTTGATGTGCTCGGCGCGCAGCATCGACCGATAGCGCATTGCCTCGGCCGCCCTGCCTTCCATAAAGCCTTCATTCGCGACATAGGCATTGGCCCACTGATTGACGCGAATGAACTTGGCACCGCCGGCCATGGCAATGGCGAAAGCCGGAATGGGCGCATTGGCAAGCACATTGATCCCGAGCGGGATACCGATGGCCCGGGCAATGCGATCCGTGACAACGGACATGAACCCGGTTGTTTCGGGCCCGATATCGTCCGGCTTGCAAAAGGGGATATCGCCATGGTTTTCGATGACCAGGCCATGCAATCCCCCTTCCACGCAGGCTTCCGCGTCGCGCATGCAGGCATCGTAAATCGTATCCATATCCGCCCCCCTGTAGCGGGGTGCCCCGGGGAAGGCCGGGCAATGGATCATTCCAATGAGCACCTTGTTGGTGCCGAATATCTCCTGCACCGCGTTGGAGCTACGATCCGATATTTCCTGCATGTCGTTCCCTTTCATAGGTTTTTTTGAGATAGCGCTCGCGCGTCGAGAAAATCAGCGCGTCAGCCAGGCCAGAATGTTTTTCCAGAGCTTGCCGTAGCCTTCCCACTCGCAGAAGGCGGGGGACAGCCAATGCGGCCCGATATCGGAGGTCCAGACGGCCGTGTTGCCTTTGCCATGGCGCCCGAGAACCAGCAGCGGATGGCCGCCCTGATCGTCCGGCAGCGTCGCAACCACTTCGACATCCGCGCCGTCGCGCACTTCGACCTCATTGACCCCGAGAAGCACCGGCCATTCGCCGCCAAGACCGGCCATCACAGGGTGGTCCGGCATAACGATCTTCGCCGTCGTACCCTCGGGAATTTCAACGCGGTCATCATAGGGAAGGCAGGTCACCGGAAGCACGTCTTCCACGGGCGTCCGCCGCCAGCGCGCCTTGCCATCGATACCCTGGAACGAGAAGTACCCGCCCACCATCAGCAGCGCGCCACCCTTTTCCACCCAGGCCTTGATCAGCTTCAGCCGGTTGGGAACGGTGCGCGAATGCAGCCACACATCAGGCGGCAGCAGCAGCGAATTCGCGCCGATATCCGACAGGATGATGACGTCATAGGCATCCAGCCCTGCCATGTCATAGGGGAATTTTTCGACCGCTTCATGCGCGGGCATGTAGGTCAGCTCGAACGCGCTGCCCGCGAGCGCCTTGACCAGCGGCTCTGCACCCAGATGAAACGTTACACTGCCGAACTGATCGAAACCTTTGTAGTGCGTGGCCGAACTGACCCAGCTTTCGCCAACGAGAAGGACTTTCTTTGTCATGGGATCACCAAACTTTCGTGAATATCAAAATAGGGGTTAGCTTCAGGCTCCAGCCTGAAAAACAGCGCGCGGATTGGCCCGCATCATCTGATCAAGAGCCGTTTCATCGAGGCCGTGCCGCTTGAGGCGCGGCAGGAAATGGCGCAGCACATAGGCGTAGCCATTGCCGCCATAGCGGGTCAGCATCATCTTCAGAAACACGTCATGCGACAGCAGAACCCGGTCGAGATATCCGGCCTCGGCCAGGCGCACGATGGCGCGGGCGGCTTCTTCGTCGCTCGGGCACTGCACCTGCTGATCCGCATAGAAGAAATCCATGCCTATCATGTCGTATTCAATGAATGCACCGCGGGCGGCGAGTTCACTCTGATAGCTGAAATCATCGTGGGAGGGGTTCATGTGGCAAAGAACCGTGTGCCTGATATCGGCACCCTCCTGCGCCACGACGTCGAGCACGCGGTGGCCGAGCCGAAACCAGCCCGGCAAGTGCACCATGAGGGGAAGGCCCGTCCGCACCTGTGCCTGAGCCGCACCGCGCAACGACTTCTCCTCCTCAGCGGTGAAATCCGACGAGACGCCGATTTCACCGATGAGCCCGATTTTGACGTCGGTGCCATCCACACCTTCCACCGCTTCCCGCACGATCTCGTTGGCGATATCGCCCACGGTCATATCAGCGACTTCGGCCGGATGGGAGGAACCGAGATAGTAGCCGGCCCCCATTACCACATTCAGGCCCGCGGCTTTGGCGATGCGCCGGAGAGCCAGCGGATTGCGGCCAATGCCCCGGCATGTCGGCTCCACCACGGTCTTGCCGCCGGCATTGGCAAAGGCGCGCAGTTCTGAAATCGCCAGCGGTTCGTCATCAAGCGTAATGTTGTGCTTGTTGACGAAGGGGTCCTGCTTGAGTTCGCCCAATATTTCCATGCAGACGAAACCACCGGCAAGGTACTGCCGCTCCGGCGTTTTCGGCGCATGCCACCAGCAGCGGCAATCGTTGAGGATGTGCTCATGCATCAACGTGATGCCGAGCGCTTCCGCTGCAATGGGGCCATTGACCGTCATCACCTTGCCGGAGCGGATATGTGCTTCTGACAGATCGCTGCTCACAGGACTCACCTCTTCTTGCCGCTGCCGAAGCGGAAGTTAGCCGTGAATATCCGTGTGTTCAGCCAGATGGCGATCAGGATGATCGCACCGGTGACGATCTGAGTGAAGAATGGCGAGATGTGCATCAGGATCAGCCCGTTGCCGATCACCGCGATGGTCAGCGTGCCGAGAACCGTTCCGAGGATGGTGCCCCGGCCCCCCATGAGGGATGTGCCGCCGAGAACCACGGCCGCGATCACCTGGAGTTCAAAACCGACCGCTGCATTGGACGATCCGGACCCCAGTCGCGCTGCGATCAGCAACCCGGCCACGGCGCAGGCCACACCGGAAATGAGATAGACCGAAGCGATGATCCACTTGGCAGGCATGCCGACCCGGCGCGCGGCTTCCGCATTGGAACCGACCGCCACGACCTGACGGCCGTATTTGGTCGATGTTATCGCCACATAGCCCAGAACGGCAACGGCGGCGGCGATGATGGCCGGAACGGGGACCCCGCCAATGACGCCGCGACCCAGCGCAAAGAAACCCGGCGCATCCTGAATGGGGATCGAATAGCCCTGCGTCAGATAGAGTGCGAATCCCCGCAGGATGGAAAGACCGGCAAGCGTAACGATGAAGGCCGGAATCCCCTGGTAGGCGATGAACCAGCCCTGGACGAAACCAAGGCCGCCGCCGAGCACGATCATTGCAACCACGACCAATGGCCAGGGATATCCCATAGCCATGACGACAGCCGCAACCGCATTGATAAGGGCGACTTGCGAGCCCACCGACAAATCGATGCCGCCGGTGATGATGACGAAGGTCATGGTGATCGCAACGATCAGCAGCGGAGCCGCCTGCCGCACGATATTGAGAATATTGCCAAGGGTCAGGAACGTATCACTGCCGATCGAGAAAAAGACCATGCAGGCGACAAAAAACACGGCGATCGACAGAACCTGCGCGTGCTCGCCAAAAAAGTCGGCAAGGCGCGATCCGTGACCGCGTTCGGTATAGACGGTCATTGCTTTGCTCCTTCGCCAACGATCAGTTTGACCAGATCCTCGAGATTGGTGCCGCCGATCTGGCGTTCTGCGACCTTCGTGCCCTCATACATCACCGCAATGCGGTCGCAGACGCGGAAAAGGTCCTGAAGACGGTGCGTGATGAGGATGACCGAAACGCCATTGGCCTTCACGCGATTGATCAGGGAGAGAACCGCTTCGACTTCGGCCACGGCGAGTGCCGATGTCGGCTCGTCCATGATCAGGACGTTCGGTTTGAACGACGCTGCCCGGGCAATCGCGATGGCTTGCCGCTGGCCGCCGGAGAGGTGGGCAACCTTGCTGGTCAGTTTGGGAATACGGATTTCCAGCGCATCCAGCATTTTGCGTGCTTCGGCCAGCATTGCCTTGCTGTCAAGGAACATGCCCTTGCTTAGCTCGCGCCCGAGAAAGAGATTGCCAACCACATCGATCTCATCGCAAAGGCTCAGATCCTGGAAGACCATTTCGATATGTCTGTTGCGCGCATCGCCCGGGCCGGTGAGATGAATGTCCTCGCCCTCGATGGACATGGTGCCGCCGTCCGGAATGTAGGTGCCGGAAATGATCTTTGTCAGCGTCGACTTGCCCGCGGCATTGTCACCGACAAGCCCAAGGCATTCACCGGGATAAATGTCGAGATCAACACCACGCAATGCCTGGTGCGAGCCGAATGATTTGCGTATGCCGCGCAAGGAAATACGCGGTGCGGCATGTGCGTCGCCGGCAGATCCGGAGGGAATACCCCCTCCGGAACCGATGGCAGCAGATCTTTGCTGACCGACCTCGATCATTTGAAGACGGCCCTGTACGGGTCAACATTCGCCTTGGTGACGATGGTGACGGGAACAGCGATGTTCTTCTCGACGGTCTGGCCGGCCGCAACCTTCTGCAACGCATTCACGGCGGCGGCACCCATTGCCGACGGATCCTGCTGGATAACCGCCGCAACGAATCCGGCATCGATGCCGGCAATGGCTTCCGCTGTCAGATCCCAGCCGAACACCTTGATGGTGCCCTGCTTGCCCTGGCTCTGCACGGCAGCGATGGCGCCCATAAGGGCAGGCTCGCCGGTTGCATAGATGGCTGTCAGGTCCGGGTTGCCGGTAATCAGGTTCTCGGCGGCCGCAAGAGCGTTGTCCTGCACATTCTGGCCGTCGACGACGCCGGCAACTGCAACACCGTCAACACCCTTGATCGTCTTTTCAAAGCCTTCCTGCCGGACATTCTGGATATAGGAGTTCAGCGCACCGACAACACCGATCTTGGCCTTGCCGCCCATATTGGCTTTGACGTAGTCAAGGAAGAACTTGCCCATGTCGGCACCGGCCTTGGCATTGTCGACGCCGATCTGGGCTTTCTGCGGACCTTCGGGAAGGATCGCGTCGATGGCGACAACCGGGATACCCGCGTCGGCGGCCTGCTTGACGGCGGGCATCAGGCCGTTGACGTCGATGGCGACGACCGCAAGACCCGATACCTTTTCCTGAATATAGGTCTCCACGGCACTGTTCTGCGCCGTCGGTTCATTGTTGGAATTGAAGATAACCAGCTTGACGCCGGCGGCGTCGGCTGCCTTCTGCGCGCCCTGGTTCATCTGGTTGAAGAAAAGCGCCTGCTGGTTGATCTGCACCAGCGCGATTGTCTTCTTTTCCTGTGCGATCGCAGTCGACGAGGCGGCGCAGCTCAATGCCGTGAAGCCAGCCAATGCAATCAATGTTCTCCTGCTCAAATTCAAGGTCATGTTCTCATCCTCTGTTGGTTTTCTTACCGTTCCATCTTGTTATTTCGCCGGCGGGGCAACGGAGTTCCGCACGACGATTTCGACTGGCAGCAGTTCTTCCGAAGCGGAAGGTTTCCACTCCTGCCAGTTTGTTTCCAGAAGCAGTTCGAGCGCCCGGCGCCCGAGTTGCCGGACCGGCTGACGAATGACGGTCAGTGGCGGCGCAAAGAGATGCAGCGGCCCGACATCATCGAAACCGATGATCGAAACATCGTCGGGAACCGACACATTCCGGTGCTTGAAGACTTCGATCAGGCCGATGGCAATTTCATCGGAGCTGGCAAAGATGGCCGTTGCCGCGTGCTGCTCCTCCAGATAGCGGACGGCGGCTTTGCGCCCATAATCGATGGTGTATTCACCGGCGTAGCGATCAACCTTCGCCGTATCGCCATGCTGTTCGCGCAGCGCACGCATCAGGCCATCGAAACGGCGGCGCGCGCTGATCATGCGCTCGTCGCCGCCGATGAACAGAACATGGCTGTGCCCCTGTTGCGCCAGGTGAAGACCGGCGAGATAACCGCCATGATCATTGTCGCAGAACAGCTTCGGCGCTTTCGAACCCGGAACATCTTCGTCGACGATGATGACCTTGCCCGAGCGGTTGATAAGGCCGGCAAGCGCACCGTCATCCGGGTGGTTGGTGATGAAGATCAGCCCGTCGACATGATTGCGTTCGATCAGCTGCAGGTATTCGATTTCGCGCCCTGCCCGGTTGAGCGTCGCATGCAGCGAGACCGCCAGCTTACGCTCGTCGGCTGCCTGCTCGACAGCGGCGACCAGGGTTGAAAAGAACGGGTTGGCAATTTCAGGAACAACCAGACCGATGGTGTCCGAACGTCCCATGCTCAAACGCCGCGCATGCGGATTGGGTATGTAGTTCAGCGATTTGATTGCATCTTCGATGCGCTTCTTGGTGTGATACGGCAGATCAAGACTGCCATTGACCAGGCGCGATACTGTCGTAACCGACACGCCAGCTGCGGCGGCAACATCTTTCAGACTGGGCGTCGTCTTTTTGATCACAAGCGCTTTCCCCATTGTAAAGCGGTTTAGTAAATCGCTTTACAAGACAAACGCACTTCATGGTTCTTGTCAACTGGGATTCAGAATTGACAGAATAATCCTGTGAGAATCCCTGTCGGGGCCAATCCGAAAATCAGAAAATATGGAATTTTAACAAGGTGTTGGCCGGCGCGAAAATTTATCGCTCAATCGTCCCAATTGCATGCGGCAACATAGATTGCGGCAAGTTTTTCCATGCCGAACTGATCGATGCTGTCAAACCGGCCGGGTATCGGACTGTCCAGATCGAGAACACCCAGAATGCGTCCCTCATGGAAAAGCGGCACGACAAGCTCCGAACGGGATGCGGCATCACAGGCGATATGTCCGGGAAAGGCGTGGACATCCTCGACGAGAATAGAGGTTCCCTGCGCAACAGCCGTTCCGCAGACGCCATTGCCAACCGCGATACGCACACAGGCCGGCTTGCCCTGGAAGGGGCCGACAACGAGTTCGTCTTCGGAATAAAGGAAATAGAAGCCGGCCCAATTGAGATCGGGCACCATCTGGAAGATCAGCGCCGAGGTGTTGGCGGCATTGGCGATGGCATCGTTTTCATCAGCGAGAAGGCCGCTCAACTGAGCGCAGAGTTCGCGATAAAACTCGGTCTTGTCAGTGTGATTCATCGTCTTTGCCGCAAACATCGGACGCCTATCCTTTTCGTGCCAATCGTCGTGGCCGCCACCAGCCGCCTCTCCTGCGAGAACGGCTATCGTGACAGAGATACAGCGCGAATCTCACCTCTGCAACCGCACCGCTTCCGAGGCGGCGGGAAGGCCTGCGCTTCCATGGCGAGCCCAGCACGAAGATGAACGGGCGGGTATCAGAAATTGATCGACGCGTAGAAGATGGCAAACACACCATCGAGGACGATGACGATGAAGATCGACTTGACCACCGATGCCGTCACGCGCAGACCCAGCGACTCCGCGCTTCCGCCAACCTTCATCCCTTCGACCGCCGCGATGGTACCAATGATCATCGCCATGAAGGGAGCCTTGATCAGGCCCGCCAGGAAATACTGGACCGTGATCGCATCGCGCAGATTGGCGATATAGATGCCGGGTGATACGTCCGAATAAAGCCATAGCGCGACAGCCCCGCCTGCAAGTCCGGCAAAATCCGCGATAATCGTCAGAAGCGGCAGCGAAATGCTCAGTGCGACCAGACGGGGAAACACCAGAACGCTGATCGGATTGAGACCGATGACGTGCAGCGCATCGACTTCCTCGCGCATCTTCATCGACCCGAGCTCTGCCGTGATGGCGCTCCCCGAGCGCCCCGCGATCATGATCGCGGTCAACAGGACGCCGGTCTCGCGCAACACCAGCACGCCGACGAGATTCACCGCATAGGTCTCGGCACCATAGGTGCTGAGCATATAGGCGCCCTGCTGTGCAACAATGGCACCCATAATGAATGAAATCAGCACCACGACCGGGATTGCCCCGACGCCAAGGCGATCAATCTGGTGAAAGAATGCCGGATACCGGATCGGGCTTCCCTTGCCGCCGCGCATCTGGGAACCGGTCACGACAGCGCCCAGCACATGCATGGATTTGATGAAATCATCGCCGAAATTGATCACTGTCCGGCCAATTGTGTCGAGAAACTGAATTCCAAGATTCGGCTTGTGCAGCGGCGGGTTTGCATCGGCCGCAACAGATGCGGTTTTCCCGACGGCATCAAAAAGCGTTTCCCAGTGCTGCTTCAGCCCGCGTATCTCAACCTGTTTGCCGGCTGCTTCCAGCGCAACCCGCATGCGGTCGACCAGCCAGGCCCCCGCCGTATCCAATGCGTCGACGCCGGACAGATCGATGACGGCGTTGGAGAAATCCTTCCTATGCTCGATCTTGCGCATTTGCGCATTCACACGGCCGACATAGCGGGTAATCCAGGAGCCTGCCAGGACAACCATTGCCTGATCATTTTCGGTGTTGAAGCTGACGTTGAGCGGCTGGCCGGACATGCCGTGTTCGTGTGTCGCATCAACCATAGCCGAAATACTTTCGCTTTTTGCAGTCGCTGCTTTATCCCCCGGCTGGTCGATTCTGGCAAGCAAAACTCAAAACAAGCGCCCTGCGGGTCATCACGCGCCCTCGACCACCGGCAGCAAAAGCCGGCTGCTATCGATGATAACAGCCGGCTCATGCTCGCCATGTCAGAATACCCGGGAATGGCAGTCTTCCCTTAACTCCCGCTGCGCGCGTGAAGTTGCGGGATAAACAGGTCCGTCCAGCTTGCAGGCTTGACTTTGATCGTACCGGCCAAATGCATGAACTCGGCAAACTGCATGACGCCGTTCGGCGTCGTCGAGAACTGTGAATCCTTGTCGTTGAGCATTTCAAGAACTTCCTCAACCGACACTTTCACCTTCGAACTCTTGGCGAAAATCTCAGCGGCAGCTTGCTTGTTGCCGGCGATGAAAGCGTTTGCTTCGTCCAGAGCCGCCAGGAACGCTTCCGTGGTTTTCGGATTGGCGTCGACGAACTTCTTCGGCGCAAAGGTCACATCAAGCGTGATATTGCCGATGACATCGACAGAATTGACAACCCGGTGCACTTTCGGGTCTTTCAACTCCAGATAGGAAAACGGTGGCGAAGTGAAGTGGGCGGTGATCTCGGTCTGGCCGCTTGTCACCGCTGCCAGGGCTTCCGGATGCGGCAGGCTGACCGTCAACGGGTCGAGCTTCGCATAGTTCTCGCGTCCGAATTCGTGCGCTGCCATCATCTGCAGGACGACCGCCGACAGCGACGTCTTGATCCCCGGCAGGGCAATTTTATCCTTGGGTGTCAGATCCTTCAGCGTCTTGATCTCGGGATTGTTCGAATTCAGCCACAGCGATGTGGCGCTGAGACCGCTGATGCCGACAACTTCGACATTCGGAATGCCCTTGGCCTTGGCCCAGAGGGTGACAAAGCCCGGCGCCCCGGTTCCGGCAAAGTCGAGCGAACCGGCCATCATCGCGTCATTGATGACGTTGCCGCCATCGAGCATAAGCCATGTCACCTTGACATCGCCCAGACCGGCTTTGGCGGCCTGCTTTTCCATCAGCTTCTGGTTTTCCATGACGATCAGCGGCAGATAAAGAATGCCGTATCCCTTGGAAATCCGCACTTCGCTGACTTCGGCCCGGGCGGCACCCGTTGCACCTGCCAATCCGAGGCCGATGCCGAGCACGGCGGCACAGAGCTGTTTCATCATTTTCATTGTAGTCCTCCCTTTATACATACCGGTTCCCGGCGGTTCAAACTCAGGCCTGCATTCCCCAGCGGCGAATGGTTTTCTTTTCAATCGTGGCAAAGATCAGGTTCTCGACGGCAAGGCCGATCAAAATAACCGTGAACAAGCCTGCAAAGACGTTGGCAGTTTCCAGCTGGTTGCGGTTCTCGAAGATGAACCAGCCAAGGCCGCCGGAGCCGGACGATACGCCAAACACCAGTTCAGCGGCGATCAGCGTGCGCCATGCGAAGGCCCAACCGACTTTCAAACCCGTCAGAATGGACGGAAAGGCGGCGGGTATCAGGATATGGCGTACCAGCTTGAGACCGCGCAGGCCGTAATTCAGGCCGACCATCCGCATCGTGTTGGAAACAGACCGGAAACCGGCATGGGTATTCAAGGCGATGGCCCACAGCACCGAGTGCACCAGCACGAAGATCACGCTTCCCTGCCCCAGGCCGAACCAGATCAGCGCCAACGGCAGCAATGCAATGGCCGGGAGCGGATTGAACATGGAGGTCAGCGTTTCCAGCAGGTCGGCACCAATGCGCGACCCGATGGCGAGCGTGGTCAGGAGCGAGGCCAGCACGATGCCGATGCCATAGCCGATGAGCAGCGTTTTGATGGATGCCAGCGCCCTGGCCGGAATGGTTCCGTCGGCAATATTGGAACTGAAAGCCGCGAAGGTCTGGGAAAAGCTGGGAAACAGCAATGGATTGCCCAGCCAGCGCCCGTAAATTTCCCAGGCGGCAGCAAGAACGAACAGGATAAAGGCTTTTCGCACCGCGCCGATGCGATAGATGCGTTCAAAGGCAGAGAGCGTCTTCTCGACCTGCAGGAAATCCTTCTTGCCGTCGCCGCGCACGATCTCCGGACGTGTGTAGAGAACTTCAGTCATCGAATCTTCCAATCTCAACTGGCGAACAACATGTCGTTGATGCGGGTTTCGAGTGCCGCCTGCGTACCGGTTCCAAGCTCGCTGGGCGGTATGCTGTTCAGCTCGGCCTTCACCTGCCCCGGATGGGGTGAAAGGAGCAGAATGCGCGTGCCGATGCGGATAGCTTCCTCGATGGAGTGGGTCACGAACAGGACGGTGAAATGCGTATCGTCCCAGAGTTGCAGCAATTCATCCTGCATCTTGCGGCGCGTCAGCGCGTCGAGCGCTGCGAAGGGCTCATCCATCAGAAGCACATCGGGCTCCATGGCCATGCCGCGCGCGATGGCCACACGCTGCTTCATGCCGCCGGACAGCATATGAGGGTAGCTGTCGATGAATTTGGTCAGGCCAACCTTGTCGATGTAGCTGCGGGCGCGTTCACGTGCGTCTGCCGGCTTTGCCCGCCCGCTGGCGGTAAGGGCGAAGACGACATTTTCACCGACCGTCTTCCACGGCAGAAGCTGGTCGAATTCCTGGAAGACCATCATCCGGTCAGGGCCGGGTTCGGTGACTTCCTTGCCCTTGAGCGTGATCTGCCCTTCGGTCGGCGTGAGATAGCCACCGATGGCCTTGAGCAAGGTCGACTTGCCGCAGCCTGACGGCCCGAGAAGAACAAAGCGGTCGGATTGAAAAACCTGAAAATCGACGCGATGCGTGGCGGTCACCAGCGCATCCTCCGTCTTGTATTGCAGTGTGACGCCCTCGACGCTCAATAATGCGCCGCGAGCATCAAAGGACTGATGCAAAGTCATACTTCCTCCCAATGCGTCGTCTCTTTTGCGCAACGCCGTAACGTTGACAAAACTCCCACCTCGACTGTACTTGCGGTAACTGACACATACCTGACTCACGTTTCGGGGGCACGATTTGCGCATTCTTGTCGTGGAAGACATGCCCGATATCGCCAAGGCGATTGCCCAGCGCTTTGAAAAAATCGGCCATGCCGTTGATTGCGAAACCGATGGCCGGACCGCCAGCGAAGTGCTGCGGGTGCAGGATTATGATCTCATCATCCTCGACATGATGCTGCCCGGCGCCGATGGTTTCGAGATTCTCAAAGGGCTGCGCGGCCGCAAGGACAAGACGCCCGTTCTGGTCCTGACCGCACGATCGGCGGTCGATGACCGCGTCGACGTTCTTGATCTTGGTGCCGACGATTATCTGACCAAGCCGTTCGATTTTCGCGAGCTGGAAGCACGCGCCCGTGCACTGCTGCGCCGGAGCGCCGGCATGTCCGACAATGCCCTGCGCTTCGGGGACCTTGTCATCGACCGGGCCGGGCGCACGGCCAGCGTTGCCGATACTGCTCTTGATCTGACCCGGCGTGAATTGATTGTTCTCGAGATTCTGGCGGCACGGCCCAAGCGCTTCGTCTCCAAGGAAGAACTGGTGGAGCAGCTTTTCAACTTCGATCAGGAGCCGAGCGCCAATGCCGTCGAACAATATGTGACGCGGCTGCGGCGCAAGCTGGCGGATACTTCAATCGAAATTCGCACCTCGCGCGGGCTGGGCTATCAACTTGCAAGCAAATGATATCCGCTACTCCCTGCACATCCGGATCATCGTCTTCATTGCGCTCATTCTGGGTGTCGGTGCGGTCGTCCTTGCTCTTGCCGCCTGGCAATATGCCGGCATTGCCGCGCGTGATGCCTATGACAAGCTTTTGATTGGCGGGACAATACAGGTTGCGGAAAACGTCTACATGCAGGGTGGGGTTGTAACCCTCGACCCGCCAGCGGCCGCATTTGCGACACTGTCGGCCTATGATCTGGTCTTTTACCGGGTGACCGATCCGCGCGGCGTCGTTGTCGCCGGTTATGGCGATCTCGCGCCGAAAATTTCGTCGGAAAACATCCGCAAAGGCGTGGTCCTTGCCGACGACACCTATCAGGGGCAGCCGGTCCGCGTTGCGGCGATCGGCAAGCAGATTGATACCGGCTCCGGCACTGGCTGGGTGGAAATCGTCGTGGCACAAACCCTGCGGGCGCGGGAGTCCCTCGCCTGGGATCTTGCCGGCAAGGCTGTCGGCATGATCGCGATCATGAGCCTTCTTGCCCTGATCGCCGGTGCCATTTCCGTGCGTATTGCGTTGAAGCCGCTGACGCGTATCGAACGGGAAATCGCAGCGCGCAAGCCCGACGATCTGCGCGCCATACGCGTTACGCCGCCCTATGAAATCCGGGCATTGGTCAGCGTCCTTGATGACTTCATGCGCCGGCTTGCCGATCGCATAGCGCTGATGCAGCGTTTTATCGCCGACGCCGCCCATCAGATGCGCACGCCCTTGGCCGAACTCAATGCACAGGTGGAAATCCTGTCGAACGATGCCGACCCGAGACTGCAGGATCAGATTCAGAAACTCGGTGCAAAAGTGAACGCGCTCGGCAATCTCACTGGCCAGCTTCTCGACCACGCCATGGTCATTCACCGTGCCGGCACCGTTGGCTTCACAACGATCGATCTGAATGCATTGGCGAAAACCACGCTGGCTCAGGCCGTCCCACTGTCACTGGAACGGGAAGTGACAATTGCCTTCTTACCCTGCCCGGCAGAGCTTCATATCCAGGGCGATATGATCAGCATCCGCGAGGCGCTGACCAATCTGATCCAGAATGCCCTGATCCATGGCGCATCAACGCGCCTTTCTGTGGAGCTGGGCCGCGATGAAAGCAAGGCATGGATCAACGTGATTGACGACGGCCCCGGCATTTCGAGCGCGGAACAGACACGGCTGCTTGAACCCTTCGAGGTCGGGTCCGGTCCCGCGCCCGGCTCCGGCCTGGGTCTGGCCATTGCGGCGGAGGTTGCCAAGGCGCATGGCGGGGAACTCACCTTCCCCGCCGTCGAAAACGGTTTCTGCGTGCAACTGGCGTTGCCTGGACAGCGTTTGTTAGGCAGTGTCACCTCATGAGCCACAAGGAACGACGCGATGACACAAACGGACACTGAACACAGAGGCCTATGGGAAACGGAACGGGCGTTGCTGCATCATTTGCGAACGGTGCGCCGCCGGGACAGGGGCCTCAAGCCGGAAAAACCAGGCGACGGGCTGACCAGCGGCCAGAGAATTGCCGATCAGGTCGCTGCGACGATGGGCTCATGGTCATTTATCATCATCCAGTCCACGATCCTGTTCTTCTGGATAATACTGAACGTCACCGCCTATATCCAGCATTGGGATCCCTACCCGTTCATTCTCCTCAATCTTGCGCTCTCGTTTCAGGCGGCCTATGCGGCGCCCTTCATCATGATGAGCCAGAACCGGCAGCAGGATATTGACCGGAAAGAAGCCGAGCATGATTACCGCATCAACATCAAAGCCGAGCTGGAAATCGAATTGCTGCACGAGAAGATGGAGCTGCTTCACCAGAAGATTGATCTTCTCAAGGACAAGGAAGTTCTGGCTTTAACGGAGTCGATCCAGAGGCTTTGCGACCAGGGCCAGGCACCAAAGGCTCAAACGTGAATTTGCAGGGAAGCAAATGATGGTGACCCGTCGAACGGTATTGGCTGCACTTGGTATCGCCGCATACCCGGCAAGGCTTTTTGCCAGCACAGCCGACACGGTCATTCCGCTCTGGCCCGCAACGCCGCCCGGCGGCGGCGGTCCGGCAGGGCCGATCACTATCAGCGCCAAAGGAGCGGTCAGCAACATCGCAGCCCCGTCGATGGAGGTTTTCCAGCCGGCAAAGCCGAACGGCGCAGCGGTTCTCGTAGCGGCGGGTGGCGGCTACAAACGCATCGAAATGAAGAAGGAGGCTCTTTCGGCAGCCCGCTGGCTGATCGACCGGGGCTTTACGGTCTTCACCCTGACCTACAGGCTGCCCGGAGAAGGGTGGAATGCCGGTCCGCTGGCGCCGTTGCAGGATGCGCAACGTGCATTGCGCTTGATCTGCCAGAACGCCAGCCGCTTCGAAGTCGATCCGGAACGCCTTGGCGTACTCGGGTTTTCTGCCGGCGGGCATCTGCTTGGAATGGCTTCCGTCCGCTCGGCCTTCCCTTCCTATGAGCGGATCGATGCGGCGGACGGCCTGTCTGCCCGGCCGTCGTTTTCAGCACTGATCTACCCCATCATTACGCTGGAGCCGCCCTACGACCACACCTCGACACGGCGCATCCTGATTGGCACGCATCCAAGCCCGGAACGGACTGCGGACTGGTCGGTTCAAACCCATGTTCGCAGCGGGTGCCCTCCCGTGTTCCTTGTTCAGGCGCAGGATGACCCCATTTCCGACCCGGCAAATACCCGCATCATGGCAGACGCCTGCAAGCGGGCGGGCGTACCCGTGGAACTGCACCAACTGGCCAGCGGTGGTCACGGTTTTGGCATGGGCGAGAAGGATACGCCGACCGGCGTGTGGCCGGACTATTTTTCTGCCTGGCTGACAACTGTCGCCGCAGCGGCGTCCACGCGCCGCTGACGTATCGCGCCCTGCCCGTCGATCACGCGGCGCGGGTGATCCGGATGGGAATCGATTTGAAAGACGGCGTTCCCGACTGCTGGTCATAGTGGGACAGGGCGACCAGCGTGTTCAGTTCGGGATAGTACCCGGCAGCAGAGCCGCGGGGAATATTATACGCCACGGCGGTCAACCGCTTGACCCGGCGCGGCCTGTCATCAGGATCGGCGTGATCGCGCGCTGCTTCAACATCGAGCGTATCACCATCGGCCAAGCCGCGTTCGGCCAGGTCCTTGGCATTCAGAAAAATCACATCCCGCCGCCCGAACACGCCACGATACCGGTCATCCATGCCATAGATCGTCGTGTTGTACTGGTCATGGCTGCGGATTGTCGTCAGCGTCAGCACATTGGGTTCCAGAACACGCGGATCCTCGCTCAAGCCCTTCGCCACCAGGAAACAGGCTTTCCGGTTCGGTGTTTTCCATTCGCGATGCGCGGCGGGTACGCTCAGGCGAAACCCGCCCGGCTCTCGGATACGCGCGTTGAAATCCTTGAAGTCAGGGAAAACAACTTCAATCTTGTCGCGGATCCGGCTGTAATCCGCGATCATGGCGTCCCATTCGATGCCGTAACGGTCGCCCAAAGTCGCCTTTGCCATGCCCGCGATGATAGCGGGTTCCGACCGCAGATCGCCGCTGGGCGGATTGAGAAAGCCGCGCGAGGCATGCACCATCGACATGGAATCTTCAACGGTCACGGATTGCCGGCCCGTGGCCTGAACATCGGCGTCGGTGCGCCCGAGAACGGGCAGGACGATGGTCGTCTTGGCCGTCAGCAGATGCGAACGATTGAACTTGGTCGTCAGATGCACGGCAAGATCAAGTTTGCGCATCCCTGCAAACGTTGCATCGGGATCAGACATGGCGACAGCCAGATTTCCGCCGAGACAGACGAGCGCCTTGGACCTGCCGTCGATGATTGCCTCTATGGCTTCGATGGCATTGTGCCCCTTGGCGGCGGACGGCCGGAAACCGAACGCCCGCTCCATGCCGTCGATGAGGGCGGCATTGGGAATTTCGGTAATGCCGACTGTACGGTCGCCCTGCACGTTGGAATGACCGCGCAAAGGGCATATGCCTGCGCCTTCCCGGCCGATATTGCCGCGCAGCATCAGGAAGTTGGCAATCTGCTGAACGTTTGCCGTGCCATTCCGGTGCTGGGTGATGCCCATGCCGTAGCAAAGGATGACATTTTTCGATTTTGCATAGACATCGCCCGCACTTTCGATCGCGCTTCGGGTAAGGCCCGACATGATCTCGATGTCCTCCCAGCGCGTCGCGTCGATATCCTCTCTCAGGGCCTCGATGCCTGACGTATGTTCGGCAATAAAATCGCGGTCGAGGATTCCCTTTCCACCGCGTTCCAGATCGCGCCGGTCAAGCTCGAAAACCCTTTTCATCATGCCCTTGAGCACAGCGACGTCGCCGCCAATGCGAACCTGATGATAAGCCGACGCAATATCCGTCGAACCGAGCGTGGCCATTTCGACCGGGCTTTGCGGCGAGGCAAAGCGTTCGAGCGCCCGCTCCTTCAGCGGGTTGAAAACGATGATGGGCGCACCGCGCCGCGCCACATCGCGCAAGGTCGCCATCATGCGCGGATGGTTGGTGCCGGGATTGTGGCCGAAGCTGAAGATGGCATCGGCATGATCAAAATCTTCCAGGGTGACGGTTCCCTTGCCAACGCCGATCGAGTGCGGCAGGCCCACGCTTGTCGCCTCGTGGCACATATTCGAGCAGTCGGGAAAGTTGTTGGTCCCATAGGCCCTCACGAACAGCTGGAACAGGAACGCGGCTTCGTTCGAGGCTCTGCCGGAGGTATAAAACTCGGCCATATCGGGATCAGGCAGAGCATTCAATTCCGCTCCGATGAGCGCGAAAGCCCTGTCCCACTCAATGGGCACATAGGTGTCAGCCTCCGCATCGTAAATCAGCGGGTCGGTCAAGCGGCCCTGATCTTCCAGATCATGATCCGACCAGTTCCACAATTCCGAAACCGTATGCGATGCAAAGAAGGTTGGCCCGATACGTTTGGCGGTCGATTCCCAAGTGACGGCCTTTGCACCGTTTTCGCAGAATTCGAAAGAAGAAGTGTGTTTCGGGTCCGGCCAGGCGCAACCGGGACAATCAAACCCATCCGGCTGATTGGCTTTCAGCAGGGTCGCCGCTCCCTGGGCAACAATCTGCTGCCGGGCAAGACTCTCCGCCACAGCCTTCAATGCACCCCAACCGCCTGCCGGTGCATTGTAGCGTTCAATACCCTCCGGTCTCTTCCTGGGCATGTCGTACTCCTTGGAACCTGGTCAACGACGGACAGATCGGCCGCGTGTCATTGTAACAGATAAGTGCGATGCCGCATGCTGTTCTTCCGATGATACGACGCTTTCCCGCGCGAAACCGGAAAGCGCCGGAATTTCATGATGGGCGGCGGGAGGCAGGTTTCAGCGGCTCCCCAAACGGAAATGGGCACCGCCGAAACCTGTTCGGCGGTGCCCACTCCAATGCAACCCTCGCACCGCGGCGCGAGGAAAACCAGCCGGTCTTAGTTGGCCGAGGCAAGCGTCATCGACGTGCCGGTGGCAGCAACGTTCAGACCGATCTGGCCCGTGACGCTGATTGCCTGCAGGTGAACCGAGCCTGCAGTACCGCCGAACAGCACATTCGTGCCGATACCGGCGCCGAGTGTGGCTTCCGCTGTTGCGCCGCGATAAACGCCGCTCAGCGAACCCTGGTGATAACCAGCGGTCGGTGCAAACACAGCCCAGACGAGGCGGCTGCGTGTTGTAAACCCGAGATCGACACCCAACTTCTTGATCGCGCCGGTATAATGATCCGAACGCTCACGGCCGACTGTGGAACGGAAGACACAATCGACTTCCTTGGCCGAACCAAGCACGTAGCCGACGCCGCCATCGATATCGCAGGTGAGATAGCCGATCCTCACGCCGTTGCGCGCGTCTGGCTCCTGATAGGTCGCCGGCATATCGGCTGCAACAGCGACCGTTGCACCAGCAATTGCCAACGACGTGGTCGCAAGTGCCATAGCAAGTGTCTTCTTCATCATACTCTCCTTCTCAAATTGTGACCGGTGCACCGCAATCGATCCTCCAGCCCACAAATTCAGCAACAGGTTACAGAAGGTATCGCAGGGCGATCTCATTCGATATACCTGGAGCAACACATGTGAAGGCGTGCCGGAATGCGCAAGTGACAGACCATTCACAATTCGCCTCCCAATGGGACATTTTGAAGGCACGTGACGGATTGTTTACGCAAAATTAACAGTTTAGCTTCGACGCGGCTCAGCCTGTTCCATCGAATCGAGACACAATCGCCCTGTCCATGAGATCTGTGAGAATCCAATGAATGTCCGGCAGCTCGAAGTCCTGCGCACCCTGCTCGTTACCGGCTCCACAATTGCAACGGCGCGGGCCATGGGCCTGAGCCAGTCTGGCGTCAGCCGCCTGCTGCAGCAGCTCGAGGCCAACCTGTCGATGCAGCTGTTTGCACGGGACAAAGGTCGGCTGATCCCGACACCGGAGGCGGAAAAGCTCGCCTATGACGCCGAACTTGTCCTTGCCGGAATAGACCGCTTCACCAACCTTGCGCAAGACCTGCGCAGCGGGGCCGTCGGGCCGGAATCGGTGCGCATCGCCCTCCCAAACAGCCTTGCCGACCAGTTTACCCCGGATCTTCTCGCGGATTTCGACAGGGATTTTCCGCGGGTGCGCATAGAAACGTTCTTCGACACCTCGGGCGCCATCACCCGCCTGATCGAACAGCGCATCGTGGATTTCGGTTTCCTGCGCTATGAAGGACAGCAGAGCACCAGCGTCGAGCTTGAGGTGGTCGTGAGCGGCCGAAAGGTATGCGTCATTCCCGCAGAACACCCCCTCGCCGCGCTGGACATCGTCACACCCAAAGATTTACGCAATATTCCGTTGATCCTGACCGGCCGCAACAGGCCCACCCGCATGAAACTCGATGAGATTTTTCGCCAGGCCGGTGTGACGCAGACCGTCAAGATTGAAACGCACAGCAACAATTCCGCCTTTTCCTATGCCGCGCATGGGCTTGGGATAGCCATCATCAGCAGCTTCTTCGCGCACCTGACCAAGGATACAAGGATCGTCATACGGCCCTTCGATCCGCCGCTCACGCAGAGTTTCGGCCTTGCCAAGGCGGCTGGCGTTCCGCTGTCCATCGCTGCCGAAGCGCTCAGCAGACGGATGAAGCAAAGGCTTCTCAACGTCGAGGGCCCGCAAAACTGAATGGATGGCTTTCCGCCCCATATGGATGGTCCCGACATCCCGCAGCAAGTACCCGCTTGCATAGCACTATGACATTTACTCATAATATTGCGCATGGTTTTCACATATGCTCATAGTCCGGCACACAATGGCCAGATGACTGCGGGGAACTTCTGCGCAGCCAAAAGAGCAGAATGGGAACCACGTGATCAAATTTATACTCGGCCGAATGCTGATGGCTGTGCCCACGATTGTCATCGTGGCAGTGGCAGTGTTCACCCTTATCCGCCTCATCCCGGGCGATCCGGCAGCTCTCATGCTCGGGGATCTTGCCGAACCGCAGCAGATCGCCGCCCTGCGTTCCACGCTGGGGCTCGACCAGAGCATTCCGGTGCAGTTCATGATCTGGGTAGGGCATTTGTTCAACGGCGATTTCGGCAAGTCCATCGTCACGGGTGAACCCGTCCTGCACCTTGTCCTCTCGCGCTTTTTCATCAGCGCGCAAATCGTTGTTCTGGCGGTTCTGATTGCAAGCGTGATCGCCGTCCCGGCCGGTGTTATCGCGGCATGGAAGCAGAACAGCCTCACCGATCTGGCGCTGGTCGGCACGGCAACGGTTCTCCTGTCCATTCCCACATTCTGGCTCGGACTGCTGTTGCTGCTTTTCTTCGGGCTGAAACTCGGCTGGGTGCCGGTGCTCGGCTACGTCTCGGTGACGACGGACTGGAAGGCCGGGCTTATCTACATGGCCCTGCCGGTTGCCACACTCTTTATCCACGAGATGGGTGTCATCATCCGCATGGCCCGCGCATCGACGCTGGAAGTCTTGCGCCTTGACTACATCACCCATGCCCGTGCCAAGGGCCTGTCGGAACAGGCAGTTCTGTGGCGTCACGCCTTCAAGAACGCCTTCGGTCCGACCTGGACCATGATCGGTCTGATTCTTGGCAATCTGCTCGGCGGCATCGCCGTTATCGAAACCGTATTCTCCATACCGGGCCTCGGCCGCCTGCTCGTCGACAGCATTTTCCAGCGCGATTATCCCGTCATTCAGGGCTGTCTCCTGCTGGTTGCAGTTGCCTATGTCCTGGTCAACCTCGTCGTGGATCTTCTCTATCCACTCTTTGATCCACGGGTGGTGGCGGAATGAAAAAGCTTACATTCAACGGGGTGATCGGTGGCACCATCATCACTCTCCTCTTTATCGTCGCGGCCATCGGCATGCTCTGGACGCCGTTCGATCCGATGAAGCTCAGTTTTTCCGCGCGTCTGGCCGCACCGAGCGCAGCGCATCTTCTCGGCACCGACGAGTTCGGACGGGATGTCCTGAGCCGGCTGATGGTCGGGGCACAGGCCAGTGTCTGGATCGGCTTTGCCACAGTCTGTTTTGCCGTGTTCTTCGGCACCCTTATCGGCCTGATCAGCGGTTATGCACGCGGCTGGGTCGACGGCGTCATCATGGCGTTCAACAATGCCCTGCTGGCCTTTCCCGGTATTCTTCTCGCCCTCGGACTGCTCGCGGTTTTCGGCGCCAACCAGTACGGCATCATTTTCGCACTTGGGATCGCCTATACCCCGTCGATGGCGCGTATCGTGCGCGGTGCCGTCCTGTCCCTGCGCGAACGGGAGTTCATCGAAGCCTCCAAGGTCATGGGCAACAGCGAAATCTATACGATTCTCCGCCACATCCTGCCCAATTGCCTGGCACCGATTACGGTTCTGGGGACATCCATGTTCGGCTGGGCGATCCTTTCGGAAAGTGCGCTGAGCTTCCTCGGCCTTGGCGTTCCGCCACCCGCACCCACCTGGGGCAACATGCTTGCCGCCGGCCGGCCGTTCATCGAACAGGCAGCCTGGCTCGGCTTCTTCCCCGGCCTTTGCATCGCGCTGACCCTTCTCGGCATCAACCTGCTTGGAGATGCCCTGCGTGACAAGCTCGATCCCCGCATGAGAGGTTTGAAATGAGCAATCAAAACGCGCTTCTCAGTGTTCGCGGGCTGACGCTTGAGGTCATCCACAATGGCGGCGCCGTCGTCAAAGATGTGAGCTTCGATGTCTCACCCGGAGAGATCGTCGGTATCGTCGGTGAATCCGGGTCGGGCAAGACGCTGGCGACACGGTCGATCATCGGACTGATTGCGCCGGGCATCCGGCATGCCAGCGGTTCGATCGTTTACAAGGGTCAGGATACGCTTCAGGCCAACGACCGCACGTTGCGGCGTTTGCGTGGCGGCGAAATCGGCGTCGTCTTCCAGGAGCCGATGACCTCCCTCAATCCGTCGATGACCATTGGCCGCCAGTTGGAAGAAGGGCTCATTCTCCACACCAAACAGACACCCGAGATGCGCCGGACCAACATCCTGCACATGCTGACCCGTGTCGGCCTGAAGGACCCGGCCGGTGCATTGACCGCCTATCCGCACGAATTTTCCGGCGGCATGCGCCAGCGCATCATGCTGGCCTCGGTCATGCTCCTGAAGCCGGCGCTGCTGATTGCCGACGAGCCGACGACCGCGCTCGATGCCGTCGTACAGCGCGATGTCATGGAACTGATGGTGGAACTGACCAAGGAGCAAGGGACCGCCGTCCTCCTGATCAGCCACGATCTGCCGATGGTTGCCCGCTACACCCATCGTTTTGTCGTGATGGAACGGGGTGTGGTGGTCGAGCAGGGGACGACGGAAGAAATCCTCTCAAGACCGAAGCATCCCTATACGCGCAAGCTGCTGTCCTCCCTGCCGTTCCGCGGTGACGTGCGTGTCATTGACACGAGCGTCAGCCCGATCGTTTCAGCGCGCGACATCGTGGTTGATTATGCCGGACGCAAAAGCCTGTTCAAGAAAGGCATTGCCAAACGCGCCCTTCATGGCATCAGCATTGATATCCATCCCGGCGAGGTGGTGGCTTTGGTCGGCGGCTCGGGCTCGGGGAAGACCACGCTCGGCCGCACCATCGCCGGACTGGTCAAGGAAACCAGCGGCGAAATCCTGTTCCACGGCAAGCGCCGTGACAACGACTGGTTCAACTACCGCATGAACTGCCAGATGGTTTTTCAGGATCCCTATTCGTCGCTCGACCCGCGCATGACCATCATGGCACTTGTCGAGGAAGCGTTGCGACTTATTCCCGATCTGACGGCCGCGGAAAAAAAGCAGCGTGCTGCCGAGACGCTCGAAGAGGTCGGCCTCGACAAGGCCTTTGCCGATCGCTATCCGCACCAGCTTTCCGGCGGTCAGCGCCAGCGCGTTGCCATCGCCCGGGCGATCGCGCGCCGACCCAAATTCCTCATCGCCGACGAACCGGTATCGGCCCTGGACGTGACGGTGCGCGCGCAGGTTCTCGAGCTCTTTTCAAACCTGCAGAAGCGTTATGGCTTTTCCTGCCTCTTCATCAGCCACGATCTCGGTGTTGTCGAGCAGATCGCCGACCGGGTGATCGTCATGCAGGATGGCCGGATCATCGAGCAGGGCGAGAGGAACGCAATCTTCGATACCCCGAGGGAAGCCTATACGCGCAAACTGCTTTCAGCCATTCCCGCACTGGATCTCAACGACAATGGCGGCGTCAAACTCAAATGGCGGCTGGACGCCTGAACCTATGGAAAAAGAGTGGAACATGAAAAAGATACTTCTCGCAGGAACAATTCTGATGACGGCCGGCGGCCTTGCTCAGGCCCGTGACATCAATGTCGCGCAAAGCTCGGATATTCGCAGCAACGTCCCCGGCGTCAACCGCGACGGCAACACCGACTCCGTCATATTTCATCTGGTGGAAGGGCTGGTGGGCTATACGGAGAACGGCGATGTGAAGTCGCTTCTCGCCCAATCCGTCAATGTGTCGGCGGACGGTCTGACCTATACATTCCCGTTGCGCGACAATGTAAAGTTCCACAATGGCGACCCGCTAACCGCCGCCGATGTCGTGTGGAACTGGAACCGCTATATGGCAGAGGACACCAAGTGGACCTGCCGCGCCGATTTCGACGGCAGCCGAACCGTCAAGGTCACCGGCATCGAGGCCGTCGACGCCCATACGGTCGCCATGAAGATCGCATCGCCTTCGGCGGTGTTCCTCGGCCTGATGGCACGGCCGGAATGCGGCTACACCGGCATCATCAGCCCGAAGTCGGTGGCGGCCGACGGCAGTTTCGTCGCTCCCATCGGCACAGGGCCGTTCAAGTGGGGTGAATGGAAGCGCGGCGAATATGTCCGTCTGGCAAAGTTCGACCAGTATGTATCACCGCCGAACGACGGCAAGCCGGATGGCATGGTAGGTTCCAAGCGCCCCCTGGTGGACGGCGTAAAATTCACGGCGGTTCCCGATGCGTCCACGGTCAAGGCAGGCCTGCTGTCAGGCGCGCTGGATGCGGCGGAAGTGCCCGCCGATCTCGTCCCCGAACTGAAGGACAATGGTGCGATCCAGCTGATCATGAAGCGCAACAACGGCAAGAACCTTCTCTACATCCAGACCCGCGATCCGGTGCTGAGCAAAACGGGCGTTCGCCGCGCCATGGCCGCAGCCCTCGATCTCGACGATCTGGTCGGGGCCGTTTCCAACGGCACCGGCGCTGCCAATGCCTCCATGGTATCGCTGGACTCGATCTACTATTCCGACGTGCAGAAGAAGCGGATTGCCACCGATCTTGAAAAGGCCAAGAAAGAGCTCGCCGAGTCCGGTTACAAGGGCGAAGTCATCAAGATCATTGCCAACAAGCGCGGCAATGTTCCAAGCTATCCCGTCGCCGTGGTTGCCCAGGCCATGATGCAGCAGGTTGGCCTCAACGTGCAGATCGAAGTTCTGGACTACGCCACCCAGGTCGACCGCCGCCGCAGCGGCAACTACCAGGTGATCTCGCAGTCGGTGACGCCGCGCCTCGATCCCGCGCTGATGTACAGTTTCTATGTCGGCAACAAGGATAAGAACGCCTCCCTCATGTGGGACAACCCCAAGGCGATCGCGCTGATGGATGCGGCCTACCGGGAAGCCGACCAAGGCAAGCGTCAGGCCATCTTCGACCAGTTTCACGAGCTCATGCTGCAGGATGTGCCAGGTATTTTCCTCTATGACCTGATGGATCTCTGGGGCGCATCGAAGAAGGTGCACGGCACGCCTGTATGGCAGTCGAATGCACGAGTTTGGGAAGTATCACTCGACGATTAATTCGAAGGTTTGTTTGCGGGCGTTCGTGCCCGGACATTGAACAACCAAAGGGAAGACATGATGACCACCAAGCAAACTGTTGCAGCCGTTGCTGCAACTGTCGACCGGTTGCAGCCTGAATTTGCTGCAATGAGCGACGCCATCTGGGACTATGCGGAGTTGAGCTTTTCGGAACACCAGTCTGCGCAGACGCAGATTGCCATGCTGGAGAAGCACGGCTTTCGCATTGAGCGGGAGATCGCCGATATCGAAACCGCCTTTATCGGCGAGTCCGGTCATGGCAAGCCGGTCATCGCCTTTCTCGGTGAGTTCGACGCCCTTGCCGGATTGAGCCAGAAGGCGGGTGTCGCCGCCGAGCAACCGGAAAAATCCGGGGGCACGGGGCATGGATGCGGGCACAATCTGCTCGGCACCGGTTCGATGTTGGCCGCAGTCGCCCTGGCGAAGCACCTGGCGGAGAACAAACTGCCGGGCACCATCCGCTATTACGGCTGCCCCGGCGAAGAGGGTGGCTCGGGAAAAACATTCATGGCCCGCGCCGGTGCCTTCGATGATGTGGACACCGCGCTGACATGGCACCCTGCGCCGTTCAACGGTGTGCGTTCCACCAACAATCTGGCGGTGCTGGAGATCTACTATCGTTTCAAGGGTGTGGCCGCGCATGCGTCCAATGGCGCCCATCTCGGCCGCAGCGCGCTCGATGCGCTGGAACTGATGAATGTCGGCGTCAATTTCCTGCGCGAGCACATGCCGCAGGATTGCCGTGTCCACTACGCCATCACGGACGCCGGCGGGAAAGCCGCCAACGTGGTTCAATCCCGCACGGAAGCGCTCTATCTCGTGCGCGCGCCGGAACTGCCTGTGGCGCTTGATCTGGCGGCGCGCGTTGACCGGATCGCCAAAGGCGCAGCGATGATGACGGATACCGAGGTCGAAATCGTGTTCGACCGAGCGGCAACAAACCTTCTGCCGAACATCACCCTCGAAAGTGCAATCCACGCCAATATGGTCGATCTTGGTCCTGTGCCGTTTGACGACAAGGATGTCGCCTTTGCCCAGGAAATACAGAACACGCTGACACCGGAGGCCATCAAAAGCAGCGTCCGGCTCTATCAGATCAAAAAGGACGTGTTCCTCAACGGCAAGGTCGACGGTTCCAGCCCGCTGCATCTCGGGCTGCGCGACTTTGAAGGCGAATCGCATTTCCGCGCCGGTTCGACCGACGTCGGCGACGTCAGCTGGGTCACGCCGACCGCGCAGTGCTGGGCACCCGCATGGGCCATCGGTACCGCCCCGCACACCTGGCAGGTGGTGGCGCAGGGCAAGAGTCCGGCCGCGCACAAGGCTTTTGCCCATGCGGCAAAGTCCCTGGCTTCGACCGGCCTTGATCTCATTCTCAATCCCGGCCTTCTGGCCCAGGCTAAGGCGGAGTGGCTGGAAAAAACCGAAGGACGCCCCTATCAATGCCCGATTCCGGCGCATATCGGGCCGAAGATCGACCGTCCCTAGAACCCGGCCATCCATGGCTGTTTGGCGGGGACACTCCGTGGCCTCGTGTCACCGCCAATACATTGCTCTGGAAGTTATGCGACAATTGCCGTAGAGGTTCTGGCGCAACAGGGCCTTTCACAGGCCCGTGTTGGAGGAAAGACACTACACCGCCGACCTCGGCATAAAAGATCGTGAACTTGAATGCCTGCAGCCGATATAGCCGCCGAAGCGCCCGCAACCATCGCGACACTCCTGAGCTTTGGTCTCGTTGGTTTTGGGTCTCTGGCATTGCTTGAGAAGTTCATCCCGGTCATCCCCTCCTATGTCCTCTTCATGCTTCTGGGAATGACAGTGCCCGATGGCAGCGGCCTGGGTCTGGCGATTCTGGTCACGACAATCGGCTCTGCTGCCGGGGCATTGGGCTGGTTTGCCCTAGGATGGCTGCTCGGGCCGGAGCGAGCAAAGGCTATCGTCGCACGTTACGGCCGCTATGTTTTCCTCAAACCTGCCTTCTACGAGCGGTTGACCAATTCGTACCGCAGCAATCATTTCTGGGTAACGTTGACCGGACAGGTCATTCCCACCGTCCGTATTTACCTCGCGCTGCCGGCTGGCGTTCTGCGGCTGGATCCGCGCGCGTTCACCCTGGCCACAGCGGTCGGCACGTTCCTTTGGAACACGCCGTTTCTCTGCCTTGGCTATGCGCTGCGCGGAACCCCCTACGACCCCATTCATGTCGGCTTCTGGGCATCCGTCGTCTTGTTCATTGCCGAGGGCTCGATCATCCTGTTTTTCAGCCTTCGCCGAAAGCGCCGCACCAGCCAAAGTTAGGATCTGGTCCCGATGCGCTCCGGCACAGGCTCGGTACAGACAACGACATGAGGGCAACATCGTACCATGCGTGACCATGCACACGCTTCCACCGTTGAAAACGTGGTCACCGCCATTACCGCGCGCGTCCGCTCAGGCAATCTGGCGCCAGGCCAGCGCCTGACGGAAAGCGAATTCACCCAGCGCCTCGGTGTATCGAGGTCGACGGTCCGGGAAGCCTTTCAGCGCCTGGCTTCCGACGGACTCCTCGCCTTTGAGCCCAATCGCGGGGTGACGGTCAGACAATTGTCGCGCAAGGGCGTGGATCAACTGTTTCAGGTTCGCGGGGCGCTCGAGGTCCTGGCGGTTCGTCTGGCCGCTCCGGTCATCCTGGCAGAGCCGGCAAAACTCCAGACCTTGCAGATGCAGCTGGACGATGCGGTTTCCGGCGGCGATATGCAGCGATTCTCGGATCTGAACCAAGAGTTTCACGGCTTGTTCGTGACACGCGCCGGCAATGCGCTTCTGGCGGAAACCCTGCGACGCCTCAACAACTCCATCTACTGGCTGCAGTTCCGCATGCTGGTTCACCGCCAGGAGGTGTTGAACTCCAATGCCCAGCATCAGGCATTGGTGAGCGCCATTCTTGACGGACAGGTGCAACGCGCCGAGGCCATCATGCTCGACCATATCGAAGCGTCGCGCGCACTCATACAGTCGCTGACCGACGACCATTTCACTGCTGACTAGGAATAAAGGCCTGCCTCCTACACGAAGAGGGATTGCTTCGCGAGAATTGTCTGACAATATAAGCGGACAATATGCGAGGATTTTTACCATGAGCGAAGCCAAGCCCACGGCCTACCAACCCATTCCCCTGCCGGACTATCAGGAATTGCCCGTCGACCTCATGCGCCGCAATGCGCTTGATTTCTACGAGGAAATTCGCCGTCGTCATACCGTGCGGGATTTCGATACAAGGCCAGTGCCCCGGGATATCATCGAAAGCTGCCTGCTTGCGGCGGGAACGGCACCCAATGGCGCCAATCATCAGCCATGGCATTTTGCGGTCATCGGCGATCCCGACATCAAGCGGCAGATTCGCGTTGCTGCGGAAGAAGAGGAGCAGGCCTTCTATGCCGGCCGCGCCGGCGAAGAATGGCTCGAAGCCCTGGCACCGCTGGGAACCGACAGCAGCAAACCCTTTCTCGAAGACGCTCCCTGGCTTATCTGCATATTTGGCGAGCGAAAGAGCCGCTCTGCCGACGGGGTATTGCGCAAGAATTATTACGTGCCGGAATCGGTCAATATAGCAACCGGCTTTCTCATCGCAGCGCTGCACAAGGCCGGGTTGGCCATGCTGACCCACACGCCCAACCCCATGGGATTCCTGAACGAGATTTGCGGGCGCCCCGCACAGGACAAGCCCTATATCATGATGGTTGTAGGTTACCCCAGTCCCGGCGCCACCATTCCGGCGCATGCGACGGAAAAACGGCGGCTGGAGGATATCGCCACTTTTCTATGATCCCATTCAGATCGGGCTAGGACGCCTTCTGCTGGCGATGCCATTTTGACTGCAGAATGAACCAGAGATCCGGCATGATGCCGAGCGAACGCTCTATGCGCACGGCGATGTCGAGCGTGATGGGGTGCTGGCCGGCGATGATCGCGTCGATGGTTTCCACGGGAATGTCGGCGGCCCGGGCGAATCTCTCGCGTGAAAGCCCATGCGATCCGATACAGGCCGCCAGATGCTCGCCGGGATGAACGGCCCAGTGCGGATTCCATTGATCAGTTGTGGCGCGCATTTTCGTCACCGATTCCGTTTCGCTTCGGTGAAGGATTCCTACCAGCGCCTCATGTCAGACCGATGTAAAAAACATGGCTTCAAAGTGGCAAGTTGTGAACAAAAGTTTCAGCCGCAACACGTCTGATTCCAAAGGGTTAGCCCGTACGCGCATGCCCACAATTTGAGCAGAAACATAAATGCTCAAAATACCATCTTGACGTCATCGAAAAAATACCGTCGACTGAACCAATATCACAATTGGTCCGGACCAATACCGCATGGCAAGCAACCAGTCCCAGGAAAACTCGAACTACGCGCTTGACCGGTTGCGCCGGCTTCTCGCATCCGACGAATTTGGGAAAGACGGCAAATTGCCAACGGAACGCGCGCTGTCGGAATCACTCGGCGTCAGCCGCCGCTCGGTCCGGCGGGCACTGGAAGTGCTGGAGGCTGAAGGCCGGATATGGCGCAGGCAGGGTCAGGGCACATTTGCCGGACGCGAACCTGATAGCTGGGGCGAGCATGTCGATACCATTATCGCCGGCACGAACTTCATGGAAATCATGGAGGTCCGCTTGAGGATAGAACCGCAGCTGGCACAGCTCGCGGCCATGCGGGCCAAGAAAACCGACATCGACCGCATGCGTGAACTGGCGCTGAAATCGCGCGAAAGCCAGGATGCCGACTCGCATGAGCTGTGGGATGGATCGCTGCATCGGCAAATTGCCCAGAGTGCCGGCAACCAGTTTTTTCTGACCATCTTCGATGTGGTCAACCGGGTGCGCCAGGATGAAGCCTGGCAGATCATCCGTGAGCGCGCGCGCAGCGGCAACAACGCCGCGGTGACATCCTTTGACCACCACTTAGCCATCATCGATGCCATCGAATCCCGCGACCCGCTGAGGGCGGGCGAAGCTATGCGCCAGCACTTGCTGATGCTGCAGGAATGGCTGATCCGCCTGACATCGCTGGACGGATTTGAAACGAAACAGCCCGGATAAGTGCCGCAAGCACAGACCGCCATCGCGATAAGGACCGGAAGATAACCGGCCATCAACACGGAACAAACAAGCGGATTTGACCGCTCTGATGAAAAGAGGAGAACTTCAATGCAAAAGACCAGACTTCTTGTAAGCCTGCTAGCCGGTATTCTCATTGCTGTGCCTGCGGGTGCCAGCGAATTGCGTATCGGCCTTCAGGACGATGCCGATGTCCTCGACCCGGCACAGTCGCGCACCTTCGTCGGCCGTATCGTCTATACGGCCCTGTGCGACAAGCTGGTCGATGTCAGCCCGACACTCGAGATCGTGCCGCAGCTGGCGACGGACTGGAAATGGTCCGATGACGGTTCCGAATTGACCATGAACCTGCGCAAGGACGTGGTTTTCCACGACGAGACGCCGTTCAATGCCGCGGCCGTCGTCGCCAATATCCAGCGCTCGCAGACATTGCCGGAATCCCGCCGCAAGAGCGAATTGTCTTCCGTGAAGAGTGTTGAGGCAACGGGCGACTATCAGGTCAAGTTCACCCTCAAAAGCCCTGATGCATCCCTGCTTGCCCAGCTGTCGGATCGCAGCGGCATGATGGTTTCGCCAAAGGCCGCGGCGGAACTGGGGGCAAACCTCGGCAGCAAGCCGGTCTGTTCCGGTCCCTTCAAGTTTGTCGAGCGCGTGCAGCAGGATCGCATCGTGCTCGAAAAATTTCCGCACTACTGGAATGCGGCCAATGTCTTCATCGACAAGGTGACGTTCCTGCCGATCCCGGACTCGACCGTGCGTCTCGCCAACCTGCAGTCCGGCGATCTCGACATGCTGGAACGGCTCGCCGCCACGGACGCTGCGGCGGTGAAAGCGGATTCGAAGCTCACCTATGCCGATGCGATCGGTGTCGGATATCTGGCCATGATCGCCAATGTGGGCAACGGGCCGCTTGCCGACAATCCGTTCGGCAAGGACAAGCGGTTGCGGCAGGCCTTCTCGCTCGCCATTGACCGCGAAGCTGTCAATCAGGTTGTTTATGAAGGCACGTCGGTTGCCGGGAACCAGCCCTTCCCGCCCAACAGCCCCTGGTATGACAAGGACATTCCTGTACCGGCCCGGGATGTCGAAAAGGCCAAGGCCCTGATGAAAGAGGCTGGGTTTGCAACGCTCGACATAGAATTTGCAACCCCGAACAATCCGGTGACCATGCAGAGAATGCAGGTTATCCAATCGATGGTTGCGGAGGCCGGGTTTAACGTCAAACTGAAGGCAACGGAGTTCGCAACGCTCCAGTCAGAACTACCCGCCGGAAAATTCCAGTTTGGCCATGCCGATTGGTCCGGACGTGTTGATCCCGATGGCAATCTGCGCGAGTTTGTCACCTGCAAGGGTGCCATCAATGATGCCAAGTACTGCAATCCTGAAGTGGACACCCTTCTCAACGCGGCCCGCAGTTCTACGGATAACGCCGCGCGCAAGCAGAAATACGATGCGGCGGCGCGGATTCTCAATGACGATCTGCCCATCATCTATCTTGGTCATCAGGCATGGATCTGGGCCCTCAAGAAGAACGTCACAGGCTTTGTCCCCTCCCCTGACGGCATGATCCGCCTGCAGGGTGTCAAGAAGAGCTAACGAAACGGCTTGAAGCGAAGCTACAATATTCTGCAGCTTCGCCGCCAGGCGATGCGTCAGGATTTTCAGCCCATGTATACCTACATCGGAAAGCGGCTTCTGCTGGCCATACCGACACTGATCATCATATCGATCTTTGCATTCTCGCTGCAAAAGCTGCTGCCGGGCGACCCGATCCTAGCCATGGCCGGTGAAGAACGCGATCCGCAGGTGCTGGAACTCCTGCGCGCCAAATACCGCCTGAACGACCCAGTCATCGTCCAGTATTTCTATTGGGTCGGCTCCGCCCTCAGGGGCGATTTCGGCATATCCCTGCGGACCAACCAGCCTGTCCTTTCCCTGATTGCCGAAAAGCTGCCGGTGACCATTCAACTGGCTGTCATGGCCATGACGTTCGCCTTGGCCATCGGCGTGCCCATCGGAATAATAGCGGCGGTCAGGAAGAATACTGCCGTCGACTACATCGCCAATGTCGTCGCGCTCTCCGGCCTGTCCGTACCCAATTTCTGGATGGGCATCATGCTCATCCTGCTCGTGTCGGTAAAACTGGGCTGGCTTCCCGCATCGGGCTACGAACCGTTCTTCAAGGACCCGCTGCGGTCGCTGCAGACAATGATCATGCCGGCCTTCGTTCTCGGGCTGGCACTGGCAGCAACCCTCATGCGCCACACCCGGTCGTCCATGCTGACGGTCCTGAGTGCCGATTACATCCGCACGGCCCGGGCCAAGGGCGTTTCCGAACGATCCGTTATCCTGCGGCACACGTTCCGCAATGCGCTTCTTCCCATCATCACCATGACCGCGCTTCTCTTTGGTGAGCTGCTGGCGGGCGCCGTGCTGACGGAACAGATCTTTACCATTCCCGGTTTCGGCAAACTGATCGTCGATGCGGTTTTCAACCGGGATTACGCGGTTGTCCAGGGCGTTGTCCTTTGTACCGGGGCTGGCTTCATCCTGATGAATCTCGTCGCCGACGTGCTCTCCATCCTGCTCAACCCGAGAATGAGGGCCACGCTATGACGATGCAGCAGGCAATACCGGCATCGCCCCAGCAAAGCCGTTCAGGCAACCGTGCATGGAAAAAGCTGAAGGCGAACAGGAGCGCCCTCGCCGGGCTTCTGATTATCAGCGTTTTCCTGGTCCTCGCCGTCACGGCGCCGCTCTTGCCCATAGCGGATCCTGTTGCCACCAGCTGGTCGGCCATCCGCAAGGCTCCCTCCGCCGCGCACTGGCTGGGAACCGACGATATCGGCCGGGACATTCTTTCGCGCATGATCTGGGGTGCCCGCGCCTCGCTGATGGCCGGTGTATTCTCCGTGGGCATCGCCGTTGCCGTCGGCGTGCCGCTCGGGCTGATATCCGGTTATTTCGGCGGCTGGATCGACATCATCATTTCGCGCATCACCGAGGCATTCCTTGCCATGCCGTTCCTCATCACGGCCATTGCGCTGGCCGCCTTTCTCGGACCAAGCCTTGGCAATGCGATGATCGCCATCGGGTTTTCCGCCATGCCGCTGTTTGTCCGGCTGACCCGCGGACAGGTGCTGACCGTGAAAACCGAAGACTATGTGGAAGGGGCGCGCTCCGTTGGGCTCGGGCACTACCGGATCATCACCCGCTACATCCTGCCCAACGTGTTCTCGCCGCTGCTCGTACAGGCGAGCCTGACCATCGCGACCGCCATCATTGCCGAGGCCAGCCTGTCCTTCCTCGGACTTGGGCAGCAGCCCCCCGCGCCCAGCTGGGGTTCGATGCTCAATGTCGCCAAGAACTTCCTCTCCCAGGCACCCTGGATGGCCATGTGGCCGGGTGCCGCCATCTTTCTCGTTGTTATCGGTTTCAATCTTCTTGGCGACGGCCTGCGCGACGCCCTCGATCCGCGCGAAGCATAATATCTGAAAGGACAATGCAATGACCCGTTTCACCACCCGACCCGAGATTCTTGGAACCTTTGGCGTTGTGACATCGACCCACTGGATCGCCACCGCCGTTGGCATGAGCATTCTGGAAAAAGGCGGCAATGCGTTTGATGCGGCCGTGGCGACAGGCATGGTTCTGCAGGTGGTGGAGCCGCATCTGAACGGCGCAGGCGGTGACATGCCGGCAGTCTTCTACTCAAAGAAGAAGAACAAGGTCGAAGTCATCTGCGCACAGGGACCGGCGCCGGCAGGCGCGACAATCGACCATTACAGGCGCGAGGGTCTGGACCTGATCCCTGGCGACGGCCTGCTGGCCACCGTCATACCCGGCGCATTCGATGGCTGGATGCTGATGCTGCGCGACTATGGCACGATGTCGGTACGGGACGTGCTGGAACCGGCGATCTACTACGCCGAGAACGGTCATCCGGTTCTGCCGCGTGTCGCCGCGACCATCAGCGGTTTGGGCGAGTTTTTCCGCAAGGAGTGGCCGACCTCCTTCGCCACATGGCTGCCGGGCGGCACGGCACCGGCGCCGCACGCCAATTTCAGGAATCCGGTCCTTGCAGCAACCTGGAAACGCATCATTGCCGAAGCCGAAAGCAGGAAGGAACGCGAAAGCCAGATCGAGGCAGCGCGCGATGCGTTTTATCGCGGCTTCGTTGCCGAGCATATTGCAGACTATCTGCACAGCGCCGAAGTCATGGATGCCAGCGGCAGTCGCCACAGGGGAGTCCTGACCGCTGACGACATGGCGAACTGGCACGCAACGATTGAAGCACCGCAAACCTACGATTACCACGGCTGGACCGTTGCCAAGACAGGCCCATGGGGCCAGGGACCCGCCCTGCTGCAATCGCTTGCGCTGCTGAAAGGCTTTGACATTGCGGCCATGGACCCAAACGGCGCGGAGTTCGTGCACACGGTGGTCGAGGCAATGAAACTCGCCTATGCGGACCGGGAAGTCTACTACGGCGATCCAAAGCATGCCGATGTGCCGATAGACCATCTTCTGTCTGATGCCTACACGGATGAACGCCGCAAGCTGATCACGGGAGAAGCCTCCCGCACGCTTCAACCCGGCAGGATACCCGGCTTTGACGCGCAGTATGACCTGACCATGCATATGTTGAAAGGCATGGGCGGCGGCGTTGTCTATGAGCCGACCATGGCGCACCTGTCGGAAAAGCGCGGGGATACGGTCCATATCGACGTGATCGACCGCGAGGGCAATCTGGTCTCCGTCACCCCGTCCGGCGGCTGGCTGCAATCTTCGCCCATCATTCCCGGTCTCGGCTTCTGTCTCAACTCGCGCGCGCAGATGTTCTGGCTGCGGGAGGGCCTGCCGACATCGCTTGCGCCCGGCAAGCGCCCCCGCACGACGCTTACCCCCACCATCGCCCTTTTCGAAGGACGGCCGGCCATGGCTTTCGGCACCCCCGGCGGCGACCAGCAGGACCAATGGCAGCTGCCGTTCTTCTTGCGCCACATCCATCACGGCCTGAACCTGCAGGAAGCAATCGACCAGTCATTGTTCCACACGGCGCATTTCCCAAGCTCCTTCTATCCGCGCACGAGCGAGCCTGGAAACATCACCATCGAGACCAGTATCGGAACAGATGCGTTGAACGCACTCAAGCAGAAGGGCCACCTGATCACCCCCGCAGACCCGTGGACCGTGGGCCGTCTGACCGCGGCGAAACGCGAAGCGGACGGGCTGTTGCGTGCCGCTGCCACCCCGCGCCTGATGCAGGCCTATGCGGCAGGACGCTGACAGGATGACGGTGAACCCTGTGACGGCTCCTTCAACCAACCACTCTTCCGGAGAGACAGCCAAACCGGTGCTGTCTGTCGAAGGGCTCACCACATCCTTCCTCGTCGACGGCAGTTGGAAAAGCGTGGTGCGCGACGTGTCCTTCGAGGTCATGCCGGGCGAGACCGTCGCCATTGTCGGTGAATCCGGTTCCGGGAAAAGCGTTACATCGCTCTCCGTCATGCGTCTGCTGGCAAAGGCAACCAGCCGCATCGAAGGCAATATCGTTCTCAACGGCAAGAACCTTCTTTCACGCTCCGACCGGCAGATGCGCGATATCCGCGGCAACGATGTTGCGATGATCTTTCAGGAGCCGATGACCAGCCTCAATCCGATTTTCACCATCGGGCGGCAGATCTCGGAAGCCTTGACCTGTCACCGCGCGATGACACCGGCGGAGGCGCGGGCCGAAACGATACGCCTGCTGGAAAAGGTCCGCATTCCCAATGCCGCAGCGCGCTTCGACGAATATCCGCACCAGTTCTCCGGCGGGATGCGCCAGCGGGTCATGATTGCGATGGCGCTTGCGAGCCGCCCGAAGCTCCTCATTGCCGACGAACCGACAACGGCCCTCGATGTGACGATCCAGGGACAGATTCTCGATCTGATCAAGGTCCTGCAGGAAGAGGAAGGCATGGCGGTCCTCTTCATCACCCATGATATGGGTGTGGTCGCCGAAATCTCCGATCGCACCATTGTGATGTATCGCGGCGAAGCGGTCGAGAGCGGCCTCACCGCCGATATCTTCCATCGCGGCAAGCATCCCTATACGCGGGCGCTGCTTTCAGCCGTGCCTCGCCTCGGTTCAATGAAAGGGCAGCACTGGCCACTGCGCTTCCCTATTGTCGACATTCAAACCGGTGAGACCACCGTTCCAGCCCCGGTGGCCGATACGGTCGACAAGCGCAAAACGCCGATCCTTGAAGTCAGGAACCTGACCACCCGTTTCGATATCCGTTCAGGCTTGTTCTCGCGCAAGACCGGCGCGGTTCACGCGGTCGAGAACGTGTCATTTGACCTGTTCCAGGGCGAGACACTGTCCCTTGTCGGCGAATCCGGTTGCGGGAAGTCGACCACCGGCCGGTCCATCACCCGTCTCGTGCAGCCCAACAGCGGCGAGGTGATCCTCGACGGTACCAATGTCCTCAACCTTGACCAGATCGCCCTGCGCACCATGCGCAAGAGCATCCAGATGATCTTTCAGGATCCCTTCGCCAGCCTCAACCCGCGCATGAGCGTCGGCGCGACCATCGCAGAGCCGTTCATCGTCCATCGGCTGGGAACCCAGAAACAGGCCCGCGAGAAAGCCGTGGATCTGCTTGAGCGCGTTGGCCTGTCCGCCGACATGTTCTCCCGCTATCCGCACGAATTTTCCGGCGGGCAGCGCCAGCGCATTGCCATTGCCCGGGCACTTTCGCTCGACCCCAAGGTCATCGTTGCGGACGAATCCGTTTCCGCGCTCGACGTGTCGATCAAGGCGCAGGTGGTCAATCTGCTCCTCGACCTGCAGCAGGATTTCAACCTGTCATTCCTGTTTATTTCGCATGACATGGCGGTCGTCGAACGGGTGAGCCACCGCGTGGCCGTCATGTATCTCGGCGAGATTGTCGAGATCGGGCCGCGCGCGGCGGTTTTCGATAATCCCCAACACGCCTATACGAAGACACTGATGAATGCCGTTCCCGTGCCTGATCCGGCGCGGCGGGCCATCAAACGCAACACCGTAATCAGTGAGTTGAAAAGTCCGGTGCGCCCGGTCGGCTACAAAGTACCGCAGCGTGACTATGTGGAAGTGACGAAAGGCCATTTTGTTCAGCGGTGAGCGGATGTCTTGCCTCGTGCCCCCGTCGCCATGCTGTACTCGCGTCAAAATCGGTGCAACGACCCAAACTGACTCATCTATCCTTCAAGAAGGCCTCTGCAGGGACTCGATTTCAGTATCGGGCCAACCTTGTCGAAAAACTGTTTGAAGACGCGTCAAACCATGAGAATATGTAGCCAAAGCGAGAGCTGTCATACTCCGGAATGCGCATGATACTATAGATGCGATTTGAACGAATATCATTGTATTTATTGAATAATATTATCAAAAGTGCAGGCAAAGCAGATTTAATTTCTGCATGATGGACTAGCACGGCGCTCTTGGCGGCCTATCCAGCAAGAATTATAGCAGATCCGGACTGTACGTGGATAAGTTATTTGCCTTTCCCCCCCCTCCCCTTCCATGGGTGGCATGCCCCGGCGCCCATCATGAGGGCCTCCCGGCACTCCTATTTGCGGATGGGAGTACCGCCCAATCCCCTCGTCTGGCATTGCAAGTTGCTGGACGGTTGCTAGGATCGCGACCATGACCGCAGCACCCAGACCCATCTTGATTGGCTACGCCCGCGTCTCGACGGAAGAACAGGCCAATGATGCCCAGCTTCTGGAATTGAGGGCCGCGGGCTGCGGCACCATCTTCGAAGAGCATGGCTCGGGTGCATCGCGCGCTCGTCCCGTCCTCGCCCGCCTCCTGCGGGAGATCAACCGCGGTGACGTGCTGGTCGTGGTACGCCTCGACCGGCTGGCCCGGTCCGTCAGTCATCTCCTGACTGTCATCGAACAGCTGGAGGAAAAGGGTGCGCATTTCCGGTCGCTGCATGACCCCATCGATACCTCGACGCCGCAAGGCATGTTTTCCCTGCAGGTTCTCGGCGCCGTGGCCCAGCTGGAACGCGCCCTGATTTCCGAACGTACCAAGGCGGGGATCAATGCCGCCCGTGCGCGGGGCAGGCTTCCCGGCAATCCCGGCCTGCGTGAGAAGCAGCCCGAGGCATTGGCAAAGCTCTCCGCGGCGCGCAGGCGTGGCCATCTGGCGGACCTGACGGCTGGGATGTCATCCTGGCTGCCCATCGTGCGGCGCATGCGTCCCGAATACCCCTGGGACGAGGTGGCTCGCAGCCTGCGCCATCAGACCGGACAAATCTGGAATGCCGACCGCTTGCGCCGTTCGGTACGACTGCTGGTCAATGAGGGGCTTGCGGATGCGCGCCTGATAGCCCCCTCCCCTCGCCGCACGCCGGAGGATCGGCTGATGATGCTGGTGACCGGCATTGCCAATGCCAACCCGGATTTGACCTTGCGCGATATCGCCGGTCAGCTTGAAGCCATGCACGAGCGGACGCCGCGCGGCGCAGCTCGCTGGGCGGCATCATCGGTCAAGAACCTCATGGACAGAGCACGCAAGCTCGGGCTCATCCGCGTCTGAACCCCATGCGCACAGGCATGCCCATGAAAGCAATCAGGCCGGAGACGATAGGTCCCGGCCCGATATCCAGTTCTGCAATGATTCCTGGGTGTTTCCCCTACCCCACGACAACCGTGGCTTTGCCAGGCACGCGACTATAGAGATCGATAATATCCTGATTGATGAGACGCACGCAGCCGGATGACATGGACTTTCCGATCGACCACCATTCCGGCGAGCCATGGATGCGATAGCCTGTATCGACACCATCCTTGTAGATGTAGAGCGCACGCGCCCCCAGCGGATTCTGCGGTCCCGGTTCCATGCCGTTTTCGAATTTCACCAGTTCAGGCTTGCGCTGGATCATCTCGCGCGGCGGCGTCCAGCGCGGCCATTCCTTCTTGTACTGGATGTTGGCGCGGCCGCTCCACAGGAACCCGGCCTTACCGATGCCAACGCCGTAGCGGATGGCATCACCGCCCGGCTGCACCAGATAGAGGAAACGCTCCTGCAAGCGCACGACGATTGTCCCCGGCTGCTCGCCTGTCGGGTCAACGACGATCTGCCGCCGGAACTCGGCTGGAACCTTCTGATAGGGAATCGCCGGGAGCGAATATGGCCCCTCCTGCACGGCGGCGTACATGACGTCGGGAACCGTGATGGATTTATCCACGCTGATCTGCGGCCGAATACTGCCGGTCGACATGGTGTCAACGCTCATGTCGGGAAGCTCGAATGTCTGCGAGCATCCGGATACGCCGAGAACTGCGAGGGAGCCTGCGCCCAGCAAGAGATGGCGCCGGGAGATGGCGGTAGTGTGCAGACTATGGTTGACTGCCTGATTACGCTTGGACAACTCGGTACTCGCTTACAACTGTGGCAATTGCGTAAAACTCTATGGAAGTGTGGTTTACAAAGAGTGAATCGCCCGCGATGTATTTTAACCATAAGGCGCGCGTGTAGGGATTCAACGGGTTGACAGCTGTCAACTGATTCCAGAATCACCCTGCAACTGGTATGGTCGGTGCGCGTTCACAACCATGCGCTGTCCAACCGTTACCCCCGAATCGGGAGGCAGTTGACAGCTGTCAACGCCAAAAAAAAGCGCGGCATCGCTGCCGCGCTTTATCAAATTGCAGATATCCTCAGGCTGCAGCGGGCACGGCAGCAGGATCAATGACGTCAATCGTCGTCGTGCTGTCATAACGGTCCTGATCGAGAATTCCCTGTCGCTTGGCGACGATCGTCGGAATCAGTGCCTGCCCCGCAACATTCACCGCCGTGCGGCCCATATCCAAAATCGGATCGACCGCCAGCAAAAGCCCGACACCCTGCAAGGGCAAACCCAGCGTGGAGAGCGTCAATGTCAGCATGACAATCGCGCCGGTCAGCCCGGCGGTCGCGGCGGAGCCGATGACCGATACAAAGGCGATCAGAAGATATTCCTGAACACCCAGCGGTACGTTGTAGAACTGGGCGACGAAGATCGCGGCGATAGCCGGATAGATGGCGGCGCAGCCATCCATTTTCGTCGTCGCTCCCAGCGGCACGGCAAACGCCGCATACTCCCGCGGCACCCCGAGATTGCCTTCCGTCACGGCTTCGGTCACCGGCAGGGTTCCGATCGATGAGCGGGAGACAAAACCAAGCTGGATCGCCGGCCAGGCTCCCGCGAAAAACCGGGCCGGATTGAGACCATTGGCCAGAAGCACGATCGGATAGACCACAAAAAGCACCAGTCCAAGACCGATGTAGACCGCAGCGGAAAACCAGCCCAACTGTGCCAGCGTTTCCCAGCCATACTGCGCCACGGCCGTGCCGAGAAGCCCGATCGTTCCGATTGGCGTCAAGCGGATCACCCACCAGAGAATCTTCCGCACCACAGCCAGCAGCGCGCGATTGAAATCAAGGAACGGCTCCGCCACCGATCCGACGCGCAGCGCCGCGACTCCAACCACAATGGAGATGATGACAATCTGCAGCACGTTGAAAGACAGATACGTGCTCGCCGAACCGCCGGTCACTTTGGTCGACGCCTGCAGACCGAGCATGTTGGCAGGAACGAGCCCTTTCAGGAAATCGAGCCACGAGCCGGTCGACGACGGAACGGATGCGGCAGAGGCAAGGACGCTGGAATTGATTCCGGGCTGGATAACAAGTCCAAGCGCAATGCCGATCACCACCGACACGAGCGCCGTAATGGCGAACCACAGCAGTGTTTGCCAGACAAGAGCGGCTGCATTGTTGAGGGCGCGCAGGTTGCTGATGCTCGCCACGATCGCGGTGAAAATCAGCGCCGGAACCAGTGCCCGCAGGAGTTGCACGAAGATTGATCCGACGGTCTGCAGCGTTACGCTGAGCCAATTCGGATTGCCTGCCGCATCGGGGCCAAGATTACGGGCGACGAGGCCGAGCAGGAGCCCGACGATCATCGCGGCAATAACCTGAAAACCAAACGAACGGTAAAAGGGCTTTGGACCGGCCGGTATAGGACCAGAAGATGGCTTGCTCATTTCAACTATCTCGCTAAGGGGAACACAAGGAATTGGGTCGCCTCGGCGACTCCTGCAAAGGGCGCCAACCTATCATCAATCAACGCGCCCGCAGAACAATCAGTTCCTGAATTCAGGTGCTCTTCAACTGTTTCTTTCCAGAAACAGCGCGATTCATGGCAAATAATTCCCTTGTACTAAAGTTGCATTTACGCGACAGCGATCCCTAGCTATCAATACAACCTAAAATTACGTATAAAATATATTCTATTTAAAATTGTATTTTGTCTGGCGCATCGATTTCAATCACCATCTGTTTTTCAAGGATTGAAGCAATGTTCGATACAATTCGGAATGACAATCCTGCTCGCGACCGCCTGTCCCATCCTCCGGCACAAATGCCCGCCACGGGAACACCGGTTGCCGAGAGACCCGCAATATTTCCTCGTTTACCCCTGGACGAGATCTACCGCCTCAATGAGACACAGGTCCTGAAAGGTTCGGCCTCCCATCCGATGGAAATCGTTTCGGACGGAAAGGCAGACCACCTCCTTTATGTCTTTGTGCTCAGCGGTGTGATCGAATGCGGCAACACCAGATCGCGCCTCGCGTCGCTCATCCCGGACGGCTGCACCGGAGCCATCATCAACGACCCTGCCGCTTCGCTCAAAATGACCAAGGGGTGTCGTTGGCTCGCATTCCAGATTCCACTTTCCCTGTTGCGCAATCAGTTTGGCCTGTGGTCGGGACAATTCTGCTTTCATGAGCCGCGGTTTGCGGCTGTCGCCGATTTCCGCAGGCACGCCGTATCCAGCCTGTACCGCACGCTCAATCTTCTGCTTTTCAGGAAAGGGGAGGGCGAGACGCCGCCGCTGGTCATGAGCTACGAGCAATTGCTGATGGCGCAGCTCTACGCCTCAGCGCCGCACAATCTTTGCCATGGCGATCCTTCCACACGGCAGCCATGCCCAAGACAGCTTCGCCGTGCCGAGGAATTCATCCGAAACAATCTCTACGTTCCGGTAACGGTCGATCATATCGCGGGTGCCGCGGGGTGCAGTACGCGAACACTGCAGCGAATATTCCGGCATTTCCGTGACGCAACGCCAATCCAAATTCTGTCGCATTACCGCATCGCAGAGGCGCATGACCTGATCAAGATGGGCAAGGCGAGAACCGTCACTGATGTCGCGAGCAGTCTGCAGTTTTCAAACCCGGCGCGCTTCGCCGCCACCTATCGCGAAATTTACGGACAGAAGCCGTCCATCGACCTCCGCGCTCATCTCCGCGCCGGAGCGGAAAGAGCCACGCCCGTTTGATTTTCATCACCAGTCCATTTTCAGAAGGAAACAGAAGCATGGTCAACCAACCGACGCCTATTCCATTACCCGACTGGCTGATACCAATCGCGGATCATCACTATGCTATTGACGGCGGCAATCAAACGCTGGACAGCCATATCGTGGACATCAAGGCTCTTGCCAACGCAAGAATTGACCTCGTCGACGGCGCTCATCTGACAGTAAACCCGGCCGAACTTGATATAAAAGCGCTCGGACGCATCACCTATGGAGTAGGGAAAAACTGTACACTCACCCTCAGTGCGCCGCCTGCCGCCGTTAACATTGCAAATTCGACGACCATCGATTTTGGCAACTCAGACGGCACTGGCACATTCGAATACCAGCCCGGCAATCTCGGTATCAACGTGGCCAGCCCCATCGAGATCATCAATCTTCACGGAGGCGACAAGATCAAAGTGGATGGCGCAACCTCCGCCGAACTGAAGGGTGGCACACTTCTCTTCAAGACTGGAAAGACCACCGAGCCTGCGCCTGCTGAAAAACCGGGTCTTTTGACTGGTCTTCTAAATCCCATTGCAACGACAATCAAAGGCGCCACCAACACAGTCAAAGATGTGCTCAGTACGGGCGCAAAGTTCACAATCGATCCCGCTGCCAAATTCGACTTTGCCCGGGTGGATAATGACGGTCAGATCACTATCACAACACCCTGTTTTGTCGCGGGAACGCTGATCTCCACACCGGCAGGGGAGATAGCCGTTGAAAGGCTCCGGATCGGCAATCTGGTCTATACGATGAACGGCGAAGCCGTACCCATCATCTGGATCGGAAGCCGCAGGATCGATCCGATAACCATCGACAAGCTGCGCGATCATGCACCTATCCGCATCCGTCCGGGCGCGCTTAATCACGGCGCACCGAACCGCGACCTCCATGTGTCGCCGGATCATTGCCTGTTTCTGAATGGGTCACTTGTCCCGGCAAAGTTCCTCATCAACGGCACGTCCATCACGCAGAACGCAACGCTCGAACCATTCATTTATTACCATATTGAATTGGAGCAGCATGGCGTGCTGATCGCGGAAGGCGCCTATGCGGAAAGCTACCTCGATCTTGGCAACCGGGTCACGTTCCTGGAACCCGGAACGCTCATGTTCACATCACCGGAACGTGCGGTAAATTCGTCTCACTGCCATCCTCCGGTCTATTACGGCCCGATCCTCGACGGGATCAGAGAAGAACTCGACCAGCGCGCGCAAGCATTGGGCTATTGCTTCGGCAAGAAACCGGAACCTGCCGGAAACATATCCAATATATTTCCTTTTTACAAACGAATACAATGAGATAGGAGAAATCCTCCTGCGCGGCGGGCAACCGACCGGCCAATCCGGCGAACCTCTAGCGATAGGCGGCCGTGCGATCGAGAAAATCGTGAAAATGGGCGATCACGGTATCCTGGTCGATAAACACGACGGCATAGGCCGGCGGTTCGAGCGTCGTCATGATCCTGTCGGGTGAAAAATCCAGTGCCGTCTGGTGGTTGGTGCCGCGTATGACGCTCACAGGAATGCCGCGCCAGCTGCCCGCCACCGGCCTGTGCGCATGGCCGACAAAAATATGCCTGACGTTGCCATGCTCCCGCAGCAAGGCATGAAGCGCTTCCGATTCGACAAGTCCGAGCCCATCGAGGAGCGGCAGGAAAATAGGGAAGGGGGGATGGTGCAGGAAGAGGAAAACCGGCCGACCGGCCGCTTCGGCCAGACGCTGTTTCAGCCAGGCTTGCCGGGTTTCATCCAGACGCCCTTCGACAAAACCTTCCGATAGCGTGTCGAGCAGTATCAAGCGCCCCTCCGCCGTATCGACCACGCTTTGGACGAAACCGTCCTCCGGCGTGACGGAAGCGAAAACCCGTAGAAATGCGCTGCGGTTGTCGTGATTGCCGAGAAGCAGTTTATACGACGGAATGAGCTTCTCCAGTTCACCCGCCAGTGCCTGGTAGCTGTCCTCATGACCGTTATCGCTGAGATCGCCGGTGAAAATCACCAGTTCTGCATCCGCATGGTTCTCGTTGATGTCGGCGATACAGGCCTGAAGATTCTTCAGCGGATCGCGCTCACACAGAATATCGCCCGGCGTGACGAGATGCAGATCGGTAACCTGGATAATTTTCATGGAATGTCTCGGACGTGTCAGGGCTTGAATGAATGGGGAATGCGTGCACTGCCACGCACAACAATGTGCGTGTTCAGCCGGTCGTGCATGGGCGGGCAATCCGGCTCGGCCTGCCGCTGGTCGAGCAGGGCCACGGCGTGTGCAGCCATGACAGCCGGGTCCTGGCGGAAGGTCGTGAGATTGTAGGTTTCCCACGCCGCTTCCGGTATGTCGTCAAACCCGATGACGGACAGGTCCTCCGGAATCCTCAGGCTTGTGTGCCGCCGCACATGATCGATAAGGCCAAAGGCAACCAGATCGTTGACGCAGAATACGGCCTGCGGGTGTTCGCTGCCGGCAAAAAGCTGCCGCGCGGCTTCCTGCCCGCCCGCATAATCGGAATTGCCGCCATGCCCCATGATGACGGTCGCGCCATGCGCAGCCGCTTCCTGGCAGAATCCGTTCTCGCGTTCGATGGTCGTCGGCGTACGGGACACGGTTCCGGCGAAGCCCAATGCCGTCAATCCATTGGCGAGAAAAACCCGGGCAGCCTCGCGGCCTGCGCCTTCATTGTCGATATTGACGTCATCGGCCCCGGTTTCAGACCGCCCGAGCACGATGAGCGGCTGACCGTTGCGCCGCGCCAGCTCGACGAAAGAGGAGGGGGGAGAACCGGACAGAATGATCGTTGCCTCGGCGCGGTAGCCGAACAGCGTCTTTTGCGCGGCGACAAGTTCCTCTTCCGTGCGGCCTGTATTGATGACGATGGGTACGCTGCCGCGATGGATCAGCGCCTTGGTCAAGGCTGCGACGAGATGCGAGCGGTAGCCCAGTTCCGGATTGGTAACGACAAGGCCGACTAGCCGGCTTGTTCTTGCCAAAAGACCCCGCGCCAGATCGTTGACCTGATAGCCGAGCTCCTCGGCGGCAGCCATGATCTTTTCGCGTTTCTTGGCAGAAACACTGGCACCGGGTGTGAACGCCCGCGAGACGGCAGAGCGGGACACGCCAGCCTTTCTTGCCACCTCGACGGCACTGACATAGTGCTGGGTCTTCTTCGGTAGATCGTCGCCGTTCGAATCCATGCTTCTTCCTCTAGTGTCCCACCTTGGACAGCACATCGGCGCGCAAGAATCGCTCCACCACCAGCATAAAGCCGATAGACGGGATGAGTAGCAGCAGCGCGGTGATCGATGCAATCTGATAGTTGCCGCCAGACCCTGCCGTATAGAGCAATAGCGGCAGCGTGTTCACATCGGGCGCGCCGACGAAATAGCTGCCGGTAAACTCATCCAGAGACTCCAGAAACACAAAAATAGCGCTGGCGAGAAGCCCGGGCGCCGCAAGCGGCAGGGTCACGTCACGAAAGGCGCGCAGGGGACCGGCACCAATCGACCGGGCTGCTTCCTCCAGATCGATCTGCACGGCGGAGAACGCTGCCGTGGCAATCCACACCGCATAGACGAGACCATGGGTGACATGCACCAGCACCACGCCCATGACCGTGCCGTTCAGGCCAATCTGGTAGAAGAACCGAGCGATGTTCACATAGACGGGCAGATTGGGGAAAGCCTGCGGAATGAGGAAGGCGAGCAGGATCAGGCTGCGGAACGGCAGTTTCAGCCGCGACAGCGCGTAACCGGCGGGAACGGCCAGCGCGAGGGCCACCACTACCGTCAGGCTGGCCACGACAATGCTCGTCACCAGCGATTCCATGGCATTGCCGCGCGGCGAGAACACCCGCTGCCAGAAGCTGAAACCATATTCCAGCGGCAGCATATGCGGAAAATACCATTTCTCCGCGACGGTCCACAGCAGGAGATTGGTCAGCGGCCCGAAAATCACAAAGGCAAGCAGGCCAAGGACGAGCGCGCGGGGAACCCACCAAAAATCGATCCGGGTCATCACGAACGCTCCTTCACCGACTGGCGCAGATAGATCAAGGCGACACCGGCCGTCAGCAGCAGCGATATCATGCCGAGCGCATTGGCAACGCCATAGTCGCCATGGGCATTGATGCGGAATGCAATATCGGCGGTCAGCATGGTGGGGGATTGCGCATTGATCATCAGCGGCACCGAAAGCACCGACATCATGGTGACAAAGGAGAGGATAAGGCCGACCAGCAGGGTTCCCGCGATTTGCGGGACAATGATTTCGATGAGGATGCGCAGCCGCGAGGCGCCAAGATTGCGCGCGGCTTCAATGGTGCTGCGGTCGAGCGAGGCCATCGCGCCCGCAACCAGCAGCGTCACGAATGGTGTCTGCTTCCAGACGAAGGCGATGACAATGCCGCGCCAGTCAAGAAAACCGACCGTTTGAAGCGGTGTCAGGACGCCCAGGCTGACAAGGATATTGTTCATCAGGCCATTCTTGGCAAGGAATGTGCGCAGGATCTGACCAACGACGATAAACGGAATGAACATGGGCCAGCGGTAGAGCCAGCGCAGTACGGCGACAGCACGCGGATTCTCGCCCAGCGTGAGATAACCGCCGATGGCGATCGAGAAAAAGCCGATCAGCAGGGTGGAAACGCCGACGATCAGCAGCGTGAAAATCATGTCGCTGGAGTAAAGCTCGAAGGATTTGGAAAAATTCCCGATGCCGTAGCCATCGCCGACAACGAAGGCACCGACAATCGACGCGCCAAGCGGCACGATGAAAAACAGCACGATCATGACCAGTGCCGGGATCACGAGAAGAATGGCGAGAAGGCGTTTCTGCATCGGCATGTTCCAGAAGAGGGGAGGGGACCACCGGTGTGGGCCGGTGGTCCGAAGGGCACGCGCTATTAGTTGGCTACGTTGCGCTCATATGCTTCGAGAATTGCCGAATTGTACTTGGCAATCGGGAAGGGCTTTGCCTTGGTGGCAAGATCTTCCGGGGAAATATCGACGAAGAGCTTGTCCCAGCTGGCTTTGTCGAGTTCCGGCTGCACATATTTCGCATCGATACCAGGATACCAGTTGAAGCGCTTGACGATGCCTTCAGCCTGAACCTTCGGGCTGGTGGCAAGGGCAACAAACTTTTCAGCCAGCGCTGTGTTCGGGCTCTTGGCAGGGATGACATAGTGCATCGGCTGACCGGGCATGCCGGGAGCAGGGAGGAACAGCTTCATTTCCGGCGGAAGCTTGCCGTCTGCCTTCCAGGAATAGAACATATCAACCCAGACCGGGCCCATGGCGATTTCGCCGCGGCTCAGCATGTCGAGCGTTCCGGCATTGCCCGGCGTCAGGGTGGCGTTGGTGGTGAAATCTTTCAGACCGGCAAATGCCTTGTCCCACTTCTTGGTTTCCGCTTCTTCGAACGGGCCATTCATCAGTTTCTTGGCATCGCCATCGCCGAAGGCATAAATCCAGCCCATGACGAAGCTGACGCCCGAGGCACCGCCCTTGATGCCGTTGTAACCGAACTGCTTCGGGTTCTTCTTGGCCCAGGCAACCAGCTCTTCATAGCTCTTCGGCGGGTTGGGGATCAGCGCAGGGTTGTAGGCGATAGCCGTCTGGCTGGAGAACATCGGCATGACATAACCGTCGACATTGGCGCCAAGCGCCATTTTTGCCTTGTCGCTTGTCACCATGACGCCGGAAGGAATCTTTGCACGATAAGATTCCAGATAGCCTTCCTTGACCATGGGACCGGCAAACTTCTCGTGGACGACGGCCACGTCGGCATCCCATTTTTCCGTGTTGGCCTTGGCCTGCGCGTCGAACCGCTCGACGATCTTCTGCGAACCGGCATCGCCGGGGCCCGTGCCGACAACCCGCACCTTGGTGCCCGGATTTTCCTTTTCGAAGATCGGGGCGAGGTAATCATTGACGTAATCGACCATGTTCTGGTCACCCGCCGTCAACACGGTGAGGTCACCGGCAGCCGCAGGTGTGGCCGCCAGTCCGAGGATAAGTGAAGCCTGTAGTAACGTTTTCATCGTGAACTCCCGTTGAGCATGGATGTTTTGTTTTGGCAGTCTATGGGGCAGGGGCCGGCGGACCGGCCACCTGTCCTCAATGGGCATGTGCGGCCGCAGCAACCTGCGGCGCGTTGAAAATGAAAAGCGAATGCGCGGGGATATGCACCTTGACGGTTTCTCCCTCGGCAAAGGCGGTATCCGCATCGACAAGGATTTCATCATTGCCCAGCCGCACGGCATGGCGCCAATGACCGCCGGGATAGCTGACGCTGGCAATCCGGCCGCGCAGTTCGAGCGCACCCGGCTCGGCGGAAACCGTATCGCCGCTGCCGGCAAGGCGGGCGGCTTCGGCACGAAAACGCAGCTGCACCGGCCCGCTGGCAAGCGCACGGCCCGACAATGCCGTGACCGTCGAGGGATTGAACGCGCCTTCCGCCAGTTCAATCTGCGCGCCGTTGACACGCGCCTGCATGGACAGAACATTTTCCGCGCCCATGAACGCTGCAACGAAGAGCGATGCAGGCTTGTTGTAGACGTCTTCAGGCGTTCCCTGCTGCTCGATCCGCCCGGCATTCATGATGACGATACGGTCAGCCATCACCATGGCTTCCTCGCGGTCATGTGTGACGTGAATGGCGGTGATGCCAAGCCGCTTTTGCAGCGACCGGATCTCGTGGCGTACCGTCAGGCGGATACGGGCATCGAGGTTGGAAAGCGGCTCATCCAGCAGCAGGATTTCCGGATCGATGGCCAGCGCCCGGCCGAGAGCGACACGCTGGCGCTGCCCGCCGGAAAGCTGAGCCGGCTTGCGGGCGCCGAGACCGCCAAGGCCAAGCAGGTTCTGCATCTCGTTGACCCGCGCGTCGATGACATCCTTGGAGCGCTTCTGCAGCTTCAGCCCATAGCCGATATTCTGGGCAACGGTCATGTGCGGCCACAGCGCATAGGACTGGAACACCAGCGCCATGCCGCGCTTGTCCGGCGGCATCTGGGTGACATCGCGGTTCGCAACCTGGATGGAACCGCTGAACGGCTTGGAAAAGCCGGCAATCGTCCGCAGAAGTGTTGTCTTGCCGCAACCGGACGAGCCGAGAAGCGCCACGAATTCACCCTTGTGAATGTCGAGGTCTAGATTGTCGAGTACTGTCGTCGGGCCATACCCCACGCTCATTCGCTCGACTTTGAGGAAAGCAGTTTCAGTCATTTTCCATCCCATTGCGCAGCTGTGCAATTTTTTTCTTTGTACTGTCTGTTTATAACAGCGGGATGACAAGTAAAAAATTTTGACGGGGTTTTCCGGGCCAATTCGCTCGATGAAAACCTTACAACTTTTGTCTAGATGTCATAGAACCGTTATCCGGCTTGTATAGGGGTGACCGATCATTATGAGCCTGCAAAAATCAAAGCGGGTTCGTCTCGTCCTGACAAAAGGGGTTATCATGCGCCGCATTCTCATCGCTTCCGTTTTGCTTGCCGCCGGTCTTCAGCCGGTGTTTGCCGCAGATGGCAAACTTGTCCTCTATACCAGCCAGCCCAACACCGATGCGCAGCAAACCGCCGATGCATTCATGGCAAAGAACCCCGGTATCAAGGTTGAATGGGTGCGCGACGGAACGCCCAAGATCATGGCCAAGCTGCGCGCCGAAATCGAAGCCGGCCAGCCGCATCCCGACGTTCTGCTGATTGCCGATGTGGTGACGATGGAAGGCTTGAAGAAGGAAGGCCGCCTGCTGCCCTTCAAGGACGCAAAGACTTCGGGTATCGACGCGGCGCTCGTTGACAAGGACAGCACCTACTTCTCCACCAAGCTCATCACGACGGGCATTGTCTACAACACCAAGGCACCGTTTGTGCCGGCAAGCTGGGCCGATCTCGCCAAGCCGGAAGCCAAAGGTCTTGTCACCATGCCAAGTCCGCTGACATCGGGTGCCGCCCTGATTCACACCGTTACACTCACCGAAAATCTCAAGCAGGGTTGGGACTATTATGCCGAGCTGGCCAAGAACGGCGCGCAGGCTGCGGGCGGCAATGGCGATATCCTCAAAGCCGTCAGCGGCGGCGACAAGCTCTATGGCATGATCGTCGACTACATGCCGATCCGCGAGAAGGCCAAGGGCGCTCCGGTCGAGTTCGTGTTCCCGAAGGAAGGCGTTTCGGCTGTCACCGAGCCGGCCGGCATTCTTTCGACGGCGAAAAATCCCGAAGCGGCAAAAGCCTTCATCAACTTCCTCCTGTCGAAGGACGGTCAGGAGCTCGCAGCCAAGATGGGCTATATCCCCGCGAGTGCCGACGTTGCCTTGCCGGCGGGCTATCCGGACCGCGCCTCGATCAAGGTCATGACGTTCGATGCCGCCGGCGCGCTCGCCAACGAGACCAAGAACAAGGAAAAGTTCAGCGAAGTGATGGGGCAGTAAACGCCTTTGGCCATTACACATTCCATAGACAATGCCGGACCCGCATCCACACATGCGGGTTCCCCGGCATACAGGTTGTGGCGTTATTTCCGGCGGGATGGCGGATTGTCCGCCGTGCTGGTTCTCGCCGTCATCTTTGCCTTAAGCTTTTTGCCGATGCTGCGACTGCTGGTGACAGCCGTCGCACCCGGCGGCGAGGTTGATCTTGCCGCCATGGCCGGGCGGCTTTCCAGTGCCTCGGTCATGCGGGCCACGCTCAACACCCTGGATACAGCTTTCTTCGGCGCACTGCTTGCCCTCGTGGTCGGCGCGCCTTTTGCCATCGGCATCGCCATGACCGACCTGCCGGGGCGCAAGACACTCGGCTTCCTGCTGCTGTTGCCATTGATGATTGCGCCACAGGTGATGGCCCTGTCATGGCTGCACCTGTTCGGGCCATCCAGCACGCTGCTTGGTGCTTTCGGTCTTGCACCGCCGCCGGGCACGTCCAATCCGCTGCTCGGTCGCAATGGCATCATCCTGCTCTATGCCATCCAGCATGCACCCATTGTTTTCATCACCTTGCGGGCAGGGCTCACCCGCGTTCCCCGCGATCTGGTCGAGGCCGCGCGTTCTTCCGGGTCATCGCCGCTGCACGTGCTCCTGACGGTCATCCTGCCGATGGTACGGCCCTATCTCGTTGCGGCCACGGCGCTTGCCTTCGTGTCCGGTGTTGGCAATTTCGGCATTCCGGCTCTGCTTGGCATGCCGGTCAACTATCTCACCCTGACGACGATGATCTACCAGCGCATCGCCAGTTTTGGCCCGAGCGTGCTGCCGCAGGTTGCCGCGCTCTCGGTCCTTATTGCCATGCTTGCCTTGCTTGGCGTCGTCCTGCAGGCGCTGGCACTCAAGAAGGTCAGCCACCGATTTACGGCAGGCACACCGGCACGATTCACCCTTGGCCGCTACCGCTGGCTGTTCGCCGCCCTTGGCTGGGTCGCCATCCTGTTCATGCTGATCCTGCCGGTGCTTGCCCTGATAACCACGGCATTGATCCCGTCTTTCGGTGTCCCGCTCAACTGGTCCACCCTGACATTCTCCAATTTCGAGGAAGTCCTATTCCGGCAGGCTTCCACCAGCCGCGCCTTCTGGAACTCGGCCATTCTCGCCGGAAGTGCTGCTCTCATCCTCGCCATTGGCTCCATTCCGGTCGCCGTGGGCCTGGAGCGCTTCTCGCGCCTGTCGCAACGCGTCCTGCATGGCGCAATCGAACTGCCCTATGCCTTGCCGGGCATCGTGCTTGCCATCGCCTGCATCCTGTTGTTCCTGCGGCCGCTGCCATTGATCGGCAGCCTCTACGGCACCGCGTGGATTATCCTGGTTGCCTATCTCATGCGCTTCTTCGCCCTGGCCATGAAACCTGTCACGACGGCAATCGGGCAGCTATCGCGCGATCTCAATGAAGCGGCGGCCGTGTCCGGCGCCGGTCCGCTGCGCCGTCTCATGACCATCACCGGTCCATTGACGGCACCCGCAGCGGTTGCAGGCGCTTTGCTTGTCTTCATGAGCGCATTCAACGAATTGACGGTCTCGGCACTGCTTTGGTCGAGCGGGCATGAAACACTCGGCGTCGTGTTGTTCAGCCTCGAAGAGGCCGGGCTTGGTACCCATGCGGCGGCCATTGCCGTGACGACAATCCTGATTGTCGTGATACTTTTGGCGGTTCTCGACCGTCTCGGCAAAAAGCTCCCGCCTGGTGTATTGCCCTGGCGGTAGATCAGCCGGGAATGATCCAGGCGTCAGCAATGGCGACATGCACGGTTTCACCAATGCGCAGCGCCGAGGGGCTGTCGAGCGTCAGGCGCTCGCCGTTGGCCAGTTCGAGCCGGGTTTCGTAGACGGCACCGCGATAGGTGCTTTCCTGTACTGTGGCAGCAAGCCCGTCATCGACGAGACGGAGAGCTTCGGGGCGCAGCAGCAGCTTGATCGCGTCGGAGCCATCGGCAACGCCGCGCGCTGCAAGACGATACCCCTCCACATCAACGAGAGCCGATGACGCCTGCCTCTCGACAACCGTGCCGGAAACCGGCGTGCCGCGGCCGATAAATCCGGCCACGCGCTGATCCGCAGGGGAGTGATAGACCTCCACCGGTGCAGCGATCTGCAGGATGTTGCCGGCATTCATCACCGCGATGCGATCGGAGAGCGCCAGCGCCTCCGACTGGTCATGTGTGACATAAACGATCGTCGCGCGGGTGCGCCGATGGATATCCCGAAAAGCCTCGATCATCGAAGCACGCAAATGCATGTCGAGATTGGCAAGCGGTTCATCGAAAAGGATGATTTTTGCGTCGGCAACCAGACAGCGGGCGAGGGCGACGCGCTGCCGCTGGCCGCCCGAAAGTTCCTCGATCCGCCGATCGGCGAAACTGCCAAGACTGACGCTTTCCAGCACCGTTTTGACGCGCTGCGCGATCTCGGCCTTGGCAACCTTCCTGGTCTTCAGCGGGTAGGCGACGTTCTCGGCCACATTCATATGGGGCCACAGGGCATAGGACTGGAAGACCACGCCGACACCGCGCTCCTCCGGCGTTTTCTGGCGGCGCACATCGGCGATCCGCTCGTCGCCAAAATCGATGGCGCCATCGTCGGGCGCCTCGAACCCGGCAATCAGACGCAGGAGAGTGGTCTTGCCGCAACCGGAGGGTCCCAGCAGCGAGGTAAACGACCCTGCGGGGAAATTGATGGAGATATTTCTGAGAGCAACCGTCTCGCCGAAGCGCTTGGTCAGATTCTGGATGTGAATGTCGGTCATGCGCCGCTTTTACAATGCTTTTCGATCTTTGGCACCGCCTATGCGCCAATCGCGTTACAACCATGTGACGGGGCGGTGGTCTGCGGACCGCTGGCAGAAACTGAGCATTCAGGCGCCCGCACGCACGGCATCGATGAAAACCCGCAGCGCAGGTGCCATATGACGCTGCCTTGGATAGCACAGGAATAGCCCTGGAAACGGAGCGCACCATGGATCCAGCAGGCTAACGAGCCTACCCTCGGCAATGTGATCGACAACGGTGTCCTCGATCGGAAAACCGATCCCGATTCCGTTGAGAGTGGCACCCAGTGCCATTTCCTTGTCACTGAAGATCAACGGACCTTCGACAGAGACACTGAACCAGGTTTCATTCTCGAAGAACTCCCATGCGTAAGGCGTAGCCCGGCCCGGCCAGCGCCACCGTATGCAACGATGACTGACGAGATCGCGCGGGTGCTCCGGATATCCATGACGCGCCAGGTAATCAGGCGTCGCCACCACCACCTGCCGAAGCTCGGATCCCAGACGAACGGCGATCATGTCGCGTTCGATTACCTCCCCTATGCGCAAGCCCACGTCAAAACCGCCTGCGACGATGTCAATGACCTCGTCATCCACCGTGATGTCGAGCAGCACTTCGGGATAGCGCTGGGCAAAGCTGGCAAGAATCGGTTCGATGTGCTTTCGGGCTGCGGATCGGAACGAATGCACCTTTACCGTGCCGGCAGGGTGCTCGCCTGAGCGGCGAGCCTGTGCGACGGCGCTTCCAAGCTCGAATGCCGCAGGCCTGACCCGCTGGAGCAGATTCTCACCAGCCTCCGTCAGTGACACATTTCGCGTCGTCCGATGGAGGAGGCGCATCTCCACCCGTTCCTCGAAACTGCGCACCATCTGGCTCAACGCTGAAGGGGAGACGCCAAGGCTGTCGGCGGCCCGGGAGAAGCTCAGAAATTCGGCGACGGCAATGAAGGCGCGAAGCTGATTGTAGTCATGTCCGGCGAGCAGGATGTCCATTTCAGCACCATACATTACTTAGCTGAGCTAACAAGCGCTGTAATTTCTTAGCGCATTATAAAGGCGCAGCCTTTCTGCCATTTTCTCTTTGGTTCATTGAAAAGGATAAAGAAATGACAACTTGGTTCATCACAGGAATTTCGCGTGGCCTTGGCAAGGCACTTGCCGCGGCAGCACTGGCAGAGGGAGATACTGTGATTGGGACAGTTCGTACGGGGTCGTTCGAACTTGATCATGATCGCGGCAGGTTGCATGTGCTGAATGTTGATCTGGTCGACGGCCAGGCCGCAGTTGCCAGCGTAGCAAAAGCTTTTGAAATAGCGGGCGAGATCGACGTCATCGTAAACAATGCCGGATATGGGCTGCTGGGTGCATTGGAGAAGGCATCGGATGCGGATGTCGAGAGACTGTTTGCAGTCGATGTTTTTGCACCGTTCCGGATCATTCGGACGGCATTGCCTTACCTCCGCGCGCAGCGCCGCGGTCACATCATCAACATCACCTCCATTGCCGGGCGCGCGCCAACCACCGGATCGGCCGTTTACGCTGCCGCCAAATATGCGCTTGAAGGCCTTTCATCAGCATTGGCTTTGGAGATCGCACCGCTTGGTATCAAAATAACGGCCATTGCCCCTGGCGCATTCAGGACGGACTTCCTTTCGTCTCACTCAATCCGCAAAAGCGACGCCGAAGACGCTGCCTATGCCGAGACGATCGGACGGAGTTCTGCCGCCTTCGATTCCGTCGCGGGTCGACAGCTGGGCAATCCAGATCTCGCAGCACAAGTGATCATCAACCTGGTTCGTGCCGACAATCCACCTCTTCATCTGCTGCTCGGCAGTGATGCGCTGCGCCGTGCCCGCAGCAAACTGGATCAGATTGTCGATGAGATCGATGCCTGGGAAACCATCACCCGCAGCACCGATTTCGAGAAAGGCGAATAATTTAAACAGTCAAACTCCGCATCAATCGGACAATTCGGGCAAGGTCACGATCGTGAGACGGTGACCTTGCTCAAGGCATGCGTTGCTCACATCGTCACCAGCGATCAACACAACGACACGCAAGTTGCAGCAGGACGACATTGCGTCCATCAAAATTCCCATCAAAACCCGTCAAAAAGAGTTGCACACCTCATTTCGCCGAACTAGTATATCAAGCGGAGGAGAATTCTCGTGGTAAAGATGACGCTTGAAGACGTCGCCCGAGAAGCCGGTGTCAGTCTTGCAACGGTTGATCGTGTTGTGAACGGGCGGAATGGTGTGCATGCGCGCACCATCGAACGCGTCAACGCGGCCATCAAGCTGCTTGGATTTCATCCGGATCAGCACGCATCACGCCTTGCGCGCGGACGGGACTATGATTTCCGGATTATCCTGCCGACCGGCGAAAACGAATTCATGCAGGCACTGGATGCGGAGTTTCGTGCAACCCGCGAACGCCAGTTGAAGGAACGCGTGCGGCTTTCCATTCAATATGTCGATACTTTCGACGGCGAGGCTTTGGCGGCGGCGCTCGAACGGCTGCCCTCCAGCATCGACGGCGTCGCTGTCGTCGCGCTCGACCATCCCGCCGTGACAGAAGCGATCAACGCCCTTGCCGACAGGGGTGTGGTTGTCCTGACACTGGTTTCCGATGTGCCGAACTCACGCCGCGCCCATTTTGTCGGCATCGACAATTACGCCGCCGGCCGCACCGCGGCTTCCCTGATTGGCCGCTTTGTCGGACCGCGCAAGGGCAAGGTCGGCATGATTGCCGGCTCGCTGGCCCTGCGCGACCACGTGGAGCGGCAGTTCGGTTTCGAACAGGTTATTTCCCGCGAATACGCCAATCTTGAAGTTCTGCCCGTGCGGGAAGCACGGGACGAGAACGCACGGGTCGAGACGGTCGCCCGCGCGCTGCTGCGCGATCACCCCGATCTGGTCGCCATCTACAACGCCGGCGGTGGACAGGCGGGTGTCGTCGCTGCGCTCGAAGCAACCGGCCGTGTCTCCGACGTGATTTTCGTGGCGCATGAACTCACCGCCTCGACCCGCCGCCATCTGGTGCGCGGCACCGTGGATGCGCTCATCAATCAGGATGTCGGGCATATGGCGCGCAGCACCGCGCGCATTCTCACTGCCCTGCGTGAAGGCCGTCCCATCGTACCGGGGCAGGAACATATCCGCATCGATATTTTTCTCAGGGACAACATGCCCTGAACAGAGACCGGAGGGGTGCCTGCCCGAGGCGCCCGCATGAATTGGAGGAGACGAGACATGAAGACGATCAAGGGACCAGCCATTTTCCTCGCGCAATTTGCGGGCGATGCGGCACCGTTCAACTCATTCGACGCGATCTGCCAATGGGCAGCATCCCTCGGCTACAAGGGTGTTCAAATTCCCACCTGGGATGCCCGGCTGTTCGATCTCAAGAAGGCCTCGGACTCCAAGACCTATTGCGATGAAGTCGCCGGCATTGCCCATGCGCATGGCCTCACCATCACCGAGCTTTCAACCCATCTGCAAGGCCAGCTCGTCGCCGTTCATCCGGTCTACGATGAACTGATGGACGGTTTTGCCGTGCCTGAAGTGCATGGCAACCCCAAGGCCCGGCAGGAATGGGCGGTCGATCAGGTGAAGCGCGCCGCGCGTGCCTCCAAACACCTTGGCCTCAAGGTGATGCCGACATTCTCGGGCGCACTGGCCTGGCCATTCCTCTATCCCTTTCCGCAGCGACCTGCCGGTCTCGTCGAAGCGGCATTCGACGAACTGGCCAAGCGCTGGACACCGATCCTCAACTACCTCGATGAACAGGGTGTCGATGCGGCCTATGAAATCCATCCGGGCGAAGATCTGCATGACGGGATCACCTACGAGATGTTCCTGGAGCGCGTGAACAATCACCCGCGCGCCAACCTGCTCTATGATCCCTCGCACTTCGTGCTGCAGCAGCTCGACTATCTCGACTACATCGACATCTATCACGAGCGCATCAAGGCGTTCCACGTCAAGGACGCCGAATTCAATCCGACCGGCCGTCAGGGTGTCTATGGCGGTTTCCAGTCCTGGGTGAATCGTGCCGGCCGTTTCCGTTCGCTCGGTGACGGACAGGTGGATTTTGGCGCCGTCTTTTCCAAGCTGACGGCTTATGACTTCGATGGCTGGGCCGTGCTGGAATGGGAATGCGCGCTCAAGCATCCGGAAGACGGTGCACGTGAAGGCGCTGAATTCATCAACGCACATCTGATCCGCGTGACCGAAAGGGCATTCGATGATTTCGCTGGCGCAGGAACCGACGACGCGGCCAACCGCCGTATCCTTGGTCTGGTATAAGAACGGAAGGAAGCGGCAATGGCTATTGAAGCAAGCAGAGAAAAAGCGGCAACCCGGCGCATTCGCATCGGCATGGTCGGAGGAGGGCAGGGTGCCTTCATCGGCGCCGTGCATCGCATCGCCATGCGCATCGACGACCAGTACGAGCTCGTCGCCGGAGCCCTGTCTTCCGATCCGGCGCGCGCCAAGGCCTCGGCGAAGGAGCTCGGCATAGCGGAAGACCGTGCCTATGGTTCTTTCGAAGAGATGGCGAAAGCGGAAGCCAAGCGCCCGGACGGGATCGAGGCGGTGGCGATCGTTACCCCGAACCATATGCATGCACCTGCCGCAAAAGCGTTTCTGAGAGCGGGCATCCATGTGATCTGCGACAAGCCGCTCACCACCACTGTCAAGGATGCCAAGGAACTCGTGGCACTGGTGAAGAAGACCGGCAAGATTTTTGCCGTGACTCACAATTACACCGGTTACCCCATGATCCGGCAAGCCCGCGCCATGGTCGAAAAGGGTGTCCTTGGCAAGATCCGTCTGGTGCAGGCCGAATACCCGCAGGACTGGCTGACCGAAAAGGCGGAGGACTCAGGATCGAAGCAGGCGGAATGGCGCACCGATCCGGCGCGTTCGGGCGCAGGCGGCGCCATCGGCGATATCGGCACGCATGCCTATAACCTTGCTTGTTTTGTTTCCGGCCTGACGCTGAAGCAGCTGTGCGCCGAACTCACCAGCTTCGTCGAAGGCCGCAAGCTCGATGACGACGTGCAGATCCTGATGCGCTTCGATGGCGGCGCCAAAGGCATGCTGTGGGCAAGCCAGGTGGCGCCCGGACACGAGAACGGCCTGAAACTGCGTGTCTACGGCATCAAGGGCGGGCTGGAATGGACCCAGGCCGATCCGAACTATCTCTGGTACACGCCGTTCGGCAAGCCCAAGCAATTGCTGACCCGCGGCGGAGCCGGCGCGTCGCCGGAAGCCGCCCGTGTCACACGCGTTCCCGGCGGTCATCCGGAAGGCTATCTTGAAGGTTTTGCCAATATCTATACGGAAGCCGCACAGGCGATCATTGCCGCCCGGACGGGCAAGAAGACGCCGAAGGATGTGATTTATCCGACGGTCGAGGATGGACTTGCCGGCATGGAGTTCATCGATGCGGCGGTAAAGTCGTCCAAAGCCGGCGGCGTGTGGACGAAGGTGTGATGAACAGCGACCAAACCCATCGCAACGACGGAGTGCCCGTGCTTGAAGCCCGGGGCATCGCCAAGGCTTTCGGGCCGGTGGAGGTGCTGACCGATATCAGCCTCACCATCGAGCCCGGCGAGGTGCATGCAATCATCGGCGAGAACGGTGCTGGCAAGTCGACGCTGATGAAGCTTCTGAGCGGCCATCTGCAGCCGACCCGCGGCTCGGTTGCGATGGATGGGGAGGACGTGACCCTCGCCGGTCCCGTCGATGCGGAACATCGCGGCCTTGTACTGGTGCACCAGGAAATCCTGCTCGCACCGCATTTGACGGTCGCGCAGAATATTTTCATGGGGCGCGAGTTGAAACGCGGTCTCATGGTCAATGACCGCGAGATGAACCGGCTGGCTGCGGAAGCCGTGCGCAAGCTCGGAGCTGATATTGATCCGACAACACCTGTGTCGCGGCTATCCATTGCGCGGCGCCAGCTCGTGCAGATTGCCCGCGCGCTGCAGGTGCCGCACCGCGTCGTGATTTTCGATGAACCCACGGCATCCCTCACGCCCTATGAGACGGAAGCGCTGCTCAAGGTGATCCGCAACCTGCGCGACCAGAACGTCGCGGTTCTCTATATTTCCCATCGCCTGCCGGAAGTCGCCGCCATTGCCGACCGCATCACCGTTCTGCGCGACGGCAAACTCATCGCGACCCGCAATGCCTCGCAATTGCAGCCCGTTGACATGGCAAAGCTGATGGTCGGACGCGATATGTCAAAACTCTATCCCGAAAGGGAAGAGACCGCGACGCGCGAGACGATCCTTGATGTGAGCAATTTCGACGTTCCGGGTTATGCCCGCAGCGCCTCGTTCGCCTTGCGCAAAGGTGAAATTCTCGGCTTTGCCGGGCTGATCGGCGCCGGACGGACTGAACTGTTCGAAGGCATTGTCGGGCTGCGTGCCGGACATGGGCAGGTCAAATTGAACGGCAAGCCGGTGCGGTTTCACAGCGTGCGCGACAGCATGGCCGCCGGGATTGTCTACCTGAGCGAAGACCGCAAGGGCAAGGGACTGCTTCTGGCACAGAACCTGCGGACGAACCTCACGCTGGCCTCATTGGAAAAATTCACCAAAGGCCCGCTCATCGAGCGCAAGCAGGAAGAACAGGGGCTGGACAAGGCGATTGCCGAATTCGACATCCGGGCCCGGCGGCGCGATCTGCTGGCGGGCCAGTTGTCCGGCGGCAATCAGCAAAAGCTGTTGCTCGCCAAGATGATGCTGCTTGATCCGAGCATCGTCATCATCGATGAGCCGACCCGCGGCATCGATATCGGCACCAAGGAACAGATCTACAGATTCATCGCCGATCTCGCCAAGTCAGGAAAATCGGTCATCGTCATCTCGTCCGAGATGCAGGAGCTGATCGGCATCTGTCACCGCATCCTTGTCATGCGCTCCGCGCGCATTGTCGGCGAGGTCTCGGGTGACGCGATGACGGAAGATGAAATCGTCGTCTACGCCACCGGCGTCAAAACAAACGAAGCAGAACTATACGCAACGGGGTCCGCATGAGCGATACGCAAGCAAATACCGACACGCGCGGCCTTGGCCGCAAGCTGGCGGATATCGACAAGACGGCGGTTGCGCCATTCCTGGCGCTTGCCGCGCTTTTCGTTCTGGGCGCCCTGGTCAATCCAAGCTTCATCGGCATCGACAATATATTGAACGTGCTGACCCGCTCGTCCTTCATCGCCATTATCGCGGTTGGAGCGACCTTCGTGATTTCGGCTGGCGGGCTTGATCTGTCGGTGGGATCGATGGCTGCGCTTGTCGCCGGCATCATGATCCTGTTTCTGAATTCTGCCGCCATCGACGGCAATTTCGCCATGCTGGCCGCCGGTGTCGTCATCGCCATCGGCGTCGGGGCAGGCGCCGGGCTGGTCAACGGCGCAGTCACCACGCTGGGGCGGATCGAACCATTTATCGTGACGCTTGGAACAATGGCCATCTACCGCTCCGTCACTGTCTGGCTGGCCAATGGCGGATCGATTGCCATGAAATCCAGCGAAATGCGCAACCTGTTCCGGCCGGTCTATACCGGCACGTTCCTCGGCTTGCCGATACCGGTCTGGATCATCATTGCGGTCGGTTTGCTCGGTGCCTTCATCCTCTACAAGACCTCCTTTGGCCGGCACGTCATCGCAGTGGGCTCGAATGAGGATGTCGCGCGGTATTCCGGCATCCACGTCAATCGTGTCCGCGCCATGACCTATGTCATTCAGGGGATTTGCGTCGCCATAGCCGTAGTGGTCTACGTGCCGCGGCTTGGGGCGGCAACCACGACCACCGGCATGCTGTGGGAATTGCAGGCCATCACGGCGGTCGTCATTGGCGGCACGGCGCTGAAAGGCGGCGTCGGGCGCATCTGGGGCACGATCTGCGGCGCCTTCATGCTGGAGATCGTCGGCAACATCATGGTCCTGTCCAACTTCGTCAGTGAATATCTGATCGGTGCGGTTCAGGGCGTCATCATCATCATCGCCATGCTGGTGCAGCGGACACTGCAACGCAAGGGATAACGGCGATAAAAGTTTGGGAGGGGGAGAATGGGCCACCCGCCGACCTCGACACAAAGGCCCGTAGAATATTTGGGAGAGAAATATGCGTAAACTCATCGTGGGACTTGCCGGCGCGCTGCTCGCGTCAAGCATGGTCCTGGCTCACGCCGCGGACAAGAAAGTCAATATCGCCGTTTCCATTCCGGCTGCCGATCACGGCTGGACCGGCGGCGTCGTCTATCACGCCGAACGGGCGGCCAAAATTCTCGAGGCCAACCATCCCGGCCTCAAGATCACCATCAAGACATCGCCCGATGGTGCTTCCCAGGCCAATGCGCTCGAAGACCTGACCACGCAGGGGATCGATGCCCTCGTCACCCTGCCGCATAATTCCGACGAACTGACCGACCCGATCCGTCAGGTCAAGGCAAAGGGCGTATTCGTCACGGTTGTCGACCGCGCCCTATCCGATCAGAGCATTCAGGATCTGTACGTCGCCGGCAACAATCCGGAGCTCGGCCGTGTCGCCGGCAAATATCTGAAGGACAAGCTTGGCACCGGTGACGTCGTGGTCATTCGCGGCCTGCCGATCGTCATTGACGAAGAACGCCAGAAGGGTTTTGACGAAGCCATTGCCGGAAGCGGTATCAAGGTGCTCGACAAGCAGTTCGGCAACTGGTCCCGCGACGATGCCTTCAAGGTCATGCAGGACTATCTGACCAAGTTCCCGAAGATCGATGCCGTCTGGTGCCAGGATGACGACATGGCCGTCGGCGTGCTCGAGGCCATCAGCCAGGCCAAGCGCACCGACATCAAGATGGTCATCGGCGGTGCCGGCATGAAGGACATGATCAAGCGCGTCAGCGATGGCGATGCCATGACACCGATCAATGTTCTCTATCCGCCGTCCATGATCGCAACGGCACTCGAACTGACGGTTGCCAATTTCTACGATCAGGTTCCTGTACGCGGCAAATACATCCTGGATGCCACCCTGGTCACCAAGGACAATGCCAAGGAATTCTACTTCCCTGATTCGCCGTTCTGATCTCCACGATCAGGGCATGATCAGTCTGCACATGGAAAAGGCCCGCAAGGGCCTTTTTCTTTTGTCAGGGTTGGCGCCGGGGAGGACTCGTACCCCGACGCCTTCCCTGTTGCAGCAGGCTTCATCATGGCTGGAGCAGCGGTCATGCTCAAACCATTTCCTGCCGCAAATTGCGCGTCGCACGTCGAAATTTCCAGCCGTTGCGCTTGCCGGGATAGCTCGAACTTCAAGAATTTTTGCAGGCTCGCGGTCAGCGCGCTTGCAATTTTGTGATGTTTTTCAAGCGCCAACTAACTTGACTCGTTGACTCCTCTTTATGTTGAGTAATAAATATGATCATACGAGTCAAGTTTGAACTATCCGTTGCCGGAACATTCCGGCAGCAACAGCACGAAAAGGCTGGCCAGCAATGTCACGACGCCAAATCATCGATCTTCAAGTCCGGCTTCCGAGGCTGGCCCCGCTCGCACGCGAACTCATGCCGGCCCGGCAAACGGATATGCGCGTTTACGGCAGCGAAATCCTATTCGACGGCTCCAACGAAGTCGGCATCGAACATGCCGGCTCGCTTTACCGCCTGAAAATCACCCGCCAGGGCAAACTCATTCTCAACAAGTAACGCATTGATAGGCATCCGAAGACAATGACTGATACGCACAAGCCAGCACCCCAGGACATCCGGCAAGCTCGGGCAGACAACCCCAAAATGCGCGAGCGCGATCTTGCCCAGCAGCTTGGCATCACCGAGGCTGATCTGGTTGCAGCCTTTTGCGGCCTCAATGTCATTCGCATCACCCCGCGCATCGAGACCTTCCTGACCGAGATACAGACCCTCGGCGAGGTGATGGCGCTGACGCGCAACGAAAGCGCCGTGCACGAAAAGATCGGCGTCTACGACAAGCCCATCGTCGGCAAGCACGCCTCCATGCTGCTGGGCGAACAGATCGATCTGCGGCTGTTTCCCGACAGCTGGGCGCACGGTTTCGCGGTGGAAAAGCAGGACGGCGAATTCACCCGCCGCAGTCTCCAGTTCTTCGATGCCGCCGGTGAGGCAATCCACAAAATCCATCTGCGCCCCGCTTCGGACCTCGACGCCTACCACGCGCTTGTTGCCAAGTTGCGTCTCGACGACCAGTCGCAGAGTATCGAACTGACGGCCTTGCCGAAGCCCGAGGAGAAGATTGCGGAAATTCATGAACTCGATGCGGATGGCCTGCGGGACCGCTGGACCCAGATGAAGGATGTGCATGAGTTCTTCGGCATTCTGCGTTCACTGAAGATGACGCGCCATCAGGCGGTGCAGGTGATCGGGCAGGACTATGCCTGGGCGCTGGATCGCGACGCCTTGAGCGCCATGATGCAGCATGCGGCGCAGGAGCAGATACCGATCATGTGCTTTGTCGGCAATCGTGGCTGCATCCAGATTCATTGGGGTCCGATTGCGAACATCAAGGCGATGGGGCCTTGGCTCAATATCCTCGATGAAACCTTTCATATGCATCTGCGCCTCGACCACATTGCCGAGTTGTGGGCTGTGCGCAAACCGACCAAGGACGGTCATGTGACATCGCTCGAAGCCTACGGCGCCGAAGGGGAAATGATCATCCAGTTCTTCGGCAAGCGTCATGAAGGCTCGGGGGAGCGGGAAGACTGGCGCCAGCTTGTCGAAAACCTGCCGCGCATCCTGCGTTCGGCCGCGTAAGGAAATGACCATGTTCGCTAAACGCCAGAGCAAGCCGGCAAGGCTGCATCTCGCCGCTTCGCTCGCCGGGCTGATGGCATTGCTTTCCGCACAAAGCATGGCTTCTGCAGAAGAAGTCACCGGGCGTCTTCCCGATGCCAGCCGGGTGGTGTCCATCGGCGACTCTATCACGGAGATCGTCTATGCGCTCGAAGAGGAGCAGCACCTCGTCGGCCGTGACCAGACGAGTACCTACCCGGAGGCAGCGCAGAAGCTGCCCGATGTCGGCTACATGCGCGCGCTGTCCGCCGAAGGGGTTCTGTCCATCAACCCGACAGCCATCATTGCCGTGGAAGGCAGCGGCCCGAAGGAAACCATCGATGTCCTGAAGAAGGCCAGCGTGCCCTTCGTTTTTGTGCCGGAAGATTACACAGGAAAGAGTATCGCGGCGAAAATACGCGTGGTGGGCACAGCCCTCGGTGTTGATGAGAAAGCCGAAAAGCTGGCATCGCAAGTCGAGAAGGATTTGCAGGCGGCTGAAGACGCAACGAAGAACATCAAGAACCGCAAGCGGATTCTGTTTGTGCTCAGCGCTCAGGGCGGCAAGATCATGGCCTCCGGCACCAAAACGGCAGCCAATGGGATCATCGCACTGGCCGGTGCCGACAATGCGATCACGGAATATCCCGGATACAAGCCATTGACGGACGAAGCGATCATCACGGCCAAACCCGACGTCATTCTGGTCATGGACCGCGGTGGTGACCATGCGTCCGACAATGCCGACCTTCTTGCCAATACGGCGATTGCCGCAACGCCCGCCGGCAAGGACAAGAAGATCATCCGCATGAGTGGTCAGTATCTGCTGGGCTTCGGGCCGCGTGCGCCCAAGGCAATTCACGAGCTGGCAGAAGCCATTTACGGCAACGAACTCGGCAAATGAGTGAGACCGTCTTGAGAAAACCTGCCGTCCTTGCTTCCGCACAGGGCGGCAGCAGACTGCGCCCGGAGGGTGACCGGTCGGCGTTTGCGCGCATGGTCATTGCCTGCCTGTGCGTGGCGCTCGTTGCCACAGTCCTTTTCAGCCTTGCCTTTGGTGCATCCGATGCATCTGTCCTCTCCGTCGTGAAGTCCCTGATTGCTGGATCCGACACCACGGACAATGCGCTCTCCGTCCGCGACCGCATCATCATTTACGATATCCGCTTGCCCCGCGTCATTCTCGGCGCGCTGATCGGCGCGTCGCTCGCCGTATCGGGCGCGGTCATGCAGGGATTGTTCCGCAATCCGCTGGCCGACCCCGGCATCGTCGGCGTCTCGGCGGGCGCCGGGCTTGGCGCGGTCAGCATCATCGTTCTCGGCGGAACCTTCCTCGCCCCGGTGATCGCCCTGTTCAGTCTCTATGCCTTGCCGCTCGCCGCTTTCTTCGGCGCCCTCATCTTCACGCTCATCCTCTACCACGTCGCGACGCGGCGCGGGCAGACATCCATCGCCACCATGCTGCTCGCCGGTATTGCGCTCGGCGCCATGGCCGCCGCCTATATCGGTGTCCTGGTCTATGTCGCCGACGACAAACAGTTGCGCGATCTGACATTCTGGGGGCTGGGATCGCTGGCGGGAGCCAATTGGGTCAAGATCGCCGCATCAGGCCCGCTCATTGCGCTCGCCCTCGTCATTTCACCGTTCCTCGCCCGCGGCCTCAACGGGCTCGCCCTCGGGGAAGCATCGGCCAGCCATCTCGGCATCCCGGTGCAGCGGTTCAAACGCATTGCCATTGTCACCGTCGCTGCGGCCACCGGCGCATCGGTTGCGGTCAGTGGCGGCATCGGCTTTGTCGGCGTCGTCGTTCCGCATCTGCTGCGCCTCGTGATCGGTCCCGATCATCGCTATCTCCTGCCGGCCGCCGCCCTCCTTGGCGCCAGCCTGCTGCTGATTGCCGATGCGGTCAGCCGAACGATTGTTGCGCCATCGGAACTGCCGATCGGCATCGTCACGGCAGCCGTCGGCGCACCGTTCTTCCTGTGGATATTGCTGCGCCGCCGCGGCATTCTGGACCTCTGACCATGATCCGTGTTTCCGATGTCTTCGTATCCCTCGGCCGAAACAGAATCGTCGAGGACGTATCCTTTGATGCGCAGGCCGGCGCATTCACAGTTATCGTCGGCCCCAACGGGTCAGGCAAAACGACCCTGATGCGCGCACTCTCCGGTGATCTGCCGCATGAGGGCGTCATCAGCATCAACGGCACGCCGATCGACCGGCTGAAGCTCTGGCAGATGGCAACCATGCGGGCGATCCTGCCGCAATCCACCTCGCTGTCCTTCCCGTTTACCGTGCGTGAGATCGTCAAGCTGGGCATGACCAGCGGCCGCTCCGGTGTTTCGCGCCACAACGTGGACACACTGCCCGATGAAGCGCTTGAGCGCGTTGACCTCGCGGGTTTCGGCGGGCGGTTCTATCAGGAACTCTCCGGCGGCGAGCAGCAGCGGGTGCAACTGGCGCGCGTCCTCTGCCAGGTCTGGCAGCCGGTGCTCGACGGCCAGCCGCGCTTTCTGTTCCTCGATGAGCCGGTATCGAGCCTCGATATCAAACATCAGCTGATCATCATGCAGATTGCCCGCGACTTTGCCGATCGCGGTGGCGGGGTCATCGCGATCCTGCATGACCTCAACCTCACCTCCATGTTTGCCGACCGGGTGGTGGTCATGCACAGGGGGAGGGCCGATTCTGTGGGCACCCCCATGGAGGTCTTGACCGATGACCGCATCCTGCGCGTCTATGAATGTGCGCTCAAGGTGGGCGGTCTGCCCGGAAAATCCGTGCCGTTCGTCTTGCCGCAATCCGCAGTGTTCTGAGCAAGTGAAGATGCCGCCATCCACCTATTGACTAAAAACGGTGATTTGATACTAAATATAGATGTTATGGTTCTCCCCGAGTCGCAAGACCGGGAGCTAAGAGGGAAGCCGGTGAAATGTCCTGGACATTGATACCGGCGCTGCCCCCGCAACTGTAAACAGCGAGTTGTTGTCGACAATGCCACTGGAGCCGCGCTTCGGGAAGGCCGACACCAGCGTCGACCTGTGAGCCAGGAGACCTGCCATGACATGATGAACGTCCACGGGCGGGGTGTCCCGGTGTGTCGCTTGCAATGGTCGGCCGCAAGCTGACCGGATTCTTGCACGCGTGCGCTCGACCTTTGCCCCCAACATTTGGGGTATAAGCACATGTCTCTTTCTCTTCAAACCACCCGCGTCGACGGTCAGTCGCCGGTTCGTCCCGCCGAATTGCTGCCATCATCCAGCGAGCCCGGCTATCGCGTCATTCGCCGCAATGGCTCGGTCACGCCCTTCGACCCGCTGAAAATCACCGTTGCTCTCACCAAAGCCTTCCTCGCCGTCGAAGGTAATGTCGCTGCCGGTTCGCGCCGTGTGCACGATGTCGTCGAAGGCTTGACCGCCGACATCGTGACAACATTGAAGCGCCGCAGCAGTGAAGGCCGTCTGTTCCACATCGAGGATGTGCAGGATCAGGTCGAACTTGCCCTCATGCGCAGCGAAAACCACAAGGTTGCGCGTGCTTACGTGCTCTATCGGGAAGAACGCGCGAGAGAACGCGCAAAACTGGTGGAACCCGTGGCCACAACCGGCCCGTCGCTGAGCGTTACGCTCCTCGACGGAACCAGGGCACCGCTCGATGCGGCGCGCCTCGCCCGCATCATCGATGAAGCCTGTGAAGGACTTGAGGGGGTCAGCGCCGCACCGATCCTCAGCGAAACCCAGCGCAATCTTTACGACGGTATCACGCTCGATGAATTGTCGCTTGCGCCCATTCTGGCTGCACGCACACTCGTTGAAACAGAACCGAACTATTCCTTTGTCACCGCGCGGCTGCTTCTCGACAAACTGCGCCGCGAAGCCTTGAGCTTTGTCTTCGGCAGGCCCGAACAGGCGACCCAGCATGAAATGGCGGAGCGATACGCCGATTATTTCCCCGCCTATGTGAAGGCCGGCATTGAAGCCGAACTGCTCGATCCGGAACTCGCCCGCTTCGACCTGCGGAAAATATCAGCCGCTCTGAAGCCGGAACGCGACCTGCAGTTCCAGTATCTTGGCCTGCAGACATTGTATGATCGTTATCTCCAGCAGACACGCGGTATCCGGTTCGAACTGCCACAGGCCTTCCTGATGCGCGTTGCCATGGGCCTCGCCACCCGTGAGATCGACCGGGAAGCACGCGCCATCGAATTCTACGATCTGCTGTCGTCGTTCGACTTCATGGCTTCCACCCCGACCTTGTTCAATTCGGGCACGTTGCGCCCGCAGCTGTCCTCCTGCTTCCTGACCACCGTCGCCGACGATCTCGATGGCATCTTCAAGGCGGTGAAGGACAATGCGCTTCTGGCAAAATATTCCGGCGGTCTTGGCAATGACTGGACGCCCGTGCGTGGCCTTGGCGCCCATATCAAGGGAACCAACGGTGAAAGCCAGGGCGTTGTACCGTTCCTGAAAGTGGCCAATGATACGGCCATCGCGGTCAATCAGGGCGGCAAGCGCAAGGGCGCGGTCTGCGCCTATCTCGAGACCTGGCATGTCGACATCGAGGAGTTCCTCGATCTGCGCAAGAATACCGGTGACGACCGCCGCCGCACCCATGACATGAACACTGCCAACTGGGTGCCTGACCTGTTCATGAGCCGCGTCGAGGCGGACGAGCCATGGACCCTGTTCTCACCCGACGAGACGCCGGATTTGCACGACCTCTATGGCGCGGCATTCAAATCCGCCTACGAGGCCTATGAAGCCAAGGCCGCACGCGGGGAAATCCGTGTCTTCCGCACCGTGCGGGCACTGGATCTCTGGCGCCGGATTTTGACGATGCTGTTCGAGACCGGCCACCCATGGGTCACGTTCAAGGACCCCTGCAATATCCGCTCGCCGCAGGGTCATGTCGGCGTGGTGCATTCCTCGAACCTGTGCACGGAAATTACCCTCAACACATCGAAGGATGAGGTTGCGGTGTGCAACCTCGGCTCGATCAATCTTGCCAATCACATTGCAGCCGAAGGTCTCGACCTCAAGCGTCTGGCGCGCACTGTGGCAACGGCCATGCGCATGCTCGACAATGTCATCGACATCAACTTCTACACGATTCCGGAAGCGCGCCATTCCAACCTGCGTCACCGTCCGGTCGGCCTCGGGCTGATGGGCTTCCAGGATGCATTGCAGGCATTGCGTATTCCCTACGCCTCCAACGAGGCCGTGGCTTTCGCCGATCTCAGCATGGAAGCCATTTCCTATCACGCCATTTCGGCATCTGTTGACCTCGCCAGCGAACGCGGCAGCTATCCGAGCTTCAGCGGTTCGCTCTGGTCAAAAGGCATTCTCCCGATCGATTCCATCGAACTGCTCGATCAGGCCCGCATGGCGGCTGGCGCCAGGCTTTCGATGGATCGCAGCACTACCCTTGACTGGGAAGCCCTGCGCAAGCGGGTGACGACAACCGGAATGCGCAATTCCAACACCATGGCGATTGCCCCCACCGCAACGATTTCGAACATTTGCGGCGTTGCCCAGTCCATCGAGCCCGCCTATCAGAACCTATTCGTCAAATCCAACATGTCGGGCGACTTCACTGTCGTGAATGCAGCACTGGTGCATGACCTGAAGCAGCGCGGGCTATGGGACGAGGTGATGATTTCGGACCTGAAATATTTCGACGGCTCGGTGGGTGAGATCGACCGCATTCCCGCCGACCTCAAGGCGCTCTATGCCACGGCATTCGAAATCGACAGTGCATGGCTGATTGCCGCGGCCTCGCGCCGGCAGAAATGGATCGATCAGGCTCAGTCCCTCAATCTCTACATTGCCAACCCGAGCGGCAAGAAACTGGACGAGCTCTATCGCCTCGCTTGGAACAGCGGCCTGAAGACGACGTATTACCTGCGCTCGCGCTCGGCCTCGCACGTGGAAAAGTCCACGCTGAAAGGTACCGATGGCAAGCTCAACGCTGTCGCCGCCAAGCCGATTGCCGAACCGATCATCCTGTCGGAACCGGCCGGTAATGCCTGCTCGATCAATGATCCGGACTGTGAAGCCTGCCAGTAAGCGCGCAACCGCGCCTGCCACACATGCTTTGCAATGAATTGAAGGAAAAGACCATGCTTGACTGGACCAACACCGAAGCTGCCGCCAATGCGGCCCGCGCCATCCACCCCGCCCTTGCACCGGATCAGGCACCCGCCGCCGATGCCACGGGTCTTGGCGATATCGTACGCGGCGGTGGCCGTGTGCGCGTCGACGACAAGGCGATGATCAATTCACGTGCCGACGTCAACCAGCTTCTGCCGCTCAAATATCACTGGGCCTGGGAGAAATATCTCAATGGCTGCAACAATCACTGGATGCCGACTGAGGTATCGATGCAGGCAGATATCGCCCTGTGGAAATCCAGGGACGGGCTAACCGACGACGAACGCCGCATGATCAAGCGCAATCTCGGTTTCTTCGCGGCATCCGAGTCACTTGTTGCCAACAATATTGTCCTTGCCATCTACCGGCATCTGACCAATCCGGAATGCCGCCAGTATCTCTTGCGTCAGGCTTTCGAGGAAGCCGTCCACACCCACACCTTCCAGTATATCGTGGAAAGTCTCGGGCTGGACGAGGGCGAACTCTTCAACATGTATCGCGAAGTGCCATCGATCACCGACAAGGCGGCATGGGCGCTCAAGCACACGCAAAATCTCGACAACCCGGATTTCAAGACCGGCACGCCGGAGATGGATCAGCAATTCCTGCGCGATCTCGTCGCCTTCTACGTCATTTTCGAGGGCATGTGGTTCTATACGGGCTTTGCCCAGATCCTGTCGCTTGGCAGGCGCAACAAGATGGTCGGCATTGCCGAACAGTATCAGTACATCCTGCGCGACGAGAGCATCCACATGAATTTCGGCATCGACGTGATCAACCAGATCCGTCATGAGAATCCGCATCTGTGGACCAAGGCTTTCACCGAAGAACTGCGCGGGATGATCAGGGATGCAGCAGAGCTTGAGGCGTCCTACGGCCGCGATACCATGCCGCGCGGGTTCCTCGGGCTGAATGCTGCGCTTTGCGAAAGCTATATGCACTTCATCGCCAACCGCCGCTGCGCCCAGCTCGGTCTCGCACAGGTCTTTCCCGACACGGACAATCCGTTCCCGTGGATGTCGGAAGCCATGGATCTGAAGAAGGAAAAGAATTTTTTCGAAACCCGGGTCATCGAATACCAGAATGGCGGGGCGCTGGCATGGGATTGACGCGTATAATGCCGGCTCCCGAGGATATTTTCGTCGCCTGACCGCGCTTGATGCGGGCATCACGGCTGCGGCGGGACAGGACGCCGCAGCTGCGACAGAATCTGCCGCCAATGGAATTGATTTGTTGACATAAAGATATCTTTATGTGAGTTTACGCCTCTCATCCCAAGATGGCCAAGAGGCGTTTGAGTCATGAATATTGCAGTCGATAATCTGTTCGGTCCCATGGGCGCTCCGCGGGATGGCTCGGAGGTGTTTGAAGCGCTGACCAAGGCGGCGCGCGAACGCATCCTGATTCTCGACGGGGCCATGGGCACGCAGATTCAGGGCCTCAGCCTGAACGAGGACGATTTCCGCGGCGAACGCTTCGCCGACTGCTCCTGTCACCTGCAGGGCAATAACGACCTTCTGATTCTCACGCAGCCCCAGGCCATCGAGGACATCCACTACGCCTATGCCATGGCCGGTGCGGACATTCTCGAAACCAACACCTTCTCTTCCACGACCATTGCCCAGGCTGACTACAGCATGGAAGAGGTTGTCTATGAGCTGAACCGCGATGGCGCCCGCCTTGCCCGCCGGGCCGCGATCAAGGCCGAACAGAAGGACGGCAAGCGCCGCTTCGTGGCCGGGGCGCTCGGACCGACGAACCGCACCGCATCCATTTCGCCTGACGTGAACAATCCCGGCTATCGCGCCGTCACCTTCGACGATCTGCGCGTCGCCTACGCGGATCAGGTGCGCGGCCTGATGGATGGCGGCGCCGATATCATCCTCATCGAAACGATCTTCGACACGCTGAACGCCAAGGCAGCGGTGTTCGCCACACAGGAAGTGTTCGAGGAAAAGGGCATTACGCTGCCCATCATGATTTCGGGCACGATCACCGATCTCTCAGGCCGCACCTTGTCCGGTCAGACGCCGACGGCATTCTGGCATTCCGTGCGTCATGCGGAACCCTTCACCATCGGCCTGAACTGCGCGCTTGGCGCCAATGCGATGCGCGCCCATCTGGCTGAAATCTCCGGCGTTGCCGATACATTTGTCTGCGCCTATCCCAATGCCGGTCTGCCCAATGAATTCGGCCAGTATGACGAAAGCCCCGAAGCGATGGTCGAGCAGCTGGAAGGCTTTGCCAGTGAAGGCCTGCTGAACATCGTCGGCGGCTGCTGCGGTTCGACGCCCGATCACATCCGGGCGATTGCCGCGGCGGTCAGCAAATATCCGCCGCGCCAGATCCCGGAAATTTCCACGCATATGCGCCTGTCCGGCCTTGAGCCGTTCACGCTGACCAAGGACATTCCATTTGTGAATGTCGGCGAGCGCACGAACATCACCGGCTCGGCCAAGTTCCGCAAGCTGATCACCGCCGGCGACTTTGCCACGGCGCTGGATGTGGCGCGCGACCAGGTTGCCAATGGCGCGCAGATCATCGACATCAATATGGATGAAGGCCTGATCGACAGCGAGAAGGCGATGGTCGAGTTCCTCAACCTGATCGCCGCTGAGCCGGATATTGCCCGCGTGCCCGTCATGATCGACAGTTCCAAGTGGGATGTCATCGAGGCCGGATTGAAATGTGTGCAGGGCAAGCCGCTCGTCAACTCCATCTCCATGAAGGAGGGGGAGGAGGCTTTCCTGCACCATGCCAAACGCGTCCGCGCCTATGGCGCAGCCGTCGTGGTCATGGCCTTCGACACGGAGGGCCAGGCCGATACGCTGGAGCGCAAGGTCGAGATCTGCACCCGCGCCTACGAACTCCTGACCAAGGAAGCCGGGTTCCCGCCCGAAGATATCATCTTCGATCCGAATGTGTTCGCGGTTGCCACCGGCATCGAGGAACACAATGGTTATGGCGTTGCCTTTATCGAAGCGACACGCCAGATCACCGAAACGCTGCCGCATGTCCACATCTCCGGCGGCATCTCGAACCTGTCCTTTTCGTTCCGCGGCAACGAGCCCGTGCGCGAAGCCATGCATGCGGTGTTCCTCTACCATGCGATCCAGGTCGGCATGGACATGGGCATCGTCAACGCCGGGCAGCTGGCGGTCTATGAATCCATCGATCCGGAATTGCGCGAGGCCTGCGAGGATGTCGTGCTCAACCGCCGCGACGATGCGACGGAACGGCTGCTCGACCTCGCCGAACGCTACAAGGGATCCGCCGGCAAGGAAGCGCGCGAGCGTGATCTCGCCTGGCGCGAATGGAGCGTGGCCGACCGCATTTCCCATGCGCTCGTCAATGGCATTACCGAATTCATCGATGTCGACACGGAAGAGGCGCGGCTTGCGGCCGAACGGCCGCTGCATGTGATCGAAGGTCCGCTGATGGCGGGCATGAACGTTGTCGGCGATCTCTTCGGTGCAGGAAAGATGTTCCTGCCGCAGGTGGTGAAATCCGCCCGCGTGATGAAACAGGCCGTCGCGCTGCTTCTGCCGCATATGGAGGCGGAGAAACTGGCCAATGGCGGCACGAGTGAACGCGAAAGCGCCGGCAAAGTGCTGATGGCGACTGTCAAGGGCGACGTGCATGATATCGGCAAGAACATTGTCGGTGTCGTTCTCGCCTGCAACAATTACGAGATCATCGATCTCGGCGTGATGGTGCCCGCCACCAAGATTCTGCAGACAGCCAAGGAGCTGAACGTCGATATCATTGGCCTCTCCGGCCTGATCACGCCGTCGCTCGACGAAATGGTGCATGTGGCGTCCGAGATGGAGCGCGAAGGGTTCAATATTCCGCTTCTGATCGGAGGGGCAACGACCAGCCGCGTGCACACGGCGGTGAAGATCAATCCGCGCTATCACAAGGGCCAGACGGTTTATGTCACCGATGCGAGCCGTGCCGTCGGCGTCGTCTCCCAACTTCTCTCGCCGGACACCAAGGGTGGCTTTGTCGATAACATCCGTAGCGAATACACGAGGGTTGCCGAGACCCATGCCCGCAATGAGGCAGACAAGCAGCGGCTGTCACTGGAAAAGGCCCGCGCCAATGCCCACAGGATCGACTGGTCGGGCTATGAACCGCCGAAGCCGTCCTTCCTTGGAACGCGGGTGTTCGAAAATTACGACCTCGCCGAACTGTCGCGCTACATCGACTGGACGCCATTCTTCCAGACCTGGGAGCTGAAGGGCCGCTATCCCGCCATTCTCGAAGACGAACATCAGGGCGCGGCAGCGCGGCAATTGTTTGCCGACGCGCAGGCCATGCTGGCCAAGATCATCGAGGAAAAGTGGTTCAATCCGAAAGCCGTCATCGGCTTCTGGCCGGCGGGAACCGTCGGCGATGATATCCGCCTGTTCACCGACGAGGGGCGCCTGAAAGAGCTCGCCACACTCTATACATTGCGCCAGCAGCTGTCGAAGCGCGATGGCCGCCCGAACGTTGCGCTTTCGGATTTCGTCGCCCCTGTTGCCAGCGGCAAAGGGGATTACATCGGCGGTTTCGTCGTGACGGCAGGCATAGAAGAAATCGCCATTGCCGAACGGTTCGAGCGGGCGAATGACGACTATTCGTCGATTCTGGTGAAGGCCCTTGCCGACCGGTTTGCCGAAGCCTTTGCCGAATTGATGCATGAACGGGTGCGCAAGGAATTCTGGGGCTATGCACCGGATGAAACTTTGAAGCCAGATGAACTGATCGGCGAGCCCTATCGCGGCATCCGCCCGGCACCCGGCTATCCCGCGCAGCCCGATCACACGGAAAAGGATACGCTGTTCAGCCTGCTCGACGCGGAAAGGCAGATCAACGTGCGCCTCACCGAAAGCTACGCCATGTGGCCGGGCTCGTCGGTTTCGGGCGTCTATCTCGCCCACCCGGAATCCTATTACTTTGGCGTCGCCAAGGTGGAGCGCGACCAGGTCGAGGATTATTCGGAGCGCAAGGCAATGCCCGTCGAAGAGGTGGAGCGCTGGCTCGGCCCGATCCTCAACTATGTTCCGGCCCCGCGGGTTCAGGCGGCGGAGTGAAGATAGTTGCGGGGAGGGGCGCCCAGCATGCGTTTGAACATGGTGGTAAAGGCGGGAACGCTGTTGTAACCGAGATCGAGCGCAACGCTGGTCACCGCTTCGCCTCCGGACAGACGCGGCAAGGCGGATAGCAGGCAGGCCTGCTGGCGCCAGGTCGACAGGCTCAAGCCCGTCTCGCGCCGGAAAAACCGCGTAAAGGTGCGGCGGCTCATGCCGAGGCGATCGGCCCAGTTGTCGATATTGGTGCGGGGCGAAGGGTCTTGCAGAAAACCCCGGCACAGCGCCGCCAGCCTGGTGTCATCGGGGAAGGGCAGGCCGAGCGGGCGCTCTTCCAGCTTGGGAATCTCGTGCAGCAGCAATCCCATCATGAACGTCGTGCGCGGGCTCGCCTGCTCGTCGGACGGAGAAGCGACAACCTCCCGGATCAGCGTATCCATGAGCGGGGTCAGAGCAACCACGTGCAGATGGTTCTTCAATCCTTCAACGGCATCGGGACGGACATAGATCGAATGCATGGCGACATCGCCGTGCATATCCACCGCATGCCGCACGCCCGCCGGCAGCCATAGCGCATGATGCGGCGGCACCATCCAGCGGCCGAACTTGGTGGAGACCATGACAACCCCGGTCATCGCGTGCAGCAGTTGCGACAGGCTGTGCTGATGCTCCGGAACATGGCACCCCGTGGGATAGTGCGCCAATCCGGCAACCACATCGCCCTTCGATTGCTCAAGCCATTCCAGCCGCTGCAGATGCACACGCCCCAGATCCCTGGCGTGGAAACTCATCTCGGGAAACTTCAGATAGAGCATCGGCTTGGCCCACTTGCGAAAGAAATAGACCAAACCACGAAGGCAGGTTTTGTGCAACAGGTATATCAGGGAAGGGAAGGGTGACGCGAAGCACGCAATCAACACCCTCATTTTCCGATGGAACGCCCGATATGACCGATACATCCCTGCCCGCACAGCGCTCTTCCGCTGAAATAACTGCCTTCGGCATCATCTTTGCCGTGAGCTTCTGCCATCTGCTCAACGACATGATGCAGTCCATGCTCTCGGCCATCTATCCGATGCTCAAGACCAACTATGGTCTCGACTTCAAGCAGATCGGCCTGCTGACGCTCACTTTTCAGGTGACAGCGTCCCTGCTGCAGCCTGTCGTCGGCACCTACACCGACAAGCGCCCGATGCCCTATTCCCTGCCGGTCGGCATGGGCTTTTCGCTGGTTGGCCTCGGCCTCTTGTCGATCGCCACGCACTATTCGATGCTGCTGATCGGCGCCGCTTTCATCGGCATCGGCTCGTCCATCTTCCATCCGGAGTCTTCGCGCGTCGCGCGCCTGGCATCCGGCGGACGTCATGGCCTCGCCCAGTCGCTGTTCCAGGTCGGCGGCAATTTCGGCACGGCGCTCGGACCTTTGCTTGCAGCGTTCATCATCCTGCCGCACGGCCAGCAGAGCATTGCCTGGTTCTCGGCGGCGGCACTGATCGGCATGATCGTCCTGTATCAGGTCGGCAACTGGTACCAGCGCTATCGCGCCGCCAATGCGAAAAAGCCGCCGGTCAGCCGTACCCTGAAACTGCCGCGCCGCAAGGTAACGATGTCGCTGATCATTCTCACACTGCTGGTGTTCAGCAAGAACATCTATCTCGCCAGCATCTCCAGCTACTACACCTTCTACGTGATCCACAAATTCGGCATCACCGTACAGCAGTCGCAGCTGATGCTGTTCCTGTTCCTCGGCGCCGCTGCTGTCGGCATCATCGGCGGCGGACTGGTTGGCGACAAGATCGGCGTCAAGACCGTCATCTGGTTCTCGATCCTGGGCGTCCTGCCGTTCACACTGCTGATGCCCTATGCGAACCTGTTCTGGACCGGCGTGCTGACCGTGTTCATCGGCCTCATCCTGTCCTCGGCATTCCCGGCCATCGTGGTGTTCGCACAGGAGCTTGTGCCGGGCCGGGTCGGCATGATCGCCGGCATCTTCTTCGGCTTCGCCTTCGGCATGGCCGGAATTGCAGCCGCGGTTCTCGGGGTCGTTGCCGACAACAAGGGAATCGACTTTGTCTATATGGTCTGTTCCTACCTGCCATTCCTCGGCCTGTTGACCATCTTCCTGCCGAGCATGCGCGAGGTGAAGGGCGAGCCCGTGGCGGTCCCGGCGTAAACAGGCTGCAGCATTGTTGCCATCCGGCGACAGTCGCTGAAATAACAGCCCTTTGTCGTAACGGGTCCGGAACGCGCGTGTTCCGGGCCCGTTTTCAATTGGCTCAACGATTTCAATGGTTAAAGATGATTTCGTTACTCATATTTTATAAGCTGATGCAAAACCTTCTGGAAGCGTTCCAAATCATTGGCGTTGCCTGATATTTCCAATGGTTTTATGCCAATCGAATGACGTTTCAACCGCAGATGAATACCAAGATAAACGGCTTTTCCGTCGTCGGGGGCTTGCAGCAGCGCGCCTGGGACGGTGTTGTCGCCGATCTATTCAGCGTGAATTGCGCGCCCGACGCCAGCGGTCAGTATGAGGCGAGGGACCCCCGACTTTTCATCGTTCTCGACGGTCTGAACACCGGCACGTTCAACGTGCGGCTCGACCCGCAGAGCAAGGATCTCGGCAGCGATGGCGTTGCCAATCCGATGTGCTATGTCCCGGCGGGAATGCCGCTCTGGTCCCGCCTCCGCGAGGTCAAGCATATCCGCCACATCGACCTGCACTTCAACGTCCAAACACTGGTCAAACGCTTTGGCGACGGGGTCGATCTTGGCGCGGTCACGCGGCCGCGCCTGATGTTTTCCGATCCGCGCATCCTGGCTCTGGCCAATCTCATGGCGGGGGAGTGTGCCAATCCCGATCCGCTGCACCCGCTCTATGGCGAGAGCCTGGCAATCTCGGTCTTCACGCTGCTGTTCGACATCAAGGCTAAAGCAGAGCGCAAGCGCAGCAAACTTGCGCCCTGGCAGCTGCGCCGTGTCACCAACTATCTCGGTGAAAACTGGATGCGTGCGGTCCGCCTGCAGGAACTGGCTGATCTGACCGGATTGTCGCAATCGCATTTCAGTCATGCCTTCAAGGCTTCGACCGGCATGCCGCCGCACCAGTGGCAGATGCGCGCGCGCGTGCGCCGCATTGAAGAAATGCTGCTGCGGACCGGCCACAGTCTCAACCACATCGCGGAGCTCGCAGGCTTTGCCGATCAGGCGCATTTCACCCGCGTGTTCCGCCAGCACACCGGCCTCACGCCGGCCGCCTGGCAACGCAGCCGGAAATAAGCATTACCGCCAGGCGACTTTAGCCCAAAAACATTCAACGGCCGCGATTTCGGACAAGACCCGCACTTATAGTTGAGTTAAATAGTCATAATATTTCAGGCATACGATGATATTGGCGCGGGCGCAGCGGCGTGCGGTGTCATTGTTCTTTGGGGTTTTTTGGGGCGACACATGACAAGACATAACCGGACACGGCGGGCAGGGCTTCTGTTTGCCGGCACAACCCTCAGCATTGCGCTTCTGCCAATCGCAGCCATGGCGGAAGAATCCATCGTCCTCAAGGAAATCGTCATCGATGGCGGCAACGGCACGGCGACCGGACCGGTCAACAGCTACGTCGCCAAGAAGACCACCGCCGGTTCGAAATCCGCCCTGCCGATCACCGCCATTCCCCAGTCCGTTTCCGTGGTCGGCCAGCAGGAACTGCAGGATCGCGGCGTCAAGAAAGTCGATGAAGCCCTGCGCTATACCGCAGGCATCACCGCAGCGCCCTTCGGCGAAGACCCCGATACGGACTGGATTTTCATTCGTGGCTTCCAGGCCACGCAAAGCGGCGTTTTCCTCGATGGCCTGCCGCTCTTCGGCTATGGTTTCGGCGGATTCCAGATCGATCCCTTCATGCTTGAGCGGGTGGAAGTCCTCAAGGGCCCCGCTTCGGTTCTCTATGGTGGCGCCAATCCCGGCGGCATCGTCAATATGGTGAGCAAACGTCCGGAAAAGGATCGCTTCGGCCGGATCGAGACGGGTGTCAACCAATATGGCAATGCCTATCTCGGCGTCGATGTCGGCGACAAGCTCGATGAAAACGGCGTCTGGACCTACCGCTTCACCGGTCGGATCGCCGGCGGCGAGCAACAGACGGATTTCGCCAAGGATTTCCGCGGCTCGCTGATGCCGCAGATCACCTATGCGCCATCAGCCGACACAAAAGTCACCGTGTTCGGCCAGTTCTCCGCCCTCGACCAGACCCATGCGGGCGGCGGGTTCCTGCCTTATTACGGCACCGTCAAGGACGCGGCATTCGGCAAGATCAGCCGCAAGGCGAACTTCACCGAACCAGGTATCGATGACGGCCAGAACCGCCAATATCTGTTTGGCTACGAAGCGGAACACACATTCGACAATGGCTGGAAGCTCAGCCAGAATGTACGCTACGGCCATCAGAACAAGAAGGAAACCAGCCCCTATCCCTATGGCTATGTTGATCCCGCCTTCCCCTATGGCGGCGGTCTGAAACCGACTACGCCGGACAATCTCCTGTACCGGATCGGCTTCAACCACGATACGAAAGTCGACACGTTCCTGATGGACAACCGGGCCGAGAAGCAATTCACCACCGGCGCGCTCGAACACAATTTCCTGTTCGGCGTCGACTACAAATATTTCAAGATCGACCAGGTGCAGGCATCGGGCGGTGCAACGCCGATCAGCGCCAGCAATCCGGTCTACGGTGCCCCGCAGGGCCCGACCAGCGTCTATCTCGATCAGGTTTTGAAGATGAACCAGATTGGCGTCTACACGCAGGATCAGGTGCGGTTCGGCGATGGCTGGCTGATGACCCTGAACGGCCGCTATGACTACGTCAACATCGCGTCGGATTCCGCCGAAGGCCCGTTCTTCCCGCTTGGCCCGACCTATGACTACAACAAGAGCGCCGTCAGCGGCCGTGTCGGGCTCGGCTATGAATTCTCGAACGGCGTGACGCCCTATATCAGCGCGGCAACCTTCTTCAATCCGGTGATTGGCGTCACCCTTGGCGAACCGCTGAAGCCGGAAGAGGGCTATCAGTTCGAAGCGGGTGTCAAATACGCCCCGGATTTCGTTGACGGTTTGCTGACGGCATCCGTGTTCCAGATCACCAAGCAGAATGCGCTGTCGCGCATTCCAGGTACCTTCATCGACACACAGCTGGGCGAGGTCACATCGACCGGGCTGGAACTGGAAGGCAAGGTCAATATCGACCAGAACTGGAAGGCCCTGGCATCGCTGACCGTGCTCGATATGGAGATTACCAAGGATGAGGACCCGGCATTGATCGGCAACTGGCCGACAATCGTCCCGAAAGTGTCCGCCGCGTTCTGGCTGGATTACACAGTCGACCAGGGACCGCTGCAAGGGGTCAATCTCGGGGCAGGGGTCCGCTATCAGGGCGAGTCCTACGCCAACAAGGCCAACACGCTGAAGGTTCCCGGCGCCACCTTGTTCGATGCCGCTATCCGTTACGAGAAGGACAACTGGGGCGTTGCCCTCAATGTCACCAATCTTTTCGACAAGGCCTATGTCAAGGGCTGCGACGGCGAGGCGGTCTGCGGTTATGGCGACGGCCGGACGATCACGCTTTCAGCCCACACCAAATGGTAGTTGCACAGCCCTTGTAGAAAACTGCCATCCGGACACCCGCCATGCATGTCGCATGGCGGGTGTTTTGTTTGATGGGCCTCCTGACTCGTTTTGTCAGGAGGTGGTTTGAAAACCAGTTTGGATCACCATATAAGGAAAACCATTCTTCCAATGACGGTTCAGGCCTCCTGTTTCATTCTACCGGAGACGTCGCAACCGAAAATTCCGTCCGGATAGACCCCATGTCCTCAGCCATATCTGTTTCCAATCTGCATAAAACCTATGATTCCGGGTTTGAAGCACTCAAGAACATCAATCTCGACATTCATCACGGTGAAATCTTTGCCTTGCTCGGCCCCAACGGCGCCGGCAAGACGACGCTGATCAGCACCATCTGCGGCATCGTCAATCCGACGTCCGGCACGATCCTTGCCGATGGGCACGACATCCAGAAGGAATATCGTGCGGCGCGCACCAAGATCGGCCTGGTGCCGCAGGAATTGACGACTGATGCCTTCGAGACGGTATGGAACACGGTGAGTTTCAGCCGCGGCCTGTTCGGAAAGCCGTCCAAACCCAGCCATGTCGAGAAGATCCTGAAAGACCTTTCGCTCTGGGACAAGAAAGACAACAAGATCATCACCTTGTCCGGCGGCATGAAGCGCCGCGTCATGATTGCCAAGGCACTGTCGCACGAACCGGAGATCCTGTTCCTCGATGAACCGACCGCCGGTGTCGACGTCGAGCTGCGCCGCGACATGTGGAATGTTGTGCGCGCCTTGCGCGAGTCCGGCGTGACCATCATCCTGACGACCCACTACATCGAGGAAGCCGAACAGATGGCGGACCGCATCGGCGTCATCAGCAAAGGCGAGATCATCCTGGTCGAAGAAAAGCACGAACTGATGCGCTCGCTGGGCAAGAAGCAGCTGCGCCTGCATTTGCAGGAAGAGCATTCGGCCGTACCCGACACTCTGGCCAAGTACGGGCTCGAACTGGCCGCCAGCGGCAGCGAGCTGATCTACAGCTACGATGCACATGAGGACAAAACCGGCATTGCCTCCCTGCTCAAGGATCTGGACAAGGCAGGCATAGGGTTCAACGACATTCAGACGAAGCAAAGCTCTCTCGAGGAAATCTTCGTCAATCTGGTGAGGGAACGCAAATGAACCTTTACGCGATCCGTGCGATCTATCTCTTTGAAATGCATCGCACTTGGCGCACGATCATGCAGAGCATCATCTCGCCTGTCATTTCCACCAGCCTGTACTTTGTCGTCTTCGGTTCGGCCATTGGCGGGCGCATTCCCGAGATCAATGGCGTCAGCTACGGTGCGTTCATCGTACCGGGACTGGTCATGCTGTCGCTGCTGACGCAGAGCATTTCCAACGCGTCCTTCGGTATCTACTTTCCCAAATTCACCGGGACGATCTATGAATTGCTGTCGGCACCGGTGTCCTATTTCGAGATTGTCATCGCCTATGTCGGCGCGGCGGCGTCGAAATCGATCATTCTCGGCGTGATCATTCTGGCAACGGCCGCCTTGTTCGTGCCGATGCGGATCGAGCATCCCTTTGTCATGGTGCTGTTTCTCGTGCTCACCGCGGTGACATTCAGTCTGTTCGGCTTCATCATCGGCATATGGGCCGACGGCTTTGAAAAGCTGCAGCTGGTGCCGCTGATGATCGTCACGCCGCTGACGTTCCTGGGCGGCAGCTTCTACTCCATCGACATGCTTCCGCCGTTCTGGCGCACGGTCACCCTGTTCAATCCGGTCGTTTATCTCATCAGCGGCTTTCGCTGGAGTTTTTACGGCTTGTCTGACGTGCACATCGGAACCAGTCTTGCCATGACATTGGTGTTCCTCATCGTCTGCATTCTGATTGTGCGCTGGATGTTCAAGACGGGGTACAGGCTGAAAAGCTAGGCCTATTCTTCCCAGCGCTGGAAGGGATCGCGATCATCCGTCGTATGATTGCGCTCCTCGGCGCAAAGGAAGGCCGCCGGGATTTCTTCCGGCTTCAGCACGGCAAAGCGGTCCGGATCGGGCTCGACGACGTCTGCCGGGCCGCTTGGCAAAACAGGCTGCTTGAACAACACCTTTACAGTTGGCCCCATACGCATTCCCCGTGTCCCGCACGCATAAGCTCTGGCGAAGGCCTGCATGATGCAGGAAAGACCCGCCGGGAGTCGAGTCCCTTCAGTGCCCCCAGAATCCGTAGACAACGAGTGCCACGAACAGGGTGACAAACGCGGCAAAGGCGATATGCAATTTCACCAGAACGCTCTTGGTCCCCGATATTCTGGCCTGCAACGGCCGCGTCTTTTCCGGACGGGACCGCAGCCGCATCCGCGCCAGCATGTCGTCCAGAGCCTTGCACCCATCCAGTTCATCCTCATGCGAGGCGATGAAGCGAAACAGAGCGGCATCAAACAGGAGGTAGCCGGTAAGCAACAGGGTGATGAGCCCGCCCATCATCATCAGGGGCCACAGGCCGGCAAGCACAGCGCCGCCCTTGTCGGCGATGAGCGACGTTGCCACCATAAGAACGCAGGTCAGGACCCCATAGGTCACTGCACGATGTCGCAAACGATGAGCAAACTCAGCAGCATCTTCCTCCATGGCAATTCCTTCCTCCGGCCCTGAACGCATGGCATTCTATGGCCAATCGGGAGCGGCCACAATCGGAGCCTTGATCGATCGGTCCGGCATGCAAGATGGCTCGGCCCCGGCCTCCCGCAGCTTCCATTGCTTCTGGAAAACATGCCTGACGGCGCCCGTCACGGTTGTGCAACATATCTTTCTGCACTAGGCCCTACCCAGCGATCCGATCAATTTTGAGGGAAATGCCACTCTTCCCATGCTGGCGCCCAATTTCTGCAGCACCACAGGGAGCAACAAGGCCGACAGGCCCTATCGTTCAGGCCACTTGCCTGAGCGGACGTCAAGAAGAAGAAAAGGAAAATAACAAAATGCCAGGATTCCGTTTTGCCATTGCGGCTGTGATGACCGTGTTCATGGCCTTCTCGATCTCCGCCTGTTCGGACAACGAGGCCACCCAGCGCAAGGCATTCATCGACTTTCTGCAGACGCGCATTGTCGACAAGAAGGGCGTGAGCGTCCCGCAATTGACCACGGAAGAAACCAAGTCTCTTGGCAGCTATGCAGCACAATACAAGATCATTACCGATTTTCATGCGGCGATGAACGAAAAGATCAGCAAACCCATGGAAGCCCTTGCTGCCAAAGGCGCAATCACCTCCATCGACGATGCCATGAACCGCAAGGATGACATCAAGGCCGCCTATGCCGGCCTCAGCACGCTGCGCACAACCATGGATGAAGAACAGAGCGTCGCCGACAAGGCCCATGCGGCGCTGAAGCAGCCGGAAGACCTCAAGCCCGTCTTTGACAAGGCCTATGAAAAGACCGTGAGCAATCTCGCCAACACCTACAAGGAAATCTTTCCGGCCACGAGCGAGACCTTTGACATCCTCCTGAAGGTTGTCGATTTCGTCGATCAGAACAAGGACAAGATCACCATCTCCGGCTCGATGTTCGAAGTGTCGGATCCCACCATCCAGGCACAGTTGAACATCCTGCTCGATCAGGTCAACGCCAAGGGGCAGGCAATGTCCGACGCGCAGCGGAAAATGCGCGCGGCCATCTACGGAAACTAGCCGACCCGGCCTCGCGCGGCGACGGGGGCAATGTCGACGACCGCGTCGCCTGATATCAGCACCACGCTGTCGAAGAGATTGGAGACCACGCAGGCGTGATTGGGAATGATCCGGACCCGGTCACCGATCTGCGGCTTGGATTTACACGCCGACACGTCGATCGTCCCGTGCTCCTCGCTGAGTGAGGTGATCACCGCATCGGGAAATTCGACAATCCGCCCGAACCCTTCCATGCCGAACGTATCGCTCGACAGCGATTTTGACCCGGCATCGATGACCGCGCGATTGTCCGTCGGGCGGCTGACCACGGTTGCCAGAACGGTGAGGGCGCAATCGTCCCAGGTGCCGGCATTCTTTGCCACCTGAAACCGGTCCATATAGATATACGTGCCGGGCCGATGTTCGGTGGCCGCCGTCACCTCGTGAGCCCGCCACATATCGGGCGAACCGCCGTTGGAGATGATGCGCGGATCAAGTCCTGCATCGGCCGCTTTCTGCTTTGCCGTTGCCAGCCATGCCTGGTTCTCCAGCACGCCACCTGCTTTCGGATAGGTCATGAAACCGGCGAAGCGAAGACCGTCGGCGGCGTCGATCACCTTCGCCAGCGCAACCGCGTCATCGGGTGTCTGCACGCCGCAGCGGCCCATGCCCGTATCGCATTCCACCAGAACCTCGAGCGGCTTCGCCGAACCGGCAAAGGCCGCGGCAAGACCGCTGACGGTTGCGGCGCTGTCCGCCGTCACCGCAAGCGTGATGCGTCCGTGCAGGACAACGAGCCGGTCGAGCTTGGCTTTGCCGATGATATTGTAGGGAATGAAAATGTCGGTCAAACCGGCGTCGGCCATCACTTCAGCCTCGCCCAGCTTCTGGCACGTGATGCCGACAGCGCCAAGTTCCACCTGCCGTTTGGCAAAACGCGGCAGCTTGTGCGTCTTGATATGCGGGCGCACGCGCAGCCCATGCGCATCGGCATAGGCCTGGAAGCGTTGCAGGTTGGCATCGGCCCGATCCACATCGATCAGAACGGCAGGCGTATCAAGGTCGGACAGTTTCAATTCTCAGTCTCCAAGCGGAAGGTTGGGTGCATCGCTCTTTTGCATGCCCTGAAGATTCTTGATCCGGCGCATGCGTTCCACTGCGGGCGCGCCGATTTTTTCCGCCACGCTCATGGCCAGCATATCGGTGAGGGCAAGCAGGGCATAGCGGGCAGGTGAGGGCCGGTAGACATTCGTGCCTTCTTCGATGTGAAAAGGCAAGACCAGTTGCGCCGCGGCCGCCAAGGACGACTTGGCCGCCGTGAACGCAATTGTCTTTGCCCCGTAGCGCCCGGCAATGGTCACCGCGTCGATGACCGGCTTGACTTCGCCGGACAGGGAATAGGCGACGATGACCGTATCCCTGTTGCTGGTAGCAGCGGTCATCTGCTGCATTTCGCCATCGATATGGGAGGAGGCCGGAAGACCCAACCGGAACAACCGGTTTTCGAGCTCGGTCGCGGCCATAGACGAGGCACCGCCCGACCCGTAGGCACGAACCATACCGGCACCGGCAACGATAGCCGCAGCGCGGTCGAGACTTGCCCGGTCGATGAGATTGGTCACCGTTTCAATCGCACTGACGGCACTGGTTGCTATGATGGACGGAATGCCATGGCTCGCCGAACCATCGGCGGCATTGACCGAGATGAACCGCCCGGCAACCGCCAGCGACTGGGCAAGCCCCACCTTGAAATCACGGGTGCCTTCGAAGCCGAGCGAGCGGCAGAAACGGGTAATCGTCGGCTCGCTGACCCCGGCCTTTTCCGCCAGCTTTTCGATGGACGCATGGGTGGCAAAATCCGCATCAGCCAGAACGGCGGCCGCCACCCTTTGATCGGAGCGCTGGCCATTCTCGGCGATCTCACGCAACCGGGCAACAATGTCAAAAAGCGGCGAAGCCATGTCAGATCCGGTTTCCGGTTTTCCCGTCGAAGACGTGCACCTTGCCGGGATCAACCGTCAACATCATCTGGCTGCCCGGTTCCGGCGCAATGCGGTCACGGAACACCGCGCGCACATCCACGCCGGCAATCGTGCCGAAAAGATGCGTTTCCGAGCCGGTCGGCTCGATCACGGCAACTTTATAAGGGAAACCCTGACCGCTAGCCGCCAGGCGGTAATGTTCCGGACGGATGCCCACCTCAATCGGCTGACCGGAAGCGGCCGTCGTATCGCCAACCGGGATCGCGAAACCATCCGATGTCCGCATGCGTACCATCCCGTCACCCCGCTCCAGCGTACCGGGAATGAAGCTCATGGCGGGCGAGCCAAGGAAACCGGCGACGAATTTGTTGGCGGGCTGGTCATAGAGTTCGAGCGGCGAGCCGATCTGTTCGATGCGGCCGCCATTCATCACCACGATCCGGTCCGCCATGGTCATGGCCTCGATCTGGTCGTGCGTCACATAGACGATGGTTGTCTTGAGCTGCTGATGCAGCGCCTTGATTTCCGTGCGCATCTGCACGCGCAGCTTGGCATCCAGATTGGACAGCGGTTCATCGAACAGGAACAGGTCGGGTTCCCGCACGATGGTCCGGCCCATGGCAACGCGCTGGCGCTGGCCGCCCGAAAGCTGGCGCGGCAGGCGGTCGAGATAGTTGTGCAGGTTGAGCGTTTCCGCTGCCTTGTTCACCTTGGCATCGATAACAGTTCCGGCTTCCCGCCGGATTTTCGGGCCAAAGCCGATATTCTTGCGCGTCGTCATATGCGGGAACAGCGCATAGCTCTGGAAGACCATCGAAATATTGCGCTGCTGCGGCGCGAGGCCATTGGTCAGGCGATCGCCGATCCATAGCTCTCCCGAAGAAATATCGTCGAGACCGGCAATCATGCGCAGAAGCGTGGACTTGCCGCAGCCGGAAGGGCCGATGAGAACGAGGAACTCGCCGTCACGCACCTCAAGATCGATGCCATGCAGAACGCTCATGGCTCCGTAGGATTTGACGAGTTGTTTGATCTGAAGTCCGGCCATGTCAGTCTTCTCCCGCAAGAACGTCGTTGATGAAGCGCAGATTGCCTGACGTCAACCCGGCATCCACGGCCAGCGCCGTGCCTGTTATTCCAGATGCCGCCGAGGAAGCCAGAAACAGGGCGGCATGTGCCACTTCTTCCGGTGTCACCATGCGCCCGAGCGGATAGTGCGGCAAGACTTTCGCCAGGAGTTCCGGCTGACTGGCGAGGCGATGATCCCATGCGGGTGTGCGCACCGAACCGGGGCAGACCGCATTGGCACGGATGCCGTACCGTCCACGCTCCACGGCCAGCGCCTTCACATAGGAGATAAGCCCGGCCTTGGCAGCCGAATAGGCCGGGTTGCCGAAATGCGAGAGGCCATTGACCGAGGATATGAACACCACATTGCCGACGCCGCGTCTGGCCATGGCATCGACGACCGGCGCCGTCACATGAAAGGCACCATTCAGGTTGACCGCAATCTCGCGATCCCAGACGTCGCCATCCACCTGATCCAGTGTTTCGCCGCGGGTGAAGCCGGCATTGTTGACCAGCACGTCAGGCGCACCGTTTTCGCCGATGAAATCACCGACGGCCTTTGCGATGCCGGCGCGGTCCGTGAGTTCAAAAACAAGACGATGGGCGAGAGGCAGGTTTTCCAATGCCGCATCCGTCCTGTCGGCGCCCGAGACGACGGCCCCCGCAGCCGTGAAGGCTGCAATCAATGCCTGGCCGATACCGCCTCCGGCACCGGTGATCAGCACCTGCCTGCCTTTTAGTCCATAAAAATCATGCAAATTGGGTGAGGTCATTGCGCGTTCATCTGTTCCCGTATCATTGGCCCGCTTCTGCGGACATTCTCTCGCGGATTCTACCGCCTGTTGCCCAGCTAATGGCGATGCGTGAAAAAAAGCAACATAAAAATACATCAAACCGATGCAAAATTCGCTTGCATGAAATTAAATTACATTTGAAGATAGAGAGGCTGGTTGGAAGAAGCGGCTTGCGGGAGGCGAAGGAGCCTACCCGCCGAAGACGGTTCGCGGACACAAACAAACGCCGTGTGACTGCGGCGATAACAAGGGGAATGACAATGACGTTCAAACAGAAACTATGCCTTCTTGCCGGAGCAAGCATCGTTGCCTTCAGCAGCAGCGCCTTTGCCGCAAGCACCGTGCGTGTCACCATCGCCGAATACAGCAAGGGCACGGGCCCTTACTTCCAGGAAGCGGCCAAGGCGTTTGAAGCCGCCAATCCCGATGTCAAAATCCAGATCGAGGTCGTGCCGTGGGACAGCCTGCAGCAGAAGCTGACCACCGATATCTCGGCTGGCGCCAATGCCGATCTTTCCATCATCGGCACACGCTGGCTGCTCGACTATGTGTCGGAAGGCATCGTTGCGCCGCTTGACGAGCACATCAAACCGGACTTCAAGGCCCGCTTCATCGACACGTTCCTGACGCCGTCGGTCATGAACGGCAAGGTCTACGGCCTGCCGGTCGCCGCCTCGGCGCGGGCGATGTACTACAACAAGGATATTTTCGCCAAGGCCGGCATCAGCACGCCGCCCGCGACGTGGGCCGACTTCAAGACCGATGCGGAAAAGATCAAGAAGCTCGGCGGCGAGACCTATGGTTTCGGTCTGCAGGGCAAGGAAATCGAGACGGACGTCTATTTCTACTACGGCATGTGGTCGAATGGCGGCGAAATCGTCAAGGGCGGCAAATCCGGCCTCGATTCAAAGGCGGCCATCGACACCGCCAAGCTTTACAAGAGCTTCATCGATGAGGGCCTGACCCAGCCGGGCGTGACCTCCTATTCGCGTGAAGACGTGCAGAACCTGTTCAAGCAGGGCAAGGTGGCAACGGTCATCACCGCACCGTTCCTCTCGGGCCAGATCAAGACCGAAGCGCCGAAGCTCAACTATGGCGTGGCACCCATCCCGGCAGGTCCGGGCGGCGACAAGGGCACCTATGGTGTGACCGACTCCATTGTTCTGTTCGAGAATTCCAAGAACAAGGAAGCGGCCTGGAAGTTCCTCGATTTCATCTTCACCAAGGAACAGCGCACCAAGTTCGACAAGATCGAAGGCTTCCTGCCGGTCAACGCGGAAGAGGCGAAGGATCCTTATTTCGCTGACAATGCCGATCTGAAGGTCTTCACCTCGCTGCTGCCGAATGCCCGGTTTGCGCCGGTCATTCCGGGCTGGGAGGACATCGCCAAGACAACCTCCAATGCCGTGCAGAAGATCTATCTTGGCCAGGGCGAGGCCGAGGCAACGCTGAAGGAAGCGGCTGCCAAGATCAACGCGACGCTGAAATAAGCCGGCCGCGGGAGAGTGGGCCAGCCGCTCTCCCGCCCCGTCCTTCAGAGGCCATATTCTCCGGTCCCATATTCTCCGGTCAAGGAACGCACGCTTATGCAACGGGCAACGGCCCCCTATTTTCTTATCCTGCCCAGCTTCATTCTGGCAGCCGCCATCATCCTCTGGCCGCTGAAGGAGATCGTCTCGCTGTCGCTGCACGACGTGAACCGTTTCGGCATGCTGCGCGAGTTCGTCGGGCTTGAGCATTTCCGCGTGCTGTTCGCCGATCCGGATTTCATCGCCGCAACCTGGCGCACGCTGGTCTGGACCGTTTGCGTCGTGCTCGGCACGCTGATCGTATCGGTCCCCATCGCGCTGATCCTCAACGAGGATTTCTATGGGCGCGGCATCGCCCGCATCCTCATCATGCTGCCCTGGGCGATCTCGCTGACCATGACCGCCGTGGTCTGGCGCTGGGCTCTCAACGGCGAAAGCGGCATGCTGAATTCGGCGCTGCGTGATCTTGGCCTGATCGGCAGCAATATCCAGTGGCTGGCCGAGGCGTCCACCGCCTTTCCGATGCAGATCCTGATCGGCATCCTCGTGTCAGTGCCGTTTACGGTGACCATTTTCCTCGGCGGCCTGTCCTCGGTTCCCGATGATCTCTATGAGGCGGCGGCCACGGAAGGGGCAGGGCGCTGGGACCAGTTCCGCCTGATCACGCTTCCCCTGTTGCGGCCCTTCATCAACATCGCGTTCGTGCTCAACACGATCTACGTCTTCAACTCCTTCCCGATCATCTGGGTGACCACACAGGGCGGGCCTGCCAATTCGACCCATATTCTCGTGACCTATCTCTACGAGCTCGGCTTCCGCCTGGGGCGCCTGGGCGAGGCAGCGGCGATCTCGCTGATCATGTTCGCCATCCTTCTGGTCTTCACGCTCATCTATGTGCGGCTGGCCATGCGCGAGGAGAAGGCATGATGAACAGCAAGCTCAAGCGCTCCCTCCTGTTCTGGCTGTTCCTGTCGCCGATCGTCGTGGTGATCCTCTTTCCCTATGTCGTCATGACGATCACCTCGCTCAAATCGGCAACGGAAGTGCTCAACCCCACCTGGTGGCCGGAAGAGCTGCACTGGCAGAACTTTTCGGAGATGTGGCAGACCTCCGGCATTGCGTCGGCGCTCGCCAATTCGCTCTACGTATCGACGCTGTCGACCCTGCTGACCATCGTCGTCTCCATTCCCGCCGCCTATGCCCTCAGCCGCTACCAGTTTGCCGGCCGCAACGCCTACCGGCAATTTCTGCTCGTCTCGCAGATGCTGTCGCCCATCGTGCTGGTCATCGGCCTGTTCCGGCTCGTGGCCAATGCCGGGATGATCGACAACCTGAACGTGCTCGTCATCATCTACACCGGCTTCAACATCGCCTTCTGCGTGTGGATGCTGCAGAGCTATTTCTCCACCATCCCGCGCGATCTCGAAGAAGCCGCATGGATGGAAGGGGCAAACCGTTGGCGCACGCTGCGCAGCGTCTTCCTGCCGCTCGCCGTCCCGGCAATGGTCGTCACCGCCATCTTCACCTTCATCAATGCCTGGAACGAGTTCGTCATCGCGCTCACCATGCTGCGCAAGGAAGAGAACTATACCCTGCCGATCCGCGTGCTGTCGCTTGTCGCCGGCCGCTACACGGTCGACTGGCACTACGTCATGGCTGCGGCATTTGTGGCATCCGTTCCGGTCGCCATTCTCTTTGCGTGGCTGCAGCGCTATCTGGTGCGCGGGCTTTCCATCGGCGCCGTCAAATAACCAAGCACAGGAATTGAACATCATGACAAAACAGCATTTCGGATCATCGCATGTGCCGCTGTCACCGGCCGTCCGCGCCGGGGATTTCATCTACATTTCCGGCCAGGTCCCGGTCGGCGCCGACGGCATCGTCATCACAGGCGGCATCGAGGCACAGACAAAGCAGGTGATGGAGAATATCAGGACAGCGCTGGCGCTGGCCGGTGCGGATCTGTCCGATGTGGTGAAGACTTTCGTCATTCTCGAAGATGCGCGCGAATTCGCCGCCTTCAACAAGACCTACGCGACCTATTTCCCGCAGAACCCGCCGGCCCGCACCACGATTGAATCGCGCCTGATGATCGACATCAAGATCGAAATCGAAGCCATTGCCTACAAGCCCCTCTGATACATAAAGAACAGGCATTTCCATGCGCATCTTCACCGCCTCCTTCGCGACGGAAACCAATACGTTTTCGCCGGTTCCAACCGACCGCGCCAGTTTTGAAATGGCCTTCTATGCGGGTCCCGGCGAACACCCGGACACACCGACGCTGTGCTCGGCGCCCATGGTGGTTCTGCGCCGCCGTGCACGGGAGGAGGGCTTTGAACTCATCGAGGGCACCGCGACCTGGGCCGAACCCGGCGGGCTTTTGCAGCAGCGGGCCTACGAGGAACTGCGCGACGAAATTCTCGGCCAGCTGCAAGCGGCCTTGCCTGTCGACGCGGTCATTCTTGGCCTGCACGGGGCCATGGTCGCCCAGGGCTATGATGATTGCGAAGGTGATCTGCTCGAGCGCATCCGCGCGATTGTCGGCCCTGACGTGCTCATTGCATCGGAACTTGATCCGCACAGCCATCTGACACGCAAACGCGTGGAAAATTCCAACATTCTCGCCGCCTTCCTTGAATTCCCGCATACGGATTTCTACGAGCGCGGCGAACACGTCGTCGATCTCGCGCTGCGCACGCTGCGCGGCGAGATCAAGCCGGTCATCTCCACCTTCGATTGTCGCATGATCGGTGTTTTCCCGACCAGCCGCGAACCGATGCGTTCCTTCGTCGACCGTATTCAAGCCTTGCAGGGCAAGAACAACATTCTCTCCATCTCGCTGATCCATGGCTTCATGGCGGGCGACGTGCCGGAACTCGGCACACAGGTCATGGTCGTCACCGACAATGATGCACCGCGTGGCGAGGCATTGGCTGAATCCCTCGGCATGGAAATTTTCGGCATGCGCGGCCGCACCGCCATGCCGATGCTCGATACGGAAGCCGGGCTCGATAAAGCTGTGGCTCTTGCTGGGCAGAAGACCGGAAAGCCGGTGGTTGTCGCCGATGTCTGGGACAATCCGGGCGGCGGTGTTGCCGGTGACGGCACGCTGATCCTGCGCCGCATCATCGAACGCGGCATCGATAACGTGGCGGTGGCAACGATCTGGGATCCGATTGCCGTCACGTTCTGTCTGGCAGCCGGCGAGGGCGCACGGATTCAGCTACGCTTCGGCGGCAAGGCTGGCCCCGATGGCGGCGCACCGCTGGATGCCCGGGTAGAAGTCGTGAAGGCCGTGCAGGAAGGCTGGCAGAGTTTTGGCAAAAGCCGGGTCACCCTTGGACCGGCCGCCGTCATTCGTCTCGAAGGCACGGATATCGAGGTCATCCTCAATACCAATCGCACCCAGACATTCGAGCCTGACATTTTTTCCAATCTTGGCATCGAACCCGCTGCCAAAGATATCCTGCTGGTCAAGTCGACCAACCATTTCCATGCGGGTTTCGAGCCGGTCGCAGCCGAGATCATCTATATCGATGCGGGCGCGCCCTATCCGTCGAACCCGAAGAAGACCGATTACCGGAAATTGTCCCGCGAAATCTGGCCGCGGGTCGACATGCCGTTCTGACCGGCCTGCAACCTGCTGCTACCGGCCCTGCCGGTAGTAGGCTTCCAGCGCCGCCAATCCCGCCTTCAGTTCTTTGGCGCCGCGTTCGCCGAGCCTGGCAAACAGCTCGGTCTCATAGTCGTGCGCCATCGTCGCCAGATGCTGATACGCCTTGCGTCCCGCCGGCGTCAGTTCCAGATGTTCCGTGCGGCGGTCGGCGTCATCGCGCTTGCGCTTGAGCCAATGGCGCTGCTCCAGTGAAAACACCGCCCGGCTAACCTTTGTCTTGTGCATGGATGAATGTGCACCAATGGCCGTCGCCGACAGCGCCCCGAATTGACCAAGCGTTGCCAGCGTGCGCCATTCCGGCCGCGTCAGGCCATATTCATCACGGTACTGGCTGGCAAAGCGCTGGCTGATCGCCTCCGCTGCCTTGTTCAGCCGGTAGGGAATGAAATCCTCCAGCACCAGCGGCGGCATTGCCGCCTCATTCTGTTTCCCGGTCATTTGATCTCCTTTGCCGTTGATAGTTACAAAAAAGATCGTCACAAATGCAACTAAATAGATCGGGAGGATTGATCATGACCCTTCACTACATGCCGGGCTTCGGCAATGACTTTGAAACCGAATCGCTCCCCGGCGCGCTGCCGCAGGGGCAGAACTCGCCGCAGCGCTGTGCCTATGGTCTCTACGCGGAACAGCTGTCCGGCTCCCCCTTCACCGCGCCGCGCGGCATCAATGAACGCTCCTGGCTGTACCGCATCCGGCCGTCGGTCAAACATTCGGGACGTTTCACGCCCGCGTCGCGCAAGGACTGGAAGACTGCGCCGAATCTCGACGATCACGAACTGCCCATCGGCCAGCTGCGCTGGAACCCGACACCCATGCCGCAGGAGCCGGTGAATTTCATCGACGGCATCCGCACCATGACCACGGCCGGCGACGTGCACGGCCAGACCGGCATGGCCGCCCATGTCTATGCGTTCAACCGCGACATGGAGGATGACTACTTCTTCAATGCCGATGGCGAAATGCTGCTGGTGCCGGAAAAGGGCCGCCTGCGGGTATTCACCGAGATGGGCATCATCGAGATCGAGCCCTCGGAAATCTGCATCATCCCGCGCGGCATGGTGTTCAAGGTCGCTGCCCTTGACGGCGAAGCCCGCGGCTATATCTGCGAGAACTACGGGGCGAAATTCGCGCTGCCGGATCGCGGGCCGATCGGCGCCAATTGCCTCGCCAACCCGCGCGATTTCAAGACGCCCGTTGCCGCCTATGAGGACAAGGAAACCCCGTGCCGCCTGCATGTGAAATGGTGCGGCAAGTTCTATCGGACGGATCTCGGCCATTCCCCGCTCGACGTGGTGGCATGGCATGGCAATTACGCGCCGTATAAGTACGACCTGCGCACCTTTTCGCCGGTGGGCGCCATCCTCTTCGACCATCCCGACCCGTCGATCTTTACGGTACTGACCGCGCCATCCGGCGAGGAAGGCACCGCCAATGTGGATTTCGTCATTTTCCCGCCGCGCTGGCTGGTTGCCGAACACAGCTTCCGCCCGCCATGGTACCATCGCAACATCATGTCGGAATTCATGGGATTGGTTTATGGTCAGTACGACGCCAAGGAGGAGGGGTTCGTTCCGGGAGGCATGAGCCTGCACAACATGATGCTGCCGCACGGGCCGGATACGATGGGCTTCAACAAGGCATCGACCGTGCAACTGAAGCCGCACAAGCTGGAGAATACCCTGGCCTTCATGTTCGAAACCCGTTTCCCGCAGCATCTCACGCGGTTTGCGGCGGAACTGGACTCGCTGCAGGACAATTATGCCGATTGCTGGACGGACCTGAAGAAGCGGTTCAACGGCACACCCGAAGGAGACTGGTCCGAATGAAACTTGCATCTTTGAACAATGGAACGCGGGACGGCAGGCTCGTCATCGTGTCCAGGGATTTGACCCGTTTCACCGATGCGTCGTTTCTCACACCCACCCTGCAATCCGCACTCGACAACTGGGCGCGCATTGCACCGCATCTGGAAGCGCTGGCCGAAAGCCTCGAGCATGGGGCCGTTCCTTCCGAGCGCTTTCATGAACATGAGGCGCTGTCGCCATTGCCGCGCGCCTTTCAATGGGCGGATGGATCGGCCTACGTCAACCACGTCGAACTGGTGCGCAAGGCCCGCGGGGCAGAGATGCCCGAGAGCTTCTGGACCGATCCGCTGATCTATCAGGGGGGCTCCGACAGCTTTCTCAGCCCCCGCGCGCCGATCGTCATGGCTGATGAAGCCTATGGCATCGACATGGAAGGCGAAGTGGCTGTCATTGTCGATGATGTGCCTATGGGTGCGACGCCCGATCGGGCACGCAGTGCCATCCGCCTCATCATGCTGGTCAACGATGTCAGCCTGCGCGGGCTGATCCCGGCGGAACTCGCCAAAGGCTTCGGTTTCTTCCAGTCGAAACCGTCTTCGGCTTTCTCGCCGGTTGCTGTCACGCCGGATGAACTGGGCGAGGCGTGGGACGGCGGCAAGGTGCATCTGCCGCTCAGTGTCGACTACAATGGCAAGCCGTTCGGCCGGGCCAATGCAGGCCTCGACATGACCTTCGATTTCCCGGTTCTGATTGCCCACGCGGCCAAAACCCGCCCGCTGTCGGCGGGTACGATCATCGGTTCCGGCACCGTTTCCAACAAGCTGGATGGCGGACCGGGCAAACCCGTCGCGGAGGGCGGGGCGGGCTATTCCTGCATCGCGGAAATCCGCATGATCGAGACGATCAATCACGGTGCCCCGAAGACGGCATTCATGCAGTTTGGCGACACGGTGCGCATTGAAATGAAAGACAATGCCGGCCATTCCGTTTTCGGCGCCATCGAGCAGCAGGTGACACGCTATCAAACGGACGCTGAGTGATGAACGGGCTCGTCCTCTTTGATTATTGGCGCTCGTCGGCAAGCTACCGGGTGCGGATTGCCCTGCAAAGCCTCAAGCTGAACTATGAAACCGTTCCGGTTAATCTGCTGAAGGGCGAGCACAAACAACCGGACAATCTGAGCCGCAACCCGCAAGGCCTCGTTCCGACGCTGGCCATGGACGGCAGGATGATGACACAGTCTCTGGCCATCATCGAATATCTCGATGAGATTTACCCCGATGCGGCGTTTCTGCCGCCCGATCCGGCAGGCAGGCAACGCGTGCGGGCGCTGTCCTATGCCATTGCCATGGATATTCACCCGGTCTGCAATATGGGTGTGACCGCGCATGTCATGGATATCACCGGGGGCGGCGATGCAGCGCGCGGCGCCTGGATGCAGAAGTTCATCGCGCAAGGACTGGAAGCCTTCGAACGGCTCCTCGACAATCCGGATACCGGCAAGTTCTGCCATGGCGACAAGCCGGGCATGGCCGATTTCTGTCTTGTGCCGCAGGTCTACAATGCCCGCCGCTGGGGCGCTGATATCTCGGGGTTGAAACGGGTCAATGCCATCTCCAGTCGCTGCGAAAAACTCAAGGCCTTCGTGGCAGCACATCCGGATAAAGCCAAGCCTGACGTATAGACATTGTTGACACATCAAGCGGAACTCGTCATTGTATCGACAATGATGATACAAGGAGTTGACTATGCGTGTAACCGTGAAGAAATGGGGGAACAGTGCTTCGGTGCGCATCCCGGCCGCTGTCATGGTTGCGGCGCGGCTGCAACTCGACACGGTGGTTGATGTGCGTGAAGAAGATGGCCTGATCATCATCGAGCCGGTCCGTCAGGCCGAATATGACCTGGATCAGCTGATCGAGGGCGTCACATCCGAGAACATGCATTCCGAGGCCGACTTTGGCACTGCCGTCGGCAAGGAATCCTTTTGATGCCGGCCTACGTACCCGATGCCGGCGACATCGTGTGGCTGCATTTCAATCCTCAGGCTGGTCATGAACAGGCCGGACATCGTCCCGCCGTCGTGCTCAGCCCTGCCAGTTATAACGGCAAGACCGGGCTCATGCTGTGCTGCCCCATGACCACGCAGATCAAGGGGTATCCGTTCGAAGTGCTGATCGCAGGTGACCGTCCAGGCGTGGTCCTCGCCGATCAGGTTAAGAGTCTCGACTGGCGCGTTCGGCGCGCAATGCACAAGGGTAGCGTGTCGGCAGCAGAACTTGCCGAAATCCGTAGCAAGGCCGCCGCGCTGATCGGCAAGCGTTAGAGGCAACGCCTTATTCGGCTTCTACACGGCCTTCCGGCCAGATGCGAGCGACGTCGATTTTCAGAGCGGCGATCCCGTCAAAAGCATCCTCCATGCTCATGTTCAGAACATCAGCAGCATGGTGCAATTCCTTGCCATCCTGGAGCCGGTTTACAACCCATCCAAGTTTGCGTTCGATGTCCTGACCATAGGCCTTTGTGGTCTTTTGGACAGCTGCATCGGGAATAGATCCATAACGTCGAACCAACATTCCAAGGTCGATCGCATCACGATATGCAATCGACCGGTCGTGGCAACGATCCGCGTTCGCCAGAAGCTTTTCGGCAAACATGTCCACGACAACAAGCGTGGGGATGCCGATCTGCTCATCGAAATGGCCCTGCACATCGATGCGCGCCTCGCGGATAATTTCAAACTTGATGGTCTGACCATGCAACAGCAAGGCAGCCCGCAGGCCATACTGGTCAATCTTGAAGCTGCGCAAGGATTCAACCGGTTCCGGGAAAAACGCCCGAATTCCCTTCTCCACTGCCGCTGAACGCAGCTCACGGTATCCATCCGCATCGGAGCAGAGAAAATCGACATCAAGCGATTGCCTGTATTCGCCAAGCTTGAGAACGATTGCCGTGCCACCACCAAACCAGCAATGATTGGCAAACAGGAACGCATGATCCATCAGCCCGAGCGCTTCAATGATGACGCGATGTTCCTGCCTCTTGAGTTCCCGCATGACTTTCCGATCACATTTTTCAGTCCTGCACTATGCAGGAACCGCTATGGATGGAAAAGTCAGGAAATCAGCAATACACCATTACCGAAAACCCGCGTCAGCTCCCGAATGAGTTTGGCTTCACGGGTGGTCAGGTGCTCGGCATCAACAAAGCGCCAGTTGCGCTCATAAAGTTCAAACGCTTCTTCGGCGGGGATTGGACGTGCAGCGTCCCTGTTCCACGCGAGCAATTTCAGCTCGGGGAAATCAGCGGGAACAATAGGGGCTACAAAAGCTGCAGTCATCATGCACTCAATATAGTGCACAACGAACCCGATTTATAGCCCGCTCCGTTGTGCGTTATTCCGCAGCAGCGACCTTGATCACGCCACGGCGGATCTGGTCTTCTTCGATCGACTCGAACAGAGCGCGGAAATTGCCCTCGCCAAAGCCTTCATCGCCCTTGCGCTGGATGAACTCGAAGAAGATCGGGCCGATGACGGTCTTGGAGAAGATCTGCAGCAGGATTTTTGTCATGCCGCCGTCGATCACGCCTTCGCCGTCGATGAGAATGCCGTGCTTCTTCATCCGCTCGATCGGTTCATCGTGGCCATGCACACGCTCATGCGACATGTCGTAATAGGTCTCGGGCGGGCCGGGCATGAATTTGAGCCCATTGTCCGCGAGCTTGTCCGTCGCGTCGTAGATGGTTTCCGTCCCGACGGCGATGTGCTGGATGCCTTCGCCCTTGTACTTGCGCAGATATTCCTCGATCTGGCTCTTGTCATCCGTCGATTCGTTCAACGGAATGCGGATCTTGCCGCAGGGGGAGGTGATGGCACGGGAAACGAGGCCCGTCAGCTTGCCGGCGATGTCGAAGAAGTGAATCTGCTTGAAGCCGAACAGTTCCCGGTAGAACGCCCACCACTTGTCCATGTTGCCGCGATAGACATTATGGGTCAGGTGATCGAGATAATAGAAACCGACACCTTCCGGTTTCGGGTCGCGTTCGCCCAGCCACTCGAACTCGTCCTCATAGACCGAGCCTTTCTCGCCATACTTTTCGATAAAATAGAGCATTGATCCGCCGATACCGACAATGGCGGGAACATCGATGGTCTTGTCATCGCCGGTATAGGGTGTCGCCCCCTTGGCAACCGCATGATCGAAGGCATGCTTGGCATCGACCACGCGCCAGGCCATGGATGGCGCACACGGGCCATGCTCACCGACGAATTTCGTCGCATGGGAATTGGGTTCAGCATTGAGGATGTAGTTGATGTCGCCCTGACGCCACAACGTTATGTTCTTGGTGCGATGCCGGGCAACGGGCTTGTAGCCCATGCGGGCGAAGAGCTCTTCCAGCTTTTCCGGCTCCGGATGCGAGAACTCGACAAACTCGAAACCATCCGTCCCGGCAGGATTTTCCTTGCTGATCGTGGCGACCGGTGCGTCGTGCGGAAATGGGCCCATGGCATCCTCCTCTGATTATCCGCATTATCGCGCAAATGACATGCAAAGTGTTTGCATTTCAGCGCTCCGCGGAGGCATAATGCGCACATTTCGTGCATATAACCATCAAGGAGAGCATGAATGGAGCAACTTGACGCGTTTGACCGCAAAATACTGTCTTCCTTGCAGGAGGATGGACGACTCACGAACAACGAGCTTTCCGAGCGGATCAACCTGTCCGCCTCGCAATGCTCGCGCCGCCGCTCCCGGCTGGAGGAGGAGGGATTCATTCGCGGCTACAGGGCGGAAATCGATCGCGAAAAACTGGGTCTCGGCATCGTCAACATCATCTCGGTCACACTTGCGACCCATAACAGGGACAACGCCCGCCGCTTTTCCGACCTCATTTCAAAGCTGCCGGAAGTCATGGAGGCCCATGCGCTGACGGGAGAGATGGATTATTTCATCAAGGTGGTCACACCGGATTTGCGGGCACTCTCGGCCTTCGTCAACGACGTGCTGCTGCCGCACGAGTCCGTACAGAACGTCAAGACCGCCATCGTGCTGGACACATTGAAGGAAGATGGCCGGCTGCCGATTTGAATGGAGAACTGACAGAATTGCTATTTGCTGAGGACTGAGGCAACCACACGCCTGACATCATCCAGTGTTTCCGTTGCAACCTGTCCCAGCTTGTCCGCATGAGCCGCTTCAATAGTCGCAATCTTGAGCGGCCGGATGACGGAGGCGACCGGAAGACCAGTTTCCGCATGACGGGGAATGGAAACATCTCCCACCCAGGATTTATTTTCAGCACTGGTAATCATCAGCACCCAAAGAAGGTTGGCATCTTCACCCACGGCACCATCCGAGATGACGAGCGCAGGCCGGTGCTGGCGCGTGTTGCGGTCCGTGTATGGAAACGGTACGCGGACGATATCGCCGGATTTAAAGGTCTGCATAGGCTTTTCTGTCGGCAGGGCTGTCCCACTCCACGAATGTTGCAAAGGGATCATCGCCTTGAGTACCGGCTTCCACTCGCATGAGGATGACCCGCCCCTCTTCAATCCGATAGGCAATTTCATCGCCTGGATTCAGTTTCAGCGCCACGCGCACAGCTTGCGGTATGGTCGTCTGAGCTTTACTCGTCATTTTGCTGGTGATCATGGGTTACTCCTTCGCATGGCCCATATGTAAGGAATTTCCTTACCAACTGCAAGAATAGCCGTGCGGATATCTCATGGATACAGCGTCTTGCGCAGCATGGGGTAAACCCTGGCATGGCCGAGCATATAGGCCTTGAGGCTATTGCTGTCGAACAGGCCATGGAAGGCCCGGCCGAGAATATTGAGCCCGCCGGTATAGGCGCCGAAGGCGGGCATGATCATGCGGGTATGGTCGGTGACGAAACAGCGCCGCTGCACCGACTGGCCGCGCCTTACCACCTTTGCCGCCGGATGCAGATGCCCGGCGATTTCACCGCGCGATGCGGTTTTTGAAGGCTCGTGGCGGAACACCAGCGCCCCGAAAGCCAGTTCGGCGTAGGTCTCGCCGGGAAGATCAGCCGGATGCTCCGGATCGTGATTGCCCGTGATCCAGATCCAGTCGCGGCCATGCATCAATGTCGCCAGCTGCTCGGCATAGATGGCGGGCAGGCGCGCGGCGGCATCGCCATCGTGAAAACTGTCGCCGAGGCTGATGACACAGGCCGGTTGATAGCGGGTAATGCTCGCCGCCAGTGCCTTCAATGTGGAGGCGGTATCATAGGGCGGCAGCATCATGCCGCGCCGGGCGAAGGACGAGCCCTTTTCGAAATGCAGGTCCGAGACGATCAGGATGCGATCGGCCTCCAGATAAAGCGCGCCGGATGGATCGCATAGGGCGGTATGGCCAGCAATATCGGTCTCGACCGCGCCGTGCAGCATTGTCCGTGTCGTGTGAACCGCCAGATTCATGTCCGTTCCATCATCTCGCGGGTCAGTTCGTCGGCAATCTCTTCGAGCAGCGTTTCGTGGGCTTCGCCCGGAACACGCTCCTTGCCGATTTCCATCATCACGGGAACGGCGAGCGGCGATATCCGGTCGAGCTCCTTGTGGATGATGTGACCCTTGATTCGTGCCAGCATATCGGCAAGGCGGCGGATGTCGAGCAGTCCGGTGGCCGCATCGGCGCGCGTGGCCTGGATGAGAATGTGGTCGGGTTGATGCGTGCGCAGGACGTCATAGATGAGATCGGTGGAGACGGTTACCTGTCGTCCGGTCTTTTCCTGTCCCGGATGCCGCTTCTCGACAAGGCCGGAGATCAGCGCGCAATTGCGGAACGTACGCTTCAGCATCCAGCTTTCCGACAGCCATGCCTCGAGATCGTCGCCCAGCATGTCTTCGTCGAAAAATTCGGAAAGCGGCAGTTCACCCTTCCGGAACATACGGCCCATGTCGCGCAGGCCCCAGATCGACAGCGCGTAATCCGTGGCGACAAAGCCGAGGGGCCGCGCCTTGGCCCGTTCGAGCCGCCGCGTCAGCAGCATGCCAAGGGTCTGATGCGCCAGCCGCCCTTCAAAGGGATAGATCACCATGTAATAGCGTTCACCGCGCGGGAAGGTTTCGACCAGCAGGCTGCCGGGATCAGGCAGCACCGATTTCTCCTTCTGGATTCGCAGCCAGTCGCTGACCTGATCGGGCAGGGCACCCCAGCGATCCGGATCGGCCAGCATGGCGCGCACCTGATCGGCGAGATAGGTGGTCAGCGGGAATTTTCCACCGGCATAGGCAGGGATTTTGGCGTCGAACCCTTCCGCATTGGAAACAAGGCATTCGTTCTCGCGAATGCCTTCAAAACGCAGCACGCGCCCGGAGAAGAAGAATGTATCGCCCGGCGACAGGGCTTCGAGAAACGACTCTTCCACTTTCCCGAGCACCGGGCCGCCACGCGCATTGCCACCCTTGCCGCGCTGGCGGGTGAGCCGCACATTGAGGCTGGGCGCTTCGATGATGGTGCCGACATTCAGCCGGTATTGCTGGGCAATGCGTGGATGCGTCACGCGCCATGTCCCATCGGCGGTCTGGCGGATTTTGGCAAAGCGTTCATAGCTTTTCAGGGCATAACCGCCGGTGGCGACGAAATCGACGATCCGGTGAAACGTTTCACGCAGCAAGCCCGCATAGGGCAGCGCCGTCGTAATCTCCTCGAAAAGTGCATCCGCATGAAACGGTTCAGCGCAGGCCATACCGAGGACATGCTGGGCCAGCACATCCAGCGAACCCTCGCCGAGCGGCGGCGTATCCTGGGCACCGAGATAGTTGGCATCGAGCGCCGCCTGGCATTCCATCACCTCGAACCGGTTGGCCGGAACAAGGATCGCACGCGAAGGCTCGTCCATGCGGTGGTTGGAACGGCCGATGCGCTGCGCCAGCCGGCTCGCCCCCTTCGGCGCGCCCACATGGATGACAAGATCGACGTCGCCCCAATCGATGCCCAGATCAAGCGTCGATGTGGCAACGACCGCACGTAGCGCATTGCTGGCCATCGCCTGCTCGACCTTGCGCCGCTTGCTGACATCAAGCGAGCCGTGATGCAGGGCAATCGGCAGATTGTCATCATTGGCCATCCACAGATCGTGGAACAGGCGCTCCGCCTGGCTGCGGGTGTTGACGAAAATGAGGGTGGTCTGGTGCCGTTTGATCGCCTCGTAAATGCCCGGCAGGGCATAAACGGCGGAGTGGCCGGCCCAGGGAATGCGGTCGGATGTTTCAAGAATGGTGATATGCGGTTTGGCACCGCCTTCGACCTTGACAAGACTGGCCATGGGCCTGCCTTCCAATTGCGGCAGCAACCAGCGCCGCAGAGCATCCGGATCGGCAACGGTTGCGGAAAGCCCGATGGTCTGCACGCCGGGCTGCAACTTGCGTAGCCGCGCCAGTCCCAGCGACAGCAGGTGTCCGCGCTTGGACGTCACCAGCGAATGCAGCTCGTCAAAGATGACATAGCGCAAATCCGCGAAAAACCGCCCGGCATCCCTGTTGGCAATCAAAAGGGCCAATTGCTCCGGTGTGGTCAGGAGGATATCCGGCGGAACAAGCTTCTGGCGTTGCCGCTTGTAGGCGGGAGTATCGCCGGTGCGGGTTTCAATGGTGATATCAAGCCCGATCTCCTCGATGGGACGGGCAAGGTTGCGCTCGATATCGACGGCCAGCGCCTTGAGCGGCGAGATGTAGAGCGTGTGAATGCCACGGCTGACATTGTTGCTTTTGCCGCGTGTCGCCAGATCGACCAGCGCCGGCAAAAAACCAGCCAGCGTCTTGCCCGCACCTGTCGGCGCGATCAGCAGGGTCGAACGGCCGGCTTGTGCTTCCTCCAGCAATTCCAGCTGATGCGCGCGCGGCGACCATCCCTTGGCCTGAAACCAGTCCAGGAAAGGTTTTGGCAGGAGAGAACTGCCTTCGATAAAAAGGGGCTTTGTCTTGGTGCTCACAAGAGCGAATGTAATGGCGTGCAAGGAAAGCGCCAAGTTTTCTTTCGTGGTTTTCGGCATTTGCGTGGAGCCGAATGCTGCCTATCTTCGTTGGTGCAGAAAGGTGGAAGAACAATGCTGACCCGTCCGGAGGCACTTTTGCGATCAACGCCAGCGGGTCTCTATTCCCCGGCTGGGGATTTCCATATCGATCCCGTCAGTCCGGTGGTGCGCGCCCTGATCACCCATGGCCATGCCGACCACGCCAGACCCGGCCACCAGCATGTCATGGCGACGCAGCAGACACTCGACATCATGGGGATACGCTATGGCGACAATTTTGCCGGAACGACCCAGGCGGCAGAGCTCGGAACCGTCAGCGACATCAATGGCGTCAAGGTCAGCTTTCACCCGGCGGGTCACGTTCTGGGATCAGCACAGATTGCCGTCGAGAAGGATGGCATGCGCATCGTCTGTTCGGGTGACTACAAGAGGGCGGCGGATCCCACCTGCATCGGGTTTGAACCCGTTCCCTGCGACGTGTTCATAACCGAGGCGACCTTCGCCCTGCCGGTGTTCCGGCATCCCAATGCCAGGGACGAAATCGCCAAGCTGATAAAATCCATCGAACAGTTTCCGGAACGCTCGCATCTTGTCGGCGCCTATGCGCTGGGCAAGGCGCAGCGGGTCATCCGCATGCTGCGCGATGCCGGCTATGACAGGACGATCTACATCCATGGTGCCCTGACAAAACTCTGCGACTATTACCAGTCGCAGGGCATCGATCTTGGCCCCCTGTCCCCGGCGACGTTGGAAACAGGTGCGCCACAGGATTTTGCCGGCAGTGTCGTTGTCGGACCGCCTTCCTCCTTTCAGGACCGCTGGGCCCGGCGCTTTCCCGATCCTGTTTCATGCTTTGCCTCGGGCTGGATGCGCATCCGCCAGCGCGCGCGCCAGCAGGGCGTGGAACTGCCGATCATCCTGTCCGATCACTGCGATTGGGATGAGCTGACCGGGACGATCAGGGAACTGGCCCCATCGCAGATCTGGGTGACCCACGGCCGCGAGGAGGCGCTTGTCCGATGGTGTGATCTCAACGGGTTTGCCGCACGGCCGCTGCATCTCGTCGGCTATGAAGACGAGGGGGACTGATGCGGGAATTTGCAGCCCTTCTCGACAGGTTGGTGCTTACGCCGCAGCGCAACGGCAAGATCAGGCTGCTTGTCGATTATTTCCGGCAGACACCGGACCCCGCCCGCGGCCTTGCCCTTGCCGCCATCACGCGGGATCTCGACATCGCCAATGTCAAACCCGCCATGCTGCGCGCGCTCGTCGCCGAGCGTATGGACGAACAGCTCTTTGCCTATTCCTATGACTATGTCGGCGATCTCGCCGAAACGATTTCCCTGGTCTGGTCAGCCAAGGAGCCATCACGTGTCAACGCCATTCCCACCCTTGGCGACGTCGTTGCCTCGCTCGCGCGCGCCTCGCGCAGCGACGCCATCAGGCTCGTGGAGAAATGGCTCGACCAGCTGGACGCCTCCGCCCGCTACGCCCTGCTGAAGCTGGTGACCGGCGGCCTGCGCATCGGCGTTTCGGCACGACTGGCCAAGCAGGCACTTGCGGATTTCGGCGCAGTGGATGTCGGCGAGATCGAGGAGCTCTGGCACGGGCTGAAGCCGCCCTATCAATCCTTGTTCGCCTGGCTGGAAGGCAAGACGGAAAAGCCTGCGAGCCTTGCCGCCGCGCCGTTTCGGCCTGTCATGCTTTCAACACCGCTCGAAGAGCCGGATTACGCCAGGATCGTCGCGGAAGATTATGCGGCGGAGTGGAAGTGGGACGGCATCCGCGTGCAGTTGACGGCTGAAGCCGGCCAGCGGCGCATCTATTCGCGGACGGGTGACGACATCTCCCACGCTTTTCCCGATATTGCCGATGCCATGCATTTCGCGGGAACGCTGGATGGCGAACTTCTCGTTGCCCGCAGCACGGCCGAAAGCGTCGAAATCGGCGCCTTCGGTGATCTGCAGCAGCGGCTCAACCGGAAAGCGGTCTCGGCCAAACAGATGGAAAGTCATCCGGCATTCGTGCGGCTGTATGATCTGCTGATTGACGGCGACGAAGACATCCGGGCTTTGCCTTTTGCTGAACGGAGGCAAAGACTTGAGCGCTTTGTCTCCGATCTCGATTCCACACGTTTCGATCTGTCGCCTCTCGTGCCGTATTCCACCTTCGAAGACCTTGTCGCAATGCGCCGGAACCCGCCGCACCCCGTTATCGAAGGGCTGATGCTGAAACAGTGGGATTCCACCTACGTGCCCGGACGCCCGAAGGGACCGTGGTTCAAGTGGAAACGCGATCCCTTCACCATCGATGCCGTGCTTGTCTATGCCCAGCGCGGTCATGGCAAACGGTCAAGCTTCTATTCGGATTATACATTTGCCGTGTGGACCGGCCCGGAAGACGACCCGCATCTGGTGCCGGTGGGCAAGGCCTATTTCGGCTTTACCGACGAAGAGTTGAAACAGCTCGATGCCTATGTGCGCAACAACACCACCGAACGCTTCGGGCCGGTGCGTTCCGTGCGGGCGGAGCCGGGTCATGGCCTTGTGCTTGAAGTGGCCTTCGAAGGATTGAACCGGTCGAAACGGCACAAATCCGGCGTCGCCATGCGCTTTCCCCGCATCGCCCGCCTGCGCTGGGACAAACCGCCGATCGAGGCGGACAGGCTGGAAACACTGGAAGCTTTGCTGCGTGATTCCGATGCCACCGATTGACACGATGGATATTATCCATACTTCAATAGGTTAATACCTGTTTCCTCACCTTATTCTTGAGGAGGCCTGGGAAAGAAGATGCTCGTGCGTCGTTGATAGTCCCGGAAAGCCTGGCCGCGCGAGGCGAGCATGTGCTCCTCCAGCGGCGGGACGCCGGAGACATGGCGCAGCAGCACATACATCAGAACCGGCGCGGCAAGCGTGAGCCAGCCATGTACGTAGTCGCCGTCGAAATCCGCAGCGATCAGCACATAGGCTACCCAGCCCAGCCATTCGAAGAAGTAATTCGGATGGCGTGACCAGCGCCAGAAACCCGTATCGCAGATCTTGCCGCGATTGGCCGGGTTTCGCGAAAACCGCTTGAGCTGCCAATCCGCAATCGCTTCGCCGGCAAGCGCAACAAGCGCCACCACGAGCCCGAGATAATCGGGAAATTCCAGCTCGACATCCGGCCGGGCGGCGGCAATGTAAACGCTGACGACGAGGAGAATGCCGGCAAAGGCCTGCGTTTGCAGAAAGAAGAACATCTGTGAATTGGCAGAGGCACCCCATTGCCTGCGCAACCGCGCGTAGCGCGGATCATCCTCGCTGTTGAGTGTGCGCAGCAGAATATGCCCGCCCAGCCGCAGCGACCATAGCGCAAGCAGGACAATCACCAGCCATTTTCGGGCCGGCGAGACCATATCGCTGGAAAACAGGATGGAAAGAATGCCGATTGCCCCGACACCGAACGACCAGAAGGCATCCGCCCAGCCGCTGTTCCCGGTCTGGCGCTGCACAAGAAAGGCACAGGCCATCACGCCGCAGAGCGCGACAGCTGCGATAGTAAGAATGACGAGAGCTGTCATGCACGTTTACCTGTTGTTCACCGGGGATGTCAGGGTCAGAACTCATTGATCTGGTCGAAATGGTGTGAGGCCAGATCAATGAGTTCTGACCCTAGGCTGATGTTCAAAGGGCGGGGCATTGCAGCATACAGGATTTTCTCGATCAGCAAATCACCACCCGCTTAAGACCTATTCTTGTCCGGCTGTCCAAGGATAAAATTGGGGGTATTGCGCGGTGTGGCAACAACAAAGGGCAACAATGGTCCTCGACGCTTGGCCGGCCACGGGGCTGCAAGCGCTCATCGTCTGCGCGGGCACCCGCACGGTGCCGGAAAGGCTTTGCTAACCAAATTTCCATTTCGGGGAAAAATATCAAAACAGACACCGTGAAACGCGCCAGAGCGGCGATTTTGGAGCAAAAAGTGACGAGAATGAGCCCGATGGTCCACATCGTGCACAATTTTTTTGACGTTTTCGTAAAATTTGCTTGCAGGCCAAACAGCCTGAAAATGCTGCTCTATCCTGAGTTTAACTCGATTTAGGCCGTTTCGTCGACTCGCATATTTCGCATAATTCGCAGAATCGACGGCTTGCGTTTGGCAAAATTTTGGCTTTTGTTCATGCCTTCATAATTCTTCAAAGGGGAAGGACCAAAAAATGTCATTTATGAAACTCAACCTCCGCGCGGCGCTGCTGCTTGGATCGCTGATGATCGGCGCAAGCCCGGCACTGGCAGAAGCCGTGCTGCATCGCGGCAACAGCGGCGAACCGCAGACCCTTGATCAGTCACAGACCTCGATCGATATCGAAGCATTCATCGTCAAGGATCTCTACGAGGGCCTGACGATCTATGACGCCATGGGCAAGATTGTTCCGGGCACCGCGGAAAGCTGGAAGGTTTCCGATGACGGCACCGTCTACACGTTCAAGCTGCGCGACAATGCGAACTGGTCGGATGGCACGCCGGTAACGGCGGAAGATTTTGTCTTCTCGATGCGCCGCGTCGAAGACCCGAAGACAGCCGCCGGCTACGCCAATATCCTTTATCCCATCAAGAATGCCGAAGCCGTCAACAAGAGCAAGGCCAAGGTGGAAGAACTCGGCGTAAAGGCCATCGATGCCAAGACGCTGGAAATCACGCTCGAACGTCCGACCCCTTTCTTCATCGAGCTGCTGTCGCACCAGACCGCGCTGCCGATCAACAAGGCCAGCTTCGAAAAGAATGGCGCCGATTTCGTCAAACCGGGCAAACTGGTGGGCAATGGCGCATTCAAGCTGCTTGAACACGTGCCGAACGACCATCTGACCGTTGCCAAGAACGAACATTACTGGGACGCGGCGAACGTCAAGCTCGACAAGGTCATCTTCTACCCCCTGGAAGACCAGGCTGCAGCCGTCCGACGATACGAAGCCGGTGAACTGGACCTCGTCTACAACTTCTCCTCCGACCAGATCGAGCGCATGCGCGCCGCCAATGCCAAGCAGGTCCACGTGACCCCGGCCATGGCAACCTACTACTACCCCTTCGATACGCGCACCGAACCGTTCAACGATGTGCGCGTGCGCCGTGCCCTTTCGATGGCCGTCGATCGCGATTTCCTTGCCAAGGACATCTACAACGGTACCAAATTGCCGGTTTACTCCCTGGTTCCTCCGGGCATGCAAAACTACGGCGAACCGTCCAAGGCCGATTTTGCCGACAAGTCGCAGCTTGACCGTGAAGATGAAGCGCTCAAGCTGATGAAGGAAGCGGGCTATGGCGAAGGCGGCAAGCCTTTGAACATCGAAATCCGCTACAACACCAACCCGAACCACGAGCGTGTGGCAACGGCTGTTGCCGACATGTGGAAAAAGGCCTTCGGCGCCAAGGTCACGCTGATGAACCTCGATATTTCATCGCACTACGCCTACCTGCAGGAAGGCGGCAAGTTCAACGTTGCCCGCGCCGGCTGGACGGCAGACTATGCCGATCCGGAAAACTTCCTGAACCTCAATGTCAGCACCAACAAGACCTTCAATTACGGGCATTATTCCAATCCGGAATTTGATGCCCTGATGAAGAAGTCCTATGAAGAGCGCAATCCTGCGGAACGCGCCAAGATCCTGCACCAGGCAGAAGCATTGATCATGCGCGATCAGCCGATCGCGCCGCTGATGAATGATGCGAACCTCTGGCTCGTGGCCGACAAGGTCAAGGGCTGGGGTGACAACGCCAACAACGAGCACCTGAGCAAATATCTCAGCGTTGAATAGCAAAGTCTGACGCGCAACCCGCACCCGCGGGTTGCGCGTCACGCTTTTGCCCGGCTCGCTATGTGCCAGCTACCGACCGCAAATCGACAAACAGACATGACCCGGCACGGCCCTTTCGACAGGACCGTGAACGGATGGATATTGCCATTTCATGCCAAACACCGACCAGTAAACGGCGAGGAAACAGCCAGATGACGCTTGCGAAGTTGAATATGACCGCCGCCCTGCTTGCCGGTTCGCTTATGCTGGCGGCAGGTCCGGCGCTTGCCGAAGCGGTGCTGCACCGCGGCAATTCCGGCGAGCCGCAAACGCTGGATCCGTCCCAGACCTCGCTTGAAATCGAGGCATTCATCCTGAAAGACCTCTATGAAGGTCTGACCAGCTATGATCCCGCCGGCAAGATCGTGCCGGGTGCGGCCGAGAGCTGGACTGTCTCCGACGACGGCACGGTCTATACCTTCAAGATCCGCGCCAATGCCAACTGGTCGGACGGCTCGCCCGTCACCGCGGACGATTTCATTTTCTCCTTCAAGCGTGTCGAAGAGCCGAAGACGGCCGCCGGCTACGCCAACATGCTCTACCCCATCAAGAATGCCGAGAAGATCAACAAGGGCGAACTTCCTGTCGACCAGATCGGCATGAAGGCGATTGATGCCAAGACGCTCGAAATCACCCTGGAGCGCGCCACGCCGTTCTTCGTCGAACTGCTGGCGCACCAGACCGCCCTGCCAGTCAACAGGGCAAGCCTTGAAAAGAACGGCGCCGACTTCATCAAGCCGGGCAAACTCGTCTCCAATGGCGCCTTCGAGCTTGTCGAACACGTGCAGAACGATCATCTGACCGCCGCCAAGAACCCTGATTACTGGGGTGCCGGGGATGTGAAACTCGACAAGGTCATCTTCTACCCGACCGAGGATCAGGCGGCCGCCGTGCGCCGCTTCGAGGCCAGGGAAATGGACCTCGTCTACAATTTCTCGGCCGACCAGATCGAGCGCCTGCGTGCATCCATGGGCGATCAGGTGCGCATTACCCCGGCGCTGTCGACCTATTTCTATTCCTTCGACACCCGCGTCGAACCGTTTAGCGACGTGCGCGTGCGCCGGGCGCTGTCCATGGCGATCGACCGCGACTTCCTGTCGAATGAAATCTACAAGGGTGCGCAGCTGCCGGCCTATTCGCTCGTGCCGCTTGGCATTGCCAATTACGGTGAACCGGCCAAGCCCGATTTTGCCGACATGTCGCAGCTCGACCGCGACGACAAGGCGGTCGCGCTGATGAAGGAGGCGGGCTATGGCGCGGGCGGCAAGCCGCTCACCATCGAGATCCGCTACAACACCAATCCCAATCACGAACGGGTCGCCATCGCCGTTGCCGATATGTGGAAAAAGGCCTTCGGCGCCAATGTGACGCTGCTGCAGAACGATATCAGCGCCCACTACGCTTATCTGAAGGAGGGCGGCAAGTTCAACGTGGCGCGGGCCGGCTGGACCGCGGATTATGCCGATGCCGAGAACTTCATGGTGATCAATCTGAGCACCAACACCACCTTCAATTATGGTCGCTGGAACAATCCGGACTTCGATGCCCTGGTCAAGAAATCCTACGACGAAAAAGACCCCGCGGCCCGCGCCAAAATTCTGCATGAAGCCGAAGCACTGGTCCTGCAGGAACAGCCCGTCGCGCCGATGATGAATTTCGGGCAGCTCTGGCTCGTGTCCAACCGCGTCAAGGGCTGGAAGGACAACGGCACCAACGACCATCTGAGCAAATATCTGAGCCTTGCGGAACAATGACCGGTTTGAACGCAACGGTCTAATTGAGTGAGTGGGTGCAGCTGCTGCGAAAGCTGCACAGAAGAGAGAGTATATCTCCATGTTTCATTTCGTCCTTCGCCGACTGGCGAGTGCAGTGCCGACATTGTTCATTGTCGTCACCATTTCGTTCTTCCTGATGCGGTTTGCACCGGGCGGTCCCTTCAACCTTGAAAGACCGCTGCCGCCGGCGACGATGGAAAACCTGATGAAGGCCTATCATCTCGATCAGCCGCTCTGGAACCAGTATCTGCAATATCTCAAGAATGCAGTGACCGGCGATTTCGGCCCCAGCTACATCTACAAGGACAACACGATTGCCGAGCTGATCGGCAAGGGCCTGCCTTACTCGGTGGAACTTGGATTCTATGCCTTGCTCCTTGCACTCTTCGGCGGGGTCATTGTCGGAACGATCGCGGCTTTGCGCCAGAACAGTTTCCTCGATTTCCTCATCATGTCCGTCGCGACAATCGGCGTGACGGTACCCAATTTCGTCGTGGGCCCGGTGCTCACGCTGATTTTCGCGGTGCTGTTGTCCCTATTGCCCGCGGGTGGCTGGGGTGACGGATCGTGGCGCTTCCTGATATTGCCGATGATCGCGCTGGCGCTGCCCCAGCTGGCCGTCTTTGCCCGTCTCACGCGCGGCTCGATGATCGAAGGCCTGCATACCGATCACATCCGCACGGCACGCGCCTACGGATTGCCGCCAAGGACCGTCGTCATCACCCATGCGATGCGCGGGGCACTCCTGCCGGTTGTTTCCTATCTAGCGCCCTGCGCCGCCGCGCTGCTGACCGGTTCCGCCGTGGTCGAAACCATCTTCACCATTCCCGGCGTCGGCCGCTACTTCGTGCTGGGTGCCATCAATCGCGATTACACGCTCGTGATGGGAACGGTCGTTCTCGTGGCGATTTTCGTCATCGTTTTCAATCTTGTGGTCGATATTCTGTACGGCCTTCTTGATCCGAGGGTTCGCCATGACTGATATATCGACAACAAACATTCCCGAGAAGGAAACCCAGGGGCGCAGCCTGTTTCAGCTGGCAACGCTCCGCTTCCGCCGCAACCGTGCGGCGATGGCCGGCTGCGTGGTGCTGTTCTTCATCACCCTGTTTTCCTTCTTCGGACCCTATTTCCTCAGTCATACCTACGATCAGGTATTCCCATCCTACGTCACCATCCCGCCGAGCCTTGAAGCCTTGCCGAAGGCCGATACCCTCGGCGACGTGATGGCAGGCGTGGCAAGCCGTGCCCGGGTGCAGCTGAAGGAATTTGCCGTCGACGGCAACACGTTCACCGCAACCATTCATTCGGACCAGCCAATCGATCCGCGGGCGACCCGCTATTTCGACCGGGCGAACGAGTTTCAGGGTACGAAGGTGGCGGCCACGGAAGACGATGGCAAAACCCTCAAGCTGTCGGGCAATGTCAATCGCGAATACTTCTTCTTCGGCACCGACGCCAACGGCCGCGACATGCTGGCCCGCATCATGCTCGGCGGGCAGATTTCGCTGGCCGTCGGGTTCCTTGCCAGTCTTGTTTCACTGGCTGTCGGCGTAACCTACGGCGCCATCTCCGGTTACATCGGCGGGCGCGTCGACAATGTGATGATGCGCCTGATCGAGATTCTCTATTCCCTGCCGTTCGTGTTTCTCGTGGTGGTGCTCGTCGTCTTCTTCGGGCGCAGTTTTATCCTGATCTTTCTGGTGATCGGTGCCGTGGAATGGCTTGATATGGCACGCATTGTGCGCGGTCAGACCCTTGCCCTGAAACGCCGCGAATTCATCGGCGCGGCGCAGGCCCTGGGGTTAACCGACTGGCAGATCATCCGCCGGCACATCATTCCCAATACGATTGGTCCCGTCATCGTCTTCGTCACGGTCGTGGTTCCGAAAGTCATCCTTCTGGAGAGCTTCCTGTCCTTCCTCGGTCTCGGTGTTCAGGCGCCGCTGACCAGTTGGGGCGCGCTGATTTCCGAAGGTGCAAACAAGATGCAATCTGCACCGTGGCTGCTGATTTTCCCTGCCATTTTCTTTGTCGTCACCCTGTTCTCGCTGAACTTCATCGGTGACGGCCTGCGTGATGCACTCGACCCGAAGGACCGCTGAAATGACGGACAACAAAGATGCAGTATTGTCCGTGCGCGGACTGAAAGTCGACTTCACCACGCCGGACGGCGATGTCAATGCCGTCAAGGGCATCGATCTCGATGTTCTTCCCGGCGAAACACTGGCCGTCGTTGGTGAATCCGGCTCCGGCAAGAGCCAGACCATGATGGGCATCATGGGTCTCCTGGCGCAGAACGGCCGCGTGGCCGGCTCGGCAAAATATCGCGGCAAGGAACTTGTCGGCCTGTCGACCAAGGCGCTCAACGAGGTGCGCGGCTCGAAAATCACCATGATTTTCCAGGAGCCCATGACCTCGCTCGACCCGCTTTACACGATCGGGCGACAGATTGCCGAGCCCATCGTCCACCACAAGGGTGTTAGCTTCAAGCAGGCGAAGGTGCGCGTGCTCGAACTGTTGAAGCTTGTCGGCATTCCCGAACCGGAACGGCGCATCAACAGCTACCCGCACGAAATGTCCGGCGGTCAGCGTCAGCGCGTCATGATCGCCATGGCGCTAGCCAACGAACCGGATCTTCTGATTGCCGATGAGCCGACCACCGCGCTCGACGTAACGATCCAGGCCCAGATTCTTGATCTCCTGCGCGATTTGCAGAAGCGGTTCGGCATGGCCATCGTGCTGATCACCCATGATCTTGGCGTGGTCAAACATTTTGCCGAGCGCGTGGTTGTCATGCGGCGCGGCGAGGTCGTCGAAAAAGGGACGATCAAGGACATCTTTGAACGCCCGCAGGAAGACTATACCAAGATGCTGCTGGCCGCGGAGCCCAGCGGCAGCAAGTCGGCGCCGGAAGACAAGGCGCCGATCATGCTGGAAGGGCGCAATGTCACGGTCGACTTCGCCATCGGCGGCGGTTTCTTCACCAGCGCACACACGCGCTTCCGCGCCGTGGACGGCGTAACGGTCCGGCTCAAGCAGCGGCAAACCATCGGCATTGTCGGTGAATCCGGCTCCGGAAAGTCAACGCTCGGCCGGGCACTCCTGCGTCTTCTGCCGAGCAATGGCCAGTATCATTTTGAAAACAAAAACATTTCCGGCTTTGATCGTGCTGCCATGCGGCCACTGCGCCGGGAATTGCAGCTGGTGTTCCAGGATCCCTACGGCTCGCTTTCGCCGCGCCAGACAGTGGGTGAAATCATCACCGAAGGCCTGCTCATCCACGAGCCGCAACTGTCGCGCGCCGACCGCGACAAGCGGGCCATAGCCGCATTGAAAGAAGTGGGGCTCGATCCGGGTGCGCGCAATCGCTATCCGCACGAGTTTTCCGGGGGACAGCGGCAACGCATCGCCATCGCGCGCGCCATGATCCTCAAGCCGAAGGTCGTCATTCTCGATGAACCGACCTCGGCGCTCGACCGGTCTGTGCAGGGGCAGGTGATCGAACTGCTGCGCGACCTGCAGGCCAAGCACGATCTGTCCTATATCTTCATCAGTCACGATCTCGCGGTGATCAAGGCGATGTCCGACTATGTGATCGTGATGAAGAGCGGCAAGATCGTCGAGGAAGGCCAGACCGATGATATTTTCGATGCGCCGCAGCACGATTATACCAAGACGCTGATCGGCGCTGCTTTCGATCTGGATTAGATCGCGCTTGTCTAATGCAAAACGCCGTTCTGTGGATTGTCACAGAACGGCGTTTTGTAGAGCGCGAAACAATTAAAGTTCAGATCGCCAAGGCGGATTTGCTCCGGCGCGCGATACGGTGACCGCAGACGCCTTGACACCGAGCAGCAAGGCCGCGCGGATTTGCTCTTCCTCAAGCGACGTCAGCGCAGCTTTGGCCAGAAGGCCGGCTTCCTGCAGCGAGGTCAGGACGCCCGCCGTGAACGTATCGCCAGCCCCCACCGTATCGACAACTGCAACCTTCTGCGCCGCCACATGCACCGCCAGCTCGGATGTATAGCCGGTCACGCCATCCGCACCATGGGTGACGAGGATGAGCTTCGGACCATGCTGCGACGCCGGGACAATCCAGCGCCGTGCAATCTCTTCCATCGTGCCGCTCTCACCGAACCAGCGCATATCCTCATCGGAAATCTTGACGATATCGCTCATGGCGATCATGCGGCGCATGCGCGCCAGATGCTTTTCCTTGTCAGGGATAAAGCCCGGCCGGATGTTGGGGTCGAGAACGATGACGCGCTTTTCATGCTCGCGCGCCATCAGCGCTTCATAGGTCGAGCCGCAGGGTTCCGGAATGAGGCTGATCGCGCCGAACTGCAGCGTCGTGACATTGTCCTCCAGCGCCGGCAGATCGCCGAGGGCGAGTGAACGCCCGGCACTGTTCTCATCGTAGAAGGTGTAGCTGGCCTGGCCGTCGGTCAGGCGCACGAAGGCAAGCGTCGTGGGCTGCGGCGAAATATGCGCGTAGCGCGTGCCGACATGGTTGGCCGCCAGGCTTTCGCGCAGCATCTGACCGAAGAAATCCGAGGAGACACCGGAATAGAATTCTGTCGGCACGCCGAGGCGGCCCAAGGCAATGGCTGTATTGAAAACCGCGCCGCCGACATAGGGCGCAAAAGCCGGTTCACCCGCCTCGCTCGTGCGCGGCAACATGTCGATCAGCGCTTCACCACAACATAGGATCATTTGTCAGTTTCTTTCGATGGATAGATGACGCCCTTGCGGACGATGATATTGCCGTAAAGCCTTGGTTCGCTTGTCGCGATGATGGTATGGGCATCCTTCACCCGTGTGTAGAACGCATCGCCGACCAGCGGCAAGAGCGAAAATCCGGGGGCACGGCGCGCGCAAACTTCGTTCATTTCCTCGTGCACCGGATCAAGGAGATCGGGATTTCCCTTCACCGTTGCGCGGAACAGCGCGTGCGGCACGAAATCATCCACCGGCATGACCTGCAGGATCGCATCGAGGATGGGAATCAGCGGCAGGCCATCGGCCCGGATCAGCCGCCGGGCATGTTCCAGCGCCGGATAATTGCCGTCGACCAGCGCGATTTCGTCGCCATGGCCCATGGCACGCAAGGTCGCGAGAAGCTCCGGGCCCAGGATGGGCGGAATACCAATCAGCACGTTCAATCGACCTTTCTGAATATTTTCTGTCCGATGAGGAACCGGTCCGACAGGGCAAGACTGGCGGCCCCGAGGGCTCGGGCATGAATGCCGACCGAGCCTTCGACAATGACGGGCAGCTCGATCCCCTCCAGATCGAATGTTCCGACATGGGCGCGTACGGCATCGACGATCCGGGCGCGCACGTGCGCGGGCATCCAGCCATCGATAACAGCCGCTTCAAAATCGACAACCGACGCGGCGGCAATCACCGCCTGCGCAATGGCCTTGCCCGAACGGTCGATCCAACCGTCCAATTCCTCACCCATCTGGCCCCAATCGTCGGGCGAGGTCCACAGCGGTGAGGGGTCACGGCCAAGGCTGGTGACGATGCGCTCCAGCGCGGTGATCGATGCAATGTCGATCAGCTGCTGCGTGGTCCCGTCGGGACCGGGCACCGGCATGGAACCGAGCGCGCCGGCATTGCCGCTGCGCCCCGCATAGAGGCTGCCATTGATGACGATACCGCCGCCGATGAACGAGCCGATATAGAAATAGACGAAATCATTGAGGTCTTTTGTCTCGCCGAAGACAAGCTCCGCACCGCAGGCCGCCGTGATGTCATTCTGCAGATAGACCGGAAAATCGCAGATGGCGGCAATCGATGCCTTGATATCGGACTGGCGCCATTGATCGAGGATCTCCTGCGGCGCCCCGACTGTATCGGCCCATTTCCACAGTTCGAACGGCGCGGCGATGCCAAGACCGGCCACCTTCGAACGCTGCTTCGCGTCAAGGCCATCCAGCATCGTCGCGATGCCATCCCTGGTGAAAGCCAGGACCGAATCCGGCGTCGGATAGGCATAGGGCATATGCAGCATGGACCGGATACGCCCGACAAAATCGATCAGCACCAGATCCGCACTGCGCCGCCCGATCTTGAGGCCGAGGAAGAAGGCACCCTCCGGATTGAGCGACATGGGAATGAGCGGCTGGCCGATGCGGCCGCGCAGCGGCTCTTCGCGCGAAAGCAGCTCGTCGGCTTCCAGCATGCGCATGATGATCGAGATCGTCTGCGCCGAAAGTCCTGTCATCCGCGCAATGGCTGTTTTGGCAAGGCTGCCATGCTGGCGCAACAGCGAAAGCACGACCCGCTCATTGTGGTCGCGCATGCCGCTCTGGTTTGTTCCCTGATGAAGCGGCGGCCGTGTTCCTCCCGGACCGTGGCGCTCCGATAGTCTGATGCCCAAAAGGACGTCCTCCCTGATATCGGCGCGACAATGGAGCCATCAGGCAAACCTGTCAATAATAAATAAGAGTGATTTATTAATGTTGACAGCTTGGCGAGGCTGGTATTTTCTAGGGCAGCACTTGGCCGGGAGGATAACTGTCCGAGGTGTTCATGCGAAAGTAGAGCTGCCCACCGGCAGCGCGTCGCATTACGATCAAACTCTGGGAGGTAGTGACATGCGCAAAAGCATTTATCTGAAATCAACCATTCTTGGTGCCGCCGTTGTGGCCATCGCCGCCTTTGCCGCTCCGGCACAGGCTGCAGGCGTCGGTGCCTGCCTGATCACCAAGACGGACACCAATCCGTTCTTCGTCAAGATGAAGGAGGGCGCCGTTGCCAAGGCAAAGGAACTCGGCGTCGACCTCAAGACCTATGCCGGCAAGATCGACGGCGACAGCGAAAGCCAGGTGGCAGCGATTGAAACCTGCATCGCGGATGGTGCCAAGGGCATCCTGATCACCGCATCCGACACGGCCGGCATTGTTTCGTCGGTCAAGCAGGCCCGAGATGCCGGCGTTCTCGTCATTGCACTCGACACAACGCTTGATCCAATCGACGCAGCAGATGCAACATTTGCCACGGACAACCTTCTGGCAGGCGAACTCGTCGGCAAGTGGGCTGCCGGAACCTTGGGTGACAAAGCCAAGGATGCAAAAATTGCATTCCTTGACCTGACGCCTTCGCAGCCATCCGTCGATGTCCAGCGCGACCAAGGTTTCATGAAGGGCTTTGGCATTGACGTGGGCGACATCAACAAGATCGGCGACGAAAAAGACCCGCGCATTGTCGGCCATGACGTTACCAACGGCAATGAAGAAGGCGGCCGCAAGGCGATGGAAAACCTTCTGCAGAAAGACCCGGGCGTCAACGTCGTTTATACGATCAACGAACCGGCAGCTGCGGGTGCTCACGAAGCACTGAAGGCATTCGGCAAGGACAAGGGCGTCCTTCTCGTGTCCATCGACGGCGGCTGCCCGGGCGTGAAGAATGTCGAAGCGGGCATCATCGGCGCAACTTCGCAGCAATATCCGCTGATGATGGCTTCGCTCGGCATCGAGGCAATCAAGAAGTTCGCCGATACCGGCGAAAAGCCGAAGCCAACGGCAGGCAAGAGCTTCTTTGATACGGGCGTTTCCCTTGTGACGGACAAGCCGGTCAAGGGCGTCGAGTCCATCGACGTGAAAAGCGGCCTTGCCAAGTGCTGGGGCTGATCACGCCCTGATTTGACAGAAAAGCCAGCAAACAGCGAGAGGACGGTGTAAAACCGTCCTCTCCAAGCTGCGCAAATTTTGGGGGAGCCAACCCATGAACGAAGCCAATCCGGGATCACAACCCAAGCAGGAATTCGAGCGCGTTCTGACACAGAGCGCCACGGCCATCGCCAGTTTCGACGGCGAGCAGAAAAGCCTGGTCGAGCGGACGCGCCATTTTCTTCATTCGAGCCCGGCAGCGGTACCGCTGATCGTTCTCGTTCTGTCGCTGGCGGTTTTCGCCATCATCGTCGGTTCGCGCTTTTTCACACCCTTTGCCCTGTCGCTGATCCTGCAACAGGTCGCGATCGTCGGTATTGTCGGCGCCGCCCAGACCTTGGTGATCCTGACCGCCGGTATCGACCTTTCCGTCGGCGCGATCATGGTCCTCACATCGGTTGTCATGGGCCAGTTCACCTTCCGTTACGGACTGCCCGTCGAACTTTCCATCCTGTGCGGCGTGGCCCTCGGCGGATTGTGCGGTCTCATCAACGGCATTCTCATTGCCTATGTGAAACTGCCCCCCTTCATCGTCACGCTCGGCACATGGCAGATCTTTCTGGCCACGACCTATATCTACTCGGCCAATGAAACGATCCGGGCGCAGGACATCGAAGCGAAGGCGCGCACGCTGCAGTTCTTCGGCGAAAAAATCCAGATCGGCAGCGCCACCTTCACCTATGGCGTATTCGCCATGATCCTTCTGATCGCCGTTCTCTGGTACGTGCTGAACCACACCGCCTGGGGCCGCCATCTCTATGCGATCGGCGATGATCCGGAAGCGGCGGAACTGGCGGGTGTCAGGACCAAGCGCGTGCTGATTTCCGTCTACGTGCTGGCCGGTTTCATCTGCGCGCTCGCCGGTTGGGCCCAGATCGGCCGCAACGGTTCGGTATCACCGCAGGTCGGCCAGTTCGCCAATATCGAATCCATTACCGCGGTGGTTATCGGCGGCATGTCGCTCTTCGGCGGACGTGGTTCCATCCTCGGCATGCTGTTCGGCGCGCTGATCGTCGGCGTCTTCTCCTTCGGCATGCGCATGTATGGCACGGATGTCCAATGGACCTATCTGATGATCGGCGTCCTGATCATCACGGCCGTGGCAATCGATCAGTGGATCAGAAAGGTAGCAGGCTGATGACACAGCAACCCATTCTCACCGCCCGCGGCCTGGTCAAGCGGTACGGCCGTGTCACCGCGCTCGATCATGCGGATTTCGATCTTTATGCCGGCGAAGTCCTCGCCGTCATCGGTGACAACGGCGCGGGAAAATCCTCCCTGATCAAGGCGATTTCCGGTGCGGTTCACCCCGACGAGGGCGAGATCACGCTCGATGGCAAGCCGATCCATTTCCGCTCTCCCATGGAAGCGCGCGATGCCGGGATCGAAACCGTCTATCAGAACCTTGCCCTGTCGCCGGCACTCTCCATCGCCGACAACATGTTTCTCGGCCGTGAAATCCGCAAGCCGGGTATTCTGGGCAGCTGGCTGCGCATGCTCGACCGCAAGACCATGGAAAAGCAGGCCCGTGACAAGCTGACCGAGCTTGGCCTGATGACCATTCAGAACATCAGCCAGGCGGTGGAAACGCTCTCCGGCGGCCAGCGGCAGGGTGTCGCCGTGGCGCGCGCGGCGGCCTTCGGCTCCAAGGTCGTCATCATGGACGAACCGACGGCGGCGCTTGGCGTCAAGGAGTCACGCCGCGTTCTCGAGCTCATCCAGGATGTGAAAAAGCGCGGATTGCCGATTGTGCTGATCTCGCACAATATGCCACATGTTTTCGAAGTGGCGGACCGCATCCACATTCACCGGCTTGGCAAACGCCTTTGTGTCATCGACCCGAAGGAATACAGCATGTCGGATGCCGTGGCATTCATGACCGGCGCCAAGGAACCACCCGCCAGTCTTGCTGCATGAAGGACAGAATTGAAAAATGAAACGCTCAGAAGTCAACGCGATCATCCGTGAAAGCGACAAGTTCATCCGCTCCTTCGGCTATGTCATGCCGCCTTTCGCCTACTGGTCGCCGGAAGAGCTGAAGGCCCGCACCTCAAGCGATTCCAGGGCCATTCTCGATGCCAGGCTCGGCTGGGATATCACCGACTATGGACAGGGCAAGTTCGATGAACTCGGCCTGTTCCTCTTCACCACCCGCAACGGCAATCAGGCAGACCTGAAAAAGGGCGGCGGCATGCTCTATGCGGAAAAAATCATGATCTCCCGCGAAAAGCAGCTCTCGCCGATGCACCGCCATATCGTCAAGGCCGAGGACATCATCAACCGCGGCGGCGGCACGCTCGTGCTCGAACTGTTCAACTCGAATGCCGATGGCAGCGTCGACGAGAAGACGGATGTGCAAGTGGCAACGGACGGCCGTATCGTCATGCTGAAGGCCGGCGGCCTGCTGAAGCTGCAGCCGGGCGAAAGCGTGACGCTGCTGCCGGGAAACTGGCACGCATTCTGGGGTGAGGGCGGCGACGTCCTGATCGGCGAGGTTTCCACGGTCAATGACGACCTGACCGACAATATCTTCCGCGAGCCGATCGGCCGCTTCTCTTCGATTGAAGAAGACGAGGCACCGGTGCATCTTCTGGTTTCCGATTATGACAAATGGCTTGCCTGAGCCATCCTGCGGACAGCACAATGATTATAGCGATCGATGAGCTGGTGACGGCCATTCTGGCCCGCGCCACCGAAACCAAACGTTTGATCGTTGCCATTGCCGGCCCTCCCGGGGCCGGCAAATCCACCGTTTCCGCCGCTATCTCCGCGGCAATCAACGCACGCGAGGCCAATGCGGCCGTCGTGGTTCCCATGGACGGATTCCATCTCGACAATGCCATCCTCGATGCGCGCGACCAGCGCAAGCGCAAGGGATCGCCGCCAACCTTCGACTGTGCGGGCCTGGAGGTGCTGTTGAAACGGCTCAGGGCAGGGGAAGACAATGTCGTCATTCCGCTCTTTGACCGCAAGCTCGATCTCGCCCGGGCGGGTGCCGCCGTGGTCAGCGGCGATCAGCGCGTTCTCCTGGTCGAGGGGAACTATCTTCTTCTGAACCAGTCGCCCTGGGACCGGCTGGCGCCGCTGTTCGACCTCACCGTATTTCTGCAGGTGGATCGTGTCGAAATGGAAAATCGCCTCGTGCAGCGGTGGCTGGGCTATGGCTACAATGTCGGCTCGGCACAGCAGCGTGCCCTGTCGAACGACATTCCCAATGCCGACCTTGTGCTCTCCGCCTCGCGCCCCGCTGATTACACGGTCGTCAACTAGAGCCATTGTCATTTGACTGTAACAGGGAAAGGCAATGAGCTGTCCTTCCCTGGCGAGAGAAGATTCGCCACATGCAGGCACGATGATGAACAGCCTCTATCCAGAGATTGAACCTTATGACCACGGCATGCTCGCCGTCGGTGATGGCAACGAAATCCATTGGGAAGCCTGCGGCAATCCGCAGGGAATTGCGGCTCTTGTCCTGCACGGCGGTCCGGGTTCCGGCTCATCCGCAAGCGCACGGCGTTTCTTCGATCCAGAGCGCTACCGCATCATCCTGTTCGATCAGCGGGGCTGCGGGCGCAGCATACCGCATGCCAGCGATCCCCAGGCCGATATGTCCGTGAACACGACGGAACATTTGTTGAGGGATATCGAATGTTTGCGCGCCCATCTTGATATCGGGCATTGGCTTCTGTTCGGCATATCATGGGGCTGTACGCTCGGGCTTGCCTATGCCGAGGCCTATCCGGAGCGTGTCCTGGCTTTGGTGCTGGCAGGGGTGACAACGACGCGGCGATCCGAGATCGATTGGCTCTATCACGGCATCGCTCCGCTGTTTCCCGAGCAATGGGCGCATTTCCGGCGCGGTGCTGAGCTTGATAATGCCCGGCAGGTCTCGGGTGCGTGGTTCGACAAGCTCACCATGAGGGGATTGAGTGCCCTGCAGAAACAAGACCTCCCTCATGGTGAGCTTGTCGAACCACGCACCCAATCAATGCAGCAAGACTTGGCCAAAAACACCGATGACGATCTTGTCGCTGCCTATTATCGCCTGCTCAACGATACGGATCCCACCATCCGTTTGCAGGCGGCACGCGACTGGCATGCATGGGAATCCGCATCCATCCTTGTCGATCCCGCGGCAAAACTGTCACCAAAATGGTCGGATGATCGCTATATCCTGGCACGCGCCCGCATCATAACCCACTATTTCTATCACAATGCCTGGCTGGAAGACCGCATTTTATTGAACCAAGCCAGTCTGTTGAAGGGAATTCCTGGTGTCATGATTCAGGGCCGTTTCGACCTTGAAGCCCCGCTTGTCACCGCGTGGGAGTTATCGAAGGCCTGGCCGGATGGCATGCTTGTCATCGTGCCCAATGCCGGTCATTCCCCAACCAGTCCCGGCATGACGGACGCCATTATCGCCGCGACGGACCGGTTTGCACGCGGCCCGTCAAATGACGCGGTCGGCATTTGATGCAACCGAAAGCCTATGCGCGGGGTGAAAGGCGTGTGGCCATGTTTGCCATGATCGCGGCAGCCGCGGCGCGGGTAATGCCGGCCCAGGACTGCAAGACGTCCGGAGTTATGCGGTAGGCAGGACCGGTGACGGAAATGCCCGCAACGAAGTGCCGGTTATTGGCATGTATCGGCGCGGCAACGCAGCAGATATCCGCCTCGTGTTCTTCCCGGTCATAGGCATTGCCTTCCGCCCTGATCTGTTCGATTTCCTGCCGCAGCGCCTTGGCATCGGGCAGCGTGCTCGGAGTAAAACGCTGAAACGCGATCTGGGCAATGCGCGCCTGAAGCTCATCGTCGGGCAGGGCGGACAGGGCTGCCTTGCCGACGCCGGTGCAATAGACCGGGGCGGTATTGCCGATCTGCGAATACATGCGCACGCTCTGCCGGCTTTCGACCTTGTCGAGATAGATCACCTCGATACCCCGCAAAACGCCTAAATGAACCGTTTCACCGGTCTGTTCGTGCAGTCTCTGCAGATGCGGTTCGGCAATGGTGCGAAAATCATTGCTGGCCCAGGCCCTGGAGGCGAGCTCCAGCAGGCGCAGCCCGAGACCGTAGGAGTGATCCCGGTTCAGGTCGAGAAGTCCTTCCTCGATCAGATTGGATATTTGCCGGTGCAGCGTACCACGCGGCTGGTCGGACAGTTTGAGCACATCGGTGAATCGAAGCGGCACGGGCGATGACGCAATGATGTGCACGACCTCAAGCGCCTTGCCGAGCGTCCCCGTTGAATTTTCCCGTGTCTTGCCCATTGAATCGCAACCGCCTCTTGACTTTCGGCACCATAGGATGACTATTCTATATAGTCAAATCACGTTCCAAATAATGGAACATTGCAGCGAGATTTTCTCATGATGCCCTCGGCGATTTTCCCTGACCTGAAAGATCGTTCTGTCCTGATCACCGGGGGAGGGTCCGGGATCGGCGCAGCGTTGACGGAGGGGTTCGTGCGCCAGGGGTCGCGCGTTGCCTTCATCGACATTGCGGATGAAGCCTCGCAATCATTGGCGGAGCGCCTCGACCGCGAATATGGCAACCGGCCGCTCTATCTCAATACGGACCTGCGCGATATCGAAGCGCTGCGGGCCTCGATCAGCCGCGCCATTGGGGCCCACGGCCCGGTGACGGTGCTTGTGAACAATGCCGCCTGGGACGACAGGCACGACATCGATGATGTGACCGTCGAATACTGGGACAAGAACCAGTCGGTCAATCTGCGTCCGCAGTTCTTTGCCGCACAGGCCGTTGTGCCGGGCATGCGGCAGGCGGGCGGCGGTTCCATTGTCAATTTCACCTCGACGTCCTTCATGATCAATCAGGGCAACTTTCCCTCCTATACCGCTGCAAAGGCTGGGATTATCGGCCTGACCAAAGGCCTTGCCGGACGCCTCGGGCCGGAGAAAATCCGCGTCAACGCGATCGCGCCTGGATGGGTCATCACCGACCGCCAGCGCGAACTCTGGGTGACGGAAGACGGTTTGAAGTCCCACATCGGCAAGCAGGTTCTCAAGGAAGAGATCCAGCCCGGCGACATGGTCGGCCCCTGCCTGTTTCTCGCCTCCGATGCGGCCCGCATGCTCACCGCCCAGACATTGATTGTCGATGGAGGCTATCTGTGACCACCGCTGCAACCTATGCCGTTGCCGACTGGGGAACGAGCCGTTTCCGTCTCTGGCTTCTCGACCGTGAAGGCCATGTCGTCGCCGAGCGGCGTTCGGACGATGGTCTGGATACCTCCCGCGCGCGCGGTTTTGCTGAAACGCTCGAGGATCATCTTGCCAGCCTGCGCGCACCGGTGGATTTGCCGGTCATCATCTGCGGCATGGCGGGTTCGCGTCAGGGCTGGGTGGAAGCCAATTATGTCCCGGTTCCGGCGGATCTCACCGCCATTCTTTCCGGGGCGGTGAAGATTGCCGGCATCAGGCGCGACGTGCGTATCATTCCCGGTCTGTCGCAGTCGGGCAGCGCGCCCAATGTCATGCGGGGCGAGGAAACCCAGCTGCTGGGTGCCATGCTGGCGCGCAACCTGCGCAGCGGCCTCGTGGCGATGCCCGGCACGCATTCGAAATGGGTCGAGCTGGACGAGGGCAGGGCAACGTCATTTTCCACCTTCCTGACCGGCGAGCTCTATGCGCTTCTGGCCGGGCATTCGATCCTGCGTCATTCCATCGGCAACGCCGCGGAAGCGGTGACACCGGACCACCCCCAATTCACCGCAGGGCTTGAATTGATGCTCGGCGGCAACCGGCGCATGCTGGGCGAGCTCTTCGGCATCCGCGCGGCGATGCTGCTGGAAAATCTGCCGCCGGACGGTGCCGCGTCGCGACTGTCCGGTCTGCTCATCGGAACGGAAATTGCCGGGGCCAAGGAAAAATTCGGCACCTCGGCCACCATTGCACTGGTCGCATCCGGCGCGATGGCCACGCTTTATGCCAAAGCCATGACCGTTGCCGGCCTGAACTTCGATATCGTCGACGCCGATGAAGCGGTGCGCAAGGGCCTGTTCGTTGCCGCGTCACAGCTTTGGCCTGCCATACAAGGATAATTCCAATGCCCCAATCGTCCGCTCCCTGGCCTAAACTGAAGCGCGATCTCATCGCGATCCTGCGCGGCGTCAAGCCGGATGAAGTGCTGGCCATCGGCGAAGAACTGGTGAAAGCCGGTATCGATGTCATCGAGGTGCCGCTGAATTCACCCGAACCGTTCCAGTCCATCGAGCTGCTGGCAAAGACACTGCCGTCCCATGTCCTGATCGGGGCAGGCACCGTGCTTGATCCCGCCGACATTGCGCGCCTCGATGCAGCCGGTGGCCGCCTGATGATCAGCCCCAATGTCGATGCCGCCGTGCTGGCCGCCGCCGCCCGGGCCGGGATGGTCACCATGCCCGGCGTGTTCACGCCGACGGAAGCGCTGGCCGCCTTGCAGGCCGGGGCCTCGGGCCTCAAGTTTTTCCCGGCAAGCGTCCTGGGGCCGGACGGCATCAAGGCGATCAGCGCCATCCTGCCGAAGGGAACAGTCATCGGCGCCGTCGGCGGCGTCGACGAGAACGGCTTTGCCGCCTACGCCAAGGTCGGGGTTCGCACCTTCGGCCTGGGTTCCAGCCTGTACAAGGTCGGCGCATCCGCTTCCCACGTCGCTGAACGGGCAAGGGCCACGGTCGAGGCCTATGACCGCACCTTCCAAGCCGGAGCCTGACCATGGATCAGCCGAAGATCAGCATCCTGCACGACGACCCATGTGAACTCGGCGAAGGCCCTGGCTACGATCCGCTGACAAGCACGATCTGGTGGTTCGATATCGTCACCGGCCGGCTTTTCGAGAAGCCGCGCGCCGGGGGTCCGGCCGCAATCCATCCGCTCGGCCAGATGGCGAGTGCGCTTGCGGTGATCGATGCGGGGCGCCAGCTGATCGCGACGGAAACAGGTCTGTTCATCCGCGACCGCAAGACCGGACATACGGTCATGCACCAGCCCATCGAGGCGGATAATCCGGTGACCCGCTCGAACGATGCCCGCGTCCATCCGGCGGGCGCCTTCTGGATCGGCACCATGGGCAAGAAATCGCAGAAGGGGGCAGGATCGATCTATTGGTACCGGGAAGGGCAGCTGCGCACCCTTTTCACCGGCATTTCGATCACCAATTCGATCTGCTTCTCGCCGGACGGACGTATCAGCTATTTCGCCGATACCACCCGCAATATCATCTGGCGGGTCGATACCGATCCGCAGACCGGCCTGCCCATCGGCGAGCCCGCGGTCTTCTACCAGCACAAGGACGCCGGCGGCATCGACGGCTCCGTCGTTGACCGCGACGGCAATCTCTGGAATGCGTGCTGGGGCCGTTCGCATATCGATGTCTATTCGCCCGATGGCAGACGGATCCGTTCGATCGCAACCCCGGCGCGGCAACCATCCTGCCCGGCGTTCATCGACGCCGACTCCGCAACCCTGGTGGTAACGACTGCCTATCATGACATGACGGAAGCGGAGCAAAAATCCGATCCCAATGCCGGCAAGACATTCCTGATCGAGCTGGCCGGGAAGGGGCGTTTCGATCCGCCCGTCCGGCTGTGACAATCTTGCCCGTCTCAACCCGAAAGGCCGCGTGCCAGATATGCTTGCTTGCCGAATAGGACCATGATGATGAAGCCGGTGGCTGAAAAGACAATGGCCAGAAGCAGCCAGCCCGGCAAACCCCAGCCAACCAGCAGCGCCGTGAGCAGAATGGGGCCGAACATTTCGGCGGCCGCAGAACTGGTATTGAAGAAACCCTGATATTCCCCCTCCTGTCCCGGTGGCGCCAGTCTGAAGCTTAGATCCCAGGCTCCGGCCATGTGCATCATCTCACCCGACACATGCAGCAAGGCCGCCCAGTAGAGCGAATACCACCGTCAGCCATACCGTCGACGGCACAGCCATTGCTGCAAAAAGGAAACAGGCCGCAGACAGCAGAAGGGTGGCGAAGAAGATCGACCTGCGCGCCTCGCATGCATTGGTGACCCGGCGTGCCAGCCGCACCTGCATCAGCATGACACTTACCGTGTTCAAGCCATAGAGGACCGAAGCGATCCAAAGCGGGGCGTTGGTGTGCAGGGCAATCCACAGGGGCAGCGCCATGTTGAGCAGAGGAATGTAGAGAAGAATGACCGTGTTGAGCAGCGTCAGGATCATATAGGGCCGGTCTCCCAGCACGGTGAGCGGAGAACCTTTCCGGACGGTGGCAAGCCCCGGCACCACGGGCGGCAGCAACGAGGAAAATTGCCCCGCCAAGGGCAAAGGCCAGCCGATAGCCGGTCAAACTGTCGAAATACAATGCCAGGCCGCCGATCATGGCACCGGCCGATAGGCCGCAATTGCCTAGCGCGCGCAGATACGCGCTCGTTTGCGTGCGCTGGCTGGCATCAATAAGGGTCGCAATCATCGCCATGCGCGCGGTCATGGCGCCACGCAGACATGCGGCAAAGCAACAGGCGGTTATGACAAAGGCCGTGACCCCGCTAACCAACAGGAAAATCCAGTCGCAGACGCCGGCCCCAACGGTCAGCCACGCCGCAATGTTGCGCGCGTTCCAGCGATCGGCAAGAATGCCGATGGGCAATGGCACAAGCAAGCCAACCAATCCGGCTACCGTCAGGCCAAGGCCTATTTCGAGCGGCGCCAAACCGGATGCTCTGGAAAAGAACAAGGCAGAACTGGAAAAATATACACCGGCGGCGACGGCACCCATCGTCTGGGCAATGGCAAGCCCGCGAACTGTCCTGTCCGCGGGCAGGATAGTTCGCGGGAAAACGCCGTGTTTCAACCGATTTTCTGGCTATCGCCATGCAGCGAGATGACTTCTGGCGACCAAAACACCGAAGTACAACCAGCGGTTATGGCTACCGGAGCCTCTCCATCGGCTGTCGCAATTGCATATGCTGGGTTTGTCATAATCATGCTCTGTTGGATTATCCTCGCACAAAAAGCCTACATCAGATCGAAATGACCGAAAATTAGACCAACGGACTAGAGGCGGCAGGGAAGGGTGTCTGGCTTTCCCTTGAAGCGAAAAAAGCCGCGCCGATGCGTGTTTCCGGACACATGTCCGGGAGAACCGGTGCAATTTGCAGTGAACGCAACTTGGAGTAGTTGACAATAGCGTCAAAGCTGCCAATCAGGCTGGAATATTAACCATATTCCTCCGGCCGGGAGACATAATCCGATGGACAAGCTGAATTTGCATCAGGACGAAATAGACGCATTTGATCTTGCTCCCATTTCCCTCTGGCTGGAAGATTTCAGCGATGTCCGGAAATTCTTCGATTCCCTCCGGCAGGCCGGTGTCAACGACATCACATCCTATCTGCGCGAGGATGAAAACCGGGTGCGCGATTGCGCAAGGCTCATCCGCGTCATCAAGGTCAACAAGAAGACACTGTCGCTGTTTGAAGCCGCTGATTTCAGCGAACTCGTCGCCAATCTCGGTGCCATTTTCCGCGACGACATGCTGCAGACGCATGTGCAGGAACTGGCGCAGCTTTGGCAAGGCAAGGGCGAATTTTCCAGCGACACCGTGAACTATTCGCTGTCCGGCAAACGGCTCGATATCCAGCTGCGCGGCAAGGTCTTGCCCGGTTATGAAACAAGCTGGGAAAAGGTTCTTATCTCCATCGAGGACGTGACCGACCGGGAAGAAGCGAGACGGCAGCACGCGGCAAGCCAGCGCTATGCCGAGGGTCTCTTTGAGCATTCTCCCGTATCCCTGTGGGTCGAGGATTTCAGCAAGATCAAGAAGCTGCTTGACGGGCTGCGCAACCGCGGCATCGAAGACTTCCGGGTTTTCACCGATGTTCATCCAGAATTCGTCCAGCAATGCGCCAGCGAAATCCGTGTCATCGACGTGAACCGCGAAACGCTCAAGCTTTTCCAGGCGCCGGACGCCATGACTTTGCTGCGCCGCTTGCCCGACGTGTTCAAGGACGAGATGAACGTGCATTTCCGTGAACAGCTGATTGACCTGTGGAACGGCAAGCTGTTCCATCAGCGGGAGACGGTCAATTACGCGCTCGACGGCTCCGAACGCCATGTCCTTCTGCAGTTTTCCGTGCTGCCCGGGCATGAAACAGACTGGTCGCTGGTTCAGATATCGCTGACCGATATCACCGCGCGTAAGAAAGCCGAAGCCTATCTTGAATATCTCGGCAAGCATGATGTGCTGACGCGTCTGCACAACCGTGCCTTCTACGTCGATGAGTTGAACCGGCTGGAACGCCGCGAGTTCTTTCCGGTCTCCATCGTCATCCTCGATCTCAACGGACTGAAGACAACCAATGATCAATGGGGCCACGGTGTCGGTGATGGATTGTTGCGCCGGGCCGGCGAAATCCTCAGCGAAGCCGTGAAGCCGCCGCATTATGCCGCGCGGATCGGCGGCGATGAATTTGCGGTGCTTCTGCCAGCAGTCGATGAAGCCGGTGCGGTGGCGGTCGTCGAGGAAATCGTCAGCCTGATCGAGATCAACAACCAGTACTATTCCAATATTCCATTGAGTTTTTCGATTGGCTGGGCCACCAGTGCTGCCGGCGAGAAACTGGAAGCCGTGGCAAAGCGCGCCGACCTGCAGATGTACCAGGACAAGCGGTTGCGCTATTCGACCGGTGAAACCGGCTGGCGCAGCGGTACGACCGTGCGCGAACAGGGCTGATCGCCTTGGCTGTTGCCGGGACATGTCTGTATCCCGGCAACAAAGCGTAGTTCCATAACTACTCTTATGCGATCTTAATGGCGATCTTGGTGGGTTCAAGGATGAAGCGCGACTTGCAATAGATAACAATGGTTTATCCAATGCAAGGAATCGCCCGTGGAACGCACCTACTCCCAGATTGACATGGATGAACGCCGCAAGATCGCTCACTGGCGAACGGCAGGCGTCAAGGTCGACATCATTGCTGAAAAACTTGGGCGTCATCGCTCGACGATTTTTCGTGAGCTCAGGCGTAATACCTTCACCGACGTGCAAATGCCCGAACTTAACGGGTATTACTGTGTGACGGCGAACGACATGGCACGTGAACGACGTGCCAAGCTCCGCAAACTGGCACGGTTCGCGCATCTGCGCCAATCCGTGATCGAGCGCATTATTCATGGCTGGTCACCGCAACAGATAGCCGGTCGGATGCAGCTGGAGCAGCATCCGATTTGTGTGAGCCACGAGACGATCTACAAGTTCGCCTATTCACCGGACGGCCATGCGATCAAGCTTTGGCGGCACCTGCCGGAACACCGTGCCCGGCGGCGGCCGAGGCATGCCAGACGGCGTCATGGCCGCAGGTTCAGCCCGGACGTCAATATCCTGCACCGCCCGGATGTCGTGGCGACGCGCAAACAGTTTGGGCATTGGGAATGTGACCTCATCCAATTTCGCAAGAAATTCGGAAAAGCCAATGTGACGTCTCTGGTCGAACGCGTCAGCCGGTTTGCCGTGTTTCTACGCAACAACGATCGGCAGTCGAAACCTGTCATGGACGGTCTGATCCAAGCACTGCAGTCCCTGCCCCATTTTGCCCGCCGCTCCATCACCTTCGACCGCGGCACCGAGTTCACTGACTGGCCCTACCTGCAGGCCGGCATCGGAACGCAAACATGGTTTTGCGATCCGCAGTCGCCCTGGCAGAAAGGCACTGTCGAGAACACCAACAGACGGGCCAGGAAATGGCTGTCGAGAGAGGTTGATCCGCTGTCGATCAGCGACCGTGATCTCACGGAAATCTGCAACAGGCTGAATTCCACACCGCGCAAATGCCTTGGCTACAAAACGCCAGCAGAAGTCTTCCGGCAAAAACTACTCGCGCAGAGACGGCGTGCGGGTTAGCTTCAAAAGCGTGCAAGTCGCGCTTCAGCGAGAACTCACACTTGGGTGGGTTCTATTTCAAACGGCTTTACCCTCAGATACCCTCGCCATGCATATGACCCTCATGGGTCAGCGTCGCGATAAAGCGCTTGGTGCGTTCCTGCTTCGGCTGGGTGAAGATGTCGTGCGACGTGCCGGTCTCCACGATCACGCCGCCATCGAGCACGATGGCCTGGTTGGCGATGCGCGAAGCCAGGCGCAGATCATGCGTTGCCATGACCATGGTCGTTCCCTCACGTGCGAGTTGGGCAAGCACATCGACGACTTCACCCGAGAGTTCAGGATCGAGCGCCGATGTCGGCTCGTCGCAGAGCAGGATTTTCGGCGACGGGGCAAGCGCGCGCGCAATTGCGACACGCTGCTGTTGCCCGCCGGAGAGGGTTGACGGCCATACCTCCGCCTTGTGCGCAAGGCCAACCTTGTCGAGCAGCGCCATGGCCCGCTCCCGCGCCTTCTCCTTCGGCCACTTCAGAACGGTCGTCAGTCCCTCCGTCACGTTCTCGATCACGGTGCGATGTGGAAACAGCTGAAAGTTCTGGAACACCATGCCCGAATGCCGGCGCACCAGCTGAATGGACTTGGTGGTCACCTTGACACCGGGCTGGAAATCCAGCCTGTCACCATCGATCTCCACCGAGCCGGAGGTGGGAATTTCCAGCAAATTCATGCAGCGCAGCAAGGTGCTCTTGCCACCGCCGGAGGGTCCGACAAGCGCCATGACCGAGCCCTCGGCAATGCTCAGAGACACATTCTTCAGCACGGTCAGATCGCCGAAACGCTTCTCGATATGCTTCAGTTCAATCATCATGACCGTGCCTCCAGAAATCCGCCATAACGATTGAGACGCTGTTCGAGCCGCGCCTGCAGGGAAGAAAGGACAGAGCTCAGGATCAGATAGATGATCGCCGCTTCCACATAGAGGATCAACGGCTCATAGGTGGTGGCAACGATGCGCTGCGCCGCCTGAAACATTTCAGGCACGGTAATGGCAGCAGCCAACGATGTATCCTTGACGAGGGAAATGAAGGTGTTCGACAGCGGCGGCACCGCCACACGCGCCGCCTGCGGCAGGATGGTGCGGCGCATGGCCTGCGACCAGGTCATCCCGATGGAATAGGCTGCCTCCCACTGCCCGCGCGGTACGGATGAAATCACGGCACGCAGGATTTCCGACGTATAGGCGCCGATATTGAGGGTGAAGCCGATCAGAGCCGCGGTGAAAGCGTCGAGCACGATGCCGGCACTGGGGAGCCCGTAGAAAATCAGGAACAGCTGCACCAGCAGCGGCGTGCCGCGGATGATCCAGACATAGAACTTGACGATGGCCACGAAGGGCCAGGCTGCAAACAGCCGGACGAGTGCCGCGATCAAACCGACGGTCAGCCCGAGGACAAAGGACAAGAGCGTCAGCGGAATGGTGAAAATCAGCCCGGCCCACAGGAGCGGCCCGAGCGATTCAAGCATCAGTGTCAGCCAATGGGACAAGGCTGCATCTCCCTCAAAAGAAAAGGCAGGGAGTGTGATCCCCCTGCCCTGTTAGAGCGTACTTTTTTCCGGGCGTAAACAGCCTTACTTCGAAACGTCCTGGCCGAAATACTTGTCGGCGATCTGCTTGTAAGTCCCGTCAGCCTTGATGGTTACAAGCGCCTTGTTGATGGCGGCAAGCAGGTCCGGTTCACCCTTGCGGATGATGATGCCGGAGAAATCGGCATTGTCCTGAGTTGCAGCGATTTTCACATTGGCGTCCGGCTTGTGCTTCTTGAAATCGAGGAAAGACAGGCTGTCATTGACCGTCGCATCGGCACGGCCGCTGAGCAGGAGCTGGATCGACTGGTCAAAGCCATCGGTGCCGACAAGCTCCGCGCCATTGCTCTGGGCGATCTTGCCGAAATTGCTCGACAGCGACTGGGCCGACTTCTTGCCCTTCAGATCGGCAAAAGACTTGATGTCCGTGTTGTCACCCTTGGTGATCAGCACGGCCTTGGAGGCGATGTAGGGCTCGGAAAAATCATACTTCGCCTTGCGCGCTTCGGTGATGCCGACCTGGTTGATGACCGTGTCGTAGCGCTTGGCATCGAGCCCGGCGATCAGGCCATCCCACTTGCCTTCGAGAAACTCGGCTTTCACACCAAGGTTCTTGGCAATGGCTTCGCCGATTTCCACATCGAAGCCAACCAGCTTGCCCGCGGTGTCGTGATAGGTGAACGGCGCATAGGTGCCTTCCGTGCCGATTTTGAGCACGCCGGCCGTCTTGATCTGTTCAAGGTTGGATTGCGCCTGCGCCTGGGTTTGCATCGGCACAATTGCCAGAGCCTGCAGAGCGCCAACGACGAGTAGGGATTTGAGCCAGTTCATTTTTTGTTTCCATCCTGAGTTTCCAAGCCTTTCGGCGGATGATTGGAAAATGTCACTTTGTCCTAAGCATGCACAGGCACTATTCGCTGTCATCAAACGCGAATTTGTGAATTTAATACCACGAATACCCGATACAAGGAAAAATAATTCCTCGCCTGAAAGACCGGCAGAGCCATGTTTGCACGTCAGGCCGCCGGATCGATCCTTTGCCCTGTTGCCGGGTTGAAAACGTGCACGTCACTGGCCCGGATTCCGATGCGCATGGTGTCCCCCGGCTTGCGGTCCGTCCGGCCCATCGCATAGATGCAAACCTGCACATCAGCCAGGATCGTGTAGAACTGTGTCGACAGCCCCAAAGGTTCGATGACCTGGATCTTGACTTCCAACGCGTCCGAACTGCCGACTTCGATGTTTTCCGGGCGGATACCGAGGGTTATCCGCTCGCCGTCCTCGATGGGCAGTTTTGCATTGAGGGCAATGGTCTGGCCATCACCGAGGCGCGCCTCAACCGTGGCATCGCTGCGGTTGACCACTGCCGGCAGGAAGTTCATGCCGGGCGATCCGATAAAGCCTGCCACAAAGAGGTTGGCCGGATGGTCGTACAGTTCGAGCGGTGTGCCGACCTGCTGAATCACCCCGTCATGCATCACCACGATGCGGTCGGCCATGGTCATGGCTTCCACCTGATCGTGGGTGACATAGACGGATGTCGTCTTCAGCTGCTGATGCAGCGCCTTGATTTCCGTGCGCATGTGCACACGCAATTTTGCGTCAAGATTGGACAATGGCTCATCGAAGAGAAACACCTGGGGATCGCGCACGATCGCGCGGCCCATGGCCACGCGCTGGCGCTGGCCGCCGGAGAGCTGGCGCGGCAGGCGCTGCAGGAAGACGTCGAGACCGAGCCGCTTGGCAGCCGCCCCGACGCGGTCGAAAACCAAATCCTTGGCGGTTTTGCGCAATAGCAGGCTGAAGCCCATGTTGGATGCCACATCCATATGCGGATAAAGCGCGTAGGACTGGAACACCATGGCGATATCGCGATCCTTCGGTGCGACGTCGTTGACGACACGCTCGCCGATACGGATTTCCCCGGCGGAGATTTCCTCCAGCCCGGCGATCATGCGCAGCAGGGTCGACTTGCCGCATCCGGACGGGCCGACGAGCACCACGAACTCGCCATCGGCAATGGAAAGGTCCACCGCTGACAACACATTCATCGCGCCATAGTTTTTCTGAACATTGGTAATGGTGACGGAAGCCATGAGCTTATCTCTTTCGATTATCCCTTGACGGCACCGGCGGTCAGGCCGGTCACGAGGTAGCGTTGCAAGAAGCCGAAGAACAGGCAGGCCGGTATGAGCGCCAGCACCGAGGCCGCCATCATCTGCCCCCAGTCGACAGCAAACTTGCCGATGAAGGTGAGCAGGCCGACGGCAAAGGTTTTCTGGCTGTCGCTGCTGATCAGCATGAGGGCGAAGAGCAGTTCACTCCATGCAGCGGTGAAAACAAAGCCGAGCGTCGCGCCCATGCCCGGCAGGGTGAGCGGAATGATGACCCGGCGCAGCGCCTGGCTGCGGCTGCAGCCATCGATCATCGCCGCCTCCTCCAGGTCCTTGGGGATGCCATCAAAGAACGACTGCATCAGGAAGGTGGCGAAGGCGATGTTGAACGCCGTGTAAATGATGATCAGCCCGGTCAGACTGTTGGTCAGCCCGAGCTCACCCATGATGCGATAGATCGGCGGAATGACCATCACCAGCGGGAATGTCTGCGTGAGCAGCAGGGTCACGGCCACAGTGGTTTTGCCGCGGAATGAAAAGCGTGACATGGCGTAGCCTGCCGCAGAGGCAATGACGGTGACGAGCACGGCTGTTATGACAGAGACAATCACGCTGTTAAGGAAATAACGCGGGAAGTCTGTTGCACGCAGTACGGTCTTGTAGTTCTCCCAGGTCGCAGACGACGGCCACAGCGTGATGCCTTCGGAATACAGGAGTGATTGCGGGGTGACGGAAATCTTCAGCGTCCAGAACAGCGGAAACAGCGCGAAGATGACGTAGGCGGCAACGGCACTATAAAGACCGATGCTTCCTAAAATTCGGGCTCTACGAGAACGACCGGCAATCATCAGGAATACCTCACAAGCGAGCGGCGGATGCGGATGAGCACAACCGCATAGAGGATGAGAAGTGCCAGGAGCAGCACGGCAACGGCCGAAGCATAGCCTTTGTCCAGGGTCTTGAACGCGCTGACATAGATGTAGGTCGCCACCGTATTGGTCGAACCGGCCGGGCCACCCTCCGTCATGACGTAGATGAGATCGGCGAAAGTGGCGATCCAGATCGTCCGCAGCATGACGGTGATGGCGATGGTCGGCGCCAGGAACGGCAGCGTTACCCTGGTGAAACGCTGCCACGGGTTTGCGCCATCAATCGCCGCCGCTTCATGCAGCTCCGATGGAATGGATTTCAGCGCCGCCAGCAGGGTAATGGCGAAAAACGGCACGCCGAACCAGACATTGGCGATGATCGGGCCCCACATGGCGGTGGCGGGATCGGAAAGAATATTCGTGGGTTCGGACTTGAGCCCGAGCGCAAAAAGCCAGTGCGGCAACGGGCCGACAATGGGATTGAACAGCCAGGCCCAGGTCAGGCCGGAGAGGAAAGACGGCACTGCCCATGGCAGGAAGACAATCGCCTGCACGACCTTCTTGCCGAAAAACGGCCGGTCGAGCAGCAGAGCCAGCCCCAGTCCGAGAAAGAACTGGAGAAACAGGCTGGCAACCGTCCACCACAACGTGTTCATCAGGGCCTGTCCGAGAACCGGGTCGGACAACAAGGCCTTGTATTGGGCCAGCCCGACATAGTCCGACTTGAACGCCGAGAACTTGCGGAAGGAATAGCTGACGCCGAAGATCAGCGGAACCACCAGAACGACAAGCAGCAGGACAAGCGCCGGACTGAGATAAAACCACGGCTCGAAAGCAGCGCTGAAGCGGCGCTTGCTGCTTGCCCTTCTCTCCTGTTGCGGCGTCAGTGCCGCGGTGGATTGCATTGCCATGTTTCTGGCCCCTCTTTTGCAAACAGTTCCCCGTCCCTCGCCACCGGATTCCCGGATTGGCGAAAGTCATGAGAAAAATGCCCTGGCGTTGTTGGCGCCAGGGCATCCGGTCGAGTTATTTCTTGTTCTTGGCCATCCAGGCCTGCTGCTGCTCGGTCAGGAATGCAGACCAGTCATCCGCAACCTGCTTGGCTGTCTTCTGGCCAAGCAGCACTTCCTGGAAATTCTTCACCGATACGGAATCATAGAAGTTGCCGAGATTTTCCAGATGCGTCGGCGGTGTCACGAACTCGAACGTCTTCGGATCGCTCAGCTCCTGGAACCAGCCCTTGAAGCTTTCCGAGCCGAAATAGGGATCCTTGTCCGCACCGTTGTGGATCGGCAAGACACCGACATTCTTGGCGAATTCCAGATTGTCTTCCGGTGCCAGCAGCGTGCCCATCAGCTTCCAGGCATCATCCTTGACCTTGGAGTTGGCAAACATGGCCCATCCGGCATAACCGAGTGTCGGATAGGACTTGCCGCTCGGTCCGGTCGGCATCGGCGCCACGCCGAAATCTTCCTTCTTCATCTTCTCGGCAATACCGATCAGAGCATCCGGGTCCTGGTCGAGCATAGCGCATGTGCCGGAGTAGAAGCCGGTGACGATTTCATTGAAACCCCAGCTGACACTGTCCTTCGGCGCATAGCCCTTCTTGTAGATCTCGGCGAGCATTTCGAGACCTTTGACCGAGCCCGGCTCGTTCAGGGTCGCCGTGCCATCGGCATTGAAGTACGCACCCTTGCCATTGGCAATGTTCATGAACATCTGGACGCCATTGAAGCCGCCGGGACCGCCGCGCAGGCAGTAGCCATACTTGCCCTTGATCGCGGAAATCTTCTTGTTGGCTTCCATGAATTCATCGAGCGTCTTTGGCGCTTCCTTGAGCCCGGCTTCGGCAAACAGCTTCTTGTTCCAGAACATGGCGCGGACATAATAGCCGTAGGGGATCATGTACTGCTTGTGGTCGACCACGGAACCGAACTGCTTCGCACGCTCGCCGAGCGTACCGCCGTCCTTCCATTTCGCAACATAGGCTCCAAGATCTTCGAGCTGGCCATTGTTGGCATAGAGCCCGAGCCAGCGTTCCGGCATTTCGACGATATCGGGCGTATCACCCGCCTGAACCATCGTCAGGAATTTTTCGAAAGCCTGTCCCCAGGGCAGCGAGACCAGTTCCACCTTGACTCCCGGATTGGCCTTCTCGAAGCCCGCGATCTGCTTTTTCAGCAGTTCCGTGCGCGGCGGACTGGTGATCACTTCGACCATCTTGATGGTCGTGTCAGCAAAGGCTGACGATACGGTCATGGCCAATGCCGCCATGGCACCGGCGAGAAATGTTCCCATTCTTTTTTGCATTTTATGCTCCCACTTGGTTTTCTGATTAGCGTTTTGCTTTGTCCAGGGCATTCACAAGGTCGGCCCAGAGCTCCTCTACATTTTCAAGTCCCACATGCAGACGGATGGTTCGCGGGCTGACACCGAAGCGCCCGATGGAATTGGCGTCTGGCGTCTGCTGCAACGAGGCCATCGCCGGAACGACAAGACTCTCGTGACCGCCCCAGCTGACGCCGATGCGAAACAGCTTCAACGCATCGACAAACGCCGGCACGTCGACATCCTCGGTCACCTCGAAGGAAAACAGCCCGGTGTATCCCGTAAGCGTTGCCTTACCAGGATGGTTGGAATAGGCCGGGTGAATGACGCGCTCGACATCATCCCGCCCTTTCAGCCGTTCCGCGATGGTCAGGCCGCTCTTCATGTGGTGCGGCAGGCGCAAGGTCAGCGTGCGCAACCCGCGCAGCAACAGCCATGCCTCAAAGGGCGACAGCTTTGCGCCGAGATAGGAATAGGTGCGGCCGTTGATGCGGTCGATCATTTCACGCGATCCGGCCACCACGCCGGCCACGGTATCGCTGTGCCCGCCGAGATATTTCGAGGCCGAATGCAGAACAAGATCAATGCCATGGCTGATCGGCTTCTGGAACAGCGGCGTCGCATAGGAATTGTCGATGGTGGTGACGACACCATGCTGCTTGGCCAGTTGCGCGTAATGGGCAATATCCTGCAGCTCGAACATCATGGAGCTGGGGCTTTCCAGATAGAGCAGCCGGGCGCCGGGAAGTGCTGCGGCAACCGCATCCGGATCGGAACCGTCGACATAATCGACCTTGATGCCGAGATGCGGCAACAGGCGCTCGAACAGGCGGTAGGCGTCGCCATAACAGTTGCGCACGGCGACGATCCGATCCCCTGCCCCGACAAAGGCCAGCACGGTGGCGCTGATCGCGCCCATGCCGCTGGAGAATGCCCGGGCGGCCTCCGCGCCTTCCAGCGCGGCGATCTTGCTTTCAAATTCCATGACTGTCGGATTGTCGCCGCGTGAATAGATCGGCTGGCGTTTGCGGCCGGCAAAGGTATCGGCCATATCCGCATAGTTCTCGAAGGTGAACAGCGATGTCTGATAGATGGGCGGAACGACAGACCCGCCGGGAAATGGCTCGTCATGGGCAAGCAGCGTCGCCGCCTCTGCCATCAGGTCCTGATCATAGAAAAAGGGATTGTCGTTCATGTCTTGCTCTGTTTCCTGAGATTTGCAGCGCCACGTCGAAGGTCATCTTCAACCGTGGCGATCAGTTTCAATGCCTCGGCGCGCGCGCCTACGGGATCACGGGCCGCGATGCAGTTGAAAAGGGTACGGTGATAGGGAAAGCTGGCATGACCAAAGTCGCGCACGCCAAGCGGATGCTCCCAGAACCGGTGAAACATTTCATACATCGCGGCAATGATCTGTTCGAACAGCGGATTCCCCGATGTCTGGAAGATCGCCAGATGGAAATCCCAGTCTTCCTCCGAAGACATACCGGCGCGGGCATGAAAGGCTTCTTCCATGACGACCAGTTTTTTCTCGATAAAGGCGATGTCGTCATCGCTTGCCCGCTCGGCGCACAGAACGGCCGCTTCCGCCTCGAGCCCGCGGCGAATTTCCAGCGTATGCATCAGGCTGTTGAAATCATTGCCGGACGGCAGTGTCAGCGGCATATGCAGCATGTTGCGGGTCACGGCGGAGCGCAGATAGGTTCCGCTGCCCTGCCGCCGCTCGACAAGTCCGAGTTCCTGCCAGCGTGTCAGCGCTTCACGCACGGTCGTCCGGCTGACTTTCAGATATTCCGCCAGCAGCCGCTCCGTCGGCAGGCGGTCTCCCGGCTTCAACCCTTCGCTGGCAACGAAATCCACCAATGCATTCAGCACCGCGTCGTCGCGCGATGATGTCTGCACTGGTGAAAGAATCGGGTTGATCACGAAATGCCCTGCTTAATTGGTTGGACCATTGTGCCAATTCAGCATGGAAGCGCGCCCTTGTCAAATGGCGGTTCAAATTTTTTTGAACGCCATGGCCGCGAGGTGGCAACCGGAAAAGACGCAACGCCCGCGGCGCTGCGTCTTCGCTCCCCGAACGATAACCGAAGCGGCTACACCAAGCCCTGGCTGGCTGGATCGACCGGCCCGCGGAAGGACGTGCCGGTGATCTCATCCAGCAACAGCATGTCATTGTGGGCGCGGCCGGGCCGGATCATCGGGAAACAATTTTCCAGTCTGGCGACCCGGCAATCAAGCAGCACCGGCCGTTTGACGTCGATCATTTCCTGGATCGCATCATCCAGCGCATCGGGTGTGTCGCAGCGCAGGCCGACGGCGCCAAACGCTTCGGCCACCTTCACGAAGTCGGGCAAGGCTGCCGAATAGGAGTGCGCGAGACGGTTGCCGTGCAAGATCTCCTGCGATTGCCGGACCAGCCCCATGTGCTCGTTGTTCAAAATGAATACCTTGACCGGTGCGTCGTACTGGATCGCCGTCGACAACTCCTTCATGGTCATCTGGATCGATGCATCCCCGGCAATATCGATCACGAGGCTGTCGGGATGGGCGATCTGCACGCCGATCGCGGCCGGCAGGCCATAGCCCATCGTGCCAAGCCCGCCCGACGTCATCCAGCGGTTGGGGCTCTCCACGCCGTAGAGCTGCGCCGCCCACATCTGATGTTGCCCCACTTCCGTGGTGATGTAGGTATCGCGATCCCTGGTCAGCGCATGAAGACGCTCGAGCGCGTATTGCGGCATGATGGCTGCGTGGTCCATCGCGTAGGAGAAGGATTCGCGGGCCCGCCACTGATTGATCGTCTGCCACCAGTCCCGCAGCCGTCGCTGATCCGGCTGAACCGGCAGAGCCCGCCAGAGACGCAGCATCTCGCTGAGAACACGGCCGACGTCGCCCCGAATGGCAATGTCGGCAGTGACGATCTTGTTGAGGGACGCAGGATCAATATCGATGTGGATTTTCTTCGATTTCGGCGAAAAACCGTCGATACGCGCTGTTACGCGGTCATCAAAACGCGCACCGATGCACAGCATGACATCACAATCGTGCATGGCCATATTGGCCTCATAAGAGCCGTGCAGACCCGGCATCTTCAGCCAGTTCGGCCCCGATGCCGGATATGCGCCAAGCCCCATCAGCGTCGAGGTGACGGGAAAGCCGGTCAGCGCGGCAAACGCACGCAGCGAGACTGATGCCGCCGGTCCGGATCCGATCACGCCGCCGCCCGTATAAATGACGGGCTTGCGCGCTTTCGCCAGAAGCGCGAGTGCTGCCTGTATCTGTGCATCATCACCCGCTGTCGTCGGACGATAGCTTTCCCTCTCCTCGACCGCAGATCGGGCAGTATAATAACCGCTGGCAAGCAGGATATCCTTCGGCATATCCACCAGCACCGGTCCGGGACGCCCTGACCGCGCGATGCGGAAGGCCTCGTGGATGGTGGCGGCCAGATCGTTGACGTCGGTGACCAGCCAGTTGTGCTTCGTGCATGGCCGCGTGATGCCGACGGTGTCGCATTCCTGGAACGCATCCGAGCCAATCAGCGTGGTCGCCACCTGTCCGGACAGGCACACGATGGGAATGGAATCCATCAGGGCATCCTGCAGAGGCGTGACGGAATTGGTCACGCCCGGTCCCGATGTGACCAGCATGACGCCAACCCTGCCCGTCGAACGGGCATAGCCTTCCGCGGCATGACCGGCTCCCTGCTCATGGCGCACCAGTATGTGCCTGATCGCGTTTTGCTGGAAGATCTCGTCATAGATGGGCAGCACCGCCGCCCCCGGATAGCCGAAAATATGTTCGACCGCGTTGTCACGCAGTGCCTCGAGAACGATCTCTGCCCCGGTCATGGGCGCACGCGCGGATTCATGGGTGTATTTGCCTGTCATGGCAGTTCCTTGTTGCAATGGTTGGAAAGGGCGGGTTCGACGGGGCTGCCGGGGAAATTAGGGCGTAAAAAAAGCCCCGTCAGGAGCCTGTTTGCCGCGCATGGGTGCTTAACGCCGGATGGTCAAACCATCCTGCCCATGCGCGATCGCACCACCACGAGAACCATTGCAATTTTCATAACCAATTTTACTAACCGGTAATGGGCGGGCCGTCAACGCCGCTGTCGGGCACATGCAGCATAGGCACATGGAGCCTGGGCGCATGCGGCTTGGACGCATGCCACCGCTGCGGGCCTGTCCTGTGCACAACCAGTTTTCCACGTCTTGTCAAAACTGAAATATTAGAATATTTATATTTCAATTGAGATTTTGGCTTGCGAAACGCCAGGGGAAATCCGTCAATACGAATGGGATAATTGCCAGAAGCGACGGGCGACAACCGCAGGACAAAAGGACAGGCAGCATGCTCACGGACGACAGAAAAACCAATGACACCGATAGAAAGCGCGACCGGACGCATCCGCTTTCATCCTCGCAGACCGCCTATGTGCAACAGCGCGCGGCGACACCGCGTGCGGCAACCCATATCTACAAGGAACTGCTCGAGGATATCATTTCCCTCCGCCGCAAACCGATGGAGCCTGTCTCCGAGAAGGACATCGCGGCGCATTTCGGCGTCAGCCGCACGCCCGTCCATCAGGCTGTCCTGCGGCTCGCCGATGACGGCCTGATCGATATTTTTCCGCAATCGGGAACATTCGTGGCACGCATTCCGCGCCGCGCGCTTTACGAAGCCATTCTCATCCGCAAATCGCTGGAAGAGACGACCGTAAGGCTTGCTGCCGAACAGGCCGACGCCGCCGATATCAAGCGTCTTGAGGCCAGCATCACCGAACTAACCCTGGCTGAAGCCGTCCCGGATAACGAACTTTTCCATCAGGCCGATACGAGTTTTCATTTGCAAATCAATGCCATAGCTGGGTTTCCTGGCATCTGGAATGTCATCCAGCAGGTGAAGATGCAGATCGACCGCTATCGGCGTCTGACCCTGCCGCAACGCGGCCGCCTGACCCGCGTCATTGTCGAGCACGAAGCCATTCTCGACGGTATCCGCCGGCACGACACCGCGCATGCGGTCGAAGCCATGGGCTTTCATCTCGGGCAAATGCTCAACGAGGTGAAGGAGATGCGCAATATCAACCCCAGTTACTTCATCGACGACGAATGATGCGCGGACGGGCGCAATACAGAAAACACACAAAGGTAAGACATGAAAATCGAAGTCAGACAGGTTTCCCATCCCGACGCCGTGCGTGCCTACGGCACGGACGATTTGCGCCGCCACTTTCTGATTGAAAGCATTTTTGAAACCGATGAAATCGTACTGACCTACAGTCATGTCGACCGTCTCGTCATTGGCGGTGCCCTGCCCGCCAGCAAACCGCTGACATTGACGGCACCGACGCCGATCGGCCAGGAATTCTTCCTTGCCCAGCGCGAAATGGGTGTCATCAATATTGGCGGCAGCGGCCGTGTGACACTGGATGGCGCCGTTCACATCCTCGATCCGCGGGATTGTCTCTACATCGGCAAAGGCGTGGCGGACGTGGTGTTCGAAAGCGCCGATCCGGCGAACCCGGCAAAATTCTATCTGCTCTCGACGCCGGCCCACGCCGCCCATCCGAGCACGCTCATCAGGCCGGAACGGGCGAAGCATATCCAGTTGGGTGACCAACTGACCTCAAACAAACGCACGATATTCCAGTACATTCATCCCGAGGTCTGCGACAGCTGCCAGCTGGTGATGGGCCTGACCCAGCTTGATCCCGGCAATATGTGGAACACAATGCCCGCGCACACCCACGACCGGCGCTCCGAAGCCTATCTCTATTTCGATCTCGCCAACGATCAGCGCGTATTCCACATGATGGGAGACCCTTCCGAAACGCGTCATCTCGTCGTTGCCAATGAACAGGCGATCATCTCGCCCGGCTGGTCCATCCATTCCGGCGTCGGCACCTCCAACTACGCATTCATCTGGGCCATGGGCGGCGACAACAAGAGCTTCACGGATATGGATCATATCCCCATCGGTGCGCTGCGGTGACATCGGTGACACAGCCTTTTGATCTTTCCGGCAAAATTGCCATCGTTACCGGCGCCAATACCGGCATTGGCCAGGGCATCGCGGTCGCGCTTGCCGAGGCAGGTGCATCCATCGCCGCGGTTGGCCGCTCCTCCATGGACGAAACCCGTTCCTTCGTTGAAAAAGCGGGTGCAGGTTTCCATGAAATAAGAGCCGATCTCGGCACCATCGCGCCGGTCGCCTCCATTGTCGAGGAAACACAAAAAGCCTTCGGGCGAGTGGATATCCTCGTCAACAACGCCGGTATCATCCGCCGCAATGACGCCGTCGACTTCACGGAAGCCGATTGGGACGCCGTCATGGACACCAATCTCAAATCGGCTTTCTTCCTCGCCCAGGCCGCCGGCCGGCACATGATTGCCGCCGGACAGGGCAAGATCATCAATATTGCATCACTTCTGTCGTTTCAGGGCGGTATTCGCATCCCCTCCTACACCGCTTCCAAGAGCGGGCTGGCCGGAATCACCAGACTCCTGGCATGCGAATGGGCCGCGAAGGGCGTCAACGTCAATGCCATCGCCCCCGGCTATTTCGTCACCAACAATACGACGGCGCTCCGGGACGATCAGGACCGCAGCGCCCAGATTCTGGCCAGAATCCCGGCTGGCCGCTGGGGTAATCCCTCGGATATTGGCGGTGCGGCGGTGTTTTTGGCTTCCCGTGCCTCCGATTACGTCCACGGAACCGTGCTGCCCGTCGACGGCGGCTGGCTGGCACGATAGAGCGGGAAGAGTGCCATGAATTACCAGTTTGATTTCGAAGCGCTCCTCCCCTACTGGCAAAGCTTTCTTCAGGGCGCGGTCACGACAATCGAGATGACGGTTGTCGCGGTGGCCATCGGGCTCGTCATCGGGGTTCTCTGCGCCATCGCGCGGCGCAGCGCCTATCCCTGGTTGCGTCTCGCCGTCGGCATCTACATCGAGATCGTCCGCAACACGCCGTTCATCGTCCAGATATTCTTTATTTTCTTCGGATTGTCATCGATCGGCCTGACCATGCCGGTGTTTTTCGCCTCGGTTTTCGCCATGGTGATCAATGTCGGAGCCTATACCGCCGAAATCGTGCGGGCGGGCATGGAGGCGGTGCATCCCGGCCAGATCGAAGCAGCCGAAGCGCTTGGGCTCTCCCGTTTCCAGATTTATCGCGACATCATCCTCATGCCGTCGATTGAACGCGTCTATCCCGCCCTGACCAGCCAGTTCATCCTGATGATGCTGTCAACGTCGATCACGTCACAGATATCGGCGGAGGATCTGACTGGTGTCGCCAACAATATCCAGTCCTACACCTTCCGCTCATTCGAGACCTACATCGTCATCGCCGCGATCTATCTCGTCATCACCTATCTGCTGCGCTTCGGATTTCACGCGATAGCACTCGCGATCTTTCCGCGCCGCCGCAAGCTGGGAACACCCCTGTGAGGACGCTGCCATGACCGACGGTTTCACCATAAATCATCTCGTTTACCTACTGCACGGGCTCGTCTGGACTGTGGTCCTTTCCGCACTCGCTTTTGCGCTTGGCGGCGTCGCGGGGTTCTTTGTCATGCTCGCACGCACGTCAACGATGCGCTGGCTGCGACGGCTGTCCCTCGTCTATGTCCAGATCATTCAGGGAACGCCGCTTCTCATTCTGATGTTCGTCATCTATTTCGGCCTCGGCGTCATTGGCATTGAATTGCCGCCGCTGATGGCTGCCGGTGTCGGCATGATGATCTATTCCAGCGCCTATCTCGGCGAAATCTGGCGCGGATGCGTCGAATCCGTGCCGCGCACCCAGTTTGAAGCCGCCGAATGCCTCGCCCTGACCCGGTGGCAAGTGCTTGTGGATGTCATCCTGCCGCAGGCCATGCGCATCGCCACCCCGCCAACCGTGGGTTTCATGGTCCAGCTCGTCAAGAATACCTCGCTGGCATCCGTTGTGGGCTTCGTCGAGCTGACTCGTGCCGCACAAGTCATCAACAATTCGCTTTTCCAGCCCTTTCTCATCTTTGGCATCGCCGCCGCGTTCTACTTCTGCGTCTGCTATCCGCTGTCGGTCTGGAGCCGTTCTCTCGAGAGGAAACTGAATGTCGGCCGCCGTTAAACTCCATGAAGTGATCAAGCGTTTCGGCTCCGTCGAAGTTCTGAAAGGCGTATCCTTCGATGTGGCACCGGGAGAAGTGGTGGCGCTCATCGGTCAATCCGGCTCGGGCAAGAGCACCGCGCTCCGCTGTATCAACCGGCTTGAATCCATTCAGGGCGGGAGCATCGAAGTCTGCGGGCACCGCGTGGAATCGCCGGAGCTGAATATCCGGACGTTGCGCCAGGACGTGGGCATGGTGTTTCAGAGCTACAATCTGTTTCCGCACATGAACGTGGCGGAAAACATCACGCTCGCGCTGCGCCGCGTCAAGAATATCGGCCGCGCCGAGGCGTTCGAGACGGCAAAATCCGTTCTCGCCAAGGTTGGACTGATCGAGAAAATCGAAGCCTATCCCGAACAATTGTCCGGCGGCCAGCAGCAGCGCGTGGCGATTGCCCGATCGCTCGCCATGCAACCCAAAGTGATGCTGTTCGACGAGGTGACCTCGGCGCTGGATCCGCAACTGACGGGCGAAGTTCTGCGTGTGATGGAAGATCTGGCCAAGGGTGGAATGACCATGATCGTCGTCACCCATGAAATGGCCTTTGCCCGCAAGGTCGCCAACCGCGTCATTTACATGAATACCGGCCGGGTCTGGGAGACCGGTACCGGTGACATGCTCGTACGGCCGGAAACGCAGGAATTGAAGGAGTTTCTGGCAAACGGCCTGTGACTGCAAATCCGGTCAAAACCGGCGTGACTGAATCAACTGGGAGAGAGAACATGAAAACGATGATGAAAGTGGCAGCCGCCGCAGCGGCACTCATGATAGCCGCAACGGTGGCGCAAGCTGACGTGCTGGAAAATATCAAGAAATCCGGAAAGGTGCGCATTGCTGTCGCCATGGGCAGCCCGGAATATTCCTATGTCGACAGCGATCTGAAGGCGACAGGCTCCGATGTCGAAACCGCCCGGCTCATTGCCAAAGACCTCGGCGTCAAACTGGATCTGGTCGAGATTACCAATGCCGCCCGTGTACCGACCGTCCAGACCGGAAAGGCGGATATGGTCGTCTCCGCACTCGGCATTACCGAAGAGCGCAAGAAGGCCATCGATTATTCCGTTCCCTATGCCACGCTCAGCTTGATTGTCGCCGCGCCCAAGAGCGTCGAGATCAAGAATTATGCCGATCTCGCCGGCAAGCGCATCGGTGTTACCCGCGCCACGACAAATGACATGGACATCACCCAGAATGCGCCCGGTGCGCAGATCGTACGCTTCGAAGACGATGCGACCTTGATCACCGCCGCCGTATCCGGTCAGGTCGACATCATCTCCAGCCAGTCGGCTGTGCTGGGCGGCCTGAACAAGAAACGCACCAGCAATCCGCTTGAACTCAAATTCACCCAGAAGGAAACCAATCTGGGCATCGCTCTGCCGAAGGGCGAAAAACCGTTGCAGGATTGGCTCAACAACTGGGTAAAGACCAATTTCGCCAATGGAACGCTGCGGACTGTTTTCAAGGAGTTCCACAACCGCGATTTGCCTGACGATCTCACCTCTCGTTGATCTGAGGCGCAAAAATGCTGGATCAGGGGTGCTCGCGCGCCCCTTTTCGCTGTCCGCACCTATGCCCTCCCCTCACCATTGAGCGCCTTGATCACCGGAATAACCGAATACTGGCCAATTTCGGCCCTGTCGGTCAGCGCGCGCAGATATCCGCCGGGTGAGCGAATTTCGCCGGCCCGCTCCAGTATTGCGGCAATGGTGATGGAAGCGTTGATATCCCCCATAGTTTCACGCGCCCTTTCCCAGGCATCCGGCGAAATACCGAGCATGGAGCGGACCAGACCGGCGGTCTGCATCAGATCACGCCAATCCCCGATATCATTGCGGGCATAATCCCGGATTTGCGGGCAGGCTTCCAGGACGGCGCCCAACGGCAGCGCCGCAGTCTTCACCGGCCCGGCGGCCAAATCCCCCGGCCGGATATCGCTGTGCTGCGCCCGTTTCAGTTTGGCATCCAGCAACCGCTGGCGCATTTTTGACATTGCCTGGCTGCGCCCGGCTTCCGCCTTGCGGTCTTCTTCCGTTTCAGCATCCCCGTTACCTGCAGTTTCAGGCGCTGCCGTTCGTTTCTGGCTTTTTTCGGAAGCCCTTTCAAAATGGTGGTCTATATTTGAATTCTGAATATGGTGCTCAGAAGAAGAGTCAGTGCCGCTCATTTCTTCGTTTGAAAGTGTGTCGAGATAGGCTTTTTCGACCTTGCTGCGCAGATCCGCAAGCGCGTCCCGCCTTGTTTTCATGGTCTCCAATGGCAGATGCCGGCTGACCCGCCCCGAGAGGGCTGCCAGTTCATCTGCATAGGTTTCCCACGCGCCTGGGCGTTCCTCGCTCAGTCCAGCATCAATGGTCTTGGAGACATCGCGCAGATGGATGGTGATTTCGCTGCGGACGCGATGAATGGCGCGCTCCATGTCCCGTGCCGCGGCCGCATGTTCCCTGATTTCATCGGCACGCAGTGCCAGGGGCGACAGGTCGAACCCGAATGCGTGCTCGATTTCCCCGCCTTCCCCGCGCCGGACATAGCGTTTGCCGTTCGGGCTGTCGCGCCGGATGATCAATCCCGCTTCCACCAGCGCGGCAAGATGCCGGCGAATGGTCGCGGACGACATGCCACGCGTGCGCATGGATAGCTCCGCATTGGACGGAAACACGACCAGCGGTGCGCTTCCGTCGAGCAAGGTCTCGGGATAGAAGCTCAGAAGCGCCTCCAGCACGGCAATGGTGCGATCCGACAGGAAGAAAGCCGCGCGCGCCTGCGTCAATTCCCGCAGCAGCGCCCATTTTTCCGGGTGATTGGCATCGCTACCGGCCAGCTTTTCACGGGCACGGGCTGTCTTTTCCTGCACTGCGAACATGGCATGCGACAGCGATCGCCCGCCAAACGGCGTCGTTGCAAAACGATCAGTCATTTTCTCTACCTCAAATTGAGGCAAGGGAAAGGTGTTGCCGGAACGCGTCCAACGCTTGACAAGTCAGGTAGGAAGTGATTCTCTAAAATTGCTACATTGAAGAGGGCTTCCGGAGCGGTAACGTTCTGGGGGCCTTTTTTCTTGCCGTTGTTCCTTCTCTTTGTTCTTTCCGTTCAACGCTTACACAAAACCAGAATAACGCCCGTCTCAGGCTTTTTGCCCGCTCCTGTAGCGCTGCAAAAGCCCGTCTAGCTCGCCAGCCACAAACTCCACGAACCCCTCGGGAACCGTGTCGGCAAAACTGATCGACCGCTCCTTTTTGCTGTTCAGAAGCTGGGCGATGAAATCACCATTGCCGTCGCGTATATGCCTTGCCGCTGCAGGATCGGCTTTGGCTGCCGCAGCTGGCCTGTTGAGCTCCAGCAGCCGCTCGAATACCGCTTCAAAGCGGCCGTCACTGCCCAGCAGCTTGAAATGGTCCTGCTGCACAATCGCCTGCGCTGCCGTTCGGCCATCCGGCTTCTTCAACAGATCAGCCAGTTTGACCCAGCGCGGCCGGCCGATTTTGGGTGCGGGGCCAATGGCCTGCAAAATCGGTTTCGGAATGGCATCCACGACCTGGAGGTAGCGGGTCATCTCGGCTTTGTGCAAAGCCAGGGCATCCTGCACCACCGACCGGCTGAAACCGCGGTCAATCAGGTTGCGGGCAAAGAAAGCCCGTTCGATAAAGGAGAGATCGCGCCGTTCGGCATTTTCCTTGCCCTGCGCCACCACAAGCTGGGCATCGCTCAGCTCACGGACGATCGCCTGCACCGGCAGCTTGAGTTCCGCCGCCGCCCGCAGACGGCGATGGCCGTAGGCGGTCTGGTAGTACCCCCTCCGCTCCGGATGCGGCCGGACGAGAATGGGAACCTGCTGGCCATTCAGCTTGATGCTCTCGACCAGTTCCCTGAACGTCTCGTCAAGGCCGAAATCGTGGCTCAACCGGTCTTCGACAAAAGAATACTCAATAAGCTGGGGATCAATCTCGATGACCCGTTCCGCTCCCTCGAGACTTTCTCTAATCTTACGGGCATCCTCCAGCTCACGCGAGATACCGCCGAGCGAAAGGCCCATAGCCTTGATGGCACCGGACGCCGTGCGCTGCTTCGGTTGCTCAGAAGGAGGAGTGTTGTCCATCGGAGCCGTATTGAGCGGCGTCGGCTCCGGCTGGGGAGCCGTATCCACCGTTCCGAAAAGCGCTTTGAGTTGATCCCTGCGGTTCTTGTCAGTCATGTGCTTGCCTCACACAGGCCGGTTCCAGGCTTTGAAAATCAGGCCCTGGATTTCAGCATTGACGGAGGACAGCGATTCAATGGCCCGGTCATAGGTTGCCCGAGTGAAACTGTCGCGTGAAACTTCATAAAGCGTCTGCTTGGTAAGGCCGGCGTCGGAAAACGCCGTCGATTTCACCACGGCCGATGTCAGCACGCGATCGCCGAAGAGCGAGCGCAGGAAGCCGGCAATCTGCTGCTGCGGCGCGTCATTGGGCTCAAAGCGGGTGATGAGATAGCGCATGAAATCGAAATTGAGTTCGCCGCCCGCCTCGCGCACCACGGCCAGAAGATCCGCCGTCATGAACAGGAACTGGCTCATGGATGCCACATCGAGCATCTGCGGATGCACCGTGACGAGAACCGACGTGGCAGCGCAAAGCGCCGACAGCGTCAAAAAGCCGAGCTGCGGCGGGCAATCGATGACGACCACGTCGTAATCATCCGAGATCGTATCCAGCGCCGCCTGTACCCGGGCAAAGAACAGCTGCTGTTCGATGCTCTGCTGCGCGCCATGCTGGCGGTCGGCGAGCATTTGCGGTGTGGTGTGCTCGAATTCCTGCAACTCGAGATTGCCGGGAATAAGATCGAGCCCGTCAAAATAGGTCTTGCGGATGATATCGCGCATCAGGCGCCGTTCGCCGTCATAGCGAATGGCCCCGTAGAGCGTGTCATTGCCGGTCAGATCGAGTTCCGGCTGGTAGCCGAACAGTGCCGACATCGATGCCTGAGGGTCAAGATCGACTGCAAGGACGCGAAACCCGGCCATGGCGAGGTGCTGGGCCAGGTGTGCGCTCGTCGTGGTCTTGCCGGAACCGCCCTTGAAATTGGTGACCGCAATCACCTGCATATGTTCGTTGGCCGAGGGATCGCGATGCGGCAGATAGGTTCTGGCCTTCGGGCCGCCGGCGTCAGCGAGATGATGGCGCAGCGCATTGATCTCGGCGAGCGAGTAAAGCCGGCGTCCATTGGCACCGGTTTCCGGCTGGGGCCCCTCGCCGGCAATGGAAAGCTGGCGCAGATAGCCGTCGGAGACACCGATGAGCTTTGCCGCCTCGCCGCTGGTGAATTTGCGCAGGGCCTTCTGGGCTGTAGGCGGAAACAGTCGGTTGCGCATCGCCTGCAACTGTGCCGACAGCATTTCTGCGTCGGCAGCGATGGCCCGGTCTGCGGTCAAGGCAGCGGATGGCTGTGGCACAGCCGCCAATTGCGCGCCATCCGGTTGAGTTGTCTGTACCGCATTCATCATAGTCACGTATCGTTCCTGTGCGCCTGTTCAATAGAATCGCATCAGCGCAGGATGAGGATGCGCCGATTCGACAGAAATACCAAAAAGGGTAACGCTGGCTGGTGATTTAACGCTGCTAAACAGCACTAACATTCAGATTTACGTGTAACGCTTATATCGCAGGATACCCCTTAAAACCGTAAGTAAACTGCTGAAAGAACCGAGTCGCGTCAAGCACTTTATAGTTAACGCAAATTAACCATTAAGGCAGCGCCCCGTTTGAAAGCACGGATCACTGTTATGTGTGAATCGGCGTGCAAAAATTGGACGCCGATCGGGGACAGTTTTGGAGGCCGTTTGACACCCTGACGACGGACATGGAGGATCACGTCAAAAGGCAGATCATGCCGCCGTGGCTCCATGGACAAACCCTGGCCTCGCATTCTACTGTGGCCGTCACGGGCACGCACCACATGAGTCGGACGCGGGCCGCGGTTTCAGTCCAAAGGGAAAAACATGCGCATTCGGTCGATGATGATGGGGGCAGCTGCCTTGGTGGCGGTTGGAGCGTTCGCTGTGCACGCGCAGGCCGAAGGGTTCGAAAACATCGTGCTGTCCGCAAGCAAGGACGCGAACGAGACGCAGGCGACATTTGCGCGGGATACGGCCAAGATTTTCCTCTCCGCCGACCTGACCGACGAGGTGGCCTCGGGATCAAAGCTAACCGTCAGCTGGATTTCGGTGGATTCGGGCGGTGTCGCGCCGGCGAACTACAAGATCGACGAGGCCAGCTTCGAAATCGGCAAGATCGAAAATCATATCGACGCCTCGATTTCCAAGCCGGACGCCGGCTGGCCTGTCGGCACCTATCAGGTGCAGATCGCCGTTGACGGCACGATGAAGGAATCGGTCGACTTTTCCGTAAAGTGACCGGCGCGCGCCAGGTGGCCCTACTCCACGAGTAGGGCGTCGCCGCCCGCCGTCGACTGTGGCGCGAGAAGAACGCGCTTCGGATTTACTTTCAATGCGGGCAAGCCTTACTGGTCCAGCCCATTGAAGACAGTGTGTATTATTAATTGCGATTGAGGTCCCGAGTTGGGCTTGTTCTCATCCTGCGCAGGAAGCTCAACCTCATCCGAAACTGTGTACAGACAGCTTATATTTGTCGCCAGAATGCCTGGGACGCCAGTCTGCGGCGGCGTTCGGTAAACGCAACAGCGAGAATGACCGAGGCGATTGTCGTGGCACCGACGGCGAGCAGGTAAAGCCACGGCACCGACATGGTTTCCGGTGGCGGATCAAAAACACCCGTCAGCATCCTGATGAGAATACCAGCCGTTATCACGCCCGTAACAAGACCGAATGCCAAACCTCCAAGCAGAATGATGGCGGCCTCGCTCCACAGGAATGCCGCGAGTTGGGCTGGCTTGACCCCGATTGCGTTGAGAATGGCATAGTCGCGACTTCGGTCAATAAAACCGAGGGCAAGCATGAGCCCAGCCGAGACAATCGCCATGATGAGCGCGAACACCAGTTCAATCGAGGTCAAGCCGCGAAGGTCGACGGCGGTAAGGCTGGAGCCAATCAAACGGCTGACCGAGCCAATATCCACGATTTTCAACGATGGGAACGAGCCTAGTGATACGCTGGCCGCGCGCGCGACAGCTGCCGGATCGATACTTGTACGCAGCAGCACATATTCGGCGGTCGCGTTGCCGGTAATTTTTGAAACATAGTCCATGTTTACGACCAAAAACGAATCTTTCGGCGCAGTGGGAAACTCCCTTACCACGCCGATGAATTTAAACGGGTAGGCATGATATTGATGGTCGGCCGCGTTTTGCAGGCGCAGGTTTATCGTGTCACCCGTTTTGAGCTGAAAGTCCCTTACCGTTTCCTCTGACACGAGAACCCCGTCTGGCGTTTTCAGGAGACTGGCCAGATTGTCGGCGGCAGTTCCCGTAGAGAAAAAGGCGTCGGACAGTTTCGTTGCAGCCTGAATGCGTGCGGGATCGATTCCATATAAATCCTGCAAATCCATGCCGACATAGGCGAAGCGATGCTGCATGGGACGCGCTACCGTGACGCCTGGAATGGATTCCAATTGCGCCAATTGGCTCCCCGCAGGTTGCAATGTCGTGCCAAAAACCGTGACGTCAGAGCCGTTCGTCAGTTCGGCATCCACATGGGCCTGCTCGTTGAAGGTGCGATTGAAAACCGCCGTGGAGGTTGCAAACGACACCGCCATTGCGACCATGGCAATTGCGAGCGTCAATCGCCCGGCTTGTCGTGAAAGCGAGGACGATACAACCTTCGTCATCGACCCACTCACAGGCATGACCATCGCGCGCAATATTGCACCATTTCCACGAATGATGAAGCCGCAGATGCGAACACAGAAAAGCGCAGATCCAAGCCAAAACAGGATCGGAGCGGCGAATGCCGTATAATCGACGGCGGTCGCTGCAACGCCTTCCGTTGCCAGAACGACCTGGTAGCCATGTGCCGCCGAATGCCAGAAAATAGCTGCTGCCGACAAGATCAGCACGACGTCTGCATAGAATTGCTGCCAAAGCGGCATCGCAGCGGGTTCGACTGCTTTTCGGGCAAGCTGAACGGTTCGAAGCCGGGCCGCATTCCAGGCGGGAAGAATGACCGCTGCCAGGGATAGCAGCATGCCAAAAGCCGCCAGAGCCACGAACAGAAACACGTGCGATAAGCTCAGCGGCACATTTCCCAAGAACGTTCTGGTCAATAGGAATGCCAGGATCACTCCGCCGATGACACCCAATGGACCAACAACAAACGCCTCCATCGCCGTCAACCAGAGGATTTGACGCATTGATGCACCGCGAACGCGCATTTGAGCTTGTTCACGTTTTCTGCGACCGGCACCTGAAGCGGTAATGGCAAAAGTCAGCATCATTGAAAGCAGTATTCCCGGCACTCCAAGAAACAGAAACAAAACGCGGGCATAGAGGGCATCGCCTCGCACCGCATCCAGCCGTGCTCCAAGATTGTTGGCAAGCAACGCCGAACCTGCAACCCGGGCTTCAAGATGACGGCCGGCACCAGTGACGTAAGCATAGGCGGCATCAGGGTTTGCAGGTAATTCTGCGTGCGAAAGCTTCGCATGGAACTGCAACTTGATGCTACCGGGAGAAGCTTCTTCCTGTTGTCCGAAAATATCTTTCCAAATATTCAAGGGAAGTATCAAGACATTGTCGGGAGGCGCCTGTGGGGCCGATTGGGGTGGCAAACCTATCGATTGGAAAAGTGAATCCGCGTCAGGCAAATCGACAATGCGGTCGATTTTTAGCGTCGCGGGCGACAAACCGATGCGATGGATCGTAACAACATCACCTGGCCTAACGTGGAGATTTGATGCTGTCTGCTGGGTTATCATCGTACCGCCATTTGGCGCTGACAATGAGCGGATTTCGGCAGGGAAGCTTTGGAGATAGGCGGCGTCAAATGCGAGCACCTTTCCCGGCCCGGTGGTTTGGGTGGTTCCGTCAGTCGTGGCTTCCAGGCCGGTCACGCCTGCAAAATGCGCCTCCCCCATAGCGGCAACCCTTGCGGATTCAGCAATCGCTTTCTTTATCTCTGCCTTATCGGCTGTAGCCAGAACTTCGACCTGCCAGTCAATCGGAACGCCTGCAATCGCTCTCCTGGTCATCGTTTGGGCGCTGGAAGAAAGAAAAAGGCCGAGACAAGCGATCAAGCCGACTGTCCCTGCAATGCCTGCAGCGGTTCCCAAAAGCTGCAGGGGGCGGCGCGTGACAAGACCGTATACCCAAAGACCCATCATTTCACGGCACCAATTCGGCAAGAGACGGATTGTCGGTGGTCAGCGTGCCGTGTCGCATCGACCATTGTTTCTCCATGCGCTCGGCGACCCTCAGATCGTGCGTCGCGATAACGAGCGCAGTTGACGTGCCGTCTATCTGTCTGAGAAGCACATCGATCAATGTCCTTGCCGTTGCCACGTCAAGCTGGCCGGTCGGCTCGTCCGCAAGGATCAATCGCGGTTGCGTTACAAGAGCTCTTGCCAAAGCGACACGCTGGGCCTGCCCGCCCGACAACTCTTCCGGAAGCTTCCCCGCCAGCCCATCGAGCTGGAATTCAGTGAGCAAGGCCATCGCGCGTTGATCAGGCAGGCCATTCCCGCCTGAAACGATCAGCGGTAAGGCTACATTCTCAAGAACCGTCAGAGCGGGAAACAAACTTTGTGATTGAAAAACATAGGTAATTTTCTCAGGCCGCAGGGTATCTCCGGCACCGAGCGCCGGCCAGACCACAATCCCTCGGGTGGGCCGGTCAAGGCCGCCCAGCAGATAGAGAAGCGTAGACTTGCCACTTCCGGAGGGGCCGGTAAGCGCAATCCGATCCCCGGATATGATCCGGCACGATGACGGCTGCAGGACCGTGCTCACGCCGGATGTTCCGTCCGGAAAGTCCCTTGCAACATCTTTTGCATCGACCAGACATTCAGTCATGGACCACCTTCCCGTCCCTCAATCTGAGAACACGATCCGCGATACCGGACATCGCATCGCTATGGGTCGCAACGAGCGTCGACTTGCCGGCCTGTCGCCGTTTTTTGAAATGCTCGATCAGGTGCGATTCAGTTTTTCTGTCAACTTCAGCTGTGGGCTCGTCGGCGACAAGCAGCACGGGGTCTGCCGCAAGCGCTACAGCCAACCCTGCGCGAGCCGCCTCCCCCCCGGACAGCTCATTCGGATAACCATAGGCACGATGCCGCAGATCGACTGTCGAAAGCAGCATTTCGATGCTGTTCATGTTTGCCATGCCGGCCAGGTGCATCTGAAGTTCGATGTTTTCGGTCACGGTGAGGTGCGCAAGAAGGTTCGGCACCTGTTGCAAAATGCCCAAACGCGTCGCCCTTATGGATGCTCGAAATGCTTCGGAGCGCCGCGTGATCCTCTCACCGGCGATGATGACGTAACCGCCGTCCGGTTCTTCAAGGCCTGTCAGACATGACAGCAAGGTCGATTTACCGCTGCCCGACGGTCCGGTAATCGCTACAATCTCGCCATGCCCAACCTGAAGGCTGACGCCACGCAGTGCCGCCGTTTCATCATCCCCGTTATGGTAAAATCGGTACAATTCATGGGCTTCGATGAGCGGCATATCATTGCCAGCGAAACGATTGGGACATCATGCGCCATTGATCTGCATTGTCCGCTCCAAATGGTGCATACAGATCGAGCTCGGCAAGTTTTCCATTCCTGAAGTAAAGGTAGCGTCTGTTCTCAAGCCGAACCTGTTTGTTCGTGACCGCGTTTGGCTCGGAATCTGAAGTGTATGAAATCAGGATGGCATTGCCACCAGATACCTTTACGGCGCGAACGCCAGCGACCTTGACCGCTTTTCCAGCGGCCTCCATTTTGGGAACATAGTCTCGCTTTACGGATTCTACCGAGGGCGGCGAAGCGGCGGCGGAAACCATAACCACCACACCGTCCAATTTGTCAGTAAAGCTGACGCCGTCCGGTCCGTCCTTCCTTGCCCATCCTTCGGGAACCTTCAAAGAAAAGCCAAGAGCGGAGCGATACTCGATAAAGACTTGGGTATCGGGGATGTCTCCGGGTGGATTCTTTTCCGTCGCAGAATCCTCAACCTGAGGCATTGATGCCGAATGCGCTGCCGGCAATGTTAAACAAGATGATGTGACAGCAGCTCCGAGCACCAAGGCGATCGTGACCGCAGGGTGTTTTTCGAGATATTTGTTCATGGTCATTCCTTCGTGCGCGCCACCATGCGCCATCGAAAACCATAAACATCCAACTTTACGACCGCTTGACCGCTACCATACGGTTCGGTAAGGCGAGAATTGTATTTGAAGAGCAATATCCGGGCGCTTTTGAGATTTGCGGAAAAAGGACCGATGTAAGGTCGTCCGCCAATATCATCGTAGAGAATTCCGACTTCGCGAATCCCAAATTGACATTGCGAAGAGTGCTATCGCACCCACCGACCGCTGATGGAAGGAAACGCCACGTTGTTGAAGGGTTTTCAGGCGGCCGTTGCTCGCAGCAAGTTCAGGATCGCATTCTTGAGCTCTGCAGGGCCGTTGATCAGCGTATCGGCTCCTGCCAAGTCGAGTTCCTCCCGGCTACCGTACCCCCAGGTTACGCCAATCGCTTTCATATTGTTCGCATGCGCCCCGGACACATCGAATTTACGATCGCCCACCATCACGCATCTGTTCGGATTCAGCTGGTTCTCTGCCAGAATATGCGCGATCAACTCCGGCTTGTGATCTGTCACAACACCGGGTTCTGAACCGTAAATTCCGGCGAACAAGCGGTTCTGTTCAAGATTTTCCAGAATCCTTCGAGCAAAGAAGACGCGCTTTGATGTCGCCAGAAACAGGTTCATTCCCGCAATGCGAAGGGAATTCAGTGCGGAGGGAATCCCATCATAAAGCGTGCTCATCAGAAGTCCCCGAGCGCTGTAGTCGCTACGGTAGGCATCGACTGCGTCAGAGATGCGATCGTCGCCGTAGGGTTCGAGCAGATATCGCATCACCTCCTCGATCGGAGGTCCGATCAACGCTTCAATATCCATAACCTCGGGCGGCTCGTGTCCGAGCGCACGCAGGGCGGCACGACAGCTGGACACAATGCCGGGTTGCGAGTCGATCAGTGTGCCGTCGAGGTCCAGAAGAATGGAAAGATCAGAATTCGGCATTTGGATTGGATTTCCCATCGCTTTGACTTTTTGTATCTGCAACGGCCCCCGTCGTACCCCCAATTCCCATCCGCTTGGCAGCAACAGTAGTTCGAGATTTCAGAATATGGCAGGTTCAAGTTGCGGTTTTCGTCTGAGTGTTCCGGCAATCAGGTGCACACACACCGCAGTAAAGACAATCAGCGCGCCAATGATCGTGCTTGCACCGGGTGTTTCGTTGAATGCGAGCCAAACCCAGAGAGGCGCCAGCGGAGCGTCCAACGATCCAATCAAGGCCGTCTCGATTGCCGGAAGATGCCGGGCACCCAGTGTGAACAGCGCAAGACCAACGGCTGAATTAACAACACCAAACAGAGCCAGGATCAAAAGCTCATGACTGGTAATGGCAAGCGGATCACCGAGCGGCCAACACACCAAACCACTGAGCAAAGCCGACAGACAGGCGGCCGGCATGATCGGGATATTCTGATAACGCCGCGCGATAACCATCATGATGGCCATACAGACGGTAAGTCCAAATGCCAGGACGTCGCCCAACAGTCCGCCTTCCATGCCCAGCCCCATCATCAGCGCCACACCGGCAAGGGCAAACAAACTTGCAATGATGGCGCTGCGTGTGGGTTGCTCATTCAGAACGAGCCAACTCAAACCCGCGGCAACGAACGGAACCGTGGCGTAAATGACCGCACCATGGGCGACGGTCGTGTGCCTGAGCGATGTGATGAAAAAGATCATTCCGATCGCGGATACGGCCGCGAACATCCATCCCGGCAAACCCATCGTTCGAAACGCCAGCCAACTCTTTCGACCTTCCAAAGCGAAAATCACCAATGCAATTGCAATCGCACCGAAGATGCCGCGCCATGCCAGCATCGTCCAGCTATCCAGCGGAATAAGCCGTGTGAAAAATCCTGCCGTGCTCCAAGCCACCGCAGAGCCTGTAACAAACACCAGTCCCAGTCGATATCCCGCCGCACTCATCGATCCGCCTTTGATTGAACAGAAACAATATAGGCCCACTGCTGACATCCTGGTGTCAGGAAACAATGAGATTTGAAATTGGATTTCTCGTTGCCCAATATGGCTTCCTCTTGCTCCGTATCGATCACCTTCGTTCCATTGGACAATAAGCGCATGATGCTGCACACATCACGCACACAAGCAATCATGCCGTGAACACCGGGGCCTTAAATGTTCTTCCTGATCTCCAAAGTGGCGGGCTACGTGGTCCTGCCGTCCAATATCATCGGGCTTCTCGGTATTTTGGGCATGTTCGCCCTGATCCTAGGGTTTCGCAGGACAGGTCTGTCATTTCTCGTGATGTCAGTTGCGCTACTTGCAATCCTTGGCTGGTCTCCTGCAGGACCAGCAGCCCTACTGCTTCTTGAGAACCGCTTTCCACAACCCAGCATTACAGGGCCAGTTGCCGGCATCATCATGCTCGGAGGCGCCGTCGACACGCACATAACAGCCGGACGTCATAGCCCCGCTTTGAACGAGGCAGCCGAAAGGCTGACGGCAACGGCTGAACTCGCCCGGCTTCATCCTGATGCGCGTGTATTGCTGTCCGGCGGTGCCAATCATCTTGTACACGACAGCTCCCCGACGGAATCGCAGATTGCCAAAGATGTGCTTGTCTCTATCGGTCTACCTGAAACCCGCATCAGCATTGAGGAGCTTTCGCGCAACACGTGCGAAAACGGATCGGAAACCGCCGCAGCGTTTCAAGCCAAGCCAGGGGAACAGTGGCTGCTGGTGACTTCGGCGAGCCACATGCCACGGGCCGTTGCGTGTTTTCGTGCTGCCGGTATGAACATAACTCCCTATCCCGTGGATTATCGCACCCGCGGGAGCGCAGATTGGCTCAGACCCGTTTCGACCATTGCCACAGGTCTTGCCGCATCTGATCTTGCGATGCATGAATGGCTGGGGTTGTTCGTTTATCGTGTCCTTGGTTTGACCGAGGAGTTATTTCCGTCCCCTCGGAACCCGGTGTAGATCCGATCTCGGTCTCGATTGGCTGTGACAGAGGGACCTATGCTTCCGCGCCCGTTTTTCCCGGCTTCAAGCTGATGGGCCTTGAACGAAAGTGCTTCGCGGGGCGGTTTTTCCAGATTATCCGATGTATGGCTCACGGGACGCTTTACGGAATTAAACGACCCTTGTCGCTTTGGCGGACACGAGTTAGATCAACCGCTCGATTGTTGATAATGGCTTCCATCGAAAAATAGCCCGTTACGGTTGCCAGATCGAAGTTTGTAATAAGTTTTTGATAAAAAGCGTCATAGCCTGACATCCCACGGGTTGCGACCTTGATCAAATAGTCCCAATCCCCGCCAATTCGGTAAAAATCGATAACCTCTGGCAACTGGTCGACGTGTTTGCGAAAATCATCAGACCATTCCTTGGAGTGGTGGCGCGTGCGGATCATGACAATCACGATCAGATCGAAACCAAGCACCTCCAGATTGATGTCAGCGTGTGCGCCTCGCACCATGCCGATGGCGTGAAGCCGTTGGAGTCTCCGCCAACATGCATTTTGCGATAGCCCCACCTGGTCGGCCAAATCACGTTGCGATGCGACCGCGTTTCGTTGAAGGCAGGTCAGAATTTTCAGATCAAAATCATCAATTTTCTCGGATTTATCGATCATTTTACCCGTACTAGCTCCAAGTTGTCAAAAAATCGGTGAGGATTTGAAGAGTGAGGGGGAATATAATCTCTGTCAAATCCTATCTGGAGACCGCCAGTGCAAGAGCCAGCCAATACCCGCCAATCAGCAGTTCCAATGGCAGTTCTCGCCAAATTCCGAAGCAGCCTCGATGTGGCCGATCCCGTCGTCATGCTACGCGAGGGTCTCATTGGTTCGCAGGCCAAAGTCGACGGGCCGTTCGGCTTGAAAGATCTCGTCTATGCCGATTACGTCGCTTCCGGACGGGCGCTCAAACAGGTCGAGCATTTTATCCTCGAAGACGTGTTGCCCTATTATGCAAACAGCCATACCGAGGCCTCCTACTGCGGAGGCATGATGACACGCCTGCGCCGGGCTGCGCGCGCAGTGATCGCGGAATGCTGCGACGCGGACCACAACCACGCAGTCATCTTTGCAGGGTCCGGAGCAACTGCGGGCATCAATCGGCTTGTTAATCTGCTTGGTGTCTCCAAGGCTGTTGCGTCGGGCCAGCGGGTTTGCGTGATCATCGGACCTTATGAGCATCACTCGAATATTCTGCCCTGGCGAGAAAGCGGCGCGCAGATCATAGAAATCGCCGAAGGTGTCAACGGCGGCCCGGATCCCGTGCTTCTGACAGAAGCGCTGGAGAGCGCCACCGCAGATCTGAAAGTCTGCTCTTTTTCGGCCGCGTCCAACGTGACAGGGATCATGACCGATGTCGCGGCAATCACGAAGATCGCCAAATCGGCAGGCGCAAAGATCGTCTGGGACTATGCCGGTGCCGGACCTTACCTGCCAATCTCAATGCGCCCCGAAACGGACGTCGAGATAGACGCGATTGTCATATCGCTGCATAAATTTATTGGCGGGCCGGGAGCAACAGGTATCCTGATTGTTCGTCACGATGCCGTTACCGCAAGCAAGCCCTCTTGGCCAGGTGGCGGCACTGTGAAATTCGTTTCGCCAACGGGCCATGATTACAGCGACAGCCTTGAAGCGCGCGAGGAAGCGGGCACGCCCAACGTCATCGGTGACATTCGAGCGGCACTTGCTTTTCTGGTCAAACAGGCGATCGGATTGGATGACATCAAGCGGCGCAACGATGAACTGACGCACAAGGCATTTGCGGCATGGCAGAACGTTCCAGAGATCGAACTGCTCGGCTCCTGCCTCTTACCACGGCTTCCGATATTCTCGTTCCGAATCAGAAACGCTAAAGGCGGGTATGTCCACCAGCAATTGATCACGCGGCTGCTGAGCGATCGGTTCGGCATCCAGGCCCGGGGAGGTTGCGCCTGCGCGGGGCCCTATGTGCACCGGTTGCTGTCGATCGATGCCGACGCCTCGCAACGGATGCGGCTGGCGATCCTCGCTGGCAACGAGATCGAGAAGCCCGGATTTACCAGACTCAATCTGAGCGTTCTTTTATCAGATGAAAAAGTCTCCTTCATCCTGCAATCTGTCGCTCAGTTGGCGCGCGATGCTCCTTCATTTGAAGCGCTCTACACATTCGATCCGGCACACGCGATTTTCTCGCCGCGTGTTTCGGACTTTAAGGACGCTGTCCATGCATAGGCCCGACGTTACCGCCTTCTTTGACCCGCGCACATTTTCGATTCAGTACGTGGTCAGCGATCCGAAGACCAGGGCTTGCGCCATCATCGATCCGGTCCTCGACTTCGATGAGAAGTCGGGCACGACAGCCACATACAATGCCGATCTGCTGCTCGACTTTGTCCGTGCGCAAGATCTGCATGTTCAGTGGATTCTCGATACCCATCCGCATGCCGACCACATGTCGGCCGCAGCCTATCTCAAAGGGATCACGGGTGCGCCAATCGCCATTGGCGCAAGAATTGTCGATGTCCAGAAGATCTGGTCGCAGATCTACAATTGGCCGGATTTGCGCATCGATGGAAGTCAGTGGGACCGGCTGTTCGTTGACGGCGACACCTTCTCCATCGGCAGCATCGCAGCCGGCGTCATGTTCTCGCCGGGCCACACGCTTGCATCGATAACCTATTCGATCGGCGACGCGGCGTTTGTGCACGATACGATTTTCATGCCCGACAGCGGTACAGCCCGTGCGGACTTTCCAGGCGGAAGCGCCAGCACGCTATGGGCGAGCATCCAGAAAATCCTCGCCCTGCCCGGAGACACGCGCATATTTGTCGGACATGACTATCAGCCCGGTGGACGGGAACCCCTATGGGAAAGCACGGTCGACCGTCAGAAAGCTGAGAATATCCATCTCAAAGGCTCACCAAACAAAGAGGACTTTGTCTTGATGCGCGAGAACCGAGACCGGACGCTGCCAATGCCAAAACTCATCCTGCACGCCTTGCAGGTCAACATCAACGGCAGCCGGCTTCCAGAGTTGGAAGAGAACGGCATACGCTATCTCAAGCTGCCGATGAATGCGTTTCAAGGCACACCATGGAGCTGACTTCCATCTCGAGCCCAGGACAAAAATGCACCGGAATCATTAGATAATTTCCAATTTCTGGGACGCTTGTTAAAGGCCTATCCATCACTTGATTTACCGTATCGTACTTCCCTTTCGGCCTTGGTTGCGTACCATCTGAAATGAGGCAACTGCGATGTCGGGAGCCGACAAATGCCAATCCGACGGTAACCGGTTTCGATCAGGAGGCCACCATGCCAATCAGCGCCAGTTTGATTATCACCCGACTGAAGAGCGACTTGCTGCAATTCGCCGTTCTTGCGGTTTATCTCTACGTTTGCCTGAGTGCCATCATCCTCTACAAGATCACGATTGTCGGCAGTTCCGGTGATGGGTTCTGGCCCTTCGGGCTCCCTGCCCTCAAGGCCTTGCTGTTGGCCAAGTTCATCCTGCTGGGGCACGCCGTCCATCTGGGCGATCGTTACAGCGATCGCCGGATCATCAATGTCATTGCCTCCAAGGCCCTGCTCTATCTGGCGCTGCTGATCGCACTCTCGATACTTGAGGAGGTTGTGGTGGGGCTCATCCATGGAAGGACAGCCGCCGCATCGCTTTCCGACCTTCTTGGCAAGGCACCCCAGATATTCGCCACCAGCTTCATCATGCTGCTTGTCCTGATCCCCTATCTCGCATCACGAGAGATCAGCTCCGCATTCGAGGGCGGCCTCTGGCGCAAATTGCTCGAGAAGCGCAGCGGATTGCAATCCCAAAACGCGAGCCATGGCAACACATGATGAGCGGCCTGGCATTGTACGAACTGCCCGTAAGCACATTATTTTCGTTCGCCGCAACGTCGCTGATCATCGAGCTGACGCCAGGGCCGAATATGGCATACCTGGCTGTTATCGCCGCGAGCGATGGTCGCCGATCAGGATTTGCCACCGTGGCTGGAATTACGCTCGGTCTTGCCGTGGTGGGACTTGCGGCATCATTGGGTCTGGCGGAAATAGTAACGCAATCTCCCGGCCTCTACGCGGCCCTGCGTTGGGCAGGTATTGTTTTCCTGCTTTATCTCGCCGTCGACGCTTGGCGGGACAGCTCAACTGAGGTTGGTCCCGTGGCAGAACCCGCAAGCAAACATTTTGCGCGCGGCCTCATGACCAACCTCCTCAACCCGAAGGCGGCGGTCTTTTACATTGCCGTCTTACCAACCTTCCTCGACGACGTCGCCCCCACGCTCAGCCAAACCTTGGTGCTCACAACCATTTACCTCTTGGTCGCAACGGCAATTCACTGCGCCATCGTGATACTCGCAGGCTCGCTGGGAACGGTCCTGAACGAGCCATCCCGCGAGCGTTTCATCCGCCGCTTCCTGGCAATTGTCCTTGCCGTTGTCGCTGTCTGGTTCGCATGGACGACACGAAGATGAAATTGATCCGATGATCGCTTGAGGTCGGCTTATCGCCATCGGCCATCGGCACATTTACCGTATCGAATCTGTATATTCGAGCGGACCGTGTTTTCGTTGGATTGCCGTTGTCCTAGTCTTCAGACGAAATGAACATGGAGAACTTCGATGTCAGGCAAAACCGGTAAAATCCTTCTCTTGAGCGGACTGATAGGCCTTGGTTTAACATCCGGCGTCATCGCGGCTTCGATGAAGGAATTGCAAGGTGCGTGGACCATGAACGGTACCGACTGCGCTGATACGTTCAAGAAAGTCGGCAAAAAGATTGAGTTCAAGGACCGCGGCGCCTCAACGACAACCGGCTTGCTGATCGTCGGAAGCAAGGTATCCGGGCCGATGGCGATATGCACCACACAAAGCGTGCGCAAACAGAAAGACCGTTTGTCCGCACGGCTTTCATGCACCGATTCAATGATCCAGAGCGATGTCACGGCTACTTTTAAAATCGTCGGCCCCGAAGAATTTCAGCGCTTCGATCCGTTTGGCGACAATATGTATGTCACCTATCACAAGTGCAGCATGTAAGGATCTTAAGAGCCGACGTTTCCGGATTCCACCATTCCTGTTAAGTCTTCGCTTCTCAGGCGAACGGTTTGTCGTCGGAAGGCTACACACAATCAGAGCCGGATGAAGCCATGCTCGCTCCACCCGGCTCTGATTGTGTGTTGCCTTCCGACAGTCAATGTCTGCCCTGGATATCCCGCGGACCCACGATCAGTCCTCAACAGGCTCCCACGTTTTGTCAGGATTGAACGAGGTTATTGTTTTGACGATCTTCGCGGTGTCCGGACCAAGGTCCTTTTGATAAACGGTCCCGTGGTGACTGACGACAAAGGTCATGATCCCGGTCTCGCCATAGACTGCCGGTGAAGCAATCATGGCATGTCCCGCAATCATGTGGCCGTTGATAACGAAATTATACTTCCCGCCGGCAATATTGCTGCCTTGCGACGTGAGGATTCGGAATCGATAACCGAAATAACCGTGGTCCGAGCCGGCACTGGCTTCGATTTTGGCGGCATCTCCCAGATTGCCGGCAGGGCTCTCCTCACCTCCAGCCGATTTCCAGTAGAGCCCGTTTTGCTTGCCTTCGTCGCTTATGATTTTCTGAGCGAACTCAAGCACGCCATCGCCCTCGTGGTCCACTTGTGCATAGGCCGCCTGCGCGAGGATTTCATTGCGGCATATGTCGATTGCCTCAAGTTCGTTCTCGCCGATACGACGCGCCAGGACCTCCTCAAGGCCCGCAAGCGTATCGAACCGCCAGCCGCTGTCGTGCTTCACCAGGGGAAACGGGAATGGCCAGGCGAGATTTCCCAGGACCACTTCCTTGCCGCCGTCCTCGCGGTCCTCCATTGCGGTTTGTTCCTTGGATGCCTGTTGAAGTTCAGTCAGGCGCGCGTCGAAATCGTCCGATTTCTTTGCCTCTTCCGGGTTAAGACCCAGCAATTTTGCCAGTGCGCCGACATCCTTTGTTTCAAGATCCTTCTTGAGGGCATCCACCGCTTCGCCGGCGTCCTTGAAGGTCAAGGGTTCAGCGCCAACGAAGCGTTGCAATGACGGTTCGGCTGCGAACGACGGTACAGCCATTGAGATGAGCGTTGATGCAAAAAGTGCTTTCAGAACGTGTCTGGACATTTTTCAAAATCCTTCAAAGGAAACTGCGGTGGTTCTTCATGGTCAACGGCGATGGAAACGACCGCCGCCGCCAAATCCATGCCTCACGCCTCCACCACCCGCGCCAAGCCTGTCGCCGCCACCGAAGTTACGGCTGAAATTGCCACGCTGGGAGAATTGCCTGACTTCATGGCCCGGAGCATAATTGCCGAATGCACTTGGCTGTCTTGGGCGATGGTCGGCACGAGCCGCCATTGTTTGCCTGGGCCGGGTGTTGCCGGCAATATTGCCTTTGGCCGGGTTGGGACGGACAGCATTGTTGTTGGCAGGCCGCGTGGCCGCCCGGTTCGCACGGTCATTTGCAACGTTCCCGCCAACCCGTTCCTTCAAGCCGCTCTGCACGTCGCGGCGAACGTCCGCACTGCCAACTCTCGAGCCGGCGCCGGCGAAACCCGACGTATTTCCGATGCGGTCGCCGCCCTTCACATCGAGGCGGTTTCCGTTGTTCTGACGGATATTGTTGGTGATGGAATTCCGGTCGAAATTGAATTTGCCGCTGTCAAAATTGAGGTTGCTGATATTGTTCTTGTCAAAGTGGAAATCATTACGGTTGAAATTGTTGACATTCACATTGACGTCATTCCCTCCCCACGAATGCCAGTTGTTCCAGTCCACGGCAGCGCCAAAGGCAACACCGGTAACGAAACCTGCCCAGTAAGGCGCATATGGGTAGTAATAGGACGGATACGGACTCCCGTAGACGATCGGCGCCGCTGCGACGTAAGTCGGGCTCGTCAGGATAATCGGATCGTATTCCGGAACGTAGGTCACCTCCTTTTTGACAGGACGGATGACAACGTTGCTCTTTTGCTTTTCCACGATGATCTTGTCATTGGACTTGATCACCCCTTGGGAAACGGCCTTGTCCCTCAGCTGCTGTACGGCAACGAGGACATCCTTCTGCTGGTCAACCACGGCAGTGCCGAGTTGCTGGGTCCAGTTCAGGTCGTCATTCATCATTTTGACAACGGTCGGATAATTGAGCAGCGAGACGATGCTGCCATCCCAAGACTTATCCGGCTTTTGATCCGGCTTGGACTTGGCTTCTTCGAGGAAGCGCTCGGCCTGCACGATTTGCAGCGGATTAAGCGCAGCGGACAGCACCAGAGCCACCAGGTCATCCGGATAAAGCGCAATGCGTGCGACAAGCGTTTGCAGTTCGGTGTTCGAAAGCAGCTTGGGTGCTTCAGCGACCGCGGTGGCAGGCGGGGCCGCAGCCGTTTGTGCCTGAGACCATACGGGCGTGATGCTGCCGCAGAACAGCAAAATCGCCGAAGCTGCGATGGCCATCGCCTTTGGATATAGTGACATACTTGCTTCTCCTCAATGAATTGTGTTCGGAGTCCAGGCGTTGATAACGATCGGCGACGGCAACCTCGCGACACGAATCGGCACACCTGTGCAACGATGGTGCGACAGTGCGGTTCCGTGTGATTGACCGTTGCATTGTGCGCAGCGCTCCCATTGGTTATTGGGGAGCATTAGCGTTCAACGGCTCTGTCGGCGTAAGTACGTAACTGTTAATTTTTGCCGAATTTCAGTTTCCGATGTAGGGCTGAGGTAATCCGCAAGCTTGTTTCAGATCGGCGAACTGAGCTTGCGGACCAGACGTCAACCGGGGAGTGAATATGACACGGATTCTCATCGCGGACGACCATGAGATCGTTCGGCAAGGCGTCAGAGCCATTCTCTCTACGCGGGAACGCTGGGAAATCGTTGCCGAGGCTGAGAACGGGCGCGATGCGGTTGAGCAGGCTCGTCTTACCGACCCCGAAATTGCCATCCTGGATTATGCTTTGCCGTATATCAATGGCGTCGAAGCTGCCCGTCAGATCCGCCTCCACAACCCTAAAACCGAAATCCTTATCTTTACCCAGCACGACAATGAAGCTTTGCTTCGCAACATTCTTGAAGCGGGCGTTCGGGGATATTTGCTGAAGTCGGATGCAACCCACCATCTGATCCAGGCTGTGGAGGCGCTGGAACATCGTCAACCGTTCTTCACCAAGGCGGTCTCGGACATACTCGTATCCTCTTACCTCGCAAAATCTGATGCATCGCCCAGCATCCTGACATCGCGGGAAACGGCAGTCGTCAAACTTATTGCCGAAGGACACAGCAACAAGGAGACGGCAGCGGTCCTCGGACTGAGCGAAAAGACTGTTGAAAGCCACCGCTCCGCTGCCATGCGTAAACTGGATGCCAAGTCCACGGCTGCGCTTGTCCGCTTTGCGATACGAAACCGGCTCATTGAAGCATGAATTCAGGCATGCCCTTCCGGGTGCGCCACAGGTTCTCGAGGAAACAACCGATGCCAAATGCTCTATCCGACCATGCGTCTTCCAGGCGAAACAAGTTGCCGAACGACGTGCGCCCAATAGGACAGCGCGCCGCAACTGGCCTGATGCGATTGTCATCTCCTCTGCCGATTCTGCTGGCCTGCGTGGTCGTATTGGGGGGATGTGCCGGCCATCCCAAGGGGGTCATGTCCCCTGTCGCGATTTCCAACAAAACCGGAGGTTCGAATGTGGACATGCTTGTCGTGACGAGCCGGGTCCCATCCGACGATCCAGCCACACTGTTCACGGGAGAACGCAGCCCGCATCCCTATCTGACGGATATCTCGGTTTCGATCCCATCGGACAGCAAACGCAAGGCTGGCACGGTTCAATGGCCCAAGAAACTGCCGCCCAATCCCGATACGGATTTTGCCGTTACGCGTGTCCAGCAGCTCAAATCCGTCGATCAGGCCCGAACATGGTTCCGGGCGCATGTCGTCGGCGGGCACGCGCTGGTCTTCGTGCATGGATTCAACAACCGCTATGAGGATTCGGTCTTTCGTTTTGCCCAGATCATCCATGACTCGGGCGCCAAGGTGACACCGATCCTCTTCACCTGGCCGTCCAGGGCCAGTCTCTTCGATTACAATTACGACAAGGAAAGCACCAATTATTCGAGAGTGGCTTTCGAGCAAACATTGCGCACGCTTGCCAATGATCCGAACGTCAAAGACATCACCGTCATGGCTCATTCGATGGGAACATGGCTGGCCATGGAGTCCTTGCGACAGATGGCTATCCGTGACGGCCGCGTTGCCTCAAAGATCGACAACGTGATCCTGGCTTCACCGGATATCGATGTCGATGTCTTCGCGCGCCAATGGACGGAAATGGGTGAAAAGCGACCCAAATTCACGATATTCGTCTCCCAGGACGACCGTGCGCTCGCAGCCTCCCGCTTCATCTCGGGTGATGTGCAACGGCTCGGGGCCATCAATCCCGCCGACGAGCCCTACCGCAGCAAACTCGAACAAGCCGGAATTACGGTCATCGACCTGACCAAGGTCAAAGGCGGAGACAGCCTCAACCATGGCAAATTCGCAGAGAGCCCGCAGATCGTGCAGTTGATCGGCCAGCGCCTGGTAACCGGCCAGACCCTCACCGATTCCAACGTATCACTCGGTCAAGGTGTAACGGCGGTGATAGCTGGAGGTGTCAATGTCGTCGGCAAGGTCGCGGCGACAACCGTCAGCACGCCGATCAACATTCTGGAAGGCCAGAAACGCGCTCCGGTCAAATCGGATAAATTCCATGAAACACTGCAGGACAAGGCGCAGTCCCGCGAGCTGAGCTATTGAGCCAACCCATGGCACATGAACGGGAGAACGACCCACCATTCCTGATCTTTCACGGCGGCCCGTTCTATCAGCTGCAGCTGGATGCTGGTATCGCGCGGACGGGTGATCTCAATTCCGCGGTTCGCGCCATCATGTTCGTGGCCGCGGCGTGGCGTGTGCCCCTTCTGCTCGCAGTGGCGGCCGGAACCGCTCTGGGTCCTCTCGAGCTGCGGCCCTATCTCCTCGATCCCGGCGTGTGGGCAAGGTCCTTCTTGGCGATCGGGTTCCTCATTCTGGCCGAAACTCAGGTGGAGAATCAGCTCCGGGACGGCGTAAAGCAGTTCTTCGCAGGGCAGCTTGTCACCGAAAACGCGCTTGGCGCTGCCCGATCAGCGATGGTGAAAGCGCTGGAGCGCCGAAACTCGATCTGGGCTGAACTCATCTGTCTGTTGTTTGCCGTCACCGCATCGCTGCTCCTGCTTTCGAACACGCAGAACCAGACAGCGTCCTCCTGGGCAGTCACGGTTACCAATGCCCAAAGGTCGCTGAGCCCTGCAGCGTGGTGGTCGGTCATTGTCAGCAACACGCTTTTCTGGTTCCTTCTATCGCGCAGCGTGTGGCGGCACGTTATCTGGTCACTCTTGCTTCTGGCCTTGTCGCGGCTGGAAACAAGATTGGTTGCAACCCATCCGGACGGTCATGCCGGTCTGGCCTTCGTCGGCCGCTATCCCAATGCCTATATGCTGTTCACAGTCGCAGTCAGCAGCGTCGTATCTGCCGCCGTCACCCACCAGATCTTGCACAGCACAATAACGGCTTCAGCACTTGGAGCCGTCATGGCACTGTCGCTGATCGCCTTATCCGCATATTTCGGAATACCGCTGCTTTGTTTTGTTCGGCAGATACTTGACCTGAAGAAGCGGACGCTTCTTGCTGCATCCACAGTGGCCACAAATTATCAAAGACAGGTGGAACGCGGCACCCTTGGCAAGAACGTCGTTGCCGACGACGACAATGCCGACGTGCATGAGGAATTTGCCGACCCCCGGGAAATTGTTCGAGGCGGCAAAGAAGCTATCACCGATGCTGGTGACGCGATCGACTCTCATCCCGGTTTTCGCAGCAGCACTGCTACCGTTCGTTCTGGTCGGGCTCACGCAACTTCCCTTCAAGGAACTTCTGCCCATCGTGAAACGCCTGCTGCTGCTTTGAAAAACGTTATGGACTAGCCACCCTTTTTGCCTGAACTCACGGCATCTGCGTTTTCCTGGAGCCGCTCTGCCAGCATCGTGTAGGCAATGTAATATTTGTAGATGTTGCCGACATATTGCACCGTTTCCCGGCCGACGATGTCCGCGGCCGAATTCTCCACATTGCCAAACCAGATATTCGGATTAAGACCAAGGTCTGCGGCCCTCTTCCTAAACTTCTTCAGGTTTCCCGGGCCGGCGTTGTAGGCGGCAAAGGCAAGCAACTCGCGTTCACGCGCATTGAGCCCCGGTTCGTTAAGATAGGTATCCATAAGATAGCGCAAATATTTCGA